>NZ_JAHBZK010000017.1 GCF_019635465.1 Hydrogenophaga sp.
GGCGCTGGCTGGACAGGGCGTCACGGCTCACCAACTCGTCGCGTCCGGACGCGAAGGCTTGAGCCGCCTTTTTCCAGACCACCGATTTGATGGGGTCGCCGCGGCGATAGGCTCGCACGCCGTCGTACTCGCCGGTGGTGTGCACGCGCGCACTGCCGGCGCCCGCGTCCTGCGGTTCACCGGGGGGCAGCGGGGGCGGGTGGTCCTCCGGCGTGGGGTACACCAGGGCGGTGGCGGCGGGACGCCACAGCGACCACACGCGAAACGTGCCGAGCGGAAACAGCGTTTGCACCAGCACGGTGGGCAGGGCATGCAGGCCGCGGCTCGGCGCTTTCCAGGCGACCTGGAGCATGGCCTGGCCTTGGCCGGGCACGTCGGTCCACGCCAGTGGCGGCGGGCTGTCTTCGTCGCCCATGACACCCAGCCCGATGCCGTGGCGCGGGCGCCGCCGCTCGCTGCCCAGGCGCACTTCCAGCACCAGGGCCTGGTGTGCGTGCACTGGCTCGGGCGGGTTCAGGTGCAGCGACACGCCACGCAGATTGCTGTGGCAGACGTGCATGCCCACCAGCGCACTGCCCGCCAGCAAGAAGGTGAGCAGGTAGCCCAGGTTGAGCTGGTAGTTGATGCTCGCGATCAGCAGCACCAGCAGCGTGACGGCCAGCATCCAGCCCGCGCGGGTGGGCAGGATGTAGACGTTGCGCTGGGTCAGGGTGAGGGTGTCGGTGCGGCGCAGCCGGTTGTGAAACCAGGCCTGCACGCGGCGGCGCAGCGGGCGCAGGGGGTGTCGCCAATGCCAGCCACTGGCCGATGCGTGGGTGGCGGCGGCCGTCATGCTGTTCAGGGCAGGGGCACGGCGTCGAGCATGGCGCGCACCTGCTCGATCGGGCCGCGCCCGGCGTCGCGCACCGGAATCAGGCGATGCGCCGTCGTCTGCGGCAGGATGGCGGCGATGTCGTCGGGCGCCACGTAGTCGCGGCCCTGTAGAAACGCCTGCGCCTTGGCGGCACGCACCACGGCCAGCGCGGCGCGCGGCGACAGGCCTTGCAGAAACCAGCGGCCGCTGCGTGTGGCGGCCACGAGGTCTTGCAGGTACTCCAACACCGGGTCGGCGGTGTGCACCGCGGCGACCGCCTGCTGCAGGTGGGCCAGGTCGTCGGGCGTGAGCGCCGCGGGCAGCGACTCGATCAAGGCGCGACGATCCTGCCCGCGCAGCAGTTCGCGCTCGGCGGCGCGATCCGGGTAGCCCAGCGACAGCCGCATGTGAAAGCGATCCAGTTGGGACTCGGGCAAGGCATAGGTGCCGAGCTGGTCGTGCGGGTTCTGGGTGGCGATGACGAAGAACGGCTCGGGCAGTGCCCGCGTCTCGCCTTCGACGGTCACCTGCTTTTCTTCCATCGCTTCGAGCAGGGCGCTCTGGGTCTTGGGGCTGGCGCGGTTGATCTCGTCGGCCAGCAGCACCTGGGCAAACACCGGCCCTGGGTGGAACACGAAGGCCTCGCGCCCGCGCTCGTAGATCGAGACACCGATGAGGTCGGTGGGCATCAGATCGGCGGTGAACTGAACGCGCGCGAACTGCAAGCCGAACGAGCGCGCCAGGGCATGGGCCAGGGTGGTCTTGCCGACGCCGGGTACGTCTTCGATGAGCAGGTGGCCGCCGGCCAACAGACAGGCCACGCTGTCGGCCACTTGCTGGGCCTTGCCCACAATCACCGTGTTAAGCTGGCTCAGCAGTTGCCGGATCCGGGTGTCGTTGTGCACTTGGGCTTGCATATTGGTCTGGATTCTCACCGCAGTTCAGAGATGGCCCACGCCACCGGTTATTTCACCCACAAGGCATGCTGGCAGCACGAGATGGGCGCCGGCCACCCCGAATGCCCTCAGCGGCTCGATGCAATCGAAGACCGGTTGCTGATGACGGGCCTGGACGCCGCCATCGAACGCCGCGAGGCCACGGCCGCAGCCATCGCCGACCTCGAACTCGCGCACGACCGGTTGCACCTGGCGGCCCTGCGTGGCCTGGCCGACAACCTGCGTGACGACATCGCCGCTGGTGGCCCCTCGCGGGTGCAGGTCGATCCCGACACCTCCATGAACGCCCACAGCTGGGACGCGATCCTGCTGGCCGCGGGTGCGGCCATCGACGCCACCGATGCCGTGTTGGCCGGTGAGCTGGCCAATGCCTTTTGCGCGGTGCGTCCGCCGGGCCACCACGCCACGCGCCGCCAGGCCATGGGCTTTTGCTTCGTCAACAACGTGGCCGTGGCGGCCAAGTACGCGTTGGAGCGTCATGGCCTCAAGCGCGTGGCCATCGTCGACTTTGACGTGCACCACGGCAATGGCACCGAGGACATCGTGGCCGGCGACCAGCGCATCCTCATGTGCAGCTTCTACCAGCACCCGTTCTATCCGGAGTGCGAGCATTCCACCGCGTCCAACCTGGTGAACCTGCCGGTGCCCGCCTACACGCGTGGCATGGCGATCCGCGAACTGGTCGATACCTACTGGTTGCCGCGACTGCACGAGCACAAGCCGCAACTGCTGTTCATCAGCGCCGGCTTCGACGCCCACCGCGAGGACGACATGGCCCAGCTGGGTCTGGTCGAGAGCGACTACGCCTGGATGACCGAGCAGCTCAAGGCGGTGGCCGATCGCCATGCGCAAGGGCGCATCGTGAGCTGCCTGGAGGGCGGCTATTCGCTCGATGCCCTGGCACGCAGCGTCGAGGCGCACCTGCGGGTGTTGGCCGGCGTCTGAGCATTTCCCGATCTCTCTTTCGCAATCGATACCGATGAACGACTCATCATCTGTGCCCCTGCGCCCGGTCGACGACCTGGGTGCCTGGCTGGCCGCCTTCACCCGCCCATCTGCACTCGCCGAAATGGCGGCGCTGGCCGTGGTCGTGGCCCTGGCCTGGTTGCTGGCGCGCCTGTTGCAGCGCGCGCTGAACATGCAGGCCGAACCCAACAGCGTGATGTTCGGGCGCCGCATCATCGACGGGGCGATGTTCCCGCTGATCCTGCTGGCACTGGGCCACGTGGCGCGCGCCATCCTGGCCAAGTTCGTGCCGTTGATCGTGTTCAAGGTGGCGGTGCCGGTGCTGGTGTCGCTGGTGGTCATCCGCATCGGCGTCAAGGTGCTGCAGGTGGCCTTTGTCGAGAAGCCCTGGGTGCGGGTGCTGGAGCGTTCCATCTCGTGGGTGGCCTGGGGCGCCATGGTGCTGTGGGTGAGTGGCCTGCTGCCAGTGGTTCTGGCCGAGCTCGACGACATCAACTGGAAGGTTGGCAACACCACGCTCAGCCTGCGCACCATGCTCGAGGGCTTCATCACGGCCAGCGCGGTGATGATCCTGGCGCTGTGGATTTCGTCTGCACTTGAATCGCGTCTCTTGAAGCAGGCCGTGGGCAGCGACCTGTCACTGCGCAAGGCCGTCAGCAACGCCACGCGCGCGCTGCTGGTGTTCGTGGGGCTGATCATTGCCCTGTCGGCGGTGGGCATCGACCTCACCGCGCTGTCTGTGCTGGGTGGCGCCATTGGCGTGGGCATCGGCTTCGGCCTGCAGAAGCTGGCGGCCAACTACGTCAGCGGCTTTGTGATCCTGGCCGAGCGCAGCATGCGCATCGGCGACAACGTGCGCGTCGACAACTTCGAGGGCCGCATCACCGACATCAACGCGCGCTACACGCTGATCCGCAGCCTGAGCGGTCGCGAGTCGATCGTGCCCAACGAGATCCTGATCACCAACCGGGTGGAGAACCTGTCGCTGGCCGACACCAACGTCTGGCAATCGACCGTGGTGTCGGTGGGCTATGACAGTGATGTCGAACTGGTCACCCGATTGCTGCTCGAGGCCGCCAAGGCGCAACCGCGCGTGCTCAGCGAGCCCGGACCGGGGGTGGCCCTGTCCAACTTTGGTGCCGATGGCCTGGAGTTCACGCTGGGCTACTGGATAGCCGACCCGGAGAATGGTCAGCTCAACCTGCGTTCGGCCATCAACCGCGCCATTCTCGATGCGCTGCGGGCCAACGCCATCGAGATTCCGTACCCGCAACGCGTGGTCCACCTGCGCCAGCAGACCTGAGCGGACGATCCCCGCGGGGTCATCCGTTCCCAGGGGGTGTCGTCGCAGCTATCGGTTCATGAACCCCGGCAGCCAGAGCGCAATCATCGGGAACGCGATCAGGATGCACAGGCGCACGATGTCGGCCATCACGAAAGGCCACACGCCGCGGTAGATGGTGGTCAGCTTCACCTGCGGCAGCAGCGAGCTGATGACGAACAGGTTCAGGCCCACTGGCGGCGAGATCATGCCGATCTCCACGATGGTGACGATGAGAATGCCGAACCAGATGGGGTCGAACCCCAGGCCGGTGATCACCGGGAAGAACACGGGGATGGTCAGCAGCACGATGGCCAACTCCTCCATCACCATGCCCAGAGCCAGGTAGATGCCCATCATCACCAGCACCACCACGATGGGGTGCGGGCTGAAGTGCAACACGAAGTCGCGCAGGTCGCCCGGCATGGTGGTGAAGTTGATGAAGTTGGTGAACACCATCGCCGCAATCAGGATAGTGAACAGCATGGCCGTGGTGCGTGCGCTTTCGATGAGCACGTCCAGCAGCAACCTCGGCGTGAGCGAGCCGCGCGCCAGCGCGAAGAAGAACGCCCCGGCCGCTCCCACACCAGCGCCCTCGGTGGCGGTGAAGACGCCGCCGTAGATGCCACCGATGACCAGCGCGAACAGCACCGCCACGCCCCAGATGCCACGGATGGCCTGCAAGCGCTGGCGCCAGGTGAATCGCTCGGCGCGGGGCCCGGCGGCCGGGTCGCGCCAGGTCACGAACACCACCGCCAGGCACAGGCAGGTGATGGCGACGATGCCGGGCAGGATGCCGGCGATGAACAGCTTGCCGATGTCGGTCTCGGTGATGATCCCGTAGATCACCAGGATGGTCGACGGCGGGATCAGGATGCCCAGCGTGCCACCCGATGCGATGGCGCCGGTGGCCAGGGTCTCCTTGTAGCCGTGGGCTTTCATTTCGGGAAACGCCACGCGCGCCATGGTGGCCGCGGTGGCGATGGACGATCCGCAGATCGAACCGAAGCCGCCCGAGGCAATGATGCTGGCCATGGCCAGCCCGCCGGGGCGGTGACCCACAAAGGCGTTGGCGGCGGTGAACAACTCGCGCGCCATGCCCGCGCGCGCCACGAAATTGCCCATCAGCACGAACAGCGGGATCACCGACAGCACATAGGCAAAGCCGGTCTCGAAGATCACCTGGCTGGCGCTGGCCAGGGCAGGGTTCCAGCCGCGCAGCAGGCCCATGCCCACAAAGCCCGAGATCGCCATGGCGACCGCCAGCGGAATGCGCAAAAAGGCCATCGCGAAGACGGCCAGAAATCCCAACAAGGCTTCGGTCATGACGGCTCTCCTACCTGCGTGGCGCCATGGAACGAAGGCTCTGGTGGTCGCACGAAGACGAACACCAGGTGCACAAAGCCCGTCACGAAGAGGAACGCGGCCATGACCCAGGCGACCGGCGCCATCGGCAACTGCAGGTGCACCGTGATGTCGCCGTATTCGGCAAACCGGTCGGCGCGCAGCAGCATGAGGCGCCCCATGTAGGCGAATGCCACGCAGCAGATCAGGTGCACGATGCGCTGCTGGATGCGGTGCATCCACTCGGGAATGAAGGCATCGAGCGAATCGAACACCACGTGCTCGCCGCGCCAGGACACCAGCGGCAAGGCGCCGAAGATGACGATGACCATGAGGATTTCGGTGACCTCCAGGCCGCCGGGCACCGAATGACTGAGGAACTTGCGTCCGCTCACGTCCACGAGTGTGAGCAGCATGATGGAAAACAGCGCCATCGCGGCCATCAGGCCGGTTGACCAGCGCAACGCGCGGTCCAGCAACTTGAGCATGACTGAGCAGCCTTCAAAAGAAACCGGCGGGCAGTCGATAAGGCGACTGCCCGCCGGTGACATCGGCCCGAAGGCCGGGGTCTTATTTCACCTTCTTGATTTCGGCGCGGAACTCGGCGAGCACGGCCTTCGGATCCTTCAGACCCTTGGCGCCCGCAGCGGCGGCCCACTTGTCTTCCAGTTCGGATTGCTTGGCGGCAACGGCCTTGATGAAGGCCTCGTTGGCCTGGATGCGCTGCACACCTTGCTGCTTCTGCAGTTCGCGGCTGGCGGCATCGACCTTGTCCCAGCCCTGACCGAACATGCGCGCGGCGTGCTCACCCGACAGCTTGTCGACGACGGCTTTGTCTTGCGCTGACAGGCCGTCGTATTTGGCCTTGTTCATCATGAACACGAAGCTGGTGTTGTAGAGGCCACCAGGGAAGGTGGTGGCGTACTTGATCATTGACAGCTTGAAGGAAGCGATCGACTCATCGGGGAAGAAGGTGCCGTCCATCACGCCGGTGGACAGCAGTTCGAACGACTCAGGCGCAGGCTTGAGCGTGGTGTTGAAACCCAGCAGCTTGGACAGCTCGTTGATGTTGCCACCACCGATGCGGAACTTGAGCTTCTGCGCCTCTTCCACGCTGGTGACCGGCATCTTGCTGTTGAAGATGACGCCAGGGCCGTGCGTGAACACGCCCAGCACCTTCACGCCGCGGTGTTCGCCCAGCGGTGCGAAGTACTTGTCGTAGATGCGCTGATAGGCCACCGAGGTCGGCACGGCGCTGTCGCCCAGGAACGGGAACTCGGCCACCTGGGTGTTGATGAAGCGACCCGGCGTGTAGCCGTCCACCGTGTACGAAATGTCGGCCAGACCGTCACGCACGGCGTCAAAGGTGCCGGGCGCTGCAGCCACGCCCTTAGGCAGGATGTTGCACTTCATGCGGCCGGCGCTTTCTTTCTCCAGCTCGTCGCACCAGCTCTTCTGGGCCACGCTCAAGGTATGGGTAGGGGGTACCCAGGACGACACCGAGAAAACGGTCTGCGCCGAGACGGCACCAGTGGCCAGCAAGGCGGCGGATGCCACGGACAGGACGGAAACGAGCTTCATGCGCATGCTCCAAGGAGGCGGTTGATGTGTTTGGCCATTCGTTACTCAACATAAGCAACTGGCGCTGATCCACTATAGGACAAGGGGGTATGCAGCCGCCTCCTGAATTACCCGAGTTCGCCGACCTTGCGGTCGGGAAATGTCGGCCGGACGACATCCCGACCCGCGGCGCTCGGACTTTGGTCGTGATGGTGATGCCATCGATATAATTCAAAAAAGCACGATCGTTCGTTTTTGCCCATTGGCAGGTCGTTCAATGGGTGGCCTCTACAATCCCGGTTGACGTGCACGTCAATTGCGCGACCACATCAACACCAACAGGAGCAAGCCAGCATGAAGGTTCTCGTCCCCGTCAAACGCGTGGTGGACTACAACGTCAAGGTCCGCGTCAAGAGCGATGGCACGGGTGTGGACATCGCCAACGTGAAGATGTCCATGAACCCCTTTGACGAAATCGCGGTGGAAGAAGCGGTTCGCCTCAAGGAGAAGGGTGCCGCCACCGAAGTGATCGCCGTCTCCTGCGGCGTCACCCAATGCCAGGAAACGCTGCGCACGGCCATGGCCATCGGTGCCGACCGCGCCATCCTGGTGGAAACCGCTGAAGAACTGCAACCCCTGGCCGTGGCCAAGCTGCTCAAGGCGCTGGTCGACAAGGAGCAGCCGGGTCTGGTGATCCTGGGCAAGCAAGCCATTGACGACGACTGCAACCAGACGGGCCAGATGCTGGCCGCGCTGGCCGGCCTGCCGCAGGCCACCTTTGCCAGCAAGGTGGAAATTGACGGCAGCAACGCCAAGGTCACCCGCGAGATCGACGGCGGTCTGGAGACGCTGTCGGTGGCCATGCCCGCGGTGATCACCACCGACCTGCGCCTGAATGAGCCGCGCTACGTCACGCTGCCCAACATCATGAAGGCCAAGAAGAAGCCGCTGGAGACCGTCAAGCCCGAGGACCTGGGCGTGGACGTGACCCCGCGCATCAAGACCCTCAAGGTCAGCGAGCCGCCCAAGCGCGGCGCCGGCGTGAAAGTGCCCGACGTGGCCACGCTGGTCGATAAGCTCAAGAACGAAGCCAAGGTGCTTGGATGACAGAAGACGCCGCGCTGCGCGCGCGCATGACGGATGACTCCCTGCGGACGACCGTCATCAACGCGCAGCGACGTCATTCGTCATTTGTCATCAGATTCAAGGAAACAACGTCATGACTTCTCTCGTCATCGCTGAACACGACAACGCGTCCATCAAAGGCGCCACCCTCAACACCGTGACCGCTGCCGCTGCCTGCGGTGGCGACGTGCACGTGCTCGTCGCCGGTCACAACGCCGCCGCCGCGGCCCAGGCGGCCGCGCAGATCGCCGGCGTCGCCAAGGTCATCCTCGCCGACGCCGAAGGCTTCGCGCACGGTCTGGCCGAGAACGTCGCAGCACAGGTTGTGGCCATCGCTTCGGGTTACAGCCACATCCTGTTCCCGGCCACCGCCGGGGGCAAGAACGTGGCGCCGCGCGTGGCCGCGCTGCTGGACGTGGCGCAACTCTCCGACGTCACCAAGGTCGTGAGCGCCGACACCTTCGAGCGCCCGATCTATGCCGGCAACGCCATTGCCACCGTGCAAAGCACCGACGCCACCAAGGTTCTCACCGTGCGCACCACCGGCTTCGATGCCGCAGCATCCTCGGGTGGCAGCGCAGCGGTCGAGAGCGCCAGCGCCGTGGCCGACAGCGGCAAGAGCAGCTTTGTGGGCAGCGAGATCGCCAAGAGCGACCGCCCCGAACTCACCGCGGCCAAGATCATCGTCAGCGGTGGTCGTGCACTGGGCAGCGCCGAGAAGTTCACCGAGGTCATGACCCCACTGGCCGACAAGCTGGGCGCCGCCATCGGTGCCAGCCGCGCCGCGGTGGATGCGGGCTACGCGCCCAACGACCTGCAGGTCGGCCAGACCGGCAAGATCGTCGCGCCGCAGCTCTACATCGCCGCCGGCATCTCGGGCGCCATCCAGCACCTGGCCGGCATGAAGGACTCCAAGGTCATCGTGGCCATCAACAAGGACCCGGAAGCTCCGATCTTCTCGGTCGCCGACTACGGCCTGGAAGCCGACCTGTTCGAGGCCGTGCCCGAGCTGATCAAGGCACTGTGATGCCCGTCGAGCGTTCGGTGTTGAGCGTTGAGCGCTCGCACCGGACGCTTTTTTATTGCGCGCAACGCCCAACCCCCAACGCACAACGACCATGAGCTACACCGCCCCACTCAAGGACATGCTGTTCAACATCGAGCACCTGGCGCGCATCGACCAGGTGGCGCAACTGCCCGGTTTTGAAGACGCCGGTCTGGAGACGGCGCAGGCCGTGCTGGAAGAGTGCGCCAAGCTCAATGAGGGGGTGGTGGCGCCGCTCAACCGCGAGGGCGATCTCAAGCCGTCGTTCGTGAAGGACGGTGTTGTCACCACCACGCCGGGTTTCAAGGACGCTTACCGCCAATACGCCGAGGGTGGTTGGCAGGGCCTGCAGCACCCCACCGACTTCGGTGGCCAGGGCCTGCCCAAGACCATCGGCTCCGCTTGCGGCGAAATGCTCAACAGCGCCAACCTGAGCTTTGCGCTGTGCCCCCTGCTGACCGACGGCGCCATCGAAGCCCTGCTCACCGCAGGCAGTGATGTGCAGAAGGACACCTACCTGCACAAGCTCATCAGCGGTGAGTGGACCGGCACCATGAACCTCACGGAGCCGCAGGCGGGTTCCGATCTGGCGGCGGTGCGCTCGCGCGCCGAGCCACAGCCCGATGGCACCTACAAGATCTTCGGCACCAAGATCTTCATCACCTATGGTGAGCACGACATGGCCGACAACATCGTGCACCTGGTATTGGCGCGCGTGGTCGGCGCACCCGAAGGCGTCAAGGGCATCAGCCTGTTCACCGTGCCCAAGTTTCTGGTCAACGCCGACGGCTCGCTCGGCGCACGCAACGACGTGCATTGCGTGAGCATCGAGCACAAGCTCGGCATCAAGGCCAGCCCGACCGCGGTCCTGCAGTACGGCGACAACGGTGGCGCCATTGGTACGCTCGTTGGCCAGGAAAACCGCGGCCTCGAGTACATGTTCATCATGATGAACGCGGCCCGCTACGCCGTCGGCGTGCAGGGTATCGCGGTGAGCGAGCGCGCTTACCAGCAGGCCGTTCAATACGCGCGCGACCGCGTGCAGAGTCGCCCGGTCGACGGCAGCATGAATACCGCCGCGCCCATCATTCACCACCCCGATGTCAAGCGCATGCTCATGACCATGCGCGCCGCCACCGAAGGCTGCCGTGCCATGGCCAGCGTGGCGGCTGCCGCCTACGACGCCTCGCACCACCATCCGGACGCCGAGGTGCGCAAGCAGAACCAGGCGTTCTATGAATTTCTGGTGCCGCTGGTCAAGGGCTACAGCACCGAGATGAGCCTGGAGGTCACCAGCCTGGGGGTGCAGGTGCACGGCGGCATGGGCTTCATCGAAGAAACCGGCGCCGCCCAGCACTACCGCGACGCCAAGATCCTGACCATCTACGAGGGCACGACCGCCATCCAGGCGAACGACCTGGTGGGGCGCAAGACGTCGCGCGACGGCGGCACTGTGGCCAAGGCCATTGCCGCGCAAGTGCAGCAGACCGAGGCCGACCTCGCCAAAAGCGGCAGCGCCAACGCCAAGGCGGTTGCCAAGCGACTGGCGGCCGCGCGTGAGTCCTTCGTGCAGGCGGTGGAATTCATCGTCGCCAACACCAAGACCAACCCCAACGCGGCGTTTGCCGGCAGCGTGCCTTACCTCATGCTGGCGGGCAACCTGATGGCGGGCTGGCAACTGGCGCGCGCCCTGCTGGTGGCGCAGGACCTGTCTGCCAAGGGACAGGACAAGGCCTTCATGGACGCGAAGATCACCACCGCGCGCTTCTACGCCGACCACATCCTCAGTCGTGCGCCGGGCGTGGCGGCTTCGATCGTCGACGGTGCCGAAGGCGTCACCGAGATGGCCCTCGAAGCCTTCTGAATTTCATTGAGCGTTCGGTCCCGGGTGCCCAGGCGCTCGCCCAACGCGGAACGCACAACGCACAACGTCCAGGAGACCCCATGCCCGCACCCGAGCGCTACCTGCCCCCGGTCCTCAAGAACCTCAAGTTCCCGGTGATCGGCTCGCCGCTGTTCATCATCAGCAACCCCAAGCTCGTGATTGCCCAGTGCAAGGCTGGTGTGGTGGGTTCGATGCCGGCGCTCAATGCGCGCCCGGCCTCGCAACTGGATGAATGGCTGTCCGAGATCACCGAGGCGCTGGCCGCGCACGACAAGGCCAACCCCGACAGCCCGGCCGCGCCGTTCGCCATCAACCAGATCGTGCACAAGAGCAACGACCGGCTCGAGCACGACATGCAGCTGTGTGCCAAGTACAAGGTGCCGATCATCATTACCAGCCTGGGCGCGCGTGAAGACGTCAACCAGGGCGTGCACAGCTGGGGCGGCATCGTGATGCACGACGTCATCAACAACGTGTTCGCACACAAGGCCATCGAAAAGGGCGCCGACGGCCTGATCCCCGTGGCCGCGGGTGCCGGCGGCCACGCCAGCGTCAAGAGCCCGTTCGCCATGATCCAGGAGATCCGCGAGTGGTTCGGTGGCCCGGTGGCGCTGTCGGGCTCCATTGCGTCGGGCGGCGCCATCCTGGCCGCGCAGGCCATGGGTGCCGACCTGGCCTACATCGGCTCGGCCTTCATTGCCACCGACGAAGCGCGCGCGGTCGATGGCTACAAGGAGATGATCGTCCAGAGCAACTCGGACGAAATCGTCTACAGCAACTTCTACACGGGCATCCACGGCAACTACCTCAAAGGCTCCATCCGCAACGCCGGCATGGACCCGGAGAACCTGCCGGTGAGCGACCCGAGCAAGATGAACTTTGCGTCGGGTGAGGGCGCCAATTCGGCCAAGGCCTGGCGCGACATCTGGGGCTGTGGCCAGGGCATCGGCGCCATCCGCGAGATCGTGCCCGCGGGTGAGCTTGTCGCGCGTTTCAAGCGCGAGTACGCCGAGGCGAAGGCGCGCATCTGCGCAGCCTGATCGCCCATCGGGCCCTCCGCAAGAGCCGGCAACTGCCGGCTTTTTTGTGCGTGCGTCAGCTGCTGCCGCGCACCACGAGTTCAAAACCCAGATCGGTGCTGGCCTGCACGGCCGGGTCACCGCGCAACAGGGCGAGCAGGGTGCGTGCGCCCGCCTCACCCACCGCACGGCGCGGCGTGCGCACCGTGGTCAAGGGCGGCAGCATCTGGTCGCTGCCCGACAGGTCGTTGAAGCCGGCCACCGCGATCTGCTGCGGCACGGCCACGCCCAGGCGCAACGCAGCCAGCAGGCCACCCTGTGCCAGGTCGTCGTTGCAGAAGAAGATCGCGTCAACGTCGGGGCGCGTTCGCACCAGGTCTTCGAACAGTTCACCCCCCAGGCGCATGGATGAGGGCTGCGGACTCAGCAGCTCAAGGCGCGCGTCGTAGACGCCCGCATCGCGCAGGCAATGGCGATAGCCCTCGGCGCGCTGCAGCGTGCGTGGGTCGAGCTGGGCGGCGATGAAGGCCACGCGCCGCCGGCCACGGTCCAGCAGGTGTTGAGCGATGGCGTAGCCCGCGTCGTGCTGCGAGAAACCCACACAGTGCACGCCCGGCGCGGCGGTGAGCTCCATCAGGTACACGCAGGGAATGCCCGAGGTCGCCACCATCTGGCGCGCCGCCTCGGTGCGGTCGAAGCCGGTCAGCAACAGCCCCGCGGGCCGCTGGGCGAGGTAGCCGCGCAGGAGTTGTTCTTCTTCCATCGGGTCGTAGTGCGTCACGCCGATCAGGGGCTGGTAGCCATGGGGCAGCAGCTCGCGGTGCACGGCTTCGATCACGTCCACGAACAGCGCGTTCGACAGCAGCGGCACCAGCACCGGCACCTGGGTGCCGCGTTGCGAGGCGAGGGCGCGGGCAGCGGGGTCGGGCACGTAGCCCAGTTCGGCAGCGGCGACCTTGACGCGCTCGACGAGTTCGGCGGCCACGCCGCGTTCGCCACGCAGGGCGCGCGATGCGGTGATCGGGCTCACACCCGCGCTGCGGGCGACTTCCTGCAAGGTGATGCGCCCACTGGGGCGACGGCGGCGTTCGGAGCTGGGCAAGAGTTTTCCCGGTGGTTGGGTGAGTGAATTGGACATTAGGATAGCGCTACCATAGCGGGCTTCGCATCCAGATCGACCCTGATTGCACGCATCCAGGCGGCAAGCGTCGAGTGAATGCGACACCCATCGGCGGCGATTCGTGAGAGCCGCCTTCTTTCGATTTCTTTGGATAGCGCTACCCGATGTCCACATCCCCGCTTCCCACCCGCCTCGTCGTCATGGGCGTGGCCGGCTGCGGCAAGTCCAGCCTGGGCCAGCAGGGCGCGGCCGCGTTGGGTCTGCCGCTGTTGGAAGGCGACGACTTCCACTCGCCCGCCAACCTCGCCAAGATGCGCGGCGGTGTGGCGCTGAGCGACGACGACCGCGCGACCTGGCTCGATGCCCTGGCGGCGGAGCTGGCGCAGCGACCCGACGGCGTGGTGCTGACCTGCTCGGCGCTCAAGCGGCGCTACCGCGACCGACTGCGCGCCGCCGCACCGGGGTTGCGCTTTGTGTTTCTGCAGCTCACCCGCGAGCAGGCACGCGAGCGCGTGGCGGCCCGGCCCGGGCACGTGTTTCCGGTGAGCCTGGTCGACAGCCAGTTCGAGGCGCTGGAAGACCCCTGCGGCGAACCCGGCGTGCTGGCACTGGACGCCACACGGCCACTGGTCGATCTGGTGGCGGCACTGGCGGATTGGGTGCGCCGCACACCCGCGCCCGGCGAGGAGATGCGCGCATGAACCTGCAACGCTGGATCAAACATCTGTCGGAGGCCTTGCTGGCCATGTGCCTGCTGGGCATGGTGGTGGCCGTGTTCGGCAACGTGGTGCTGCGCTACGGCTGGGGCACTGGCTGGGTGGTGTCGGAGGAGCTGTCGCGCCTGCTGTTCGTCTGGCTGGTGGCCATCGCCGCCACACTCACCTTCGCTGAAGGCAAGCACCTGGGTTTCGACCTGGTCACCGCGCGCCTGCAGGGTCTGCCGGCGGCGGCGTTGCGCTGGCTCACCCGCGTGCTCATTGCGCTGTCGCTGTACTACCTGATCACCGGTGCCTGGGCGCAGGTGGTGGTCGGCATGGACAGCCACAGCCCGGTCATGAACTACCCGCTGGCGCTGGGCGCTGGCGCCATCCTCGTGATGGGCGTGTGCATGGCCGTGCTGCTGTTGCTGCAGGCGCTGGCCGAGCTGCGGGGCACGCCCGCATCGGGAGAGTCGGCATGACCATCGTGCTCTTCCTGCTGGTGCTGTTCGCCGCCATGACGGTCGGTGTGCCCATTGCCTTTGCGCTGATGCTGACGGCACTGGCGCTGATGGTGCAGCTCGACTTCTTCGACGCACAACTGCTGGCGCAGAACGTGCAGGCCGGCTTCGACAGCTTCCCGCTGCTGGCGGTGCCCTTCTTCATTCTGGCCGGTGAGCTGATGAACGCGGGCGGCCTGAGCCGGCGCATCATCGACCTGGCCAGGGCCTTCGTCGGCCACATCCCGGGTGGGCTGGGCTACGTGGCCATCGCGGCCTCGTTGCTGCTGGCCTCGATGAGCGGATCGGCCATTGCCGACACGGCCGCGCTGGCCACCTTGCTGCTGCCCATGATGCGCGAGCAGCGCTACCCCGAAGGCTCGAGCGCCGGCCTCATCGCCTCCGGCGGCATCATCGCGCCGATCGTGCCGCCCTCGATGCCGATGGTGATCTACGGGGTGACCACCAACACCTCGATCAGCAAGCTGTTCCTGGCCGGCATCGTGCCGGGCGTGATCATGGCCACCGCGCTGGTGCTGGTGTGGCGCCGCATTGCGGGCCGCGAGCACCTGCCGGTGGCCGAGAAGACCGACTGGCCGCACCGGCGCCAGGTGTTGGCGTCCAGCGTGTGGGCCTTGTTCATGCCGGTCATCATCATCGGCGGCCTGCGCCTGGGGCTGTTCACGCCCACCGAGGCCGCCGTCGTGGCCGCCGTGTACGCCATGCTGATCGCGGTGTTCGTCTACCGCGAGCTCAGCCTGGGCCGCCTGTACCGCGTGTTTGTCGATGCCGCGCGCACCACCGGTGTGGTGATGTTCCTGTGCGGCGCGGCCACCGCGGCCAGCTACATGATCACGCTGGCCGACCTGCCCAACCAACTGGCCGGGGTGATGGGCCCGCTGCTGCACAACCCCATGCTGTTCATGGCGGTGGTGGCGGTGTTCCTGCTGGCCGTGGGCATGGTCATGGACCTCACGCCCACCATCCTCATCCTGGCGCCGGTGCTGGCGCCGCTGGCGGCCAAGGCCGGCATCGACCCGGTGTACTTCGGGCTGATCTTCATCTTCGTCGGCTGCCTGGGCCTGCTCACGCCGCCCGTGGGCACGGTGCTCAACGTGGTCGCCGGCGTCGGCGGGCTGCGCATGGCGCCGGTGATTCGCGGCGTCATGCCCTTCCTTCTGGTCTACGCGGCCGTGCTGGCCCTGCTCATCGTGTTCCCCGCCATCGTCATCCAACCGCTCAAGTGGATGTTCTGACGATGACCCCTTGCCCCATCCGGGGATTCGCTTCCACCGACGGCCTGCGGGCCCCTACAACCAGGAGATGACCATGAAACTCAAACAACTCGTGCTGACCCTCGGCGTGGCGCTGGCCGCGGCGGCCGGTGGCATTGCCCACGCGCAGGACATCAAGCCGCGTCTTATCCGCTTCGGCTACGGCCTCAACGAAGTGTCCAACCAGGGCCGCGCCGCCAAGCTGTTTGCCGAAGAGGTCGAGAAAGCCTCGGGCGGCAAGATGAAGGTGCGCGCCATCGGCGCCGCCGCGCTCGGCTCCGACGTGCAGATGCAGCAGGCCCTCATCGGGGGTGCGCAGGAAATGATGGTCGGCTCCACCGCCACCCTGGTCGGTATCACCAAAGAGATGGCCATCTGGGACACCCCCTTCCTGTTCAACAACGCGCAGGAAGCCGACGCCGTGCTCGACGGCCCGGTGGGCCAGAAGGTGATGGACAAGCTGCAGGAGAAAGGCCTCGTCGGCCTGGTCTACTGGGAGAACGGCTTTCGCAACCTCACCAACAACAAGCGCGCGGTCAACAAGCTTGAAGACTTCGATGGCATCAAGCTGCGCGTGATGCAGAACAACGTCTTCATCGACAGCTTCAAGACCCTGGGTGCCAACGCCGTGCCGTTGCCGTTCTCCGAGCTGTTCACCGCGCTCGAGACCAAGACCGTCGACGGCCAGGAGAACCCCTACAACACCATCCTGTCCAGCAAGTTCTACGAGGTGCAGAAGTACCTGACCGTGACCAACCACGTCTACAGCCCCTGGATCGTGACGGTGAGCAAGAAGTGGTGGGACCAGCTCAGCAAGGACGAGCAGAAGGTGCTGATGGATGCCGCCGTGAAGAGCCGCGACTTCGAACGCAAGGACACCCGCGCTGAAGCCGACAAGGCGCTCGCCGAACTCAAGGGCAAGGGCATGCAGATCAACCAGCTCAGCCCGGCCGAAGCCAACCGCATGCGCGAGAAACTGGGCGCGGTCAACGCCAGCATCGCCGCCAACGTGGGTGAAGATCTGTGGAAAGACACCCAGGCCGCGATCGCCAAGGCGCGCGGCGGCAAGTGATCCTGGCCTCTCCATAAGAAAGGCCGGCCTCACAGAGGCCGGCCTTTTCCTTGTCATGATGCGCTGTGGGTCACTTGGCGGGCCGCACGCGCGACAGCAACTCGGCGTCCAGCACGCCTGCACCCTGAGGGTGAGACGCCGGGCGTTCGACATGGCGCTTGATGGTTGCCAGTCCGTCCGCCGGTGCGGCCCAGCGCGTCTCGGCCTCGCCCAGGTTGTCGGTCCATTGCAGCTTCCATGCCTTGAAGGTGCCGGCCGGCACCGTCACGTCTTCATAAGCCACCACCTTCCATTGGATCGTGAGCGTCCGCTTGGCGCCCGTCACGAAGTTGGTCACTTCGTGGGTGGAGGTCCAGGTTTTTCCCAGCTCCAGCGGCCAGCGGTAACCCATGGGCGGGTTGAACGCTGCGAGCGGCGAACCATCAGGTCGCTGGTAGGCCACCACGTCGAAGGTGACTGGGTCGTGCAGCGACACGCCGGCCTGCGGGGCACCGAAAGCAATCATGGGCTTGCCCTGCCAGCTGGCAGGCGCGTGCGTCCATGTCACCTTGCCATCGAAAATGCCCAGACTGCCAGAGCTCTTTCGGTGGAAGGTGGTGACGGTGCCCATGGGATCGGGGACCATCCTCTCGGCCACGGGCGGCGTGCTGGCGCAACCGGCGGACAAGACGACGGCCGCCGCGGTGGCGGTCATCAGCAGGACGTTGGCTCTTCTTGTGGTTCGCATGAATGTCTCCGTTGGTGGACTGGGGGTGCAGGCGTTCAGGCCTGCTGAAAACCACTCTAGGAACTCCGGCACACCGGTTTTTGATTTGCGTCAAACCCCGTTTCGGGCAGGTGTTCCCCGGCAGCCTTCCCGCACAAGGCTTGACCGGCGTCAAATGGGCGGTAATTCCTCAATCAACACGGAGAGTTCCATGCTCGCCAAGAACACCATCTGCCTCTGGTACGAGCGCGATGCGCTCGATGCGGCCACCTTCTACGCCGCGACCTTTGCCGACAGCAGCGTGGGCCGCGTGTTGCGCGCGCCCGGCGACTACCCCTCGGGCACGCAAGGCGACGTGCTCACGGTGGAGTTCACCGTACTTGGCATTCCGTGTCTGGGCCTCAATGGCGGGCCGGCGTTCCCTCAGTCCGAGGCGTTCTCGTTTCAAGTGGCCACCGATGACCAGGCCGAGACCGACCGGTTGTGGCACGCCATCGTGGACAACGGCGGACAGGAAAGCGAATGCGGTTGGTGCAAGGACCGCTGGGGCCTGTCCTGGCAGATCACCCCGCGTGTGCTCACCGAGGCCATCAACGACCCCGATCGCGCAGCGGCCAAGCGGGCCTTCGACGCGATGATGACCATGCGCAAGATCAACGTGGCGGCCATCGAACGGGCCTGGCGTGGCGCTGGGGGCTGAGGCGAGGTTGCTGCTGCGTTTTCGGCAGCACGGGCGTGTGGTTGGGTGCGGGGGTTCGGCCGCGCGAGTGAGGCCGCGCGTGTGACTTAGTACCTGCTGCCCATGTACTAGGCAGGTTTGCATAGACCCCTGGCGCTACCGGCCGTCGTGGTCGTGGCGGAACCGCAGGACGCGCGACGCAGAGTCGCGGCTTTTCGTCCATCCACCGATCCAGGAAACGACTCATGCCTGCCAACCCCATTGCCGCGGCAGCGGCCACTCCCGCCATCCAGGGTGCCGATACGGCCTGGATGCTGGTCTCCACCGTGCTGGTGTTCCTCATGACCATGCCCGGGCTCATGCTCTTCTACAGCGGCATGCTGCGCAAGCGCAACGCGCTGTCGATCATGGCGCAGACCATTGCCTCGATCGGCGTGGTCACCGTGTTGTGGGCAGCGCTGGGCTACACGCTGGCGTTCGACGTGGGCAACGGATGGTGGGGTGGTCTGAGCAAGGCCTGGGCATCCGGTCTGGTCGGTCCTCTGTCTCAGGCCCATGTGCTGGCTCCCACGGTGCCGGAGTCGGTGTTCTTCCTGTTTCAGATGGGTTTCGCCATCGTGGCCTTTGCCCTGGTCCTCGGCGCCACCGCGGAGCGCATGCGCATCGGCGTGGCCATGGTGTTTGCCGCGGGCTGGTTGCTGCTGGTGTATGCACCCGTCGCGCACTGGGTCTGGCACCCGACAGGCTGGCTGGCCAGCATGGGTCACATGGATTTCGCTGGCGGCACCGTGGTGCACATTGCCGCCGGCGCGAGTGGTCTGGCGGCGGCGGTGGCGTGTGGCGCGCGTCGCGGCTTCGGCAAGGAGCCGATGGCCCCGCACAACCTCACGCTCACGGTGTTGGGTGCCGGCCTGCTGTGGGCAGGCTGGTTCGGCTTCAACGCGGGCTCCGCTTTTGAGGCGGGCACGCGCGCAGCCGGTGCACTGCTGGTCACGCAGGTGGCGGCCGGGGCCGGCGCACTGGCCTGGGGCTTTGCCGAAATGCTGCGGCGCCAGCAGATGAGCGTGCTGGGCATGGCCACAGGCGCCATTGCCGGGCTGATCGCGATCACGCCCGCCTCGGGGTTCGTCGGCGTGTCGGGCGGACTGGCCATCGGCGTTCTAGGCAGTCTGGCCTGCTTTGGGGCGGTGAGCTACTTCAAAGCGCTCACGGGCATCGACGACTCGCTCGACGTGTTCGCGCTGCATGGTGTCGGTGGCCTGGTCGGCACGGTGCTGACGCCTGTGTTTGCCCTGCCGTCCATTGCACCCGTCACGGCCACACCCCTGGTCAATCTGGTCGGCGCGCTGGCTGTGCTCGTGTACGCAGCGGCGGCCAGCTACGTTTTGCTGAAGTGCATTCAGTTCGTGGTGGGACTGCGTGTCACCGCCAAGCAGGAGTCCGTCGGACTCGACCTGGCGCAGCACGGCGAGAGCGCCACGTGATGACGGACCTTTGGCCGGAGACACCTGAATGAGCGCGTTCCAACAGTCCGATTTCATCGCGCATGCCCTGCGCATGGTGGTGCCCATGCGCCGTGAGTTCGGTCGCAGCGTCAACGTGCAGACCATGCTGGCCGATCCCGGCTACGCGCAGGAGGTGTGTGAGGTCGCGCTGGGCAGCACCAACGCGCAACTGCGCGAGCAGGCGGCATACCTCCAGCGCCTGTTGGGGGGGCCACGGCAAGCCGCTGCGGCACCGGCGCAGGCCGCTGCACCTTCCGTCGCAGACGATGACGACCACTCGACAGAGAGCGAGCGTCTGCGGTCGCTGCAGGCCGAGAAGTACCGGCGCGGCGTTCGCTGAACGCGGTGCGGGGCGGGGCGCCATTGCCCCGCGGGTGGTCACCCCTTGGCCACTGGGTGCTCGGCCATGATCTCCAGCGCCCGCACCAGCGCCGAGTGATCGAGCTCGGCCAGGCCGTGAGCGGCGCAGGCCTGCATCAGCTGTGCGGCGTTGGCCGTCTGCGGCAAGGCCACGCCGAGCTCGCGCGCACCCTGCAGGGCCAGGCCCAGATCCTTCTGGTGCAGCTTGATGCGAAAGCCGGGGTTGAAGGTGCGCTTGATCATGCGCTCGCCGTGCACCTCGAGGATGCGACTGGCTGCGAAGCCGCCCATGAGTGCGCTGCGCACCTTGGCCGGGTCGGCGCCGGCCTTGCTGGCGAACACCAGGGCCTCGCTCACGGCGGCGATGTTGAGCGCCACGATGATCTGGTTGGCCACCTTCGTGGTCTGACCATCGCCATTGCCGCCCACCAGGGTGATGTTCTTGCCCATCAGCGCCAGCAGGGGCCTGATGCGCTCGAACACGGCTTCGTCGCCGCCACACATGATGGTCAGCGACGCGGCCTTGGCGCCCACCTCGCCACCCGAGACCGGCGCGTCGATGTAGTCGGCACCCAGTTCGTTGATGCGCTGGGCGAACGCCTTGGTGGCCATGGGCGAGATGGAACTCATGTCGACCACCACCTTGCGTGCACCGGTGTGGCCCTTGAGCCCTTCGGCCACGCCGCCTTCGCCGAACAGCACGGTTTCGACGTCCGGGGTGTCGGGCAGCATGGTGAAGATCACCTCGGCCTCGCGCGCCACGGCGGCAGCGCTGGCCGCGCGCACACCGCCGGCGGCGGTGATCGTTTCGGGTGGCTCGCGGCGGGTGTGGACGGTGAGGGCATGGCCCGCGTTGACGAGGTGCAGGGCCATGGGGGTGCCCATGATGCCCAGGCCGATGAAGCCGACTTTCATAAGGTGCCTATGCAATGGAGAGCTTGGGTCAGTAGCCGCCTTCGGGCTTGGCGGCCTTCATGCCGCCGCGCATGGCGCTCACGACCTGCTGCGCGCCCGCGGCCATGAGCCGGGCGTCGGAGCTGATGGTGACGAACTGAAAGCCCATGGCGATGCGCTTGAGCGCGGCCTCGGGCGTGCCGTTGTGGATGCCGGCCACGATGCCGTGCGCCTTGGCGCGCGCCAGGATGTGCTGCACCGCGTCGGCTGCCTTGGCGTCAAGGTTGTCGAAGGTGGGTGTGCAGCCCAGTGCCAGCGACAGGTCCGACGGTCCGATGTAGATCGCATCCAGCCCCGGGGTGGACAGGATGTCGTCGAGGTTGTCGAGCGCCTGCGCGGTCTCGATCATGGCGAAGGTGACGATGGTGTCGTTGGCGTGCGCGGGGTAGTCGGCGCCGCCGTAGAGCAGGGCACGCACCGGGCCGAAGCTGCGTGTGCCGCGCGGCGCGTAGTGGGTGCAGGCCACCAGCCTCTCCGCGTCGGCGCGCGTGTTCACCATGGGGCAGATCACGCCATAGGCGCCGGCGTCGAGCACCTTCATCAGGATGCCGGGCTCCAGCCAGGGCACGCGCACCACCGGCACCGTGGCGGTGGTGCTGATGGCTTGCAGCATGGGCACCATGGCCTGGTAGTCCACCACGCCGTGCTGCAGGTCGATGGTGAGCGAGTCCCAGCCCTGGTGGGCCATGGTCTCGGCCGAGAAGCTGTTGGCGATGGCCAGCCAGCCGTTGACCACGGCGCCGCCGTTGGCCCAGATTTCGCGCAGTCGGTTGGGGCGCATGGGGGGTGTGCGTTGTGCGTTGGGGGTTGAGCGCTCTGTGCGGGCTTACCGGTCCAGGGCGGGGCGTTTGGGGTTGAAGGTCCAGTTGGGGATCAGGTGCTGCATGGCCAAGGCATCGTCGCGCGCGCCCAGGCCGTGCTGTTTGTACAGCTGATGGGCCTTGTCGACCTCGCCCATGTCGAGCTCGATGCCCAGGCCGGGACGCCTGGGTACCGACACGTGGCCGTCGACGATCTGCAGCGGCTCCTTCGTGAGGCGCTGGCCGTCCTGCCAGATCCAGTGCGTGTCGATGGCGGTGACCTTGCCCGGCGCGGCCGCACCCACGTGGGTGAACATGGCCAGCGACACGTCGAAGTGGTTGTTGGAATGCGAGCCCCAGGTGAGGCCCCAGTCGCGGCAGGTCTGCGCCACGCGCACGCTGCCGGCCATGGTCCAGAAGTGCGGGTCGGCCAGCGGAATGTCCACGCTCTGCAGCGACAGCGCGTGGCTGAGCTGGCGCCAGTCGGTGGCGACCATGTTGGTGGCCGTGGGCAGGCCGGTGGCGCGGCGGAACTCGGCCATCACCTCGCGGCCCGAGAAGCCGTCCTCGGCACCGCAGGGGTCTTCGGCATAGGCCACCACGCCGCGCATGCGCAGGCCCAGGCGGATGGCGTCCCTGAGCAGCCAGCCGCCGTTGGGGTCGAGCGTGACGCGGGCATCGGGGAAGCGTTCATGCAATGCGGTCACCGCATCCACTTCCTCGTCGCCACGCAGCACGCCGCCCTTGAGCTTGAAATCGTTGAAGCCGTAGCGCTCACGCGCGGCTTCGGCCATGCGCACGATGGCCTCGGGCGTCATCGCCTGCTCATGGCGCAGGCGGCACCAGGTGTCGGGCTGATCGGGTTCGCTGGCGTAGGGCAATGGTGTCCGGGTGCGATCGCCCACGAAGAACAGGTAGCCCAGCATCTCCACCCGATCGCGCTGCTGGCCTTCACCCAGCAGTGCGGCCACCGGAACTTCCAGGTGCTGGCCCAGGAGGTCGAGCAGAGCAGATTCGACCGCGGTCACCGCATGGATCGCGGTGCGCAGGTCGAAGGTCTGCAGGCCGCGCCCACCGGCGTCGCGATCGGCAAAGCGCGTTTGCAGCTCGCGCAGCAGGCGCAGGTGGTTGCCGATGGGCTGGCCCACCACCAGCTCGCGCGCGTCTTCCAGGGTCTGACGGATCTTTTCGCCGCCAGGCACCTCGCCCACGCCCGTGCGCCCGGCGCTGTCGCGCAGGATCAGCAGGTTGCGGGTGAAGAAGGGTGCGTGCGCCCCGCTCAGGTTGAGCAGCATGCCGTCGCGGCCGGCGACCGGAATGGCGATCAGCTCGGTGACGCGGGGGGTGGCACCCACAGGGACGGGGTTGAGCATGGTGGGCAACGGCGGATCAGTTGGACTTGATGCCGCGGCTTTCGATCAGCTTCTTCCAGCGCTCGAATTCGGCGGCCTGGAAGGCGGTGAACTGCTCGGGCGTGTTGGCCACGATCTCGAAGCCCAGGGCCAGCAGCTTGGGTTTGATGGCCGGATCGTTGAGAGCGTCCTTGATGGCGTCGTGCAGCTTGGCCCGGACATCGGCCGGGATGCCTTTGGGCGCGGCCACCGCCTGCCACGAATACACGTTGGCGTCCTTGATGCCCAGCTCGTTGAGCGAGGGCACATCGGGCAGCAAGGGCGAGCGTTGTGCGCTGGTGATGGCCAGGGCGCGCAGCTTGCCACCCTGAATCTGCGGCATCGCAGTGTTGATGTTCATGAAGGAGCAGTCGACTTGGTTGCCCAGCAGGTCGGTCATCACCGGGCCGCCGCCTTTGTAGGGCACGTGCACGCCGGAGGTGCCGGTCTGCTGCCAGTACAGCTCGGCGGTCAGGTGGTCGGAGCTGCCGTTGCCCGAAGAGGCAAAGGTCATCTTGCCGGGGTTGGCCTTCTGGTAGGCCATGACATCGGCCATGGACTTGTGCGGCGAGGCGGCGGGCACCACCAGGACGTTGGGTGCCTGCACCGCCACGGTGATGAGGTCGAAGTCCTTGGTGGCGTCGTAGGTCACCTTGGTCAGGTGCGGGGCGATCACGAAGGGGCCGAGCGAGGACACAAACAGCGTGTTGCCGTCGGGTGCCGAGCGCGTCACCAGGGCCGCGCCGATGGTGCCGGTGGCGCCGGGCTTGTTGTCGATGATGAAGGTGCCACCCAGCTTGTCCTGCAGTTTGGGTTGCAGGGTGCGGGCAATCATGTCGGTGGAGCCGCCGGGCGGGAAGGGCACGACGATGGTGACCGGCTTGTCGGGCCAGGCCAGGGCCGAGGTGAGGGTGAGCGTGGCGCCGATGGCGCACAGCAGCTGCTTCATGGGTGTGTCTCCTGTCGGGTGGAAATGGCTGTCCAAGGCCGGCGTGGTCGGAATGGTACCGGTACCAAATCGGTCTGGCGCGAATGGTACCGGTACCAGTGGAGGGCGTCAATGCGCGTTCGTCGCCGTCAGGGATGACCCTGAGCCTGGCTGGATGTTCAGCCGGTGGTGTCGCGTTCGACGATGGAAAAGCCCACGTCGATGACCCGCTGGGCCACCTCGCGGCCTTCGGCCCGGTCGATCAGGTGGCGGGCGGCCAGGCGGCCCATATCGGCGCCGTTGATGCGCACGGTACTCAGCGCTGGCGCCATGTCGGCGGCGAAGGGCACGTCGCCGAAGCCGATCAGCGCCACGTCGTCCGGCACGGCGATGCCGCGCACCCGCGCCTCGGTGGCCACCCCCAGCGCGAGCAGATCGGAGCTGCAGAAGATGGCGTCGACATCCGCCCGCTGGTCCAGCAGCCGCGCCAGCGCGTCGCGACCACTGCGCAAGGAGCGCGAGACCCCGACGTTGATGTCGGTGACTTCGCCACCATGAGCACGCTTGACCGTGTCGATGAAGGCCTGGGCACGGCGCTCGGCGCGCTCGTCGCTGGCACGGATCAGCGCCAGCCGGCGCCGCCCTTTGCCCATGAGAAAGCGCGCCACCTCCCGCCCGATGTCGGCGTGCGAGAAACCCACCAGCATGTCGATGGGTGTCGGGGTCAGGTCCCAGGTCTCGACCACCGGAATGCCCGACGCCAGCAGGCGCGTGCGGCCCTGGCTGGGTCGCAGGATGCCGGTGAGAAAGATGCCATCCGGGCGCCGGCCGACGATGGCTTCGAGCAAGGCCTCCTCGCGCTCGGCCGAATAGTCGGACTGACCGAGCATGAGCTGGTAGCCGGCGCCGAAGAGCGCGTCGTTGAGCGCCTCGATGGTGGGCATGAAGACCGACATCACCGTGCTGGGCACCACCGCGGCAATAAGCCGGCTGCGCGACGAGGCCAGTCCGCCGGCCATGCGGTTGGGTACGTAGCCGGTCTTGCGCACCACCTCCAGCACGCGCTCGCGCACATCGACGGACACCTGCTCGGGCGTGTTGACCACGCGCGAGACGGTGATGGGTGCGACGCCGGCCATGCGGGCCACGTCGCGCACGGTGATGGCCCCGCTGCGGCGGCGCGAGCGACGGGCGGGGTTGGAAGGATCGTCCATGAGCGGCGTAGAATGGTACCGGTACCAAGCCGGTGGCGCCAGCCTATCGATGCAAGGCATCGACTGCGGCGGGCAAACGGGATCATAGGAGACGGCGCATGCCGGACATCGCACCCCCTCAAACAGTCTTGGCGGCCTCAACGCCATCGGTCATCAGCCCGCGAGCAATCCGCATGCACCCGGCCGACAACGTGGCCATCGTGGCCAACGACGGTGGCCTGGACGCGGGCGCCGTTCTGCCCGAGGGGCCCGTGCTGGTCGAGCGGGTGCCGCAGGGTCACAAGGTGGCGCTGGTGGACCTGCCGGCCGGCACCGCAGTGCAACGCTACGGCGTGACCATTGGCTTTGCGCTGGAAGACATCGCCTCCGGTGCCTGGGTGCACGAGCGTCGACTGCGCATGCCCGAGGCGCGCGGGCTGGATGATCTGCCCATGGCCACCCAGGGCGCAACGACCCTGCCACCGCTGGCGGGTTACACCTTCGAGGGCTACCGCAACCCAGACGGCTCAGTCGGCACGCGCAACATCCTGGCCATCACGCAGACGGTGCAGTGCGTGGCCGGTGTCACCGACTTCGCGGTGCAGCGCATCAAGGCCGAACTCCTGCCCAGGTACCCGAACGTCGACGACGTGGTGGCGCTGGAGCACGGCTACGGCTGCGGCGTCGCGATCGACGCACCCGATGCGGTGATCCCCATCCGCACCCTGCGCCACATCAGCCAGAACCCCAACTTCGGCGGCGAGGTGATGGTGGTGAGCCTGGGGTGCGAGAAGCTGCAGCCCGAGCGGCTCTTCCCGCCCAACGCGATCCCGATCCAGGACACCCGTGGAACCGGCTCTGCCGGGCCACTGGGTGTGCCCCCCCTTCCAAGGGGGGAGACGCGAAGCGGCGCAGGGGGGTTTGACACCGTCTGTCTTCAGGACGATGCCCACGTCGGCTTCATGAGCATGGTGGATTCGATCCTGCGCCAGGCCGAGGTGCACCTGAAGCGCCTGAACGCGCGCCGCCGCGAGACCGTGCCCGCCAGCGAGCTGGTGGTCGGTGTGCAATGCGGTGGCAGCGATGCCTTTAGCGGTGTGACCGCCAACCCCGCGGTGGGCTTCTGCACCGATCTGCTGGTGCGCGCCGGCGCCAGCGTGATGTTCTCCGAAACCACCGAGGTGCGAGACGGCATTGCGCAACTCACCGCGCGCGCCACCACGCCCGAGGTGGCGCAGGCCATGGTGCGCGAAATGGCGTGGTACGACGATTACCTCAAACGCGGCAGCGTGGACCGCAGCGCCAACACCACGCCGGGCAACAAGAAAGGTGGCCTGTCCAACATCGTTGAGAAGGCCATGGGCTCGATCGTGAAGTCGGGCAGCGCGCCGATCGCCAACGTACTGTCACCCGGCGAGAAGTTGCGCGCCAAGGGCCTGACCTACGCCGCCACGCCGGCGAGCGACTTCATCTGCGGCACGCTGCAACTGGCCGCCGGCATGAACCTGCACGTGTTCACCACCGGCCGCGGCACGCCCTACGGCCTGGCCGCGGTGCCGGTGATCAAGGTCGCCACGCGCAGCGACCTCGCGCGGCGCTGGCACGACCTGATGGACATCAACGCGGGAACGATCGCGGATGGTCAGGCCTCGATCGAAGAGGTGGGCTGGGAGCTGTTCCGTTGCATGCTCGATGTGGCCAGCGGTCGCCGCAAGACCTGGGCGGAACAGTGGAAGCTGCACAACCAGCTGGTGCTTTTCAACCCCGCACCGGTGACCTGAGCGCCGGTTCGCGCCTCAGCCGCCGGCCTCCATGGCCTTGGCCATGGTCTTGCCCAGCTCCACACCCCACTGATCAAACGCGTTGATGCGCCAGATGGCGGCCTGGGAAAACACCTTGTGCTCGTACAGCGCGATCAGGGCGCCCAGCCGTTCGGGGTCGAGGCGGTCGAGCCAGAGGATGTGGCTCGGGATGTCGCCAGGGAAGCTGCGCGCCTGCGCCATCGCTTGCGCGGTGGTCGCATCGGCGCCGTCTTTCAACAGCAAGGCTTCGGTCTCTTCGGGCGTGCGGCCCAGCGCCATGGCCTGCGCCTGCGCGCGCAGGTTCAGGTTGACCACGTGGTGATGGGTGGCGGCCATCGGCAGCGGCGTGTCTTCGCTCTGCACCCCGATGAAGTCCACCGGCACGCGGTGTGTGCCCTGGTGAATGAGCTGGAAGTAGGCGTGCTGGCCATCGATGCCCAGACCGCCCCAGACGATGGGGCCGGTGTCCACCGTGGTGGGTGTGCCATCGATGTGGGTGTGCTTGCCGTTGGACTCCATGTCCATCTGCTGCACGAAGGGCACGAAGCGCACCAGGCGCGAGGCATAGCTGACGATGAGTTGCGTGGGGCGGCGCAGGAAGTTGCGTTGCCAGATGCCGTGCAACGCCAGCCGCACGGGCAGGTTGCTCGCCAGAGGCGCGTTGCAGAAGTGCGCGTCCATGGCCCGCCCACCGGCCAGCAATTGTTTGAACGCATCGGCGCCAATGCCCAGTGCCAGCGGTAGCCCGAGCGAGGACCACAGCGAATAGCGCCCGCCCACCCAGTCCCAGAACAGGAAGGTGCGCTCGGGCGCGTAGCCAAGTTCGGCGGACTTGGCGGGCGAGGCGGTGATGGCCACCAGGTGCTGGGTGATCGCATCGGCAGGCACGCCCTGGTCGGCCAGCCAGTGGCGCGCACTGGCGGCGTTGGTCAATGTCTCCTGCGTGGTGAAGGTCTTGCTGGAGACCACCACCAGCGTGCGCCTGGCGTCCAGCCCGCGCAGCACCTGCCACAGCGCCCAGGCGTCGGGGTTGGAGACGTAGTGCACGCGCAGCGTGGGGCTGGCCAGGTGGGCCAGTGCGTCGGCCGCCATACGTGGGCCCAGGTCAGAGCCGCCGATGCCGATGTTGACCACGTCGGTGAAGGCCTCGCCACCGCTGCCACGCACGGTGCCCTGGCACACGGCGTCGGCGAAGTGGCACACGCGGTCGAGTTCGCGCTGCACCAGCGCCTGGATGTCGCTGCCCCAGGGGCCGCCGCTGGCGTCGCCACGCAAGGCCACGTGCAGCACGGGGCGGTCTTCGGTGACGTTGATGCGGTCACCGCGGAACATGGCCTCGCGCTGGCCAGCCAGATCGCTCTGTGCGGCCAGATCGAGCAATGCCTGCTCAATCGCGCGGTCGATCGGCTGGCGGCTGGCGTCGAGGGTGATACCGGCGGCCGACCAGGTCATGGCTTTCGCGCGATCGGGCTCGGCGAGCAGGTCGCGCAGATGGCGCTGGGGCTGCGCGGCGGCCGCCGCAAGCTGCGGCCAGGCAGGCAAGGTGGTGGGCAGGGCGGGGGGCAGGGCGGACTCGGGCATGCGGCTCATTGTGCGCGGGCGAGGTTGCTGGCTTCGCGTGCCAGCCGGGTGATGCGCGCCCAGTCGCCGTCGCGCAGCGCGTCGGCCGGTGTGAGCCAGGAGCCGCCGGCCATGGCCACGTTGGGCAGCGCCAGGAACTCGCGCAGGTTGTCCGGGCTGACGCCGCCCGTGGGGCAGAAGCGCACGTCGGGGATGGGCGCGCCCAGTGCCTTGAGCATGGCAATGCCGCCGGCCTGTTGGGCGGGGAAGAGCTTCATCAGCGTGAAGCCGTGGTCGCGCGCGCGCATCACTTCGCCGGGCGTCATCACACCCGGGATGAAGGGCAGGCCGGTGGCGCGCATGGCGTCCACAAGTGCGTCGGTGCAACCGGGCGACAGAGCAAATCGCGCGCCCGCGTCGATCACGCGCGGCACGTCGCTGGCGCGGGTCACGGTGCCGGCACCCAGATGCATCTGCGGCACGGCCTTGGCCACGGCCTCGATGGCGTCGAGCGCCACGTCCGAGCGCAGCGTGATTTCCATGACGTCGATGCCGCCTTCGAGCAATGCATGCGCCAGCGGCACGGCCTGCTTGGCGTCGGCTAGCACGATGACCGGGACGACGCGCGACGTGAAGGTGGGGTGTTGCAGGTGTTGGTCTTGCATGGTTTGGTCGGGTTCAGGCCAGCAGGGGCGAGGCGCCTTGCTCGGCGCCGCTCACGTGGGCGCGGAACAGGCCGAAGAGCTCGCGGCCGGTGCCGTGCGTGTTGGCCGTCAGGTCGGGATGATGCACCTCGCGCGCGGCCAGCGTGGCTTCGTCCACGTCCACGCGCAGCAGACCACGATCGGCGTCGAGGGTGATGATGTCGCCGTCGCGCACGCGCGCGATCGGGCCATCGGCCAGCGCTTCGGGCGTGCAGTGGATGGCGGCCGGCACTTTGCCGGACGCGCCCGACATGCGCCCGTCGGTGACCAGCGCCACCTTGAAGCCCTTGTCCTGCAGCACCGCCAGCGGCGGCGTGAGCTTGTGCAGCTCGGGCATGCCATTGGCGCGCGGGCCCTGGTAGCGCACCACCGCCACAAAGTCCTTCTCCAGCTCGCCGGCCTTGAACTTCGCCAGCAGCTCTTGCTGGTCGTGCACCACCACCGCCGGCGCGCGCACCACCCGGTGGGCCGGTTTGACGGCCGACACCTTGATCACGCTGCGACCCAGGTTGCCGGTGAGCAGGCGCAGCCCGCCATCGGCGCTGAAGGGGTTGCTTACCGGGCGCAACACGTCGAGGTCGCCGCTGGTCTCGGGCACGGCGCGCCAGCTCAGCCGCTCGCTGTCGAGCCAGGGCTCCACGCCGTAGGCGGCCAGGCCCTGGCCCATGACGGTGGCCACGTCCTCGTGCAGCAGGCCGGCCACGCGCAGCTCGCGCATCAGCAAGCCCAGCCCCCCCGCCGCGTGGAAGTGGTTCACGTCGGCGCCGCCATTGGGGTAGACGCGCGCCAGCAAAGGCACCACCGCCGACAGCTCGGCGAAGTCGTCCCAGTCGATCAGGATGCCGGCGGCGCGCGCCATGGCCACCAGGTGCAGGGTGTGGTTGGTGGAGCCGCCCGTGGCCAGCAGGCCGACGATGCCGTTGACGATGGTCTTCTCACTCACGATGTCGGCGAGGCACACCGCTGTCTGCCCGGTTCGGCCGGTGTTGGCCACCACACGCTCGACCGCTGCCTTGGTCAATGCCTCGCGCAGCGGTGTGCCCGGGTTGACGAAGGAGCTGCCGGGCAGGTGCAGGCCCATCACCTCCATCAGCATCTGGTTGCTGTTGGCGGTGCCGTAGAAGGTGCAGGTGCCGGGGCTGTGGTACGCACGGGCCTCGGATTCGAGCAGCGCCTCGCGACCCACCAGACCCTGCGCGAACTGCTGGCGCACCTTGGCCTTCTCGTCGTTGGACAGGCCCGAGGTCATGGGGCCGGCGGGCACGAACACGGTGGACAGGTGGCCGAACTGCAGTGCGCCCATGAACAGGCCGGGCACGATCTTGTCGCACACGCCGAGCATCAGCGCGGCGTCGAACACCTTGTGCGACAAGGCCACCGCGGTGGCCAGCGCGATGGTGTCGCGCGAGAACAGCGACAGCTCCATGCCGGCCTCGCCCTGCGTGATGCCGTCGCACATGGCGGGCACACCGCCGGCCACCTGCGCGGTGGCGCCGATCTGTTGGGCGTGCCAGCGGATCAGGCCGGGGTAACTCTCGAAGGGCTGGTGAGCCGAGAGCATGTCGTTGTAGGCGGTGACGATGCCCAGGTGCGGCGCACGTTCGGCGTGGATGCGCAGCTTGTCGTCGTTGGGCAGGGCGGCGGTGGTGTGCGCCATGTTGGCGCAACCCAGGCCGGCGCGCTGCGTGCCCTGGGTGCGCTGCTCGGCGGTGTGCTCGAGGTAGGCGTGGCGGCTGGGCGCGCTGCGTTCGATGACGCGGCGCGTGACGTGGTCGAGGACGGGGTCGATGTGGCTCATGGCTTGGCGGAGTGTGATCGCAGTCGAGCGATGCGACCTGGGCGCGGGGCACCGAGGAACCGGCTTTGCCGGGCCTCTGGTGCCGCCCCCTTGAGGGGGTCGCGCGCAGCGCGGCGGGGGTGTTTCATGTTCAGGCCAGCCAGACTTGTATGGGGGTCTGGTGCTGATGGAGCAAGAGTGAAATGGGCAGCGCCACGTCTTCACGCAGTCGCGCCTGCTGGTACACGCGCAGCTTGGCGGGGCCGGTCAGGGGCAGCACCAGCTCGCGCGTGGCCAGCAGGGCCGGCAGCGTGAGGGTCAGGCGGGGGTGGGGGGCGTTGATCGGCCGCGTCCAGGCCACGGGGCCATTGGCGTGCAGGGCCTGCGACAAGCCCGGCGCCGCGGGAAAGAGCGAGGCGGTGTGGCCGTCTTCGCCCATGCCCAGCACGGCGATGTCCCAGGGCCAGGGTTGCGTGGCCAGGCGCAGGCTGGCAGCGTCAGCCAAGCCTTGCAGCGCGGCGTCGTCGAGGGTGTCGGGCAAGGTGTCGAACCAGGGCACGAAGGTGGCAGCGGCCGCCGCGTCCTGCAGCAAGTGGGTGCGCACCAGCGCGGTGTTGCTGTCGAGGTGATCGTGCGGCACGCAGCGCTCGTCCACCAGCGTGATGCTCACCCGCGACCAGTCGAGCGGCTGCTTGCGCAGGACCTGAAACAGCGGCAGGGGCGATTTGCCACCCGAGACCGCCAACACCGCATGGCCACGCGACTCGATGGCGGCGTGCAGGCGCAGGCCGATCCACGCGCCCAGACGCTGGGCCAGCTCGGTCGGGGTGTTGCAGATCTGTTCGTTCATGCCTCTTCGGACCAGGCGCTGTCCTCGCGCGCCATCAGCGCCGACGACGCGGCCGGGCCCCAGCTGCCGGCGGCGTAGGGCCTGGGCCGCTCGCCCAGCGACTGCCAGCCGGCAATGATGGGCTCGACCCAGGTCCAGGCGGCCTCGAGTTCGTCGCGCCGCATGAAGTGGGTCAGCCTGCCCTTGATGACGTCGATGAGCAAGCGCTCGTAGGCCTCGGCGCGACGACCGGTCATGGCCGACTGCAGGTCCAGGTCGAGCGAGACCGGGCGCAGTTTCATGCCGCTGCCGGGCTGCTTGGCCATCATCTGCAGCTGCACGTGCTCTTCGGGTTGCAGGCGGATCAGCAGGCGGTTGACGGGCACGCGCGGCGTGTCAGGGAACAGCGAGTAGGGCAGTGGCGCGAACTCGACCACGATTTCGCTGCGGCGCTCGGCCAGGCGTTTGCCGGTGCGCAAAAAGATGGGCACGTTGGCCCAGCGCCAGTTGTTGATGTGCGCGCGCAGCGCGACGAAGGTCTCGGTCTCGCTGGTGGCCGGCACGTTGTCTTCCTGCAGGTAGCCGATCGCTCGCTCGCTGCCCACGTTGCCCGCGGTGTACTGGCCCCGCACGGTGTCGCGCGCCACGTCGGCCACCGACATGGGGCGCAGCGAGCGCAGCACCTTGAGCTTTTCATCGCGCACCGCGTCGGGGTCGAGCGAGACCGGCGGCTCCATGGCAACGATGCACAGCAACTGCAGCAAATGGTTCTGCACCATGTCGCGCAGCGCGCCCGTGCCGTCGTAGAAGCCGGCGCGGCTGCCCACGCCGACGGACTCGGCCACGGTGATCTGCACGCTCTTGATGCTGGGGCTGCGCCACAGCGGCTCGAAGATGGCGTTGCCAAAGCGCAGCACCATCAGGTTCTGCACCGTCTCCTTGCCGAGGTAGTGGTCGATGCGGAAGGTCTGCTGTTCGCTGAAGTACTTCGCCACCTCGTCGTTGATGGCGCGCGCCGAAGCGAGGTCGTGGCCGAGCGGCTTTTCCAGCACCACGCGCGAGTGGGCGTCGATCAGGCCTGCGCCGTGCAGGTTGGCGCAGATCGCGGTGAACAGGGTGGGGGCGGTGGCCAGGTAGTACACGCGCTCGGCACCGGGGCGCAGCGCCTGGCCCAGCGCGGCAAAGTCTTCAGCACGGTTGGCGTCGACGCTGACGTAGGCCAGGCGATCGATGAAGCCGCTCCAGGCCTTGGCGTCGAACTCGCCGCTGCTGATGAAGCCGCGCACCTTGTCGTCGACGAAGCCGGTGAAGGCGGCGCGGTCCCAGGCGTGGCGGCCCAGGGCGACGATGCGCGTGCCGTCGGGCAGCGTCTTGTGCAGGTGGGCCATGTACAGCGCCGGCAGCAGCTTGCGCACCGACAGGTCGCCGGCGCCGCCGAAGATGATCAGGTCGAGGGTGGTGGGGGTGGGGCTGTCTGTCTCCATGGCCTGTTCGCGTTACATGCAAGTGCGATGGTAATGTAATTAAGTTACCTGTGGGTTACGGATTGGGCGATCCACCCGCACGTCCGAAAGAAGCGCAGGCGCGAAACGCGGTCAGTGCCGTCAGCCGCGAGAAGCGTCGAGCAGGCCGTCCCGCGTCAGGCGCAGCACCCGGTCGGCCCGTGCCGCCGCGGCGTCGGCGTGGGTGACCAGCAGCAGCGAGCTGCCGTGTTCGCGCGTCTGCGTCTGCAGCAGATCGAGCACGCGGGCGGCGGTGTCGGGGTCGAGGTTGCCGGTGGGTTCGTCGGCCAGCACCACGCTGGGCCGGTGCACCAGCGCGCGGGCGATGGCCACGCGCTGCAGTTGCCCGCCCGAGAGTTGCGCCGGCAGGCGCGGCCCGAGCCCGCCCAGACCCACGGCGTCGAGCATGGCCTGCACGCGCGCGTCGTCGTGCTGGTTCAGCAGCATCAACGGCAGGCCGATGTTTTGCGCCACGTCCAGGTGCGGCAGCACGTGAAAGGCCTGGAACACGAAGCCCAGGTGGCGGCGGCGCCAATGCGCGCGGCGCGTCTCGTCCAGCGCGGCAAGGTCGGTGCCGTCGTGCTCGACGCTGCCGTCCTGCCAGCTGTCCAGCGCCGCCAGGCAGTTGAGCAGGCTGGATTTGCCCACGCCCGATTCGCCCACGATGGCCACGAACTCGCCCGGCGCCAGATCCAGGTCCACGTGCTGGAACACCGTGGCATCGCCATAGCGTTTGGCCAGCTGGCGGGCGCGCAGGCTCATGGCGCGGCGTCCAGCCAGTGCGCGGCCAGGGCCATCACCTGGTCCAGCGCGTTGGGTGCATCGGCGGCCACCACCTGGCGCGCGGGCAGCGAGCGAAGCCAGGTGAGCTGGCGCTTGGCGAGCTGGCGGGTGGCAAAGATGCCGCGGTCGCGCAACTCGGCCAGGGCGACGGCGTCGGGTTGCGGTTGCGCATCCAGCGCGGCCCACACCTGCCGATAGCCCACGCAACGCATCGATGGCAGCTCGGGGTGCAGGTCGCCGCGCTGGCGCAGGGTGCGCACCTCGTCCACCAGACCCGCGGCCAGCATGGCGTCGAAGCGTTGGGCGATGCGCTCATGCAGCCAGGTGCGGTCGGTGGGTTCGAGCGAGATCAGGTGGTCTTCCTGAAGCGGGCTGTGCGGGTCGTGATCGCGCCCCGAGTGGAAGGCCGACAAGGGTTGCCCCGACACCTCGTACACCTCCAGCGCGCGCTGGATGCGCTGAGCGTCATTGGGGAACAGGCGCGCGGCGGTGGTGGGGTCCACGCGCTGCAACTCGGCGTGCAGGGCCGGCCAGCCGAGGTCGCGTGCGCGGGCCTCCAGGCGCTCGCGCACGGTGGCGTCGGCGGCGGGCAGGTCATCGAGCCCGCTCAGCAAGGCCTTGAAGTACAGCATGGTGCCGCCCACCAGCAAGGCAATGCGCCCGCGCGACCGGATCTCGGTCACCAGGCGGGTGGCGTCGCGCACGAAATCGGCCGCGCTGTAGGGCTGGGCCGGGTCGCGGATGTCGATCAGGTGGTGGGGTACCGCCGCCAGCTCGGCCGCGCTGGGCTTGGCGGTGCCGATGTCCATGCCGCGGTACACCAGCGCCGAGTCGACGCTGATGATCTCGATCGGCCAGCGCGCAGCCAGGGCCAGCGCCGCCGCCGTCTTGCCGCTGGCGGTGGGGCCGGCGAGTGCCAGACAGCGTGGCGCGTTGGGGGTCACGAGGTCTTGAGCCGCTGCGGCGCGGGATGGGGCTCGCCGTGGCGCTGCACCAGGGTCCAGGCCGTGCCGCTGATGACGGCGCTCCAGAACCAGATGCCATCGGTGAGCGGGCGCACTGTGCCCGCGCCCAGCGAGGGCGTGGACAGCGCCAGGCCCAGCCACCCGCCCACCGCAAAGGCCACCAGCATCATCAGGAAGCCGGCCAGGGCCGACGCTGCGCCAGCGGTCTGCGGGAAGGGCGCCACCGCGCCACTCTGGCCGCAGGGCTGGTGCACGCCGTGGCCAAGCATGAACAGGTAGAACGGCAGCAGCACGCTCCACAGGCTGTGCACGCCCAGCAGCGGCAGCGCGCCCATGAGGGTGCCGCCGGTGAGCGTGACCACCGCCGCCAGCGCCACGGTGCGGCGCACGCCCAGGCGCACCAGCAGGCGACGGCAGATGAAGGTGCCCACGATGTAGCTCAGCGACATGGTGAACATCACCAGGCCGTACTGCGTCTTGCTCAAGCCCAGCACGCCGATCATCACGAACGAGGACGAGGCGAGGTAGGTGAACAGCCCGGCGTAGGAGCCGGTGGCCAGCAGCGTCCAGGCCCAGAAGGTGGGGTGGCGTGCGATCTGCAGCCAGTTGGCGATCAGGCGGCCGGGCTGCAGCGCCTGCGGGTTGCGCTGCGGCAGCGATTCTTCGAAGCGCCACACCAGCACCGCCAGCGTGATGGCCGCGAACACCGCCAGCGACAGCAGGGCCACGCGCCAGCCGAACAGGTCGGACAGCAGGCCGCCGGTGGGCGCGGCGGCACAGGCGATCACGCCCAGCCCGGTCAGGCCCTTGCTCATCATGCGGGCGCCTTCGGTGGGGGCGTACAGGTCGCGCACGATGGCGCGCGCACACATCACCGCCGAGCCCATGCCCACGCCCTGCAAGGTGCGCCAGGCAATCAGGTTGCCCATGGAGGTGGCAAAGGCACCGCCGATGGCGGCCACCACGAACAGGCCCATGCCCCACAACAGGATGGGCTTGCGCCCGAAGCGGTCCGACAGCGGGCCCCACACCAGTTGCGAGGTGCCGAAGGCCAGCAGCAGCGCAGTGAGCGTGAGCTGCGCCTGCGGCATGGACGCGCCAAAGCCCTGGGTGATGGCGGGCAGGGCCGGCAGGTACAGATCGGTGGTGATGGGCTGCATGCCCAGCAACAAGGTGAGCACCAGCACGACCAGGGCGGGCGACATGGCGGACGGCGCGCTGGCCGCGGAGACGGACGACGAGGGAGACATCCGGGCGAGGGTAGCAGAAGCGATGCGGGTTTTCCCGGTACTCCCCGGGGGTGGACCGGTCAGCGCTCGACCACGCGGATGCCGTCGTCCAGCCCGAAGAGCGCCGCCAGCGCCTCGCGGTATTGCCCCTGGCCGACCGAGTTGGTGTTGTGGTGCGAACCGCCCTCGACCAGCACAAAGCGCTTGGGTTCGCGCGCGGCCTCGAACAGCCGTTGCCCCAGTTCGGGCTTGATCAACCCATCCGCGCTGCCGTGCACCACCAGCAGCGGCGAGCCGATGTCGGCCACGCGCTCGATCGACTCGAAGCGCTGGGTGATCAGGGGCGACAGCGGCAGCCAGCCCCATTTGAAGGTGCTCACCACGTCGGGTATGGAGGTGAAGGTGCCTTCGACCAGGGTGCCTTTTTCGTCGCTGACCTGGGTGGCGAGGTTGATGGCCAGTGCGCCTCCCAGCGAGTGGCCAAAGATGTAGCGCGGGCGATCGGGGTGGTTCTTCGCCAGCCAGTCCCAGGCGGCGCGCGCGTCTTCGGTGGCCAGTTGTTCCGATGGCAGCACGTTGCTGCTCTTGCCAAAGCCGCGGTAGTCCACCCCCAGCACCGAGAAGCCCAGCTCCTGCATGCGGCGCATGCGCATGGCCGAGCCGGTGACGTTGAAGCGCGCGCCGTGCAGGTACAGAAGCACCGGCGCATCGGCGCGGCGGGCGAAGTTGTCGTTCTGTGCCCACAGGGCGTGCAGCCGCACGGGCTCACCGGTGACGGTGGAGGTGTAGTGGATCCAGATGTCCTCCATGCCCTCGGCCGCGTAGGCGCCGCCGCTCCAGGTGCGGTCGGAGGGCTGGAAGATCCAGCTGCGCTGCTTCTCGTCCAGCGTGGCGCAGCCGGCCAGCAGGGCCAGGGTGGCAAGGGCGGCGGCAATGGCGAGCAACCAGCGCTTCATGACCGCAGCTTGATGCAAATGGCGGGCCAGAAGTTCAATGCGCAGGCCGCCGGGCGGCCGCGCCGATCAGCGGCCCCGCAGGAACAGCGCGTCGAGCTCGCGCAGGCTGAGCTGGCGCCAGGTGGGGCGGCCGTGGTTGCACTGGTCGCTGCGCTCGGTCACTTCCATCTGGCGCAGCAGGGCGTTCATTTCGTCCACGGTCAGGCGCCGGTTGGCCCGCACTGCGCCGTGGCAGGCCATGGTGGCCAGCAGTTCGTGCTCGGCGCGTTGCAGCACCTGCGTGGCCTCGTGCTGGGCCAGCTCGCCCAGCACGCTGCGCGCCAGCGCTACCGGGTCGCCTTGCGCCAGGGTGGTGGGCACGGCGCGCACCGCCAGGGTGCGTGGCGACAGGGGCGTCACCTCCAGGCCCAGTGCCCCCAGAGTGGTGCTGCCGGTCTCGGCGGTGGCCACTTCTTCGGGGGTGGCGCTGAAGGTGGCCGGAATCAGCAAGGGCTGGCTCTGCACGTCGCGCGCGTCGAGCTGGCGTTTGAGGCGTTCGTACACGATGCGCTCGTGCGCGGCGTGCATGTCGACGATCACCAGGCCCTGGGCGTTCTCGGCCAGGATGTACACGCCCTGCAGCTGGGCAATGGCGCGCCCGAGCGGCCACTCGCCCTCGGGCAGGGCCTGGGCCGAGGCTGCGACAGGCGAGGTCGGCCGGTCGGGCTCAAGCAGCGCGGTGGCGTCGGCGGCCACCGGGACAGACTGGCCCCACAGGGCCGACACGTCGTTCACCCGGTGCCCGGCCTCGGCCTCGCGCGGTGCAAAGCTGAAGCCGGACTGGCGCGTGGGCGGCGACCAGGGCGCGACCTCGGGCGTGAGGGCCGCAGCGGCGGCGGGCAGCTGACCGGCCCGGGGCACGGCCAGCGCGCTTTGCACCGCCTGCTGCACCGCGTGGTGTACCTCGCGGCTGTCGCGAAAGCGCACCTCGATCTTGGTGGGGTGCACGTTGACGTCCACCCGCGTGGGGTCGATGTCGATGTAGAGCGCGTAGACCGGCTGCCGGTGGCCGTGCAGCACGTCCTCGTAGGCGGCGCGCGCGGCGTGGCCGATCACCTTGTCGCGCACATAGCGGCCATTGACGTAGGCGAACTGCAGGTCGGCGCGCGAGCGCGCCACGTCGGGCAGGCCGGCGTAGCCGCGCACCCGCAGGCCGCGCGCCATCGAGCCATCGGCCGGCCACTGCAGCGCCACCGCCTGCTCGACGAAGTCGCTGCCCAGCACCTCGGCCAGGCGCAGCGGCGTGGCGTCGGTGGCCTCGCCCGGCACCGCGCGCCACTGGGTCACCAGCTTGCCCTCGTGCCAGATGGCAAAGCCCACGTCCGGGCGGGCCAGGGCGTGGCGGCGAACGGCCTCCACGCAGTGGGCGAGCTCGGTGCTGTCGGACTTCAGAAACTTGCGCCGCGCCGGCGTGGCAAAAAACAGCTCGCGCACCTCGATGGTGGTGCCGCGCTGGCGCGCCCCGGGCGAGAGCTCGCCGCTGCGCGCCTGCAGCAGCCAGGCGTGCGGCGCTTCGTCGGTGCGCGAGAGCAGCGAGACCTCGGCCACCGAGGCGATGGCGGCCAGCGCCTCGCCACGAAAGCCCATGGTGCCCACGGCTTCCAGCTCGGCCAGGTTGCTGATCTTGCTGGTGGCGTGGCGCTTGAGGGCCTGCGCCATCTCGGCCTGCGCAATGCCGATGCCATCGTCTTCCACCGTGATCAGGCGCACCCCGCCGCCCAGCAGGCGCACGGTGATCTGCGATGCGCCCGCGTCCAGCGCGTTGTCGACCAGCTCGCGCACCACCGAGGCCGGGCGTTCGACCACCTCGCCGGCCGCGATCTGGCTGATCAGTTCGTCGGGCAGTTCGCGGATGGGGCGGCGCGCGGGCAGGGCAGACATGCGCGGGATTGTAGGAAGGCCCCGAAGGCGTCACCCGCGGTGGTGATAATCCGCCGCCATGGAACTGGTCAGCTATCTCATCGACTTCATCCTGCACGTGGACCAACACCTGCAGGCCTTTGTGCAGGCCTACGGCGCATGGGTGTACGCGCTGCTGTTCCTGATCATCTTCACCGAGACCGGTGTGGTGGTCATGCCCTTCCTGCCGGGCGACTCGCTCCTGTTTGTGGTGGGTGCGTTGTGCGGCGCCGGCCTCATGAGCCTGCCGCTGGCCATGGCGCTGCTGGTGGTGGCCGCCATCCTGGGCGACCAGACCAACTATTCCATCGGCCGCTACTTCGGCCCCAAGGTGTTCCAGTGGGAGAACTCGCGTCTCTTCAACAAGGACGCCTTCAACCAGGCCCACGCCTTCTACGAGCGCTACGGCGGCATCACCATCATCCTGGCGCGCTTCATGCCCTTCATTCGCACCTTCGCGCCCTTCGTGGCCGGTGTGGCCGAGATGACCCGCACCAAGTTCACCGCCTACAACGTCGTCGGCGCGCTGATCTGGGTGATCGGTCTGCTGGGCGCGGGCTATCTGTTCGGCAACCTGCCCTGGGTGCAGGCCAACCTGAGCAAGATCATCTGGGGCCTGATCCTCATCCCCGGCCTGATCGCGATCTTTGGCGCCTGGCGCGCCAGGCGCAACGCGGCAAAGGACGCGGCGCTGCGCGGGGAGTGACCGGCCACGCGACCACCGGCGCTGGCCCGAATTAATCAGTAGGCTTATCATTTCGCCTCACCGCACCGACGCGTGAGGAGACATGAACGCACCGCAAGCCCTCGTGCGATGGCACGACCGCGGCACCAGCCGCATCCCGTTCTGGGCCTACACCGACCCCGAGCTGTACCAACGCGAGCTCGAGCGCATCTTCCATGGCGCGCACTGGTGTTATGTGGGTCTGGCCGTCGAGATTCCCAACACCGGTGACTACAAACTCAGCTGGGTGGGCGAGCGCCAGGTCATCATGGTGCGCGACCGCGTGGCACCCAAAGACCGCGGCACCGATCACGGCATCCGCGTGGTCGAGAACCGCTGTGCGCACCGCGGCGTGCGCTTTTGCCAGCCGCCCATGGACGGCGAGGTGGGCAATGCGCGCAGCTTCGTCTGCCCCTACCACCAGTGGACCTACAAACTCAACGGCGACCTGGCCGGACTGCCATTCAAGGACGGCGTCAAGGCCGAGGGACCTGAGGGCGAGTGCACCCACGGCGGCATGCCGCCCGACTTCGACCTGAGCAGGAACGGCCTGACCAAATTGCGCGTGGCCGTGCTGCACGGGCTGGTGTTTGCCACCTTCAGCGACGCCGCGGAGCCGCTGGAGGACTACCTGGGCAGCGAACTCAAGCCCTGGCTGGACCGCATCTTCCAGGGCCGCGAGCTCAAGCTGCTGGGCTACAACCGCCAGCGCATTCCAGGCAACTGGAAGCTGATGATGGAAAACATCAAGGACCCGTACCACCCGGGCCTGCTGCACACCTGGTTCGTCACCTTCGGCCTGTGGCGCGCCGATCAGAAGAGCCGCATGGTCATGGACGGGCAGGGCCGCCACGCGGTGATGATCAGCCGCCGCAACGACGGCGGCGAGAACAAGACCGTGACGCAGGGCGTGACCAGCTTCAAGGCCGACATGAAGCTCAACGACCCGCGACTGCTCGACGTGGTGCCCGAACCCTGGTGGACCATTGACGACCCGCAGAACCCCGGCGCCACCATCACGCCCACGGTCACCATGATCACGCTGTTCCCGAGCGTGATCATCCAGCAGCAGGTCAACTCACTCTCCACGCGCCACATCGTGCCGCGCGGGCCCAACGAGTTCGACTTCGTGTGGACCCATTTCGGTTTTGCCGACGACACCGAAGAGATGACCACGCGCCGTCTGCGCCAGGCCAACCTGTTCGGTCCCGCGGGCTTCGTCAGCGCCGACGACGGCGAGGTGATCGAGTTCAGCCAGGACGGCTTTCGGCAATGGGGCGAAGGCGGCGAGACCCTGGTGGAGCTGGGCGGCAAGGACGACGATGTGGGCAAGGCACCCACCGAGCACATGGTCACCGAGACGCTGATCAGATCGATGTACGCCTACTGGCGCCAAGTGATGGGCCTTTGATGAACGCCATCACCGACTCCGACCTGCGCAGCGTGCTGCGCCACCACGCCATCGACCGCTTCAACGCGGCCTATGCCGACGTGCTCGATCAACGCCGCTTTGCCGAGTGGCCCGACCTCTTTGTGGCCGATGGCCGCTACCGGGTGCAGGCGCGCGAAAACGCCGAGCGCGGCCTGCCGCTGTGCCTGCTCAACTTCGAGAGCCAGGCCATGATGCGCGACCGCATCGTCGGCGCCACCCAGACCATCTATCACGCGCCGTACTACACCCGCCACGTGATCGGCCCGTCGCGCATCACGCACGACGGCGATGGCAGCGCGGGTGACCCGGTGCGCGCCGAGGCCAACTACAGCGTGTTCCGCACCAAGCCCGGCAGCACCAGCGGGGTCTACCAGGTGGGGCGCTATGTGGATGCCTTCGTCGTGGAAGCGGGCGTCTGGAAGCTGCTGGAGCGCCGCTGCGTGTACGACAGCGAAATGGTGCTGAACTCGCTGATCTACCCTGTGTGAGCCGCTGCCCCGGGTCTGGGCCACCTTGAGCCCAGGCCGAGCGCACCGGCAACCACCATGTAGAGCAACCACAGCAACGCGATCGGGATCACCACCGTCTGCATCACGAAGACGACGATCAGCTTGATCACCCGCTCGGGCACTTCCGACACCGCGCGCTGGATGGCCTCCAGGTCCGGCAGCTTCTTCTTGATCCGGTCGATGAGACCGGTTTCGTCGTCGGGCACCGCAGCGCCCACCTGCGCGGCCGCCACCTCCAGCGTGGCCTGCCCCTGGGCATAGTCGGTGGCCATCAGCTCATCGAACAGCAGGTGGCTGCCCAGGGCCACCACCGGGATGGCCACCCGCACCATCGCCAGCACGAGCGTGGCGCGCGTCAGCCAGCGCGGCGCACCACCGCGCAGGCTGCAAACGCCCCAGGCGATGGCGAGGGCAGACAGCACGGCCGAGACGACCCAGTGCGCGCCAATGGCCAGCAGCATCTTCTGCACGCCAAACGCCACGCTGGCCATGAGCATCAGCGACGAGAACGACTCCACCAGATCGTTGATCGGGTCCAGGATCTGGCCCAGCGTGAGCGTGACGCCAACGCCCAGCGGCGCGACCTCCACCGCGGTGCCCTGCAGCACCGAGATGACCCCGTTGAGCGTGCGCGCCGAGGCAAAGCTGATCAAGGCGCGGTTGAGCCCCGCGTCGATCTGCTCGTTGGCCTGCGCAACGATGGGCGGGTACCAGGCGCAGACCACGATCACCAGCACCAGTGCCACCACCAGCAGACGCCGCAGATGCGTCAGGGTGGGCTTCATGGGTGGGCTCCCGGGTCATCGACCTTGCGCACCGACGCTTGGTGGATGTGTTGCAGACCTTGCCGGTAGGTGGTCACCGCAAAGTCTGCAAAACGCTGCTTGAAGGCCGAGGAGTCGAACAGGTTGTTGTGTTCGTACCGTGGCAGCAGTTCCCGCAGCTCCCGTGCCGGCTTCGACACGAGGCCTACCGCCGTCAGCGCCCATTTGCCGATGACCTTGTACGAAGGCGCTGTGCCAAACACATCAGCCGCCAACGCCACGAATTCGCGGTAGGTCAGGCGCTCGTCGTCACAGGGCAGGTGCCAGGTCCGCCCGAACGCGTCGGGCGTGTTGCCGAGCACGGCCAGCGCGCGGCTCGCGTCGGGCGTCCAGATCAGTGTGCGCAGCGTGTCGTCCCGCACGGGCACGCGCGGCGTCTTGCCCGCCTTGATGGCATCGATGACCAGCGCGTTGGTGAAGCTCTGCGTTTTGCCGGGGCCATAGAACTCCGGTGCGCGGCCAATGAGCACCGGGATGTCGCCACGCGCCATCTCGTCCAGCACCCGGGTGGCCATGGCCGCCCGCACCTTGCCCTTGCGCCCCATTGGCATGAACGGGGTCTGCTCGGTCTGCACGCGATCGTCCTGCGGGTACATGTAGGTGTTGTCGAAGTAGACGAACCGGGCGCCAGCAGCGCGGGTGGCGTCGAGCGCGTTCTTCAACATGACCGGGAACTGTGCCTCCCACAGCGCCGTGTCCGGCGGCAGGCCCGCCGTGAAGTAGACGACGCTGCTGCCCTTGACCGCCTCGGCCGCCTGCCGGGCATCGAGCAAGTCTGCCGGCAGCAGCGTGTCGGTGTCGTTGACCTTGCGCGGCTGACGGCTCACGAGCCGGAGATCGGTCGTGTACTGGCGACCCAGCTCGCGCGCGAGTTCAATGGCTATCTGGCCAGTGGCCCCCAGGATGGTTTGCATGCGGCTGTCCTGTGTCTCGAAGGCGGTATCGACCGGCGCGTCACCATACTTGCTCAGTAGTGCGGCGGCAGTTCGTCGCGCAGACTGCGAAAGGCGGGGGCACCGTCAGCCGCGGGCATCTGGTTGCGCAGCGCGGAGAGCTCAGCGGTGAGGCGGTTGATCTGGGCCTGCTGGCGCGCGACGATCTCGTTGAGCGTGTCCAGCAGGTCTTCGGCGAAGCTCGCCTTGATCTCGAGATTGGTGAGGCGGGCGTCGGCGTCGGTGGGTTCCATCGGCAGTATTGTCTCGCGTCACGCGGTGGGGCAACGCGTTGGGAGGTCCGGGCGGAGCTTTGGTGAATGGGCAACCTCCTGGGTCATTGCCCGTGCCTCTCCTGCTGGATGTGGGTCCCTCACGAGCCGCTTCCGACCCGTTGCAGTCGTCCAGTTTTAGGAGGGGGACCTATGTCCGCTTCGCAGCGAAAGCCGTCTCTTGAATTGTTCGTTCTGACGGCTGCTTTCGGGCGTACATCGGTCATTCACTTGCGCCATAAATTCCCTCTTCTACATGGGATCAAATGAGAGGCACCCTGGCCGAGCTTGACGTTGCGCAAACCCATGAGATTTCACAGGCGCAAGCTGTCTGCCCCTCAACTCGATGGGAGACCATCATGGAAACATTGGACAGTTCCGTGCATCGGGAGCCTTGGAACAAGGGAAAAATCGTTGGGCAGAAAGCGCCCTTCAAGCTGAAAGACATTTGGGCGCTGCGCGTGCGCCTTCAAATGCAAGGGCGTGTCCGAGAGTTGGCGCTCTTCAATCTCGGCATCGATAGCAAACTGCGTGGATGTGACCTCGTGTCCCTCAAGGTGCGAGATGTGTGCCACGGTGATCAGATGGCCACGCGAGCCATCGTCATGCAGCACAAGACTCAGCGACCGGTGCAGTTCGAGATCACCTCAGCAACAAGGGACTCATTGCAGACATGGATCAAGCAGACTGCATTGAGATCGGATGATTTCTTGTTTCCCAGCAGATTGCACAAGTCACCTCACCTGGGAACCCGGCAGTACGCCCGGATTCTTGGGCACTGGGTGGATGAGCTGGGACTGGATCGCGCCGACTACGGGACGCATTCAATGCGAAGAACCAAGGCGACTTTGATCTATCGCCGCACCAAGAACCTTCGTGCCGTTCAGTTGCTACTCGGTCACTCCAAGCTCGAATCGACGGTGAGATACCTCGGCATTGAGGTCGATGACGCTCTTGAAATCTCTGAACAAACGGAAATTTAGAGCAGCGCATTGCCAATGACGGAAGCCGAACGCAGGCTCATGGCCTGCTCGGCGATCATGGGCGAGAGTAGCAAGCCGTTGAACAGATGCAGCAGACCAGCGGCCGAGGGAATGTCCTGCGCGTTGTAAACGATGGCGAACCTCAGGTTCTGCTCCATGTTGGCCACGGTGGCCGGCCGCTCACACCTGCTTAGACGGCCCCGTCAAAGAACAGGCGCCAGCGCCCTTGCTCCCGGACCCAGTACTGGCGGCGTTCCGTGCTGCGCGCCGGCTTCGGCGCCACCGCGCTGTAGTCGATGATGGCGACCTCCGACTGGCGTTTCCAGCGGAACACCGAGACGTCGCGCCATCCGGTGGGCGGTTCGGGTTCGCGGGGACGCGCGCTCTCCGCGTCCGTGGACACCCGGCGCAACGGGCTGCTGCGCCGCGCGCGTTGTTGTAGTCGGCGGTCTGCAGCGCCTGCAGGGCGCCACGGTCCCCCCGAGCCCTGGCCTGCTGCCACTGACCCAGCAGGGATTCGAAGCTCTGGCGTTGGGCGGCCTTGTCGGCAGGGCGAACCCAGGTCACCTCGTCCGTGATCACCACTGGCGTGCGCCGCGTTTGCAGCACTTGCATGAGGTAGGCCATGTCGTCGTTGGCCAGGGCCACGCAGCCCCCAGTGGCGTAGGGGCTGCGCGAGTAGGTGGCGCGCGGCACGCCATGCAGCCAGATGCCGCTGCCGGTGCGTCCCAGGCGGCGGTCGTGTTCGTTGGGGTAGTTCAGCGGGAGCGCGCCGATGCCGTACAGCTCCTCGACCTGCTGGTCGTCCAGGCGGCTGGTGATGAAGTACACCCCCAGCGGGGTGCGCAGGTCGCCTTTTACCCACTTGTCGAATCCCGCTTGACCGATGGACGCGTAGAAGCTGCGCAACAGTTGCAGGCCGTTCGCCTGGTGCTCGAAGACGTAGACCCGCGAATGGCTGGCGTCCACTACCACCACGTGCCGGACGTTGCGCGCCACTTGCAGCGCCTGTTCCGGCACCAAGCCGGCGGGTGGCATTTCCTTCAACGCGCCCAGCCGGCGCTGGGCTTCGGTGCGCAGCTTCTGCAGTTGTCCTCGCACCGCGGGCGGGCCGTCCGTCGCGGTGCAGAAGTCGGGAAACGATCCGCTGCGGGCCAGCAGCAGGTCGCCATACACCAGCTGGCCCAGCTGAAAACTGGGCACATCCCGCACCAGCGCCGCCGCCAGTGGCAAGGCCTGGGGGTCACCGGCGGCAATGGCCCGGTAGATCTGGATCAGCCGCGCCTCGGGCGACGAGCGCAAGCTGCCGGCCAGCACGGCGCCCTCGTACGATGGGCTGCGGGCCGGCTGGGCGTTGGCGGGTTGGAAGGGCTAGGCCAGCGCCGACACCGCGGCTGCGCTACGCGCGAGCCAGATCCGCCGGGTGGACGAATCGGAGGGCGCGTTCACGGGGTGGTCGATCTGAGACATGAGCTTGGGTGGTCGGGTCACTGCACGCTGGCCCATGCGACGGAGGCGGCCGTAACGAGCTGTTCCCGCATGGCATTGGCCTCCCGCTGAAACGACGGCAGCTGCGCCAGCACCGGGGTGTTGGCCCCTAGCGCCTCCACGATCCGGGTCGGGTTGGTGCGCCGTCCTTTGACGAGGTATTCAAAGTGCAGATTCGGTCCCGTCGCCGTGCCGGTGGAACCGACCGTGCCAATGTTCTGACCTTGCTGAACACGCTGCCCCGCCCGGACCGCGATGCGTTGAAGGTGGGCGTAGGCGGTTGCGGCGTTGTCGGGGTGGCGGATCACCACGTAGTTGCCGTACCCGCCCTGCTGGCCGGCGAACGTCACCACGCCGTCGGCGACGGTTCGCACGGGCGTTCCCGCCGGCGCCCCGTAGTCCGTGCCCTTGTGGTCTTTCTGCACACCGAACACTGGGTGGATGCGCGGCCCGTACGAACTGGTGACTCGGGAAAACGCCAAGGGCGATGCCAGGAAAGCCCGTCGCTGGCTCGTGCCGTCGAGGCTGACGAACTCGCCCGCTTGGCCCGGCTCCTGGAACCACATGGCCTGGTGGCTGTCCTTGCCGTTGCGGACCTCGGCGCCCAGCAGCCGCCCGGTGAACAGGGTTTCGCCCTCCAGCTCGAACGCCTCGTACACCAGGCTGAACCGCGCCCCGCGCTGCAGGTCGCGCTGGAAATCGATATCGCCGGAGAACGCCTCCACCACCTGGGCCGCAATGGCGTCCGGGATGCCCGCCTGGTCAGCGGCCGCATAGAACGAGGAACGCAGTGTGAGCCCGCCGAAGCGCACCAGGCGCCGGGGCACGGGCTGTTCGAGCCGGGAGCGGTACATCCCGTCCTGCGCCTGAACCACCAGCCGGCTGACGCGTTGGCTGCCATCCACCCAGCGCACCGTCAAGCCGTGCAGCTGGCCTTCGGGCGTTCGGGTGACGGAGGCGAGCTTGCCGGACGGGCCCGCCAGCAGCAGGCGCGATGTGGCATCGCGCGCCAGGAAGTACTGCGCGTCGCGGTCTTCAACCCCCAGACGCCGGAGCAGCGATTGCAGGGAATCATCGCGCCGGGTGGTTTCTGACTGGTGAACCAGGAAGTCGGTGCTGGGTGCCGTGGGCGCGGCCGTTGCCAGCGGCGCCTCCACCGGCTCCACCACTTGCCGGACCGTCCACTGAGCGGCGTCGGGCAAGGAGGTAGAGACGCCGAAGGCCATGACGCCGGTACCCAGCATCAGGGCGCCGAGGACCGTCACCACAGGCCCTCGGCGGTGGTGGACCTGTGCGAGCACCAGGTGTAGCGGGACGTTTCTCATGACAGGACGTCCTCAGGCGGCGGACAGCAGCACCTGGATGTCCGCCGCGATGGTGGCGGCGTCGGTTCCATAGGCCGAGAACAGGCGGACCCGGCTTTCGGTATCGAAGATGTACTTGCCGGCCGAGTGGTCCATGGTGTAGCTAGTCGGGGTGGAGCCGGACACCTTCTTGAAGTAGATCTTGAAGTCGCTTGCAACGCGTTGGACTTCATCGGGCTCAGGGCGCAAGGCCAGGAAGCCTGGGTCGAAGCTGGCCATGTACTCCTTGAGCAAGGCCTGGGTGTCGCGCTCGGGATCGATCGTGATGAACAGCACTTGCAAGCGATCACCCTGCGCGCCCAGCAGGCGCTTGACCTCCGCCATGGTGTTCATGGACGTGGGGCAGACGTCCGGGCACTGCGTGAAGCCGAAGAAGATCACAGCGATCTGGCCCTTGAAGTCCTGCATCGTCCTCACGTTGCCGTGGTGGTCCTTGAGCTTGAGGTCTTTTGCGAAAGCCGCGCCGGTCACGTCGGTGCTCTTGAACTCAGGCTTTTTGGGTGAACAGGCCAGCAGCAGCACAGGCGCCGCACAGGCGAGAGCCATCTGCACGAAACGGCGGCGACCGGTGGCGACTGGGGTCGTGGGAAAGGGGATGTGCTGGCTCATGTCACTTCCTGGCTTTGGCCACTTCTTCGGCCACGAGGGCCATCAACTGCTGGTCGCCAAACGACGGCAGCCCGCGGCCGTTGACGAAGAAAGTGGGGGTCTTGGTCACTTCCAGCGCGGTCAGGTCCTCGATGTCCTGCTTCAACACCGCCGCTATGTCCGACCCCTGGGCGTCGGCCTTCGCTTTCTGGATGTCCAGGCCCGCAGCCTCGGCCGCCTGGTAGGCCAGGTCGAGGTTGGGATTGCCATGGTCTGCCCACTGCGGCTGGGCAGCCAGCACCGACTCCAGTACCGGCAGGTATTTGTTCTGCCGCTTGGACGCCTCCAGCAGCTTGACCACCTGGTCGGAGCCCGCATGGAAGGGGGCGTAGCGGATCACCAGGCGCACATCCTTCGGGTACTGCTGGAGGATGTTCTTGACGATGGGGTAAAACGCCCGGCAGGTCTCGCAGGCCGGGTCAAAAAACTCGACGATGGTGACCGGCGCGGTGCTGGGGCCAAAGACGGGCGAATGGAAGCGGATCAGGCGGTTGTCGGCCGGCTGGGCCTGCCCGTCGGCTGTTGAGCCGGAGGGGGCGGACTGGTTGATGGCCTGGTTGACCTTCTCGGCCTGGGACTGCTGCACACGCTTCTGGTACGCGTTCATGCCCAGGAAAAAGAACACCAGGACAATGACGACCAGGGCGGCGACGGTGATTTTTTTGGAGTTCATCGGGAAGACTTTCGGAGGTAGACGATGAGCAGGAGCGCCAGGACCACGAAGGCTGCCAGTGACAGCCACGGAATCTGGACGCCGTTGAGGATTTCGAGCTTCTGGTCGGCGCAGGACACGCCGGCGCTGCAGGGGACCCAGGCCTTGGGGATCAGACCGGCCACCAGCAGGGTGTGGTACGCCGCGATGGCCAGTCCACCGAGGGACAGCCACAGGGCATAGACCGCACCGCGGCGGTCGTCCTGGTAGGCAGCGATGCCCAGCACGATGGCCAGCGGGAACATGAAGATGCGCTGGTACCAGCACAGCACGCAGGGCGTCATGCCCATGACCTCGCCCAGGAACAGCGCGCCCAGGGTGGCGCTGGTGGCGACCAGCCAGGCCAGCAGCAGCAGGGTCCACGGGCGGTTCATGGGGCGCTCCTGGAGGCGGCTTTGGCGGGGCGCAGGGACATCAGGATCCAGGCACCCGCCGCCAGCACGATGAACACGTCGGCCAGGTTGAACGCCGGCCAGTGCAGGCCTCGCCAGTGCAGGTCGAGGAAGTCGGTGACGGCGCCGCTGTCGATGCGGTCGATGAGGTTGCCACTGCCGCCGGCCACGATCAAGGCGCCGGCCAGGCGTTCGAGCGGGTCGACCTGCCGCGCCAGGCAGACGAAGGTGATGGGCACGATCACCAGCACGCCGACGACGATGAAGAACACCCGCTGCCAGCCGCCCGAATCGGCCAGCAGAGAAAACGCGGCACCAGTGTTCAGCACATGGACCAGGTTGAACCAGGACGTGACCTCGATGGCCGTGCCCAAGGGAATGGTGGCGGCGAACCAGGCCTTGCTCAGCTGGTCCATGGCCAGCAGCAGGCCCACGGCGAGGAGCCAGGCCAGGCGGGGACGGCCCCGCCAGGAAAATACAGACATGAAAAACACCCTGAAAGAACGGACATCGCCAACCACACGGGCTGGCGCGCTTCACAGGGATCGGTGGTGCGGCGAAACGTGCCGCGAAGACTGCCGAACCCCGGTCAGGCCAGGGTGAGCCACTGTGGCCGTTCGGGCCGCTCAATCAGCATGACTTCGGTCCAGGGCTTGGGGCCCGACCGCAGGCCGCGAGCGGTGTCGCCCACGGCCCAAGGGGCGCTGGCCGACAGGGCCATGGCGCCCGTGTGGCAGCTGCCGCAGTGGGGATGCTGCGCGTGGGATTCGCCCACCGCCTCATCGGCGGCGGCCTGTGCGGACGCCTCGGTCAGGCTGGCGTGCAATGGCGCGCAGGGCTCGTGTGCACAGGGCGCGCCCGTGGCTGCGCCGGCCCACTGCAAGGGCAGGCAGAACAGCATCAGGAGGGCAAGCAGGCAGGCGCGCATGGAGGAACGATTGTAGGCGGCGACGTCGAGGCCGGTCATTCATGTGGATGGCGAACCGCAGGATACGCAGAACCGGGCACCAGGCGCCAAGGCGATGCCGCACTGCTTGCATGGTGCGGGCAGCAAAGACTGGCCACACTGACGACAGAACCGGTCGGCTGCCGCCGTCGAGGTCCTGCAGCCCGGGCAGATGTTCCCGGACGAAATGCCTTCGTGACGGACATCCACCCTGTGCCCATCGCGCTCATGGTGCCTTCCATGGTGATGACCGTGTTTGCCAAACAGCTGATCAAAAAGTCCCATCGCGGCCTCCCCTGTCAACGCCGCAGCAGACGCAGCCCGTTGCCAACGACCAGCAGACTCGCCCCGACGTCGGCGAACACAGCCAGCCACATGGTGCCCAGGCCCATGAGCGTGAGCACAAGGAACACGGCCTTGATCCCCAGCGCCATCGTGATGTTCTGGATCAGCACTGCATGCGTGGTCTTCGACAAACGAATGAAGGTGGGTATCTTGCGCAGATCGTCGTCCATGAGCGCCACGTCGGCGGTCTCGATGGCGGTGTCGGTGCCCATCGCGCCCATGGCGAATCCGATGTCCGAGCGCGCCAGGGCCGGCGCATCGTTGATGCCGTCGCCGACCATGCCCACCTGGCCTTCGCGACTTAGGCTCTCAATGGCGCGCAGCTTGTCCTCCGGCAACTGGTTGCCTCGGGCCTGGTCAATGCCCACCTGCTGGGCGATGGCCTCGGCCGTGTGGGGGTTGTCGCCGGTCAGCATCACGGTCCGTACGCCCAGTTGATGGAGTTCAGCGATGGCTGCACGGCTGCTGTCCTTGACTGTGTCTGCCACCGCGAACAGGGCCAGCACCCGGCTTTCGTTCGCCAACATCACCACCGTCTTGCCCTGCCGCTCCATGGTGTCCAGCAGGGTCTCCAGCTCTGGGGTGCACAGGCCCGACTCGTGAACCATGCGGTGGTTACCCAGGCTGTAGCCAGCGCCAGCGATCACACCCTTCACACCCCTTCCAGGCAGGGCCTCGAACGCGTCCACCGGCACCCGCGCACCGCCACGGGTGTCAGCCGCCTTCGCCACGGCTTGTGAGACCGGGTGATCCGATCGGCCAGCCAGGCTGGCGGCCAGGCTCAGGCATTGCGCTTCCTCCATGTCGTCCAGCAGTTCAAAGTTGGTTTGAACGGGCTTGCCGTGAGTGATTGTTCCTGTCTTGTCCAGTGCCAGCCAGCGCAGCTTGCGGCCCTCCTCAAGGTACACACCGCCTTTGATCAGCACACCGTGGCGTGCCGCAGCGGCCAGCCCGCTGACGATGGTCACAGGCGTCGAGATCACCAGCGCGCAGGGGCAGGCGATGACCACCAGGACTAGGGCTTTGTAGATCCAGTCATGCCAGGCCCCGCCCATCAACAGCGGTGGCAACACGGCCACGGCCACGGCCATCGCGAACACCAGGGGGGTGTAGACGCGAGCGAACTGGTCGACAAAGCGTTGCGTGGGCGCACGCGCGCCCTGCGCTTCTTCGACCGCGTGGATGATCCGGGCCAGGGTGCTGTTGCTGGCCGGCGCGGTGACCCGGTATTCCAGCGAACCCGCCTCGTTGATGGTGCCGGCAAACACCGCGTCTCCCTCGGTTTTGTCGACGGGCAGGCTTTCTCCCGTGATGGGGGCCTGATTGACCGTGGAGCGGCCACTGACGACGGTGCCGTCCAGCGCGATCCGCTCGCCGGGCCGCACCCGCACGAGATCCCCCACCGCCACGGCCTTGGCATCCGCCAGCTGCCAACTGCCATCGGCCTGCTGCACCGTGGCTTGGTCGGGCGTGAGGCGCATCAACCCTTCGATGGCGTTGCGTGCACGGTCCAGTGACTTGGCCTCGATCAGCTCAGCCACTGTGAAGAGCACCATCACCATGGCGGCTTCTGGCCATTGCCCCAGCGCGAGCGCACCGGTGACGGCGATGCTCATCAGCGCGTTGATGTTGAGGTTGCCGTTGCGGATGGCCACCCAGCCCTTTTTGTAGGTGGTCAACCCCGATCCCAGCACGGCCAGAACCGCCAGACCGGCCGCCAGCAGCTCGGGCAGGCCGGCCCAGCTCACCGCCTCTGACGCAATGGCGGCCAGACCGGCCAGGGCCAGCGGCCACCAGGGTTTGACGGGCACCTGCATGGGTTGGCGTGCGGCGTCCGGGGTGGCCACCTCGGGCTGGAATCCAAGTGATCGCACCGTCTCCAGAACGGGCTCCAGTGCACCGGGGGCATGCACCACGGTCAAGACCCGCTGCACCAGGTTGAAGTCCAGCTGCTTGACTTGAGGCATCGGGCCGAGCTTTTTGCGAAGCAAGGCCTCTTCCGTCGGACAGTCCATCTGCAGGATGCGGATGGGCGTTCGCACACCCTCGGTGTCGCTTTGTGCCGCATCGAACTGGCCGAGGGGCGCCACCGCCGGTGCACAGCAGGCCTGCGATCTGCAGCCGGAATGACCATGGTCAGGGTCATTCGGGTGGTCATTAACAGGTGGTGTTTGCGGGTTGGCTTCGCTGGCGTGCGCGTGACCGTGGTCACAACAATGGGCAGACATGGAAACTCCCGAAAAGAACAGAATGCCGGTATTGAAAACCCTGGAGCGGCTCCAGAGTCAAGCCCGATCAATCACCGGAGGGAAGCATGCGCATCAAGGAACTGGCCCAGGCCACGGGCGTGGATGTGGAGACCATCCGCTACTACGAAAAGCAGGGCCTGCTGCCGGCGCCTGCCCGGCAGGACAACGGCTACCGCGACTACGCGGACGAACACCTGGAACGCCTGGCCTTCGTCCGCCACTGCCGCGCGCTGGATGCTCCGGGCACGCCGCACCCGGACGTGGATCAGCTGGTGCAGGAGCAGATCGAGCGGGTGCGGGCGCGGCTCAAGAGCATGCGCGCACTGGAAAAGCAGTTGCTGCTGCTCCAGGCCAGCTGCGGGCGCTGTGATGCGGACGGAGCCGATTGCGGCATCCTCAAGGAGCTCGTGGCTGCCGCCCACGGTGAAGCCTGTGCCTGCCATGGCCACCTTGCGCACTGATCCGCCATGAAAACCTTTCTGCTGTACGCCGCCACCGCCCTGGCCGAGATCCTTGGTTGTTACCTGCCCTGGCTTTGGTTGCGTCAAGGCGCCTCGGTCTGGCTGCTGCTGCCCGCGGCGGCCAGCCTGGCGCTGTTCGCCTGGCTGCTGACCTTGCACGACGCTGCTTCGGGCCGCGTGTACGCGGCCTACGGCGGTGTCTACATCGGCGCCGCCATCGCCTGGCTGTGGGCAGTGGACGGCGTGCGGCCCTCGACCTGGGATGCTGCGGGTGCCAGCGTGGCGCTGCTGGGCATGGGCATCATCGCGTTCCAGCCGCGCTGACCGGCTCCGAGCTCTTCAATGCCTGTGCGTGTGGTGCGCGTCGGGCACGTGGGGGTGGCTGTGGTGCAGATCGGCGTGCACATGCCGGTGGCTGTGCGGGCCGGTGGGCATGGGTTCGTGGCGATGCAGATGGTGCCCGTCGTCGTGGGTGTGCGCGTGTTCGTGCTCCAGCGCCTCGTGGTCGTGTTCGTGTTCGTGTTCGTGTTCGTGTTCGTGGCCGTGATCTTCCAGCCGGTGCACCACCACGCCACCCACCATGAGAAGGCCGCCCAGGAGCAACAACACCCCGGGAGTGCGCTCGTCCAGCGCGAACGCGCCCAGCGCGCCGATGAAGGGCGCGAACGCGAACACCGAGCCGGTGCGAGCCGCGCCGAACTGGCGTTGCGCCAGCAGGTAGAAGCGCAGGCTCAGGCCATAGCCGCTGGCGCCAACGGCCAGCAGCGCCAGCGCCGCCCCCTGGGTGGGCAGCGGTTCGCCCCGCAGCAGGGCGACCGCCGTGGTGGCCAGTGCCCCCAGCGCTGCCTTGGCCAGCACCACCTGACCCGGATCCCGCTCGGCGACCCCGCGCGAGAGGGTGTTGTCCACCCCCCAGGCCACGGTGGCCAGCAGGCGCGGCGCGTCGCTTCGCGACAGGGGCTCTTCGCGGCTGGCGCCCCGGCGCTGGAACACCGCCACCAGGGCCGCGCCACCGTACAGCAGCGCCGCCGTGGTGAATGGCCCCAGCCCCTGGCCGAAGCGCTGCACCAGTGGCGTGCTCAGGCCGAACAGGGCCGCGGCCAGCAGCGCCAGCAGTCCACCGCGCACCACGGGCGATGAAAGCTCGCGGGTGCGCATGGCTTATCTCTGCAGAGTTCGGCCGTTCATACCTTGGCCAGGAAGGCCGCCGCATCACCCGCTTCACACTTCCAGTCTGCGAAGACCCCAACCAAATTGCATTCCACGCAACGGCAAGCGATGTAGTACCAACGCACGTCATGTGTGCCCTCGTACACGGAGACGCCGGACATCAGTTCAAACACCTCGTTTTCACACACGCACTCGTGCGCCTCGGGCAAGGCTTCTTCAACGTATTCCGCACTGTCGCCCATCAGGTGTTCCTGCCCGCAGTCGGAGCAAGTGCGGATTGCCACGCCGGCTTCTTCATCGGTCTGCAGCGCGAAGCTCCGGGACCCGCAGTCGCATTTGGACGCGGCAAACCGGACGGCCTCATGGCGATTCGCAACGCTGTAGCTGCGCAGCTCGGCTTGGGTGTCGCCCGACGTGGTTCCGTACCAGAACTCGCCTTTCTTCGTCAGTGCCATTGTTGCTGTTCCATTCTTCAAGGTGATACTCCCGCAGGACCGACGCCAAGCTCGCCCCGATCATCTGGATTTTGCCTGGAGGCCCGGCGAATCCTCGTCAAGTGCCCTGGTCAGGTGGTCACCTGGCGCCGATACGCATTGGCGACGGGCAGATGTGCAGCGGTTGCGGTCACATACACCGGCAAGGCAGATGACTCAATCGCGAGTTGAACCAGACCTCGGGCACGGTCATCGCCGGCACTACACTTAGCGCGCAACCCAGCTTGGGAAAAGGCGGCCGGATGGCGGCTTCGGTGGTGGTCAAGACGCTGCACAAGCGCTACAAGTACCTGCCCAACCGGCGGGATGAGTCGATGCTGTCGGTGTTGACTCACAGGGGAGTCTCTTTCCCGGGCAGTAGGGAGGAACGTGATGCTCAAATCTGAAAGAAGCCTGCACTGGGCCGCGCGCCAGCTAGGGCATTGCGAACAGGTGGCCCATTGATGCGGCCCGCTGCAACTCCAACCATTGCAGACCTTTTTCTCGCGTTTCGTCAGGCAAAGACCGCGCTCTACTTTGAGCGTCGCGGTGTTGGTCTCCACGAACTTGCCGAGTACGAAAAAAACCTCCCCAACAAGCTGCGCGAGTTGAAGCAAACGGTCGAGCGGCAGCCTTGGTTTGACAACTTGCCGACTGGAGAGACATGGGTAGTCCCAAAGCGGTTTCGTCAAAGCCTGGGTGAAGGGGACGATATTGTTCGCATTGGAACGCAACACGACTCTGACTTGGAGCGCCCGATAGACATCCAGATTCGGGTAAGCCCGAGTCCAGCGTTCGCGATCATGGAGGTGCTATACCTCTGGCGCTTCGGCGGAGCCCTTGATGCGCTACTTTCAAAGCAGGTCCTGGGTTACCGCCTTGATGTGCGTGAACAAAGGGTTGTCCCACATCGGCGATGGCTCTTCGAATATTGGCCTCGCCGGTATCAACAGTTTCGGACTGCGCCACTAGACGCGGCAAAAGAAGCTCTTGGACGCGGTGAACAGGTGCTCGTGATCAGTGGAGACTTCGCAAGTTTCTATGACACCGTGGAGCCTGATTTCATGATGTCGGACGCAATCATTGCGGAACTGGAGGCCGTCAGTGCGGAACAGTTCGATGTGGATGGATACAAGCAAGCGACTTCGTCTCTGCTGCGCGCATACGGACGCTTTCGTGCTGAGGGGGCCCGCCGGGCAGGAACTGCGATCGACACTGGGGTTCCGATTGGCGCTCTAACCAGTCGGCTTGTCGCAAACCTTGCTCTTGCACCTTTGGACCGCCATGTTGAGGCTATTCCAGGCGTGCTTTGCTATCGCCGCTATGTCGACGACGTTGTCATCGTTGCTCAGGCCCGAGGCCCCCTGCAAGGAACCAGTGAGGTCTTGAAGGAGTTCCTTCCCCTGCGGGATTCAACCGACAACGTGTTGCGTGTCGATGTGGACCTGTTGGGCCGAGCAGGAAGCGACTTCCAGCTGCAGCAGAAGAAGATCAGAGTTCACCATTTGGCCGATGTCCCAGGGATGGACTTCGTGGAAGCAGTCGCGTCTGACTTCTCTAAGGCGGTGAGTGAGCGCCGGGCCTTCGTTGACTCCGCTACTGTCGCGGGAGATGGCGCCAGCCACCTTGTTCGAGCGGGAGAGCCTGCGGGATCGCCTCTTCGCGTCCTTCGCGACGCAGACCGCGCCAGACTTGAGCGATACGCGCTGTCCACAAGCCTAAGATCACTTGAGCGAGTGTCGAGCCTTATCAACCGTCAAGAAGCACGGGAGCTCGTTCGCCATAGCCTCGAGCACGTCGGACGTGTACTAGACGCAGAAGACAATTGGCTGGATGACCTTGATGTGTCGCTTCGACTCCTGAAGTTAGCGGTTGTCGCAGGCGACTGGGATTCCGCCAAAGAACTGAATGCACGCATGGATGGCATTTGGGGAAGCATCGAGTCACTCAGGGCGAAAACAGGATCGCTCTACTATCGAGGTCGGGAGATTGACCCTCGCAAGCCGCGGCCCTGGACATGGTTGCGCAACTACCTGCATGAGCGCCGGGTGGAGGCGGTCAGCTCTGCGCTTCCATTCGGGCTTGACGTGGGACAAGTAGAGAGCCGTCTACCCGGCGGTCTTCTGCTGAGAACTGGTCGCGTCGGTGCAACATCGTTACGAAGGCGGGCTGCCCTGCTGGCGTCTGCCGATCTGCGGGCTCGCGATAGAGAGGACGATGCCCAGAGCAACGGTCCCACGCCCGGGATTAATCACGAATGGCTTCGTCCGGAATTGGACGTGGATGAAGAGGTTCGCATTCGGTTGGATGTGATCGACGAGTTCGTGAAGCGCTGTGAGGCTCTCAAGGACAGCCCGTGGGCTATCCCGCCAGCGCGCCTCTTTCTATCCATACGCCCTCCATCGTATTTCGACATCGCGCGAAGGTGGCTGTACCGCGTGGAAAGAGAAGGCTTCGCGGAAGACATTTTCGAGAAGCTGCTATGCGTTGTGAATGCGGTGCGTGGAACGAAGTATGTCGATCCAGTAGGTTCAGTGGTTGATTCCAGCACGGTTTCCATCGAGTCCTTTTGGTCGGACGAGTCCTTCGGCAAGTCCACTGCTGAGCCTCGAATAATCCTGGGCAATCTTGTCGTCGAAGACACGGCGTGGCAAGCCGCTGCCACTCGCGTTGCATCGTCTGCTGTTGGCAAACCGATTCTTACGCTTGCGCGCTTGAAGGGGCTGGCCAAGGTGTTGGAAAAGGCGAGTCGCGTCGCGCATGGGCACACTTCCGCGGTGCTTGTCTTGCCGGAGCTATCGGTTCCTCGTGCTTGGTTTCGCACGCTGTCGAATCATGTCGTGCGTTTCGGTCGGTTTGGAATGGTGGTTGGGCTTGAATACTCGCATGATCCTGTGCAGCCGTTCGTCAGAAACCAAGTGTTTGCAGTCTTGCCCGGCCCGTTTTCATCAGTCGCCACTTGGCCGTGGACAAAGGGGCTGCCGGCTAATGAAGAGGGGATCCGACTGGCCCACTTGCCGACACCGGTCACGTTTCCACCTGCAGCGAAGAGCAGCCGGCCACGTACGGTGGTGAAGTCCCCTTGGGGCGCGCTGTCGGTTCTGATATGCAGCGAGCTGATAGAGGCAAGGCGTGTCGCCGACCTTCTCGGCCGCGTAGACGTGGTTCTCTGTCCCGCTTGGAATCAGGACACGTCCTCATACGACCATCTGATCCAGTCGGCAGGATTTCAGCTCCACTCGATCATCGCCATCGCGAACAACGGGCACTATTCTGATTGCCGGGCGTGGGCGCCGCGAGCCGTACGATGGCAGAGAGATCTTTGCCGTTTGATCGAGCGGGACGTCGATGATGTGGTGCATGTCGACATTCCGCTTTCTAGCCTCGTGGCCTTTCACACCGGTGCCCCGCCCGCTGCCTCCCCGGCGACGGCACCGAGCGGAAAGGGCGCCGCACAAGAGTGGCGACCACTTCCGCCCGATTGGCCTTAGAGCAGGAGCCTTCTCATAGTTCGAGCGTCGGCCCGCAGCAGTTCTAGCGGGCACTGGCTGTAGAAGACGTTCTCGCTAGGCCGATGCATCGAGACAAATAGGCTGACGCTTTGTGTCGAAAGCGGTCCTTTGTGAGCCATTCATCGTACGTCTGCATCCAGTCTGAACCCGTCACCCACCATCCTCCACCACCAACCGCTTGCGTCGTCCCGACGCGCCGCTCTTGATCGTCACGCGCGACTTCGCACACCCGAAGTGCTTGGCCACCAGCGCGATCAGGGCCTCGTTGGCCTTGCCGTCCACCGGCGGGGCGGCAATGCGGGCGGTCCAGGTGCCGTCGCCGTTGTCGCTGAGTTCGCTGGTCTTTGCGTTGGGCTTGACCAGCACGTCGATGGTGCGTGCGGGCACGGGTGCGCTCAGATCTGGCGGTTGCGCGCCAGCGGCGGGTTGGCTTCGAAGTACTTGACGATGCCGCGCAGCAAGGCGTCGGCCAGGTCGTTCTGGTACTTGGGGTCGTTGAGGCGGCGTTCTTCCTCGGGGTTGCTGATGAACGCGGTCTCGACCAGCACGCTGGGGATGTCGGGTGCGCGCAGCACCGCGAAGTTGGCCTGCTCCACGCGCGGCTTGTGCAGCTTGCCGACGCGGCGCACCTCGCCCAGCAACTGGCTGCCGATTTTGAGGCTGTCGTTGATCTGCGCGGTGGTGCTCATGTCGAGCAGGGCGCGCTGCACAGTGGCGTCCTTGGACTTGACGTTGACGCCGCCCACGAGGTCGGACGCGTTTTCCTTGTTGGCCATCCAGCGCGCGGCGGCCGAGCTGGCGCCGCGGGTGCTGAGCGCGTAGACGCTGGCACCTGCGGGGTCGGGGCTGTAGAAGGCATCGGCGTGAATGCTGATGAACAGGTCGGCGCGCACTTTCTGCGCCTTGGCCACGCGCGTTTGCAGCGGCACGAAGAAGTCGGCGTCGCGCGTCATGAAGGCGCGCATGGGGTTGCCGTTGACGGTGGTGGCGTTGATGCGTTCGCGCAGCTTGTGCGCGATCTGCAGCACCACGTTCTTCTCGCGCGTGCCCTTGGGGCCGGAGGCACCGGGGTCTTCACCGCCGTGCCCGGGGTCGAGCGCGACCACGATGAGCCGCTCGGTCTTGCCCTTGTTGGCGCCGGGGCGCTGCTTGGAGGCCGGTGGGCCCTTGGCCACCGCGGTCGGTGCGTCGGGCGTGGCTGCGGGTGGGTTGTCGGCCTTGTTGCTGGCCGGCGGCGTGGCCTTGGCGGTGGCCTGCTCGCCGGGGCGGCCGCCTTTGTGGATCCAGTCGCCCAGCGGGTCGTGTGCGGGCGAGGCTGGCGGTGACGCCGGGGGGTGCGCCGGGGAGGTCTTGGCCAGGCGTTCGGTCTCCAGGCCCAGCAGGCGCGCGGCGCGTTCGCTGGCCTCGTCGCGCGCCTGGCCGCGCTGGGCCACCAGCTGCTGCAGCGGGTCGGGGGGCGTGGCGGGGTAGAGGTCGAACACCAGCCGGTGCTGGTAGGCGGCCACGGGCTCGAGCGTGAAAACCTGCGGCTTGATGGCGTGTTTGAGGTCGATCACCAGCCGCACCACGGTGGGCGAGTTCTGGCCCACCCGGATGCCGGCGATGTTGGGGTCGTCCGCCTGCAGCTTGGCCACCAGCTCACGCAACTCGGGCACCAGGTCCATGCCGTCGATGTCCACCGCCAGGCGCGGTGGCTCGTTGACCATGAACGAGCGCGCGTTGAGCGGCAGATCGCTTTCGATGGTGACGCGGGTGTAGTCCTCGGCCGGCCAGATGCGCACCGCCACCACCGACGCGCCGCGCGCGATCTGCGCGGTGCCGAGCAACAGGACGATGGAGCCGGCGCGCAGCAGCACACGGCGGGGCAGGGCGATGGGCCGCAGTGCCTCGGTCATGCAATGGCGGCCAGCAGCAAGCGGCCAGCGGGTGTATGGGCCACGGCGCGCACCTGGCGTGCGTCGTCGTGTTCGGGGTCGGTGTTCATCGGGTCGGGGTCGATGTGCAGATCGAGATCGATCGGTGGCAACACAGCGGCGGCGCGTTCCGGCCACTCGACGAGCTTGAGGCCGGCTTGCGCGAACAGTTCCCGAAAGCCGGCGTCTTCCCACTCGCGTGGGTCGTTGAAGCGGTAGAAGTCGAAGTGCCAGATGGACAGCGGCTCACCGGGCGGCATCAGCGGGCAGTCGATGGCGCTGTGGGGTTCGACCACCGCATAGGTGGGGCTCTTGATGCGCCCGCGCACGCCAAGGCTGCGCAGCAGGTGGCGAACGAAGGTGGTTTTGCCGGCACCCAGGTCGCCATGGAGGGCCAGGGTGGCGTGAGCGAGCGAAGGACACATCGCCAGGCGCTGAGCGAAGGCCAGCGTGTCGGCCTCCTGGGCCCAGCGGCCCTGCCAGGTCTGGGGGCCGGTTGCTACCATCGGCGCCCCATGAAGGCTGTGGTGAATGCTGCTCAACTGATCTTGCGTGCTCAGGCGTGGGGGAGACAGCTCGGATTCTCCCAAATCGGTGTGTCTGATGTGGATCTGAGTGCCGCAGAAGCCGGTTTGATGGCCTGGTTGTCGGCTGGATGCCACGGTGAGATGGCCTACATGGCGTCGCACGGCCTCAAACGCGCGCGCCCAGCCGAGCTGGTGCCGGGCACGGTGAGCGTGATCACCGCGCGCATGGACTACCTGCCGAGTGACACACCGGGCGACTGGATCGAGCGCGAATGGCAGCGCCAGCAGCGACCCGGCGAGGCGGTGGTGTCGGTGTATGCACGGGGTCGCGACTATCACAAGGTGTTGCGCTCTCGCCTGCAGAAGCTGGCCGATCGCATCGCGGACGAGGTCGGCCCCTTCGGTCACCGCGTGTTCACCGACTCGGCGCCGGTGCTGGAGGTGGAGCTGGCCGCGCGCAGTGGCATTGGCTGGCGCGGCAAACACACGCTCACGCTGCACCGCGACGCGGGGTCGATGTTCTTTCTGGGCGAGATCTATGTGGACCTGGCGCTGCCCGCCACCGAACCCACCAGCGACCACTGCGGCAGTTGCAGCGCCTGCATGGACCTGTGCCCCACGCAAGCCATCACCGGCGCGCAGCGCGTGGACGCACGCCGTTGCATCAGTTACCTCACCATCGAACACAGCGGCCCCATCCCCGAGGCGTTGCGCGCGCCCATGGGCAACCGCATCTACGGCTGCGACGACTGCCAGCTGGCCTGCCCCTGGAACAAGTTCGCGCAGCGCAGCCCGCTGCCCGATTTCGACCTGCGAGAGGGCATGGCCGACGGGACGCTGATCGACCTGTTCGCCTGGAGCGAGGCCGAGTTCTTGCGGCGCACCGAAGGCAGCGCTATCCGGCGCATCGGCCATGAGCGCTGGCTGCGCAACATCGCGGTGGCGCTGGGCAATGCCTTGCGTGCCAGCGGCGACGCCGCGTTCGCGCAAGCCCTGGCCACGCGCGCCGACGACCCCAGCCCGCTGGTGCGCGAGCACGTGGCCTGGGCCTTGGCGCAGGGCCGGCGCTGAACTCACTCGGCCCCCGGCATGGCATCTCGCAGGCGGCCCAACAGGGCCAGCAACTGCGCTTTCTCGTTGCCTTGAAGGCGCTGGGTCAGCGTGCGCTCGAGCTTGAGGCGGTGTTGCTGCAGGCGTCGCTGCAGGGCGCGACCTTCGGCGGTGACGTGCACCTGCTGGCTTCGCGCGTCGTCCGGGTCGGGTGTGGTCACCAGCAGCCCGCGCTCCATCAAGGCCCTTACCAACCGTGCGATCTGGGCCTTGTCGCGGCCCGAGTGCCGCACCAGATCGCGCTGGGTGTGGCCGTCGTGGTGGGCAAAGTAGTTCAGGCAACGCGCCTCCATCGGGCCCAGGCCCTCGCCCTCGGTCTGCACGGCGGTGTGCGTATGGCGGCGCATGCCGTGCATCAGCGCACTGAGCAGGTCCAGGATGTCGGTGTCGGCAGGTCGGGTCATCAAATCCCTTTTGGTTGATAGGGTCAACCAAATGCGGCGAAGATGGTTGTCATTATCAACCAAATACCCTCCATGAACGACTCCCAAACCGACCCCCTGGCGCCGCAGCGCGTGCGCCACGACCTGCAGGTGCGCCGCGCAGCGGTGACGCAGGTGCAGCGCCTGAGCGCCAACTTCGTCAACGTGCGGCTGCAGGGCGAGGCCCTGCGAGGCTTCACCAGCGCCTCTTTCGACGACCACTTCAAGCTCATGTTGCCGGCCCGCGCGGGCGCCGATCTGGTGCTGCCCCAACCCGGGCCCGATGGCCTGGCACTGCCACCCGGCGCCGAGCGCCCGCAGATGCGCGACTACACGCCGTACCGGTTCGACCCCGCGGCCGGTGAGCTGGAGGTGGTGTTCTTTCTGCATGGCGACGGCGCAGCCAGTGGCTGGGCCGCACAGGCCAGGGTGGGCGACGAGGTGGGTGTGGGCGGGCCGCGCGGCTCTTTTGTCTGGCCCTCAGGCTTCGATTGGCAACTGCTGGTCGGCGACGAGACCGCCTTGCCCGCCATCGCGCGCCGACTGGCCGAATCGCCCGCCTCCCTGCGCACGCAGGTGGTGGCGCAGAGTGCCACCGAGAGTGATCGCGCAGTGCTCGATGCGGCAATGGACGCAGTGACGCACCCCAATGCGCAGGTGGCCTGGGTGGGTGGCAACGCCGCCGACGCGCTGGCCACGGCGGTGGCCGCCCTCACGTTGCCCGATGGGCAAGGCTTTGCCTGGGCCGCGGGCGAGTCCGCCAGCATGGCGGCCGTGCGCCAGGTGCTGGTGGGCACGCACGCTTTGCCCAAGCACCGCGTGCGGGCCTCCGCCTACTGGAAGCGTGGTGCCAGTGCGCACCACGAGAACCTGTGACGGCTGGGTGCTTCAGCCGGTCGTGTCTTCAACCCGTCGCGTAGCGCAGGCGCAGCTCGCGCTTGAGCAGCTTGCCGCTGGGGTTCTTGGGCAGGGCCTCGGTGAAGACCACGCGCTTCGGGCTTTTGAAGCCCGCCATGTGCGTGTTGCAGTGGGCAATGACCTCGTCCTCGCTGAGCGTGTGACCGGTCTTGACCACCACGATGGCGGTCACCGCTTCCACCCACTTGGGGTCGGGCAGGCCGATCACCGCCACCTCGCTCACCGCGCCCAGGCGGTAGATCATTTCTTCGACCTCGCGACTGGCCACGTTCTCGCCGCCGGTCTTGATCATGTCCTTCTTGCGGTCGACGATGGTGATGTAGCCCTCGTCGTCGATGGTGGCCAGGTCGCCGCTGTGGAACCAGTCGCCCGAGAAGGCGCTGGCGGTTTTCTCGGGGTCGTTGAAGTAGCCCAGCATCAGGTGCGGCGAGCGGTGCACCACCTCGCCCACCTCACCGGGCGCCACGTCTTCCATCAGGTCGTTGACCACGCGCGTTTCGACGTTGAGCACCGCCTTGCCGCACGACCCCGGTTTGCGCAGCTGGTCTTCGGGCGGCAGCATGGTGGCCAGCGGCGCGATTTCGGTCTGGCCGTACAGGTTCCACAGCCGCACCGACGGCAATCGCGTGGCCAGCTCCTTGAGCACCTCCACCGGCATGATGGACGCGCCGTAGTAGCCCTTGGCCAGCGTGCGCAGGCGTGCCGGGTCGAAGGCCGGCGAGCGCAGCAGGGCAATCCACACCGTGGGCGGCGCGAAGAAGCTGGTGATGCGGTGCTGCTCGAGCAGGTTGAGCAGGTGATCGGGCACCGGCTTGCCGGTGATCACATTGGTGCTGCCCATGTAGATGGCCGGGCCGAAGAAGACGTCGAGCTGCGCGCAGTGGTACAGCGGCAGCGCGTGCAGGGCCACGTCGGCCTCGGCGATCTCGGCGTTGATGACGCAGCTCACGTACTGCCACAGCACCGCGTCGTGCGTGAGCATCGCGCCTTTGGGCATGGATTCGGTGCCGCTGGTGTAGACGATCTGGGCCACGTCGGTGCTCTGCAGCTGCACGTCCGGCAGGGGCTCGGCGCTGGCGGCCAGGTGATCGAAGCGGTGCATGGTGGGGTCCGGCTCGCTCGGGTCTTCGCCGGGCAGCCATATGAAGCGCTCGACCGATGTGTCCTGCGCGGCGGCGGCGCGCGCCAGCTCGCTCAGCCCGCTGTCGGTGGCCAGGGTCTTGGCGCCCGCGTGGCGCAGGATGTAGGCCACTTCGTCGGCCTTGAGCATGAAGTTGATCGGCACCAGCACGGCGCCACGGCGTGCCACGGCAAAGCGCAGCGCCGCAAAGCCGTGCGAGTTGCGCGCCAGCACCGCCACCTTGTCGCCTTCGGCCACGCCCAGGTGGGCCAGGCCCGCGGCCAGGCGCGTCACCAGCGCGTCGAAGTCGGCGTAGCTCCAGCGGGTGTCACCACAGGCGATGGCGAGCTTGTCCGGCAGGCGCAGGGCGGTGCGGTGCAAGGCGTCGGCGATGGTCTGGCGTCGCACCTGCGGCGAGTAGGCGGGTTTCATGCGGTCTCCTGTGTGGCCCTTGGCGTGTGATTGGCATCGGTTGGCCGCTCGCATTGGATCGGCACCGGCGCCATTGTTCATCGGCACAAACACCGATCGGCGTCACTGGGGTGTCACCAAATCTCACCGCTCATGGGCGGCGGCGGATGCCCTCGCTGGCTATGATGCGCCGAATGTCGGTACCGGCACGCTCAGCCCACGCCCTGCAACGCGAATCCCGCCGCTTGCGTGGCCACGCCGTGGGCTGGTGGCACGCGCTGCAGCTGGCCGCGCAGATCCTGGTGCTGGTGCTCACGCCGGCCAGCTACAGCGGCGGGCGCAGTCGGCGCATCATGGCGCACCTGGTGCATGCGGTGCTGCCACTGTTGCCGTGGTTTCTGGTGCTGTCGGTGCTCATCAGCCTGGTCATCATCCGCATCGTGACCGCCACGGCAGAGAGCTACGGCCTGTCGCAGTACGCGCTGGAGGTGCTGGTGCGCACCCTGGTGCTCGAACTCATACCGCTCACCGCTGCGCTGTTCGTGGCCCTGCGCCACGCCATGCCGGGCGCCGAGCAATTGCGCGCGCAACTCGATGCGCGCCAGCGTGCGGGCGGCCACATCCCGGGCATCGAGGGGCTGGCCGGCGTCTTGCTGCCGCGGGCCATCGCGGGCGTGCACTCGGTGGTGCTGCTGGCCGCGCTGTCGGGCGTGGTGGCCCTGGTGCTGACCTACTTCATGGTCTACGGCACATCGCCCTGGGCGCTGGGGTTCTACTCGCACGACGTGGGCGGTGTGTTCACCCCGGTGGTGGCGCTCATCTTCGGCCTGAAGACGCTGTTCTTCAGCCTCGCGGTGGCGGTGGTGCCGCTGGCCGGCGCGGCCGAGCCCGATGCCCACGGCCGCTTCATTCCCCGCAGCGACATGACCGAATTTGCCCGTCTGTTCTCGGTGCTGCTGCTGGTCGAGATCGTCTCGCTGGTGGGCAACTACTACTGAATACCGACATGTCAGAAACGCCCCAACACGAACCCCTGGTGCCCGACCCGCCACCGGTCAACGGCCTGGCGTTCAAGGCCGCGTTGCTGATGGCGCTCACCTTGTTGCTGGTGGTGGGCTCGGCGCTGTACGTGATGTTTGCGCGTGGCGTGTTCGATCCCACCCAGCGTGTGGTGCTGATCGCCGACGACGCCGAGGGCGTGACGGTGGGCATGAACATGACCTTTGCCGGCTTCCCGATCGGGCGCGTGGCACGGGTGGAACTGGGCGAGGACGGCAACGCGCGCATCCTGGTGGACGTGCCCACGCGCGACGCCAAGTGGCTGCGCACCTCCAGTGTGTTCACCATGGAGCGCAGCCTGGTGGGCGGCACGCGCATCCGCGCCTTCAGCGGTGTGCTCGACGACCCGCCACTGGAGAACGGCGCCGAGCGCACGGTGCTGCGCGGCGATGCGGCGGCCGAGATCCCGCAGATCACCGCCGCGGTGCGCGAGTTGCTGGAGAACCTCAACGCCATGACGCAGCGCGACGCGGCGCTCAACCAGACGCTGGCCAACCTGCAGGCCACCACCGAAAAACTCAACGGGCCGCACGGCGCGCTCGGTGTGCTCACCGGCAACGAGGCCGACGCCAAGCGGCTCGCGGCCACCATCGAGGGCGCCAACGCGCTCATCGCCCGCGCCGACGCACTCACCAAGCGGCTTGATTCGCTGGTGGCCAACGCCGACCGCCAGGTGTTCGGCCAGGGCGCAGCGCCGGGCGAGGGCAGTCTGATGGGTGATGTGCGCGGCACCGTGACGCAGCTCACCGGCCTGCTGGCCGATGCCCGCGGCAGCCTGCAGAAGGTGGACGCCGTGCTGGTGGAGGCCCAGGGCATTGCGGCCAATACGCGCGAGGCCACCACCGATCTGGTGGCGCTGCGTGCGGAAGTCGAACGCAGCCTGCGTCAGGTCGACAGCCTGATCAACGAGATCAACCGCAAGTGGCCGTTTGCGCGCGACACGGAGATCAAGCTGCCATGAAGCGACTGTGGATTCCCCTTGCGCTCGGGCTGTCGCTGGCGGCCTGTTCCAGCACACCGCCCCCGCCCGACTGGCAACTGAGCGCGCGCAGCAGCCTCGATAACGCCGCCGTCGCCTGGCTGGAGGGGCGCGACGCGGTTGAGCGCGCTGAGTTCGCACGTGCCCGCGCGGCCATCGCCCGCACCGCAAGGCCTGACCTGCTGGCGCGCGCCGAGCTGCACCGCTGCGCCCTGCGCGCGGCCACCCTGCAGTTCGAAGCGTGCAGCGGCTTTGAGGCGCTGTCGCCGGACGCGGCGCCCGAAGATGCCGCCTACGCGCGCTACCTGCGCAACCAGACCTTGCCCACCGATGCGGCCTTGCTGCCGCCGGCGCACCGTGCCGCGCTGGGCGCTGCCGATCCCGCCGCTGCGCTGCGTGGCATCGACGACCCGATCACCCGCCTGGTGGCCGCCGGCGTGGCCTTCGGGCGGGCGCAGGCCTCGCCAGGTGTGGTGCAACTCGCGGTGGACACGGCCTCGGCCCAGGGTTGGCCGCGGCCGCTGCTGGCCTGGCTCGGGGTTCAGCAACAGGCCGCGCGCGCTGCAGGCGATGCGGCGGCGGTGCAGCGGCTGCAGCGCCGCATCGATACCGTCGCGCCGCGCTGAGTCCAGATGTATGCGGCTTGTTGGAGTGCCTGAAAAATGCTTGGTTAATGGGCCGTAAGGGCTATATTGGATTTGCCATCAGCCTGCGGGGTGTATTGCACGATTTGCACCGCCAACACTCAAGGATGAAGTGAGCTTGTGTGTGAATAGCTACAGCTAGATAGGGGGATATTATGAAGAGATTACTTTCTAACGGCTACTTCCCTGCTGAATTACCGCCCCCGTTTCACACCAAAACATATGCTCATTTCCTCACGGCAAATACCCCTGCTGCTCCGTTTGCACTTAGCAATGACCGAGAGCCTAATTACATTAGTAGACCGGTCTCTTACAATTTGGCTAGAGCTGGGACGCTACGAAGGCAGTTGGATATTCCGAATCCAATTAATTTCTTTATGTTGGCCTCGGTTATCGAAGCGATGTGGCCTGCATTGACTGCAAAGTGGTATTCCAAGCCCGGGCAGGCGTTGAGCAAGCCTAAAAAGACCACGAGTGGGCAGGCTAAAAGAGCGTACGAATGGGCTGGTTCGTTTTCCGATATTCCAGAGCATAGGGCGCGTATTCGCGCCGGCATGCGATATGGCTTGCAGACAGATATCAAGGGCTTTTATCCCTCCATCTACACGCACTCGATTCCTTGGGCTCTTCATGGCAAGGAAAAATCGCAAGAGAAAATCGGCTGGGCAAAACTCCGGGGTAATAAGATTGATAGGCTTCTGCAAATCGGTCAGCTAAAGCAAACTAAAGGAATTCCGATTGGCCCGGATACTTCGTTCTTGGTTGCTGAAATGTTGCTGACAAAACTGGATAGGCAGATAGTCGGCGAAGTCGGCAGCCGATACTTCCGATATCTAGACGACTTCGAGTTTGCATTTGCCACCTTTAATGAGGCAGAGAAAGGGTTGTCAAGGTTTCAGGAAATACTAGGTCAATTCGAGTTGATAGCTAACGAAGCGAAGACATGCATATTTGAACTTCCTGCGCCACTTGATGGTAGTTGGCCTAGGGAAATTCGGAACATGGCTCTAACGGGGAGCACCAAGATGGCTCTTCAGAAAACTTTGTTGGTCGATCTTTTTAATAGATCGGTCGAGCTTAGGCTTGAATGTCCAGATCAGGGGATTATTGTCTATGCAGTTCGCAAGACTGCCGGATTTATCGTGGCGCAGAATAATTGGCGATTGTATCAGCAGCTGCTTTTTCAGTGGGCACAAGCGGAACCCGCAGTACTCCCGGTTGTCCTGGATATTCTGTCTACGTATCGCGATGCAGGGTATCTGATTGATCTGGATGGTTTGTCAGAGTTACTGCATATGACAATACAACTTCACGCGTTGAGAGGGCACACAAGTGAAGTGGCGTGGGCGCTTTGGGGGCATCTCTTATTCGATCTACCCCTGCAAACTTCCGCATCGACCACAGTTCGCCGTATTGATAACTCTATAGTTGCATTGCTCGCATTAGATGCTCGGGCAAGAAAGCTAGTCGCAAAAACCGCGTCAATTGATGTTTGGAAGAAGCACATGAGTCCCGACTCATTGGTTGGGGAGCAGTGGCTTCTTGCATACGAAGGAAGGGTGAAGAAGTGGGTTCCTCCGCTTTCAACAAAGGAATACGTTAGGACCGCACCCGGATTCGGAGTTCTTGCCAATGGAAACGTATCTTTCTATGATTCTACGTGTGCATCAACTTACCGACCAAAGTCGATGGAGTTGCTTCGTATGCGCTTGAAGCTTATTTCAGAAGAGGCAGATGAGTATTGAGTGATCTTGTTTGCTAGGTAATAACTACTGCTTCAAACGCTTCGTTGAACATTCGCATTATCTGTTGCACCTGCGACGGCAATGCCTAGTTCACGCGGCCGATGCGCTGCACCACTGCCTTCATGGCTGCGGCGTCGGCCTTGACGAAGGCATCGAATTCGGCCGCGTCCTGGTACTGGAACTGCGTGCCGGCGGTGGTCATGATCTGGATGGTGCGCTCGTCGCGCGCAGCGGCGCGCGCAGCTTCGCGCAGTTTGTCGATCACCGGCTGCGGCGTGCCCGCGGGCGCAAACAGACCCGCCCACTGTGAGTAGCTGATGTTCACGCCCAGCACTTTGAAGCTGGGCACGTCCGGCAACAAGGCCAGGCGGCCTTCGCCCCAGTGCGCCAGCGCGCGCATGCGCCCGCTCTTGATGTGACCCACGATGCTGGCCGGCCCGCTGGCCAGGGCATCAACCTGCCCGCCCAGCAAGCCCACGATGGCCGGGCCGGCGCCGGTGTAGGGCACGTGCAGCATGAAAGTGCCGGTGGCGCCTTTGAGCTGCTCCATCGGCACGTGCATGGTGCCGTAGTTGCCCGACGACCCGAAGGTGATGCGCCCCGGGTTGGCCTTGGCATAGGCAATGAACTCGGCGTAGGTCTTCCACGGGCTGTCGGCGCGCACCACCAGCACGTTCGGGTCCGCCGTCATGCGCGCGATCGGCGCGAGCTGGTTGACTTCGAACTGGGGCGGACGGTTGAGGATGCGGTCGGCCTCCGGCAGCACCACCAGCGACGACAGCGCCATCAGCACGGTGTAACCATCGGCTGGCGACTTGGCCACCGCCGCCATGCCGATGCCGCCCCCAGCACCCGCGCGGTTGGCCACCACCACCGACTGGTTGAGGTGCCGCGCCATGGCCTCGGCCACCGGGCGGCCGACGGTGTCGGCCACGCCACCGGGCGGAAAGGGCACCACCAGGGTGATGGGTTTGCTCGGGTAGGCGTCCTGCGCGAAGGCGGTGCCTACGCTACTCAGGCCCAGGGCCGATGCACCCAGCAGGCGGTGAAAGTCACGTCGTTGCATGTGTGTCTCCTTTGTTGGTGTGTGTCGGGTTGCGGTGGTGGATGACGAATGACTTGCCTCTGCGAGGCGGGATGACAAATGACAGGGGCGCGAGACGGGTCATCGAGCGCGCAGCGCGAAGTCATTCGTCATTTGTCATTCGTCATGCGCCATTGACGTCAGGCAAAGCGGTTCTCGATCAGGCCGATGCCGTCGATCTCGATGCGGACCACGTCGCCGGCCTTGAGGAATTGCGGCGGGCTCAGGCCCATGCCGACACCGGCGGGTGTGCCGGTGGCGATCACGTCGCCGGGGTAGAGCGTGATGCCGCGCGAGACGGTCTCGATCAGCGTGGGGATGTCGAAGATCAGGTCCTCGGTGCGACCGTCCTGGCGCGGCTCGCCGTTGACCCAGCAGCGCACGCGCGTGTGCTGGCCATCGAGTTCGTCGGCGGTGACGATCCACGGGCCCATGGGGCAGAAGGTGTCGAAGCTCTTGCCCATGTCCCACTGCTGGTGGCGCATCTGCACGTCGCGTGCGGTCACGTCGTTGACGATGGTGTAGCCGTAGATGTGGCGCATGGCGTCGGCCTTGGCGATGTTCTTGCCGCCGGTGCCGATGACCACCGCCAGTTCGGCCTCGTAGTCGATCTGGGCCGACACGGCCTCGCCGGGCAGTTGCACCGTGTCGCTCGGGCCGACCACGCACTCGGGCACCTTGGTGAACACGATGGGCCACTGTGCAGGGTTGGCGTTGTTGTTCTTGAAGACCGAGCCCTGCAGCTCCTTGGCGTGCTCGTGGTAGTTGCGGCCCACGCACCAGATGTTGCGCAGCGGGCGCGGGATCGGTGCGATGAGTTGCACGTCGCCCAGCGCGATGGCGGCGCCCGCCGGCGCGGGCAGGGCCTGGCCCTGGGCGGCGGCGTCGATCAGCGGCAGTGCGCCGCGCGCGGCCTGGTCGGCCGGCAGGTCGAGGGGTGTGACGCTGCGCGCGTCGGACGAGACGATGCCCACGCGGCGTTGGCCCTGGTGGACGAAGGTGGCGATGCGCAAGATGGCTCCTGAGATGAAATACCAAAACGTACCAATTGGTACCAGAACGGCATCGTAGGCAAACTTCCAATGCGTGAGGCATGGGGGAACTACCTAGCCGGTGAGCCGAAGGCCGATTGGTCTGATTTGGTACAGTCATCGCCCATGAGTCTGTCCAATGCCTTGCGCGAATCGCTGCTCGACCAGTTGCGCTCCGGCCGCTGGCGCGCCGGTGATCGCCTGCCCACCGAACGCGAGCTGTCGGTGGATTTCGACGTCAGCCGCACCACCGTTCGCAAGGCCTTGCTGGAGCTCAAGGAGCAGGGACTGATCGAGCAGACCGTGGGCAGCGGCACCTTCGTCGCCGATCAGACCGCCGCCCGGCTCACGCGTCGCGTGTCGCAGGACGCGGCCCAGCACACCAGCCCCGCCGACCTCATGGAGGCGCGCCTGGCGCTGGAGCCGGCCATCATCGACATGGCGATTCGCAACGCCACGGTGGCCGATCTCAAACGCATGGATCAGTGCTGCGACGAAGCCGAGGCCGCGCAAACGCTCGAGGCCTTCGAGCACTGGGACGCCGAGCTGCACCAGGCCATTGCCGACGCCGCGCACAACAGCTTCGTTGCCGACGTGTTCACCCTCATGAAGACGGTGCGCGCCCAGGGCGACTGGGGCCAGCTCAAGAAAAAGAGCGTGACCCCCGAGCGGCGCCTGGCCTACCAGCGCGAGCACCGCGCCGTGGTCGCAGCCCTGCGCGACCGGGACGCGGCCCGCGCCCGGTCATTGACCCTGGAGCATCTGCTGCATGTGCGGCAGAGCCTGCTCGGGTACTAGGGCCCGTTCGCACTTGGAAAAATGGTGTGAACAGGCCCTAGTCTGAAGCAGCCGCTGCGGCCTCTTCAATCACCACCACGCATTGACCCGCGCGCACCGGCGAGCCCGGGGCCGCACGCACCTCGCGCACGACGCCGTCGCATGGTGACTCGAGCGTGATCTCCATCTTCATCGACTCCAGGATCACCAGCACATCGCCGGCGGCCACGGCTTGCCCCGGCTGGACCTGCACCTGCCACAGGTTGCCCGCGATCAAGGCTTCGATGGCGCGCTGACCGGCTGGCAGCGGCGTGTCGTCGCCCGTGTCGGCCACGGCTTCTTCGGCCTCGAAGTGCGCCTGGCCGGTGTCGATCCAGCGTTGGCGCTCGGCGTCGAAGGCCGCGCGCTGCTGGGTCCGAAAGGCGTCGATGCCCGCCGCTTCGCGCTCGAGAAAGGCCTGGTAGTCGTTGAGCGAGAGCGTGCTGTCTTCGATGTGCACGGCGTGGCGCCCGAGGGGAAAGTCGCGGCGGATGCGTTGCAGTTCGTCCGCGCTCACCGGGTGGAAGCGGATCTGGTCGAAGAAGCGCAGCAGCCAGGGTTTGCCACCGAAGGCTTCGACCTCGCGGTAACGGTTCCACATCTGCAGCGTGCGGCCCACGAACTGGTAGCCGCCCGGGCCTTCCATGCCGTAGACGCAGAGGTAGGCGCCACCGATGCCCACCGAGTTCTCGGCCGTCCAGGTGCGCGCGGGGTTGTACTTGGTGGTCACCAGGCGGTGGCGCGGGTCCAGTGGCGTGGCCACTGGCGCACCCAGGTACACGTCGCCCAGGCCCATCACCAGGTAGCTGGCATCGAACACGGTGCGGTGAACCGCGTCGAGGTCGGGCAGGTCGTTGATGCGGCGGATGAACTCGAGGTTGCTGGGGCACCAGGGTGCGTCCTTGCGCACCGTCGTCATGTATTTCTGGATCGCGAGCTGGCAGGCGGGGTCGTCCCAGGACAGCGGCAGGTGCACGATGCGCGAGGGCACGCTCAGGTCCCGCATGGCGCACACGGCGTCCCACTCACCGGCCACGGCGTCGAGCAAGGTGGCCAGCGGCAGCGTCTCGGGCTGATGGTGCACCTGCAGCGATCGAATGCCCGGGGTCAGGTCGATCACGCCGGGCAGGGCGCGGGTCTGCAGCGCCTGCATCAGCGCGTGGACCCGAAAGCGCAGCGCCAGATCGAGCTCGGGCGCGCCCACCTCCAGCAGCACGTGCGTGTCGCCGCTCAGGCGCGCGACCAGTCGGTGATCGCCCTGGCCGATGTCCAGCACGATGGGCGAGGCCAGCGGGCTGGTTTGCCAGGCCGTGGCGTCGGCGGTCAGCGTGGCGCATTCGTCACGGCGTGCGATCGCCAGGCGACGCGCCGTGGCCAGGTCCACCGGCACAAAGCGCAGCTTGTCGCCGGCCTTGAGCTGGCCGAGCTGCCACAGGTCGGCTTCGATCACCGTGACCGGGCAAACGAAGCCGCCCAGGCTGGGGCCGTCGGGGCCGAGGATGACCGGCATGTCGCCGGTGAAATCGACCGCGCCAATGGCGTAGGGGTTGTCGTGAATGTTGGACGGGTGCAGGCCTGCCTCGCCGCCGCTCTCACGCGCCCACGCGGGTTTGGGGCCGATCAGGCGCACGCCGGTGCGGCTGGAGTTGAAGTGCACCGACCACTCGGTGTTGAAGAAGGTGTCGATGTAGCCGGGGGTGAAGTACTCGGGCGCGCCATGCGGCCCATAGATCACACGCAGCGTGCGCACGGCGGGCAACTCTGCACACAGCGCCGTAGGCAGGGTGGCGCCCGCCGAGCTGTCGGTCAGGGCCTGCAGGTGCAACACGTCGCCCGCGCGCAGCGCCCGCCCGGCGTGGCCGCCGAACTGGCCCAGCGTGAAGGTGCTCTTGCTGCCCAGGTAGTCGGGTACCTGCACGCCGCCGCGCAGCGTGAGGTAGCTGCGCGCGCCCGCGCCTGCGATGGTGCCGAAGGCGAGCGTGCTGCCCGCCGGCACCCGCAGCGCGGTGTTCATGGGCTGGGCTTCGCCATTCAGGCGCACAGGAATGGGCGCACCGGTGACGGCCACTACCGCGTCGGTGTGCAGGCGCAGCGTGGGGCCGGTCATGGTGATCTCCAGGCCGGCCGCATCCTCGGCATTGCCCAGCAGGCGGTTGCCCAGGCGCAGCGCGCGGTCGTCCATGGGGCCGGAGGGGGGCACACCCACGGCCCAATAGCCCAGCCGGCCGGGCACGTCCTGCACGGTGGTCTGCGTGCCGGCGCCCAGCACCTCCAGCGTGTGGGCCACGTAGCGCAGCCCCTCGAGGCAACGCGTCCAGGGCGATCCGCTGGCAAACGGCGCATCAGCCAGGATCTGGCGCAGGTAGCTGCGATTGCATTCCACGCCATAGAGCACGGTGTCGGCCAGGGCCTGGTCGAGTCCCGCGCGAGCCGCCTCCCGGTCTGGCCCCCAGGCGATCAGCTTGGCGATCATCGGATCGAAGTACGGCGGAATTTCGCCGCCGGCTTCGACCCAGGTGTCGATGCGCAGGCGATGACCATCGGCGACCGGGAAGGCCACGTGTGTGAGCAGGCCCGGGCTGGGCTGGAAGTCGCGGCCCGGGTCTTCGGCGTAGAGGCGCGCCTGGATCGCATGGCCCCTGGGCGTAAGGGTGGCGGCGAGATCGGCCAGCGGTGCCAACTCGCCCGCAGCGAGTTCGATCATCCAGCGCACCAGGTCCACTCCCCACACCTGCTCGGTCACACCGTGTTCCACCTGCAGGCGGGTGTTCACCTCCAGAAAGTAGAAGCGCTTGGCGACATCGTCGTAGACGAACTCGACCGTGCCCGCGCTGCGGTAGTTCACCGCCTTGGCAAGTTGCACCGCGGCCGCGCACAGGGCGTCGGCCATGCCGTCGGGCAGGTTGGGCGCCGGGGTTTCCTCGATCACCTTCTGGTTGCGCCGCTGCACCGAGCAATCGCGCACGCCGAGCGCAATCACCTCGCCGCGGCCGTCGCCGAACACCTGCACCTCCAGGTGGCGAGCGCGCTCAATGTACTTCTCGATGAACACACCCGCGTCGCTGAAGTTGTTCTGGCCCAGGCGCTTCACAGCCTCGAAGGCCTCGCCCAGTTCCGCGGCCGAGCGGCACACGCGCATGCCGATGCCGCCGCCGCCCGCAGTGCTCTTGAGCATCACCGGGTAGCCCACCTCATCGGCGGCGCGCAGCGCGTGTGTCACGTCGTCCAGCAGGCCGGTGCCTTCGAGCATGGGCACGCCTTGTTCCCGGGCCAGTGCGCGCGCCGTGTGCTTGAGGCCGAACACGCGCAACTGCCCGGGCGTGGGCCCCACGAAGGCGATGCCGGCGGCCTCGCAGGCTTCGGCAAACGCGGCGTTCTCGGACAGGAAGCCGTAGCCGGGGTGGATGGCGGTGGCGCCGCTGGCGCGCGCGGCGGCCAGGATCTTGTCGACCACCAGGTAGGTTTGCCCGGCGGGTCCATCGCCCAGTGAATGGGCTTCGTCGGCCTGCTGCACGTGCTGGCTGGCGACGTCGGCCTCGGCGTACACGGCCACGGCACCGACACCGAGCGTGCGCAGGGTGCGCTGGATGCGGCAGGCGATGGCGCCGCGGTTGGCGATCAACAACTTCTTGAACATGCGATGGGTCTCGCAAGGGCGGGCCGTCCCGCGGGGTCGGGGCACGCCATGGCCGTCCATGGCGGCAGCGCGCTGTCAGGTCGTGCAGCGCGCGGGTATCAGTTCCACACCAGCACCTCCGCCGGGGTGGGGTTCCAGCCGTTGCAGGGGTTGTTGAGCTGCGGGCAGTTGGAGATCAGCACGATCACGTCCATCTCGGCCTTGAGCTCGACGTACTTGCCTGGTGCGGACAGGCCGTCTTCGAAGGTGAGGCCACCTTCGGGCGTGACCGGCACGTTCATGAAAAAGTTGATGTTGGCGCCGATGTCGCGCTTGTCGAGCCGGCCGTCGTGCAGGCAGGCACGCAGGAAGTTGTCGCGGCAGCTGTGCATGTAGCGCTTGCCGAGCGCATAGCGCACGGTGTTGCTCTCCTGCGCGCAGGCACCGCCCAGCGTGTCGTGGCGGCCGCAGGTGTCGGCCACGATGGTGAGCAACGGGCGGCCCAGGTTGGAATAGAGCACGCTGCCGGTGGTGAGGTAGACCTTGTTCTGTCGGCGCAGCGTGCGTTGCGCGTCGTAGCGCTCGCGCGGCGCCTGCGCGTTGTAGAACAGCGTGTCGATGGCCTGGTTGCCTTCGAGGTCGAGCAGGCGCAGCGTCTGGCCGGCCTTCACCTCGAACAGGTAGGGTTCGCCCGCCGGGATCACGTGCCGGAACACGGCGTCCTCGGCCTGCAGGGTGCTGTGGGTCAGGGTCATGGTGCGTGTCTCCGGCGCCTTCAGCGAAGGAAGCGTTCGGTGTTGTGCAGGGCGCGGGCGTTCTCGCCGCGCGAGGCGCGGAACGCGGTGGTGATGGCGTCGTCGGGCGCCTGCAGCCAGCTCAGTTGCACCGGCTTGGGCGCGTAGCGCGGCGCCGGGTCCATGGGGTGTTGCAGGGCGGTGAGCACCACCAGCGTGTCCATGGGCGCGTAGAGCTCGACGTACTGGCCGGCCGACGAGTTGCCGGGCACAAATTGAAAGCCGCCTTCGGCGTCCACCACCACCTTGCTGAACAGGTTGACCACCATCAGCAGGTCGGGCAGGTCGAGGTTCCACTTGCCCATCTCCACCAGCAGGTTGTCGCTGCCGTTGCGGTGAAAGGCGTTGCGCAGCTCCTGGTAGCGTCCCACGCCGTATTTCTCTTCGGCTTCGGCCGCGTCGAGCACACCGCCCAGGCTGTCGTGCCAGCCACAGGTGTCGGCGCCGATGATGGCCAGCACGCGGCCCATGTCGGAGTAGAGCCCATGGCCTGCGGTGAGGCGTGCGGTGTGCTGGCCCTTGAGCGTGTCGGGCAGGTTCAGCCGCTCGCTGGGGTGGTGGGCATTGAGCAGCATCAGGCTCACGTTGGCGCCACCTTCCAGGTCGGTCAGGCGCAGCGTCTGTCCGCGCTTGAGCACGAAGGAGGTGTGTCCGCCGCCGGGCACGGTTTCTTCGTACAGGGTGGTTCGCAGTTCGAGGTCTTCGTCAGTCTTCATGGTGGAGCGGGATGTCGTAGGTGATGCGTGCGCCGTATGCCTGCGGCGCGTGCGGGTCGATGCGCACCTTGTCGAACACGAGCAGGCGCGAGCCCAGGGTGAAGCCTTCACTGAGGTCGTGCGTGACCATGAAGACGGTCAGCCGGGTCTCCTGCCAGAGCTGGCGCAGCAGCGCATGCATGTCCTTGCGGATGCCGGGGTCCAGCGCACCGAAGGGCTCGTCGAGCAGCAGCAGGCGCGGGCGGGTGATCAGCGCCTGTGCAATGGCCAGGCGTTGCTGCATGCCACCCGAGAGCTGGCTCGGGTACTTGTTCAGCGCATGGCCCAGGCCCACGCGCTGCAGCATGGCCTCGGCCTGCGCCCGCGCTTCGCTCTTGGCGGCGCCGAACAGGCGGCCCCACAGCGGCGCGCGCGGCAGCTCCAGGCCGATGGCCACGTTGTCGAGCACGTTCAGGTGCGGGAAGACCGAGTAGCGCTGGAACACCACGCCGCGGCTGGCGTCGGGTTCGGCGCGCAACGGCTGGCCCTGCAGCAGCAGCTCACCCTTGCTGGGTTGCTCCTGCCCCAGCAGCAGTCGCAGAAAGGTGGACTTGCCGCAGCCCGAGGCGCCCACCAGCGAGCAGAACTCGCCTTCTTCCACCTGCAGGTTCAGGTTTTCGAGCACCACGTGGTCGCCGTAGCGCTGCCACACGTTGCGGATGTCGATGTACGGCATGTCAGTCGGCCCACGGAAAGGCGCGGCGGTGCAGCCAGCGCAGGCCCCAGTCCATCAGCCACGCGAGCAGGGTGATCCACACCACGTAGGGCAGGATCACGTCCATCGACAGGTAGCGCCGCACCAGGAAGATGCGGTAGCCCAGCCCCGCGGTGGACGAAATCGCCTCGGCGGAGATGAGGAACAACCAGGCCGAGCCCAGCATCAGCCGCAGCGACACCAGCAGGCGAGCGATCAATGGCGGCAGGATGACGCGCAGCACCGTGGTCCAGCTGTTGGCACCCAGGGTCTGGGCCTTGATGAGCAGCTCGGGCGGCAGCTCGCGCGCGCGCTGCTCCAGGTCGCGCGCCAGGATGGGCGTGATGCCGATGACGATGAGCATGACCTTGGACAGCTCGTCGAGCCCGAACACGATGAACAGGATCGGCAGGATGGCCAGCGGCGGCACCATGGACGCGAGCGCCATCAAGGGCGACAGGCTGGCGCGCAGCAGAGGGAACGCGCCGGCCGCCGTGCCCAGACCCAGGCCGGCGAGCGCGGCCACACCCAGGCCCAGGCCCAGACGCTGCAGGCTCGCCAGCGTGTCGCTCCACAGCAGCACCTCACCCGTGCGCGGATCTTCCTCGAACGCCATGCGCTGCACCGCCTCGGCCATCTGCGACACGCTGGGCAGCAGCTTGTCGTCCGGGTTCTCGGCCAGGCGCGAGGCCGAGCCCACGGCGTAGGCGATGGCCAGCAGGATCAGCGGCAGCAGCGCAAGCAGCAGCCGGCCGCCGCGGCCTGGGTGGCGGTTGATGAAGCGCATGGAATCGATGAACCGATCAGAGTTTGCCGTCGACGGCCATGCGCAGGTAGGTGGCGTCGAAGCGCAGCTTGGTGTTGGTCTTGCTGCCGTTCACCACGCCGCCGGGGAAGGCCACGCCAATGGCGTCGGCGTTGCGCGCGCCCTGGCCGAGCAGGCCTTTGTCGAACGAGAACCGCGACACGCGGCCCATGGTCTCGGGCAGTTTGGGGCTGGTGACGAAGGCCAGTGCCTCGGCCGGGGTGTGGAACAGCGCGGTGGTCTTGAGCTGGGCCTTGTAGCCGGCGAGGTCGGTGCCCGAGGCCTTGGCCATGTGGGTGAGTGCGGCCTCGTTGCCGGCCTTCATCAGCGCCATCACCTCGAACCAGGCGCCGGTGAGGGCCTTGCCCAGCGCGGGGTTGTCTTTGAGCGTGGCGGTGTTGACCACCATCATGTCGATGATCTCGCCAGGCACCTGGCTCGAATCGAACACGGCGCTGGTGTCGGGCGTGGCGGCGATGGCCGCGAGCTGCGGGTTCCAGGCCACGGCGGCCTTCACCGCGGGCGTGGCGAAGGCGGCCACGATGTCGGCGTCAGAGGTGTTGACCACCTTCACGTCGCGCTCGCGAAGACCGGCCTTTTCCAGGCCGCGCGCCAGCAGGTAGTGCGACACCGAGAGCTCGACCAGGTTGATGTTCAGGCCCTTGAGGTCCTTCACCGACTTGCCCTTGCCCTTGAGCACGATGCCGTCGTTGCCATTGGAGAAGCTGCTGGCGATGAGGGCCGTGCTGTCCACGCCGCCGGCGGCGGGAATGGTCAGCGCGTCCATGTTGGTCATGGTGCAGCCGTCGAATTTGCCGGCGGTGTACTGGTTGATCGACTCGACGTAATCGTTGAGCTGCGTGACCTTGATCTGCACGCCGTACTTCTTGGCCCACTTGTCGACGATGCCTTGCGTCTGGGCATAGTCCCAGGGCATCCAGCCGGCGTAGATCGTCCAGCAGACGTCGAATTGCGTTTTGGGGGCGGCGTGGGCGGGGGCGGCGATGAGGCCGACAAGACCCAGGGCGAGGGCGGCCAGCGAACGGCGCAGTTGCATGATGGGCACTCCAGTTGGTTGACGGACAGCTTGGGAGCAGCGACCACCACGGTGTGGCGTCGCATGTCTCCCGGGCTTTTGTCCCGCCGTGTAACCTCGACTGGAGGTCGCCAGCTCTCGGACCAGACATCGGCTTGCGCAGACCGGAACCCTAGCCAGCTATTCAGGAATCAGACCGCAAGGTGCTGCCCCCCACCGCAACACACGCAAGCCGTGTGCCAGCGCAAATCCGCGCGGCCAGGCCGGTTTGTGCGCGATCCCGGGGCGTTGGCGGAGCCGGCATGCACCAGCACAAGGCGCTGGGGTATCTGGCGTGTGTGGCCTGCGTGCGCCGGGGCCGTCAACCCAGGCCGCCCAGCACGCCCAGGGCAAACGGCAGGCTGAGCATGCCGAGCAGGGTTGACAGCGTCACCAGCCCGGCCACGTAGGGGCCGTTGTAGCCCATGCGCGCGGCCAGCACGTAGCAGCTCGACGCGGTGGGCACGGCCGAGAAGGTCAGCAACACCGCGGTCTGGGTGGCGTCCAGGTGGAACAGCCGGGCCAGGCCAAAGGCCATCAGCGGCATGGCCAGGTGCTTGATGGCCAGCACGCTCACACCGAGTTGCTTGCCGTGTGCGAGCGAGGCGAACTGCATGCCGGCGCCAGCGGCCATCAGGCCCAGCGCCAGCGAAGCCTGGCCCAGCCGGGTCACCGTCGGTTCCAGCCAGGGCGGCATGGAAAAACCCGCCAGGTTGGCCACCAGGCCAGTGGCCGTGCCGATGATCAGCGGGTTGCGCAGCAGCTCACCCGCAAAACCTTTGTTGGCGTGGCGGGCCATGGGCCAGACGGCGCCGACGTTGAAGATGGGCACGCAGAAACCGATGATCACGGCCACCAGCAGCAGGGCTTGCGGCCCCGCCACGCGATCGGCCAGCGCCAGCAGGATGAAGGAGTTGAAGCGAAACGCCACCTGTGCACTGGCGGCGTGCAGGCGCACGTCGATGCGCTTGCCCAGCCAGGGCCAGTGCGGCAGCGAATACGACAGCGCAATGCCGAGCGCGGCCAGCGACACCGCTGCGCCCACCAGGCTGGACGCCGCCGACAGATCAAGCGGGTTCTTGACGATGCTGTGGAACAGCAGCACCGGGAACAGGAAGTAATAGACCAAGCTCTCGACCTGCTCCCACACCGTGCGGTTGAGCCGCGTGAAGCGGCAGACCAGGTAGCCGATGAGGATGAGCGAGAAGTCGGGGAAGAGCAGTTGGGCGAAGTTCACCGCGCAATGGTAAGTGGGCCAGGCGTTCCGGCGTCCGGGCCGGTCAGCGGGTGGTGGGGCCTTCGCAGGCCCGCATCAGCGTCACGCCGTGGTCGGAGGCCAGCCAGTGCGACATGGGCTGGCAGCCCGCGGGGGTGCAGAGTTCGTAGTCGGCGGTGAACTCGGACCGGGTGAGTGGCAGCACCGTGGGCGAGCGCACCGTGGGTGTGTAGTGAAACCAGCCGTCGCGCAACACGGCGTCGGGCGGCGGCTCCATGCCGGCCGCCGAGCCCTTGATGCGCGCGGCGGGCGCCACGAGCCGTGCGGGCGGGCCGATCACGTCGTAGTCCTCTTCCCAGCGCACGTGCTCGATGCTGTGCATCCAGGCCAGCGTGAAGTGTTCACCCGGCACGAAGGCCTGCACCGACGGCGTGGCCGCCAGTGCCAGGCACAGTCCCAACACACTCATCCGCCGCCCGGCTGCACCGCCGTGCGCTGCGCGCGTGCACGCCACCAGTGCCAGGCCACGAACACCGCGATCAGGGCCAGGCCGATCTCGTCGGTGAGCGGCAGCGCCACCACGAGGAAACAGGCCGCCGCAATCGCGAACAGGCGCTCGATCCAGTTGAGCGGCGCAAACAGATAGCCGATGGCACCGGCGCCCCACATGCCGATGGCCAGCACCGCCTTGAACACCACCCAGGCCACTGCACCCCAGCTGTCCGACTGCAGCATCAGCGCCGGCGAGTACACGGCCATAAACGGCATGATGAACCCGGCAATGGCCACGCGGATGGCGTTGAGGCTGATCTTCAGGCCGGTCTCGCGCGCGATCGGCGCGGCCGCGAAGCACGCCAGCGCCACCGGTGGTGTGAGGTCGGCCATGATGCCGAAGTAGAAGACGAACATGTGCGACACGATCAGTGGCACGCCCAGTTCGAGCAGCACCGGCGCGGCCAGCGAGCTGGTGATGATGTAGTTGGGAATCGTCGGGATGCCCATGCCCAGCACCAGGCAGGTGAGCATGGTCAGCACCAGCGCCACGAACAGGTTGTCCTTGCCGATGGCGATGACCTGGCCACCGATCTCGGCGGCGACACCCGTGAGGTTGATGACGCCAATGATCACGCCCACCAGCGCGCAGGCGATGGCCACCGGCAACGCGTGGCGCGCACCCTCGACCAGGCTGCGAACCGCCAGCGATCGCGCATCGGCGCCGGTGCGGCGGATGTATGTCAGCGCCACCAGCAGCAGCGTGAGCACGAAGAAGGTGCCGACACCGAACTCGTAGAAGCCGGCACAGGCAAAGCCCAGCAGCACCCAGGCCAGCACGCGCAGCGGCGTGCCCTTGACGCCGTTGATGACGGCGGCGCCGAAGATCAGGATCACCGTGAGACCCAGGCCCACAGTGCCCGAGAACAAGGGTGTGTAGCCCGAGAAGAGCAGGGCAACCAGGCCGGCCAGTGGCAGCAGCAGGTACCAGCGCTCCTTCACCGCCGTCCAGGGGTTGGGGCATTCCTCTTTGGGCAGGCCCTTCAGGCCTTTGCGGCCGGCTTCGAGGTGCACCATCCAGAACGCGGTGGCGAAGTACAGGATGGCGGGAATCAGCGCGGCCTTGACGACGTCGACGTAGGGCACGTCGATGGTCTCGGCCATGATGAAGGCCACCGCGCCCATCACCGGCGGCATGATCTGCCCGCCCATGCTGGCCGTAGCCTCGACACCGCCGGCAAAGCCCGGGCTGTAGCCGAAGCGCTTCATCAGCGGGATGGTGAACTGGCCGGTGGTGACCACGTTGGCCACACCCGAGCCGTTGATGGTGCCCATCAGGCCCGACGAGATCACCGACACCTTGGCTGGCCCGCCGTGCGTGTGGCCCACCGTGCCCATGGCGAAGTCGTTGAACAGCCGGATCATGCCGGCCTGCTCCAGGAAGGCGCCGAACAGGATGAACAGGAAGATGTAGGTCGAGGACACATAGGTGGGTGTGCCGTAGATGCCCTCGGTGCCGAAGCCGAGCTGGCTCACGATCTGGTCCAGCCCGTAGCCGCGGTGCGCCAGCGCGCCCGGCAGGTGCTGGCCGAAGATGGCGTAGAGCAGGAACAGGCCGCAGATCAGCGGCAGGCCCCAGCCCATGACACGGCGCGCGGCCTCGAACACCAGCACCACCGTCACCACGCCGATCACCCAGTCGGCGTTGATGAGCTCGCCGGCGCGCGCGGTGAGGTCGGCTTCATAGACCCAGTGGTAGAAGCCGAATGCGAAGCCGGTGAGGCCGAGCGCCCAGCCCACCACCCGGCCAAGCTTGCCCAGCGCGTCCTCGCGACCGCTGAAGGGTGGGTACAGCGTGAAGATCATCAGCAGCACGAAGCCGACGTGGATGGCGCGGATCACCTGGCTCGACAACGGCGCGAAGGCGGCCATCCAGATCTGGTAGGCCGAGAACGCGATGGCGATCCAGAAAAGGGCGCCGCGCAAGGGTGCGGCGTGTGGGGCGTCGTGTGCGGTGTCGTGGGCGTCGGTGGATGAAGACATGGAAACCTCGGCAGGGCGTGCCTGACTGAAAACGCAAACGGCCCCGAGCGGGGCCGCTTTCAACTCGACGCGGGCTTACTTGATGACGCCCACTTCCTTGTAGTAGCGCTCGGCACCCGGGTGCAGCGGCACGGGCATGCCCTTGACGGCGTTGGCGCGGTTGATGGCCATGGCGGCCTTGTGCGCGGCTTGCAGCTTGTCGAGGTTCTCGTAGAGCTGCTTGGCCATCTGGTAGGCCAGATCGTCCGACACGCCGGCGTGCGTGACCAGGAAGTTCGGGATCGCGGCCGTGGGCACATCGGCGGTCTGGCCGGTGTAGGTGTTGGCCGGGATGATGGCGGTCTGGTAGGCCGCGTCACCCACTTTGGCCACCACGTCGGCCGGGATCGGCACCACCACGATCTTCACCGCCGTGGACAGGTCGCGGATGGAGGCCACGCCCAGACCGGCCGACTGCAGCGTGGCGTCGAGCTGGCGGTTCTTGATGAGTTCGACCGATTCGCCAAAGGGCAGGTACTCGACCTTGGCCAGGTCCTGGTAGCTCAGGCCGGCGGCCTTGAAGATGGCGCGGGCGTTGAGCTCGGTGCCCGAACGCGCTGCACCCACCGACACGCGCTTGCCCTTGAGGTCGGCCAGCGTCTTGATGCCCGAGTCTTCGCTGGCAACGATCTGCACGTAGTTGTTGTAGGTGGCGGAGAGGCCGCGCAGCTTGTCGAGCTTCTTGGTGAAGCCGGCGTCGGCGTTGCCGTTCCAGGCGTCGGAGGTGGCATCGGCCAGCGCAAAGGCCAGCTCGCCGCGACCGGCCTGCAGCAGGTTGAGGTTCTCGGCCGAAGCCTTGGTGACCTGCGCCGTGGCACGGGCATTGGGGATGGCCTGGCCATAGATCTGCGACAGCGCGACACCCAGCGGGTAGTAAACGCCGGCCTGGCCGCCCGTGAGCACGTTGATGAACTGCTGTTGCTGGGCAATGGCCGCGCCACTGACGAGCGAGGCAGCCAGGGTGATGCCCAGACCGATCTTGTGGATCAGACGCATGTGGAGTCTCCTGATGTGGTGTTGACGAACGAGGCGCCGACCTTACCGCAGGGACTCCGGCTTGCCCTCGCGGTAAACGCGTACCCGGGGGATCGGGTTTTCCCGGGGTTGGTGGCGAGGGACAAAGTCCGCGGGATCAGCGGCCACAATGCGAGGGCTGTCGGGCACGCCGATTGCGTGCCGCCGCACCACCTCAATGCCACTGGAGTCACCCATGATGTCGCGTCGACACCTCGCCCTGTGGGGCGCCTCTCTCACGCTGGGCCTGTCTGCGGGCCTGGCCCATGCGCAGGGCTATCCGAGCAAACCCATCACGCTGCAGGTGCCCTTTGCACCCGGCGGGACCACCGACATCGTGGCCCGCGTGATCGCCGACCCGCTGGGCAAAGTGCTCGGGCAGTCGGTGGTGGTGCTCAACCGCGCCGGTGGTGGCGGCGTGGTCGGGGCGCAGGAGCTGGCGCGCTCCGCGCCCGATGGTTACTACCTCGGCATGGCCACGGTGTCGACCACCGCGGCCAACCCGGCCATCAACCCGAAGATCCCCTACGACCCCGGCACCGACTTCACGCCCATCGTGAACCTGGCGGCCACGCCCAATGTGATTGCGGTGCACCCGGGCTTCCCGGCCAAGGACTTCAAGGCCTTTGTGGCCGAGCTCAAGAAGAACCCGGGCAAGTACAGCTACGGCAGCTCGGGCACCGGCGGCATCGGTCACCTGCAGACCGAGCTGTTCAAAAGCCTGACCGGCACCTTCGTCACGCACATTCCGTATCGGGGCGCGGGCCCGGCCCTCAACGACGTGATCGGCGGGCAGATTCCGATCATCTTCGACAACCTGCCCTCGGCCCTGCCGCACATTCAGGCGGGCCGCCTGGTTGCCATGGCCGTGGCCGCGCCGCAGCGCGTGGCTGCCTTGCCCGACGTGCCGACCTTCAAGGAAGTCGGGCTGGAGCCGGTCAACCGCATGGCGTACTACGGCCTGCTCGGCCCCAAGGGCATGCCGGCCGATCTGGTCAACAAGATCAACGCCGCGGCCGTCGAGGCGCTCAAGGACCCGGCGGTGCGCAAGCGCATCGAAGACACCGGCTCCATCGTGGGTGGCAACTCGCCCGCCGAGTTTGCCGCGCAGATGAAGGCCGAGCTCGAGGTGTACAAGCAGGTCGTGGCCAAACAGAAGCTCAAGCTGGATTGATGACCGCACCCCAGGCCGGTGGCGAGCACGCCTCGCTGTCGGCCTTCATCGACAGCCTGTGGCTCGAAGAGGGCCTGTCGCGCAACACGCTCGACGCCTACCGCCGCGACCTGCGGTTGTTTGCCGACTGGCTGCTGCCCCGCGGCATCGCCTTGCCACAGGCGAGCGAGGCCGACATCCATGCCTACTTCGCCGAGCGCCACGGCAGCACCCGCGCGACCACCGCCAACCGCCGCCTCACGGTGTTCAAGCGCTACTTCCGCTGGGCGCTGCGCGAGCACCTCGTTGCGCAGGACCCGACGCTGCGCCTGCTGCCCGCGCGTCAGCCTCTGCGCGTGCCCAAAACCCTGAGCGAGGCGCAGGTGGAGGCATTGCTCAACGCGCCCGATGTGGACACCCCCCTGGGCCTGCGCGACCGCACCATGCTGGAACTCATGTACGCCAGCGGGCTGCGCGTGAGCGAGCTGGTCACCCTCAAGAGCTGGCATGTGGGTCTGGCCGAGCACGTGCTGCGCATCACTGGCAAGGGCAACAAGGAACGGCTGGTGCCGTTCGGGCAGGTCGCTGGCCAATGGCTTCAGCGCTACCTGGCTGATGCGCGCCCACAGATCCTGAATGGCCAGGCCAGCGAAGACCTGTTCGTGACCTCGCGGGGCTCGCGCGCCGGCGAGGCCATGACCCGCGTGATGTTCTGGCAACTGGTCAAGCGTTACGCAGCGCAGGCTGGCATCACCGCGCCCATGTCACCGCACACCTTGCGCCACGCCTTTGCAACGCACTTGCTCAACCATGGTGCGGATCTGCGCGCGGTGCAGATGCTGCTGGGGCATGCCGACATCTCCACCACCACCATCTACACACACGTGGCGCGCGAGCGGCTCAAGAGCGTGGTGGCGCAGCACCATCCCAGGGGGTGAGCTCGCGCAGTCTCAGCCACCCAGCGTGAAGTGAATCGTCGCGCCTTGACCAACTTCACCTTCGGCCCGGATGGTGCCGCCATGGCGGCGCACGATGCGTTCGGCAATGCTCAGGCCGAGGCCGAAGCCGCCGTAGTGCTGCTCGTCGTGCAGGCGAAAAAACGCGCCGAACAGTTTTTCGGCCTGGTTGTTGTCGAAGCCGACACCGTTGTCCCGCACGAAGTAGTCGGGTCTGCCGTTGCGCGAATCGAGGCCGAATTCGATCACCGCGGGTTGCCGATCCCGTGTGAACTTCCAGGCGTTGCGCATGAGGTTTTCGATCACGCTGCGGATCAGGGGCAGGTCGGCATGCGCGTACGCGTGGTCGGCAATGACGAAGGAGACCTGCCTGTCGGGCTCGGTCTCGCGCAGCGATTGCGCGACCTCGCGCGCCACCTCGGCGAGATCGACGTCGGCGGGCGTCATCGGCGTGCGCGACAGTGTGGACAGCCCCAGCAACGCGTCAATGAGCTCGGCCATCCGTTTGGCGGAACGTGAGATGCGTCCGAGCAGGTCCCGGCCTTCCTCGCCCAGTGTGGCGCCGTGCGTTTCGTGCAGCAGCTGGCTCAGGCCCGATATGGCGCGGATGGGCGAACGCAGGTCGTGCGCGGCCGCGTGGCTGAACGATTCGATCTCGCGCATGTGCTGGCGCAGCTCGGCCGTGCGCTCGCGCACGCGGTCTTCCAGGTCGTCGTTGGCGCGTTGCAGCGCCGTGCGGGCCTCTTCGCGGTCGGTGACGTTCTGTGCCATGCCCTGCAGCAGGCCGTCGTCATTGGAGGCGGCGTCGATCTGCAACCAATGCACCGAACCCGCCTCATTGTCCAGGCGCACGGTGCGTCGGCGCAGGCTGCCACGCTGGCAGTCGGCGATGAACTGCGCCCGATCGTCCGGGTCGATGCGCGAGACAAATTCGTCCAGCGTCCGCTCTTCATCTGCCCGCAGACCCGCCAGGGGCGCCGGTGACCCGTTCATGCGGATTTTTCCAATGTCTGGCCGGATATGGATGACACCCATCTCCGCGGCCTGCAGCGCCTGCTCGAGCAGGGTCTGACTCACCGCGAGCGCCGACTGCACCTCGTGACGTTCCAGCGCCATCTGCACAGTGGCATGCAGCTCGCGCTCCGAGAACGGCTTGATGAGGTAGCCATAGGGCCGTGTGCGCCGCGCGCGCTCGAGCGTGGCATCTTCGGAATAGGCGGTGAGGTAGATGATGGGCAACTGGTAGTCGCGCCCGAGCATCGACGCGAGCTCGATGCCATCGAGCTCTCCCTTGATGTGAATGTCCATGAGCACGAGGTCAGGGCGCTCTCGCGCCACCAGCGCCAGGCTGTCGGCGTCCGACTCGGCCGGACCGATGACCGCATAGCCCAACTGCTGCAGGCGTTGCTGCAGGTTGAACGCCACGATCCCTTCATCCTCGACGATGAGGATTTTGGGTGGGTTTTTCATTCGTCTCCCTTCACGCGAAAGCGCAGCGCAAACCGCGTGGGTTGCGCCCTTTGTATGTCCAGCGTGCCGTCGAGCTGGCGGGTGAGCAGCCGCACCAGCTGAAACCCCAGCGTGCCCGTTTGCGCCATGTCCAGGCTGTCGGGGATGGGGTGGCCGTCGTTGCTGACGGAGATTTCCACCTCGTCATCGGCCAAGGCCGACACAGACACGTTGATCGTTCCCTGGAGGCCGCGTGCGAAACCGTGTTTGAGCGCGTTGCTCACCAGTTCGTTGATCACCAGGCCACAGGGGATGGCCTCGTTGATGGGCAGCTTGACCTCGTGCGCGTCGATGTGGATGTTGACCAGGCCGGCGACAGAGCGGTACGACTCGATCAGCGAGGGCACCAGCTCGTCCAGAAAACGCTGAAAGTCCACCCGGGCAAAGTTGCTCGACTGGTACAGCGTCTGGTGAATCAGCGACATCGACCGGATGCGGTTCTGGCTGTCGCGCAGCACGCCGATGATGTCGTGGTCGGTCAGTTGCAGGGCCTGCAGATCGAGCAGGCTGTGGATCACCTGCAGGTTGTTCTTGACGCGGTGGTGCACCTCGCGCAGCAGCAGGTCCTTTTGCGTGAGGGCATCCTGAATGCGTTTTTCGGCCTGCTTGCGCTCGGACAGGTCGAGGATGACCGACAGCACCATGATGCCTTCGCCGGTCTCGACGGGGTTGATGCCGATCTCAACCGGAAACTCGCTGCCGTCCTTGCGGCGCCCGCTGAGGTCGCGGCCCAGCCCCATGGGGCGCGCGGTGGCTTCGGCCATGAAGCCGCTTCGGTAACCGGGGTGGCGACCGCGAAAGCGCTCGGGGATGAGGCATTCGACGGGTTGCCCGATGAGTTCGTCCGCACCGTAGCCGAATGTGGTTTCGGCCAGGTGATTGACGCGGGTGATCGCTCCTTGCTGGTTCACCACGATCATGGCGACCGGCATGCGATTGAAAGCCTGCCCTAAATACTCATCCAGCTGAATGTGCTGGGGGACCATGGATACCTCCTGGTTCGCCGTGCATCGTAGGTGAGTCCGGTCATGCCCACAAGGGTATTTCGCAGGCTGTGCGGTCCGTCACGCAGGCGTGACATCCGGCCCCCGCGGGGTGCTCAGGGCTTGCCCAGTTCGGCCAGTTCGATTTCGCTGAAGCCCGCCGAACGCCGGGCGTCGAGGTTGAACGGGCCCCGCAGCCTGGGCGCGGCATGCAGCCGGGCCAGGTGCCGGTAGTGCGGCACCGGCGACAGGCCTTGTTGCGCACACAACCATGCGTACCAGCGGTTGCCCACGGCCACATGCCCGATTTCGTCGCGCAGGATGATGTCCAGGATGGCGCTGGCGCGCGCCACGCGCTCGCGCAGGGCGGGTGCCTGCACCTGGCGCAGGCGTTGCTGGATCAAGGGGGTGGCGTCCAGCCCACGCGCCTCCAGCGTGCGAGGCACGAGGGCCATGCGCGCGGTGGGGTCGTGCTGCGTCTTGACGCACATCTCCCACAGGCCGTCGTGGGCGGGGAAGTCCCCATAGCGGTGGCCCAGATCGGCCAGCAGATCGCGCAGCAAGCCGAAGTGCGTGGCTTCTTCGTGGGCCACCTGCAGCCATTGGCGGTAGTAGTCCAGCGGCATGCCGCCAAAGCGCCAGATGGCGTCCAGCGCCAGGTTGATGGCGTTGAACTCGATGTGAGCGATGGCGTGCATGAGGGCAGCAAATCCCTCGGGCGTGTGGGGCGTTCGTTGTGCCACCTGCGCCGGGGGCACCAGCATGGGCTGGGCCGGCCGGCCGGGCACTGTGTGATGCGCGCTGGGCGTCAGTTGGGCGTCGGCGTCCCAACGGTGGGCATCGTCAGCACCCATGTCGCGCCAGGTTGACCACAGTTGGTGGGTGCTCGCCACCTTCTCCGAGGGGTCCTGCACGCACAGAGCATCCAGCGCCGCTGCGCGCAGTGAACGGTTGGGCGACAGGTCATGGTGGGGTGGCATCCCTACAATTCTAGGTTTCGACACTGCGAGGAGACCGCCGCATGGCCCTGTACGAACTCGATGGCGTGGCCCCCCAGGTGGCCGCTTCGGCCTGGGTGGCCGAAGACGCGCAGGTGATGGGTACCGTGACCCTGGGTGAGGGCAGCAGCGTGTGGTTTGGCGCGGTCTTGCGCGGTGACACCGAGACCATCGTGGTGGGCGCCGGCAGCAACGTGCAGGACCTGAGCGTGTTGCACGCCGATGTCGGTTTCCCCTTGACCATCGGCGAGCGCGTGACCGTAGGGCACAAGGTCATGCTGCATGGTTGCACCATTGGCGATGAGTCGCTGATCGGTATTGGCGCTACGGTGCTCAACGGTGCCCGCATTGGCAAGCACTGCCTGGTGGGCGCAGGGTCGCTGGTCACCGAGGGCAAGGAATTTCCGGACGGCTCGCTCATCATGGGCAGCCCGGCCAAGGTGGTGCGCCAGCTCACGCCTGAGCAGATCGATGGCCTGCGCCGCAGCGCCGCCCACTACATGTCCAATGCCCGGCGCTACCGCCAGGGCTTGAAAAAGGTCGGCTGAGCACCACCTGCCGCTCTTTCGTTCAAGGTCAACCGTGTCCGAGCTTCACAAATTCGTTTTCGAGGGCCTGCCGGTTCGCGGCATGCTGGTGCGCATCACCGACGCCTGGCAGGAGATCCTGCAGCGGCGCCAGCAGGCCGGCGGTTATCCGGCGGCGGTGACCGAGCTGCTGGGCGAGATGACGGCGGCTGCGACCTTGATGCAGGCCAACATCAAGTTCAATGGCGCTCTGGTCATGCAGATCCATGGCGACGGGCCGGTGAAACTGGCCGTGGCCGAGGTACAGCCCGATTTGCGGTTGCGCGCAACAGCCAGCGTGACCGGCGAGGTGGCGGACGACGCGCCGCTGTCGCACATGGTCAACGTCAACAACCAGGGGCGCTGTGCGATCACGCTCGACCCCAAGGACCGCCAGCCGGGCCAGCAGCCGTATCAGGGCGTGGTGCCCCTGTTTGGCGATCGGCACGAAAAGCTGGAGAAGATCAGCGAGGTGATCGAACACTACATGCTGCAAAGCGAGCAGCTCGACACCCGGCTGGTGCTGGCGGCCAACGAACACATGGCGGCCGGGCTGCTCATCCAGCGCCTGCCCTTGCAGGGCGAGGGCAATCTGGCGGGGCAATCGCAGCAGCGCGACGAAGACCAGATCGGCCGCAACGAGGACTACAACCGCATCGCCATCCTCGCAGGCAGCCTCAAGCGCGAAGAGCTGCTCGGGCTCGATGCCGACACCATCCTGCACCGCCTGTTCTGGGAGGAGGATGTGCGTCGCTTCGACCCACTGCTCGGTGGTGCCGGGCCGCGCTTTGCGTGCACCTGCTCGCGCGAGCGCGTCAGCGGCATGTTGCGCTCCCTGGGCCGTGAAGAGATCGAGTCGATCCTGGAGGAGCAAGGCGAGGTGGATGTGAACTGCGACTTCTGCGGTGCGCGTTATGCCTTCGACCCGGTGGACGCCGCCCAGGTCTTTTTGCAGGTGCAGAACCAGCCACCGGGCAGCGATCGCCAGCACTGACGCGCGGTGAGTGGCGCCGGTTTATCGGCGCCGTCCACCCGCAGGGTCGGACACGGGGGAGGGTGGTCCGGGTGAGGTCAAAAGTATGATTTTTGACCCCTGAAACTCCCCGAGGCCCGCCCCCATGAAGAACGCCGACCTGCGCCAGCTGGCTTTGCTGTGTGAGCTGATCGACACCCAGAGCCTCAACGAGGCGGCCAGCCGGCTGCACATGTCGCCCTCGGCGGCCAGCCATGCGCTGACGCGTTTGCGGCAGGAGCTGGGCGACGAGCTTTGTGTGCGTGACCGCCAGGGCTACCAGCTCACGCCGCGTGGAGCGTCCGCGCAGGCGTCGTTTCGTCAGATGCTGGACCTGTGGCGCGAGTCGAGTCAGGTCGATGTGCTGTTCGATCCCGCTTCGTGCGAGGCCCGCGTCACGCTGGCGTGTTGCGAGGGCCTGGGTGTGGACGCGTTGGCGGCGTTTCATCGCCGCACCGTTCAGCAAGCACCCCGGCTCCAGTTGGACATCGATGTGCCATCGCATGACCCGCGCGACATCGAGGCCTTGCGCAACGGCACCTGGGACATCTTGTGCGGCCACCATGCGGCACCTACCGATGCGCGTGACCTGTACCGCGACGCCATCGTGGGCCCGGTAATCGATACGGTGTGCCTGCGCTCGAATCACCCACGCATCGGTGACGCGCTGTCGCTCGCGCAGTACCTCGCAGAGGACCATGTGTCGGTGTGCGGCGCGCTGCACCCTGGTGGGTCAAGCAACCCCATCGATGACGCCCTTGCGGCACGGGGGCTACCCACCCGCCGGGTCAGCGCGGTGAAGTCGTGGCTGCTGTGTGCCGAGTGGGTGGCCCACTCCGATCGGTTGCTGACCATCAGCGCCGATCAGGCCGTCTGGCTGATGCGCCATTCGCCTCTTGTGCGCTTGTTGCCCTTGCCGAGCGAGCTGGCCCCGCTGCAGGCGCCAGCGCACCTGCTGTGGCACCAGCGCACCCACCAGAGCCGACCACACCGCTGGCTGCGTCAGCGCTTGCGCGAACATTTCAATGCCCGCCCGGCTCAATGACCCGAGTGCAGCCAGGCGTCAATGCGCGGCTGGCGGGCGCGGGCGGCGCCCTCGCCCAGCAGGCGGCACATCAGGTCGAAGCATTCAAAGCGCAAGCGCCGGATGGTCTCGAGGGAGGCGCTCTGGGTCAGCCTCAGGTAGAGCAGGTGATCGCGCCCTGACATCACCGCGCAATGGTCCTGAAACTCGGTGGTGAGGAATCGCTGCAGCTGCGCCAGGCGCGCCGGTTCTGCGTGCGCATTCTTCATGGGTGTTTTTGTTCCCCGGACGCGCCGCCACAGCCGCTCCAGGATGCGTGTCGCTGACGGCGTGATCGCTGCGGGTTCTTCATAGAAGTTGTTCATCGACGGCTCCCTGTTGATTGACGATGGGGTCACTCTAGAAGCCGGATCGGGCGCTGTCGAACGCACAGTTCGCGATAGCGATTGCGCCAGACTCAATACACAAAACCTATCGAGTGCGCGCAACGGGTGGCTGGCCTGTGTGATGCCGTCCAGGGTGTCCGGTTTCGCTCAATTCGAGCGCCGGGCAAGCAGATCGCGAAACAGCCGGTGCTCACAATCCGGGTCGCTGCAGGCCTCGCATTGCCACCGCCCTTGGCCAGCGCGAAGGCGCGGGTCGTCGCTGACGAGTGGACGACCCAGCGCGCCACCGATGGCCGCCAGTGCCGCCTTCAAGCGCACCCCCTGATCGCCGTAGACGGTTTGAAAGGCGATGCCAGCCTGCCCCAGTTCGCGCCGCAGCAGGCTGTCGACGGCTTCACGCACGGCCGGGCTGTCGCGAAAGAAGCCATCGTGATGCCAGGGAATGTCCAGGCCCATGAGCAGCGTGAGATCGATCCGACGCTGGGCCGCCACCGCCTGTGGCCACAGGCTTCGATCAGCAAAGTAGTGCTCGCTGTAGGCGGCCACCACCATGGCGCTGGTGTCGGCAATCACCACCTCGGCGCTGGACTGTTCGATCTGGCGGGTCTGCTCGGCTGCGATCGCCGCTTGTTCGTCAGCCTGAGGTGCCCGGCCGGCAAGCTCACTCCAAAGGCGCAGGTGTTCGGCAACCACCTCACAGCGCACCCCGGCTGAGTTCAGCGAGGCACTCAGTTGTCGCGCCAGGGTGGTCTTTCCACTGGATTCGCCGCCGAGCAGCGCCACACGCAACATGGGGAGAACAGGGAGCAAGCGGCGCGTGATCGGCGCGTGATCGTCGAGCGATCAGCGCGCGATCTGCACGAAGATTTCGTTGGGCTTGACCATGCCGAGCTCCTGGCGCGCCAGTTCCTCGACCATCTCAAGCCCCTCTTGCAGATCGCGCAGTTCGCTGGCGACCTGGTCATTGCGCCGCTGCGCCTCGGTGTTGGCCTTGAGTTGTGCGTCCAGTTCGCGTTTGAGCTCGGCCACCTGCGGCACGCTGCCCCGCCCGAACCACAGTTGCGCGTGCAGCACCAGCAGCAGTGCCACCAGGAAGCCGGGGATCAGGCGATTCGCCATTTCGATTCCACCTTCATGCCAAGCGCGAGGCCATCCAACCGAGAGACACCACGGAACTGGCTTTGCCAGGCCGTCGGTGTCGCCCCCTTGAGGGGGTCGCGCGTAGCGCGGCGGGGGTGTTTCATCTCAAGTTGTAGAACGCGTCGCGGCCGGGGTACACGGCCACGTCGCCGAGGTCTTCCTCGATGCGCAGCAACTGGTTGTATTTGGCCATGCGGTCCGAGCGCGAGAGCGAGCCGGTCTTGATCTGGCCGGCGTTGGTGCCCACGGCGATGTCCGAAATGGTGTTGTCTTCGGTCTCACCGCTGCGGTGGCTGATGACGGCGGTGTAGCCGGCACGCTTGGCCATTTCGATGGCGGCGAAGGTTTCGGTCAGGGTGCCGATCTGGTTGATCTTGATGAGGATCGAGTTGCCAACGCCCTTGTCGATGCCTTCCTTGAGGATCTTGGTGTTGGTGACGAAGAGGTCGTCGCCCACCAGCTGCACCTGCTTGCCCAGGCGGTCGGTGAGCAGCTTCCAGCCGTCCCAGTCGCCCTCGGCCATGCCATCTTCGACGCTGACGATGGGGTACTTGTCGCACCAGGTGGCCAGCACGTTGGTCCATTCCTCCGCGCTGAGCACGAGGCCTTCGCCTTCGAGGTGGTACTTGCCGTCCTTGTAGAACTCGCTGGAGGCACAGTCCAGGCCCAGCGCGATCTGTTCGCCCGCGGTGTAGCCGGCGGCACTGATGGCGTCGAGCAGCATCTGCAGGGCGGCTTCGTGGCTGGCGACGTTGGGTGCGAAGCCACCTTCGTCACCCACGGCCACGCTCATGCCCTTGTCGTGAATGATCTTCTTGAGGGCGTGGAACACCTCGGCACCCCAGCGCAGCGCTTCGCGAAAGTTCGGCGCGCCCACGGGGATGATCATCAGCTCCTGCAGGTCGAGGTTGTTGTTGGCGTGGGCGCCACCGTTGATGACGTTCATCATCGGCACCGGCATCTGCACCGCGCTCATGCCACCGAAGTAGCGGTACAGCGGCAGGCCGGCTTCCTCGGCGGCCGCGCGGGCCACGGCCATGGAGACGGCCAGCATGGCGTTGGCGCCCAGGCGGCTCTTGTTCTCGGTGCCGTCCAGGTCGATCAGGGTCTTGTCCAGGAAGGCCTGCTCGGACGCGTCCAGCCCCAGCACAGCCTCGCTGATTTCGGTGTTGATGTGCTCCACGGCCTTGAGCACGCCCTTGCCGAGGTAGCGGGTCTTGTCGCCATCGCGCAGCTCGATCGCTTCGCGCGAGCCGGTGGAGGCGCCCGATGGCACGGCGGCGCGGCCCATCACGCCGCTCTCCAGCAGCACGTCGCACTCGACGGTGGGGTTGCCGCGGCTGTCCAGCACTTCGCGGCCGACGATGTCAACGATGGCACTCATGAATCAAGGGTCCTCAGGTCAAGGTCAATGTGAATGGGGAGGCAAGGCACGCGCTCAGGCGTCGAAGCGGTCTTCGAGATAGCCGTTCTTCTTGGTGACCGTGTCGAGCGCGAGCAGGGTTTCGAGCAGCGCCGGCATGTGCTTGAGCGGCACGGCGTTGGGGCCGTCGCTGAGCGCCTTGGCGGGGTCCGGGTGGGTTTCCATGAACAGGCCCGAGACGCCCACCGCGACCGCGGCGCGCGCCAGCACCGGCACAAACTCGCGCTGGCCACCGCTGCTGGTGCCCTGTCCGCCGGGCAACTGCACGCTGTGGGTGGCGTCGAACACCACCGGGGCACCGGTCTCACGCATGATCGCCAGCGAGCGCATGTCGGAGACGAGGTTGTTGTAGCCAAAGCTCACGCCGCGCTCACAGGCCATGAAGCTGTCTTCGGGCAGGCCGGCGTCGCGGGCGGCGTCGCGTGCCTTGTCGATGACGTTCTTCATGTCGTGCGGCGCGAGGAACTGGCCCTTCTTGATGTTCACCGGCTTGCCGCTTTGCGCCACGGCGCGGATGAAATCGGTCTGGCGGCACAGGAAGGCCGGCGTCTGCAGCACGTCGCACACGGCGGCGGCGGGGGCGATGTCGTCTTCGGTGTGCACGTCGGTGATGACGGGAACGCCCAGCTGGGCCCGCACCTTGGCCAGCACCGCCAGACCGGCCTCACGGCCCGGCCCGCGAAAGCTCTTGCCGCTGCTGCGGTTGGCCTTGTCGAAGCTGCTCTTGAAGATGAAGGGGATGCCCAGCGAGGCGGTGATCTCCTTCAGCCGCCCGGCCACATCCATCTGCAACTGTTCGGATTCAATGACGCAGGGGCCGGCGATGAGGAAGAAGGGCTTGTCGAGACCGACGTCGAATCCGCAGAGTTTCATGGTGTGTGCGACGGTGTGTGTTCAGGCGACGGCCTTGGCGGGCACGCGCTGCACCTGGTGTGTCAGCGCGGCCTTCACGTAGGCGTTGAACAGCGGGTGGCCGGCCCAGGGGGTGGACTTGAACTCGGGGTGGAACTGCACGCCCATGTACCAGGGATGCACGGTCTGCGGCAGTTCGACGATCTCGGTGAGCTGTTCGCGTTGTGTCAGCGCGGAGATCACCAGCCCGGCCTCGCGCAGCTTGTCGAGGTAGTTCACGTTGGCCTCGTAGCGATGGCGGTGACGCTCGGTCACCACGTCGCCATAGATGCTGTGCGCCAGCGTGCCCTTGCTCACGTCGGAACTCTGCGCGCCCAGGCGCATGGTGCCGCCGAGGTCGGAGTTGGCGTCGCGCTGCTGGATGCTGCCGTCCTTGTCCTTCCACTCGGTGATGAGGGCAATCACCGGATTCGGGGTGTCGGGTTCGAACTCGGTGCTGTTGGCGTCCTTGAGGCCGGCCACGTGGCGCGCGTACTCGATGGTGGCCACCTGCATGCCCAGGCAGATGCCGAGGTAGGGCACCTTGTGCTCGCGTGCGTAGCGGGCAGCGCACACCTTGCCTTCGATGCCGCGCTTGCCAAAGCCGCCGGGCACCAGCACGGCGTCGAACCGGCCCAGCACCTGGCCCACATTGGCCGCGGTGATGCTCTCGGAGTCGACGTACTCGATGGCCACCTTGGCCTGGTTCTTCAGGCCGGCGTGGCGCAGGGCTTCGTTCAGCGACTTGTAGCTGTCGGACAGGTCGACGTACTTGCCGACCATGGCGATGTGCACCGTGGCCTGGGGGTGTTCGACCCCATACACCAGGTCGTCCCAGCGCTTGAGGTTGGCCGGCGGCGTGTTCAGGCGCAGCTTGTCGCAAATCAGGCCGTCCAGGCCCTGCTCGTGCAGGATGCGCGGCACCTTGTAGATGGTGTCGACGTCCCACATGCTGATCACGCCCCATTCGGGCACGTTGCTGAACAGGCTGATCTTGGCGCGCTCTTCGTCGGGGATGCGGCGGTCGGCGCGGCACAGCAGCACGTCGGCCTGAATGCCGATTTCGCGCAGCTTTTGCGCGGTGTGCTGGGTGGGCTTGGTCTTGAGTTCGCCGGCGGCGGCGATCCAGGGCACGTAGCTCAGGTGCACAAAAGCCGAATGGTTGGGCCCCATGCGCAGGCTCATCTGGCGCACCGCCTCCAGGAAGGGCAGGGACTCGATGTCGCCCACCGTGCCGCCGATCTCGACGATGGCCACGTCGACCGCATCGGCCGTGCCTTCGCCCGAGCCCTTGCGGATGAACTCCTGGATCTCGTTGGTGATGTGCGGAATGACCTGCACCGTCTTGCCGAGGTAGTCGCCGCGGCGTTCCTTCTCGAGCACCGACTGGTAGATCTTGCCGGTGGTGAAGTTGTTGGCCTTCTTCATGCGCGTTTCGATGAAACGCTCGTAGTGGCCCAGGTCGAGATCGGTCTCGGCGCCGTCGTCGGTGACGAACACCTCGCCGTGCTGGAACGGCGACATGGTGCCCGGATCGACGTTGATGTACGGATCGAGCTTGATGAGGGTGACTTTGAGGCCGCGCGATTCGAGGAGCGCGGCAAGCGACGCAGAAGCAATGCCCTTGCCCAGGGAGGACACCACACCGCCGGTGACGAACACGTATTTGGTCATGACTCGGGCGTGCCCGGGGGCACGCTCAGGTGGGAAAGGCCGATTATAGGTGGCCCCCTCCCGACGCCGACCCGCCAACACCAACGCCCGTTGGCGGCCAGGGATACCCGCGTCATCCGTCGTGGGTCATCCGTCATCGCCCCCGCGCCGCGCGCACGCGCTGCTACATTGCGCCCCCATGAGCGATCTCGCCGGAAAACACATCGTCCTCGGCCTCAGCGGCGGCGTGGCCTGCTACAAGGCGGCCGAGTTCTGCCGCGGCCTGATCAAGGCCGGCGCCACGGTGCAGGTGGTGATGACCGAGGCGGCCGAGCACTTCATCACCCCCGTGACCATGCAGGCCTTGTCGGGCCGGCCGGTCTACAGCTCGCAGTGGGATGCGCGCGAGGGCAACAACATGCCCCACATCAACCTCAGCCGCGAGGCCGACGCCATCGTCATTGCCCCGGCCAGCGCCGACTTCATGGCCAAGCTGCTGCATGGCCGTGCCGACGACCTGTTGTCGCTGCTGTGCCTGGCGCGCCCCATCGAGCGCGTGCCGCTGATCCTGTCGCCGGCCATGAACCGCGAGATGTACGCCCACCCGGCCACGCAGCGCAACCTGGCGCAGCTGCGTGCCGACGGCGCCGTGGTGCTGGGCGTGGGCGCGGGTGAGCAAGCCTGTGGCGAGACCGGCGACGGCCGCATGCTCGAGCCCGACGAACTCCTGCAGGAGTTGATCGCCCACTTCCAGCCCAAGCGGCTGGCCGGTCGGCACGTGCTGATCACCGCCGGCCCCACTTACGAGGCGATCGACCCGGTGCGCGGCATCACCAACCGCAGCAGCGGCAAGATGGGCTTTGCACTGGCCCGCGCCGCGCGCGAGGCCGGTGCGCAGGTCACCCTGGTGGCCGGCCCGGTGGCCTTGCCCACGCCGCGCGGCGTGCAGCGTGTGGACGTGGCCTCGGCGCTGGACATGCAGCGCGCGGTGCAGGCCAGTGCCGACGCGGTCGATGTGTTCATCGCCGCCGCGGCGGTGGCTGACTGGCGCCCGGCCAGCGCTGCCGAGCGCAAGATCAAGAAGGACGGCAGCGGCGACGTGCCGGCACTGGCTTTTGTCGAGAACCCGGACATCCTGGCGGGCGTGGCGGCCAGCCCCCGGGCGCAACAGGGTGCGCTGTTCTGCGTCGGCTTTGCCGCCGAGAGCCACGACCTGCTGGCCCACGCCCAGGCCAAGCGCGAGCGCAAGGGTGTGCCGCTGCTGGTGGGTAACATCGGCCCCGACACCTTCGGGCAGGATCACAACGCGCTGCTGCTGGTGGATGCCAGCGGCAGTACCGAGCTGCCACGTGCCGACAAGCTCAGCCTGGCGCGCGCGCTGGTGACCGAAATCGCCCGTCGATTGCCCCGCTGATCGCTCAACAAGCGACGCCCGCCCGCTCGACGCGTCGCCCCTTTTGCCTTCTGAACCCTTGCCTTCGAGCCATGGCCGTTGAGCCAACTCCCATCCATCCCGCATCAGCCGGCTTGCGCCGACGTGAAGCCCTCGCGGCTGCCCTGTTGCTGCCCATGGGTGTGTGCGCTGCGGACGCGGTCGTGCCCACGCCCTGGCCGGCGGGGCGGGCGACGCCCGCACTCAAGTTGCCGGTCTGGGGCGGCTCGGTGCAGGATGTGGCCAGTCTTCGCGGGCGACCGGTGCTGCTCAACTTCTGGGCCAGCTGGTGCCCACCTTGCGTTGAAGAAATGCCCACCCTCGAACTGCTGGCCACCCGCCACCAGGCCGACGGCCTGGAGGTGCTGGCCGTCAACTTCCGCGAGACCGACGCCACCGTGCGCCGCTTCATCGCGCAGACCGGCCTCACGCTGCCGGTGCTGCGCGACCGCGACGGCGCCACCGCCAAGGCCTTCGGGGTGCGCATCTTTCCCAGCACCATCGCCATTGGCCGCGATGGCCGGGCGCAATTCACCGTGACCGGCGAGGTCGACTGGCTGGGCGCCGAGGCGCGCCGCTGGCTCGACCCCTTGCTGGCCACCCGATGACAACTTTTTCTTGAAGGGACTCACCATGACCACCACCTTTTCGCGCCGCCAACTGCTGCAAGCCGGCATTGCGGCCTCATTGCCATTGCCCGCTCTGGCGCAAGAGCGCCGCTTTGCCCCGCAGGTCGGCCCATGGCGCACCTTTGAGGTCACAGTGACCGTCAACGTGGCCGACCCTCAAGGCACCACGCGCCTGTGGCTGCCGGTGCCAGACCTCGACAACAACTGGCAGCGCTCGATCGACAACAGCTGGAGCGGCAACGCCAGCCAGGCCGGCCTGGTGGCCGATCCCAAGGCGGGCGTGCGCATGCTCATGGCCGAATTCGCGCCTAGCGTGAAGGCGCCGACGCTGCAATTCACCACGAAGCTGCAGACCCGCAACCGCGCTGTCGACTGGTCGCAGCGCAACCTGGCCGCCGAAGACCCGGCCGTTCTGCGCGCCAACCTGCAGCCCAGCGAGTTCAAGCCGCTCGACGGCATCGTGCGCCAGACCGCGCTGGCGGCCACCAAGGGCGCCAAGACCGACGTGCAGAAGGCGCGCGCGCTCTACGACTGGGTGGTCACCAACGCTTACCGCGAACCCAAAACCCGCGGTTGTGGCACCGGCGACATCAAGACCATGCTCGAAACCGGCAACTTGGGTGGCAAGTGCGCCGACCTCAACGCCCTGTTCGTGGGCCTGTGCCGTGCGGCCGGTGTGCCCGCGCGCGATGTGTACGGCCTGCGGCTGGTGCCATCGGCCTTTGGCTACAAGGAACTGGGTGGCAATCCGGCCAACCTCAAGGGCGCGCAGCACTGCCGCGCCGAGGCCTACCTGGCCGGCTATGGCTGGGTGGCGATGGACCCGGCCGATGTGCTCAAAGTGATGCGCCAGGAAACGCCCGACTGGATCAAGGACCGCAAGAACGCGGTGGCCGCGCCGGTCGACGCGGCCCTGTTTGGCAGCTGGGAAGGCAACTGGGTGGGCTGGAACAGCGCCAGCGACGTGACGCTGCCCGGCTCGGTGTCGGCGCAGACCCTGCCGTTCCTGATGTACCCGAACGGCGAGAACCAGAGCGGTCGCTTCGACGAACTGTCACCCGACACCTTCAAGTACGCGATCTCGGCGCGCGAGATCACGACCTGAGTCGCCGCGCGCTCCCAGGTGCCCGCCTGATCAACGCCATGCAGAGCGACGACCCGAAGGCACTGACCGTGCTGCTGGAGCGCTACTCGGTGGGGGCGCGGCACCTGCGGGCGCCCGCGCCTTCGGAGGACGAACTGACGCGCATGGTGGCTGCGGCGCTGCGCGCCCCCGACCACGCCGGGCTGGTGCCCTACCGCTTCGCGCTGGTGCAGGGCGACGCGCGCGAGCGCCTGGGCGAGCTGTTTCAACGTGTCGCGCTGGCCGCCGGCAAGTCACCCGAACAGGCCGAACGCGATCGCGAGCGGGCCACCGGCGTGCCCATGCTGGTGGCGGTGATTGCGCACATCGATGCCGGACACCCGTTGGCCACCGTGCACGAGCAATGGATCGCCATCGGCGGGGCGCTGGCCAACTTCCTGACCGCTGCCCATGCGCTCGGCTATGGGGGCAAGATGCTCTCGGGCGGCAAGGTGCGCGTGCCCGAGGTGGTGGCGGCGTTCTGCCGCCCCGGTGAGACGCTGGTGGGCTGGGTGGTGCTGGGCACGCCGCAAGGGCAGGGCAAGCCGAAGTTCGACAAACCTGCGCCCGGTGCCCTCATCGAGCGCTGGTAGCCCGCACCTGGCTCAGTCCCACCAGGGCAGCAGCCGCTTCATGGCCGCCACCTCGCCGCAGTGGTCGGGCTGGTAACCGGGCAGCGTGGCCATGCGTTGTTGCCAGTCGCGGCTGCGCAGGCAGGCCAGCAGGCGCTGCATGGGTGGGTCGTCCAGCGAGGATTTCAGGCCCACCAGCAGATAGCGCTCATCGGTGAGTGGCACAAAGTCGAGCCGGGCGCTGCGCGCCGCGTATTCGGTGCCCAACCCCACGTCGGCGGTACCACCGGCCACCGCCAGCGCCACGGCAGCGTGCGAACGCTCGATGTGGTCGTAGCCGTCGATATCCAGCGGCATCAGGCCGGCCTGGCCCAGCAGTTCGTCCAGCAGCAGCCGGGTGCCGGTGCCCAGCGCGCGGTTGACAAAGCGCGCCTGCAGCCGCGCCACGTCCTGGATGTCGTGCAGGCGCAGAGGGTTGCCGGGCGCCACGATCAGCCCTTGCGTGCGACGGGCAAAACCGATGATCTTGTGCAGCCCGGGCTTGAGCATGGGGCGGTAAGTGCGGGCCGTCACGGTCTGGGCACCCGAGAACGGCTGCGCATGAAAGCCCGCGATGTTGCAACGCCCTTCGTTGAGCGCGCGAATGGCGTCCACACTGCCGCAGAAATGCACGTCCAGGTGCAGCGATTCGCGGCCATCGCGCTGAGCAGCAAAGTCCACCAGTTCGGTCAGCGCGTGGTCGTGGCTGGCGTACAGGCGCAGTGTGGGCACGCCCGGTGCGTCCTCGTCGCTGCTCAGCACCTGGGTGAAGGCGCGCTCGAGTTCGACCCGCAGACTCTCCAGTTGCGGGCCCAGGCGTGCCTGGGCGAGGCGCTCGGCACCCAGCAGCTTCTCGCCAAAAGGCGTGAGGCGGGCCGCCTGGCCGCGCTCCCAGAGGATCAAGCCCTGCCCGAGATCGGCCTCCCAGTCCTTGAGCTGGCCCCAGACGTGGCGGTAGGACAGGCCCAGCTCACGCGCGGCGCCCGATATCGAGCCGCTGCTCTTGACCGCGTGCAGCACGTCCATCATGGGGTTGCGCAGCAATGACGCACCTTGCGGGGCCACAGCTTCGCGGGCGGTGAATTGGTAGGCCAGCTCGATGCGTCGCATGGGGCGCAAGTGTGCCGCAACGGCCTTATGCATTCAGGTGCATACCGCGTGAACACGTAGCGCGGCGTTCGTGATGCTTCGATAAGCTCGTCGCCTTATGAACACCTTTTCCGACAGCGTGGTCACCGCGATCGGGCTCATCGTCTCGGGCGATCCGGGGCTGTGGTCCATCGTGCTGCGTTCGCTGGTGGTGAGCGTGCTGGCCACGGCCATCGCCTATGGCCTGGGGCTGTGGTTCGGAGCCTGGCTGGCGGGTGCGCGCTTCAAGGGCCGTGCGGCCGTGCTCACGCTGCTCAACACTGCGCTCGCCGTGCCAGCGGTGGTGGTCGGGCTGGTGGTGTACCTGCTGCTGTCGCGCTCGGGCCCGCTGGGCTTTCTCGGCTGGTTGTTCAGCGTGCCGGCCATGGTGATGGCGCAGGCCGTGCTGGTGCTGCCGCTGGTCACGGCGCTGGTGCGCCAGATCGTCGAAGACGCGGACCGCGACCACGGCGAGCAACTGCGCTCCATGGGTGCAGGCACCCTGACACGCAGCCTGCTGCTGGCCTGGGACGAGCGCTACGCCTTGCTCACCATCTTCATCACCGCCTTCGGGCGGGCGATCTCCGAAGTCGGCACGGTGATGATCGTGGGCGGCAACATCGACGGCTTCACCCGCGTGATGACCACCGCCATTGCGCTGGAGACCAGCAAGGGCGATCTGCCGCTGGCGCTGGGCCTGGGCCTGGTGCTGCTGGCCGTGGTGCTGGTGCTCAATGCCATGGTGTCGGTGGTGCGGCGCTGGCGCGAGCGCGAAGACGGTTTGATGCCCGAGGGGGCGATGGCGTGAGCGGTGCACCGCCCGTGGCCCCCAGCGTGGTGCCTGCCATGTGCTTCGAACTGCGCGGCGTGCAGGTGCGGCTGGGGCCGTCGCCCCGCCCGCCGGCGCTCGAGGGCGTGAACCTGCGCATCACCGAAGGCGAGCGCGTGGCCTTCATCGGCGCCAACGGCAGCGGCAAGAGCACCCTTCTGCGCGCCATGCACGGCCTGCTGCCGCTGACGGCCGGCCTTTGCCAGCGCCCCGAGACCGCGCGCATGGCCATGCTGTTTCAACGTCCGCACATGCTGCGTCTGCGCGCCTGGCACAACGTGGCGCTGGGCCTGTGGTTGCGCGGCACGCCCTGGCGCGAGGCCCGCGAGCGGGCGCACCTGGCGCTGGCGCGCGTCGGCCTGACGGAGCTGGCCGCGCGCAACGGTCGTGCACTGTCGGGCGGGCAGCAGCAGCGCCTGGCCCTCGCGCGTGCCTGGGCGCTCAAGCCCGACATCTGGTTGCTCGACGAGCCGACCGCCAGCCTGGATCCGCACGCCAAGCGCGAGGTCGAAGAGCTGATTGCCGAATTCACCGCGCCGCGCGCCGGCGCGCGCGCCACCACCCTGGTGTTTGCCAGCCACAACCTGGGTCAGGTCAAGCGCCTGGCCAGCCGGGTGATTTACCTCGAGCAGGGCCACGTGCTGGCCGACCTGCCCGTCAACGATTTTTTCAACGCCGACCTGTTGCAGGCCCTGTGCCCGCACGCCCATTTGTTTGTCCAAGGAGAAAGCTGGTGAAACCCATTCGCACCCTCGCCACCCTCACCGCCGGTCTGTTGATCGGTGCCAGCGCGTTCGCGCAAAGCATCGTCGTGGCCTCGACCACGTCGACCGAGCAGTCCGGCCTGTTCGGCTACCTGCTGCCCATGTTCAAGCAGGCCACCGGCATCGACGTGAAGGTCGTCGCGCTGGGCACCGGCCAGGCCATCGACATGGCGCGCCGCGGCGACGCCGACGTGCTGTTCGTGCACGACAAGGTCGCCGAAGAGAAGTTCGTGGCCGAGGGCTACAGCGCCAAGCGCCAGGACGTCATGTACAACGACTTCGTGCTGATCGGCCCCAAGGCCGACCCGGCCGGCACCAAAGGCAACGACATCGTGGCCGCCCTCAAGAAAGTGGCTACCGCCAATGCGCCCTTCATCTCACGCGGCGACCGCAGCGGCACCAACGCCGCCGAACTGCGCTTCTGGAAGGCAGCCGAGCTCGACGCCAAGGGCAGTGGCTACAAGGAATGCGGCTGCGGCATGGGCCCGGCGCTCAACATCGCCTCGGGCAGCAACGCCTACGTGATGTCCGATCGCGGCACTTGGCTCAACTTCAAGAACCGCGGTGACCTCACCGTGCTGGTCGAGGGCGACAAGCGCTTGTTCAACCAGTACGGCGTGATGCTGGTCAGCGCCGCCAAGCACCCGCAGGTCAAGACCGCCGAAGGCCAGAAGTTTGTCGACTGGGTCACCAGCGACAAGGGCCAGGCCGCCATCGCCGGCTACAAGATCAACGGCGAACAGCTGTTCTTCCCCAACGCGGAGAAATAGGCTCCCCCCTGCGCCGCTGCGCGGCTTCCCCAGGGCCTGCCCATGCCATTTCTTCAAGATGCGTTGTAGCCATGAGGACTGTGCGCAAGGCGCGAAACGCAGACGGGCCGGTGGCCCGACGAGGTTTCGCAACGCGGCGCACGGTTCTCATGGCTGCAACCCGGAGGGAAGGGGGCGCCATCAGCACCACTCAGCGTTGCACGCCTAGGTCAGGCGCCCAGCCTGACCGTCGTCGCGCGCCTTGATTGGCACTGATGGCGCCCCCTTCGCACTTGAAGAAATGGCATGGGCAGGCCCTGAGGGGGGACGGCACCAGCGGACCGGCGGAGCCGGATCCGCGGTGCCCCGCGACGTGGCGGGCCGTTGTGGCATAGCTTTCACCTTGCGCGATGTCGACGCCGCTTGCTTCGGGCCCTGTGCGCGTGATGGCGGCGGGCAGTCTGCGCGAGGCCTTCGAGGCGCTGGCGCCGCTGCATCGCGCGGCGGGTGGACCCGCGTGGTGCAGCCGCTTTGCGGCCGCTGGCCTGCTGCGACAGCGCATCGAGGCCGGCGTGCCGGCCGATGTGTTTGCCTCGGCCAATCTGGACCACCCGCGCGCCTTGGCGCAGCAGGGTGGCTGGAGCGAACCCCAGGTGTTTGCGCACAACCCGATGTGCGCGCTGGTGGCGCCTTCGCTGCGCAGCGACCCGCACGCGCTGCTTGATGCCTTGCTCAACCCGGCGCTTCGGCTGGGCACCTCGACGCCGCTCGCCGATCCGTCGGGCGACTACGCGCTGGCGGTGTTCGATCGCGCCGAGGCCCTGAAGGCTGGCGCACGCGATGCCTTGCGTGCCAGGGCGATGGCGCTCACCGGCGGCCCCCAGTCGCCACGCGCGCCCGAGGGGCGCAACACCTACGCCTGGGTGATGGCCGAACACCGGCTCGATGTGTTCCTGACCTACCGCACCAATGCCCAGCGCGCGCAACGCGAATGGGCCGAACTGCGCGTGGTGGCGCTGCCCGAGGCCCTGTCGGTGCGCGCCGACTACGGCCTGTGCTGGCGCCTGGCTGCCGGACAAGGGGCCGAGCAACTGGCGCAATGGTTGCTCGGCGCGCAGGCGCGCGACACACTCGCCAGCCATGGATTCGAACTGCCCTGATCGCTGGTCGCGCCGTGCCGCGCTGCAGGCACTGGCCGCCGGCGTGGCCTGGCCGGTGGCGGCGCAGACGCCCCGCACGCTGACCGACAGCGCGGGCAGGGCAGTGCAAGTGCCGTCGCAGGTGGCCCGGGTCTTTCCGGCCGGGCCGCCCGCGGCCATCTGGCTCTACACGCTGGCGCCCGAGACGCTGCTGGGCTGGCCGCGCGCCAACCGGCCTGATGAACGCGAGTTCCTGCTGCCCGACGTGGCGGCGCGGCCCGAGGTGGGCCGTCTCACCGGCCGCGGCAACACCGCCAACCTCGAGACGGTGCTCGCGCTCAAGCCCGACCTGATCGTCGACACCGGTTCGGTGCGCCAGACTTTCGTCGAGCTGGCCGATCGCGTGCAATCGCAGACCGGCATTCCCTATGCCTTGATCGACGGCGCGCTGGAGGCGGTGCCCGAGGGCTACCGGCTGCTCGGTGAGTTGCTGGGCCGGCAGGCGCGCGCGGCCGAGCTGGCGCGTTATGCCAGCGACACGCTGGCGCAGGTGCGCGAGCGCGTGGCGCGCGTGCCGCGCGAGCGCCGGCCCCGCGTCTACTACGCGCGGGGCCCGCACGGCATGGAGACCGGTCTCGACGGCTCCATCAACGTGGAGATGTTCGAGGCCATGGGCATCGAGCTCGTGTCCACGCGCATGCCGGGCGGGCTGGCGCGGGTGTCGGTCGAGCAGGTGCTGAACTGGGACCCGGAGGTGATCATCACCATCGACCAGACCTTTGCGCAGACCGTGGGCAGCAGCCCGCTGTGGCGCGGCGTGAGTGCGGTGCGCCATGGCCGCGTGCACCTCAGCCCCAAGCTGCCCTTTGGCTGGGTGGACTTCCCGCCCAGCGTGAACCGCCTGCCCGGCCTGTGGTGGATCGGCGCCAAGGTGTTGCCAGAGCAGTTTCGCGACGACCTCGGCGCCATCGCGCGCGACTTCTACCGCCGCTTCTACCAGGTCGATCTGTCGGCCGGGCAGGTGCGGCGCGTGCTGGCGGGCCGCGACTGAGATGCGCACGCTGGCCGCGTGGGCGGTGTTGCTGTTCGGCCTGCTGCTGGCCTTGCTGGCGGGGCGCACGCCGGTCTCGCTCACCGACCTGTGGGCCGTGGTCACCGGCCAGGCCAGCGAGTCCTTGCAGACCGTGGTGTGGCAGATCCGCGCGCCGCGCATCGCCGCCGCGCTGGCCGTGGGTGCGGCGCTCTCGGCGGCGGGCGCGGCGTTTCAGGGTTTGTTCCGCAACCCGCTGGTTTCGCCCGACATCCTGGGGGCGTCTGCCGGTGCGGCGCTGGGCGCCTTGCTGGGCATCTTCTTTTCCTTCGGGCTGGCGGGCATCCAGCTGATGGCCTTTGCTGGCGGCCTGCTGGCGGTGGCGCTGGTGTACGGCACCGGCTCGCTGGTGCGCCAGGGCGACCCCATCCTGGTGCTGCTGCTGGCGGGCATCGTCATCGGTTCGCTGCTCGGGGCGGGCATCGGGCTCGTCAAGACGCTGGCCGACCCCTACAACCAGCTGCCGGCCATGACCTTCTGGTTGCTGGGCAGCCTGTCGGCCGCGCATGCAGACGATCTGCCCGCCTTGCTGGTGCCGGTGGCGCTGGGCCTGGTGGTGTTGCTGCTGCTGCGCTGGCGCCTGGACGTGATGTCGCTGCCCGAGGAAGAAGCCCGCGCGCTCGGTGCGCGCACCACCGGGTTGCGCCTGGCCATCGTGGCCGCCGCCACGCTGGTGACCGCAGCCAGCGTGGCAGCAGCGGGCATCGTGGGCTGGGTCGGCCTGGTGGTGCCGCACCTGGCGCGCTTTCTGGTCGGTCCTTCGTTTGTGCGCCTGGTGCCGGTGGCGGCCGTGCTCGGTGCCGGCCTGCTGCTGATCATCGACACGGTGGCGCGCTCGGTCGCGCCGGTGGAGATTCCGCTGGGCATCCTCACTGCGCTGATCGGCTCACCGTTCTTCATCGTGCTGCTGGGCCGGGCGCAGCGGGGGTGGCAATGAGCGCCTTGCTCGAGGCCACCGATCTGCAGGTGGGGTACGGCAGCCGCGTGGTGGCCGCGGTGCCGTCAGTGCAACTGCATGCTGGCGAGGTGGTGGCGCTGCTCGGCCCCAACGGCGGCGGCAAGACCACGCTGCTCAAGACGCTGCTCGGGCTGCTGCCGCCACTGGCGGGCGAAGTGCGTCTCGATGACCGCGCGCTGCGCGACTGGTCGCTGCCGGCGCGTGCGCAGTGGCTGGGCTATGTGCCGCAGGGGCAGGCCAGCACCTTTGGCTACAGCGCACTGCAGATGGTGCTGATGGGGCGCACGGCCCACCTCGGCCTGCTGGCGCGGCCGGGCGCGCGGGACGAAGCCATTGCCCATGAAGCCCTGGAGCGACTGGGCGTCGCGCACCTGGCCGATCGCTCGGTGCACCGCATGAGCGGCGGCGAGCGCCAACTGGTGCTGATCGCGCGCGCCCTGGCGCAGCAGCCGCGCGCGGTGCTGCTCGACGAGCCCACCGCCAGCCTGGACTTCGGCAACCAGGGGCGGGTGCTGCACGCCGTGCGGGCGCTGGCCGATCAGGGCCTGGGCGTGCTGTTCACCACCCACGACCCCAACCAGGCCCTGCGCCACGCCGACCGTGCGCTGCTGCTGGGCGACGGGCGCTTGCTGGCGCAAGGCCCGGTGAGCGAGGTGGTCACCTCGGCGGGGTTGGCGGCGCTTTACGGCGTGCCGGTGCCCAGCGTGGTCGAAGCGAATGGCCGTGCGGTGTTCCTGCCGCCATTGGGCGCTGCGGCGCCTGCGGTCAGCGCAGCACCGCCACGCCCTTGATGAGCGCGAACAGCCGCACGCCCGGCGCGATGCCCAGGCGCTGCACCGAGCCTTGTGTCAGGCGCGAGAGCAAACGCGTGCCGCTGCCCAGACGCAGGCCCACCAGCACCTGGCCCGGGCCGTCGTCGCTCAGGTCGCTCACCTCGGCCGGCAACACGTTGTTGACGCTGATCTGCTGCGGCTCGACCAGCGACAGGCTCACGTCGCGGGCCTGCACGCGCACCCGCAGGCGGCTGCCGGCGGGCAGGGGTGCGCGGCGGGTGTCGGTCAGGCGCAGCGGGCCACCGTCGAAGGCGAGGCAGGTCAGGCCATCGGCGCTGGTGCCTTCGACCACACCATCGATCAGCGCGCTGGCCGCGTCGCCGTGGGCCAGGGGCAGGTCGCTGCGGGTGATCAGCTCGGCGATCGGGCCTTGCGCGCGCACCGTGCCACCTTCCAGCAGCACCAGGTGATCGGCCAGGCGCAGCGCCTCGTCCATGGCGTGCGTGACATAGACGATGGGCAGGTCCAGCTGTTCGTGCAGTTGCTCCAGCCAGGGCAACAGCTCGGCCTTGCGTGTGGCGTCCAGCGAGGCCAGGGGTTCGTCCATCAGCAGCACGCGCGGGCTGGTGGCCAGGGCACGGGCGATGGCCACGCGCTGGCGCTCGCCGCCCGAGAGCTCGGCCGGCCGGCGATCGAGCAGGTGCGCGATGCCCAGCAACGCCAGCCCGTGGTCCCAGCCATGGTGGCGCTGCGCAGGCGGCACACGCCGCCAGCCGTAACGCAGGTTGTCGCGCACGCTCAGATGGTCGAACAGGCTGGCCTCCTGGAACACGTAGCCCAATGCGCGGCGGTGGGCCGGCAGGCAGGTGCGCAGCGCGCTGTCGAGCCACACCTCGCCACCCACCACCACCCGCCCAGTGGCCGCGGGCTCCAGGCCCGCCAGCACGCGCAGGCAGGTGGTCTTGCCCGACCCCGACGGGCCGAACAGGGCGGTGATGCCCTGACCGGGCAACCGCAGGTCCACGTCCAGCGTGAAACCGGCGCGGCGAACGGTTGTACGCAACTCGATGCTCGCTTCGGTCGCTGGATTCATGCGCGGTGGTTTCGTCGGTTTACCCACTGCAGCGACAGCAACGCCGCAAACGCAAACACCAGCATCACCGCAGCCAGCCGGTGCGCGTCGCCGTATTCCAGCGCTTCCACATGGTCGTAGATCTGCAGCGACACCACGCGCGTCACGCCGGGGATGTTGCCACCCACCATCAGCACCACGCCGAACTCGCCCACGGTGTGCGCGAAGCTCATGACCGTGCCGGTGATGAGCGCAGGCCGGCACAGGGGCAGCACCACGGTGAAGAAGCGGTCGACCTGCGACGCCCGTAGACTGGCGGCTGCTTCGAGCGGCCGATCGCCCAGCTGCTGCATGGCCGCGAGCACCGGCTGCACCATGAAGGGCAGGGAATACAGCAGCGATGCCGCCACCAGCCCGCCGAAGCTGAAGGTCAGCAGACCCAGCCCCATGGCCTGCGTCCACTGACCCACCGGGCCGTTCGGCCCCATGGCCACCAGCAGGTAAAAGCCCAGCACCGACGGTGGCAGCACGAACGGGATGGTGACCAGTGCGCCCACCGGGTGGCGCCACGCGGAGCGCGTGCGGGCGAGCCACCAGGCCAGCGGCACGCCGATCACCAGCAGCAGCAGCGTGGTGAGGCCCGCCACGCGCAGCGTGAGGGCCAGGGCCTGCAGGTCGGACGGGGTCAGCAGCATGGGGTGGGGTCAGCGCTCGTAGCCGTAGGAGCGGATCAGGTCGTTGACGCGCTCGCTGCGCAGCAGCGCCATCAGCGCCTGTGCGGCCGCATTGTGCTCGCCGTGCCTGAGCAGCACCGCGTCCTGGCGGATGGTGGGGTACAGGGCGGGCGGCACCACCCACATTGAGCCGCCTTTGAGGCGACCCCCTTCGAGCACCTGCGACATCGCCACAAAGGCCAGCTCGGCGTTGCCGGTGACAGCGAAGTTGTAGGTCTGGCCGATGCTTTCGCCTTGCACCAGGCGCGGCGTCAGCGCGGAGGTGAGGCCCAGCTTGTCAATGGCTTCGACGGCGGCCGCGCCGTAGGGCGCGGTCTTGGGGTTGGCAATGGCCAGCTTGCGAAAGCCGTCGCCGCGCAGCACCTCGCCCCGGGCGTCCACCCGGGTGGCGTCGGCCGACCACAGCACCAGCTTGCCGGTGGCGTAGGTGAAGCGGCTGTTGGCCACGGCCAGACCATCCGCTTCAAGCTGCGCGGGCGCCTTCTGGTCGGCCGAGAGCATCACGTCGAAGGGGGCGCCGTTGCGGATCTGCGCGTACAGACGCCCGGTGGCGCCGACCGAAACGCTCACCGTGTGGCCAGTGCTCTTTCGCAGCACCTCGGCCACGGCACGCATGGGTTCGGCAAAGTTGGCCGCCACCGCCACGGTGGCTTCGTCGGCATGGGCCGGCACCGCCAGCGCGAACAAGGCGGCCAGGGCGGTGGCCGCCAGGCTTCGTGAGAACATCCCGATTTCCTCTTCTGAATTCGCTATTCCAAAACGGAATAGCGAGAAGCATACACCACATGCCCGCCCGATCCCGCTCCAAAGCCCCCTCTCTGGCCGGTCTGCCCCAGGCGCTCAGCGATGTGGGTGCCGATCGGCGGCTCGACGTGCTGCGCCGCATCGCCGTGGGCGATTCGATCTCGCAGGCCGCGCGCGAAGTCGGCGTGAGCTACAAGGCCGCCTGGCAGGCGATCGAGACCTTGTCGCAAACCAGTGGCCAGGCGCTGGTGGACCGCACGGTGGGGGGCAGCGGCGGTGGCGGCGCCGTCATCACCGAGGCCGGCATGCGCCTGCTGCAACTGGCCGATGAACTGGCGCAAGCGCGCGAGGCGGTGCTCTCGCGTTTTTCCGGCGGTGCCATGGTGGCGGCCGGCCTGCAGCTGCGCACCAGCATGCGCAACCAGTTGGCCTGCCAAGTGGTGGCCTTGCAGCCACTGGCGCCCGATGACCCGACGGTCTGGGTGCAATGCGAAACGCGCGGTGGGCAGCGCTTGAGCGCCAGCGTGACGCGCGAGAGCTGCGACCTGCTGGGCCTGGCGCCCGGGAGGCGCGTGCTGCTGCTGTGCAAGGCCACGGCCGTGGTGGTGGGTCCTGCCCACCGCAGCGTGCGCAACGCGGCCGTGAGTGAAAGCGCACGCCTCAACGGCGAGGTGCAGCGCATCGCTCCCGGCCGTGATCGCGACGAGGTGGTGCTGGGCCTGCCGGGCGGTGATCAGTGGGTGGGCTTTGCGCCGCACCCGTTCGCGTTGGCGGTGGGCGCGCGTGCGGGCGCCAGCGTGGCGGCGTCGGCGCTGGTGGTGGCGATCGGCTGAACCCGGTGGTTGCCGTGCATCAGTCGCAGCGCACCAGCGTCGAACCGATGACCGTCTGGCTCGGTTCGGCCACGGCGACGATCTCTGCCTGTGGCCCGGTGTCCTTCGAGTTGGAGGTGGCGCCTGCGCGCAGGCGGACCTGGTCGCCGCGCGCCAGCGCCAGCCCTGCCGGTGCACGTGCCAGCCAGACAGGCACATACCAGTCGCCCCCGTCGAGCACCTTGAGCTGACAGCCGACGCGCACAACCCGGCTCTGTGCAAAGTCGTCCTCGTTGAAAGCTGCGATGCGCTGCAAGGCCGCTTGTGCAAAGTCGAAGGACCAGGCGGGCAGTGGTGAGCGAATGCGCAAGCGCCAGGTGTCAACGGGGTCGTCGGGGGTGTGGCATCGGGTCTGGCCGCTCGCCGGTGGAGCCGGCAAGGCCCGCACGAAACGGCCGTGCAGACGTTCGGGAGACGTGGCGTCAGCCCGGGGCCATGCCGAACGGGCCTCAACCACGACGACCTCGGTGCCCGGCGCCAGGCGGGTGCCTGCGGGCAGCACGGTGGTCACGGTGGTCCAGCGCGTGCCGCCCACGTCAGAGGTGTCGGGCGTGCCGCACTCACCCTGGACCAGCCGCTCTTCTTCCATCTCGCGGCGTGTCACGCCGGCGCGCAGTGCCGCGAACAGTTCGGGGTGGCCATCGCGCACGGCGTGGGGGCTGGCGGGCACGTCGAGCACCTGGGCTGCGGTCAGGGCGCCCGATCGCGGCGCCGTCTCGCAGCCGGCAAGGGCAAGGGCCATCAGCACGATGGCCGGGGTCGCGCATCGGTTCATGGTGTGCGGGGTTTCATCCACCGGTGTTGCAGCAGGAAGTTGCGATAGCGTTCGGCCACCGCGTCCGGGGCTTCCATCATGGGCAAGTGTCCCACCCGTTCGAGCACCTGCACCTCGGCGTGGGGGCAGCGCCAGCGCAGGTTGCGAACACCGGACACGTGGAAGATCCGGTCGCGCCGCCCCCAGAGCACCAGCATGGGGTGGCACAGGTGGGCGATGTGTTGCTCCAGCAGGTAGCGGTCGGCCACATGGTGCGCCCACAGCCGCAGATTGGAGCTGGCCAGGCGGATGGCCTCCTCGCGTGCGGTGCGCCGCAGAGGCCAGGGCAGGCGTGGCGGGCGGTGGAACAGCCGCTCGAACAGTGCGTCGAATTCTTCGCTGTTGCGCGCCACCAGGGGTGCGTGACCGCCGTCGATGAGCAGATCGGTCTCGCTGGGCTTGGGCGAGCGCAGGCCGTGCGGTGCACCAATGAAGGCCAGTGAGGCAACGCGGTTGGGGTACTCACGCGCCAGCATCGCACCCAGCGCACCCCCCATGGAGCTGCCGGCGACGTGGGCGCGCTGCAAGCCAATGCTGTCCATGAACGCGCGCAGCCGCTCGACCTGTTCGGCATAGCCGTAATGCGCGTCGTCCAGGCGGTCGCTGGCGCCAAAGCCGGGCAGATCGGGCACCACCACCCGGTGGTGCGGGGTGAGGCGGCGCGCCAGATCGACCCAGTGGTCCTTTTCGGCGAACAGCCCGTGCAGCAGCAGCACCGGCTCACCCTGCCCGCCATCGAGATAATGCAGCGCGTGGTGCGCCGCCGTTGTGCTGCGCGCCCGCAGACCGGCTATGCGCCGGTTCAGCCCCAGCAACACCGACTTGATGCCATGCAGAAACGAGCTGCCTGCAATGTGAGATATCCCGGCTTGGGGAACCAGGTTCAGCGCCCAGTGGTGGGCGGTACGGATCGGCACGATGTCCTCCTGTTGTGCGTCTTGAACAGGTGCTCACGGTACGCAGGGCATGCCGAAAAGTCTTGGAGGTTTGGGCTGTGTTGATCGGCAATGCGTTGACCGTCGGGCTGGACAAGGCGGTCTACCTGGGCGAACTGCCGGCCACCGGCTGGCACCGCCATGCGGCGCCGGTGCTGCTGGTGGGTTTGTCGGGTCGTTTTCGCCTGCGCTGGCCCGATGGCCGCAGTGAGCACTGCCACAGCGCGCTGATCGACGCCGGTGTGGAGCACGTCTTCGACCCTGACGGTGAACGGGTCGCCATCCTCTACCTGGAGCCCGATGCCCCCGAGGTGCAGCGCCTGCGGGTGCTGTTCGCGCAGCGGGGACCCGTGGTGGGCGAGCCGTTGTCGCGCGTGGTCGATCGCTGGCACACCGAGCAGCGCCTGAACCACTTCGACCTGGATGCCCTCATCGACCGGCGCCTGTGGCCGTCGCTGCAGCCGGTGGACGCGCGGGTGTTGCGCAGCCTGCGCCATCTGCGCGATGCCGGGCTGCCGTCCATGCCCGATCGCGAGGCGCTTGCGCGCACGGTGCACCTGTCCTCCTCGCGCTTCAACCACCTGTTCAGCGAAGAGGCCGGTGTGAGTTTTCGCAGCTACCGCGTGTGGTCGCAGGTCCGCCGGGCCCTGGCGGCGTACCGACCGGATGGCAGCCTCACCGACGCCGCGCTCGATGGCGCATTCGCCGATTCGGCGCATTTCAGCCGCATGTTCCGCAGCACCTTCGGCATGACGCCGTCGAGCGTGCTCAAGCCCTTGCGATCGGTGACGGTGCTGCGCTGAGCGCGCGCCTTCAGCGCCACCTCAGTGCCGCCTTGATGCCAACTCAGCGGCGACGGGCGCCCAGCTTGCGGTAGATGGTGGCGCGGCTGATGCCGAGCGCGCTGGCGGCTTCCTTGACGTTGCCGCGTGCGTCGTCGACCGCCTTGCGGATGAGGGCGGTCTCCAGGTCCTTGAGGGGCACGCCTTGCGTTGCGGGCGCGCTGCGCGCGTTGCGGCGCTCGAACTGGGCCAGCACCTGCAGCCGCAGACCCGACCACAGGGGCACCTCCTGCCCGCCGCGGTGCGCTGCGGCGGCGTCGAACAGGCCTTCGATGGGCGCTGCGAAGTGCAGGCTGGCGTGGCCCGCGGGCACGCCGGGCGAGACGCCCAGCATGTCGGCGGCGGGGCGGTTCATGCCGGTGATGTCGCCGTCGCCGTCCAGGCAGACCAGGCCGTCGCTGTCATCGCCCAGCACGCGGCCGGGCCAGTTCATGCGCAGCAGCAGGTGGTGGGGGCGTGCGAGCGCCAGTGCGTTCTCGATGCTGCGCGCCGACTGCGATACCAGGTGCTTGAGCGCGGGTTGTTCGCTGACGTTGACGCCGGTGAGGTCGAGCATGCCCACGCAGTGGCCGTCCGGGTCCCAGATGGGGGCACCGGCACAGCTGTAGACGCCGGTGGCGTCGAAGAAATGCTCGCCGCGGTGCAGCCACACCGGTTGCAGGTCGGTCAGGGCCATGCCGATGGCGGTGGTGCCCACGGCGCGCTCGGACAGGTCCACACCCAGGCGCGCGATGCCGCTGACGCCGGGCTCGTGCCGATCGACCGGGCCGTTCACGTCGATCACCACGCCCTGCGCGTCGGTCAGGATGGCGAAGTAGTGCGTGTGCGCCATGGCGCGCGAGAGCGAGCGGATGACCGGCGAGGCGGCCTGCAGCAGCGGCTCGCTGGCTTCCAGCGCTCGGCGCATCTGTGCGTCGCTCACCGGTTCGAAGGCCACCTCGCGGTGGTGTTCCAGGCCCAACTGCAAACAGCGCTGCCAGGAACGCGCCACCCAGGGCGACAGACGCGGGCTGGCTTCGGGTTCGCGCGCATCGAGCACTGCGCGGCGCGCCTGCTCGATGAGGGCCAGCCGCTCGGCGGTGGCGGCGTGGGGGGACGTGGACATGGGGGCCATTGGAACAGCGCGCAGCGGCCCGATCAACCGTTGTCGATGCCGCACTGCGGCAAATCGCGCGAGGGCGGGGCGCTTGGCAGGCGCACGCTCAGGCCGGTGTCGGCAGCCAGGCGCGCCAGGTCGTCGGGCGTGTCGACGTCGCGCACATGGGCTTCGTCGGTGGTCGCCCACAGGCGCACGGCCTCGGGTTGGGTGCGTCGCCAGGCGCGCAGGCCACCGCTGTGGTTGCGCAGCAGCGCGCAGGCGTGGGCGTCGAGCACGGCGGGGTGGCCCGGCGTGCCGTTGACCGTGGGCACCAGCACGTGCTGACGGCGGTCGCGCGCGTCGAAAGCGGCGAGCGCCGCGCGCAGCGCGGGCGCACCGAGCAGCGGCAGATCGCTCACCAGCACCAGCAGCCTCTCGGGCATGGCGACCAGGCTGCGCAGGCCCAGTTGCAGCGAATCGGCCGGGTCGTCCCCAGGGGTGGGGTTGCGCAGCACCTGCGGGGGCCGCCGGCTGTTGATCAGGTGCAGGTGGCTTGCAATGGCGTCGCCGTGGTGGCCCACGACCACCTTGACGTGTTCAATGCCCACTTCGGCCAGCGCCGCCAGCTGGCGGTCCAGCAGGGTCAGACCACCCAGGCGGATCAGGCATTTGGGCACGCCGCCGAGGCGGCTGCCGGCGCCCGCGGCCAGCACCAGCGCCACGGTCTCGTGTTCGAGGCTCGGGTCGTGGTCGGCGCCCGTCACGCGTCCTCGCGCACGAAGCAGGTCACTGCATCGTTGGCGCTCACGTCGAGTTTTTCCTTGGCCGGCCCCACCGCCAGGTCACGCGGAAGCGGCACACCGTTCTTCACCGCCAGCACCTCGGCCATCACGCTGACCGCGATCTCGGCCGGTGTCTTGCTGCCGATGTAGATGCCGATGGGCCCGCGCAGGTGGGCCAGGCTCTCTTCGGTCTGGTCGAAGTGCTCGATCAACCGGGCCTGGCGCAGCGCCTGGTTGCGCCGCGAGCCGATGGCGCCGATGTAGAAGGCCTCGGTGCCCAGCGCTTCGAGCAGCGCGAGATCGTCGAGCTTGGGGTCGTGGGTGAGGGCCACGATGGCCGTGCGCCGGTCGGCGCGGAAGGTGCGCACCACGTCGTCGGGCATGTCGTTTGTCAGCGTGACGCCCGGCACCTGCCAGGCGCTGCGGTATTCCTCGCGCGGGTCGCACACAGTGACCGAAAACCCGCTGAACAGGGCCATGGTGGCGAGGTATTCGCTGAGCTGGCCGGCGCCGATCATGAGCAGGCGGTACTCGGGCCCGAAGGCGTTGTGCAGCCAGCCGTCCTGTTCGCGCAGGGCCTCGGGCTGGTCCATGTCGCTCAGGGTCACGCGGCCGGTGGCGACTTCGGTGCTGCGCATGGCCATGCGGCCGCTGCCCAGGCGACCCACGAGGTCGGTCAGGCTGTCGGCGTCGGGGTTGAACTCCAGCAGCAGCTCCAGCGTGCCACCGCAGGGCAGGCCGAAGCGGTGGGCCTCGTCGGCGCTCACGCCGTAGCGGGTGCGCTGCGGCGGCCCATCTGTCAACGCATCGCGGTAGCGGTGGATCAGGTCGTCTTCGATACAGCCGCCCGAGACCGAACCCACCACCGCGCCGCCTTCACACAAGGCCATGATGGAGCCCACCGGGCGCGGCGAGCTGCCCCAGGTGCGCACGACGGTGGCCAGCAGCGTGGCCTTGCCCGCGCGCCGCCAGTCGAGCAGGGTGCGCAGAACGAAGAGATCGAGGTTTTCCATGGTGTTGGGCTCTAGGACCTGTTCACACTATTTTTCCAAGTGCGAACGGGGTGGAAACAGCGCCAATCAAGGCGCGCGACGACGGCCAGGCTGGCCGCCTGGCCTAGGAGTGCAACGACGA
>NZ_JAHBZK010000018.1 GCF_019635465.1 Hydrogenophaga sp.
CCATCTACGAGAGCTACGACTACTACAACCAGGCCACCGACGTGCTGCGCTTTGGCGAGGGCATCAACGACGAAGGCGTCTGGTTCAGCCGATCTGGAAACCAGTTGGTGGTCCAGCTGATGAATGAGGGGGGGCAGGTCACCATCAACAACTGGTACGGGGCCAACGCAACTCGCATTGAAGTGTTCGAACTCTCCGACGGCCAGAAGCTGCTTTCCGCCCAGGTCGACTCCCTGGTGCAGGCTATGGCGGCCTTCGCGCCACCGGCCCCGGGGCAGACGTCGCTCACGCCGGAGCAGCAGTCGGCGCTGGTGCCGGTGATTGCGGCGGCGTGGAACTGAGTCGTTAGGTACGGCCAGGCCGAAATTCAGCCGACCACCAGGGCGTTCTTGCGCGACGTGGTGGTCGGTTGACGTGGCCTGTCAGTGGCCTGCGGCAGACGCGGGCCTCACCGGCGATGCGCGTGAGGTCGCGCTCTTCGGGCCGACACCCGACGCATCGAATGAATCAGGGAGCAAACAAGTGACACAAGCAGCGATGTCGGGCTGGCCGCCGCAGGGTGGGCGCGGTCAAGCGGCGACGGTGCAGGGGGGCCTGCCTGGCCCGGGCGAGGCGATGGCCCGCGCGGGGCGTCAGCGGGTTGAGAACGACACCGGTGTGGCCTGTCTGGTGATGATGGCGCGGCTGCATGGGGTGGCGGCCGACCCCGACCAGATTGCGCACGAGTTCGCGGGGGACGGCGGGCTGCTCGATGTGCAAGGCCTGTTGCTGGCGGCCCGCAAGTTGGGCCTGGTGGCCAAGCGCGTGCGGGTGAACCCGGCGCGTTTGGGCAAGACGCCATTGCCGGCGATTGCCATCGGGCAGCGACGCGGGGCGCGCAACGGCGGTACGGATGCCAACGGCCCACAGGCCGGCGACAACCCGTCCAAGGGCGTGCTGACCACCGGCTCATCGCCCACCAACACGCCATCGACTGAAACCGCTTCAACTGATGCGCCAACGACTGGCACACCTCCCACCGACGACTTCTTCATCCTGGCCCGCATCGACGACGGCCGCGCCCTGGTGCAGTCGCCGCGCGTGGGCCGGCCAGAGTCGCTCAGCCTGGACATGCTGGCGGGGCAGTGGTCGGGCGAGCTGATCCTCTTCACCTCGCGTACGTCGCTGGCGGGTGAGCTGTCCAAGTTCGACTTCAGTTGGTTCATTCCCGCGGTGGTGAAGTACCGGCGCTTGCTGCTGGAGGTGCTGGGCGTGAGCCTGGCCTTGCAGTTGTTCGCGCTCATCACGCCCTTGTTCTTTCAGGTGGTGATGGACAAGGTGCTGGTGCACCGGGGCTACACCACGCTGGACGTGATCGCCATTGCGTTTGCGGTGGTGGTGGTGTTCGAAGTGACGCTGACGGCGCTGCGCAGCTATGTGTTTGCGCACACCACCAGCCGCATCGACGTGGAGTTGGGTGCGCGTTTGTTCCGGCACCTGCTGGGGTTGCCGCTGGCCTATTTTCAGGCGCGGCGGGTGGGCGATTCGGTGGCGCGGGTGCGCGAGCTGGAGAACATTCGCGCCTTTCTCACCGGCAATGCGCTCACCGTGGTGCTCGACCTGTTGTTCTCGGTGGTGTTCCTGGCGGTGATGGCGTACTACAGCGGTTGGCTCACGCTCATTGTGCTGGGCTCGCTGCCGTGCTACGCGGTGCTCACCGGCGTGTTCACGCCCATGCTGCGCGCGCGTCTGCACGAGAAGTTCAACCGCGGCGCCGAGAACCAGGCATTTCTGGTGGAGACCATCAGCGGCATCGACACCGTCAAGGCCATGGCGGTGGAGCCGCAGTGGACGCGCCGCTGGGACAGCCAGCTCGCGGGCTATGTGTCGGCCAGCTTCAAGACGGCGACCATCGGCACGCTGGCCAACGGTGGGGTGACGCTGGTGTCCAAGGCGGTGACGGTGCTCACGCTGTACTTCGGCGCGCGCTTCGTCATCGAGGGCGACCTGTCGGTGGGGCAGCTGATCGCCTTCAACATGCTGGCGGGGCAGGTGGCCCAGCCGGTGATGCGCCTGGCCAACCTCTGGACGGACTTTCAGCAGACCGGCATTTCGGTGCAGCGCCTGGGCGACATCCTCAACGCTCGCACCGAGGTTGCCGGCCAGAAGGCCGCGTTGCCACCGCTGCAGGGGCGGGTGCAGTTCGAGGGCGTGCACTTTCGCTACCGGGCCGATGGGCCCGAGGTGCTGCGCGACCTGACGCTGGACGTCGCACCGGGCGAGGTGATCGGTGTGGTGGGGCGATCCGGCTCGGGCAAGAGCACCCTGACCAAGCTGGTGCAGCGCATGTATGTGCCCGAGCGTGGCCGCGTGCTGGTGGACGGGGTGGACCTGGCGGTGGCAGACGCCGGCTCGCTGCGCCGGCAGGTGGGTGTGGTGCTGCAGGAGAACGTGCTGTTTGCGCGCACCGTTCGCGAGAACATTGCCCTGGCCGACCCCGGGGCACCGCTGGAGGCGGTGATGCATGCGGCCCGCCTGGCCGGCGCACACGAGTTCATTACCGAACTGCCCGAGGGCTACGACACCCTGGTGGGCGAGCACGGGGCGTCGCTATCGGGCGGGCAGCGCCAGCGGGTGGCGATTGCGCGTGCGCTGATGACCAACCCGCGCATCCTGATCCTGGACGAAGCCACCAGCGCGCTCGACTACGAGAGCGAGCGCATCGTGCAGCAGAACATGCGCCGCATCGCGCAGGGGCGCACGGTGATCATCGTGGCGCACCGCCTGAGCGCGGTGCGCGAGGCCCACCGCATTCTGGTGATGGAGCGCGGCCAGATCGTCGAAGCCGGCCCGCACGCCGAATTGGTGCAACGCCAGGACGGGCGCTACGCGGCGCTGTGGCGCCTGCAGCAGGGTTGAGGGCAGCCATGAAACTGCGATTGATATGGCAGGCCTGGGGTGACCTGTTCGCCCGGCACCGCGCGGTCTGGCGCCACGCCTGGGCCCAGCGCGCCGACATGGCGCCCCCGGTGCGCGAACCGCACGAAGCGGCGTTTCTGCCCGCTGCGCTGGCCCTGCAGGACACACCGGTCTCGCCGGCGCCCCGCGTCGCCATGGGGCTGATCGTGGCCTTTTTGCTGTTGGCGCTGCTGTGGGCCACTGTCGGGCACATCGACGTGGTGGCGGTGGGGCAAGGCAAGGTGGTGCCCAGCGACCGCACCAAGACTCTGCAACCCCTGGAAGCCGCCACCGTGCAGGCCATCCATGTGCGCGACGGGCAGTTTGTGCGCGCGGGCGACTTGCTGATCGAGCTCGACCCCACCACCTCGCAGGCCGACAGCCAGCGTGTCGAGGTCGAGGCGGTGGCGGCGACCCTGCAGCTCGCGCGCGGCCAGGCCCTGTTGAAAGCCCTGGCCAGTGGCGACCCACCCACCTTGCCACCCACCCCCGATGTGCCGGTGGACCGGCGCCAGGAAGCGTCGCGCCAGCTTGACGGGCAATGGGCCGAAGTCGCGACGCAGCGCGCGCGCCTGGCCGCCGACGTGACGCGGCGCGAGGCGGAAGGCCGCGCCACGCAGGCGCAGGTGCGCAAGCTGGAGCAGATCCTACCCATCGCCACGCAGCGCGCGCAGGACTACCGGCGCCTGGTGGACCAGGCCTTCGTGTCGCAGCACGGCTACCTGGAACAGGAGCAATCGCGCATCGAAATGGAGGCCGACCTCGCCGCCCAGCGCAACCGGCTGCAGGAGATCGAGGCCTCGCTGCGCGAGGTGCAGGCGCAGCAGCGCGCACTGACGGCCGAGACGCGCCGCGCCACCTTGGACAGCATCGAGCAGGCGCGCCAGCGACTAGAGGCCCTGGCGCAGGAGCGCATCAAGGCCGGTGTGCGCGGGCGCCTGACCCGCCTGGTGGCACCGGTGGACGGCACCGTGCAGCAGCTCGCCGTGTTCACCGAAGGCGGCGTGGTGACGCCCGCACAGCCGCTGCTGGTCATCGTGCCGGCGGACCAGCCGCTCGAAGTGGAGGCCTTCTTTGAGAACAAGGACATCGGCTTCCTGCACCAGGGCCAGGACGCCGAGGTGAAGGTCGAGACCTTCCAGTTCACCAAGTACGGCACCTTGCACGCCGAGCTGGCCAGCGTGTCGCACGACGCCATCAGTGACGAACAGCGTGGCCTGATTTACGCCAGCCGCGTGCGCATGGCCAGCACCGAATTGGACGTGGACGGCGCGCGCGTGCGCCTGTCGCCGGGCATGGCGGTGACGGTGGAGGTCAAGACCGGGCGGCGGCGGGTGATCGAGTACTTCCTGGCACCGCTGCTGCAGCACAGCCAGGAGAGCCTGCGCGAGCGCTGAGCTGGTCGGCGACCGCCGGCGTTCAGAGCTGGCGATACACCGCGTCGGCCAAGGCCATCAGGCCCGCGCGATCGAGCGGGCCACTGAGCGCGTAGCCAAAGCCCTGGTCCACCCAGTAAAAGCCGGGCACCGGGCCGGCGTCGGTAAAGCGAAAGGCGCTCTCGGCCGACGGGGTGGCGCCTTGCGCTGGCGCGGTGGCGATGTCACCGGCTTGCACGGCACCCAGGTACAGCGTGACCCGAACGCCCTGGGGGTTCTGGTACATGAACTGCGCGCGCGCGCCTTGCTCGCCTGGCAGCAACCGGCCGCCGACCAGCACATAGCCCAGGGCCTGCAGGTCGGGCACCTTCAGCGCACGGCCGGTGCGCTTGGACAACCATTGCACCAGGTGGGCTTCGTCGCTGGCGCCGACTTCCACGGGGTGGCGCTGCTCCGGGCTGTAGACGGCGTGAGCCACTGCAGCCTCGTGTGCAAAGCGGGTGAGGGTGGGCTGGGCAGTCGACATGGCGATCGTTGCATGGCCATTCGGTCGCGCGCCAGCCACCGGGTCCGAGCCGGCGGCGGGCCAGGTGCCGCGCCCGAGCCAGCCAGCGCCAAAGGCCAGCACCACACCAGCGGCCATGCCGCCCCAGCGCCACCACTGTTGCTGCCGTGCCTGCACATTGCCGGCCAGATCGGCGGCCGCCAGCATGGCCGGCGGCACCGGTTCTTGCAGAACAGCGCGGTGCAGGTCTCGCAACGCGTCGCGTTGAGCGCGCCCTTGCCTCACGCGCGCTTGCGCGTCGGTGTCGACGTGCAGGCGTGCGCGCAGGGCCGCCAGGTCAGGGTGGCCGGCAGGCTCGTCGATGAGGGCCTGAATGTCGGCGTCGCTCAGGGGCGTGGTGTCGCGGGATGGGTCCATGGCGTGCGCGGCGCTATTTCAGCCGCCTCAGGTTCTGGTGGGTGGGAAAGCCCGACGATGCGTGCCCGGTATCCGCTGGCGGTGCGGTGGCGGGTGCATCCATCAAGACTTGCAGCCGGGAGCGGGCGCGGGACAGGCGCGACATGACGGTACCGATCGGCACGCCGGTGATGCTGGCGACCTGCTGGTAACTCAGGTCTTCCAGGCTCACCAACAACAGCACCTCGCGTTGGTCGGGCGGCAGCAGCAGCAAGCAGCGTTGCAGGTCGATCGCCTGGTCTTGTGCCGAGGGTGGCGCGGTGAGATCCGCGGCCGCATCGTCGATGTCCACCCGCACCAGGCCCGCATCCCGGCGCAGGTTCTGGCGAACACCGCTGACGTAGAGGTTGTGCATCACGGTGAACAGCCAGGCCCGCAGATCCGAGCCGACGGTCCACAGACGCCACTTGCTGCAGGCGCGCTCCAGGGTGTCCTGCACCAGATCGTCGGCGGCCCATGCATCACCAGTCAGGGCGCGTGCGTAGCGCCGCAAGCCGGGGATGTGGGCAACCAGCGCTTGGGAGTGCATGGGGTGGCGTCGCTGCAAGTGGGTGGTCGGCGGGCGTCAGGGTTTGACGATGTGCCAGACGTTGTTGAAGCCGTCGCCGGTCTTGTCGCCGGGCTTGGCGTCCTTGATCCAGTAGTAGAGCGGCTTGCCCTTGAAGGCCCACTGCTTGCTGCCGTCGTCGCGGGTGATGACGCTGTAGTCGCCCGAGGCGCTGTCGCCGGCGGCGGCCATCAGCGGTGGCCAGTTGGTGGCGCAGGGGCCGTTGCACACCGATTTGCCGCTGCCAGCGCTGTCTCGGTCAAAGGTGTAGAGCGTCATTTGGTTGGGGCCGACCAGCATGCCGTCGGCGACCTTGGCTGGGGCAGCGGACGCATACATCGAGGCGCAACCGCCGAGCAGTGCGGCGCCGAGCGCCAGAGGCATCAGGAATTTCATGGGCGTTCTCCGGAGTGTGGGGGACAGGTGGTTTGCAGACAGTCTCTGCAACCGGATGAACGCCAGGGGCAGGAGTGTTATTCCACCCGCCCAGAAAAATTTACCGGTTGCGCGACTTCAGGGCACGCTCCACCTCGCGCTTGCCCTCGCGGTCCTTGATGGTGTCGCGCTTGTCGTGCTCGCCCTTGCCCTTGGCCAGCGCAATCTCGCATTTCACATGGCCACCCTTCCAGTGCAGGTTCAGCGGCACCAGGGTGAAGCCCTTTTGCTCGACCTTGCCGATCAGGCGACGGATCTGGTCCTTGTGCAGCAACAGCTTCTTGGTGCGAGCCGACTCGGCCGTCACGTGGGTGCTGGTGGTGCGCAGCGGGTTGATCTGGCAGCCGATGAGGAAGATTTCGCCCTCACGAATGACGACGTAGCCATCGGTGAGCTGTGCCTTGCCTTCGCGCAGCGCCTTCACCTCCCAGCCCTGCAGCACCATGCCCGCCTCGAAGCGCTCCTCGATGGCGTAGTTGAACAGCGCCTTTTTGTTGTCGGCAATGCGGCTGTCGGTCGCAGCGGGCTTGGATTTCTGGGAGGTGGCCATGGGAATGTAATTGCGGCCGGATGGCCCCGGTTGCAAGCCCACCTAGAATCGAGCGAGCCTTGCAGGGCCCCGCGGGCTGGCGCGAGGACCGGCGATTGTATGAAAACGATTCACAAGTCTGTCTTGCTCTGGCACAGCGCGCACGAGATGTTCGCGCTGGTGACCGATGTGCAGCACTACCCCCAGTTCCTGCCCTGGTGCGACAAGGGCGAGGTGCTTGAGCAGACCGGGGACGGCATGGTCGCTCGCGTGGGCATGGCCATTGGTGGTCTGCAGCAAAGCTTCACCACCCGCAACCGCCACGTGGCCGACCGCGAAGTGCACCTCGAACTGGTGGATGGCCCTTTCTCCAACCTGGACGGCCACTGGATGTTCACCCCGCTCGGCGACGGCTCTCAGCGCGCATGCAAGGTCGAGTTCACCCTGCGCTATGGCTTCAGCAGTTCGGCCTTGTCTGCCGTGGTCGGGCCGGTGTTCGACCGCATTGCCGGCAACCTGGTGGACGCGTTCGTCAAGCGCGCCGATCAGGTGTACGGGGCGGGGTGAGCATGCGCGTTACCCTGGTTCACGCCAGTGCCCCGCGGGAGGTGCACGAAACCACCGTCGAGCTGGCAGTAGGCACCACGGCGAGTGAGGCCATCGAAGCTGCGGGCTGGCATACCAAGTTTCCGCAATGGGCGACGCTGTCGCTGGCGGTCTGGGGGCGTCGGTGTGAGGCCGATCAGGTGATGCGCGAAGGGGATCGGCTGGAACTGCTCAGGTCCTTGCGTGTGGACCCGAAGGTGGCGCGGCGCGAACGGTTCGTGGGGCAAGGCGCGAGAAGTGCCGGCCTGTTTGCTCAGCGGCGACCCAACTCCAAGGCCGGCTACTGACCCAGGGCGGGCGTGTGAGGCCTGCCGCCAGTGGCGATTCAGCAGTCGCTGCGGATGATGGCGGCCAGTCGCTGCGATTCGGCGGCGCGGGCCTTGTCGTCGATGAACTCGCGTTCGCCCTTGGCATTGGTCGTGGCCATGCGGGCACCGGAGTCAATGGTGGTCTTGGCTTGCCGCGCGCGCGCGCAGTTGTCGGCGCGCAGGCGCGCAATGCGCTCGGCCTCTGCCTTCTTCTTTGCCTCTTCTTCGGCCTCGGCCTGCTTCTTCTTAGCCTCGAGCTCTTTGTCCACCGTGGGCGCCTGGGGCGCGGCCGGCGCAGCGGCGGCGGGGCTGTTGGCGGCTGCCTGTGCCGGTTCGGCGGGCGCCGCAACGGGGGAAACCACCAGCCCCGGGCGCTTGAGGATGTTCTTCTCGGGCACGCTGGCGGGCGGTGCGGTGTCGCTGAACACCTTGCGGCCGCTGCCGTCGATCCACTGCCACTGGGCCCAGCCAGCGACCCAGGTCAGCGACAACGCGCCCACGACGGTGGCGCGCGCAGCAATGCGAAGGAGCGGAGCGGAGGTAGGCATGCGCGCAGTGTAGTCGGGGGTTGAGGACCGATGCACAGGGCAAGCCGTCTGGACGACCCCCAGCCCACGAACGGCATCGGCGGCACGCCAAAAGGTCATCGGGCCCGCGAGTACAATGCCGTTTTTGGAGATATCCCACATGCGCCTCCTCGGCAACGCGCTCACGTTCGACGACGTTTTGCTGGTGCCCGCGTACTCCCAGGTCCTGCCCAAGGACACTTCGCTGGCCACCCGTTTCTCCCGCAACATCCAGCTCAATCTGCCCTTGGTGTCCGCCGCGATGGACACCGTCACCGAAGCCCGACTGGCGATCGCCATCGCGCAAGAGGGCGGCATGGGCATCGTCCACAAGAACCTTACGGCGGCCGAGCAAGCTGCCCACGTGGCCAAGGTCAAGCGCTACGAGAGCGGCGTGCTGCGCGACCCGGTGGTCATCGGCCCCGCCACCACAGTCCGCCAGGTGATGAAGCTCTCGGACGACCTGGGTGTCTCGGGCTTCCCGGTGGTGGATGCCGGCAAGGTGGTCGGCATCGTCACCGGGCGCGATCTGCGCTTCGAGACCCGCTACGACCTGCCGGTGCGCGAGATCATGACGCCTCGCGAGCGCCTGATCACCGTACCCGAAGGCACCACGCCCGACGCCGCCAAGGCACTGCTCAACAAGCACAAGCTCGAACGCCTGCTGGTGGTCAACGAGGCCTTTGAGCTCAAGGGCCTGATCACCGTCAAGGACATCACCAAACAGCTCAACTTCCCCAACGCCGCGCGCGACGCGGCCGGCCGCCTGCGCGTGGGTGCGGCGGTGGGCGTGGGTGAAGGCACCGAAGAGCGCGTCGAGGCGCTGGTGAAGGCCGGTGTCGACGCCATCGTGGTGGACACCGCGCACGGGCACAGCAGGGGCGTGATCGAGCGCGTGCGCTGGGTCAAGCAGAACTACCCGCAGGTGGACGTGGTGGGCGGCAACATCGCCACCGGTGCCGCCGCCCTGGCGCTGGCCGAGGCTGGCGCCGATGCGGTCAAGGTCGGCATCGGCCCGGGCTCCATCTGCACCACCCGCATCGTGGCCGGCGTGGGCGTGCCGCAGATCATGGCGGTCGACAGTGTGGCCACCGCCTTGCGCGGCAGCGGCATTCCGCTGATCGCCGACGGCGGCATCCGCTACAGCGGCGACATCGCCAAGGCCATCGCAGCCGGTGCCAGCAGCGTGATGATGGGCGGCATGTTCGCCGGCACCGAAGAGGCGCCGGGCGAGGTCATTCTCTACCAGGGCCGCAGCTACAAGAGCTACCGCGGCATGGGCTCCATCGGCGCGATGCAGCAAGGCAGTGCCGACCGCTACTTCCAGGAAAGCAGCACGGGCAATCCCAATGCCGACAAGCTGGTGCCCGAAGGCATCGAAGGCCGCGTGCCCTACAAGGGCTCGGTCGTCGCCATCATCTTCCAGCTCGCCGGCGGCGTACGCGCCAGCATGGGTTACTGCGGCTGCGGCACCATCGACGAGATGAAAGAGCGCGCCGAGTTCGTGCAGATCACAGCCGCCGGCATGCGCGAGAGCCACGTGCACGACGTGCAGATCACCAAGGAAGCCCCCAACTACCGGGCGGACTGACCCCCTCCGCTCCGCAGGCCGTCCCCCGCGACGGCCTTTTTCATTCCAGACCGTCCCGCCTCACGAACATGCAGCACGACAAGATCCTCATCCTCGATTTCGGCTCCCAGGTCACCCAGCTCATTGCGCGTCGCATCCGCGAAGCGCACGTGTACTGCGAGGTGCACCCCTGCGATGTCAGCAGCGAATGGGTGCGTGAATTCGCCGCGGACGGGCGACTGAAGGGGGTGGTGCTGTCGGGCAGCCATGCCAGCGTGTACGAGGTCGACGACAAGGCGCCCGATGCGGTCTACGAACTGGGCGTGCCGGTGCTGGGCATCTGCTACGGCATGCAGACCATGGCGCAGCAGCTGGGTGGCAAGGTCGAGGGCTCGCACACCCGCGAGTTCGGCTATGCCGAGGTGCGGGCACGTGGCCACACGGCGCTGCTCAAGGACATTGCCGACTTTCACACCCCCGAAGGCCACGGCATGCTCAAGGTCTGGATGAGCCATGGTGACAAGGTCACCGAGCTGCCGCCGGGCTTCAAGCTCATGGCCAGCACCGACTCCTGCCCCATCGCCGGCATGGCCGACGAAAGCCGGCATTTCTACGCGGTGCAGTTCCACCCCGAGGTCACTCACACGGTGCAGGGCCGCGCGCTGCTCGAGCGCTTTGTGCTGCAGATTTGCGCGACCAACCCGGACTGGGTGATGCGCGACCACATCGCCGAAGCCGTCGAGAAGATTCGCGAACAGGTGGGCGATGAGGAGGTGATCCTGGGCCTGTCGGGCGGTGTCGATTCGTCCGTGGCCGCCGCGCTGATCCACCGCGCCATCGGCGACCAGCTCACCTGTGTGTTTGTGGACCATGGCCTGTTGCGCCTCAACGAAGGCGACATGGTGATGGACATGTTTGCCGGCCAGTTGCACGCCAAGGTGGTGCGCGTGGACGCCGCGGATTTGTTCCTCGGCGAACTCGCTGGCGTGGCCGATCCCGAGCAGAAACGCAAGATCATCGGACGTCTGTTCGTGGACGTCTTCAAGGCCGAAGCCGCCAAACTAACCTCAAGTGGTGCTTCAACAAAAGGCGCCAAGTGGTTGGCACAAGGGACAATTTATCCCGATGTCATTGAATCGGGCGGCGCCAAGAGCAAGAAGGCCGTCACGATCAAGAGCCACCACAACGTGGGCGGTCTACCCGAGCAGCTCGGCCTCAAACTGCTGGAGCCGCTGCGCGATCTGTTCAAGGACGAGGTGCGCGAACTGGGCGTGGCGCTCGGCCTGCCGCACGACATGGTGTACCGCCACCCCTTCCCCGGACCGGGCCTGGGCGTGCGCATCCTGGGCGAGGTGAAGAAGGACTACGCCGACCTGCTGCGCCGGGCCGACGCCATCTTCATCGAAGAGCTGCGCTCCACCATCGAGCCCAACAGCGGCAAGAGCTGGTACGACCTGACCAGCCAGGCCTTCACCGTGTTCCTGCCGGTCAAGAGCGTGGGCGTGATGGGCGATGGTCGCACCTACGACTACGTGGTGGCACTGCGTGCGGTGCAGACCAGCGACTTCATGACCGCCGACTGGGCGGAGCTGCCTTACAGCCTGCTCAAGCGCGTGTCGAGCCGGATCATCAACGAGGTGCGCGGCATCAACCGCGTGACCTACGACGTCAGCTCCAAGCCGCCGGCGACGATCGAGTGGGAGTGAGTCTCCCGGCGGTTCAGGCAGCCCGGCGCCATCCATCGCGCAGGCGCCAGCGCTGCGCCTGCCCGCCCTAGACTCGGCGCGCGCCGGGTGACTGAGCGGGGTGGCGGGCCACCGAGCGGCCCGGCGTTCAGGGGGACACATGCCTTACTACGCCGGTCTCAAGCGGATCAAGGACCGCGCCACGCGCATGCGCACCGTGGCCGGATTGCAGCGACTGCGCGCGGCGCTCACTGCCCAGGTGCCTGCGCGCACGGCCACCGACACCCTGTTGCTGGCCACCTGGAACATCCGGGAGTTCGACTCCGGCAAGTACGGCTACCGAGGCGAAGAGGCCTACTTCTACATCGCCGAGATCCTGAGCCGCTTTGATCTGGTGGCCATCCAGGAGGTGCGCGACGGCCTGTACCCGCTGCAGACGCTGGTGCGGCTGCTGGGCAGCGACTGGGACTACCTGGTGACCGACGTCACGCTGGGCACCGCGGGCAACTCGGAGCGCATGGCCTACCTGTTCGATCGCCGCAAGGTGAGCTTTACCGGGCTGGCCGCCGAGCTGGTGCTGCCACGAACCGGCGCCAACGGTGCCGAGCCGGTGCAGATGGCCAGGTCGCCGTACCTCGCGGGCTTTCGCGCCGGCTGGGCGTATCTCACGCTGGCCACCGTGCACATCTATTACGGCAAAGGCGTGGCGGTCGACCCGCGGCGCCTGGCCGAGATCACCGCGTTCGGCAAGACGCTGGCGCGCTATGCCGGGCGCTTCTCCAGCGCGCCGCAGTACGAGCCCGACACCCCGCCCGCCGCGGGCAACCTGATTGCCCTGGGCGACTTCAACATCTTTGCGCGCGGCGACGTCACGCTCAAGGCCATGACCGATGCGGGCTTTGTGGTGCCCGAGGCGCTGCAGAAGGTGCCCGGCTCCAACGTCGACAAGAACAAGCACTACGACCAGATCGCCTACTACCGCGCCTTGTCGCACCTGCACCCCACCGGGCGGGCAGGGGTCTTTGATTGCTTCGAGCACGTATACCGGCTGGCGGACGAGGCCGACTACGCCAGGGAGCGCGCGAGCAAGCCCGGGCGCAGCTTCAAGGACTGGCGCACCTATCGCCTGAGCGATCACCTGCCGATGTGGATCGAATTCGGCATTGACGACGCCGACGAGTACCTGGCGTCACTGTCCTGAGGCGCACGCCCGGGCTGCTCAGCAAAAGCTGAGGTTGGCCCGGTGGTGGCCGTTGACCACCCGCGCAGCGCCCAGCAGCTGGGGCGGCAGCTCGACAAAGGGCACGTCGGAATTGGCGAGCGCGGTGTCGATGGCTTCGATCATGTAGGAGCCCTTGCGCACCAGGACCACATCCGAGAAGTCGGTGTTGGTCATGGCCACCGGCACGAAGTCGCTGCGTTTGAGGAAGTTGACCAGCGCTTCGAGCACACCGAGGTTCTGCATGGCGCCCTTGCGGCTGTAGCAACAGTCGTTGAGCATCATCACGCCGTCGGGGCGCACCAGGTCCTGCCAGGTCAACAGGTCGCGCAGCACGTATTCGTACTGGTGACTGGCGTCCACATAGAGCAGGTCGAGCCCGCGCCCGGCGATGCGCTGGCGCACGTCTTCGTAGGCGCTGTGGGAATCCTTGCGCACAATCTGCACGTTGGGCTGGTCGACGAACTTGTCGATGCAGTTCTGGTACAGGCGCTCCCAGGTGGCCGGGTCGTCCAACGGGCCGCCGTAGTAATAGGCAAAAGTCTCTGGTGGCGACACCCAGGCAGGCAGGGTCTCGAAAGGCGAATAGGCCTTCTGCGAATCGGCGCTCCAGCTGTCCACCAGCATGAGTGACTCGGGCGCAAAGGTTTGCTGCATGCGCAGGGCGTTCTCGCCCTTGAGCACGCCGAGTTCGGCGATGGCGGGTTCGCGCTCAAAGGCGTTGAACACGGCCGCCAGGACCTGGTACAGACCTTCGCGTGGGGTGACGCAGACTTTCATGGGCGATTCCAGACAGGGGGGTGGAGACTGGACAGTACGGGCAACCGTGGTCGCCCAGTCCCCGGAATAGCCCGCAGCGAGCGCCCCAGTCTCTGCGATCGGCCCACGCGCGCACCGGCTTGATCGCTTGTGAAACAATCCAGCGCGCCATCTGGCATGCACGCGGTGATGCACCATGTACCTCCCTCCGCAGTTCCAGGCCAAAGACCCGGCCATCGCCCCCGCGCTGATGCGCCAGCACCCGTTTGCGCAGCTGATCACCACCGACGACGACGGTTTTCCTTTTGTGACGCCACTGCCGCTGCACCTGATCGAAGAGGGCGAGCAACTGGTGCTGCTGGGGCACGTTGCGCGACCCAACCCACAAGCGGCCCATCTGCGGGCACGCCCGAATGCGCTGGTGGTGTTCCAGGGCCCGCACGCGTACATGACGCCGCGCGTCTACCCGGATCTGGCCCGGGTGCCGACCTGGAGCTACCTCATGGTGCAGGCCCGGGTGGCGGCCACCTTCATCGACAGCTTCGAGGACAAGGACCGCCTGCTCAAGCACCTGATCCACGACCACGACCCGGCCTACGCCGCGCAGTGGCGCGCACTGCCCGAGGACTTCCAGCACAAGCTGATGCAGGGCATTCACGCCTTCGAACTGCGTGTGACGTCGCTGCAGTGCAAGGTCAAGCTCAATCAACACCGGCCCGAGTCGCACGCGGCGATGCTTGCCGCCTACGAGCAAGGCAACCCCGATGAGCGCGCGCTGGCCGGCTGGATGCGCCGCCTGAACCTGACGGGCGCTGCGCCATGAAGCGTCGCCACCTGTTGGTGGCAGCGGTCGGCTTGCCCTGGAGGGTGCGCGCTCAGCTGGCGGAGTCGTCGGTAGGGGCATCCAGTGCTTCACCGGCGGCCTGGGGGCGCTGGCGCGCGGAGATTGGCGCCTTGCTCGCGGCCGATGAGCGCCAGGCGCCGGCCCTTGGGGGCGTGGTGTTCGTGGGCAGCTCGACCATCCGCCTCTGGCGCGGCCTGACGCACGATTTTGACGCCTGGGCACCCCATGTGCTGCGCCGCGGTCTGGGTGGTTCGCGCTTGAGCGAATGGCCCGAACTGGTGCCCTGGCTGGTCACCCGGTATGTGCCCCGGCAGGTGGTGGTGTACGCCGGCGAGAACGACATCGCCGACGGCGCATCACCCCACGAGGTGCTGGCGGCCTATGTGCGCTTTGTTCAGGCTGTGTGGCTGGAGCGGCCCGACACGCCGATCGCCTTCGTGTCGATCAAGCCCAGTCCGTCGCGTCTGGCCCACCTGAGCGCCGTGCGCGAGGCCAACCTGCTGATCCAGACCTGGACCCTGGCCCAGGACGGCCTGGACTACATCGACGTGCACACGCCCATGCTGGACGTGGACGGTCAACCCCGGGCCGAGCTCTTCGTGCGCGACCGCCTGCACCTCAGCGCCGAGGGCTATGCGCTGTGGCGGCAGGTGATATCAGCGCACCTGAAGCCCTAGGGCCTGTTCACACTATTCTTCCAAGATGCGTTGCGGATCCAAAAGGCCGTGCGCAAGGCGCGAGACGCAGACGGGCCGGTGGCCCGGCGAGGCTTCGCAACGCGGCGCATGGCCTTTCTGGCCGCAACCCGGAGGGAACGGGGTGAACACAGCGCCAATCGTCGTTGCACTCCTGGGCCAGGCGGCCAGCCTGGCCGTCATCCCGCGCCTAGATTGGCGCTGTGTTCACCCCGTTCGCCCTTGGAAGAATAGTGTGAACAGGCCCTAGTCCACCGAACCAGAGCGCCGCCTTGGTCGCGCCATTGCGCCACCAGGGCCACGCCGAACAGACCTGCGAACGTGGCCGCCAGCAGCACGGCGTCGGTCGTCCAGGGGCGCAGCACCTCCACCGAGCCGAAGAAGGCCAGCGTGAACAGCGCAATGACCACGTGCGCACAGAACACCGGCAGCGACTGGCGGCCCAGCAGTTCCAATGGCAGCGGGCGCGGCAGCACGCGCCACCATGGGGCGCTCGCCAGCAACACCGTCACCATGGCCGCCAGGTTGAGCAGCCGCAGCGGCCCCAGTGACCATTTGTCAAACAGCGACGCCACGGCTGCGATACCGGGCATCGGGTCCTGACCCACCCTGTGGCGCCAGACCAGACCGGTCAGCACGATCGCCAGCGCCGGCAGCCACAGCCAGGCGCGCACCACTGGCCAGGGCCCGCGGCGCGCGCCCAGCCACAGACCGACCACCCACAGGCCCTGCCAGGCAAACAGGTGAAAAGCGCCCATGTCCTTGTACGGCAGCGGCCAGCCGAGCGACTGCGCGCCCGCGTGCAGCCAGGCACCCAGGCCCCACTGTTCGGCCAGCCACAACAACAAGCTCACGCAGAGCACGCCGCGCCACCCGTGCCGCAGGGCGCGGGCGATCACCCAGGGCGAGACCAGCATGAGCACGATGTACAGCGGCAGCACATCCAGCAGCGGCGGGTTGTAGAGCAGGGCGTACGCTGCCGGCACCGCAACGGTGGGGTCGATGAAGAAGTATTCGAGCAGCCCGGTGACACCGCCCTGATGCCGCACCACGCCCAGCCACGCAATGAGCGTGAGCGCCAGGGTGAGCAGTGCCGCGTGGCACAGGTACAGGGTGGCGGCCCGCCGCCACAGGCCCGGGCGCAACACCGCCAGGCCCTGGCGTTCGGCGCGCGCACTGTAGACGCGTCCCGCCAGCACGGCGGAGATCAGCACAAAACCCTCTGCCGCCGACACAAAGCCGAACGGCTGGCTCAACACCGGCGAAAAGCCGGTGGGCATGTGCGTGAGGGTCATCAGCACCAGCATGAGGCCGCGCAAGGCGTCGAGCTCCCATTGCCGGGCGCTGCGCTGGGCAGGCTGCATGGTGGGGTGAAAACTCAGGGAAAACCAGAACAACCGCGGATCATGCCAGAGCGCGCGGGTGCCGTGGGGTCGCTCACCTACACTCGCCGCATGCCTGTGCCAGATGACGCCGCCTTCATGCGCCTTGCGCTCGCCCAGGCGCAGGCCGCAGCGGCGGCGGGTGAGGTGCCGGTGGGGGCGGTGGTGGTCAGGGCGGGCGAGGTGATCGGCACCGGGCGCAACGCACCCATCGGCGCACACGACCCCACTGCGCATGCCGAGGTGCAGGCTTTGCGCGCCGCGGCCACGGCCCTGGGCAACTACCGACTCGACGGCTGCACCGTGTACGTCACGCTGGAGCCCTGCGCCATGTGCAGCGGCGCCATGCTGCACGCGCGGGTGGCGCGCGTGGTCTATGGTGCCAGCGACCCCAAGACTGGCGCGGCCGGCTCGGTGCTCGATTTGTTTGGTGAGCGGCGCCTGAACCACCAGACGGTGGTTCAGGGCGGTGTACTGGCCGACGCGTGTGGCGAATTGCTGCGCGGGTTTTTTCAGGAGCGACGCATGAACGGCAACCCCCATCCCCTGCGAGACGACGCCTTGCGCACACCCGATGCGGCCTTTGAAGGCCTGCCGGGCTACCCCTGGGCCCCCAACTACCTGAGCGATCTGCCCGCCCTGGGCGGGTTGCGCATGCACTACCTCGATGAAGGCCCACGCGACGCACCGCGCACCTGGCTCTGCCTGCACGGCAACCCGGCCTGGAGCTACCTGTACCGCCTCATGATCCCGGTGTTTCTGGCCGCGGGCGACCGCGTGGTGGCGCCCGACCTGATCGGCTTCGGCAAGAGCGACAAACCCAAGAAGGACGGCGCGCATACTTTCACCTGGCACCGCCAGGTGTTGCTTGAGTTCGTGGAACGCCTGGACCTGAACAAGGTGGTGATGGCGGTGCAGGACTGGGGTGGACTGCTGGGCCTGACGCTGCCCATGGCCGCCCCGCAGCGCTACCGCGGCCTGTTGGTGATGAACACCGCATTGGGCACGGGCGACGTGCCGTTGTCGCCCGGCTTCCTGGCCTGGCGCGAGATGTGCGCGGCCAAACCGGACTTCGACGTCGCGCGCCTGTTTGGCCGCGGCAACCCTCAGATGAGCGAGGGCGAGTGCGCCGCCTACAGCGCCCCATTTCCCGACCGCGGGCACCGCGCCGCCTTGCGCGCCTTCCCGCCCATGGTGCCCGAGCACCCCGACAGCGATGGGGCGGCCATCAGCCGCGAGGCGCGCGCCTTCTGGCAGGAGCGCTGGCAGGGCCAAAGCCTGATGGCCATCGGCGCGCAGGACCCGGTGCTGGGCGAGCCCGTGATGCGTGCGTTGAGCAAGCTCATCCGGGGCTGCCCCGAACCCATCTTGCTGCCGCAGGCCGGCCACTTCGTGCAAGAGCACGGCCGCCCGATCGCCGAGGCTGCGGTGGGGCATTTTTCGCGTTGACCATGAGCCACATATACATCTACTCCCCCTCCAGCGCCGTGCGCGACAAGGCCGCGTTTCGCCGCGGCATCAAGGCATTGCGGGCCCGTGGCCACGAGGTCGAGATCGACGAAGCCGCCCTGAGCAGCCACCTGCGTTTTGCCGGGGACGACGCCACCCGCATCGCCGCCATCGGGCGTGCGGCGGGCAGCGGCGCGGACGTGGCTTTGATCTCCCGTGGCGGCTACGGCCTCACGCGCATCCTGCCGGGGCTGCCGTACAAGGCCATCGCCAAGGCCATTGGCAAGGGAACGCGCTTTGTGGGCCTGAGTGACTTCACCGCACTGCAGCTGGCCCTGCTGGCCAGGACGGGCGCCACCACCTGGGCCGGGCCCGCGCTGGGCGAAGACTTCGGTGCCGAAACCGGCCCCGACGAGATCATGCAGGCCTGCTTCGACGACCTGGTTGACGGCGTGGCCGAAGGCACGGGCTGGACCCTGCCGGCCGCTGATGCGAAGGCGCACGCGGCCAAGCCCAGGCGGCACATCCACGACGCCGTGCTGTGGGGCGGCAATCTCAGCGTGCTGTGCGCGATGGTGGGCACACCTTACCTGCCGGCCGTCGAGGGCGGGGTGCTGTTTCTGGAGGACGTGGGCGAGCACCCGTATCGCCTGGAGCGCCAGCTCTCCCAGATGTTGCTCAGCGGCGTGATCGCGAAGCAGAAAGCCGTGTTGCTGGGTGCCTTCAACCGCTTCAAGCCTGTGCCGGGCCACGATCGCGGTTTCGGCCTGAAATCCGTGGTCGACTGGCTGCGGTCTCAGACCAAAACTCCGATCTACACCGGGCTGCCCTTTGGCCATGTACCGACCAAGGTGCTGTTGCCCGTGGGGCGGCATGTGGAGTTGCTGGTGGAGGGCCGCAACGCCCTGATGGTCTGGGGTCACGACCACCACCACGCGCACGACTGACAGGTGGGTGCATCGCACCCTGCTTGGCGACGCTCAGATGCGGCGAATGCGCGAGGCGTCGATCAGCGACTTGGGCACCAGACCCTGAAACGTCGGCGAGAGGCTTTGCACGCGGTGCACGGCCAGGGCCTCGCCGTGGATCTGACTGAGCACCGCCACCAGCTCCGCTCGGGCGTACCAGAGGCTGTGCGCGTCGTGCATGAACTTCAGTCGGCGCTTGAGCGCCGGGTTCATACGTGCGCCTTCGTCACCCAGCACATCCAGCATGGCGCGACGCACCGGCTCGAGGGCGTCTTCCTCGTCGGCACGCGCATGCGGCCCGATCAGGGCCGAAATGCTGTTGCGGAGACTGGGTTTGAACCAGCGCATGGTGGATGCTGCTTGTCAAGTGATGAAACACGAAGGAAGGGCAGGATACGTTCTGGTGCATGACGATGCAATGACGCAACCCCCGATACACGAAAAAACAACATGCAAATCATGTGCTTAGTGCTCATGCTTGAGATGAAACCTTAGAAACGTAATACCTTTGCACTCGCGCACTGTTGTGTGCACGCACCGCTTGAGCGCCACCCGCGGCCGCGTGTCGTTACAGCTTGCCGCCCGAAAGCCGATGAGACAGGCCTCAAAGATCACCGTGCTCTAATCGCTTCGCCCCGGCCCGAGCGACCCCATGCCCGACCTCACGATTGCCTTCGTCGACCTCACTGGCAGCACCTCGGTTTTCGAGACGCTGGGGAACGACCGCGCCACCAAGGCGGTGACCAAGCTCACCCAATGGATCGGCTCGCGCGGTCAGGCCCATGGCGGCACGGTGGTCAAGATGCTGGGCGACGGCGTGCTGATGTCCTTTGCCGACAACAAGGCAAGCGTGGACGCCATGATCCAGATCCAGCAAGAGCACGCCAAGCGGGTGCAGCAATGGCCTCCGCACCTGAAGCTCCTGATGCAGATCGGCCTGGCCCGTGGCCCGGTGGTGTGGGTCGACGGCGACTGCTTTGGCGACGCGGTCAACATGGCCTCGCGGCTGAGCGACATGGCCGGGCCGGAGCAGATTTTTGCCAGTGACACGGTGATCCACCAGGTCGAGCCACGTGCCGGTGTGCGCAGCCGCAGCCTGGGGCAGATGCGCATCAAGGGCAAAGTCGATCCGTGCGAGGTGTTTCGCATTGAGTGGCAGCTCGACATGCAGTCCGAGTTCCTCACCATGCCGGCCGACCTGCATGCCATCACGCCCAAGGAAGACTCCGATTTCGCCGGCATCGAACTGGCCTGGCTGGACGCCACCCGCACCTTCACGTCGGGTGACCTGCCGGTGCGCATCGGGCGTGTGCCCGAGGTGGGCTTCGTGGTGTCTGACCCGCGTGTCTCGCGCGTGCACGCCAAGATTGAACTTCGCGCGGGCAACTATGTGCTCGAGGACGTGAGCAGCTATGGCACCTGGGTGCGGTTTGGCGGCGGCGACTCGGTCGTGGCCCTGCGACGCCAGGAGGTGGTGCTGCACAGCGACGGTGAGATCGCGCTCGGTGCCCCGTTCAGCGATTTCAGCGCGCCCACCGTCAGCTTCAAGCTGGTAGACGGCAGCATGGTGCTGGGGCGCAATTCAAGCAACGCTTGAGCGTCGTCGCAGTGCGCTGAGCGCGCTGTCTGCCCAGTAATTCGCCTGGCAATGCGCCTGGCCAATACGCCCTGAAATACGCCCTGAAATACGCCCTGAAATACGCCCTGAAATACGTCCGGTGATACGCCGGGTGACAGCGTACGACGCAGGCCCTTATCCTCGGGCACCCATCTGAGCCGAGGAGACAAGCCCCATGCGTTGGATTCGCCGTTTGTTGTCCGCCATCGGCCTGCTGCTGGTGCTGTCGGCGGCCATGGGCATCTGGTACGTGCGCCAGACCTTGCCGCAGCTCGACGGCCAGCTCAGGCTGGCGGGCCTGAGTGCACCGGTGCAGGTGAATCGCGATTCGAGCGACGTCACGCACATCCTGGCGCAGCGCAGCACCGATGCCTGGATGGCCCTGGGTTACGTGCATGCGCAAGAACGTGGCTGGCAACTGGCCTTCAACCGGGCCGTGATGCGCGGCAGGCTGTCCGAATTCCTGGGCCCGGCCACGCTGGAGACCGACAAGCTGTTGCGCACCCTGGGCATTCGTCAGGTCGCGCAACGACAGTTGGCCACGTTGCCCAGCGAGGCGCGCCAGGCCATGGAGGCCTACAGCACCGGCGTCAACGCCTTTTTTGCCAGCAGCGACCAGGCCCGCACACCGGAGTTCCTGGTGCTGGGCGTGGACCCCGGCGCATCGGCCCGCGATGGCGCTTGGTGGGACGCGGCCGACAGTGTGGGCTGGTCGCTCATGATGGCGCTGGACCTGGGGGGCAACTGGGGCAACGAATTCGCCCGCCTGACCGCCTTGCAGGTGCTCGACACCGACGCGATGTGGGCGCTGTTTCCGCCCTACGAAGGGGAGCCTCGCGCCGCAACGGCCGATCTGGCGCGCCTGTACCGCGAGCTCGGCGTGTATCGCGAGGACGCGTTCAAGACCACGGCGCAGGCGCCACCACAGCTGGGTGGCTTGCGGGAGCGCATTGCCGCGGGGCTGCAGGCCTGGACTGAGGCCTTTGGTCACACCGAGGGCAAGGGCTCGAACAACTGGGTGGTGTCCGGCGCGCGCACCACCAGTGGGCTGCCGCTGCTGGCCAACGACCCCCATCTGGGGCTGAGTGCGCCGGCGATCTGGTACTTTGCCCGCCTGCAGGCGCCCGACGTCGCCGGCCTGAAGGGCATGGACGTGATCGGCGCCACGTTGCCAGGCACACCCTTCGTCGTGCTGGGGCGCACAGCCAACCTCGCCTGGGGTTTCACCAACACCGGCCCGGACGTTCAAGACCTGTATCTGGAGCAGATCAATCCGGCCAATGGGGGCGAGTACCGGGTGCCGTCGACCGGCACCGAGTCGGCCTGGGCGCCGTTCAAGGTGCGCGTGGAGACCATCAAGGTCAAGGGGCAGGGCGACGTGACCCACCTGGTGCGCAGCACGCGCCATGGTCCGGTGATCAGCGATGCCCAGGCGCGCTATGGCGAGGTGATCGACACCAGCCGCTATGTGCTGGCGCTTCGGTGGACCGCGCTCGAAGCCGACGATGGCAATGTGCTGGCCACCATCGAAGGCAACCGCGCCCAGAGCGTTGATGAGCTGCGGCTGGCACTGCGCGACTTTCGCGCGCCCATGCAGAACGTGGTGATGGCCGATCGCCAGGGCCGCATTGCCTACAAGGCGGCCGGCCAGGTGCCGGTTCGCGCTGCCGACAACGACATTCGCGGCGTGGCGCCGTCACCCGGGTGGGAGGCGCGCTACGACTGGACGGGTTGGTTGCCGTATGAGCAGACGCCCGAAGACGATGGCGCCAAGGGCTGGATCGCCACGGCCAACCAGCGCGTCCACGGCCCGGACTACCCGCACTTTCTGACGCAGGACTGGGTGCCGCCGTACCGCCAACGCCGCATCGAAGAAATGCTGCAGCAAACGCTTCGCCACGACGTGGCGAGCTTTCGGGCCATGCAAGGCGACCTCTACGCCGCCGCCACAGTGCGTCTCCTGCCGTTTTTGCTGAAGGCGCGCAGCGACCACCCGCAGGCCGCCGCGGCCATGCAGGCCTTGCAGGGTTTTGATGGGGTGATGGCCAGCGACTCGGTCGCCGCGCTGATCTTCAGCGTCTGGGTCGACGAGTTCGCGCGCGGCGTCATCGGCACCCGTCTGGGCAAGGCGCGTTTTGCCACCATCTATGGCAAACGCAACTTTCGCGCGGCCGTCGAAGGCATCCTGGCCTCCGATGACCCGGCCTGGTGCGGCGCATCGGGCTGCGCGGCGGCCAGCAGCGTGGCGTTCACGCGGGCCTTGCAGCGCATCGTGACCATGTGCGGCGACGACGTGGCCCAATGGCGCTGGGGCGACGTGCACCCGGCGATCTCGGCGCACCGGCCCTTTGCCGAGGTGAAACCGTTGGCCCGGCTGTTCAACGTGACGGTACCGACGGGGGGCGATCCGTTCACGGTCAATGTGGGGCAGTACCACCTCGACAAAGTGGACGCACCTTTTGCCAACCGGCACGCCGCGAGCCTGCGCGCCATCTACGATCTGGCCGATCTGGATCGCTCGCGTTTCATCTACCAGACCGGCCAGAGCGGCAATGTGTTCTCGAGCCGCTACCGCGACATGAGCGAAGCCTGGGCCGCCAATGAGTCACGTGTGCTCAGCCTGAACCCAAGCGGGTGGGCGCACCAGCTTGAGCTGACGCCCTGAGGCAACGCCAGGCTCGCCTGCCCTGGGAGCAGGGCCGGTCTACTTGAGGTTGCCCTTGAGGAACTGCGCCAGCCGTTCGCTCTTGGGGCGCGCCAGCACCTCGGCCGGTTGCCCTTGCTCCTCGATGCAGCCTTTGTGCAGAAAGATCAGGTGCGAGGACACCTCGCGCGCAAAACCCATCTCGTGCGTGACCACCACCATGGTGCGGCCTTCTTCGGCCAGCAATTTCATGACGCGCAAGACCTCGCCGACCAGTTCGGGGTCGAGCGCCGAGGTCGGCTCGTCGAACAGCATCACCGCGGGTTCCACTGCCAGCGCGCGCGCAATGGCCACGCGCTGCTGTTGCCCACCGCTCATGTGCGCGGGGTAGCGGTCTTCGACGCCTTGCAGACCCACACGCTCGAGGTACTTGCGCGCCGTCTGCACCGCTTGATCGCGCGAGACACCCAGCACGTGCACGGGTGCTTCAATGATGTTCTGCAGCACCGTCATGTGGGCCCAGAGGTTGAAGTGCTGGAACACCATGGCCAGGCGTGTGCGCAGGCGTTGCAGCTGGGCTGCGTCGACCGCCTGCAACTCGCCGTGCCGGCCGGCCTTGAGTCTGAGTTCCTCACCGCCGAGCACGATGCGCCCGGCGTTGGGCTTTTCCAGCAGGTTGATGCAGCGCAGGAGGGTGCTCTTGCCCGAGCCTGAACTGCCGATGAGGCTGATCACGTCGCCGGCGTTCGCCTGCAGCGAGACACCCTTGAGCACCTCGTTGGCACCGAAGCGCTTGTGGATGTCGTGCACGGCCAGCAGCGGTGCGGCGGCGGTTGAGGTCGGTTCGGTCATGGAGCGGTGAGGTCAGGCGCCCAGCAAGGGGCCGGTGCGAAAAGGGGTGGCGCCGGCGATCTTGCCGATCTCGCCACCGGTGACGCAGTAGCGCTCGCCGACGGTGGCATACAGCACGCCGGCCACACCGGCCTCCACGCGGTGAACGCGGGCGGTATCGGCCGCGGTGGGGTCGATGACCTCGGCCACGAGATCGCCAACGGCAAGCATGTCGCCGGGGCGGGCATGAAAGACCACGACGCCCGCGACCGGGCTGTTGAGCGTTTCGGAGCCTGCCAGGGGGGTCGGCTCACAACTGGGTGCAGGCAGGGCAGGGGCGGGCCCCGCCAGCACACCCAGGTGGGCGAGGAACGCGACGATGGCCTTGGCGTCGCGTCGGGCGTGGTCGTGGGTGACGTCGGCCTCGCCGCGAAATTCGAGCGTGGTGCTGGCACAGCCCTGGGGCAGCGGATGGCGCACACCAAGGGCCCGCAACCGCTCTGCCAACTGCCACCAAAGCCCCGACAGACATTCGTCGAAGGGGCCGCCGCCCGAATCGCGGGCAATGAGCACGGCCTGGCAGGCCAGCAGGCTGGCCAGGGGCGCCAGCGGCGGCCAGCAGGCCTCTTCGGCGTACATGTGCATCACGGCCTCCCAGTCGCAATGCATGTCCAGCACCACGTCAGCGTCGTGCGCCATCAGCAGCAGTTCGTGTCGCAGGCTGTCCAGCTCGGTGGCCGGTGTCCAGGCCCGCAGCCAGTCGGTGACGGCCGAGCGCACCAGCGCCACGTTGGCGGCGGCATCCGGACCGAGGCGATCCTTCACCACGTCGAGCACGGCGCCCGCGAGGTCGGGGTAGTGCCGGTTGAAGTTCTGGCCGCTGCCGAGCTCGAAGCGGCCCATGGCCTTGTGGTCGAGCCGCTGGGCCAGGCCGATCGGGTTGGCTGCTGGCACCAGCACCACGTGGCCGCGCACGCGTCCTTCGCGCTCGGCCTGATCGAGCATGGGGCGCAGGTGGTGCGCCACCAGCATGCCGGGCAGTTCTTCGGCGTGCAGACTTGCCTGGATGTAGACCTTGGGCCGCGCCGTGGGGTCGCCGTAGGCAAACGACACCAGGGTCTTCTGGTGCCCCAGGCTGGCGCTGACCAACGGATGTTCGGTGCGGACCATGATGCGTTGCTGTCGTCAGTGCGTTCGTGGCGCCAGATGCGCCAGCAGTCGTCGCTCGGTGAGCTTGAACAGACCCACCAGGCTGAAGGTGATGGACAGGTAGATGCCGGCGGCGAACAAATAGGCCTCGAACGGCAGGTAGTAGTCGGAGTAGATGCGGCTGGCCGCGGCGGTGATGTCGAGCATGGCGGGCACCGCGCTGGCCAGGCTGGTGCTGTGCAGCATCATCACCACCTCGTTGCTGTAAGCGGGCAGGGTGCGCCGGATGGCGCTGGGCAGCACGATGCGGCGCAGGGCCAGCCAGCGGCCCATGCCCATGGCTTGCGCGGCTTCGATTTCGCCGGCGGAGGTTTCGCGGATGGAGCCGGCCAGCATCTCGGCGGTGTAGCCCGCGGTGTTGAGGCTGAAGGCCAGCAGGATGCAGAAAAACGCGTCCTTGAAATAGATCCAGGGCCAGACCGCGTCCCAGCGCGCCTGGATCCACTCGAGTTGGGCCAGGCCGTAATAGATCATGTAGACCTGAATCAGCAGCGGCGTGCCGCGGATGACATAGGTGTAGGCACCGACGAGCCAGCGCAAAGGCCGTGGGCCGTGGGTGAGGGCGACCGCGAAGACCAGCGCCAGCACGGCGCCAATGGCCAGCGAAGACAGCAACAGCCCCAGCGTGGTGGCCGCGCCGTGCGCGTACATCGCCAGGTGCTCGGGTTCGAAGATGACGGACCAGCGCATCGTTCAACCCTCAGACGTGGCCGCGCTTGACGCCGAGGCTGAAGCGGCGGTCCACCCATCGCAGTGCCCACAGCGACACCGATGTGTAGACCAGGAACAGTGCGGCCGCGAACAGGAAGAAGGTGAACGGCTGGCGTGTGGCCGCGCTGGCCTGCTTGGCCAGGTAGGTCATGTCGTGCAGGCCGATCAGGCTGACCAGGGCCGTCGACTTGATCAGTACCAGCCAGTTGTTGGTGAAGCCGGGAATGGCGTAGCGCACCATCTGCGGCAGGGTGATGCGCACAAAGGTGCGCACATTGCCCATGCCGAAGGCCCAGGCGGCCTCCATCTGGCCTCTCGGGATGGCGAGGATCGCCCCCCGGAAGGTTTCGGTCATGTAGGCGCCGTAGATGAACCCGATGGTCAGCACACCGGCGGCAAACGGGTTGATGTCGATCGTCTGGCGGCTGCCGAGCGCTTCGATGAGGTGGTTGAGCCCGATGGTGCCGCCGTAGAAGATCAGCAGCATGAGCACCAGTTCAGGCACACCACGCACCACGGTGGTGTAGACCGTGGCCAGGCCCACCAGTGGAGGCCGGCCCGACAGCTTTGCCGCCGCGCCCGCCAACCCCAGCACGATCGACAGTGCCAGCGATGCCAGCGAGACGCCCACGGTGACGAGGGCGCCTTGCAGGATCAGCTGAAAGTAGCTGGACAAAACCCGTGCAGCTTATTGGCCGTACACGTCGAAGTTGAAGTACTTCTTGGCGACCGTGTCGTAGACGCCGTTGGCACGGATGGCCTTGATGGCGTCGTTCAATTCGGTCTTGAGGCCGTCTTCGCCCTGACGCAGGGCCACACCGGCGCCGTAGCCGAAGTACTTGACGTCGTTGAGCACCGGACCCACGAAGCCATAGCCCTGGCCTTCGGGTTTGCTCAGGAAGCCACCAGTGACTTCGACAGCGTCGGCCACGGTGCCGTCCAGGCGGCCCGATTTGATGTCGAGGTAGACTTGGTCCTGCGCTTCGTAGGGGGTCACGACCACACCTGCGGGCTTGAGTTCACCCATGGCGTATTTCTCTTGCGTGCTGCCTTTGAGCACGCCGATCTTCTTGCCTTTGAGCGATGGCAGATCGGTGAAGGCGGTGTCGGCCTTGACCACGATGCGGCTGGGCGTGTTGTAGTACTTGTCCGTGAAGTCGATGACCTTCTTGCGCTCGTCGGTGATGGACATCGAGCTGATGATCACGTCGTACTTCTTGGCCTGCAGGCCGGGGATCATGCTGTCCCAGAGTTGCTCGACGTAGACGCACTTGCGCTTGATCTGGTTGCAAAGGGCTTCGGCGATGTCCACGTCAAAGCCGGTGGGCTTGCCGTCCGACGTTTTGAAGGTGAAGGGCTCGTACGTGGGGTCGATGGCGACCTTGAGTTCGGGCATTTCGGGCGCCGGTGCAGCAGCGGGTGCGGCAGCAGGCGCCGGCGCGGGCGCAGCAGCGGGCGCGGGTTCTTCCTTCTGACCACAGGCCGTCAGGGCGGCGGCTGCGAACAGGGTGGCGGACAAGGCGAGGTATTTCATGAACGGGTTTCCTCATTGGGTGCGTTGTGCACCATTGAATTTTGGCGAGCGGATTGTAGGTCTGGCCCCAGCCGACGCTGGCTCCAGGAGGCTGGGATTTGCCCGGGGCCATTGGCCGGGAAATTGGCACCGGAACACTGGCAAGTTTCAAGCCAGCATCGGGCAATCTTTAACTTTACATAATATACATCGTAGAAACTATCGACAGGATGAGGAACCCAGACCAGTTCAGCCGTTACCCACCAGCCATCCTCTCATCCATTGCCACCAAAGCCCATGGACGTCGCCATTGTCGAAGACCTGCTGCAAAAAGCCGCCGAACATTCCAGTGCCTGGGCGGTGGTGCGTGAAGAAGGCTCGGACGCCTGGATCGTGGTGCTGCGCGACGAGACGCTGCTGGACGCCGAATACGACGGTCCCAGTCAGCAGATCCGGTTTCGCGCCGAACTCGGGCTGGTGGCGGACACCGCACAGCGGCATGCCATCAACGAACTCATCCTGCGCAGCCAGGGTGTCATTCCGATGCCTGCGCTGGGCCTGGCCCCGGACAACCGCTACGAGCTGCTGGCCAACTGGTCGCTGCACGAGCTCGATGCCGTGGCCTTGGGCGCAGAGCTGGACCACCTGACAGAGCAAATTCAGTTGTGGCGCGACGTGGTGGCACAACCGCTGATGCCACAGAAGCCTTCCATGCCGCTTGAGCCAAACCGCCTGGACATCGGCATGTTTGCCTGAGCCAGTCCTCAAAGCCATTCACCGTCCTCCAAATTCACGCAGAAGCACCATGAGCACCATCCAGCAAACTCTCCGTTCAGTGGGTACGCCGTATTCGTCGTCTGTGTCGGCGCCGGTCAAGGAGACCAGTCAGCGCGCAATGAGGGAAATTGCCAATCGGGCGCCACGCCTGGGCCCGGAAGCCCGACAGGCAGCGGCTAGGACTTTCGCGACCGAATCGTTTGGCTCCGAGGTGGCTGCCCGACTGTTCGACTGATCGGCTGGCGTCTTACCCACAGCAAAAAGCCCCGGGCGCGAGCACCGGGGCTTTTTGTTGTGACTTGCCAAGCGCCGTCACTCTTCGACGAACGCTTCCTCGCGCTTCTTCTTGACCGAAGGTAGCAACACGATCGCCAGCAGCACCAGGGCCGCCACCAGCAGCGACGCCGAGATTGGACGTGTCACGAACACGCCCCAGTCGCCACGCGAGATCAGCAAGGCGCGGCGCAGGTACTCCTCCATCATCGGCCCCAGGATGAAGCCCAGCAGCAAGGGCGCTGGCTCACAGCCGAGCTTGATGAAGGCGTAGCCGATGAAGCCGAAGATGGCGACCATCCAGATGTCGAAGCTGTTGTTGTTGGTCGAGTACACGCCAATGGCACAGAACAGCACGATCGCCGGGTACAGCCACTTGTAGGGCACCGTCAGCAGCTTGATCCACAGCCCGATCAGGGGCAGGTTCAGGATGATCAGCATGGCGTTGCCGATCCACATCGAGGCGATCAGGCCCCAGAACAGGTCCGGGTTGCTGGTCATCACCTGCGGGCCGGGCTGGATGTTGTGGATGGTCATGGCACCCACCATCAGTGCCATCACGGCGTTGGGTGGAATGCCCAGCGTCAGCAGCGGAATGAAGGAGGTCTGCGAGCCAGCGTTGTTGGCCGACTCCGGCGCCGCCACACCGCGGATGTTGCCTTGGCCGAACGGCACCTCACCGGGTTTGAGCTTGGTCTTCTTCTCGATGGTGTAGGCCGCAAACGAAGACAACAAGGCGCCGCCACCCGGCAGGATGCCGAGCGCCGAGCCCAGCGCCGTGCCGCGAATGACCGCCGGCAGCATGAGCTTGAAGTCCTCGGCCGTGGGCATGATGCCCGTGACCTTGGCGGTGAACACTTCGCGGTTTTCGTCGTCGTGCGACAGGTTGCTGATGATCTCGCCATAGCCGAACACGCCCATGGCCACCACCACGAAGCTGATGCCGTCGGTGAGTTCCGGAATGTCGAAGGTGAAGCGCGCGACGCCGGAGTTGATGTCGGTGCCGACCAGGCCCAGCAGCAGACCAAGCACAATCATCGCCAGTGCCTTGAGCAGCGAACCCGAGGCCAGCACCACCGCGCCGATCAGGCCCAGCACCATGAGCGCGAAGTACTCGGACGGGCCGAAACTCAGCGCGACTTCCGTCAGCGGCGGCGCAAAGGCGGCCAGCACCAGGGTGGCCACGCAGCCAGCAAAGAACGAGCCCAGACCGGCAGCCGCCAGCGCGGGGCCTGCCCTGCCCTTGCGGGCCATCTGGTAACCGTCGATCACGGTCACCACCGACGACGACTCGCCCGGCAGGTTGACCAGGATGGCGGTGGTGGAGCCGCCGTACTGCGCGCCGTAGTAGATGCCGGCCAGCATGATGAGTGCCGACACCGGCTCCAGCCCGTAGGTGACTGGCAGCAGCATGGCGATGGTGGCCAGCGGGCCCAGGCCCGGCAACACACCGATCAGCGTGCCCAGCAGCACGCCGACAAAGCAGTAAATGATGTTCTGCAGCGAGACGGCAACGCCGAAGCCCAGCAGGAGGTTGTTGATCAGATCCATGAATAGTCTCCGGCCTCAGGGCTGCAGGAACCAGGGCAACACGGGGAACTGCAGGCGCAGCGCGTAGACGAAGGCGACATAACTGCCCACCGCCAGGATGGTGGCCAGCACGATCGACTCCTTGAGCCGGTGGTCCGGACGGGCGTAGCCTGAGATGATCACCAGCGCATAGAGCGCCACGATCAGACCGAACGCCGGAATGCCCAGTGCAGGCACACCCACGAGCAGCGCGCCGAACGCCAGGTTGGCGCCCAGGATGAACAGCAGCGGGCGCCACGACAAGGTGCCGATGTCTTCACCCGCACGTGGCGAGCCCCGCACGCCTTGCAGCGTGATGACCACGCCCAGCACAGCCAGCAAGATGCCCAGCATGAACGGGAAGTACCCCGGCCCCATGCGCGCGGCTTCGCCGATGTCGAAATTGCGGGCACCAAGCGCGAACGCTATGCCCACGGCCATGAACATGATTCCGGACAGGAAGTCCTTCTGGCTGGCGATCTTCAAGACGTCTCCTCGAATTTCCAAACCGCCAGATTGTGCGCGGCCCCTCAGGGCGCGGTCATGTGGGATTCACCTACGCACAGGCGTCGCCTGCGCGACGCCCATTCGCCCTTTCACCACTTGCCAGTGGATTGCCGCTGGCGGATGGCGGCGGCGATCAGCTCGGCCACATCGCCGCGCCCCGCGCGATGAGCGAAGTCGATGGCGCTGAGCCCCTGCTCGTTCTTCATCGCGGTGTCGGCGCCCTCGTCGAGCAGCAGCTTGACCACCGCCTTGTTGCCGTAGTGGGCGGCCATCATCAGCGGCGTGGTGCCGTTGGGCGACTGCGCGTCGATGAAGGCATAGCGTTCAAGCAACAGACGCGCCACCGGCAGGCTTTGTTCGCCAGGGTTGGTGGCGGCGTAGTGCAAGGGTGCCCATCCGGGCTTGTTGACCTCGGCGCCGCGCGCAATGAGGGCCTCAATCAGGTCGAGCCGGGCCTTGAGCGCGGCCATCATCAGGGGTGACTCCCCTTTGGCGTTGCGCACCTCGACCTTCACCGACGGCTGCCGGACCAGGTAGGTGCTGACCTTGGGGGCCTCATCGCGGATGGCCAGGTACAGCGGGTGCTGGCCGGACGGGTCGAGCGTATTGAGATCGAACCCTCGCGATGCCAGCCGCTGCACAGTGTCGATGTCGTCGCGCTTGATGGCGGCAAAAAAGTCGTCATACGACTGCGCCCGAGCGCTCAAAGCAGGTGTTATTGAAACGGCAAATAACCATTGAATGACAATGCGCTTTTTGATTAATCGCATGTGATTTCTCAGGAATTGACAGCTTGGACTCTGGCCAGAACACGATCGAACAGGCGCTCGAAGTTGGCGTTCGTGCAGTCGGCAATCGAGGCCACTTCAACCTCCCTCACCTGCGCCAGCGCGCTCGCCACGTGGGGCACCCAGGCCGGCGTGTTGGTCTTGCCGCGGTGGGGCACGGGCGCCAGGTAGGGGCTGTCGGTTTCGATCAGCAAGCGGTCGTCGGGCACCCAGCGGGCAGTCTCACGCAGGTCGGCGGCATTGCGAAAGGTCACGATGCCCGAAAACGAGATGTAGAAGCCCAGGTCCAGCGCCGCCTTGGCCACTGCGTCGGTTTCGGTGAAGCAATGGAACACACCGCGCGCCACGTTGCCCCGGTCGGCCGAGCCGAAACCACCCTCCTCGCGCAGGATGGCCAGCGTGTCGTCGGACGCCGAGCGGGTGTGGATCACCAACGGCAACCCGGTTGCGCGCGCGGCGCGAATGTGGACCCGGAACCGTTCGCGCTGCCATTCCATGTCGGCCAGGCTGCGCTCGCCCAGCCGGTAGTAGTCCAGTCCGGTCTCGCCGATGCCCACCACCTTGGGCCTTGCCGCGCTGGCCAGCAGGTCCTCCAGGGTGGGCTCGCGCACATCGTCGTTGTCGGGGTGCACACCCACCGTTGCCCACAGGGCGTCGCTGCCCATGGCGATCGAATGGACGTCGTCGAACTCTTCCAGGGTCGTGCAGATGCACAAAGCGCGGTCAACGGCGGCGGCCTGCATGTCGGCCAGCACCTGCGGGATGTTTTCGCGCAGGCCGGGGTAGCTGAGGTGGCAATGGGAGTCGGTGAACATGCGGCGATGATCCATGAAAAACGCCTCGCGGCTGTCAGCGGCGAGGCGTTGTCCGAGGCGCTTGGCGGGTCAGAGCGTCTGGGTCTGGCGGTCCGAGTTCAGGTTGGCACCCAGGATCTCTTCGATCTTGAGCTTGAGCTGTTTGGACTTTTCGTCCGCCGGGAAGCGGATGCCCACGCCCTGCGTGCGCCCGCCCTGTGCCTTGGCAGGCGTGACCCAGGCCACCTTGCCCGCCACCGGGTAGCGCTGCGGGTCTTCCGGCAGGCTCAGCAACACATAGACGTCGTCGCCGAGGCGGTACTCACGCGACGAAGGAATGAAGATGCCACCCTCACCGAACAGCGGGATGTAGGCGGCGTACAGCGCGGCCTTCTCCTTGATCGAGAGCTGGATCACGCTGGGGCGGGCCGCAGCGGTGGTCGGATTGGTGCTCATGGGGCGCGAGTTTACGGGTGTTCAGAGTCAGCAAAGGTCCGATTCAAACCCGAGAGCGGGTCCAGTTCCGGCATTGGGTCACGATCGGGGGGCATTCAGCGACGGGCGGTCCCCAACGCCTCGCGAGCGCGCGCGGCCCATGCCTCCTGCAGCAGGCCGGCCTGGAAGGGGTGTTCCACGCTGCGCGCTGCCAGGGTGAGCTCGCGAGACCACAGTGCCAGCACGCGCCAGGGCGGTGGTGCGGGCAGGTGCTCGGCGGGGAAGAATCGGGTGGTGGCACCCGCAGCGTGTGCCATCAGGTCGTGGCAGAGCTTTTGCAGCACATCGAGCTGTGCGCTGGGCGTCTGATCGGCCAACGAGGTCCAGTCGCCGCGGGCCAGGGCATGCGGCAGACCCAGCCACTGCTGGGGCGTCAACCCGCTGCCGGCCAGCGCCAGCGCCATGTCGGGGCGTCCACCCGAGGCCTGCCACCACGCCATGGCCGCCGATTCGCTGAGTCCGCCGTGGTCCTGCAGCCATTCGCGACCCTCCACGGGGTCTGGCCAGCCCAGCTGCACCGTCTGGCAGCGGCTGCGGATGGTGGGCAACAACTGATGCACAGCCTCGGTGGCGAGCACGAATCGCACGCCCGGCGAGGGCTCTTCCAGGGTCTTGAGCAATGTGTTGGCGGCTTCAATGTTGAGCCGGTCCGCCGGGTACACCATCACCACCTTCAGACCACCGCGCGCGCTGGTGGTCTGGGTGAACGCCACGGCCTGGCGAGCCGCCTCGACGCGGATGAAGCGGCTGGGTTTGCGCTTCTTGTCGTCGATCTCGCGCTGATCGCTCTCGTCGATGGGCCAGCCCAGCGTCATGCACAGCGTCTCGGGCATGAGCGCGCACAGGTCGGCATGGGTGCGCACGTCGATGGCGTGGCAACTGGCGCATTGACCACACGCGCCGTCCGCCGTGGGTCGCTCGCACAACCAGGCCCGAGCCAGGGCCAGCGCCAGCTCGTACTGGCCGAGCCCCGAGGGGCCCGCCAGCAGCACTGCGTGCCCACGCTGGCCCAGCAATTGCCGGAGCTGGCGCAGCAGCCAGGGAGCCAGGGCGTGCGAGGTGGCGCTCATGGCTGGGCCAACCACCCTCTCTGCACAAAGGCCTCGCGCACGGCCTGCGCCACTTGCTCGCGGGCCTGGTCGGCCGCGATACGGGCAAAACGCGCCGGCTCGGCAGCGGCCCTCGCGGCGTAGCCCTGGGCCACGCGTTCGAAGAACGCCTGGGGCTGGGCTTCGAAGCGGTCGGGCACGCGTGCGGTGGCCAGGCGTTGGGCCGCCACCGCAGCGGGCAGGTCGAACCAGATGGTCAGGTCGGGTTGACGCAGGCCGCCATGCGTCCTGCCCTGCACCCATTGCTCCAGCGTGGTCAGCACCGACAGGTCAAAGCCCCGGCCATGGCCCTGGTAGGCAAAGGTGGCGTCGGTAAACCGGTCGCACAGCACGACCGCGCCGGCAGCCAGAGCGGGTTCAATGACGTTGACGAGGTGGTCGCGCCGGGCGGCGAACATCAGCAAGGCTTCGCTCAGCGGATCCATGGGGTCGTTGAGCACGAGCTCGCGCAGCTTTTCGGCCAGCGGTGTGCCGCCCGGCTCGCGCGTGAGCACGACCTGGCGGCCCTGTGCGCTGAACGCCTGGGCGATGGCATCGATGTGGGTGGACTTGCCTGCGCCGTCGATGCCTTCGAAGGAGATGAAAAGACCCTGGGGAAGTGACATGCGGATCAGCGGCGCAACTGGTAGCGTCGAACCGCGGCGTTGTGTTCGCCCAGCGTGGCACTGAAGTGGCTCGACCCATCACCCCGCGCGACGAAATACATGGCTTTGGTACTGGCCGGTTGAACTGCTGCCATCAGCGAGGCCATGCCGGGCAGCGCGATTGGTGTCGGCGGCAGCCCGGCACGCGTATAGGTGTTGTAGGGGGTGTCGGTGGTCAGGTCGACGCGGCGCAGGTTGCCGTCGAAGCGCTCGCCCAGGCCGTAGATGACGGTGGGGTCGGTCTGCAGCCGCATGCCCACCCGCAGGCGATTGGAGAACACACCGGCCACCAGCGAGCGATCCGCGTCGCGACCGGTTTCCTTCTCGACGATGCTGGCCAGCACCAGGGCTTCTTCGGGCGATTGCAACGGCGATGCCGGGTCGCGGCTGTCCCAGGCGCGCGCCAGGCGCTCATCCATGGCGCGGGCCGCTTCGCGCAGCACCGACGACAAGGTGGCGTGTTTGACCACGCGGTAGGTGTCTGGGAAGAACCGGCCCTCGGCATGCACGCCGGCCTTGCCCAGGCGCTCCATGATCTGCTCGAGGCTCAGGCCGGCGAGGTCCTGGGTGAGGTCCGGCGAGGCTTGCAAGGCGCCAATGGCCTGGGCAGCGGTCAGTCCTTCGACGATCTGCACGCTGATCAAGGCCTGCTCACCCCGGACCAGTTTGGACAGCAGGGAGCGTGGCGTGTCACCCGGATCGATTTCGTACACGCCCGACTTGATGTCGCGCGACTGGCCCGACAGGCGAAACCAGGCGAACAGCAGTTCGGGCATGACGTCGACGCCGGCGGCCTGGACCCGGCGCGCCACGGCCCGGGCGGAGCTGCCGGGCGCAATGTCGAGCTCCAGCGGCTTGTCGGCGGTGGCCTGGGCCGGCAGCGCCAGCGGCTTGTGCACCCACCAGTGGCCAAGCATGAAGGCTACTGCGAGCAGCAGGAGGGGGTAGACCACCAGGGTTCTGAGAACGCGCATCGAAAACTTGCTGTCGACAGGGGGAAGGCGCCGGGCGGCGGCGGCGCACGCGGGTCGTCATGATAATTCGCGGGTCCCCGGCCTCCACCGGCGGCACGTGTCCTCCGGTCACGGCCGCCAGACCCCTCATCGACCGCATGTCCTCTTATCCCCTTTCCGATGCCGTTCACGTCGCCAGCGGCGCGGCCGCACTGCCCGAACTGGGCGTCATTGCCGCCGAGGGCGAGCAAGCCGCCGCGTTTTTGCACGGCCAGCTGACCCAGGACTTTTCCCTGATGGGCTTTAGCGAAGCGCGCCTGGCCGCCTTCTGCTCGGCCAAGGGCCGCATGCTGGCCAGCTTCGTGGCCGTTAAGCGCGGGCCCGATCAGTTGCTGCTGGTGTGCAGCCGGGACCTGCTGGCGGCCACGCTCAAGCGATTGCAGATGTTTGTGCTGCGCGCCAAGGTCAAACTCAGTGACGCCAGCGAGGCCTGGCAGGTCCACGGCATGCTCGGCGATGCCGTCCCGTCCGCACTGCCTGCACCACCCTGGTCGCACCAGCGCGACGGCGAAGTCAGCGTGGTGCGCCTGTACCCGTCCGAAGGCATTGCGCGCGCGTTGTGGATCGGCCCGGCCGGTACGGCCCCGGATGCCGCACCCCTCGCCCACGAATCGTGGGCTTACCGGGATGTTGCCAGCGGCGTGGCCACGCTCACGCAGCCCGTCGTTGATGCCTTTGTGCCGCAAATGCTCAACTACGAATCGGTGGGCGGTGTCAATTTCAAGAAGGGCTGTTACCCGGGCCAGGAGGTGGTCGCGCGCAGCCAGTTCCGCGGCACGCTCAAGCGCCGAGCCTTTGTTTTGCGGGCCGACGCGCCTGTGCAGGCCGGACAGGAGGTTTTTCATCCGGGCGATGCGGAGCAGCCCTGCGGCACCGTGGTGCAGGCAGCGATCGATCCGGCGGGCGGTTGGCGTGCCATCGCGTCGCTGCAGGTGGCCGCTGTCGATGGTCAGCCGTTGCACGCGGGCAAGGCGGGTCTGAGCGTGTTGCCCCTGCCCTATCCCCTGCTCGACGACATCTGACATGTGCCTGGTGGCCTTCGCCATCGACGCCGCACCCGGCTGTGGGCTGTGGGTGGCCGCCAATCGCGACGAGTACCTCGAGCGCCCCACCGCCGCGCTGCACCGCTGGCAACTGGACAACGGCGTCGCGGTCGTGGGTGGGCGCGATCTGCGCGACGGCGGCATGTGGATGGGCGTGACGGCCTCGGGGCGCGTGGCGTGGCTGACCAATGTGCGCCAGGCCGATCTGGCGCGCGGGGAGCGAAGTCGTGGGGAGCTGGTCACGCGCTGGTTGCGGGGTGACGTCTCGCTGGACGAATTCACCCAATCGCTCGGCGCCGCCGACTACGCCGGCTTCAACCTGGTGGTGGGCTCGATCGTCGAAGGTGGCTGGACCTGGATCAGTAACCGGGACCCGGGCGACCCGCACGGCGCCGATCCGCGGACGAGCGCTCGGCTGCATTGCGCGGCCATCTCCCCAGGGGTGCATACCTTGTCCAACGCCAGCTTGAACACGCCATGGCCCAAATCGCGGCGGCTGTCGGATGCCCTGCGGCACGCCCTGCACGCCCCTGCCGAGGCAGATGGCCTGCTGGGTGAGGCCCTCACCGATGCCCGGCATGCCCAGGACGCCGAGTTGCCCTCATCGGGTGTACCGATTGAGGTGGAACGGGCGCTGTCCAGTCCGTTCGTTCGCATGCCCGAACGGGGCTACGCCACCCGCACCAGTACCGTGCTGCGGGTGGTCGGCGCTGCGGTGACGATGGACGAATGGACGCACGCACCCAATGCCGCGCTGCCATCGTTGGCAACCGCGGCTCACCGGCGAGAAGTGCTCACAGTGCCTTGACCATCTCCAGGTGCTCGATGCCGGCCTCCTCGAAGGGTGCGCCGTGCGCGACGAAGCCCAGGCGATCGTAAAACCCGACCGCGCTGCGCTGGGCATGCAGCATCACCTGTTGATCGCCCCGTTCTCGCGCAGCGTCCATCAGGGCCAGCAACAAACGCCGCCCCACGCTGCTGCCGCGCAGCGTGCGGTGCACGGCCATGCGACCGATCTTGGCAACACCCGGCTGCGCCTGCAGCAATCGCCCGGTGCCGATCACCTGGCCCAGCCGGTTGGTGGCAAGCGCATGCACGGCGGTGGCGTCGGCCGCGTCCAGCTCCAGCTCCATGGGAATGCGCTGCTCTTGCACGAACACCGCCTTGCGGATGGCGCTGGCGCCTGCGCCCAGCGTCTGCCAGTCGCCCACGGCCACCGAGACCATGTCCTGGCCGGCCTCGAAGCCCTCAAGCATGTTGCGCAGGCGATCGGGCACGGGCAGTGACGTCTGCGTTTCGGGATTGGCGAACACGTAGACCAGCTCGCCGCTGATGAGGTGTTCATCACCGCGAAAGATGGCGCCCCTAAACGCGATGGAGCTGCGCCCGATGCGCTCGCACCGCAAGGCCACATCGAGCTGGTCGTCCATGCGCGCCGAGGCATGGAATTCGACCGTGGCCTTCACCACGTAGAGGTCACCCGCCAGCAACTGCATGCCCTCCTCGTACGGCATGGCCATGGCCCGCCAGTAGTCGGTGATGGCGGTGTCGAAATACATCAGGTAGTGCGCGTTGAACACGATCTTCTGCATGTCCACTTCGGCCCAGCGCACCCGCAGGCGATGAAAAAAACGGAACTCGGATCGTTTGGCTTGGGGCATGTCAGTGGATTCCAAAGGCTTGGCGCAGGGCGCGGGCGGCGTCTTGATGGGCGCGCAGTGCTTCGGGGATGGCGCGGCCGAACTGGATGAAGCCATGCACCACGCCCGCATAGATTTCAAGGTCGACCGGCACACCTGCCAGCCGCAGGCGGTCGCCGTAGGCCACGCCTTCGTCCACCAGGGGATCGCACTCTGCCAGGCCGATCCAGGCCGGGGCAACCCCATCGAGGTCCTTGGTGTGGCCGTCTTCGGCCAGCCCGTCCAGCGGCGCAAAGCGCCAGTCGTCACGGTCGCGGGCATCGCGCAAGTATTGGTGGAAAAAGTACGAAATGTGTGGCACCTCCAGCAAGAAGCCTTCGGCAAAACGGTGGTGCGAGTCGGTGTTCTGGTGGCCGGCGCAACCTGGGTAGAACAGCAGTTGCAGCGCCAGTGGCACACCCGCGTCGCGCGCAGCGATGGCCGTCACGGCCGACAAGGTGCCACCGGCACTGTCACCGCCCACCGCCACGCGCGACACATCCAGGCCCAGGTCACTGCCGTGCGCGCGCAGCCAGGCCAGACTGTCCCAGGCGTCGTGAACCGCGGTGGGGAACTTCGCCTCGGGTGCGAGCCGGTAGTCCACCGACACCACTGCGCATTGCGCGTGATGCGCCAGCGCACGGCACAGGCGTTCGTGCGTGGCCACGCTGCCGATGGTGAAACCGCCGCCATGGAAATACAGAAGCACGGGTGCCGGCGTGCCATGGCTGCCATCGAACAGGCGCGCCGGCAAGACGGCACCGTCGCGCGCGGTGATGGCCAAGGCCTCGTCGCGTTTCACCGCGTGCGGCTGAATGTCCAGCACATCGGCACCGGCCGCATAGGCCGCGCGCGCCTGATCGGGCGCCAGCGCATGAAACGGCGGATGGCCGGCGCGAGCGATCCGGTCGATCACACTGCGCATCGGCGGGGTCAACAGGGCGCGGGGGTTGCGGTGCGATGTCATCGGGGGATTGTCTTTTGGGCGACCGCTGGGTGCAGCGGTGTGCCTATAGTTCGGGCGACGCGCGAACATAACCGGAGACAGCCGTGCCCCAGATCCTTTACGTGACAAACATCCTCATCGACTACGGGGCTTTGGCTCAGCTGAAGGCCGAATGCGAACGCGTGGGCATGGCGCGCCCGCTGGTGGTGACAGACGCGGGCGTCAAGGCCGCCGGCCTGCTCGATCGCCTGCTACAGGCGCTGCCGGGCATGAAGCCTGCCGTGTTTGACCAGACACCATCCAACCCGACCGAAGCGGCCGTGCGTGCCGCCGTGGAGGTGTTTCGCACCAACCAATGTGACGGCCTGATCGCTCTGGGTGGCGGCAGCGCCATCGACTGCGGCAAGGGCGTGGCGATCGCGGCCACGCACGACGGCCCGCTCAAGACCTACGCCACGATTGAGGGCGGCTCACCCCGGATCACCGATGCGGTGCCCCCGCTGATTGCCGTGCCCACCACGGCCGGCACCGGCAGCGAGGTGGCGCGCGGCGCCATCGTCATCGTCGACGATGGGCGCAAGCTGGGGTTTCACAGCTGGCACCTGGTGCCCAAGACCGCCCTGCTCGACCCCGAACTCACCCTGGGCCTGCCACCGCTGCTGACGGCCGCCACCGGCATGGACGCCATTGCGCACTGCATGGAAACCTTCATGAGCGCGGCCTTCAATCCGCCGGCCGACGGCATTGCGCTCGATGGACTTCGCCGTGGGTGGGCGCACATCGAGCGCGCCACGAAAGACGGCAGCGACCGCGAGGCACGCATGCACATGATGAGCGCCAGCATGCAAGGCGCCATGGCGTTTCAGAAAGGACTGGGTTGCGTGCACAGCCTCAGCCACAGCCTGGGTGGCATCAATCCGCGCCTGCACCATGGCACGCTCAATGCCGTTTTCCTGCCTGCCGTGATCCGTTTCAACGCCCAGACCGAGTCCATGCAAAAGGAAGACCGGTTGCATCGAATGGCGCAGGCCATGGGACTGAGCGACGGCTCGGCGGTGGCCGACGCCGTCAAAGACATGAGCGCTCGTCTGGGTCTGCCGGCCGGCCTGGTGGCCATGGGCGTCGATGCATCGGTGTTTGATCGCGTCATCGAAGGCGCCATGGCCGACCACTGTCACAAGACCAACCCACGCCTCGCCACCGAGCAGGACTACCGCGACATGCTGCTGGCCTCGATGCATTGATGCGTGTGCTGCGTCGAGTACCAAACGACTAAAAGAGCGGCCGCAATCACGAAAAATTGACGACTTTAGCGGTGCTCTAATCGGCCCTTTCAGGTAAGGGAAGGCCGTCATGCGCGAGCGCAGCAAGGGGGAAAGCCGACAATCGATCGGGTTGACCGAAACATTCAAGGGGGCAACGCGGGATGCGATCTGGCCCGCCGAGGAGTATCGATTCGGCGCATTCGTGCTGCGCACCGATCGGCGCGAGTTGCGGCATGAGGGCGTGCTGCGCCCCATGGAGCGACGCTGCTTTGATCTGTTGGCTTACCTGCTTCGCCATGCTGGGCGGGTAGTCACCAAGGACGAACTGCTCGACAACGTCTGGTCCAGTCGCTTCGTGTCGACATCGGTGATCGCCCAAAGCGTGCTCAAGGTGCGCAAGGCGCTGTACACCGACGCCTCGCTTCCCGAGCTGGTTCGCACGGTGCATCGTGTCGGCTACCGACTGGCGGCGGATGTTGAGCGTCGCCGAATCATGCCGTCCGAACTGCTGTCCCACAGGGAGGCGGGCGTCTGGGATTGGCAGCGCATTTCCGCATCCGGGCTGTCCTGTCAGGAGCCCTGGGCTGTGGCCGCGCTGGACGCCTTTGGCATATGGGCCCTTCAAAGTCATGGCGTCGCCGTGCGCGACGACATGCGGATACCAGGCCCCAACACCGCCATCACAACGCATTGCGAGGTGCGTTCCCTGGGGGACGGCGACTTCGGCGCGACGCTGGAGATGATCGACAAGGGTGGGCATCGGCACCAGCTGGATGGGCTGGCAGGGTCGCCATTTGAAGCGGTATGGCGAGCGGCTGGCGCTGCCGCCCTGCTCGCTCAGCTCAACGCGATGCTGCTGGTCCCTTGTTCCGCCGCCAAGCCTCGCTGTTGGGAACAGCTCGCCTTGCTGCCCCAGCCGACGGTACCTGGCCAGGCGCACACCATTGCCCCGCTGTCGAGTGCGTGGTCCACCTTGCTGCCCAAGGTCAGCGGCGACGTACTGGCCGATCTGCTGATGGAAGCGGCGTGGCGGGATGACGCAGGCGTGGCTGCCGAACTGCATCGGCTTTCGACTCTCGCGACGCCGGCGAATGGCTTGCGCTACGCCATCTGGTTGGACCTGTGCGAAGCCATGGTGGCAACGCAGGCTGGCGGGCGCCCCGAAGAAATTGCGTTGACTCAAGCCCACGCAGATGCGTTGCTTGAGGCCGATACGGAGACTGCCCACCGCCAACTGGCGACGGCCGCGCACTTGTTGTGTGCGTCCAGAGCGGCGCCCGTCGATGCACCCTGGTGGCGACGATGGGTGTCGCGTCATCCCATGTCGTTGCCCCCGGCCTCTCGCCGCTGGTGGCTGTTGTCGGCATTGCAATTGCGCCTGGCGCACCCGGAGGAGCCGGGCGCCGAACCAGGTACCGAGGTGATACAGCAATTGCTGTTGCAGCCCATCGAAGACGGGCTGCAGTCGCTCTTGCTCAACCTCTACGGACAGCTTTGCGAGATGGAAGGTGACCTGGAGACCGCCACCCGACACCTCCAGCACGCTGCCGACATGGCCATCCGCGCGCCATGGCGGACATCGCGGCCCTTGTGTCTCCTGACGCTGGGCACGTTTGCCGCTCGATTGCATGACGTTGGCACTCTGGATACCTGCATCAGGGCCCTTTCGACGGTCGACAAGGTCCACCGCCCGAGGCGACAGGCCATTCTGGCCTGGCTGCAAGCGCGGCGCATGCGCATCGACGGCAGTGCCGCCGATGCGCTCAGACTCGCGGACGGTGCTCTCGCTGACCTGTCCACTTGCGGGTTGTGGATGCGCGAGGATTTCTGGCTGTTCCTGATCGACACAGCCTTGCACGCGCGTGCGCGCGGCGCCCTGGAGCGCATTCGAGCGACGCTGGATGGTGCTGCGGGACGCGCTCGCTCTGCAACACTCAGCGCCATCGACGCATCGTTGGCTTTGCTCGATGGCGACAAGACCAGGGCGCGTCAGTTGATCGTGCGGGCATGGCAGCTTGCGCCACCCTCCACGTCCAAACGACTGCTGGCCATGGCAGCGGCCACTGCCTTGCAGTGGGGAATGCCCGACACCACGCACGAATGGAATCAGGCCATGGGCCAGGCGGGGGACTGGATCGAGCGCACCCGCAACGGCCGTCGCCTGCGCCAACCCATCACCCAGTCGGCGGGGCCAACTCAGCTGCCAGGCGACGCTCTCGTTGTCGCTGAGGAAGAGCCGTCCACCTTCTGGCTCTGGTCAGTCTGAGACGTGCTCACGCCCGCGCCGGCGTTCCCGTGATCCGGTGGCGAGAACGCCTGTGCGCCAATGTGTTGCTGGCCACGGGCGTGGGCGAGTTCCACCTGGCGTTGGCGCTCGCGCAGCCGGGCCTTGTCCTGATCGCTGCGCTGCGCATGGCAGTGGGGGCAGCTCACGCCGGCCACATAGCGTGGCGACGCCAGGTCTTCTTCGCTCAGCGGCCATCGGCAGGAACGGCAAAGCACCGACTGGCCGGGCGCCAGGTGGTGGCCGACGCTCACGCGTTCATCGAAGACGAAGCATTCGCCCTGCCACAGGCTTTGCTCGGGCGCCACGTCTTCCAGGTACTTCAGGATGCCCCCTTCGAGGTGGTAGACCTCCTCAAAGCCCTGCATCTTCAGCAATGCCGTTGATTTCTCGCACCGAATGCCGCCGGTGCAGAACATGGCCACGCGCGGTTTGTGCGTCTGGTTGAGCGTTGGCTGGCTGGCCAGCCACTCGGGCAACTCGGTGAAGCTGCGTATGCCGGGATTGATGGCGCCGGCAAAGGTGCCGATCTTGACCTCATAGTCGTTGCGCGTGTCGATCAGCACCACGTCGGGCTGCTCGATGAGCGCATTCCAATCAGCAGGTTTGACGTACTGGCCAACCGTTCGGGTGGGGTCCAGCCCCGGGACGCGCAAGGTGACGATCTCCTGCTTGAGGCGCACCTTCAGGCGGTGAAACGGTGGCGCGTCGGCCCAGGACTCCTTGTGCTGAAGGTCGGACAGGCGCGCGTCGCTGCGCAGCCAGCCAAGCACCGCGCGCACACCCTCCTGGGGGCCGGCGATGGTGCCGTTGATGCCCTCCTGCGCCAGCAACAGGGTGCCTTTGACGCCATGGCGTTCGCATGCCGCACGCAAAGGCGCCTGAAGATCGGCGTGGTCGGGCAGGCTGACGAACTTGTAAAGCGCTGCGGTGAGAAACGGTAGGTTCACGGCGCGGATTATCCCGCCTGCAGCCGCCGTCGCCTCCGCCGACGCCGAGGACTACAGCGGCTCGACGCGCTGCATGTCTGGTCGCAGCAGCCATTGCGCCAGTTCGTCGGCCAGACGCCGCGCGGCGCCGACGGCTGTGCCCCAGGCCTTCACACGCGCGGCGAGATCCTGACCGTAGCGGTCGAAGTCGGTGCGATCGGGCAGCTTGCCGTTGGGCAGGCTGCGCACCCACTCAGGGTCGGGCGCCACGACGAGCATGTGATCCAGCGCCGCGCTGCTGCGGTGGCGGCGCTTCCAGGCCTTGTCGAGCCAGCCCGGGACCACCGCTTTCTGGAAATGCGGATAGAGCACCAGGGGTGCCTCCGGGCTTGCGTGGTAGTGCAGGTGCAGGTGGTAGTCGGTGATGCCGCCGTCCCAATACACCCCGCGAGGCGCGCCCGCGATGTCGGCCACCGGCCGCAGCACAAACGGGATGGAACAGCTGGCCTGCAAGGCAGGCATGAAATTGTGCGGGCCCAGCGCAATCTGGCGCGTGCGCAGGTCGTGCGTGTCAAACGGCAGTGCGCTCACGGTCCCCTGCGCCGGTACCGGGGCCGAGAACACCACACGCTCCAGCCACTGGCCCAGTGAGCGTCGTCGGACGGCATTGGCGGCAAATGCGCCCAGGTAGCCCAGCGGCGTGCGCAAGGCTCCATCGCGGGACAATAGGCGCCGCCCGCGCGAAGTGACGATGTGCAGGCGCCACCGCGGGTGTTGCAGGACTTGGTCGACGCGCCCGCCATAGAACGCCTGCAGGTTGGCGGAAAAGGTGTCGCTGATCTGTTGCGGGCTGGGGCGCCGCTGGCCTGGCGCGAGCTCGTAGTGCTGGTGGATGTAGTCGTGCTCCAGGCGCTGGAACGCGGCGGCCGGATTGTCGAGACAGGCCGTTCCCATGCGCCACGCGCCGATCGAAGCGCCAATGAGGTGGATCGTCTGGGGCGTATCGCGCAGCCAGTCGCCGAAAAGGAATTGATCGAGCGGGCCAAGGATGAGACCTTTGGGCCCGCCCGCGGCGGCAGGGATCACGCCCACATCGCGCGGGCGCAGCCCATGTTCGCGCAGGTGCTTCAGCGCCAGCGGGCCGGCGTACAGACGGAGTGCTTGCATGCCGCGGATTGTCCGCGACTCCTTGGACGGGGCCGGGTCAGTGGGTCACTGTGTCGTCGGTGGACTCGGCCTCGGGCTCATCGAAGTCGGTGTGACGCGAGATGGACGGGATGGATTCGGCCACGACGGTGTCCGGATCGATGCCCAGCACCAGCCCGACCGGATCGGGGTAGGTATTGATCAGCAACTCGCCGCGCAGGTCCTGCTCTTCGGCGCGCGCACGCCACGACGCGATATGGATGACACCCGCGATGGGCTCGTACACGTCGTTGTCGAAAGGTGCCGTCTGGTGCTCGATGGCGTTGATCATGCGGCGCGGGAACTTCCACTCCCGGGCCAGCGCAGCGCCGACTTCGGCATAGCTGTAGCCGAACACGCTGCGTTCGGCCTTGGCGCGCTTGAGGTCGAGCATGGGCACGCTGCGATCGAGGTCGATCATCGATTCGGGCATGCCCACGTGCATCACCAGCTCGCCAATGGCGTGAATGAGACCGGCGGTGAACGCCGTGTTTTCATCGATGCGGATCGGCAAGGCGATGTAGCGCGCCAGGTTGGCAGAGTTCAGGCTGTAGCGCCAGAACTGGTTGAGGTTGACCCCGCCCACAGTGTGAAAGCCTTCGCCCAGGGCGCTGGCGATCACCAGCGCGCGCACCTTGATGAGACCGAGGATGTTCATCGCCTCGCGAGCGTTGTTCACATTGCGCGAGAGGCCGAAGAAGGCCGAGTTGGCGGTTTTGAGCAGCTTGGCCGTCAGGACCGGGTCCTCCTCGATCAAGGAGGCCACCAGCATGGGATCGACATCCGGTTGCTCGAACGACTCGATCAGCCGCCGCACGACCTTGGGAACGGCTGGCAGTGCCTGGGGTTGCTTGAGAAGCTTTTCGAGGTGCATGGCGATTCCCGGTGGGCGGTTGGCTTTGCTGTCCGAAATATCGTTGGCTGCGGACCAAACTTGAGGCCTTTTGGCCTCAATCCACAAACGCCGCCAGGGCGTCGTCGAAGGACCACTCTTCCGGGTCTTTGCCGAGCACGGCACCCAGGTCCAGGCCCAGGGCGATGCCCACCATGTCGGGGAATGTGGCGGCCAGACCGCTGTCGTCGAGCTGGATTTCCTCGGCCCTTGCGCGCCAGGAGGCCAGGTGGATCACGCCCGCCAGCGGTTCGTAGAGCTCGCCCTCGAACGGTGCGGTCTGGTACTTGAGCGCGTTGACGATCGCCTCGGGGAAGTTCCAGCGCTCGACCATGCCCGCCCCCACTTCGGCGTAGGTGTAGTCAAAGCGGTTGCGTTCGGCGCTGGCGCGTTGCAGGTCCAGCGGCGGCGTGCCCATGTCCAGAGGCGCGATCTCGTCGGGCATGGCGATGTGCATGATCAGGTCGCCAATGGCGTGGATCAGGCCCGCGGTGTAGGCGTTGGACTCGTTCTGGCGCAGCGTGCCAGCCAGCGACTTGGCGATGTCGGCCGCGCGAAGGCTGTAGCGCCAGAACTGCTGCAGGTTCACGCCGGGCACGTTCTTGAAGCTCGAGCCCAGCGCCGCCGCCATGACCAGGGAGCGCACATGGGTCATGCCCAGCATGCTCACCGCCTCGTGCGGGTCACCGATCTTGCGGCTGGAGCGAAAGAACGACGAATTCGACAGCCGCAACACGCGGGTGGTCAAAGACGGGTCTTGCGCGATCAGGTCCCCGACCCGCTTGGGGCTGGGATCGTCCTTGTTCATCTCCGACATCAGGTCGGTGACGGTGCGCGACATCGCGGGGATGGCACCCGGGTAGTTGAGCAGGGCTTGTAAGTCCATGGATTGATGCCGTCAGCAGGTCTGGAAAGATGTACCCGCCCTATCGGCACATCCGCCGCCAACTTGACCCTCAGCTTCGTCGCTGACCCTGCAGCTTGGCAAAGGCGCTGGCCATGGCCGATGGCACCTCCGCGGCAGGACGCCCCTTGCCGCCCCGCGCGGGCTCGAAACGGTTGTCGCGCGGGCCATCGCGCCGGCTGGGCGTGGCGTCCAGGCGCATGCTCAAGCTGATGCGTTTGCGCGCGGCATCCACCTCCAGCACCTTGACCTTGACGATGTCGCCGGTCTTTACGATCTCTCGGGCGTCCTGTACGAATTTGTTGCTCAGTTGGCTCACGTGCACCAACCCATCCTGGTGCACGCCCAGGTCGACAAAGGCGCCGAACTGCGCCACGTTGCTGACCGTGCCCTCGAGCACCATGCCCTCGCGCAGGTCGGCGATGTCTTCGACCCCGTCGTTGAAACGGGCCACCTGAAAGTCCGGTCTTGGGTCGCGGCCAGGCTTTTCCAGCTCTTTGAGAATGTCGCGTACCGTGATGACGCCAACGGTTTCGTTGGCGAACAGTTCGGGGCGCAGCCTGCCCAGCACGTCGGCACGCCCCAGCAGCGACTGCACGGGTTGTCCGGCGCTGGCAATGATTTGCTGCACCACGGGGTAGCTCTCGGGGTGCACGCCCGTCATGTCCAGGGGGTCTTCACCGTCGCGGATGCGCAGAAAGCCGGCCGCCTGCTCAAACGTCTTGGCACCCAGGCCGGTCACTTCCAGCAGTTGCCGTCGGCTGCGAAACGCGCCGTGCGCATCGCGCCAGCGCACCACGGCCTTGGCCACCGCACCCGACAGACCCGAGACGCGCGTCAGCAAGGGCACGCTGGCGGTGTTGAGATCAACGCCGACCCCGTTGACGCAGTCCTCGACCACGGCGTCCAGCGTTCGGGCCAGCTCGCTCTGGTTGACATCGTGCTGGTACTGGCCCACACCAATGCTCTTGGGATCGATCTTGACCAGCTCGGCCAGCGGGTCTTGAAGACGGCGGGCAATGCTGGCAGCACCGCGCAGGCTCACGTCCACATCGGGCATTTCCTGGCTGGCGAACTCGCTGGCCGAGTAGACCGATGCACCGGCTTCGCTGACCACGACCTTTTGCACGCCGGGGTGGCGCTTGATCAGGTCGGCGGCCAGTTTGTCTGTTTCACGGCTCGCGGTGCCGTTGCCGATGGCAATGAGTTGGACGCCATGCTGGCTGCACAGCTGGCCCAGGGTGTGCAAGGCGCCGTCCCAGTCGCGGCGTGGTTCGTGTGGATAGACCGTGCTCGTGGCCACGAGTTTGCCGGTGGCATCGACCACCGCCACTTTCACGCCGGTGCGAATGCCCGGATCCAGGCCCATCACCGCCTTGGGGCCCGCAGGCGCCGCCAGCAACAGATCGCGCAGGTTGTTGCCGAACACCTGGATCGCCACCGCCTCGGCGTTCTCGCGCAGGCGGGCAAACAGGTCGCGCTCGCTGGACAGGCTGAGTTTGACGCGCCAGGTCCAGGCCACACATTTGCGCAACAGATCGTCGCCTGCGCGTCCCTGGTGGCGCCAGCCCAGGTGCTGGGCGATGCGCCCTTCGGCCAGCGAGGGCTGGCCGGGCATCGCGTCTTCGGGCAGGCCCAGACGCGCATCAAGCAGTTCCAGCGATCGGCCGCGAAACACCGCCAATGCGCGGTGCGAAGGCACCTTGGCGATCGGCTCGTTGTAGTCGAAGTAGTCGCGGAACTTGGCGGTCTCGGGCGCGTTCTCGTCTTTGCCAGCAACCAGCTTGCTGGTGAACAGACCTTCGCTCCAGAGCCACTCGCGCAACGAGCGCACCAGCGCGGCATCTTCGGACCAGCGCTCGCTCAGGATGTCTCGAACGCCGTCGAGCACGGCCGCCACGGTGGTGAAGTCGCTGCCGTCTTCGCCTTTTTCGGCCTTCACGTACGCGGCGGCCAGTTGCGCCGGGTCTTGCGACGGGTCGGCCCACACCGCATCGGCCAGGGGTTCCAGCCCTGCCTCGCGCGCAATCATGCCCTTGGTGCGCCGCCTGGGCTTGTAGGGCAGGTAGAGATCCTCAAGTTCCTGCTTGCTCGGCGCAGCTTCGACCGCGGCGCGAAGCTCGGGCGTGAGTTTGCCCTGATCCTCGATGCTCCTGAGCACCGTAGCACGCCGATCCTCAAGTTCACGCAGATAGGACAGGCGGGCCTCAAGCTCGCGCAGGTGCACGTCATCAAGGCCGTCTGTGGCCTCTTTGCGGTAACGCGCAATGAAGGGGACGGTAGCGCCACCGTCGAGCAGGTCCACCGCGGCCTGCACCTGGGATTCACGGACCTTGAGGTCCTGCGCAATGCGCGCAACGATCGTCAACATTCGGGAAATCTGTCGGGTCGCGTCGGGGCGACCCACCTGACCAAAACGAAAGCGCGCGAGTTTGCCATAGGGCGCGGGCACAGCCCCTTCTTGATGGAAGGATCACCACGCCTCTTCGCTCTGCAAATACTGCCAACACGGTATCGATCTCCGAAGCCGTGATCCCTAGGATCGCCGCTTGGTCGGCGCGCCATTGCGCGCTTCGGTGTTGGGCTCTGCTCGACGCAGCCCATGCAAGTGCAATTCCAACTCACCCGTTATTTCGCCATCGCGAGCCTGCTGGCCTTCATCGTCGTGGGTGCCACGGTTCTGCACCTCGAGCAGCGGCAGGCCGACTTCTTCAATGCAGTGCAGACGCGAGGGGCCGACAGCATCAAGCGCATGCAGGAGGCGTTCGCTGCGCGTGCGGCGCAGGCAGCCCACAAAGATCTGCTCGACTTTCATGAGCAGGCCAATGTCAACATTGCGCGTCTGCTGGCCAACGCCCTGTGGTCAACAGACGTGTCACCCTTTCTGACCCAGGTCGACCTGCTGGAGTTGTGGCGCTGCCAGGCGCCGCCCAGGCCCGAGTGCCTGCGCTCCGCAGCCGATCGCATCAAGTCCCTGCCCGCCTTTGCCGACCTGAACCGCCGTGTGCACGAGACCATGCAGGCCAGCACGGTATTCAAGGTCAAGCTCTACGACCTGTACGGCACCACGATCTACTCCACCGACGACGAACAGATCGGGGAGGACAAATCGGGCAGCCCCGGGTGGCTGGCTGCTGCGCGCGAAGGCCGATCGGTCAGCGAGCTGAGCTACAGGGACAACTTCAGCGAGCTCCAGGGGACGGTGATGGGCAGGGATCTCATCGCCAGCTATTTGCCACTTCTGGACCCGATCACTGCCCGGGTGATTGCGGTGTTCGAGATCTACGCCGACGTGACGCAGTTCATCCAGCGCAACAGGGCCAGTGCCTTGGCATTCTCACAAAGCGTTGCGGACAACGAGCGCCAGTTGGCGCAACAGATCCAGTTGGCCGATGCGGAAATCCGGCGGATATCCGGCCAGCAGGTGATCTTCCTTGTGGCCATGCTGAGTGGGCTCTATGCCCTGCTGTGGATCATCGTGCGCAGGGCCCAGGCGGTGATCGAGGCCCAGACCGTGGAGACCGCATCGGTGCGCCAGCGGCTGGCGCAGGCGGAGAAGATGACTGCGCTGGGACAGATGGTGGCCGGGGTCGCGCACCAGCTCAACACGCCGCTGGCGTTTTCGCGCAACAACGTCGAGATGACGATTCAGGTTCTCAAGAAGTTCGTGAATGCCGTTCGCCCGGTCGCACAACGCTCTCACCCGGTGCTGGCCGCCACCCTTACCCAGGTTGCCGACGAGGTGGCAGAGGCCGACTCCATGCTCTCTGACGTGCTGATGGGCATGGGGCAGATGACCGAACTGGTGGACAACCTGCGCAACTTCAGCCGCGTCGATCAGTCGCGCACGGCCGAGGTCAACCTCAACGCCACGGTCGCCACCGTCTGCTACATCGCCAAGACGGTGATCTCCCCCAAGGTCGAGCTGGTTCGCCACCTGAGGCCATTGCCACCGCTGAGCTGCAACGTGTCCCAGCTCAATCAGGTGTTCATGAACCTCATCATGAACGCTGCGCAGGCGATTGAAGGTGTTGGCGTCGTCACGGTGAGCAGCGCGCTCATCAAGCAGCACATTTGCGTGGCTGTGCGCGACACCGGCAAAGGCATGACCCGCGAGCAGCAAGCGCGGGCGTTCGAGCCCTACTTCACCACCAAAGGCGCGGGCGAAGGCACGGGGCTGGGCCTGTCGATCGCGCGCGACCTCGTCGAGCAGCACGGTGGACGCATCGATGTGGAGAGCGAGCCGGGGCGGGGCACCGAATTCCGGGTCTGGCTCCCGTTGCCGCAAGAGAAGTCGTCATGAAACCCACCAACAAGCACGCGACGAACCGCCCGAAGGTGCTGTGCGTTGATGACGAACCCGGGCTGCTGCGCTCACTCAGGTGGTTGCTCAGGGACCAGTTCGACGTGGCAGTGACCGACAATCCCGCCACGGGCCTGGCCCTGCTGGCCGCCGACCGGTTCGACGTGGTGATCAGCGACCAGCGCATGCCGGGCATGAGCGGAACGGAGTTCCTCGAACGGGCCAGGCACATTGCGCCGACATGTGTCCGCTTGCTGCTGACGGGCTACTCGGACTTCGGCGCGGTACTGGCCTCCGTCAACGAAGCGGAGGTGTTTCGCTTCATCACCAAGCCCTGGGACAACCAGCGCTTGCTGCACACGGTCGGTGAGGCCTCCCGCCTGGCGCGCCTGAATGCAGACACAGGGACGGGTTTCGAGGAGACCGCCATCCTCGATGACGACGACACCCCGGTGCAGGCCACCTTGCTGCTGTTCGATGCCGAGCCCGAACTGGCCGACAAAGTGACGGCCGCGGCACCCGAGGGGTCGCGCTTCGTCTCCACGCACGACGTCGGTGACGCACTGGGCTTGATGGCGCGTGAGCAAGTCGCGGTGCTGGTGGCCGACCTGTCAGTGCACCGCGAGCAGCAGATCACCTTCATTGCGTCGGTGCGCAAGAGCCGCCCCGACGTGGTGGTGGTCGTGCTGAGCGCGGCGCGCGACATCAAGCTCATGGCGCGCCTGATCAACGAGGGGCAGATTTACCGCTTTCTGGCGCGCCCGGTCGCGCCGCAACAAATGCGCCAGGCCCTGCGACAGGCCATCAACCGGCACCAGGCGATCTGCCGCCGGGCACAAGCCACCACCGCCAGCGCTGCGGACACCGTGGTCGACTCGGACTTTGAGCTGGACTTCAGTCAGACCACATCGATCCAACGACTTCGGACTGCGCTGCCAACGGCCAACAGGAACGAGGCGGGCCAACGCGGCGCGTTGCGGGCCTGGGTGCATCGCGTTGTCGCGCGGTGGCTGGCGCATCGGCGCCGTTGATGCGCAGTTGACACGCCACCAGTTCGATCAAGCCGATCGCAGGGCTGCCTTCAGTTGCACCCCGACCTCTGGTCGCTCCAGGAACGGATCCGGCGGGTTCTCCACCGCCACGATGGCTTCCATGCGCGAGCGCACGTTGCCCAAAGCCTTGGGGTGGCTGAAGACGTAGAAGCAGTCCTCGCGCATGGCCTCGAATACCTTGTGCGCCACTTCGGCCGCCGTGACCTTGCCCGAACTCACGGCCTTGTCGCTCATGGCCTGGCCGATCAGCTGGCTCTGGGTGGGCTTCTCGTCGGCCAGATTGGCGGGCTTGTTGCGGTGGCTCTGGCTGATGCCGGTGGGCACGAAATACGGGCACAGCACACTGGCGCCAATCTGGTCGGTCACCAGACGCAAGTCCTGGTAGAGCGTTTCGGTGAAGGCCACCACCGCGTGCTTGCTCACGTTGTAGATGCCCATGTTGGGCGGGGTCAGCAGGCCTGCCATGCTGGCCGTGTTGACGATGTGCCCGCGCCAGGTCGGGTCCGCCTTGGCGGCGGCCAGCATCATGGGTGTGAACAGCCGAACGCCGTGGATGACCCCCCACACGTTCACGCCAAGCACCCACTCCCAGTCCTTGACCGAGTTCTCCCAGATCAGCCCGCCGGAGCCGACGCCCGCGTTGTTGAACACGAAATGGGGGGCGCCGAAGGTGGCTTGCACCGCCTGCGCCAATTCGGCCATCTGCGCCTCGCTGGACACGTCCACCTGGCGCGCCAGTACCTTGGCGCCGCTTGCCTTGAGCTCGGCTTCGGCCCTGGCCAGCGCATCGGCCTGCACGTCGACCAGCACCAGGTTCATGCCCAGGCTGGCGCCAATGCGGGCGCATTCGAGGCCGAAGCCGGAGCCGGCGCCGGTCAACACGGCGGTCTTGCCCTGAAAGTCGTCGATCATTCGTTTGTCTCCATGTGTGTGGTGGGTGTTCAGCGGCGCAGCATCTCGATGTGGTCGATGCCGTCCTCCAGGTAGATCGGGCCGTCGGGCTCGAAACCGTGTTGGCGATAAAAGCCTTGCAGGTGCGCTTGCGCACCAATGCGCACGGGCTGCTCGCCCCAAAGCGTTTGCAGCTGAGTCACGGCTTCCTGCATCAGCCGGTGTCCCAGACCGGTACCGCGGGTGGACGGGTCGCTCACCACCCGACCAATGCTGGCCTCGGGAAACTTCAGCGCCGCGGGCACCAGGCGCGCATACGCCAGCAAGGCCCCGTCGCGCGTGCCCAGCAGGTGGTGGCAGGCCGGGTCGGCGCCGTCCATGTCCTGGAACACGCAGTTCTGCTCGATCACGAAGACCTCGGTGCGCAAGCGCAGCAGGTCATACAGCGCCTGTGGCGAGAGTGCGTCGAACGGCAGGCAGCGCCAGTTGATCCCGTCGCTCAAGCCTTCACCTCGCGCAGCACATAGCCCACGCGCGGGAAGTGCACATGCACCGTGCCGGCGCGCTCGTCCTGGCGTTCGACGGTGTAGCGCGTGCGGGTGGCCGCGCGCAAAGTGCCTTCGGTGGTTTCGGTGCCGAAGGATTCCGCAGCGATGGTGACCCGGCTGCCGAGCGCGATGCCATGGTCGTCCTGGAACACCTCGTCGGGCTTGATGGGTTCGGGGGTGGCCGCGTGGGCAATGCCGACGGCGTCGGCGCTGCGCATGCGCTGCGGCTGGCCGTGACCAATGGCCTCGATGCGTTCAAACCACTCCAGCACGTCGGGCGTGCCGTCGAAGATGCCCGCCATGGCCGGGTTGATGCGCAGCGTGAACCACAGCGGATGAAACGCGGCGAAGTCGGCGACACAGGGCTGCTCGCCCAGCAGATAGGGCTGGTCGTCGAGCATGTTGGCCAGGCGCCGCAGGTAGCTGCGGTAGGCGCTGGTGGCATCGGCCGGGCGCAACTGGGTCATGTTCACCCGCATCGCCGCGCGGTCGGTGGCAAAGGTCTTGCCCTCTTCGGGCGGCGCCTTGCCGAACAGGGCCGCGGCGCCCTTGGGGCTGAGCGTGTGGCTCATCGATGCCCAGAACAGGGTGGTGTCGGCCCATTGCGCCACCAGCCTCGCCAGGCCGCGCGCGTGGACCGGAAACAAGGCCGGTTCGGGCTCGCGGTGTTCGAGCACGTCGGCGATGAGGGCGGTGTCGCAATAAATGTCGGCGCCGATCTGCAGCAGCGGCGTGCGGCGGTAGCCGCCGGTGAGCGCCACCACGTCGGGTTTGGGCATGACCGAGGGAATGTGCACGCTGTGCCAGACCAGGCCTTTGAAGCCAAGCATGCTGCGCGCCTTCTCGGCGAAGGGCGACATCGGGTAGTGGTGAAGGATCAGATCGTGCATGGTGGTGGCGTGCATGGCGGGCCCCTAAGGATGCTCTTCAAAACCCGCGCCGTGCGCGCCGTGACCTGGCGGGATGAGCCGCAAGGCGCGAATGCCAGGGCAAGCCTGAACGGCTTGCCCGCATTCGCAACGCGGCGGATCGCCCGCCAGGTCACGGCCCATGCGGGTTCGGCCCAAAACGGGCGTGTGCCGCACCTGTTGGTTTGTGTGTGCCACCCGGCACACACGGCACCAAGCAGGCACGCCACTCATCCCGTTTTGGATCCGAACGCGCATGGCGGGGGTTTTGAAGAGCATCCTTAGTGGGGTTGCGCGCGTTCGATGATGGCGTCGACATCGGTGCCGGCGGACAGGCTGCCGAAGCTGTAACCCCAGTGCCCGCCCAGGCGCGAATCGCAGAAGGCCTGGAATACCGCAGCGGGCGCCGTCTGCGCCAGCAAGGCCGCTTGCACGGCCAGCGCCACGTCCTGAGCCAGCCGGCGCGCTTCCATCTCGGTGGCCATTTCTTCCACCCGCAGCGGCAGGCGCGCGGCCAGGTGGTCGAGTGCCGGGTGCATGCCTTTGGCGGGGGCCAGTTCATGGGCCAGTGCGGCGGCGGCGTCGGCCTTGCGAATGGCGCGCAACAGGTCGAGCGCCATGATGTTGCCCGCACCTTCCCAGATCGAGTTGAGCGGCATCTCGCGGTAGATGCGGGCCATGATGCCCTCGCCGCCCTCTTCCACATAGCCGTTGCCGCCCAGGCATTCCATGGCCTCCTGGGCAAAGTGGCTGCCGCGTTTGCAGATCCAGAACTTGGCCACTGGCGTGAGCAGTCGTGCCATCACGGCCTCGTGCGGGTCGCTCGGTCGGTCGAAGGCGCGGGCCAGTCGCAGCGCCAGCGCCGTGGCCGCTTCGCTCTCGAGCGCCAGGTCGGCCAGCACGTTCTTCATCAGCGGCTGGTCGATCAGGTACTTGCCGAAGGCCTTGCGCTGCGTGGTGTGGTTGAGCGCAATGGACAGCGCCTGACGCATCAGGCCGCTGGTGCCCAGCGCGCAATCGAGCCGGGTCATGGTGCCCATGGCCAGGATCTGGGGCACGCCGCGCCCTTCTTCGCCCACGAGCCAGGCGGTCGCGCCGTGGAACTCGACCTCGGAGCTGGCGTTGGCCTTGTTGCCCAGCTTGTCCTTGAGGCGCTGGATGTGGATGGCGTTGAGCGAGCCGTCGGGCAGCACCCGCGGCAGGAACAGACAGCTCAGGCCGCTGACGGTCTGCGCCAGGATCAGGAAGGCGTCGCACATCGGCGCCGAGAAGAACCACTTGTGCCCGGTCACGGTGAAACGCTGGCCCCAGTCGTCGCTGCCGTCGGCTTCGGCCCGCGTGGTGTTGGCCCGCACGTCGGAGCCGCCCTGCTTCTCGGTCATGCCCATGCCCATGGTCACGCCGGGTTTGTCGCGCCAGGGCTTGAGCGCCGGGTCGTAGGCGTGGCTGGTGAGCTGAGGCGCCCAGTCGCGGTAGATGGCGGCGTTGCCTTGCAGCGCGGGCGTGACGGCATAGGTCATCGAGATCGGGCACAGCATGGAGGGCTCAAGCTCGGTGAACAGCATGAAGCCCGCGGCCCGGCGCAGGTGTGCGGTGCCGCTGGCCTGCTCGCTCGGCGCAAAGGCGCTGCCATGCAGGCCCGCGCCAACGGCGGCGCGCATCAGCGCGTGGTAGCCCGGGTGAAACTCCACCTGGTCGATGCGGTGGCCGAAGCGGCTGTGCGTCTTGAGCTGCGGCGTGAACACATTGGCCAGGCGTGCGTGCGTCTGGTACTCGGCACTGCCCACCAGGGCGCCCAGGGCGCCCAGGTCACGCAGGGTCGCGGTGTCCAGCCCAGGCGCATTGAAGGCCAGGGCCGATTGCAGCGCCCTGTTGGTCTCGAACAGGTTCACGTCCACCAGCGGCGCGGGCTGGTTGAAGACCTCGTGTGTCACGCTCATGCCATCTCCTCTCGCGGGCCAGCGCGGAACCGGCTTTGTAGGGCCGGCGGCGGCCCCCTGTTGGGTAACGCCGCAGGCCGTACGGCTTACACCAGTTTCACGAGTTGCTTGCCGAAGTTCTTGCCCTTGAGCAGACCCAGGAAAGCCTCGGGGGCGGATGCAATGCCTTGTGCGACGGTCTCGCGCGGGCGCAGCTTGCCGGTGGCCACCAGCATGCCCAGTTCCTTGAGCGCCTCGGGCCAGACCTCCATGTGCTCGCTGACGATGAAGCCCTCGACCTTGAGCCGGTTGACCAGAATAAGCGCCGGATTGGCCAGCGGCAGCGGCTGGCCGTCGTAGCCGGCGATCATGCCGCACACGGCGATGCGGCCGAAGGCGTTCATGCGCAGCAGCACGGCGTCCAGGATCATGCCGCCCACGTTTTCGAAGTAGCCATCGATGCCGTCCGGGCAGGCTTCCTTGAGCGCCTTGGCCAGCGAGTACATGTCCTTGTGCTCGCGGTAGTCGATGCAGGCGTCAAAGCCGAGTTCTTCGACCGCGTACTTGCATTTCTCGGGGCCGCCGGCAATGCCCACCGCACGGCAGCCGCGCGCCTTGGCCAGGGCGCCGAAGGCGCTGCCGACGGCACCGGTGGCCGCGCTCACCACGACGGTGTTGCCCGGCTTGGGGTCGATGATCTTGACCAGGCCGTACCAGGCGGTGACACCGGGCATGCCCACGGCGCCCAGGTAGTGGCTCAGCGGCACATGGGTGGTGTCGACCTTGCGCAGCGCGCCCGGCTGCTCGGCATCGACCACGCTGTACTCCTGCCAGCCGCCCATACCCACTACCTTGTCGCCCACGGCGTACTTGGGGTTTTTCGATTCGGCCACTTCACCCACGGTGCCGCCGATCATCACCTCGCCCAGCGGCTGCGAGGCCGCATAGCTCTTGCTGTCGTTCATGCGCCCGCGCATGTAGGGGTCGAGGCTGAGGAAATGGTGGCGCACCAGCACCTGGCCGTCCTTGAGTGGTGGGGTGTCGCCGCTCACGAGCTTGAAATTGCTCACCGTGGCTTCGCCTTGCGGGCGGTTGTCGAGCAGGATCTGTTGGTTCTTCGGCATGGTGTTTCCTCAGGGCTTTCGAAGGGTGGGCAGACCCACGCCAGCGGCGTCGAATCCGCCGTCGGCCGCGAGCGTCTGCCCGTTGATGTAGCTGGCGGCCGGGCTGCACAGGAAGACCACCGCTTCGGCAATCTCCCGTTCACTGCCATAGCGCGCCAGGGGAATGGCGTCGTGGTAGTCCGCCCGGATGGCTGGCGTGTGCACCGCGGCGGCCATGGCGGTTTCCACCGGGCCGGGGGCCACCGCGTTGACGCGGACGCCGGCGTTGCCGTACTCCACGGCCTGCTGTTTGGTCAGGTGGATCAGCGCGGCCTTGCTGGTGCCGTAGGCCACACGCAGGGTGCTGGCGCGCAGTCCCGAGATGGAGGCGATGTTCACGATGGCGCCACCGCCGTCGTCCAGCATCACCGGCACCACCGCCTGCGTCATCAGAAAGGCGCCGTCCAGGTTGGTGGCCATGACGTGGCGCCATTCATGAAACGTGGTCTCGCCGATCGGCTTGAAGACAGCCACGCCCGCGTTGTTCACCAGCGCGTCGATGCGGCCAAAGTGCTCGCGCGTGCGCTGCACGCAGGCCTCAACCTGCTGTGGGTGCGACACATCGGCCGGTACCGCGATGGCGCGGTTGGGGCCGATGCCCTCGTCCCGCAAGGCGGCCTCGGCGGACGCGAGCGTGGCCTCGTCGATGTCGATCAGGGCGACGCGCCAGGCCCGCTCCAGAAACAGTCGTGCCGTGGCCAGGCCAATACCGCGTGCCGCGCCGGTCACCAGAGCCACAGATTGTTGGTCGATCCGCATCTCAGTCGGTCGAAATGCGGTTCAGGCCCTGCACGCTGCCCGGCCCGGTGGGTAGGCGGGGCACGTACTTGAAGGTGCCGGTGGCGTGGCAGCAAAGCTTGCCGGCGGCATCGAAGATCTGCCCTTCGGTGAAAGCCATGGTGGCGGTGCGGTGCAGCAGCCGGCCTTTGGCCAGCAAGGGCCCCTTGGCCGCCCGCATGAAGCTGGTCTTCATCTCGATGGTCACGCAGCCCATCTCCATCTGCACCGAGCGCGCCGCGTGGGCCATCACCACGTCGAGCAGCGTCATGCTGGCGCCGCCGTGCACCACATCAAAGGAGTTGAGGTGATCGGCGGCCGGGTCGAAGGCGATCTCGGCCTCGCCGCCGTCCATGCGGCGCAGCTCAAAACCAAGCAGATCGACGAAAGGGATGCGTACGGAAAATTCCATGGTCAGGAAAAGGATGCGGTGGTGTGCCGTGCCTGCCGGCCAGAGGCTCCACGGAACCGGCTTTGCCGGGCCGTGGGTGCCACCCCCTCGAGAGGGTCGCGCGCAGCGCGGCGGGGGTGGGCCAATTCAGCCTCCGGTGATGATGGAGACGCCACCGTCCACCGCCAGCCACTGTCCGGTGATGTGCTTGCCGGCATCGCTGGCGTACAGCAGCGTCAGGCCCTTGAGGTCTTCGTCGTCGCCCAGGCGGCCCAGCGGGGCATGGGCGGCCAGGCGCTCCTCGCCCATGGCCTTGAGCGTGCCTTGCGTCATCTTGCTGGGGAAGAAGCCCGGGCAGATGGCGTTGACGCGAATGCCGTGGGCGCCCCACTCGGCCGCCAGTGCGCGGGTGAAGTTGATCACCGCGCCCTTGGAGGTGTTGTAGGCGATGGTCTTCATGTCGCGCGGGTTGCCACCCAGGCCGGCGATGGAGGCGGTGTTGATGATGCTGCCGCGCTTGCGGGCGATCATGCTGCGGCGCGCGACCTCCTGGCTCATGATGAAGTAGCTGCGCACGTTGAGGTTCATGACCTTGTCCCAGGCCTCGACCGGGTGGTCTTCGGCCGCGGCACCCCAGGCGGCGCCGGCGTTGTTGACCAGCACATCGATGTCACCCAGGCGCTGCATGGTTTCGTCCACCAGGCGGCGGCACTCTTCTTCGCTCTGGCCATCGGCGGCGATCCAGCGTGCATCGATGCCGGCGGCCTGCAGTTCGGCAGTGGCTTCTTCCAGGTCGCTGGCCTTGCGCGAGCTCAGCATCACGCGTGCGCCGGCTTCACCCAGCGCGTGGGCCATCTGCAGGCCCAGGCCGCGCGAGCCACCGGTGATGAGCGCGGTCTTGCCCTTGAGATCGAACAGTTGGGAAACGGTGCGGGTCATGTCTTGTCTGCCTCGTGTTGTGGGTATGAAAACGAACCGGGCCATTGTGGCCCTTCGACTGGCGCTTGTGTGTCACCGCCGCGGCGCGGGCATGCGCGGTCTGACGCGTGTGTTCAGATCTCGAAATCCATGCACTGCCGCTCGGCGACGATGGCCTTCATGAAGGGCTTGAGGGCCACGTGCTGCGGGTGTTGCTGGTAGGCGGCCATGGCCTCGCGGTCGACAAAGGTGCTGTCGAGCACCACGTCGTAAGTGCACTCCAGCCCCTCCTGCGCGATGCCCACCTGGAAATGCAGCGTGCCGGGGTCCAGTCGGGCACACGCCTCGAGCAGGGCTTTGGCCTTGAGCCGGTTGGCGACCCGGTCGGCACCCTCGGCGTGCTCCTTGAGCTTCCACATCACGATGTGGCGCAGCATCAGAACGCTCCCATCAGATCGCTCCCATCAGAAAGCCTCCTCGGGCAACTCGGCGCAGGTCGGGTCGCGGCTGGCCACCACGCCCAGCCAGGCACCGATCTTGGGCAGCTCGTAGTGGAAGAAGTAGCGCGCCGCCGCGAGCCGGCCAGTGCGTGCGGCCCCTTCGGGTGCGGTGATGGCCGCCAAGGCCACGTCAAGCCAGACCCAGGCCAGCACCAGGTGACCGAAGGCCTGGAGGTAAGGCACCGCGTTGGCCAAAGCGTCTGCCGGGTTGCCGGTGGCCCAGGCGGCCTTGGTGGCCGAGCCCACGTCCTGCAGCGCCTTGCCGAGCGCGTTGGCGTGGGCGGCCAGCGCTTCAAGCTGGATGGCGCGCTCGATGGTGGCGTTGATGCGCTGCGCCAGCAACTGCAGGCCCTGGCCGTTTTCCATCAGCACCTTGCGGCCCAGCAGGTCCATGGCCTGAATGCCATGCGTGCCTTCGTGAATCATGTTCAGGCGGTTGTCGCGCCAGTACTGCTCGACCGGAAAGTCGCGCGTGTAGCCATAGCCGCCGTGGATGCGGAATGGCCCAGGCTGTTCGCCTCCAGGCACCACTCGCTGGGCCAGCTCTTGGCGATCGGCGTGAGCACTTCCAGCAGCAGGCGCGCTTCGTTCGCCGCGTCGGCCGCACCGGTGTGCTGCTCGTCGACCAGCCGCGCGCAGTAAAGCTCCAGCGCCAGCGCGCCTTCGCAATAGCTCTTCTGGGCCAGCAACATACGCTTGACGTCGGCGTGTTCGATGATGCGGCTCTGCGGTCGGCTCGGGTCCTTGCCCTCCGGCCCCACCGGGCGCCCTTGCGGACGGTCCTTGGCGTAGGCCAGGCTGGCGTGGTAGCCCGCCATGCCCAGCATGGTGGCGGCCATGCCGACGCCGATGCGTGCCTCGTTCATCATGTGGAACATGCAGCGCAGGCCTTCGCCGGGGTTGCCCACCAGATAGCCCACCGCACCCGCTGCACCACGCACCGGAAACTTGCCCTCGCCGAAGTTGAGCAAGGTGTTCGTGGTGCCACGCCAGCCGCACTTGTGGTTGAGACCGGCCAGGGCCACGTCGTTGCGTTCACCCGTGAGTTCGGCCTCGGTGTTGACCAGCTTCTTGGGCACGATGAACAGCGAGATGCCCTTCACCCCGGGCGGCAACTTGCCGTCGGGGCCGGGGATTTTGGCCAGCACCAGGTGGATGATGTTTTCGGTCAGCTCGTGCTCGCCGGCCGAGATCCACATCTTGTTGCCCTTGAGGCGAAAGCGCGGCCCCAGCGGGTCGTCCATGAAGTCGTCGCCATCGGGCAGCGCGCGCGTGGCCACGTCGCTCAGGCTGGAGCCGGCCTGCGGCTCGGACAGGCACATGGTGCCCGACCAGCGACCGCCGAACTCGTTCAAGGCAAAGACACGCTTCTGGGTGTCGGTGCCGTGCGCCATCAGCAGGTTGGCGTTGCCGGTGGTGAGCATGCCGCTGCCGATGCTGACCGAGGCCATCGCAAAGAAGGCATTTGCCGCCGCCTCGACCGTGTAGGGCAACTGCATGCCGCCGATTTCGTAGTCCTGTGCGGCGCTGAGCATGCCGCTCTCGGCGTAGGCCTTCTGCGCGTCGTGCGTGGCCTGCGGCAGGATGACCTTTTCGCCGTCGAAGTGCGGCTCCTGCGTGTCCACCAGGCGGTTGAAGGGGGCGTACTTCTCGCGCGCAATGCGCTCGCAGGTGTCGAGCACCGCATCGAAGGTCTCGCGGCTGTGGTCGGCAAAGCGCTCGCGTTCGCGCAGCGACTCGACCCCCAGCCAGTCGTGCAACAGAAAGTCGACCGTGGGGCGCAGGCTCATGGTGTCTCCTCGTTCAGGCTCTGGGCGGCAAGGCGGCGATGGTGCCCTGCGCCACGGCGCACAGCTTCTCGACACCCTCGTGCACCACAAAGACGTCGCAGCGGCACACCGCCTGGCTCTTGCCGGTGTGCACCGCCTCGGCGCGCGCGATCAGGCGTTCGCCAATGGCCGGGCGCAGGTAGTTGATCTTGAATTCGCTCGTGACCACGGGCACCCGCAATGCGGTGCCCCCGGCGTAGGTGAGCGCGTTGTCGGCGGCGTAGCTGAGCACGCCACCGTGCACGAAGCCGTGCTGCTGCTTGACCGACTCGCCGATCGGCACCTGCAGCTCACAACGCCCCGGGCTCAGGGCGGCCAGCTCGGCACCGATCAGTTGCGAGAACGGCTGCTTCGCCAGCACATCGCGCCCCATGGCCAGAAAGGCCTCGGGGCTTACGCTGACGGCATCCACGCGTCGTCCGAAGTCAGAGCACTTCGAACACGCCGGCAGCACCCATGCCGCCGCCGATGCACATGGTCACGCACACGCGCTTGGCGCCGCGGCGCTTGCCCTCGATGAGGGCATGGCCGGTCAGGCGCTGGCCCGACACGCCATAGGGGTGGCCCACGGCGATGGCGCCACCGTTGACGTTGAGCAGCTCGGGCGGGATGCCCAGCTTGTCGCGGCAGTACAGCACTTGCACGGCAAAGGCTTCGTTGAGCTCCCACAGGTCGATGTCGCTGACCTTCAGGCCCAGCTTGGCCAGCACCTTGGGCACGGCGAACACCGGGCCGATGCCCATCTCGTCGGGCTCGCAACCGGCCACCGCAAAGCCAAGGAACCGGCCGATGGGCTTCAGGCCCTTCTTCTGGGCATAGGCCTCATCAACCACCACGCAGGCACCGGCTCCGTCACTGAACTGGCTGGCGTTGCCGGCGGTGACGACGCCACCGGGCAGCGCGGGTTTGATGCCGCTGATGCCTTCCTTGGTGGTGCCTTCGCGCAGGCCTTCGTCGGCGCTGACGGTGACCTGCTTGGTCATCAGGCCCATGACCTTGTCGGCCACGCCGGCGGTCACGGTGATGGGAGCGATCTCGTCGTTGAACTTGCCGGCGGCCTGGGCAGCGCAGGCCTTTTGCTGGCTGGCGGCACCGTATTCGTCCATCACGTCGCGGCTGATGTTGTAGCGCTTGGCCACCTGTTCGGCCGTCTGCAGCATGCTCCAGTAGATCTCGGGCTTCTTCTTGTCCAGCGCCAGGTCGCGCAGCATGTGCTGGTTCATCTCCTGCTGCACGCAGGAGATGCTCTCAACGCCACCTGCCACATAGACCGAACCTTCGCCAGCGATCACGCGCTGCGAGGCCAGTGCGATGGTCTGCAGGCCCGACGAGCAGAAGCGGTTGACCGTCATGCCCGAGACGTTGACCGGGCAATCGGCCATCAGGGCAATCTGGCGCGCGATGTTGGCACCGGTGGCGCCCTCGGGGTTGGCGCAACCCATGATCACGTCCTCGACCTCAGCGGCATCGACGCCGGCGCGCTGCAGGGCGTGCTTGACGGCGTGGCCACCCAGGGTGGCGCCGTGGGTCATGTTGAAGGCGCCCTTCCAGCTTTTGGTCAGCGGCGTGCGGGCGGTGGAAACGATGACGGCGTTGCTCATGATGGCTCCTCGGTCTGGGTATGTAGGGGTGTTTAAGGGGTCAGGTCCGCGCTGAGCAGGCGGCGGTAGAAGCGGACCATGTCGGCCAGATTGGCAATGGCGATGCGTTCGTTGGTGCCGTGAAAGCGGGGCAGATCTTCCGGCGTCGCGCGCACCGGCGAAAAGCGGTAGATGTGGTCGCTGATGGCCTGGAAATGGCGCGAGTCGGTGGCACCGATCATCAGACCCGGCGCCACCAGAGTGCCGGGAAAGACCTCGCGCACCGTGCGGTTGAGGCGCTGGTACGCCGGCGCGGCGGTGGGCGAGATGGGCGATGGCTCGGAACTGCCGGGCAACTGCGTCAGCTCGAAGCGCTCGTCAACAGCGTGCGTATGGCTGTTCACGTGGGCCATCAGGCCCTCGCGGGTGTCGCCTGGCAGGAGACGGAAGTTCACCGTTGCATCGGCGCGGCCCGGCAGCACGTTGTCTTTGCTGCCGGCGTTGACGATGGTCAGCGCGGTGGTCGTGCGCATCATGGCGTTGGTGCTGGCACCCCGCTCCAGCTGCTTTTGCACGACCGGCCCGAACAACCACAGGTTGGACAGCGCGACGCGCTGAAAGCCGCTCATCTCCGGTGCGATGGTCTCGAACATCTCGCGCGCCACACCGCGGATCGCCGCGGGCATCTGGTCGTTCTCGAGCCGCTGCAGGGCCGCGCTCATCATGGCGATGGCACTGCCGCCCCTGGCCGGCGGCATGGACGAGTGGCCGGGGGAGGCCGTCACGCTCAGGCCCACCGACAGATAGCCTTTCTCGGCAATGCCGATCAGCGCGGCGGGCGCCTTCAGACCCGGCATCACGCCGTCGGTGATGAGCAGGCCTTCGTCGAGCACGTAGTCGAGACGGACATTGCGCGACTGCAACAGCTCGGCAATGGCCTTGGCGCCGTGAATGCCGCCCACCTCTTCGTCGTGGCCGAACACCAGGTAGAGCGTGCGCCGGGGCTGGAAGCCCTGGCCAAGCAGTTGCTCCACCGCTTCGAGCTGGGCGATCAGGTTGCCCTTGTCGTCCCACGAGCCGCGACCCCAGACAAAACCGTCGCGCACGACGCCGTCGAACGGCGGCGCCGCCCAGTTGCCCTCGGTACCCGGGGCGATGGGCACCACATCCTGGTGCGCCATCCAGGCCACCGGCGGCGCCGTGGCGTCGGTGCCCGGCCAGGTCAGCAGCAGGCTGCGGCCCACCTGCTCGAGCTTCAAGGTGCCGAACACCTTGGGGTAGCTCTGGCGCAGGTAAGCGTGCAGCCCGTCGAACTGGTCGGCACTGGCGTCGGCATTGTCGTGGGTCGAGATGGTCTTGAAGCGCAGCGAACCGGCCAGGCGCCGGGCCAGGCCGGCTTCGTCGAGCGCGATGCGCTCGGCGGGTGGCACCTCAAGCTGGCGCGAGCCGTGGCGCCAGGTGTTGACGGCCACCATCGCGACCAGCCCGAGCACCAGCGCCAGCAGCGCCAGAGCGAACTTCTTGAGCACGCGCAAGGTCGGCGCCTCAGGTGAAGGACTTGCCTTCGGCCACCAGGCGCTGGATCAGCGGCGCCGGCTCCCAGAACTTGGCGTCGTCCAGCGGGTTCTTCTGGAAGCGTTTCATGGCCTGCATCACGTTGAACAGACCCACCTCGTCGGCGTAGCGCAGCGGGCCGCCGCGGAACACCGGGAAACCGTAGCCAAAGATGTAGACCACATCGATGTCGCTGGGCTTGTTGGCAATGCCTTCTTCAAGGATGTGCGCGGCCTCGTTGACCAGCGAGAACACCAGGCGCTGCACGATCTCTTCGTCGGAGATCTTGCGCGGCGTGATGCCCAGCGCCTTGCGGTGCTCGGCAATCATCTGTTCGACCTCGGCGTTGGGGATGGCGTCGCGCTTGCCCGGCTTGTAGTCGTACCAGCCCTTGCCCACCTTCTGGCCGAAGCGGCCTTTCTCGCACAGCAGGTCGGCGGTCTTGCTGTACTTCATGTCGGGCTTCTCGGTGTAGCGGCGCTTGCGGATGGCCCAGCCGATGTCATTGCCGGCCAGGTCGCCCATGCGGAACGGGCCCATGGCAAAGCCGAACTTCTCGATGGCGCGGTCGACCTGCGCCGGCGTGCAGCCTTCGTCGAGCAGGAAGCCGCCCTGGCGACCGTACTGTTCCACCATGCGGTTGCCGATGAAGCCGTCGCACACGCCAGAGACCACGGCGGTCTTCTTGATCTTCTTGGACACGGTCATCACCGTGGCCATCACGTCCTTGGCGGTCTTGTCGCCGCGCACCACTTCCAGCAGCTTCATGACGTTGGCCGGGCTGAAGAAATGCAGACCAACCACGTCCTGCGGGCGCTTGGTGAAGCTGGCGATCTTGTTGACGTCGAGCGTGGAGGTGTTGGACGCCAGGATGGCGCCGGGCTTCATCACCTCGTCGAGCTTCTTGAACACCGCCTCTTTGACGCCGATCTCCTCGAACACGGCCTCGATCACCAGATCGGCGTCCTTGATGTCTTCGTAGTTGAGCGTGGTGCTGAGCAGGCCCATGCGCGCGTCGAGCTTGTCCTGCTTGAGCTTGCCCTTCTTGACCTGCGCTTCGTAATTGCCACGCATGACGCCCACGCCGCGGTCCAGTGCTTCCTGCTTGGTCTCCAGGATGGTCACCGGGATGCCGGCGTTGAGGAAGTTCATCGAGATGCCGCCACCCATGGTGCCGGCGCCAATCACGGCGACCTTCTCGATCTTGCGTTGCGGCGTGTCTTCCGGCACGTCGGGGATCTTGCTGGCGGCGCGCTCGGCCATGAACAGGTGGCGCAGCGCGCGGCACTCGGGCGTCCACATCAGGTTGATGAAGATCTCGCGCTCGAAGACCATGCCCTGGTCGAACTTCATCTTGGTGGCGGCTTCCACGGCGTCCACGCACTTGGCCGGCGCCGGGAAGTTCTTGGCCATGCCCTTGACCATGTTGCGCGCGAACTGGAAGTAGGCGTCGCCGTCCTTGTGCTTGCAAGGCAGGTTGCGCACCAGGGGCAGCGCGCTGCCGTCGGCATGCTTCGCTGCGACCTCTTTCGCGAAGGCCAGCGCTTCTTCGGCCAGCTTGTCGGGGCTGCTGGCCATTTTGTCGAACAGCTTCTGGCCCGGCAGTTGCGCCAGCATCTCGCTCTTGATCGGCTCGCCGCTGACGATCATGTTCAGCGCGGCTTCCACGCCCAGTACGCGCGGCAGGCGCTGCGTGCCACCGGCGCCAGGAATCAGGCCCAGCTTGACCTCGGGCAGGGCCACATTGCAGCCCGGCGCGGCGATTCGGTAGTGGCAACCCAGCGCCAGCTCCAGGCCGCCGCCCATGGCGACGCTGTGCATGGCGGCGACCACCGGCTTGGTGCAGTTCTCCACCGCGAGGATGACGCTCAGCAGATTGGGCTCGGCCAGTGCCTTGGGCGAGCCGAACTCGCGAATATCGGCACCGCCCGAGAAGGCCTTGCCAGCGCCGGTCAGGACGACCGCCTTGACCTTGGCGTCGGCCTGCGCCTGCTCCAGGCCGGCCGTGATGCCCTGGCGTGTGGCCAGGCCCAGACCATTGACGGGCGGGTTGTTGAGCGTGATGACGGCCACGTCGCCATGGACCTGGTAATCAGCGGACATGCAATCTCCTTCGGGTGTTGTTCGGGAAGCGGGGGCCGGCGGCCCGGATGGGGAGGACCGCGGAAATAGAACGACCGTTCGATTTTAGGAGCGCAACAAGGCCGGGCAAGCCCCGCGTGTCGCCCGCAGGACTGCGCGAGCCTGGTGCCTCGTCAGACCTCCAGCCACTCCTTGCGGATGGCGGGATCGGCTTTCAGATCCTCGGGGGTGCCGTTGAAGACGATGCTGCCGTGGCCCATGACGAGGGTGCGGTCGGAGATGCTCAGCGCGATGGTGAGCTTCTGCTCGATCAGCAGCACCGAGATGCCGCGGGCCTTGAGCTTTTGCAGGTACTCGGCCACCAGCTCGACGATCTTGGGCGCCAGGCCCTCGGTGGGCTCGTCGATGATGATGAGGTCCGGGTCGCCCATGAGCGAACGACATAGGGTGAGCATCTGCTGCTCGCCGCCGGAGAGCACGCCGGCCTCGGTGTGCTGGCGCTCCTTGAGGCGCGGAAACATGGCGTACATGTCGTCGAAGCCCCAGCGGGGGTTCTTGGCGCCGCGCTTCTCGCCCAGCATCAGGTTCTGGTGCACGGTCAGCCGTGGAAAGATGTCGCGGTTCTCGGGCACGTGGCCAATGCCGGCGTGGGCCACCTCGAAGGGCTTGCGCCCCAGGATGGACTGCCCTTTCCAGCTGATGGTGCCGGTGGCATCGACCAGGCCCATGATGGCCTTGGCGGTGGTGGAGCGGCCCGAGCCGTTGCGCCCGAGCAGCGCCACGATCTCGCCCTGTTTCACCTCGAAGTTCACGCCATGCAGCACATGGCTTTTGCCGTAGTAGGCGTGCAGGTTCTCGACGGTCAGCATCTCAGTGTCCTCCGGCCTGCTGCTCGGCCAGCACCGAGCCCAGATAGGCCTCTTGCACGCGTTCGTTGGCGCGCACGGCATCGGGTGTGTCGCAGGCAATGACCTCGCCGTAGACCACGACCGCGATCCGGTCGGCCAGCCCGAACACCACGCCCATGTCGTGCTCCACGGTCAGCAGCGTCTTGCCCACGGTCACTTCGCGGATGAGCTCGATGAAGCGCTCGGTCTCGCTCTTGCTCATGCCGGCCGTGGGCTCGTCGAGCAGCACCACCTGGGCGCCACCGGCGATGGTGATGCCGATCTCCAGTGCGCGTTGCTCGGCGTAGGTGAGGTTCATCGCGAGCACGTCGCGCTTTTTCTCCAGGTGGATCTTGCGCAGCAGGTCCTCGGCGCGTTCGTTGGCGTCGCTCAGGCTGTTGAGGAAGCGAAACAGCGTGTACCGATAGCCCAGACTCCACAGCACCCCGCAGCGCAGGTTCTCGAACACGCTGAGCTTGGGAAAGATGTTGGTGATCTGGAAGCTGCGCGACAGGCCCAGCCGGTTGATCTCGAAAGGGCGCTTGCCGTTGATGCGCTCGCCGTTGAGCAGCACGTCGCCGCTGGTGGGGGCAAAGCGGCCGGAGATCAGGTTGAACAGTGTGCTCTTGCCCGCGCCGTTGGGGCCGATGATGGCCACGCGCTCGCCGGGTTGAACGCTGAGATTGGCGCCGCGAATGATCTCGGTGCGGCCAAAGGACTTGCGCAGGTCGCGCAGTTCGAGTGCCGGCGTGCTCATGCCATCTCCTTGGCGCGGATGCGTTCTTCGATGACCACCTGCACCTCGTGCCATTGGCGGGTGAAGCGCCTCCGGGCCCATTCGAACAAGGCGCTGCCGACCACCGCCATGCCCACGGCCTCGCCCCAACTGGCCACACTGCGCACATGCAGGGTCGTGCCCAGGAAGCCGAGTTCATCGCCCAGCGCCGCATTGAGCTGCAGGTGGTAGATCATCTCGATCATCGCGCCGAAGCCGAACAGGCCGATCAAGCCAAACACCGCCATGAGCGCGTAGCCGCCCAGCAGGCGCTTGAGCAGGCCGTGGGCCGCCACGCGCACGTTCATCATGATGAGGCTGGCCACGCCGCCCGGGGCATACACCACCATCAGCAGGAAAGCCAAGCCCAGGTAGAGCAGCCAGGCCTTGGTGAACTCGGACAACAGCACGAAGGCCATCACCATGAGCACGCCACCGATGATGGGGCCGAAGAAGAAGGTCGCGCCACCCAGGAAGGTGAACAGCAGGTAGGCACCCGAGCGGTGGGCACTGACCACCTCGGACGTCACGATCTCGAAGTTCAGCGCAGACAGTCCACCCGACACGCCGGCAAAGAACGCCGCGATCACGAAGGCCATGTAGCGCACCACCTGCGTGTTGTAGCCCACGAATTCGACCCGCTCGGGGTTGTCGCGCACCGCGTTCAGCATGCGTCCCAGCGGCGTGCGCGTGAACATGAACATGAGGATGGTGCACACGAAGGTGTAGGCAGCGATCAGGTAGTAGAGCTGGACTTGCGGACCGTAGGTGATGCCGAACGGGCTGGCACCGGCCACGCGGTCGCCGGAGATGCCGCCTTCGCCGCCGAAGAACTCGGGAAACATCAGCGACATGGCCCAGACCAGTTCGCCCACGCCCAGCGTGATCATGGCGAAGGTGGTGGAGGACTTCTTGGTGGTGACCCAGCCGAACAGCAGCGCAAACATCACCGAGGCGACGCCGCCGACGATGGGCAGCAGGCTCACTGGCATGGGAAAGTGCCCACCCGAGATCAGGTTGAGCGTGTGGATGGCCAGGAACGAACCCATGCCCGAATACACGGCGTGGCCGAAGCTGAGCATGCCGCCCTGCCCCAGCAACATGTTGTAGCTGAGGCAGACGATGATGGCGATGCCCATCTGCGACAGCATGGTGTGGGCCAGACTGCTGGTCCAGATCATGGGCGCCACGATCAGTAGCAACCCATAGGCACTCCAGATGGCGAGGCGTGCCGGTGGAAGTCGATGTGCAAGCGTGCTCATGGGGTCAGCCTTCGCGGGTGCCAAGCAGTCCGCGCGGGCGGAAGATGAGGATGAGGACCAGGAACAGGTACGGCAGGATCGGAGCGATCTGGCTCACCTTGAGCTTCCAGAGCGCATAGCCGAAGGTCTGGTCGGTGATGGCGACGCCGAAGCTGGCCATCATGCCCATCAGCGAGGCGTCAATGGCCACCGCGAAGGTCTGGATGACACCGATCAGCAGCGACGCGAGGAAGGCGCCCGAGAGCGACCCCATGCCGCCGACGACGACCACCACGAAGATGATCGAGCCCACCGTTGCGGCCATGCCGGGTTCGGTCACGAATGCGTTGCCGCCAATCACGCCGGCCAGGCCCGCCAGCGCTGCACCGCCGCCAAACACCAGCATGAACACGCGGGGGACGTTGTGGCCCAGTGTCTCGGCCGTTTGCGGATGGGTCAGCGCAGCCTGAATCACCAGGCCGATGCGGGTGCGCGTGAGCAGCAGCCAGATCGACACCAGCATCAGCAGCGACACGGCCATCATGAACCCGCGGTACATCGGGAACTGCGTGCCGTAGATGGTGAACAGCGGCCCCGACAGCGCGTCCGGCACGCGGTAGTCCACCGAGCTCGTGCCCCAGATGAGCTGCACCAGCTCCAGGATGATGTAGCTCAGCCCGAAGGTGACCAGCAGCTCGGGCACGTGCCCGTAGGCGTGCACCCGGCGCAGCACCGACTTTTCGAACAGGGCGCCCAACACACCCACCAGGAGCGGCGCCACGATCAGCCCCGGCCAATAGCCCACCACCAGCGTGGTGGTGTAGGCCAGGTAGGCACCCAGCATGTAGAAGCTGGCGTGCGCAAAGTTGAGCACGCCCATCATGCTGAAGATCAGCGTGAGACCGGAGCTGAGCATGAACAGCAGCAGCCCGTAACTCACACCGTTGAGCAAGGAGATGGTGAAGAACTCCATGGCGGTGGTCGGCGCGTCCTTGATTGGTTACTGGTCAAAAACAAGCCCGCTCCCCGGGGCCCGCACGGGGGCGGGACGGTGGAACGGGCTGGTCTACCCGTTGCAAACGGCGTGAAGCTTAGGGTCTCTTCATGTCGCAGCTGGTGGGGGTACTTGCGACATAGGACTCGATGTACTTCACCGGCGCGAAGGTATAGCCCGTGTTCTCCACGCTGTACTTGTTCTTGGCGTCCACCTTTTGCCACTTGGACAACCACAAACCTTGCTGGAGCTGGTGGTCGGTCTTGCGGAACTGGCTTTCGCCGTTGAAGCCCTTGAAGGTCAACCCTTCGAGGGCAGCCGCCACCTTGACCGGATCGGCGCTCTTGGCCTTGGCGATGGCGTCGCCCAGCGCCACGATGGCGTTGTAGCTGGCGTACGAGTAGTAGTCGTCGTTGAACTTCTTCTTGAATTCGGCGGAAATCTTGCCCAGCTCGCCACCGTAGTTCGAGTGGTTGTAGGCGATCTGGTAGACCTCCATGTCGCCACCCGCAGCCAGCGCGGTCGGCGTGCCGCTGACGCCCGGGTAGTAGGCGTACAGCGGCAGCTTCAGGCCGGCGTCGATCAGCGCCTTGACGAACAAGGTCAGGTCAGCGCCCCAGTTGCCGGTGACGATGGTGTCGGCACCCGACTGCTTGATCTTGGCCACGTAGGGCGCAAAGTCTTTCACCTGGCCCAGCGGGTGCAGGTCTTCGCCAGCGATCTTCACGTCCGGGCGCTTGCGGGCCAGGCCTTCCTTGAAGTACTTGGCAACCTGCTGGCCGTGCGCGTAGTTCTGGTTGAGCAGGTAGACGCTCTTGACCTTGGGCTGGTCCTTCATGAAGGAGGTCAGGGCCTCCATCTTCATGCTGGTGTCGGCGTCCAGGCGGAAGTGCCAGTAGCTGCAGCGCTCGTTGGTGAGCGAGGGGTCCACCGCGGCGTAGTTGAAATAGACAACTTCCTTGCCGGGGTTGCGCGCGTTGTGCTTGTTGACCGCATCGATGATCGCGGCCGCAGCGCCGGAGCCATTGCCCTGGGCCACGTAACGGAAGCCCTGGTCGATGGCGGCCTTGACCGCGTTCAGGCTTTCCTGCGGCGAACCCTTGTTGTCAAAGCCCACGACCTCGAAGTTCACGCCAGCGGGGTTGTTGGCGCCGCCCTTCTTCTCGGCGACGAACTGCCAGCCCTTGAGCAGGTTCTGCCCGACGTTGGCGAAGGGGCCCGACAGCGGGTCGATGAAGGCGATGCGCACCGTCTCGCCCTTCTGGGCGTACGCGGAAAACGCGCACGCCATCATCGAAGCGACGGCAAGGTGGCGGAAAGCAAGGCGCATGGGTTGTCTCCTGTGGTTGGAATGGTTGACGCCAAGCTTACTGGCGCAACACTCATACCCCCTCAGGGATAGCCCCTACGCCCTATCGCGCGTGTGACTCGGCGCACACGCGAGGGCGTTCACCCACCTGTCACAGACCAGGCAACACGTAGTCCTTGAGCTGCTGGCGCAAGGTCATCTTCTGCATCTTGCCGGTCGCGCCCAGCGGGATGGCGTCGACAAACACCACGTCGTCCGGCACCTGCCATTTGGCGATCTTGCCGTCGTAGAACTTCAGCAGTTCGTCGCGCGTGACCTCGGCGCCGGGCTTCTTGACGACCACCACGATCGGGCGCTCGTCCCACTTGGGGTGGCGCATGCCGATGCAGGCGGCCATGGCCACCGCGGGGTGGGCCATGGCGATGTTCTCGACGTCGATCGAGCTGATCCATTCGCCGCCGGACTTGATCACGTCCTTACTGCGGTCGGTGATCTGCATGAAGCCGTCGGCGTCGATGGTGGCCACGTCGCCGGTCGGGAACCAGCCGCGCCCGGCGGCGTCGTAGCGCAACGGGTCACCGCCCTCGCCCTTGAAGTAGCTGGCGATGATCCAGGGGCCACGCACCAACAGGTCGCCGTAGCTCTTGCCGTCCCAGGGCTGTTCGTTGCCGGCCTCGTCGACGATCTTCATGTCGACGCCGAACACGGTGCGGCCCTGCTTGAGGCGCACTTGCAGCTTCTCTTCGGGCGGCAGCGCCACCTGGGCATTCTTGAGCGTACACACCGTGCCCAGTGGCGACATCTCGGTCATGCCCCAGGCGTGCAGCACTTCCACACCGTACTGGTCGTTGAAGGCGGTGATCATGGCCGGCGGGCAGGCCGAGCCGCCGATCACGGTGCGTTTCAAGGTGCTGAACTTCAGGCCGTTCTGCTGCAGGTGGCCCAGCAGCATCTGCCACACCGTGGGCACACCGGCGGCCATGGTGACCTGCTCGTTCTCGATCAGTTCGTACACCGACTTGCCGTCGAGCGCACCACCCGGGAACACCAGCTTGCAGCCCACGGCCGCGGCCGAGTACGGCAGACCCCAGGCGTTGACGTGGAACATCGGCACCACCGGCAGGATGGCGTCGCGCGCCGAGCAGCCCAGCGCATCGGGCAGCGCTGCACCATAAGCGTGCAACAGGGTGGAACGGTGGGAATACACCGCCCCCTTGGGGTTGCCGGTGGTGCCGCTCGTGTAGCACATGCTGGAGGCGCAGTTCTCGTCGAACTCGGGCCAGGTGTAGGTGTCGCTCTGGCCGCCGATCCAGGCTTCGTAGCTCTGAAGGCCGTCGATGCCACTGTCGGCTGGCAGCTTGTCGGCGTCGCACAGGGCGATCCAGTGCTTGACGCCGGTGCACTTGCGCCAGACCGCCTGCACCAGGGGTAGGAAGGTCATGTCGAAGCAGATGGCACGGTCGTCGGCGTGGTTGACGATCCAGACCAGTTGCTCGGGGTGCAGCCGCGGGTTGAGGGTGTGCAGCACACGGCCCGAACCACTCACGCCGAAATACAGCTCCAGATGGCGGTAGCCGTTCCAGGCCAGCGTGGCCACGCGCTCGCCGAAGCCCAGCTTGAGCGCGTCCAGCGCATTGGCGATGCGGCGCGAGCGCTGGGCCACCTGGCCCCAGTTGGTGCGGTGAATGTCGCCCTCAACGCGGCGCGAGACGATCTCGGTGCCCGCGTGGTGCCGCTCCGCGTGGACGATGAGGTTGGAAATGAGCAGCGGTTGGCTCTGCATCTGGCCCAGCATGAACGGATCTCCTGATAGTGGTTGGGGTTATCCGGCGATGCTAGCCGCTGCACACCGTCCGGCGGCTCGGGAATGTCCCGGTCGCTACAGCCCGGACAAAACCCCTGGCGCCGTGCGTGCAGGGCCCGCACGAGACAATCGCGCCCATGAATCTCGCGGTCGACTCCCCTGCCCTGGATCTCGGCTGGACCTGGCGCAACCGCTTCGCGGACCTCGGCCCGGCCTTTTTCACCCCCACCTCGCCCACCCCATTGCCCGAGCCGCACTGGGTCGCCACCCACCCGGGCCTGGCGCGCGAACTCGGGCTGCCCCCCGACGCCTGGGCCAGCAAGGATCTGCTGGAGGCGCTGAGCGGCAACCGGACCTTGGCGGGCAGTCGGCCGCTGGCATCGGTGTACAGCGGCCACCAGTTTGGCGTCTGGGCCGGCCAGCTCGGCGACGGCCGCGCCATCCTGCTCGGCGAGGTGGACACGCCAGCCGGCCCAATGGAGCTGCAGCTCAAAGGCGCCGGCCTCACCCGCTACTCGCGCATGGGCGACGGCCGCGCGGTGCTGCGCAGCTCGATCCGCGAATTCCTGTGCAGCGAGGCCATGCATGCGCTGGGCATCCCCACCACCCGCGCGCTTTGCGTCACTGGCTCGCCGCAACCGGTGATCCGCGAGACGGTGGAGACCGCCGCCGTGGTCACGCGCGTGGCGCCCAGCTTCATCCGCTTCGGGCATTTCGAGCACTTTGCGGCCAACGGACAGACGGAGCAGCTGCGCCAGTTGACCGATTTCGTGATTGACGCCTTCTACCCCGACTGCCGCGAGGGCGTTGGCAACCCCTATGCCCGCCTGCTCGAAGCTGTCAGCGCGCGCACGGCCGAGATGGTGGCGCAATGGCAGGCGGTGGGTTTTTGCCACGGGGTGATGAACACCGACAACATGAGCATCCTGGGCCTGACCATCGACTACGGCCCATTCCAGTTCATGGACGCCTTCAACCCGGCGCACATCTGCAACCACAGCGACAACGGCGGTCGCTACGCCTACCACCGCCAACCCAACGTCGCTTACTGGAATCTGTTCTGCCTGGGTCAAGCCCTGCTGCCGCTGATGGACGACCAGCAGCAGGCACTGGACGCGCTGGAGCCCTACAAGACCCTGTTCCCGGCGGCGTTGACACGTCGCATGGGCGCCAAGCTCGGCCTGGCCGAGCCACAACCCGGCGACGCCGAGCTGGTGGACGGGCTCATGCAGCTGATGGCCAAGGATGGCGTGGACTTCACCATCGCGTTCCGCCGTTTGTGCGATGCGGCCGGTGGCGAGCGCGAATCCGCGCGCGACCTGTTTTTGCAGCGCGAGGCCTTCGACGCCTGGTTCGATCGCTGGCAGGCCCGCCTGCAGGCCCAGACCGGTTTCGACCCCGTCGAAACGTCGGCCGCCATGCGCCGGGTGAACCCGCGCATCGTGCTGCGCAACCACCTCGGGCAGATCGCCATCGAGCGCGCCCAGCAGGGCGACTTCAGCGAGGTTGACCGGCTGCTGAAAGCATTGGCCGCGCCGTTCGACGAACGTGCGGGCGAGGACGACCTCGCCGCCTTCCCGCCCGATTGGGCGCAGCAGATCGAGATCAGCTGTTCGTCTTGAAAGGACCGACCGTGGACTTCCCCATCAAAAAAACCGAGCAAGAGTGGTACGAAATCCTCAACGCCAAAGGCGCCGAGCCCCTGGCCTTCGAGGTGACACGCCGCGCGCACACAGAGCGTCCATACACCGGCAAATACGAAGAAGTCTGGGCCGACGGCAGCTACCACTGCATCTGCTGCGGCAACCACCTGTTTGACGCCGGTACCAAGTTCGACGCCGGCTGCGGCTGGCCCAGCTTCTGGAAGGCCATCCCGGGTGCCATCACCGAAATCACCGACCGCACCCACGGCATGGTGCGCACCGAAACTGTGTGCAGCCAGTGCGGCGCCCACCTGGGCCACGTGTTCGAGGACGGCCCGGCGCCGACTGGCCTGCGCTACTGCATGAATTCGGCTTCGCTCGAACACAAGGACGAATAAGGAGACCCATGACCATGTCCCGCTCGCTGGCCGACATCCGGCTCTCCATGCTTGACCTGGTTGCCGTGCGCGAAGGCGGCACCGTGGCCGACGCCATCGCCATCGCCACACGCACGGCCCAACACGCCGAGCGCCTGGGCTTCACCCGCTACTGGCTGGCCGAGCACCACAACATGAGCGGCATCGCCAGCTCGGCCACGGCGGTGCTGGTGGGTCACATCGCCGGCGCCACCCGGACCATGCGCGTGGGCTCCGGCGGCGTCATGCTGCCCAACCACGCCCCGCTGGTGGTGGCAGAGGCCTTTGGCACCCTGGCCGAGATGTACCCGGGGCGCATCGACCTGGGTCTCGGTCGCGCACCCGGCACCGATGGACTGACCATGCGCGCCCTGCGGCGCGACCGGGTGGAGACCGAGGACGACTTCCCGCGCGAGGTGGCGGAGCTGCAGGCCTTTCTGGGGCCGGCGGTGCCGGGCCAGCGCGTCATCGCCATGCCCGGCCAGGGCACCAACGTGCCGATCTGGCTGCTGGGCTCCAGCCTGTTTTCGGCCCGGCTGGCGGCGCAGCGCGGACTGCCCTATGCCTTCGCATCGCACTTTGCACCCCGCTACCTGCTGCAGGCCTTGCAGATTTACCGCGATGAGTTCCAGCCCTCGGCGGTGCTGGGCCAACCCTATGCCGCCATTGGCGTGCCCCTGATCGCGGCCCCCACCGACGACGAGGCCGAGTACCTGGCCAGCAGCACCTACCAGCGCGTGCTGGGCATCCTCACCGGCCGCCGTGGGCAGCTGCCGCCCCCTGTGCAAGGTTTCGTCGAATCGCTGGCGCCGCACGAACGCCAGGGCATCGGCGACTTTCTGGCCGCGGCCGTCATTGGCGGCCCCGACAGCGTGCGCACCGGGCTGCAGCGCCTGGCCGAACTCACCAACGCCGACGAGTTCATTGTGGTGAGCGATGTGTTCGATCCGGCGCTGCGCCTGCGCTCGCTCGACATCGCGGCCGCCGTGATGCGCGAGGGCGCTGCCGCCACCGCCTGAGCAGACCGGCGGCGCAGCGCGTCAGCGCCCGCGCACCAGCGACATCACCTGCGTCGCGTCCAGCGAGGCGGCCTTTTGCTGGATTTGCGGCAGGTACTGCGCCTGCATCTGCCTCGCCGGGCCCAGCAGGTCCTGAAAGGTCTCTTTCAGCATCTGCGTGCTCATCTGTCGCCCACCGGCGTAGTAGCGCTTGGCCACCTGCCCCAGCGCGTAGGTGGTGGCAAACGAAAACGCCACGCCGGTGGCGGCGCGCCCCACGCCCCCCACCAGGCGGCCAGCGGCCTTGCCCAGCAAGCCACCAATGAGTTTTCGACCGAACTGCTCCAGGTACTGCGACGTCAAGCCAACGCCCACGGCCGCGATGAACTCGCGGATATGGCCCTGGTCCAGCTCGACGCCGTGCGCCTGGCCCACCTCGTAGACCATCTTGACCTGCAAGGGAATGATCGCCATCGACGCCCAGGACTGGGGCAAGAGTTCCAGCGCGCCGTTGAGCATGGCGTAGTTGAGGATGGACTTGTCCAGCGCGGCGGTGTCGGGGCCTCGGCGCTCGCTGACGGAAGCGGCCTGCGCAGGGGCGACATCCCGCGCGGGCGGTACCGCGACCGAGGCCGCGCTCACCAGGGCCGACTCGGCCTTCTCGAACTCGGCGACCTCACCGGGGTTCAGAGAGAGCCGGCGCTTGAGGTCGGACAGAAACGCGATCTCGGCGTCGCTGCGACCACCGTCCGCGTCACACAGGCACACCGCCATCTCGTAGGCCAACTCACGAAGGCCGGGCTCGCCCAACTCAGACAAGGCGCTGCCCAGATCGACTCGCTTGAGCAGCACGGCCTGGTAGACCGCGGGCAAACCGGCCACGCCAGCAGCCCCTCCCAGGCTCTCGGCCACGTTGCGCAACTGCTCGCGCTCGGCGTCGGCTTTCTCGCCATCGGCCAGGGCGGCCATCAAGGCGACGGTGAGGATGGCTTTCTGTTCTTGGGGGGTCATGGGGTCTCCGGTTGGTGGCACCGCAGCGCCAAGGCCATGGACCTCATGCGCCCGGCGGAGGTTCCCCGTGGCCCGTGCAACGGATAATCGCGCCCATGCGAATGCTGATCGACTTCTTTCCGATTGCGCTGTTCTTCGGCGCTTTCAAGCTCTACGACATCTACATGGCCACCGGCGTGCTGATGGCCGCCACCGTGGTGCAGACCGGCATCATCTACGCGGTGGATCGCAGGCTTCAGAACATCCACAAGATCACGCTGGTGCTGGTGCTGGTGTTCGGCACCCTGACGCTGCTGCTGCACGACGAGCGCTTCATCAAATGGAAGCCCACCGTGCTGTACACCGGCATGGCGGTGGTGCTCGCGGCGGCGCTGTGGGGCTGGAAAAAGAACTTCCTGCAGATGCTGCTGGGCGGCCAGTTGAAACTGCCCGAACCCGTCTGGGCACGGCTGACGGTGGCCTGGGTCGGCTACTTCCTGTTCATGGCGGCCATCAACGCCTGGTTCGCTGCGTTCCAGACCACCGAGCAGTGGGTCAATTTCAAGTTGTGGGGCTACATCTTCCCGGTGGTGTTCATCGTTGCGCAGGGCCTGTACGTCGCCCGGCACATGAAGGACGAGCCGGAGGCGGGTTCATGAGCGCCGTCCCGACCGCCACCGCCATCGAGGACCGCTTGCGCGAGGTGCTGCACCCGACGGCGCTGCAGGTGCTCGACGAAAGTGCCGCCCACGCCGGTCACGCCGGTGCCAACGGGCTGGGTTTTGGTACCCATTTCCGGGTGCGCATCGCGGCACCGGCGTTCGTCGGACTGGGCCGGGTGGCCCAACATCGCCTTGTGTATGATGCCCTGCGCCCGTTCACCGACGCCGGCCTGCATGCGCTGGCCATCGAAATCCAGCGCTGACAACCTTCTGTCACAAATCGTTCGAGAACCCTGCTGCGCGCAGCGGCTCCAAGCCTCTTTCCACTCCCGTAGGTACTTCATGAAACTGACCCTGTCGGCCCTGACCGCGGCCGTGCTCATCGCGTCCGCCCCCTGGGCCGCTGCCCAGAACGTGGCCATCGTCAACGGCAAGCCCGTGCCCACCGCCCGCGTGGAGGCGCTGGTCAAGCAGATCGAGGCGTCCGGCCGCGTCGTGGGCGATGAAGCCCGCGGCCAGATCAAGGAAGAGGTCATCATGCGCGAGATCTTCGTGCAAGAGGCCCAGAAGCGTGGCGTGGCCACCAGCGACGAGTTCAAGAACCAGATGGAGCTGGCCCGCCAGACGCTGCTCATCCGCGGTCTGATCGCCGACTACCAGAAGACCAACCCGGTGACCGACGAAGAGGTCAAGGCCGAGTACGACAAGTTCGCCTCCGCCAACGCCGGCAAGGAATACCGCGCCCGCCACATCCTGGTCGACAAGGAAGCCGACGCCAAGGCCATCATCGCCCGCATCAAGAAGGGCGCGAAATTCGAAGACATCGCCAAGAAGCAGTCGAAGGACCCGGGCTCCGGCGCCAACGGCGGCGACCTCGACTGGGCGCCCGCGGCCAACTACGTGCCCGAGTTCTCGCAAGCCATGGTCAAGCTCGAGAAGGGCCAGATGAGCGATGCCCCGGTGCAGAGCCAGTTTGGCTGGCACATCATCCGCGTCGACGACATCCGCGATGCCCAACTGCCCTCAATGGACGAGGTCAAGCCGCAGATCGTGCAACAGCTGACCCAGCAGAAGCTGCAGCACTTCCAGCAGGACCTGCGCGACAAGGCCCGCATCGAATAAGCGGCGACACTCGCTGCTTACCCCAAAGGCGCGATCACATCGCGCCTTTCTTCATGCCCTCGGCAATACCAGGGTGGTGAGCCAGACCAAGCCCATCAACACGGGCTGGTGCAGCAGGTAGTACGACAGGCTCCACCGCCCCCACCCGGCCATCAGGCGGGCGACCATCCCCTTCGGCGTCGCAGCGCCGCCCAACCATTGCGGGCGGTGCCGAATGACCCATTGCCCCGCTGACATGCCCCACCACATCACGCCCAGCCAGGGCAGCAAGGGCACGTAGTCCTCGGTGAAGGGCTTGCGGCTGATAAAGCCGAGCACGTTGGGGCCGGGGTGGTTGAGCGCCGCCAGCTCGGGCCAGGTGGCGATGGCGGTCGGCGCCCACCAGGCCAGCAGCAAGGCCAGCGCGCCCAGGGGCCACAGCCAGCGCCCCCAGCCGGCGCTCAGGCGCACCAGCACCAGCATCACGGCAATGCCGTGCAGCACACCAAAGTAGATGAAGGTCCTGGGAAACACCAACCAGGAGCCGATGCTGACCAGCACGGCCGCGCCGGCCACCTGGGCCCAGCGCCGCCAGAAGCGCGCCCAGCCCTGGCCCTGGTGAACCGCCACGGCCTGCGACAGGCCGGCTGTGAACAGGAACAGGCTCACGATGGCCGCGCGCTGGGTGGTCCAGAACGGGTCGCTGAGGAAGGCCTGGTCAATCAGGCCGAAGTGGTCGAGGTCGAAGCAGAAGTGATAGACCGTCATCCACAGCAGCGCCAGGGCGCGCAGCCGGTCGATGCGATCAAAACGGGTGGTTGCGCTCATGCGCTGCGCCAGATGTCCAGCAAGTGGCCAGCCAGTCCGACGGGGTCGCTGACCATGGGGTCGTGACCAGTGGCCATTTCGATCACCTGCCAGCCGGGCTCCTCGCGCACCCGCACACGCGAGGGCGCAATGGTGGGCAGCGCCGGCGCCACGCAATCGATGAAGGTTCGGGGCACCCGCTCCCAGGCGTCGCCGTCGAAATCGAGCGGCTGCTGATAGAGGCGAAACGGCTGAGGCGTCTGCCGGCGGTTCACCCAGTCGCGGTCGGCCCCCTCCAGGCCATAGACCGAGGCGTCCGGCGGCGCGAAATGCAAACCGTGGCTTGGCTGGGCCAGGGCGATGCGCTGCGCCTTGACCTCCTCGGTGTGGTGGCTGCTCCAGCTATCGCCGGGGTACGGCAGCGCGGCGTCCAGGTACACCAGATGCGCCAGCGCACCCGGTCGTTCACGCAGCAGCCGGTCGGCCACGCCGGTGATGACCATGCCGGCGTAGCTGTGACCCACCAGGATCACGCGCTCAAGCTCCTCTGCCTCGATCAGCCCGATCACGTCCTGGATGTGGGTGTGCAGGTCGATGTCCGGGCTCATCAGATGGGCCCGCTCGCCCACGCCGGTGAGGGTGACGGCGTGCGGGTCGGCACCCGCATCGCGCAGCAGTGGCATCAGCCGCCGCCAGCACCACGCGCCGTGCCAGGAACCATGAACCAGAACGATGGACGTGCGTGCGGGCAATCGGCTTCTCCAGGACAATCTCGGGTTTCGCGATTCTGCCCGCCCCCATGCTGCACCACCAGATCGAGCTGCTCTCCCCTGCCCGCACGGCCGACATCGGCATCGAGGCGGTCAACCATGGTGCCGATGCCGTGTACATCGGCGGGCCCTCGTTTGGTGCCCGCACCTCGGCCGACAACAGCGTTCAAGACATCGCGCGCCTGGCCCGGCATGCACACCGCTTTGGCAGCCGCATCTACGTCACGGTCAACACCATCCTTCGCGACGACGAACTGGAGCCGGCGCGCAAGCTGATCCGCCAGCTCTACGACGCCGGTGTCGACGCCCTGATCATTCAGGACATGGGGCTGCTTGAGCTCGACCTGCCCCCCATCCAGCTGCACGCCAGCACGCAGACCGATATCCGCTCGGTCGAGAAGGCGGTGTTTCTGCAGGACGCGGGCCTGTCCAAGCTGGTGCTGGCGCGCGAGCTCACGCTGCCTCAGATCCGGGCCATTCACGATGCGCTCGACCCGCAACGCTGCCTGGTGGAGTTTTTCATTCACGGTGCGCTGTGCGTGGCCTACAGCGGCCAGTGCTACGTCAGCCATGCCCAGACCGGGCGCAGCGCCAACCGCGGCGACTGCTCGCAGGCCTGCCGTCTGCCCTATGAGGTCAAGGACACCCAGGGCCGCATCGTGGCGCACGACAAGCACGTGCTGTCGATGAAGGACAACAACCAGAGCGACAACCTGCGTGCCCTCATAGATGCCGGCGCCCGCAGTTTCAAGATCGAGGGCCGCTACAAGGACCTGGGCTACGTCAAGAACATCACCGCGCACTACCGCCAGCTCTTCGACCAGATCCTGGAGGAGCGCCCCGAGCTGGCCAGCGCCTCGTCGGGACGCACCACCTTCACGTTCACGCCCGACCCCGACCAGAACTTCAACCGCGAGTTCACCGACTATTTCGTCAACGGCCGACAGGAAGACATCGGCGCCTTCGACACCCCCAAGAACCCTGGCCGCCCGATCGGTTTTGTCACCCAGGTCGGCCCCAACTGGGTCGAGCTGCAATGCGACGACGAGGCCACCACCGTCCACAACGGCGATGGCCTGTGCTACCTCGATCTGCACCGCGAGCTGGTGGGCCTGCAGATCAACCGCGCCGAGGCCGCAGGCGCTGCCGGGCGCTGGCGCGTCTTCCCCAAGGACGCCATCGAAGGCCTGCGCCACCTCAAGCGCGGCACCGTGATCAACCGCAACCGCGACATGGACTGGGTGCGCACCCTCGAGAAGAGATCGGCAGACCGCCGCATCGGCGTGTGGGTGCGCCTGTCGCGCAGCGACGCCGGCCTGCGCCTTGACCTGACCGACGAAGACGGGCATGCGGCCCACGCCGAGCTGACCTGTGAGGTCGAGGTCGCACGCGATGCCAATCAGGCCCGCGCCAGGTTGCACGACGCACTGGGGCGCCTGGGAGAGACGATCTTTTCGCCCATCGACGTCAGCATCGAGGCCGACCAGGCCTGGTTCGTACCGGCCTCGCTGTTGAACGCCTTGCGCCGCGAAGCGGTGGCGCAACTGGAACTGGTGCGCGCCAAGGCCTTCACCCGCTTGCCGCGCGGGCAGGCGGTGGAGCCCCCGGTGAAGTTCCCCGAAGACACGCTGACCTACCTGGCCAACGTGTTCAACCACAAGGCGCGCGACTTCTACGCCAAACATGGGGTGCAGGTGATTGCCAGTGCGTATGAATCGCACGAGGAGACCGGCGAGGTCAGCCTCATGATCACCAAGCACTGCGTGCGCTACTCACTCAGTCTGTGCCCCAAGCAGGCCAAGGGCGTGACCGGGGTGCAAGGCACGGTGCGAGCCGAGCCGCTCACCATCACCCACGGCGACCACAAGCTCACCCTGCGTTTTGACTGCAAGCCCTGCGAAATGCACGTCGTGGGCAAGCTCAAGCCCGCGGTGGCCAACGCCGCCACCAGCCCGCTCACCTTCTACCGCCAACGGCCGACCGAAGCGGTCTGAGGTAGCGGTCTGAGGTAGCGGTTCAGATCAGATGTAGGGCACGGGTTGCGGCGCGTGCCGCATGTGCAGTGACAGGCCCAACGCCGCCATGTGGTTGCCATTGCGCCCGAGGATGGTTTCTGCCAGCGGCAGGAAGGACGATTCCTCGAAGCCGGCGTGCGCCTGGTACTCGCTCACCAGGCGGTGCAGGTCGGCAATCTCCAGATCGCTGTCCTGGCCCTTGGCCACGCGGCGCAGATCCTTCTCAAGCGAGCGCCACAAGGCTTCCAGCGTGCGGTGCTGCGAGGTCAGTCGCTCCACCATGGCCTGCACCTGGGCGCGCTCTTCGCCCGGTTGGGCGCTTGCCAGCACGGCGGGGAACAGCTCGCGCTCTTCGTCCAGGTGGTGTTCGAAGATCGCTTCGCGAAAGAAGGCCAGCGATTGCTCGGCGATCGAGCGCGCCCGCGCGGCGGGGGCCAGAAGGCCCGGCAGTTCGTCCAATGCCCTGAGCCGCCGCACGATGCCGGCGTGGCACTGGGTGAAGTTGGTCAAGGGGGCGTCGTCGGTGGTCGGGGTGTCCGCAACGGTGCTCATGCGTGTCTCCTGAGGCAATGGCGGCAGTCTAGGGCGCCAGGCATCTGGCGCTTTGACGCACGTCAAGCGCAGGCAAGGCGGCGCGCCATGTCGCTAACCCCCGCTGTGTGACACGAGTTCGAGCAGATCGCGATCGATCTCCTGGCCGCCTGCGCTGTGCACCTGGCGCTGCAAGCGCACATAGCGCCGCGCTTCAGGCGCGTACCACACGAGGGTGCGCACACGGATCGGCTCCAGTGTCAGCGTGGCCGCACCCCCTGTGGGCATGCGGTTGCTCCAGATCTCGACCTTGTAGGCGTTGAATCGACCGGCCGGCACCGTCACCGATTCGCGCCCGACCAGCTTGGCTTGCGACGACCAGCCCGTCCACTGCGGGTCGGGCCAGGGCGTCTTCACGTCGCTGTCGCCGCGCCAGGCGCCGATGTCGCCAGTGGCCAGGTAGGGGCTGAACTCCAGTCCCAGCGACGGCCAGTTGATGAAGGCGGCCTGGCCCGCACGCGAGCGGCGCAACTCTGACGTGCCCGCGTTGTCGCTCAGTCGGTCGGTGACCAGGTCCTCGCGCAGTTCGGCCACGGCGATCGTGACGTCGCGGCGGGGGCTGGATGGCCACTTGCCGCTGAAGCGATAGGTCCAGCGCTCGCCCACGCGCGGCAGCCGGTCGTTGGTGGACGGGTTGGGCACGGAGGCCGTCGCTGACGGTGGGGGCGATGGTGCAGCGGAGGCGGTGGTGGTGCGCTGTGGTGCCGGTGTCGGTGCAGCGGGCGCCCGCGAGAGCGCCGCCGGCAAGCTGGGACGGACCTGCGTCGCCGAGGGCGTCGGTGCAGCGGCGATCACCGCGGTGGCCGGCCGTGTTGCCGGCGGAGCTGGTGGCGGTGCAGCGGCCACGCTGGCCACTGCGGCAGGGGCCGGGGCGGGGGAAGGCGTTGGCGACGCAGCGGCAGCGACCTCCGTCGGCGCGGTAGCGTTGACTGGCGATGTCGGGCTTTCTGCTGGGGTGGCCGCAGCCGGTGGCGTCGCCGGCACAGCAGCCACCAGCGTGCCCTCGGGCACCTCAGAGACCCGGCCCTCGGGTGGCTCGCGCCAGGCCCACCAGCCCGCAGCGGCCAGGCCGGCCAGCCCCGCGGTCATCGCACCCCAGGCCCAGCGCTTTCCACCACCGTCGGCGCCATGGCCCTCCCCCAGCAACTTTTCCAGCGCCTGTACCAGCGACGCGGTGGTGGCCTCCCATTGTTGGTGATGCACGGCGATTGCCTGTCGCCGGGCCAGGCCCTGCATGTCCTGCGGCAGCTCTTCGGCGCGGGGCATGACCGCGCCGGCCACCAGCACGGGCACCACACGGATGTTGCGTTTCAACGCGGCCCCGACCTCCAGCCGAATGAAGTCGTGGGGGTCTTCGAGCCGTCGTCGCCCGGCCGCATCGCGGGTGTTCAGCCATTCATCGCCGATGACGACGATCAGCACCCGGCAGGCGGCCACCGCCGCTTCGATCGACTGCACGAAGTCGGCACCGAGCTCGATGCCCTCGACGTCCATGAACACGCGCCCGGCGCCGAAATGGGACGCGAGCCGGTCGTACAGGCGACCGGCGAACCCCGAGGCATCGTCACGGCGGTAGCTGATGAAGATCCCGTCCATGGCCTGCTCCCGCGCCGTCCCTGGGGTGGGCGGCTCGGGCATTCTAGGACCGCTGCCACGGCGTGTGCGAGGCCTGACGCCCGCAAAAGTCCCCCGTTTGGGTGGGGATGTACCTTGCTGGAGCCCCCGGGGGCATCACCCATAATTCGGCCCATGTCCGAACGCGTGATCCCCCTCATCGACCAGCGCCTGCAGACGCGCGCGGTGCCGATACCCGCACAAGCCATAGCGGCCACGGGCCAGCTGCGCGACGCCAGGGGCCGTGCGTTGCGCGATCTGCGCATCAGCGTGACCGATCGCTGCAACTTCCGCTGCAGCTACTGCATGCCCAAGGAAATCTTCGACAAGGACTACCAGTACCTGCCGCACAGCGCGCTGCTGACCTTCGAAGAGATCACCCGCGTGGCCAAGGTCTTCGTGGCACACGGCGTGCAGAAGCTGCGCCTGACGGGTGGCGAGCCCCTGCTGCGCAAGCACCTGGAGATCCTCATCGAACAACTGGCGGCCTTGCGCACGGTCGACGGCGCGCCGCTGGACATCACCCTCACCACCAACGGCTCGCTGCTGCGCAGGAAGGCACAGGCCCTCAAGGACGCGGGCCTGCAGCGCGTCACGGTCAGCCTGGACGGTCTGGACGATGCGGTGTTTCGCGCCATGAACGACGTGGACTTTCCGGTGGCGGACGTGCTCGACGGCATTGCGGCGGCGCAGGCGGTGGGCCTGGGGCCCATCAAGGTCAACATGGTCGTCAAACGCGGCACCAATGACGACCAGATCCTGCCCATGGCGCGGCACTTCAAGGGCAGCGGCGTGGTGCTGCGATTCATCGAGTACATGGACGTGGGCGCCACCAACGGCTGGCGCATGGACGAGGTGCTGCCCAGCGCCAAGGTCATCGAACGCATCCACCGCGAGATGCCGCTGGTGCCGCTGGAGCAGGCGGCCGAAGGCGAGACCGCACAGCGCTGGGCCTATGCCGACGGCAGCGGCGAGATCGGGGTCATCAGCAGCGTGACCCAGGCCTTCTGCAGCGACTGCAACCGCGCGCGCCTGTCCACCGAAGGACAGCTGTACCTGTGCTTGTTCGCCAGCGAAGGCCACGACCTGCGGCACCTGATCCGCGGCGACGCCAGCGACGAAGACCTGGCCAGCGCCATCGCCTCGGTGTGGCAGCCCCGGGCCGATCGCTATTCCGAACTGCGCGCCAGCCTGCCACCCGACAGCACGCCGGGCAAGCGCCGCGTCGAAATGTCCTACATCGGCGGTTGAGCCCGCCCAAAGCCACATGATCGAAGCGAACCAGATCACCGGGCTGGTCCTGGCCGGCGGGCGCGGTGCCCGCATGGGCGGTGCCGACAAAGGCCTGCAGAAGTTCAACGGCACACCGCTGGCACTGCACGCGCTGTTGCGCCTGCAGTTGCAGGAAGGCGGCCTCGTGAGCGAACTGATGATCAACGCCAACCGTAACCTGGGTGCCTACGAGGCCTTCGGCGCGCCGGTGTGGCCCGACTCACTGAGCGACTACGCCGGCCCGCTGGCGGGCTTTCTCACCGGCCTGGAGCGGGTGGAGACGCCCTACCTGCTGACCGTGCCCTGCGACGTGCCGCGCTTCCCGCTTGACCTCGCCAAGCGTCTGGCCAGCGCGTTCGACGATCCGGCCACCGAGATCGCGATGGTCGGCGCGCCCGAGGCCGACGGCCAGGTGCGCGCCCAGCCGGTGTTCTGCCTGCTCAAGGCCGAGCTGCTGGAAAGCCTGAGCGCGTTCACCCAGGGCGGCGGGCGCAAGATCGATCGCTGGACGGCGCAGCACCACACGGTGCTCGTGCCCTTCGACCAGGCGGGCGACGACCCGCGCGCCTTTGCCAACACCAACACCCTCGACGAACTGCACGCGCTCGAACAAGCCGGCCCATGACACAGACCACCGCCAAGACCATCGAGCAGATCGCCGCCGAGCTTCAGGGCTACGACCCGCAGGCCTTGTCGGCCGGGCAGGTCAACCAATTCCTGGCCCGCCTGGTGGTACCCATCGAGGCCAGTGAAACGGTGGGCATCTTCGACGCGCTCGGCCGCGTGCTGGCCGCGGACGTGGTCTCGCCCATCAGCGTGCCGCCGCACGACAACTCGGCCATGGACGGCTTCGCGCTGCGCGGCGCGTGGCTGGGTGAAGACGGGCGCACGTTGCGCTGCGTCGGCACCGCCTACGCCGGCAAGGCCTGGGCGGGCCAGGTGGGCGACGGCGAGTGCGTGAAGATCATGACCGGCGCCATCATGCCCACGGGGCTGGACACGGTGGTGCCGATCGAGTTCGTGAAGGTCGAGGGCGATCAGGTCACGGTGCCACCCAAAGTGGTCAAGCCCGGCGACAACCGCCGCTTCATGGGCGAAGACCTGATGGCCGGACAGCCCGCGCTGCGCAAAGGGCAGAGCCTGGGGCCGGCCGCGCTGGGCCTGCTGGCCAGCCTGGGCCTGCCCTCGGTGACGGTGGTAGGCCGCGCACGCGTGGCCTACTTCTCCACCGGCGACGAAATCCTCAGCCTGGGCGAGCCACCCCGCGAAGGCGCGGTGTACGACAGCAACCGCTACACCGTGTTCGGTCTGCTCACCCGCATGGGTGTGGAGGTGATCGACATGGGCGTGATCCCCGATCAGCCCGAGCGACTCGAGGCCGCCTTTCGCGATGCGGCTGCGCGGGCCGACGCCATCATCACCAGCGGTGGCGTGAGCATGGGCGAAGCCGACCACACCAAGGCCATGATGAAGCAGCTGGGCGACGTGGCCTTCTGGCGCATCGCCATGCGGCCAGGACGGCCGATGGCGGTCGGGCGCATCGGGCAGTCGGTGCTTTTCGGTTTGCCTGGCAACCCGGTGGCGGTGATGGTGACCTTTCTGGCTTTTGTGCGCCCTGCCCTGCAACAACTCATGGGCGCCACGGTGACCGAGCCCGTGCTGCTGCAGGCAAAGAGTGGTGAAGCCATGCGCAAGAAGCCCGGACGCACCGAGTACCAGCGCGGGACCGTGGTGCGGGAACCCGATGGCAGCCTGGTGGCGCGCACCACCGGCAACCAGGGCTCAGGCGTGCTCAGCTCGATGGTGCAGGCCAACGGCCTGATCGTGTTGCGTCACGAGCAGGGCAATGTGGCCGTGGGCGACACCGTCGAAGTGATGCTGTTCGACGGCGCGATCTGAGTTTCGCCTCGGGCGCCGTTCACTTGGCGGGTACGGCGCCCGGTGCGTCCGTGTCGTGTGTTTCCGGCCGGACCAGAGCGGCCGGCTGGTGCGCCTTCATGCGCGAGAGCAAGGTGTACATCGTTGGCACCACGAAGATGGTCAGCAAGGTGCCCACGCTCATGCCACCCACGATCACCCAGCCGATCTGCTGACGGCTTTCGGCGCCGGCGCCGGTGGCCAGCGCCAGCGGAATGGCCCCCAGCACCATGGCGCCGGTGGTCATGAGGATGGGCCGCAGGCGCAGGCCGGCCGCCTGCTTGACCGCCGCGAGCTTGTCCATGCCCTGCTCGCGCAGCTGGTTGGAGAACTCGACGATCAGAATGCCGTGCTTGGTGATCAGCCCCACCAGCGTGATCAGGCCGATCTGACTGAACACGTTGAGCGTGCCGCCCGAGAGCTTGAGCGCGAGCAAAGCGCCCAGCATGGACAACGGCACCGACAACATGATGATCAGCGGGTCGATGAAGCTCTCGAACTGGGCCGACAGCACCAGGTAGATGAACAGCAGCGACAGCACGAACACCAGTGCCAGCGAGCCCGAGGCCTTGCGGAACTCGCGGCTCTGACCGTTGAGATCGGTGGTGTAGCCCGGCGGCAGGATCTCGGCCGATATCCGGTCCATGAACTGCAAGGCCTCGCCCAGGGAATAGTCGGGCCCGATGTTGGCGGTGATGGACGCACTGCGCCGCTGACCAAAGTGGTTGAGCTCGCGCGGCACCACGATCTCGCGCGTGGTGATCAGTGAAGCCAGCGGAATCATGGCGTCACCGCGGCCACGCACGAACAGGCGATCGATGTCTTCGGGCGTGCTTCGGTTGGCCGAGACGGTCTGCACCACCACGTCGTACTGCTCGCCGTCGCGCTTGTAGCGGGTGACGGTGCGCCCGCCCAGCATGGTCTCCACCGTGCGGGCGATGGCGTCCACACTGACGCCCATGTCGGCCGCGCGTTCGCGGTCGACGTCGAGGCGGATTTCGGGCTTGTTCAAACGCAGGTCGGTGTCGACCTGCACGATGCCGGGGTTCTGCGCCATGCGCTCCTGCAGCTTGCGCACCACACCCGAGAGATTCTCGTAGCTGTCGTTGGTCACCACGACGAAGTTCAGCGGCCGCTCGCGAAAGCCCTGCCCCAGCGAAGGCGGCGTGATCGGGAACGCACTGATGCCCGGCAGGCCGGCCAGCTTGGGTGCGATGGTGCGCGCGATTTCCATCGTGGTGCGCTCGCGCTCCTCCCACGACTTGCCACGCATGATCACGCTGCCCTGGGCCACCGACGGGTTGCCCACCACGGTGAAGACGCGGTCGAACTCCGGCTGGCTGCGCGCAATGGTCTCGATCGCTTCGGCATAGCGCCTGGTGTAGGCCTGGGTGGCGCCGTCCGGCCCGTTGATCGAGGCCAGGATGACGCCGCGGTCTTCCATCGGGGCCAGTTCGGACCGCGTGGTCATCAGCAGCCACGCGCTGCCGGCGGCGCTGGCCAGCATCACGCCCACCACCAGCCAGCGCACCCGCAGCGAGCCCGCCAGGGCGCGGTCGTAGCCCCGGTTGACGCCACTGAGCACGCGCTCCATGAAGCGGTCGAAGCGGCCTGGCTTTTCGACGTGGCGCAGCAGCTTGGAGCACATCATGGGCGAGAGGGTCAACGCCACGAAACCCGACACCACCACGGCGCCGGCCAGTGCCAGCGCGAACTCGGCGAACAAGCGGCCCGTGCGCCCGGGCGTGAAGGCCAGCGGGGCGTACACGGCGGCCAGCGTCAGCGTCATGGCCACGATGGCAAAGCCGATTTCGCGAGCGCCCCGGATGGCAGCATCGAAGGGCTTCATGCCCTCTTCGATGTGACGGTAGATGTTCTCGAGCATGACGATGGCGTCGTCCACCACCAGGCCGATGGCCAGCACCAGCGCCAGCAGCGTGAGCGTGTTGATCGAAAAGCCGAACAGCGCCATCAGCGCGAACGAGCCGATCAGGCTCACCGGGATGGTGATGATGGGGATCACCGACGCGCGCAAGGTGCGCAAGAACACGAAGATCACCAGCGCAACGAGTACCACGGCCTCGGCGATCGTGGTGTATACGGCCTTGATCGAGCGGTCGATGAAGATGGAGTTGTCGTTGGCGATCTCGACGCGGATGCCCGGCGGCAAATCCTGCGAGATCTGCGGCAGCATGGCCTGCACCGCGGCCGACAGCTCCAGCGGGTTGGCCGTGGCCTGGCGGATCACGCCCAGCGAGATGGCGTCGCGGCCGTTGTAGCGCACCGAGACCCGCTCATCCTGCGGCGCTTGCTCGACGCGCGCCACGTCGCCCAGGCGGATGGTCTGACCGTTGACGGTGCGGATGCCGATGGCGCGAAATTGCTCGGGCGACTGCACATCGGTGGCGGCGGTGACGTTGAACTCGCGCTGCGCGCTTTCGATGCGACCGGCCGGCACTTCGAGGTTGGAGCGGCGCAGCGCGTCCTCGGCGTCCTGCACCGTGAGGTTGTAGGCGGCCAACCGGTCCGGGTCGAGCCACACCCGCATGGAGTAGCGACGCTCGCCGTAGATGCGCACGTCGGCCGCGCCGGGTGCGGTCTGCAAACGCGGCTTGACCAGGCGGTTGGCCACGTCGCTGAGCTCCAGCGGCGTAAGCGTGTCCGAGTTGAGGGCCAGCCAGATGACCGGGCTGGCGTCGGCCTCGACCTTGGCGATGGTGGGCTCGTCCACGTCCTGCGGCAGCTTTTGCCGCACGCGGCTGACCTTGTCGCGCACGTCGGCGGCCGCGGCGTCCGGGTCACGCTCGAGCTTGAAGCGCACCGTGATCTGGCTTTGCTCCTGGCGGCTGATGGAGGTGATCACGTCCACCCCTTCGATGCCGGCCAGCGAGTCTTCGAGCACCTTGCTCACCTGCGACTCGATCACCTCGCTGGAGGCGCCGCCAAAGCGGGTGGTGACCGTGACGGTGGGTTCGTCGATGCGGGGGTACTCGCGCACCGACAGCCCGTTGAACGACACCACCCCGACCAGCAGGATGAGCAGCGACAGCACGGTGGCGAACACCGGGCGGCGAATGGCGATTTCGGGCAACTGCATGAAGGGGCCTCAGTTGCCCGCGGGCGCGGCCTTGAGGTTGACGACCTGCACGGCGGTGCCGTCGCGCTGCAGGCGCTGCTGGCCGGCCACCACCACCGTCATGCCCGGCGTCAGGCCCGACAGGATCTGCACCTCGGCCCCGCGCCGCACGCCCAGCTCGACCTCGACGCGCCGCGAAACGAGCTTCTTCGCGTCGCCCTGCCCCTGTTCTTCGGCCAGCACCACGTACTGCTTGCCCGACTGGGGAAACACCGCCTCTTCGGGCACCACGACCGCCGCCTCGTTGACCGAGAACACGATGAGCACGCGCGCGAACATGCCAGGGCGCAGGTTGGCATCGGCCACGCGCGGCATGACCGCACGCACCGCGATCGAGCGACCGTTCGCGTCGAGCAACGGATCCACCGCCAGCACCCTGGCCTCGAAGCGCCGCCCGGGCAATGCGTCAAGTTGCACCTGCACCATCTGCCCGGCGGCGATGCTGCTCTGGTAGCGCTCGGGCAGGCGGAAATCGACGGTGAGCTCGGAGGTGTCCTCCAGGTTGACAAGCTCGTCGCCGTCCTTGACGTACTGGCCCAGGTTGATGCTGCGCAGGCCGAGGGTGCCATCGAAGGGGGCGGTGATGCGCATGCGCTGCAAGCGCGCATCGGCCAAGGCCACCTGGGCTTCGGCCACCTGCAGTGCAGCGCGGCTTTCGTCCACCACGCGCGCGGCCACAAAGCTTTGTGCCAGCAGTTCCTCGTTGCGCTTGAGGTTGGCGCGCGCGATCGACAGCTGCGCCTGTGCCTGGCTGAGTTCGGCGCGCTGCAGTGTGTCGTCGAGTTGCACCAGCACCTGGCCACGGCGCACCCGGGCGCCGTCGGCAAAGGCAATGCGCGCCACGCGGCCGGCGGTTTCGGGCTTGAGGGTGACGCTCTGGCGGGAGCGCAGGCTGCCCACGGCCTGGGCATCGTCTTGCAGGCGCACGGTGCGCACCTGGGTGACTTCCACGCTGGCCGGCCCACCAGCGCGGGCACTGCCCGCCGATGGCTGGGCTGCGGCCGCCGTCGGCGACTGCGCCGTGGATCGGGCGGGGCGCTGTTGCCACCACCACGCGGCCAGAACCGCCACCACCAGACCGGCGACCGCCACCGAGGCGGTCAGGGAAGGTTTCGCCATGAACTCACTCGCTCAAGAGATGACCGCCGGCGGCCGACCCCACGCGGGCTTACCGACCGTTGCCGTGCTTACGATGGCGCACATTGTGCGGCCACGTTGTGAACCGTGGGTAAACGCCGCACTTGTCCCGGTCGAACGGCGGGAAACGTCTGTCGCAACCCGCCCGATCCGGCTCAACCCGGTTCAGCCCGGCACACCCCGGTTGGCCAGGGCGTCGGCGCGTTCGTTGCCCGGGTTGCCCGAATGGCCCTTGACCCAATGCCACTCGATGCGGTGCTGCCCACCATGCACCAGAGCGTCCAGGCGCTGCCAGAGTTCCACGTTCTTGACGGGTTGCTTCGACGCGGTCACCCAGCCCTTCTTCTTCCAGTTGTGGATCCACTCGGTGATGCCCTGGCGCACGTACTGGCTGTCCAGATGCAGCGAGACGCGGCAGGGCCGCTTCAGCGCTGACAGCGCTTCAATCACCGCCATCAACTCCATGCGGTTGTTGGTGGTGTTGGCCTCACCCCCCCACAACTCCTTCTCATGTCCCTCGGTCTGCAGGTACGCCCCCCAGCCGCCAGGGCCCGGATTGCCCTTGCAGGCGCCATCGGTGTAGATCACCACGTGGTTCAACTTGGTCTCTTCTTTCTGTTCAATCAATGGCGGTTGGCAATGGACACCGGTGCCGCCGCAGGCGCGCGGCGTGGCTTCCAGGCTGGCCCCAGCACACGCATGCCACGCACCCGCTTGACCGCCACCACGAAATACACCGCCCCCAGAATGCGCCACCAGCGCTCGCCCGCCTGGTCCATCCAGGCGTAGCGCTGCAACCATTTGTCGCTGTGCACCGCCGGGCGGTAACAGCCGTAGCGCTCCGATTCGAGCTCAAGGCTGAGCAGGCGCAGCCAGTCGCGCAAACGCCAGGGGCCGATGAAGGCGCCAGCGTCGGGCAGGTACAGCCGGGAGGCGCCGAACCAGCCGATGCCCATGCGCTGCATCAGCCGCGCCCGGCCCTGGCGGGCGCCCCACAGGCTGGCAGGGTTGAAGCCACTGATCACGACCCGCCCTTCGGGCACCAGCACGCGCTCGACCTCGCGCAGCACATGGTGCGGGTCGGCGCTGAACTCCAGTGTGTGCGGCAGCACCAGGAGGTCAATGCTGGACTCTGGGAATGGCAGCGCGGCGGCATCAGCCACCAGTGCGCAGTTGAGCGGTGACGCGTCGGGAACTTCGGGCAGTGCCAGCCATCTGTGGGGCATGCGGTTGGCGCGCAGGGTCGCCAGCTGCGGCAACCCCAGTTGCAAGGCGTTGAAGCCGAAGATGTCGGCCACCGCGAGGTCGAAGCGATCCTGCTCCCAGGCCAGGAGGTATTGGCCGGGTGCCGTGTCGAACCAGTCGGACAGGCTGTGCAGGGAATCGGTCATGCGTCAGGGGCGTTCTGCGCCGCAATGTCTGCGACACTTCGGGGGTCTTGCGAACGAGCCCGCACTCTACACGTCCCTCGACCGTCCCCATGCAGCCGATCCCGATTCCTGCCTTCACCGACAACTACATCTGGATGCTGCACAACGGGCAGCGCGCGCTGGTGGTGGACCCGGGCGAAGCCAGCGGCGTGTTGCAAGCGCTCAAGGAAGCCGGGCTCACGCTGGACACCATCCTGATCACCCACCACCACGCCGACCACACCGGCGGCGTGGCCGAGCTGCGCGAGGCCACCGGCGCGCGGGTGATCGGCCCGGCTTTCGAGACCATGCCCGAACCGCTGGCGCGGGTCAGCGGCGGCGAGCAGGTGCAGGCCCTGGGCCTGACCTTCGACGTCATCGACGTGCCCGGCCACACCAGCGGGCACATCGCGTATTTCTGCGGCGATGTGGGCGGCCTGCCTCTCGTGTTCTGCGGCGATACCTTGTTCTCGGGCGGCTGCGGTCGCCTGTTCGAGGGCACTCCGGCGCAGATGCACGACTCCCTTGGCCGGCTGGCTGCGTTGCCCGGCAACACCCGCGTGTGCTGCACGCACGAGTACACCCTGTCCAACCTGCGCTTTGCGCTGGCGGTTGAACCCGCCAACGCCGAGCTGGTTGCGTACCAGGCGCGCTGCGAGGCCCTGCGCGCGCGCCAGCAACCCACCCTGCCCAGCTCGATCGAGCTGGAGCGCCACATCAACCCCTTCCTGCGCACAACAGAGCCCGCCGTGGTGCGGGCCGCCGCTGCGCAGGCACCCGGTAGTGGCAGCGACCCCGTGTCGGTGCTGGCCGCCCTGCGGGAATGGAAAAACGTGTTCCGATGATTCGTCTGTCTCTGGCGCTGCGCCGCGGTTGGCAAGCCGCCTGCGCCTCCACCCTGGCTGCCTTGCTCGCGGGCTGCGCCAGCACCGTCACCGTTGACAACGGCACTGCGCCCGCCACAAAAACCGCGACCACGCCTGCTGCCACCGACGCTGCGTCCGCGGCAGCGGCACCCCTGCCGCCACAACGGCTGCCGGCGAACGTGCCGCTGAGCGAAATCGCCGTGGCGCCGTTGAACACACCCACCGTGACCTCGCTGGACGCGCCCGCCGACCTGTGGGAGCGCATCCGCCGCGGCATGGCCATGCCCGACCTCGACGATGAGCTCGTGCGCCAGCACGAGCAGTGGTACCTGGCCCGGCCTGACTACATCCAGCGCATGACCGAGCGCTCGCGGCGCTATCTGTTCCACATCGTCGAGGAGCTCGAGCGCCGTGGCATGCCCAGTGAACTGGCCTTGCTGCCCTTCATTGAAAGCGCCTTCAACCCGACGGCCGTGTCCAGCGCACGCGCCGCCGGCATGTGGCAGTTCATGCCCGCCACCGGCGCGTCGTTCGACCTCAAGCAAAACGCCTTCAGGGACGACCGGCGCGATGTGCTGGCGTCCACGCGCGCCGCGCTCGACTACCTGGAGCAGCTGTACGCGCGCTTTGGCGACTGGCAACTGGCGCTGGCCGCCTACAACTGGGGCCAGGGCAATGTGGGGCGGGCCATCACGCGCAACCAGCGCAGCGGGTTGCCCACCGGCTACCTCGACCTGAGCATGCCCAACGAGACCCGCCACTATGTGCCCAAGCTGCAGGCGGTCAAGAACATCGTGGCGCACCCCGAGCGCTACAACGCCACGCTGCCCGACATCGGCAACCACCCCTTCTTTGACACCGTGACCATCGAGCGCGACATGGACGTGTCCCTGATTGCTCGGCTGGCGGAGGTGAGCGAAGACGACGTGCGTGCGCTCAACCCGTCCCTCAAGCAGCCTGTGGTCATGGCCAACGGCACGCCCAATGTGCTGCTGCCCTGGGACAACGCCCTCATCTTCCAGCGCAACCTCAAAGCCCACCAGGGCCCGCTGGCGAGCTGGACGGCCTGGGTCGTGCCCAAGACCATGACCGCTGCCGAGGCGGCCAAGCGGGTCGGCATGAGCGAGCGCGACCTGCGCAGCGTCAACAACATCCCGGCGCGCATGCGGGTGCGCGCCGGCTCCAGCCTGATCGTGCCGCGCAGCGACCGCTTCGACCGCGACGTGCCCGCCCATGTGGCCGACAACGGCATGCTCAACTTGCAACCCGAGGCGGGCACCCGTCGCGTGGTGGTGCGGGCCCGCAAAGGCGACAACGTGGCCAAGGTGGCACGGCGATATGGCCTGAGCGCCGTGCGTGTGGCCGAGTGGAACGGGATGTCGGTCAACACGGCGCTCAAGAGCGGCCAGCGCCTGACCTTGCACCTGCCGCCCAAGGCCGGCAGTGCCACCGCCAAGAAGCGCAGCAAGCCCACGGCCAACAAGACCCGCAACGCCGCCAGCGGCAAGAAGAAATCGGGCAGCGACAAGACCCGCGTGGCCAGCAAGGTCAAGGCGCCCTGAAGCCAGTCAAGACCTCTGGCCTCAGGAATTCAGGCGCGGAATCGCTCCTTGGCCTTCGCCGCAAACACGTTGGTGAAGCGGCGTGCCAGGTCCACCGGCCCGATGCTCGCCTCGCCCAGCGCACGCGCCGCGGCTTCGGGCCCGCCCTTGGGCATCAGCCCGTCCACCGTCCAGGCCTCGCGCGAGCGTTCGACCGACGCGAGGTAGAGCGCGCGGTCGCCCTGGAAGTGGCCTTCCGGCACCGTCTTGATCAGGTCGGAAGGGCCCGCCGTCTGCAACCATTTGAGCGCGTGCACCATGGCGTCCGTCAGTGCCTGTGTCAGACGCGGAAACTGCTCGACAAAGCCGGCGGGGGCGCTCAGACAGCCCACCGGCAGCGGTCCGCCAAACACCTCGTGCGTACCGCGCAGGTTGCGCGCGTCGGCCACCACCCGCAGCTCGCCCGACTGCTCGAGCTGGGTGATCACTGGGTCGGCGTGGCACAGCGCATCGAGCTGGCCAGCGCGAAAGGCCTGCAAAGCCGCCGTGTGGTTCGCCAACATGGCGAGCTGGATCTCCGCTTCACCCACACCGTCGCGCTGCAGCACCCGCGACAGCAACTGGCGGCTCGTGTCGTCATGCACCGAACAGCCCACGCGCCGACCCCGCAAGTCCTTGCCATTGCGGTAGCCCGTCAGGGTGCGGGTGGACACGCCCAGCACCACCTGCGGCGCGCGCGCCTGCACCACGAAGCTTTGCCACATCGACTCGCGCAAGGCCGGGTTCAGCAGCTGTGTGAAGGGCGCGCTCAGCACATGCGCCTCCTTGGCCAGCACGGCGGCCATCGCCTGGCCGGTGTCGGCGTAGTCGCGCAACTCGATGTCCAGCCCCTCCTCGCGGAAGAAGTTGAGCTGCTGCGCCACGGTCAGTGGCAGGTTGGGCAAGCCGACCCGGTGATCCATCGCAATGACGATGCGGGTGTCGACCAGCTTGGGGGGGAACGGCACCGGGCGCGCGAGCGGACCCTGGGCGTGCAGGGCCCGGGCACCCAACAGCCCACCGACAAACGCAATGCCCAACGCACGGCGACCCAACATGACCTCGACGTCCTTCCCCGACCTGTGATTCGTGTGACCACAGATTAGGTCGAGGCACGCGACACGCCATCCGGACGAGTCCCGAGCGGGTTTTTACCGAGCGGATTCGGCGAACTCAGGTACGCCGGCGTACTCGAAGGCGACGCTCAGCGCCGGTCGACCAGCGCGTGCGCGATGGTGCCAAGGTCGACGTATTCGAGCTCGCTGCCAATGGGCACGCCGCGGGCCAGGCGCGTGACCTGCAGGCCACGGTCCTTGAGGGCCTGCGCGATCACGTGCGCGGTCGTTTCGCCTTCGGCGGTGAAATTGGTGGCCAGGATGATTTCGCGCAGCGGCACCTCGGGGTCCGCTTCGTCGATGCGATCAAACAGCCGATCCAGGCCGATGTCGCGCGGCCCGACGCCGTCGAGCGGACTGAGTTTGCCCATCAGCACGAAGTACAGCCCCTTGTAGGCGCCGGTGCGCTCCATCGCGGCCTGGTCGGCGGGCGTCTCGACCACGCACAACACGCTGCGATCGCGCCGCGGATCGCGGCATGTGCTGCAGATTTCGTCCTCGGTGAAGGTGTGGCAGCGCGCGCAGTGGCGCACGTTGTCCACCGCCTGCGTCAGCGCACCCGCCAGGCGGCGCGCGCCCTCGCGGTCGTGCTGCAGCAGATGAAACGCCATGCGCTGGGCCGACTTCACCCCCACGCCGGGCAAGCGGCGCAGCGCATCGATCAGCCCGTCAAGGGTGCGGTGGTCGGACAAGGCGTGGCGCGGATCAGAACGGGAACTTCATACCCGGCGGCAGGCCTGGCATGCCGGCGGTGAGCTTGCCCATTTTCTCGTTGCTGGTCTCTTCGGCCTTGCGCACGGCCGCATTGAAGGCGGCGGCCACCAGGTCTTCGAGCATGTCCTTGTCGTCGGCCAGCAGGCTGGGGTCGATGGTGACGCGCTTGACGTCGTGCTTGCAGGTCATGACCACCTTGACCAGACCAGCACCGGATTCGCCCGTGACCTCGATGGTGGCGAGTTCGTCCTGCGCCTTCTTGAGGTTGTCCTGCATGGCCTGGGCCTGTTTCATCAGGCCGGCGAGTTGTCCTTTGTTGAACATGGGGGAAGTCCTTGTCAGAGAGAAATCAGGTGCTGGCCTTGAGGGAGCCGGGCACGATTGTGCCGCCGAAGTCGCGCATCATCGTCTGCACGAACGGGTCGGCCAGGATCTGCTGCTCGGCCTCGCGTTGCCGCCGCTCGGCCTCGGCCGCGTTGCGCCGGGCTGGCGAATCGGACACCGCGCCGGCCTCGACCAGCAATTCAACCGCATGCCCCAGCGACTGCAGTGCCGCTTGCAGCCGCTCACGGTTGCTGCCCTGGTTGAGCGACTCGCGCTCGATGCGCAGGCGCCAGCGCAGCGCCTCTCGCTCGACCAGCTGGGATTGCAGGGCCAGCTCGCGCACCAGCGCCGAAATCGCGCCGGCGTCAATCAATTGCTGCACCACCTCGGCCCAGAACTCGCCCTCGGGGGTGAGCTGCAAGGGTGTGGTGCTTCGGGGTTGGTCCAGCCGACCCGCGCCGGGCTGCTCGCGCACCGGCACCTTGACCAAGGGAGGTGCAGGCGGTGCCACCGGGGTTGGCGCTGCCGGCTGCGACGGCAGCGCGTCCCAGGGCGGCAGGTCTTCGTCCTGGGGGTCGGGCCAGGGCGCGTCATCGACAGGTGGCTCTGGTGCGGCCGGCACAGTGTGCGTCTTTGCCTGGGGTGGGCTGATCGGCGCGGGAGGGACAGCCTCCTGGCGCACCACCGGCCGAGGCTGCGCAGCCGGCTGCACGGGTGGCATCGCTGGCGGCAAAGACACTGCCGGCGCGGCCGAAACCGGCGCTCGCGCCGGCTCAGCCGCCTTCAGCGAAGTTTTTTTTTCCGCGGTGCCCGAGGGCTTGAAGGCCAGCAGCCGCAACAGCACCATGGTCAGACCGGCGTATTCGTCGGGGGCCAGACCGAGCTCGGCGCGCCCGTGCAGGCACAGGCTGTACAACAACTGCGTCTCGTCGGCCGGCAACGCCGCGGCCAGAGCAGCGATCTGCGCCTCGTCGGGGTCGGTGCTGGCGGACACGGCGTCGGGTGCGCTCTGGTGCACCGCCATGCGCTGCAGCACGCCCGTCATTTCTTCGAGGGTGGAGGCCGCGTTCTGCCCATTGACCCGCAAGGCTTCGACCGTGTTGACCACGCCCGCGCCATCGCCCGCCGCCAGGGCCTCGATGATGCGAAAGGCATGGCCACGATCCACCGCGCCCAGCATCTGGCGCACCGGTGCCTCTTGCAGCTGCCCGTTGCCGAAGGCAATCGCCTGATCGGTGAGTGAGAGCGCATCGCGCATCGAACCGCGGGCGGCCCGTGCAAGCAGGCGCAGGGCGGCCGGTTCGGCGCTCACCTGCTCGGCCTGCAGCACCTGCTCCAGGTGCTCGGCCACCGTCTCGGGTGCCATGGGGCGCAGGTTGAATTGCAGGCAGCGCGAGAGCACCGTCACCGGTACTTTTTGCGGGTCGGTCGTGGCCAGCACGAACTTGAGGTACTCGGGTGGCTCTTCCAGCGTCTTCAACATCGCGTTGAAGGCGGTGTTGGTCAGCATGTGCACCTCGTCGATCATGAAGACCTTGAAGCGCCCCTGCACCGGCTTGTAGACCGCTTGTTCGAGCAGCGACTGGACCTCATCGACCCCGCGGTTGGAGGCGGCGTCGAGCTCGGTGTAGTCGACGAAACGCCCGGCGTCGATGTCGGTGCAGGCCTGGCAGACGCCACAGGGCTCGGCAGTGATGCCACCCTGCCCGTCCGGTCCGACACAGTTGAGCGACTTGGCCAGGATGCGCGACACCGTGGTCTTGCCCACGCCACGGGTGCCGGTGAACAGGTAGGCGTGGTGCAGACGCTGGCTCTGCAGCGTGTTGGACAAGGCCTGGACCACGTGCCCCTGGCCCACCATCTCGCGGAAGTTGCGCGGTCGGTACTTGCGGGCCAGAACGACATATGACATGGCCGCGATTCTATGCGGGGGGTCCCTGCCTTCATCGGGGCTTTACCGCCGTCGCCTACAATCGCCCCCGACGGGCCTTCCCGCATGGTGAAGCGGCCAACCGGGTCAGGTGGGGAACCAAGCAGCCCTAACCGTGAAGCCAGTGCCGGGGTCAAGGCTCGTCACCCCCATCTCCCCCACCCACCCATGCCCTCGCGCGATCCCGCCGTCATCGCCAGCTGGCACGCTCACGTCTACTTTGACGCCGCCACGCGCGACGCTGCCTGGACCTTGCGTGGGTTGATCGGCGAGGCCTTGGGCAATCAAGTGCAGATCGGCCGCTTTCACGAGAAGCCGGTCGGCCCCCATCCGGTCTGGACGTATCAGCTGGCATTTGAGGCCGAGCGCTTTGCCCATGTGGTGGGCTGGCTGACGCTCAACCATGGCCCATTGGACGTGTTGATCCACCCCAATACCGGTGACCCATTGAGCGATCACCGCGACGGCGCACTCTGGCTTGGCCGCTCCCATGCGCTCGATCTGAGCGCGTTGCAGGCGTAACGCGCCAGGCCTGCGCCTCAGGCCGGTGGGTGGTCAGCGAGCCACCGCACCATGGCGTCTGCGGCCCATGCTCCGCTGGCCATGCTGGCGGTGAGCAGATAACCGCCCGTGGGGGCTTCCCAATCCAGCATTTCGCCGGCAAAAAAGAAACCAGCGCGCTCGCGCGCCATCAGGCCGGCGTCGAGCGCCGCCGCGCGTACACCCCCCGCGGTGCTAATGGCTTCGGCCACGGGCCTCGCTCGCAGCAAGCCCAGAGGCAAGGCCTTGATGGCGTCGGCCAGGCGCTGCGGATCGTGCATGGCGTCGCGATCAAGGCACTCGTGCAGCAGGGACAGCTTGATGCCGTCGAGCCCAAGCCGCCCCTTGAGATGGCTGGACAGGCTGCGCGAGCCCCGAGGGTGCGACACCTCGCTGCGCACCCATTCTGCGCTGTGATCGGGCAACAGATCGATCCACACCGTGGCCCGGCCTTCGCGCGCGATCTGATCGCGCAAAGGCGCCGACAACGCATAGATCAGGCTGCCCTCGACGCCGGTGGCGGTGGCGACGAACTCGCCACGCTGCCAGGCTCCTGCGTCGGTGCGCAAGGCCACGGTCTTGAAGGGCTGGCCGACCCAGCGCTCGGCAAAGCGCGGGCTCCAGCCTTCGCTCACACCATGCACCGGTGAGCCGGCCACGTCGAAGCCGCAGTTGGCGGGTTGCAGCTCGGCCACCGGCACGCCGCGCTCACGCAACCAAGGCACCCAGGCGCCGTCCGAGCCCAGGCGCGGCCAGCTGGCGCCGCCCAGGGCCAGCAAGGTGGCCCGGGATTGCAGCACACGCTCACCGTCGGGCGTGTCGAAGCGCAAATGCCCGGCGTCGTCGAAGCCGGTCCATCGGTGCCGCATGTGAAACCGCACCGGTGGGCCGCCGTTGGCCGGATGCCGCAGGCGGTGCAACCAGGCCCGCAGCAACGGTGCGGCCTTCATGTCCACCGGGAACACGCGCCGCGAGCTGCCGACGAAGGTCGCCACACCCAGGCCTTCGGCCCATTCGCGCAGTTGTTGCGGACCGAACGCCGTCAGCATGGGGCGCACCCAGTCGGCGCGTGCGCCGAAGCGCGACACAAAGGTCTCGAACGGCTCGGCGTGGGTCAGGTTGAGGCCACCCTTGCCGGCCAGCAGGAACTTGCGTCCCACCGAGGGCATGGCGTCGAACAGATCGACCGCGATGCCCGCGCGCGACAGCACCTCGGCCGCCATCAGGCCTGCCGGACCGCCGCCCACGATGACCACATCGATGTTGGTTTCGCTGACGGCGCTCATGTCTCGCCTAGCCATTCAATCAGGCGTCCGGTGGGGTTGATGAACGCCAGACGCAGCGGCTCGCCCGGATGGATGGCCGCAACCGCGGCCCGGTAGGCCGCCATCTGTTCCCGGTGCGCTGGCACGGTGTGCGGCGCGTCGTGGGTCTTGAAGTCCAGCACCCACCAGGTGCCGCTGGCGCGCTCAAGCAGCAGTCGGTCCAGGCGGCGAACCTGACCCGCGTGCAGCAACTCCACCTCGTTGCCCCATTGCTCTACCTGGCGATCGTCCCAGGCCCAGGCGGCCTCGCCGCGCACCATGCGACGCGCGGCCTCGAGGGCCTGCGTCGCCATTCCGTCCTCGAGTTGGTGCGACGCGGCCACCGCCTGCCGGTGCGCCTCGCCCCAGTCGAACCCGTCGGCCGGCGTCGGACACCACTGCAGCAGTTGGTGCACGGCTCGCCCGAACCGGGTCTGGACGTCGGCCTCGACAGTCGCTGGCGTGGGCACCGGCTCAGGCAAGGCGCGCAGGGTCGGCAGGTCAAACAGATCGAGCGCAGGGGCAGCGCCGTCCTTGACGGTGGTTGTCGCCGTCGGCAGTGTTGTCGATTGCGCCAGGGGCTGCAGACGTTGCCACCAGGAGGTGGCGCCTGCGCTGCGGCCCGGCTCGAAGCTGGAGACGACCAGGCGGCGCGCGGCACGGGTCATCGCCACATACAGGGCGTTCAGCTCTTCCAGCGAGCGCGCCGCCTGCTCGGCCGTCAGCAGGTGCTGCGCGCACAACGGGGCGCGCTTCTCGCTGGCCACGAAAACAAAGGCCCGCGGATGCGCCGCTTCACCCGGCCAGTCGACCAGTACGCCCATGGTGTCGGCGCGCGCAGGTCCGGCATCGGTGTCGAGCAGCATCACGGTGTCGGCCTCCAGGCCTTTGGCGCCGTGAATGGTGAGCAGGCGCACGGCGCCGGGCGAGGCCAGCGCGGGCAACGCAATGCCACCGGCCTTGATCGCACGAACAAAGCGGTAGGCGGTGAGAAAGCGGCCACCTTCGTGACCCAGCGCCTGCGCCAACAGGGCTTGCAGTTGGGCGATGGTGGCCCGGCGCTGGGCCGGCGGGACCGCTTGCGCATAGCGCGCCAGCACCTGCCCCTCGCGGTACACGAGCGACAGGGCGTCGTGGGGCGGCAATTGCAGCAGCGCTTGCTGCCACGCCTGCCAGCGCTCGGCGGTGGTTTGCCACAGCGGCAACGCGTCGGGGTGCGCGGCAGACTCGAGCAGCACCGTCCACCAGTGCGCACCCTGCCCGGCCGCGCGCACCGCCATGGCCAGCGCGGCCAGATCGTCGTCGCTCCAACCGCCGATGGGCGAGCGCAGGGCCCGCGCAAGGCTCAGATCATGGCCGGGCGAGACCAGGGCATCGACCAGCGCGATCACGTCCTGCACGGCGGGTGCTTCGCCCAACTCGAGCTTGTCGGGTTGCTCGCTGGCAATGCCTCTTTCGCGCAACGCCTGGTGCATCCAGCCCAGGCGCTCGCGTTTGCGGGCCAGCACCATGACATCGTCCGGCTTGACGTGGCCAGCGGCGATTTCGCTGGCGATCCAGTCGGCCGCCTGGCGGGCTTCGAGATCGCTCATCAGCTCGTCGGCGAGGTGCCGCGGTGTGTTCAGGCTGTCGCGCCATTCGCTGACCGCGCCACTGTTGTCGCCATCGTCGCCAACACGTGCCCGGGCGCTGCGGGCCAGCTGAGGCAAGGCGAGGACCGCGCCAGGCTCGTCGCTGGCGGTGGTGTGCGTGCGAAACGCCGCGCCCACAGTCTCGCCGTATTCGCCGGCCTGTTCGGCGCGCTGCATGGTCGTGTTCAAGGCATCGATCACGCCGATGGCACATCGGCGGGTGTGGTCGCACGACAGGCGCGCGCCCCCCAGCCCCTGCACCACGAAGGCCTGCGCCGCGCGAAAGACCTGCGGCTCGGCGCGCCTGAAGCGGTAGATGGACTGTTTGGGATCGCCCACGATGAACACGCTGGGCGCCTCGCCGGCACCTGCGCCCGCGTAGGCGGACAGCCAGCCGTACAGGGCCTGCCATTGCAGCGGGTTGGTGTCCTGGAATTCGTCGATGAGCAAATGCCGCACACGCGCGTCCAGCCGCTGCTGCATCCAGCCGGACAGCTCGGCATCGCCCAGCAGACGGCGTGCGGCGCCCTCCACGTCGTTCATGTCGACCCAGCCGCGCTCGAGCTTGAGCTCGGCCAGCACGCGCAGCAGCACACGGGTGAGGCGGGCCATGCGTTGGTGGTGGACCCACGCGCGCTGCTGCCGCTCGGCCTGCAAGGCTTCTTCGATGCGTGCCAGCGCGGCTTGCACCGCGGGGTGGGCATCGGGCTGCTCGCCCAGCTTGCGCGGCGTGCCCTTGGCCGTCAGCAGCGCAGCGATCGCCGCACGGCCGTCGCCATTGCTGACGGCCGTTTCAAGCTCGCGCGCAGCGGTGTCGGCCTTCTTGAGCTTGGCGAATCCGCCCAGCGCTTGGGACGCGGCCAGGAGCTCGGCGCGAAAGCGTTCGTGCCGCACCAGCCAAGCCACAGGGTCGGCCTCGGCTCCTGCCCATGCCGGCATGAGATCGCCCAAGGGGCGCACGGCGTTGTCCACCGCGCCGGCTGCGTCGGCCCACTGGAACTCGACACGCTTGCCCACCGCGTTGCGCAAGGCCTGCAACGTCTGGTGGCGTCCAATGTCGGCCACGCTGGCAAAGAAGTCGTCGCGCGCGGGCTCGTCGCCCGCCAGTGCCCGATAGAAGCGGGGCCAAAGCCGCTGCAGGATGGAGTCGTCATTCTCCTGAAGCTCATACTGGGTCGGCAGCCCCAGCTCTTGCAGCACCGCCAGTGGTGCCCCACGCAACAAGGCCGCGAACCAGCTGTGAAAGGTGCGCAGTTGCACCGGTCGCCCTTGTTGGTGCAGGCGCGCCCGAAGGCCTCGCGCATCGGCCAGACGCTCGCGCGCTTGCGCCTCGGACATTCCGCGCTGGCTCAGCGCAACGCACAGCCTGTCGTCGTCAAGCTCGCTCCATTCGCTCAGCACCTGCTGCAACCGCTCGCGCATTTCGGCCGCCGCCTTCTTGGTGAAGGTGATGGCAAGAATGTCCTGCGCAGGCACGCCGTCCAGCAAGGCGCGCAGGATGCGCGACACCAGCATCCAGGTTTTGCCCGCCCCGGCGCAGGCCTCCACGGCCACGCTGCGCGCCGGGTCGCAGGCGCACGCGTAGAAAGCCTGGGGATCGACCGCCCGGTCATCGATGCGATAGGCGAGCGCGCTCATGCCCAGAAATCCTTGCGGCACAGGCCACGCGCGGCGCAGAAATCGCAGGCGACGCCCTCGCCCAGGGCCCGCATGGGGGCACCGTCGGCCACGCGTGCGAGGTCTTGCTGCAGCCCTTCAAGAATGGCGTCGCGTGCGGTCAGGATGTCGGGCTGCTTGATCAGGCGGGCCGCTTCGCCCTGCTCGCCGCGGGTGTCCACGATGCTGAGGTAGCCCGCGCGCAGGCGCTGCGCCGGCAGCAACGCGGCATAGAAAGCCAGTTGGGTGTCTTCCAGAGGCTCTTTCACCCTGGCCTCGGTGCGCGTGCGGCTCTCGGTCTTGTGGTCGATGACATAGGTTTCATCGCCTTCACCATCACGCCGCACGTCGATGCGGTCCAGGCGACCGAACAGCGTCCAGCGCCCAGCCTGTTGTTCTCGCTCGGCTTCGGCGGCCTCGAACCGCCAGCCTTCGTCCTCGTGCGGCCAGAGCCAGTTCAGGTAGGCGTCACGCAAGGCGGGCCACACAGCGCGGTAGGGCAAAAAGCCGCCCTCCCTCGCGTCGTCGCCCAGGCCCATGGTCTGCGCCACGCGCTCGGCCACCATGTCCATGGCAGCGCGGTCGGCCGCCTGTCCAGGTCTCAGGTCGCCGCGTTGCTCGTGAAAGGCCTTGAGCACCGCATGCAGCCAGTTGCCCAGATCGCTTTGATCGGGTTCGGCGTCGAGTTCATCGACCGCGTCCAGGCGCAACTGGCGCCGGGCAAAGAAGCGATAGGGGCAGGTGCGCAGATCGTCGTAGGCGCTGGCCGAAAAGCGCTGAGGCAACAGGGCTGGCGCACTGGCCGCCGGCATGGACGTTGCACCAGCGGGTGTCGGGCGGGCATCGAGCAAGGATTCGCCTGGCGACTCGGGCAGACCGTCGACGAAGGCGCTGGGCAGCAAGGCATCGGCGCCGTCGTGGCGTCGCCAAAGGGCGTCCACAGGCCCGTCGCCAAACAGGTGCGCCCACGCCGTGGCCTGGGCCTGCGCAAGCGCGTCGCGCTCGGGCAGACCCAGGGCCGCGCGTTGTGCGGCACTCCAGCTGGTGTCGGGCTCGGGGCTCGGGCTCAGGTGCTGGTCGTCGCAGCCGGGCACCACGACGGCCGCCACGCTGCGTCCCAGCCGTTGCGCCATGGGCATCACGATGACCTGGGGCACACCGGGTACCTCGGGCTGGAACACCCCGCCTTCAAGCACATCGCGTGTCCAGGCGGCAAAGCCGGCCAGCGTCCATCGCTGTGCTCGCTCCCGCTCACCGGTGGCGCCCTCGCCCAGGCCATCCAGTTCGTGCGCGGCCTCGCCCAGGCGCAACACACCGATGAGCTGTCGGCCGGCTTCATCGGCCTGCAGAAGGTCCCACTGGCCGCTGAGCGCGAGCGCCTGCGCGGTGTCTCGCAACCAATGCACCAGGGGCCGCGGCGCCTGCAGGCTGGCGCGTACCGACTCGACCGACGCGTCGCGCAAGGCCACCGGCGCAGTGGCCCAGCGGGACACGGCCTTCTGCCGCAGCTGGCGCTCCAAGTCTGCCATGGACTCGCCCTGCAGCGCCGGGCTGACCTTGAGCCACTCAAGCACGTCGTCGGTACTGGCTCGCGCATCTGCCGCGCGCATCAACGCCATGAAGCTTGCCGCCGCGTGGGTGGTGGACAGCTTCCAGCCTGTTTCGTCCTTCAAACGCACGCCCGCACCCACCAGCAACGCGCTGGCGCGTCGGGTGAGCAAGCGGTCGTTGGCGATCAGCGCCACGGGTGTGCGACCGGCATTGAGGTGTGCGATTACGCTGGCGGCGGCGGCTTGCGCCTCGGGTTCGAAGCCGTCACAAGACCACAGGCTGGGCGGCGCCGCGTCGGGCGGCGACCACGTCAGTCGCCCTCCCTGCGGGCCCCACCGATCGAGCAAGGCATCGGCCAGTGGATCTGGATGAGGGCCTGGCAGCACCAGCAGCCGATCGGCGTCGGCGCCCGGCGCCGCGATCGGGCTCCAAAGCGCATCCGTGACCTGCCCGGAGCTGGCGGCCCAGGTGACCGCCAGGTTGGCCACCAGCGACTCCCAATGGGTGGAGGCAGCGCTGCCGATGGTGGCCAAAGCGCCTCGGCGCGCCTCGGCCCATGCGCCACGCGCCCCGGGCGGCAGCGCGGCGGCCAATGGGGCCAGCTGCCGCGCGGCGGCGATCAATCTGGCGACCAGTTCACGCCGAAGACCGGCGTCCGCACGAGCGCCTGCGACCCGATCGATCCAGGCGCCGGCCACCAAAGCATCGCGCGCCATGTCGTGGCTGATGTCGTCCGATCCCGCTCGCCAGGGCGCCAGCGCCGCCGCCCACTCGCGCAAGGTGGTGAAGCGAGGTGTCAAACCGGTGCCGTCGGGCAGCAAAGCCGACCAGGCTCGCCGGGCTTCGGCCACCAAGGGTGCGTAGGGCAAAGCCACCACCACCCGGCCCATCGGGACGCCCGCTGTCGCCATGGCGACGAGTTCGCTGAGCGGCGCGTGCCACACACACGACATTGCGCCGCCGTGCACGGGGCCCGCCGCAAGGGCCGACTCGTCGTGAGGTCTCGTGTCCGCTGGCGTCATCAAAAGGGGGTTTCTGTCACAATGCGGCCGCTGCCTGAGGGGGGCCGACGTCGTCGCCCGGTTCACCGCATGCGCCGCACTGTAACCTCACCCCGCTCACCGAAACCAAGGACGAATCCATGGCCAGCGATCTCATCAAACATGTCTCCGATGCCACCTTCCAGGCCGACGTGCTGGACAACAAGGCCCCCGTGCTGGTGGACTTCTGGGCCGAATGGTGCGGCCCCTGCAAGATGATCGCACCCATCCTCGACGAAGTGGCCGGCAGCTACGACGGCAAGCTCAAGGTGGCCAAGCTCAATGTGGACGACAACCGCGACGTGCCCGCCAAATTCGGCATCCGTGGTATCCCCACGCTGATGCTGTTCAAGGACGGCCAGTTGGCCGCCACCAAGGTTGGCGCGCTGAGCAAGGCACAACTCACCGCCTTCATCGACCAGCAACTGGCCTGATCGCTGTCATCCGGCCCGGACGGTGTCCGGGCCATCGGGCTGCGCGCAGGCCCGAGGGCAGGTCGCCACGGTCGCGATTCCTGTCATAATCCGCCGCATGCGGGCCCACCCAGCGCCCGCAAACATTCGCGCAATGCCCGCCAACCGGGCCACCGCGCTCACCCCCCCGCTCACCTCATTCGCCTCCTTGCTGGAGTGACGTCCATGCACCTTAACGAACTCAAGGCCCTGCACGTATCCGAAGTGCTCAAGCAGGCCGAAGCGCTGGAAATCGAGAACACCGGCCGCATGCGCAAGCAAGAGCTGATGTTCGCCATCATCAAGAAGCGCGCCAAAGCGGGCGAACAGATATTCGCCGACGGTGTGCTTGAGGTCCTGCCCGATGGTTTCGGCTTCCTGCGCGCACCGGACACCAGCTACACCGCCAGCACCGACGACATCTACATCTCGCCCAGCCAGATCCGTCGCTTCAACCTGCACACGGGCGACATGATCGAAGGCGAAGTGCGCATCCCCAAGGATGGCGAGCGCTACTTCGCACTGAACAAGCTCGACAAGATCAACGGCTTGCCCCCCGAGGACAACAAGCACAAGATCATGTTCGAGAACCTCACGCCGCTGTTCCCCAAGGAGCAGATGAAGCTTGAGCGGGACAACTTCAAAGGCGACGAGAACATCACCGGGCGCATCATCGACATCATCGCGCCCATTGGCCGCGGCCAGCGTGCGTTGATCGTCGCCCCGCCCAAGAGCGGCAAGACGGTGATGATGCAGCACATCTGCCACGCCATCACCGCCAACCACCCGGACGTGGAACTCATGGTGCTGCTGGTGGACGAGCGCCCCGAGGAAGTGACCGAAATGCAGCGCACGGTGCGCGGCGAGGTCATCGCCTCCACCTTCGACGAGCCGGCGGCGCGTCACGTGCACGTCGCCGAAATGGTGATCGAGCGCGCCAAGCGCCTGGTCGAGCTCAAGAAGGACGTGGTGATCATGCTGGACTCGATCACGCGTCTGGCCCGTGCCTACAACAACGTGCTGCCTTCGTCCGGCAAGGTGTTGACCGGTGGTGTGGATGCCAACGCGCTGCAACGCCCCAAGCGCTTCTTCGGCGCCGCCCGCAAGGTCGAGGAAGGTGGTTCACTGACCATCATCGCCACTGCGCTGGTCGACACCGGCTCCCGCATGGACGAAGTGATCTTCGAAGAGTTCAAGGGCACCGGCAACTGCGAACTCCACCTCGACCGGCGCCTGTATGAGAAGCGCGTCTTCCCCTCCATTCAGCTCAACCGCAGCGGCACCCGCCGCGAGGAACTGCTGCTGGCCCCCGAGATCCTGCAAAAGACCCGCATCCTGCGCCAGTTCATGTACAACATGGACGAAATCGAGGCCATGGAGATGGTGCTCAAGAGCATGCGCGCGACCAAGACCAACGTCGAATTCTTCGACATGATGCGCCGCGGTGGCTGACACCTTCGCCAAGCCCTTGATTTCATTGTATAATTGAGGGCTTTTGTGCGGAAAGTAGGCTGGACGGTCCGGCCCGGCTCCCGCAGCTGACTCGAGGAAGATCATGAAAGAAGGCATTCACCCCAACTACCGCGAAGTGCTCTTCGTGGACCTGTCCAACGGTTTCAAGTTCGTGACCCGTTCCTGCGTGAACACCAAGGAAATGGGGAAGACCGACGACGGCCGCGAGCTGCCGCTGTTCAAGCTGGACACCTCCAGCGAATCGCACCCCTTCTACACGGGCACGCAGAAGTCCGTGAACGACATGGGTGGCCGCGTCGACAAGTTCTTCAAGAAGTTCGGCAAGCCTGCAGCAGGCAAGACCGCCGCCTGATACGCTGCGTTCCGCCAGATACTGGGCAGCCCGGTTTACCGCGCTGCCCTTTTTTTTGGTCTGCGGTCTCTGCCTTCGGGGGGCCGCACCCCGGCATCGGGGCCCATAATTTGCCGAGTGAACCAGCCCACCCCCGCCATCGTCACCCAGACCGCCGTGCGGCGCTTGCCGCGGCTCGCACTGCTGCTGTTCTGCCTGGCGTACGTGCTGCCTGGCTTCATCGGCCGCGAGCCCTGGAAGAACGCCGACATGACGGCGTTTGGCTACATGGCGGAGCTGGCCTCCGGAGCGTCGCACTGGCTGCATCCGACACTGCTGGGACAGCCCCCCGAGTTTGACGCACTGCTGCCCTACTGGCTCGGGGCCTGGGCCATCCAGCTAGCTCCTCCCTGGATTCCCGCCGATTTCGCGGCCCGCATCCCGTTTGCACTGTTGCTCGCACTCACGCTGGTCGCTACCTGGTACGGCGTGTACTACCTTGCCCGCAGTCCACAAGCCCAGCCTGTCACTTTTGCGTTCGGCGGGGAGGCGCAGCCGACCGACTATGCCCGCGCCATGGCGGATGGAGGACTGCTGGCACTCATCGCTTGCCTGGGCCTGGCCCAGCTGTCCCATGAAACCACACCCGCGCTGGCCCAGGTTGGCTTCACGGCACTGACTTTCTACGCCCTGGCCGCCATTCCCTGGAGGACCTGGTGGCCCATCGTCGGGCTGCTTTTGGGCACATCCGGGCTGGCCCTGAGTGGCGCCCCCGCCATGGCACTGCTGTTTGCCCTCGCAGGTGCGGCCCTGTCCCTGGCAGACCGCTCACCCGATCCGGCACTGCGGCGGCGTCATCGCTACTGGGCGGGCGGGATCGTATTGATCGCCCTGGGCACTGCGGCCATGGCCTGGGCGCTCGAGGCCTTTCGCTGGCGCATTGGGCTGCCCGCCGGGGGCTGGCGGGACTGGCGCAGCCTCGGGCGCCTGCTGCTCTGGTTCACCTGGCCCGCCTGGCCCCTGGCCTGCTGGACGCTCTGGCGCTGGCGCCGGCAGCTGGGCAGCCGCCACGTCGCCTTGCCCCTGGTGTTCGTGGTGACCTCCGTGGTCACCACACTGGTTACGCCTTCTTCCGACCGGTCACTGCTGCTGGGCCTGCCCGCATTGGCCGCGCTGGCGGCCTTCGCCCTGCCCACGTTGCAGCGCAGCGTGGCCGCGTTGATCGACTGGTTCACCCTGCTGTTCTTCAGTGCCTGTGCCTTGGTGATCTGGGTGGTGTGGGTCGCCATGCAGACCGGAGTGCCGGCCAAACCCGCGGCCAACGTGGCCCGGCTCGCCCCCGGCTTCGAGCCCAGCTTCTCTCTGCTGGCCCTGGTCGTCGCCCTGCTGGCCACCCTGAGCTGGGCCTGGTTGGTCCGCTGGCGCGCCGGCCGCAATCGTGCGGCCATCTGGAAGAGCCTGGTGCTACCTGCTGCCGGCGCAGCGCTATGCTGGTTGCTGCTGATGACGCTGTGGATGCCGCTGCTCGACTACGCCCGGGGCTACACCCCGTTGGTCAGACAGGTGGTGCGGCAGATCGATGATGGCGGGTGCGTGGAGATCCACGGCCTGAGTCGCGGCCAGGTCGCCGCCCTGCGGTACCACAGCCGGCTGAAATTGCAACCTGTCGAGCTCAAACCCAGCTGCCCGTGGCTGGCGGTGGGCGCGGATTCCCTGGCAGCGCTGACCGCCGCGCTGGACATGCGCCAATGGACGCTGCAGGCCAATCTGCATCCCCCTGCCGATGCGGCCGACAACGTGCTGCTGTTCAAACACGTCGGCCCGTGATAATGGCCGCATGGCCAAACTGATTGTCCGCCCCACGGCGTCCGCCGACATCGACGCCCTGCTCCGGCTGCAGGCGCAGGTCTATCCCAGCATTGCCCCCTGGAAACGGGACCAGCTGGCGCATCAGCTCGAGCTGTTCCCCCAAGGCCAACTGGTCGCCGAACTCGACGGCCGCCTGGTGGGCTGCGCGAGTTCCCTGGTGATTCTGTGGGATGAGTGGGCCGAAGAGCACACATGGAGCGAGATCACCGCATCCGGCACTTTCGACACCCACACGCCGCAGGGCCTGACGCTGTACGGCGCCGAAGTGTTCGTCGATCCGCGCCTGCGTGGCAAACGCGTCGGCCATCTGCTCTACGAGGGCCGCAGAAAGCTGTGCAAGCAGCTCAACCTGCGCCGGATCATCGCCTGCGGCCGCCTGCCGGGGTATGCCCGCGTGGCAGATCAGATGCCCATCGAGCTGTACGCCAGGAAGGTGCTGTGGGGCGATCTGTTCGACCCCGTGCTGAGCTTCCAGTTACGCGAGGGATTCAGGTACTGCGGTATCATGAAAAACTATCTGCCGGATGACCATGAATCCAGTGGCCATGCGTCACTGATCGTCTGGATCAATCCGGACTATGACCCGTCGCAGGGCACCGCGCTTCAACGCGCTGCAAGCGGCGCAACGGAGTCGCCCCCATGAGCCAGCAACACCCCGACCTTGCCAAGGACCCGGCGCACAAGCCCACCCAGAACACCGTGCGCATCGCGGCAGTCCAGTACCTGCTGCGCTCGATCAACGACTGGAACGGATTCGAGAACCAGGTTCGCTTCGTCATGAAGGCGGCGGGTGACTACAAGCCGCAGTTTGTCGTGTTCCCCGAAATATTCACGACCCAGCTGCTGTCGTTCATGGACACCAGCGACCTGCGTCGCGCGGTGCGCAACATGAATGATTTCACCAGCCGCTACATCGACCTGTTCACCGAACTCGCGGCGCATTGGGGGGTGCACATTGTGGGAGGCAGCCACCCCACCATCACCGACGGTCAATTGCTCAACACCGCCTACCTGTTCACGCCCGGCGGCAAGGTGTTCACGCAGGACAAGATCCACCTGACGCGCTGGGAAAGGGAAAAATGGAAAGGCGATCCGGGACACCATCTGCGCGTGTTTGACACGCCCCATGGCCGCATCAGCATCCTGATCTGCTACGACATCGAGTTTCCCGAGCTGGCGCGCAAGGTCTGCGAGCAGGGAGCGGACATCATCTTCGTTCCCTCGTGCACCGATGACCGGCAGGGCTTCTGGCGGGTGCGCTATTGCTGCCACGCACGCGCCATCGAAAACCAGGTCTATGTGGCCGTCACCGGCACGGTGGGCAACCTCGCCGTGGAAGGCCTGGGACTGCATTTCGGCCAGGCGGCCATCATCACGCCGTCCGATTTTCCGTTTGCACGCGACGGGATTGCCGCCGAGGGCGTGCCCAACATGGAGCAGATCGTCATTGCCGATGTCGATCTCGGCAAGCTCATCAGCAATCGCGTCAACGGCACGACCATTCCGCTGTACGACAACCGGATCGACGTCTACGAAAAAGACGTCGACGTGATCACGACACGCTGACCCGCTTGTCCGCCATCGGGACCGCGGCGGGCGCGCTGACGGCAACCTGGCGCACACGGCTCGCCGGAAACAGCAGCGAGAAAGTCGAACCCGCGCCCGGGGTGCTGCTGACCTTCAGTTCAGCACCATGGCGTTGCATCACGTGCTTCACGATGGCCAGGCCCAGGCCGGTCCCACCGGTTTCACGCGACCGGCTGCGGTCCACCCGGTAGAAGCGCTCGGTCAATCGAGACAGGTGTTCAGCCGCGATGCCAGGGCCGGTATCGCGCACGGTGAATTCGCCACGCCCGTCCGGCAGAATCCGCCATCCCGCTTCGATCCGGCCGCCCGCCGGCGTGTAGCGAATCGCGTTGCTCAGCAGGTTGGACATGGCACTCAGCAGTTCGCTGGGCGAGCCTGCCAGCTCGGCCGCCGGCGAGGCATTGAACAGCATCTCATGCGGCCGGGTGGAGGCCAGCAAGGCAGACAGCGATCGCCCTTCCTGTTCGCACTGGCTGAGAAGCACCGCCAGGGGCGTCCACTCGGCACTGCCCGGCGGTGGACTGCCCTCCAGGCGCGACAGGGTCAGCAGGTCGTTGACGAGGGTCTGCATGCGGTGGGCCTGCTGGGCCATCAACCCCAGATAGCGCCGGCGATCGTCCTCATCGAGCGGCAGGTTCTGCAGCGTCTCGACAAAGCCGGCCAGTACGGTCAGCGGAGTGCG
>NZ_JAHBZK010000019.1 GCF_019635465.1 Hydrogenophaga sp.
AACAGGTGCCGGAGCGGGTGCCGGAGCAGGTGCCGGAGCAGGTGCCGGAGCAGGTGCCGGAGCAGGTGCGGTCGTGCTCGAGGTCCACCAAGCTGGCGGCTTCCAGTTGGGGAACAGACGCTTGCGCTCGGCCTCGTCCATCTCAAGTATGTTGGCCGGGTATTCGGTCGTGCTGTCCAGCATGGCCGTATCGCCACCGCCACCACCGCCGCCACAGGCGGTCAGGGAAACGCACGCAAACGCAGCCAGGAGCAAGGCCCTGGCGCTGGGTGTGCTGAAATCTGTAATCAATTCGGTTTGCATGGCGGGGCGGGTGACAACTTAAATTAAATGGCCTTGTCGGATAAATTCGGTGAAATCCGAAAAAGGTACTATTTCTGATGCGGGGGAGGCCTTTTCGGCGTGATGCAATTCACGGGTGTTTGGCCTTCCTTTGCGATCTCGGCAGGACTGTGGCGGAATTTAAGGGCCGCAAAAGCGTGAAAAGCGGCACGGATGACAGGCAGTTTGAAAACCAGGATGTGCGGAATTCCACGGTCGCGAGCGGTGGATTCCCACCGATCGACGGCAAATTGATTACGAATTGACACAAAACGCCCCGACCCCCATCCTGGAAATGGGTGTGCAATGGCTGTGGAGACAGGCGGTCGCCTGGGCGGCGTCAGCGGAAGAAATTCGCTGAATGCACTGCGAAAGGATTATTGACCAGGCATTTCCATTTCCCGGTGGCGGCGCGGTAAGGAAATGAAAGTTTCATTCCGGAGGAATTGGTCATTTGTCGCTGATCGTATTGAAGGGGTGTCTAATTGTTAATCCCGGAAATCAATTGCGCCCGGCGACGAGGCGGCAGGGCGCTGGCGTCCCTTGAAATCGGTCGCCACTTGGCTGGGCACGGCGGTGCTTGAGGTCGGCCGCCAGCGCAGCCGGTCCGCATCGACCGTGGCCAAAACAGCGGCCAGTGGAACGTCGTGCTCGCTTTGCACGTTGCTTGCGTCGCGCAGATATGGGCCGTTCTCGATCAGGTTGGCGGCCGACCTCGCGCTGGAGCCGTCGCGCGCGCTGATGCCCCCGGTGTTGATCAGCGTGTTGTGCACGAGGTTGATGTCGAGGGCGTGGTTCAGGTCGAGCCCGCTGTCGTTGCAATGCGCAACGATGTTGTTGGCGGCGAGGCCGAGGCGATGCTCGTGCTCGCGACAGCCGTCACGACGGCATGCGGCGGCGCCGGTGCGGCCACCTCCGAACGAGATGCCCACGCGCACGCCGGGTTGCGAGATGTCCCTTGGCGTGCAGACGACGAGGTTGCGCTCGATGCGCGCGCCCTCGCTGCCTCCCTTGACAAACAGGCCGTAGGAGACGCCATTGCCGGCTTGCTTGACGAAGTTGCCAACGAGGTTGTCCTCGATCACCCAGGCGTCAGCGCCGACCAGATCGAACATGACCACCGGGTTGGCTGTGACGCGGGGGCGGTCGTTGACCAGGGTGTTGTGCGCCAGCAGACCGTGATCGGGCCACACGCCTTGGTGGCCGTTGACCTTCACGGCAGCATTGAAATTGCGCAGTGCGTTGTTGCGAATCACCGTGTGATGCGCATCGCCCACCACATGAAAGGCGTGCTCGCAGTCGTCGTCGCGTGCGCATGTGCCTTCGATTTGCAGGTTCTCGAACACCCAGTGGGGTTTGTCCACCAATACGCCCTCGACCTGCTTGAAGGCCAGCCACGCAGTGCCTGGCTGCTGCGCGCGAAGGGTGATGGGCTCGCGAGCTGTCCCACCATGGCCGAGGCGCAGCGTGGTGTCAAAGGCGTAGCGCCCGGGCGCTATCTCGATCGTCGCGCCCGCCTGGGCTTCCCGCAAAGCCTGCGCCAAGGCGATCTCGGAGACGACCAGTCGATGCTCGCCTGTGGCATGGATCGGGGGCAGGGCCTGGGGTTGTTGACCCTTGCCCAATGCCGGCAGGCTCTCGGCCGGCGGGTCTCGTTCAATCTGGCGCTGCCACCAATGAAGGACGGGTACCGCTGCCAATTCCAGCGAGGGATGGCCCTGCAGGCGCCTGAGCGCGTGGCGGACCAGATCGCGTTGACCGTGCCCCGTCGCAGTTTGCACAAGATGCTGTCCCCTTTCGCTTGAGAACAGCCAAATTCCGACGCCCAGGCCCAACATCAGAAGCCCCACCAGCGTGTACTTCAACCAACGCAACAGGAAATACTTCATACCCGCACCTCGTTTCTAGGCCGAAAGTGTCACAACGCGCCGCTATCATGCGTCGTCCCCGCGGGAGAGGGATGACACACAGGAAACACGGCACATGAAAGTCACGGTGGTGGGAACGGGGTACGTGGGGCTGGTGAGCGGCGCTTGCCTGGCTGAGGTTGGCAACGATGTGCTCTGCCTCGACGTCAATCCGGAGAAGATCCGCATTCTGGAATCGGGCGGCATTCCGATCTACGAGCCCGGATTGAAGGAGATGGTGGCCCGCAACGTGGCCGCGGGCCGTTTGCACTTCACCACCGATGTGTCCCGAGCGGTCAACCACGGCACCATCCAGTTCATCGCGGTGGGCACCCCTCCCGATGAAGACGGATCGGCAGACATGCAGTACGTCCTCGCGGCCGCGCGCAGCATTGGACGTCTGATGACCGACTACAAGGTGGTGGTCGACAAGAGCACCGTGCCTGTGGGCACGGCGGACAAGGTGCAGGCGGCCATTGCCGAGGAGTTGGCCAAGCGCGGTGTGAACACGCCTTTCGGGGTGGTGTCAAACCCCGAGTTCCTGAAGGAAGGCGCCGCCGTCGACGACTTCATGAAGCCCGATCGCATCATTGTGGGCGGCAGCGACGAGCAAGCCATTTTCCTGATGCGTGCGCTCTATGCACCGTTCCAGCGAAACCACGAGCGCCTGCTCGTGACCGACGTGCGCAGCGCCGAGCTCATCAAGTACGCGGCCAACGCCATGCTGGCGACTCGCATCAGCTTCATGAACGAGCTGGCCAATCTGGCTGAAAAGCTGGGTGCCGACATTGAAATGGTTCGCCAAGGCATCGGTTCGGACCCGCGGATCGGCTATCACTTTCTGTACCCGGGCGCGGGCTACGGTGGATCTTGCTTCCCCAAGGACGTCAAGGCGCTCATCCACACCGCCGCCACCGATGGTGGCCTGGATCTTCAGGTTCTCAAGGCGGTGGAAGCCGCCAATGACGCGCAGAAGCAAGTGCTGGTTCGCAAGGTCAAAACCCGGTTTGGCAACGATCTGAAGGGTCGGCATTTCGCGCTTTGGGGTTTGGCCTTCAAGCCGAACACCGACGACATGCGCGAGGCCCCGAGCTTGACCTTCATCGACGAGGTGCTGGCTGCAGGCGCCACGGTCAGCGCCTATGACCCCGCCGCCATGGAAGAAGCACGGCGCGTGATCGGCGATGAGCCTCGCGTGCGCTATGCGGGCAGCCCCGCCGAAGCGCTTGAGGGCGCAGATGCGTTGATCGTGGTGACCGAGTGGAAGGAGTTCCGCAGTCCCGACTTCGAGCTCATCAAGCAAAAGCTCAAACAGCCGCTGATCATCGACGGGCGCAATCTGTACGACCCCATGTTCGTGCGCCGCATGGGATTTGACTACCTGCCCATCGGTCGCTGACCGACTGACCTTGCCCCAAGGAGATCGGAAATGTTGTCCTGCTTTGGTGAAGGCGTCGACGCCCAACTGCTTGACCGAAAACCGTTTCGGTTCGACCACCGGCTCATGGGACACCCCTCGCTCTCCATCGAGAACCTGGCCCGTGTGATTCCCCGCCTGCCGGCATCGCAGGTGATGTACTCGACCCGGATGCTCTCGACCTCGGACAACTTCGAGAAGACCTTCCGTCAGCGGCCGCTGGACCGCAGCATCGAAGAGACCATCGAGACGCTGCGCACGTCCGACTCGTACATCATGGTCAGCTCGCCCCAGACCGATGAGTCATTGCGCGATCTCTATGAATCGCTGATTGGCGACGTCGAGGCGCTGATGCATGAACGTGGCATCGCAGGCAAGGCGGTCACGCCCAAGCTGTACCTGTTCCTTGCGTCCCCCAACAGCGTCACGCCGTTTCACATCGATCGCTACTCGACCTTCCTCTTGCAGTTTCGCGGCAGCAAGCAGGTCACGGTGTCCATGCCCTTTGACGATCGCGTGGTCACTCAGGAGAACTGCGAGAACTACGTCGCGTATGTGAACACCCAGTTGCCCTGGCGCCCTGAGCTCGATGCCTATTCGACGTGCTTTGACTTCGCACCCGGGCAGGCGCTGCACATTCCGTTTGTGGCCGGGCATCACGTGCGCAATGGCGCCGAAGACGTGTCGATTTCGATGTCGATCATCTTCAACACGCCCGAAACCATGATGTGGCGCGAGGCGCTCAACTTCAATCAGCGTGCGCGCAAGTGGTTTGGGCGCATGGGCTACCGGCCGGCACCGGTGGGTGAGGGCGGTGTTCGCGATGGTTTGAAAGCGGGTGCCTGGCGCGCATACGCCCGCGTGCGCTCCTATTGACCGCACTGGATCGCGCCCACCAGCGCAGCCGCATTGGCACTACATCGCCAGGTGGGTACTGACCGGATCGAGCCAGGCCACAGCCGCCTGGGCCTGCACGTGATTCGGTAGCGACAGGCTGCGCACAAGCACCTGGCACTCCTCGTCAGCGACGGCTATGCGTGTGCGGACCTCGGCCGTGTTGGTGCCGGCTTCGAAGACATGGGGTTCGATGGACAAGCCGCTGCCGAGGGCTTTCAGACAGGCTTCCTTGCGGCTCCAGCATCGATAGAAGGTGACCATGCGCGCGTCGGCCGGGGTGGCCAGGAGCGAGTTGAACTCCGTCTGCGAGAAGTTTTGCCGCGCCAAAGTCAGCAAGTCATCCAGAGGGCGCTCGACCTCTATGTCCACCCCGACGGGCGTCTCTGCGCCGATGCCCAGCAGGGCCCATCGGCCGCTGTGGCTCAGGTTGAATGGCGGCGCTCCCGGGCTCGTCAGCACAGGCTTTCCGTGCGCGCCTTCTGCAAACTGCAATGACTCGGGTGGGCATTCCAGGTGGCGCCCGAGCAGCTCGCGCAAAGCCTGGTGACTTCGGCGATAGCGGTGCGCATCTCTCGGGAAATGAAACCTGGCCGCCCGGGCGCGCTCTTGCGGGGACAGCCACCTGTCATCAGCACCTTCTGCCGGAGGGTCGCCCAGATCGATCAGCCACAGGTCGACGTTGCCAGGGCAATCGACCTTCAAGGCGCCACTGGTCAACCTGTCAATGGGGTCGGGGGTATCGGTAATATTTCCTACCTATTGCCTGGTTTCGCGTGTCCAATGCCAGCGGTCATCGGCTTTCTCTGGTGGATTGGCTCTTCGCAGGGTGCCGAAACGCGGTAGATGCGGGAGACATTGTGAGGGATCCGCACGCTATCGGTGCCTCAGCGCTGTTTCGCTTGCGACCCCGTGATGAATGGCACTCGGGAAGGCCCGGGCGGAGCGGGATCGGATGATACGTTCGGTAACATGTCGTCCTGAAAAGCCATACCTTCACGCTACACGCGTTGGGAGTGGTTGGCCGGGGCCGATAGTGCAATTGTGGAGTTCAGGGACGCGCCAATGGAGGGTGACATGGTGGTTTGTGGCACTGGCGCGGTGGTCGCAGTGTGTGGGAGGCTGGCGCCATGAGCAACAGCTGGTTGCTGCGTTTCGTTCCGCGTCATTCACCTCGGATGAGGCTGTTTTGCTTCACGCATGCGGGCGCCAGCGCCGGGGTGTTTCGTCCCTGGTGTCAGGATCTGCCAGAGTCCATCGAACTGGTGGCCATTCAGTTGCCTGGGCGCGCCAATCGCCTCAATGAAGCGCCGCTCAGGCGCATGGCCGATCTGGTGGCAGGGGTGGTGCAGTCGCTCGGTGGGCAGTTGGGTCTGCCCTATGCGTTCTTTGGCCACAGCATGGGCGCCGTGCTGGCCAGCGAAGTGGCGCGGCGACTGCGCGACATGGGCGAACGCGCGCCGGTGCACCTGTTCGTCTCGGGCCGACGTCCACCACATTGGCCCAACCCCGATCCGCTGTTGCACGTGCTCGACGACGCAGGGTTTGTCAGCGAGGTTCAACGCCGCTACGGCGGCATTCCGCCCGAGGTCGCAGTGCACGAGGACCTGATGGCCCTGTTGCTGCCTGCTTTACGTGCCGACATCGAGGCGCTGGAGACGCATCTGCCGCCGTTGGGCCGCGAGCCGCTGGCGTGCCCTGTCACCGTATACGGCGGCGCGGACGACCCGCTCACTCCCCTTGATCACTTGCACGCCTGGCGTGAAGACGCGGGCGGCAGCTTCCGTGTGCGGGTGTGGCCCGGTGACCACTTCTACCTGCAGGCGCAACGCAGCCCGTTGCTGGCCGACCTGGCCGACAGTCTGTTGCCCACTCTGGTCGGCACGGCTCGCGAGGCCGTGGGATGAGCGGGATGCCGGACAACGCAGTGGCCATTGTGGGCATCGGCTGCCGATGGCCCGGCGCGGCGCACGGTCCGGCGGATTTTTGGCAAATGCTGTGCGACGGCAAGGACGCCATCGCCGAGATTCCCCCGGATCGCATCGACCTGGGGCGCTACTTCGATCCGAGGCCTGCCACGCCCGGGCGCATGATGACGCGCTGGGGTGGCTTTCTCGACGCGATCCAGACGTTCGATGCCGACTTCTTCGGCATTTCGCCGCGTGAGGCTGAGCGCATGGACCCGCAGCAGCGACTGCTGCTGGAGACCGCCTGGGAGGCCCTGGAGGACGCGGGCTTCGATGCCTCTTCGCTCGAGGGATCGCAGACCGGCGTCTTCGTGGGCCAATGGTTGAGCGATTTTGAGGCCAGGTTGTTCGCCGACCCCGAGGCGGTCGATTTCCTCATGACCACTGGCAGCGGTCGCTATGCAAGTTCGGGTCGCCTGTCTTACCTGCTTGGGCTGCGAGGTCCCAGTCTCACGCTGGATACGGCCTGTTCGTCCTCGCTGGCGGCGGTGCATCTGGCTGCGCGCAGCGTGCGCAGCGGCGAGAGCGATCTGGCCATCGCCGGTGGCGTGAACATCATCCTGCAGCCCCACATCAGCGTTGCGTACTCACAGAGCCGCATGATGGCGCCCGATGGCCGCTGCAAGTTTGGCGATGCACGCGGCGACGGCTATGTGCGCAGCGAAGGCGCCGGTGTGGTGGTGCTCAAGCCACTGGCGCGTGCGCTTGCCGACGGTGACCGTATCTATGCGCTCGTGCGCGGTAGCGCGCTCAACAACGATGGCCGCAGCAGCGGGTCCATGGGGACACCCAGCCAGGCCGGACAGGAAGCATTGCTGCGCAGCGCCTGTGCCGATGCCGGCGTGGCGCCTGCGGCGATCGACTACGTGGAAGCGCATGGCACAGGCACGCGCGCGGGCGACCCGGTGGAACTGGGCGCGATCGGCACCGTGCTGGGTGAAGCGCGCGAACGCGGGCGACCGGTGCACGTGGGCTCGGTCAAGACCAACATCGGCCACACCGAAGGTGCGGCGGGGGTCGCCGGGCTGATCAAGGCGGCGTTGGCACTGCACCATGAGCGCATACCGCAGAGCCTTCATTGCCAACAACCGAACCCCGCCATCGACTGGGATGGCCTGGGCGTGGCGATCGCCCGCGAGGCCATGACGTGGCCACGCGGGGATCATCCGCGCCGCGCCGGCGTGAGCGCCTTCGGCATCGCCGGCACGAACGCCCATGTGGTGCTGGAAGAAGCGCCTGAGCCTCAGCCGAGAGCCTCAGAGGTGCCCAATCAACGGCCGTCGCTCCTGGTGTTGTCCGCGCGTGATGCGGCCGCGTTGCGTGAGCTGGCCGGACGCTTTGCCCTGTTGCTGGAGCGTGGCGCGCACCTGACCGACGTCTGCCACAGTGCGGCGCGTCGCCGCACGCACCATGAACATCGGGCAGCGTTTGTAGCCCACGACGCCATGGGCATGGCTGAGGCCTTGCGTCAGTACGCCGACGGTGGTCCGGCAGCAGCGCAAGGCCGGGCAGTGCCGGGCCAGGCCCCGCGGCTGGCCTTTGTATGCCCGGGGCAAGGTGCGCAATGGCCAGGCATGGCACGCGGCCTGATGGCCAGCGAGCCGGTTTTCATGGATGAGCTGCTGCGCTGTGATGAAGCGGCGCGTCCGTGGATGGAGGCCTCTATCGTTGCGCAATTGGGCCTCGAGCCAGGTGATCCTGATTCTCTGCTCGACCGGATCGATGTGGTCCAGCCTGTGCTGGTGGCGTTGGCACTGGCCTATGCAGCGTTGTTGCGGGCTTGTGGCGTTCGCCCCGATGCGGTGGTTGGCCACAGCATGGGCGAAGTGGCGGCTGCGGCCATCGCTGGCGTGCTCTCGCGCGACGACGCCATGCGCATCATTTGTCGGCGCAGTGCGCTGATGAGCCGTACCAGCGGCCAGGGCGCCATGGCGCTGGTCGATTTGCCGATGTCGCAAGTCCAGCAACGCCTGGCAGGCCATGAGGCCGAGGTGTCGGTGGCCGTAAGCAACAGCCCGAGGTCTTGTGTGATTTCGGGGCAGGCCGAGGTGGTGAAGAGCCTGATTGCCGGCTGGTCGAGCGACAACGTGTTCTGTCGCCTGATCAACGTCGACGTAGCGTCGCACAGCCCTCAGATGGATCCGCTGGCACAGGCGTTGCGAGCTGAACTCGGCGACCTGAACGCGCGTGCGGTCGATGTGCCCTTGTTCTCGACCGTGCTCGCCCGGCAGGCGGAGCCGCATGAACTGGGGGCCGCCTATTGGGGCGACAACCTGCGGCAGCCGGTGCGCTTCGGGGCGACGGTCGAAGGCATGCTGGCCGAGGGCATTGCCGGCTTCATCGAGCTGGGCCCCCACCCCGTGTTGCTGCCCTCGATCGAACAGACCGCGCAAGCGGCCGACGTTGAGGTGATGGTGGCGGCGCCTGCGCGCCGCGGCGAACCCGATTTGACCGCCTGGCTCTCGACTGTGGGTGCTCTTCACTGCGCCGGTCATCAGGTCAACTGGGCCCAGGTAGTGGCCCCTGGCGGGCGACTGACCGACCTGCCTGCCTATCCCTGGCAGCGCGAAAGACATTGGGTCGACGCTGCCGAACTGGCGGCCTCTGGTGCGCCCGCCCATGGCCTGGCGGTGCCTGGTCATCACCCGGTTCTCGGCGCCGGCGTCGCGCTGGGTGGGACGCCCGCCGGAGCGCTGTGGGCGCTGTCCATCGATCCGGGCCGTGTACCCGCGTGGTTTGAGCACAGACTGCACGGCAGCCCGGTGCTGCCGGCATCGGCCTACCTTGAGCTGGCCTTTGCAGCGGCCGCCGCCTTGATACCGGGCGCCTCATTCGAGCTGGTCCGCCTGTCCTTTGATCGTGCATTGCACCTGCAGACCGATGCGGCCTGCAGCTTGCAGCTGTTGGCCACTCCCGATGGCAATGGTGGGCTTCGCCTGGGCTTTCAATCCCACACGGGCACGACCTGGCAGGTGCATGCGGTGGCCGAGTTGCGCGCCGGGAGCGGGTTTGAGGTGGAGCGCCCATCCGCCAACGCCATCCAGGCCCTGCAGCAAAAGACGGCGGATGCAGCCGATGCCGTGTATGGGCAACTGGCGAGCGTTGGTGCCGGCATCGGCGAACGTCTGCGTGGCATCGCCTCTGCCTGGATCGGGCCCGAAGAGGTCTTGTCCCGCCTGACTGACTCCCCCGTCGACGAGCCAGCTGCGATCGGTTTTGGTTTCGTGCCAGCCGCGCTGGACGCCTGCATGCAGACCGCCGTGTTGCTGGCGCTGTCGTCGGGACTGTGCGTCCCCGTGTCGGTTGAGCGCGTGATTTGGCACCGCCAATCGCAGGGTGCAAGGTGGGTCCATGCGCGTCGCCGGGTGAGCGGCGAACCCGCATCGCCCATCGATCTCACGTTGTTCGACGAGCAAGGTCCTGTGCTTTCAGTCGTCGGCGTACAGCTGCAAGCGGTGGGTGAACTTGGTGCCGTGCAGTCCGGCGATCCCTGCTACGAATTGCGTTGGATCACCCAGGAAGGCGATGCGAACGCAGCCGCAGCCAATGCGCGCCGCTGGCTGGCGTTGGCCGATCGGTCAGGGCAGGGCAGGTTGCTCGTCGATGCGCTGACACGGCTGGGTGAGGTCGCTGAAGTGGTCGATGCCCATCGTGCGGTGGACGCGCCCGCGGTCGGCTCACCTGCGATCGAATGGGTCGACTTGCGCGCACTGGACCTGGCCTCGCCGCAGGCGGTGGTGCCTGGCCTGGGTCTGCTCGTGCGTACTGCGCAGGCACTTGAGCGTTGGTCCCCTGCCGTGTCGGCCAGGCTGCACTGGGTTACCCGCGGTTCGCAGGTGACCGACGACCAGGATGTATCGCAGCTGGCCATGTCGCAAACGCCGGTGAACGGCCTGGCGGCAGTGATGGCGGTTGAACTGGGGAGTCGATGGGGGGGCGTGATCGATCTCGACCCTGGGGCGGATCCGGTGTCCGGTGCTGAGGCATTGGCTCTGGCGTTGGTGCAGAGCGCAGGTACCTGCGCGTTGCGGTCGGGGCGCCGCCTGAGGCCGTCACTGCAAAACGTCGATGCGCCGACCGCTATGGCGCCTGTCAACTTCCGACCCGATGCGAGTTACGTCGTGACCGGCGGCCTTGGTGGTGTGGGGGGGGCTCTGGCGCGTTGGCTTGTTGCGCAAGGTGTGCGCCACTTGGTGGTGTTGTCGCGCACCCCCGTGCCGGCACGTTTGCAATGGGCGGGGCTGACGGCTGACTCGCCCGCAGCGCCCGCTGTGCGGGCGCTGCGGGACATCGAGGCGCTCGGCGCCAGCGTGCAGCATGTCGCGCTGGATGTGGCCGATGAAGCGGCTTTGCAGACTTGGCTGGCCAGCCACCAGGCACAGGCGAGGCCGCCTGTGCGTGGCTTGTTCCATCTCGCCGGTATCACCGAAGACCGCTTGGTGCGCGATCTGGATGAGTCTTCGCTGGCGGCTGTGCTGCGTCCCAAGCTGACGGGCGCCTGGAATCTGCATCGCCTGTTGCCCGAGCTGGATCACTTCGTGATGTTCTCTTCCATGGCAGGTGTTATGCCGCAGGCGGGGCAAGGCAGCTATGCCGCAGCCAACGCTTTCCTCGATTCGCTGGCTCGGCAGCGCCGTGCCACTGGACAAGCTGCGCTGAGCATCGGTTGGGGTGTATGGGCGGGCACGGGCGTGATGCAGGGCGAAGGCGGCCGGCGGCAACAGGACGAACTGCTTCGCCAGGGCATCGGCAGCTTCACCGTGCAACAGGCCACGTCGCTGCTGCCGGTGCTGCTGCAATGGCCGCAGGCCCATGTGCTGGCCATGCCAATCGATTGGCAGCGCATGCGGGCGCAACCTGCCTGGCGCGATGCACCGCTGCTGATGGACCTGCTAGCGCAGGTGCAGACGGTACAAGCCGATGGCAGCAGCGCGGACATTCCGACCACCTCCGATCCGCTTGAGCGCCGTCGCGCCGTTGAACAGGCCGTGCGCGATGTCGTAGGCCGCGTGCTCAAGGTGCAGCCTTCGCGCATCGATCCGCGCAAACCGTTGGGCAACATGGGTATGACATCGCTCATGGCGCTCGAGCTTCGCAACCGCTTGGAGCCGCTGCACGGCAAGCCGCTGTCGGCCACCCTGGCCTGGAACTACCCCACTGTCGAAGCGCTCGTGACCTTCCTCGCAGGGGCGGATGCCGCGCCTGCGGTGCCGCCAGCCAGCCCGACGGCTGCGGCTGGTGACACCCCACCCGCCTTGGCGGACGTGCTCGATGACGTCAACGCCCTCTCCGACGACGACGCGGCCCTGCTGCTTCGCAAGCGCCGCTGACGCCATGAGTGACAAACCTTCTTCCCCGTCGCTTGGCGGACTGTCCGCGGTAAAGCTGGCGCTCATGGCCCAGCAGGTGCGCGCGCAAAGCGAGGCCGTGCTTAAAGCCGATCCGGTGGCGATCGTCGGGATGGGCTGCCGCTTCCCTGGTGGCGCCGATACACCCGAGGCCTTCTGGGACCTGCTTGCCAATGGTGTTGACGCGGTGCGTGCCGTCCCACCCGATCGCTGGGACGCGAAATCGCTGTACGACCCTGATCCCTCTGCGCCGGCCAAGGCGGTGACGCAATGGGGTGGATTTCTTGATCGCATCGATGGCTTCGATGCCGCGTACTTTAACATCCTGCCGCGCGAAGCCGAGCGCATGGACCCGCAGCACCGCCTGTTTCTGGAAGTCGCCATGGAGGCGCTCGACGACGCCGGCCTCACGCGAGCGCGCCTTCGCGGAAGTCGAACGGGCGCCTTTGTTGCCAGCTACCACAACGACTACCAGTTGCTCGAGTACCGGGACCACGAGGCCATTGACGCCCGCACGCTCACGGGCACCGTGCACAGCGTGCTCGTCAATCGCCTGTCCTACCTGCTGGATCTGCGCGGCCCCAGCATCTCCGTGGATACCGCCTGCTCGTCATCACTGGTGGCCATTCATCTCGCCTGCCAAAGCCTGCGCCATGGCGAGAGCGACATCGCACTGGCCGGCGGCGTATCGCTCATGGTGACGCCCGACCTGATGGTGTCTCTGTCCAAAGTCGGGTTCATGGCGCCCGATGGTCGCTGCAAGACCTTCGACGATCGCGCCGACGGTTTCGGCAGGGGCGAGGGCTGCGGCGTGATCGTGCTCAAGCGGCTGAGCGATGCCATCGCAGACGGCGACCGGGTGCTCGGCGTGGTGCGGGGCTCGGCGGTCAACCAGGATGGTCACTCAACACTGCTGGCCGCGCCGAACGGATTGGCGCAACAGGATCTGATCCGTGAGGCACTGGCCTCTGCCCAGCTTGAGCCCGGTCGGATCGGCTTCGTGGAAGCACACGGTACAGGGACACCACTCGGTGATCCGATCGAGGTCGAGGCGCTGGCCGCCACGGTGGGACGCGCTGACGCTGGTGGCGGTACCTGTTGGCTGGGCGCCGCCAAGGCCAATCTGGCCCACATGGAGGCCGCTGCTGGTGTGGCCGGTGTGATCAAGACCGTGCTGGCCATGCAGCATGAGGCCATTCCGCCGCAAATCCATTTCACCTCGCTGAACCGCCATCTCTCGCTTGAGGGCACGCGACTGGCCGTGCCGACCTCGCTGACACCATGGCCGAGAGGCGGCAAGCCTCGCTGTGCCGGCACCAGCTCGTTTGGCGTCGGCGGCACCAACGCGCACGTCATCATCGAAGAGCCGCCGCGGCTGGGATCGGCCGGCGACGCCGGCGGCGCGGCCTCACCCTATCTGTTGTGCCTGTCGGCTCAAAGCGAGTCCGCGCTGCGGGACCTGGCCGTCCGCTGGATCGACTTCCTCGGCCGCAGCCGTGATTCCCTGCGCGACATTTGCTACACCGCTGGCGCTCGCCGCAGCGCGCTCGACCACCGCCTGGCGCTGGTCGGAGATGACCGCGAGGCCCTGCGGTCGCGGCTCGAGGCTTTTCTGCGCGAGGAGTCGCCGCCCGGTTTGAGCGCAGGGCGGGTGCCCACAGACGTCCTTCCGCGGCTCGCCTTTGTGTTCAGCGGACAGGGGCCGCAGTGGTTCGCGATGGGTCGAGAGCTGATGGCCAGTGAACCCGTGTTTCGGGACACCATGGCTCGCTGCGACGCACTGGTGAAGGCCGAGACCGGCTGGTCGCTGCTGGCAGAGTTGGCTGCCGATGAAGCTGCCTCGCGTCTGGACCAGACCGCCATCGCGCAACCGGCGCTGTTCGCAATCCAGGTTGCACTGGCGGCTTTGTGGGCTTCCTGGGGCATACGCCCCGACGGCGTGGTTGGGCACAGCGTGGGCGAACTGGCTGCCTTGCATGTGGCCGGCGTGCTTGGCCTGGACGAGGCCGTGCGCGTGGTATGCCTGCGCGGTCGCGTGATGCAGCGGGCGACCGGCAGCGGCCGCATGGCGGCTGTGGACCTGGACGAAGCCGACGCACTGGCCCTGCTGGGGCCCTTGGGCGATCGTTTGTCGTTGGCGGCGGTCAATGCGCCGCGAAGCGTGGTGCTCTCGGGCGAGCCAGCGGCGCTGGAGGAAGCGCTGGCGGCGTTGACCGCGCGTGGCGTGAACCACCGCATGCTGCCGGTGCAATACGCCTTTCACAGCGCGCAGATGGCGCCGCTGCAGCGAGAACTGGTGGCCGCACTTGGCGCGGTAGCTACCGGCCCGGCCGCGATACCCGTGTACTCAACTGTGACCGGAGCGGGCGCAACGCGCGAGCGCTTTGATGCCACCTACTTCGGCCGAAACGTGCGCGAGCCGGTTCGCCTGCAGGGCGCCATCGCTGCGATGGTCGAAGATGGCCACACGGCCTTTCTGGAGATTGGCCCACATCCGGTTTTGGGTGGTGCGGTTGCCGCCACCCTGGAAGCGCTCGGCTGCGACGCGACGGTCGCAGCATCCTTGCGCCGTGGCAGGCCAGAGCGCGAATCCTTGATGGCCTCGGCCGCAGCATTGCACTCAGCAGGGCATACGCCCGACGTTCAGGCCCTGCTGGGTGGGCCTGGCGACGTGGTTTCGCTGCCTCGCTATCCCTGGCAACGCAAACGATTCTGGTTGCGGCCCACACCTCAGCCAGGGCCGACGATGCCCGCAACTGCGCATGTGCACCCCTTGCTGGGGGTGCGTGTGCCCCTGGCCGACCCCCGTCTGCAGGTGTTCGAGTGCCACTGGACGGCGCACAGCGCCGGTTCCCTGGACGACCACCGCATCGGCGGTCGCTTGCTGATGCCGGCCGCCGCGATGGCTGAGGTTTTGCTGGCTGCCAGCCAGATGAGCAGTGGCCACGTTGCGCGGGCCATTGATGGCTTGGTACTTGATCGGTCAATGGTCTTGCCCGACGCCGGCGAGCGGTGCTGGCAAGTCCATGTGCGCGAAGAGGGCGACATGACGCAGGTCGAGTTGTTCCAGGCGATCGAGACCGGTTGGCAGCGGATCTGCGGCGCCTCAGTCTTGCGCGAGGCGCCCGAGCCTGCTCTCTCGATCGGCGAAGCCAATGAACAGGGTCTTGCCGTTGATCACGACACCTTCTACCAGCGCTTTGAAGCGCTGGGCGTGGCTTTCGGGCCCGGCTTTCGCACAGTGCAGGGCCTCACGGGCGGGGCTGGCTGGGCCCGGGGCAGGCTGGTGCTGCCCGATGCCTGTGCTGAGCAGGCGGTCAGGTTCGGACTGCACCCAGGCCTGCTCGATGGAGCCTTGCAGGTCTGCGCAGCGGCGTCGGCTGAGGCGGCCGATGGCCTGCCGGACCGGCTTTGGGCACCCATGGGCGTGGGCCGGATGATCGTCTGGCGTGCCGGTGCCTCGCGCCTGCGCGCCCATGCCCGTGTGCACCTGGAGGCTGGTGGCCAGACCTTGGTGGCCGATGTCCATATCGAAGACGAAGAGGGCCACCCGGTGGCTTCGTTGAGCCAGGCGCGGTTCACAAGAACCGATGCCCGGCGGCTGGAGGGTGGGGGTCGCGACGACTGGCTCCATCGCTTGCACTGGTACGAGCGAGCGCCGTCGGCGCAGGCGGCCGATGTTCGTGCAGAGGGCACCTGGCTCTTGCTGGCCGACGATTCGCCGTTGCTCGACAGCCTGCGCTCGGCAATTCAGTCACTGGGGGGGCGCTGCGTTCAAGTGCGCGCCGGCTTGGCGCGCGAACGCGATCTCGAAGATCGCTGGAGCGTGAATCCCGCCAGCCCGGAAGATCTGGCTGCGGTATTGCAGGCGGTAGGCCCGGTGCGGGCGGCGATTCATCTCTGGGGCCTTGATGCCGACGCAGTGGAGCCGCAGGACCCCGCGCGCGCCGAGTTGCTTTGCAGCGGTGGCCTGTTGCATCTGGCGCAAGCGCTCGTGGCGCAGGGACAGCCGGCTGCCCTGACCTTGGTCACCCGAGCGGCGCAGGCCACCAACGAGGCCGAAGTGCCCTCCACGCTGGCGGCAGCAGGTGCCTGGGCTTTTCTGGGCGTGGTCCGGGTTGAACACCCGGAGCTGTCGGCGCGCGCTATCGATCTGAGTGCCACCGACGAAGACGGCGCTGCGCTTGCCCGGTTGCTGCTCGCGCCAGGCTCGCAGCCAGATCTGGCGGTACGCCACGGCCGCCAGCTCCAGCGGCGCCTCGAGGTCGTTGGCGAGCCCGGTGCCGCTGTTGCGGTACCTCAGCGTCGCCTGGAAGTCGTGCGGGCAGGCACGCTGGATGGGCTTGCGCTTCGGCCGCTCGTTGCGCGCGCGCTGAAGACCGGGGAGGTGCGCATTGCCGTGGCCGCCGCCGCCCTGAATTTCCGCGACGTGCTGCTGGCGCTGGGGGTCTATCCTGGTGAAGGCATCGCGCTCGGGGCCGAGTGCGCCGGAACCGTGATTGAAGTTGGCCCCGGTGTTGACCAACCGCGCGTGGGCGAGCGCGTATTTGGCTTTGCCCATGACAGCATGGGCAGCGAGGCGGTGGTGCCCGCTGCCTTTGTGTACCCCATGCCACCGGACCTGTCGTTCGACCAGGCAGCGGCGCTGCCGGTGGCCTACCTCACGGCACACCATGGACTGCACGCGATCGCGGGCCTCCAGCGTGGCCAGCGGGTGTTGATCCATGCCGGCGCCGGCGGTGTCGGAATGGCCGCGGTGCAGCTGGCGCTGCGTGCGGGAGCAGAGGTCTACGCCACGGCGGGCTCCCCCGGCAAGCGGGCGTTCCTGCAAGCGCTGGGCGTGTCTCACGTCTTCGACTCGCGCAGTACCTCGTTCGCCACGGAGCTGCTGACCCTGACTGCGGGAGAGGGGGTACAGCTTGTGCTCAACTCTCTGGCCGGCGAGTTCATTCCGGCCGGTTTGTCCGTGGTGGCGCCGCAAGGCTGGTTCCTGGAGCTGGGCAAGCGAGACATCTGGACTGCCGAGGAGGTGGCGCAAAGCCACCCGAAGGTGCGCTATCGCGCCTTTGATTTCGGCGATGAAGCGTATGCCAACCCTGCCATCGTGCGTCCCATGCTGGCTGACGTGCTGGCGGGCATCGCGCGTGGCGAGCTGCGCACCTTGCCCGTCACGGCATTTGGCATCGAGCACGCTGCCGAGGCCTTTCGCTACATGGCGCAGGCACGCCACATTGGCAAGCTGGTGTTGCGACTGCCGGCAATGCCAATCGGCGTCGACCTGCAAGTGCGTGCCGATGCGAGCTACCTGATCACCGGTGGCCTGGGCGCGCTGGGGCTGCACACCGCGCGCTGGTTGCATGATGCCGGCGCGCGCCACCTGGTACTGGTGGGGCGGCGCGACCCGGGACCCGAAGCGCAAACTGCGATCGATGCATTGCGAGCGGCGGGCGCTCAGGTGCACGTGGTGGCAGCTGACGCCGCCAACGAGACCGCCATGCAGGCCTTGCTGAGTGAGCTTGCCCGCGACATGCCGCCGCTGCGCGGAGTGGTTCATGCGGCCGGCGTGATCGACGACGGCGCACTGATCCGCCAGACCTGGCCGCGTTGTGCTGCGGTGCTGCGCCAAAAGGTGCGCGGCGCGCAGGTGCTGGACCGTCTCACGCGACCGCTGGCACTGGATTTCTTTGTCCTGTATTCCGCAGCCGGCCAATGGCTGGGTGCTCCCGGGCAATGCGCTTATGCGGCCGCCAACGCGCAACTTGATGCGCTGACCGGCATGCGCCGTGCCCATGGCCAGGCGGCCCTGAGCGTGGCCTGGGGCATGTGGGGCGATGGTGGAATGGCCTCCCGATTGGCTGACCGTGGTCAAGATCCGTGGGGCGAACGCGGCCTCGGGCGCATCGATGCCGAAGGTGGTATGGCCCGTCTGGAGCGGCTGCTGCGAGAAGGCGTTACCCAGGCCATCGTGCTGCCGATCGACTGGGCACGATTTCTGGCGACCTTGCCTCCTGGGCTGGATCCGAACTTCTTTCCTGGCGCGGCGACACAGGCGGCGCGCCCCGCCGACGTGCCTGCACAGGTGTCGCTGGCCGATAGCATGCGCCGCCTGCCGGCGAGCCAACGCCGAGCGGCGCTCATGGCCCATTTGCGCGAGCGGGCCTTGCAGGTGCTTGGTCTGGAGGCCGCGACACAGGTCGACCCCACTCGTGCGCTCAAGGAACTCGGCCTGGACTCGCTGATGGCGGTCGAATTGCGCAACGCGCTGACCCGCTCGGTCGGCAAGCCGCTGCCGGCCACGCTGTTGTTCGATTACCCCAACCTCAACGCCCTGACGGACCATCTGGCGCGAGTGCTCGGCCTTGACGAAGCGCGCGCCCCAAGTACCGTGCCTGCCGCAGCGACGCCTGTGGCCGCCGACCTGGCTTCCCTCAGCGAAGAGGAGGCCGAAGCGCAGCTGCTGCAGGAGCTCTCCGGCGGCGGTATCCAATCATGACCATGAACGACCCTCTGAACGCCGAAGCCCTGTCGCCCGTCAAGCGTGCCTTGCTCGAGATTCGCGAGCTCAAGGCCCAGTTGGCGCGCGCGCAGGGCGCGGCGCACGAACCGCTGGCGATCGTGGGAATGGCCATGCGCTTGCCCGGTGGCGTGAAGGATGCGGCCGGGCTGGCCGAGCTGCTCTGGCAGGGGCGCGATGCGATCGATGTCGTTCCGCCCGATCGATGGTCGCTCGATGAACTGTTGTCCGACGACCCGGATGCGCCCGGACGCATGACCACCCGCCACGGCGGCTTTATCGACAACGTTGATCGATTTGACGCCGAGTTCTTCGGCATTTCGCCGCGTGAGGCCGCGAGCATGGACCCGCAGCAGCGCCTGCTGCTCGAAGTGGCCTGGGAGGCCCTTGAGGACGCTGGTCAGGCGCCCTCGTCGCTGGCTGGATCGCGCACCGGCGTCTACCTGGGCATCAGCAACAACGACTATGGCCGCGCGCTGTTTGGCCATCGCGAACTCATCGACGCCTACTTCAGCACTGGCAATGCCTTCAGCGTGGCTTCCGGGCGCATGTCCTACGTGCTGGGCCTTCAGGGCCCCAGCGTGGCCGTCGACACGGCCTGCTCGTCCTCCCTGGTTGCGCTGCACCTGGCTTGCCAGGGCCTGCGCCTGGGAGAGTGCGACAGTGCGCTGGTGGGTGCGGTGAACCTCATCCTCACGCCCGAGATGAACATCAACTTCTCGCGGGCCCGGATGATGGCCGCCGACGGTCGTTGCAAGACCTTCGACGCGGCCGCCGACGGCTATGTGCGGGGCGAAGGCTGCGTGGTGCTGGTGGTCAGGCGCCTGCGGGACGCGCAAGCCCGCGGCGACCGGGTGCTGGCGGTGATCCGCGGCAGCGCCATCAACCAGGATGGCCGAAGCGGCGGACTGACCGCACCCAATGGTCCCGCACAAGAGGATGTGATTCGTGCTGCGCTGGCGTCGGCCCGGGTCTCGCCCGGGGACATCGGCTATGTGGAAGCGCATGGCACTGGCACGCCACTGGGCGATCCGATCGAGGTCGGCGCATTGGGTGCTGTGCTGGGCAGCGCCCGCGACGCCAACCATCGGTTGCTCATCGGCTCGGTCAAGACCAACATTGGTCACCTCGAAGCCGCTGCGGGGCTGGCCGGCGTGGCCAAGGTCGTGCTCGCATTGCAGCGTGGGCAGATTCCGCCGCACCTGCACTTCCACCAAGGCAACCCCCACATCGACTGGTCGGCGTGGCCGCTGGCGGTACCTACCGTCACGACGCCCTGGGAGCCGATCAATGGGCGCCGTCTGGCCGGGGTGAGTGCCTTTGGTTTCAGTGGCACCAATGCCCATGTGGTGCTAGAACAGGCGCCCGCTGATGCATCGCCGATGAAATGCGAAGCGCCGCAGCCAGACACCTGCGTTCTGGCGTTGTCGGCACGTTACGAAGGCGCGTTGCAGGAGCTGGCCCGCCGCCATCGGCAGGCACTGGCCGCTCCGGGTGTGAGCCTGGCAGACCTATGTTTCACCGCCAACGCCGGGCGCACGCATTTCGCCCATCGACTGGCGGTGCGCGCCAACAACCCGGCCCGCATGATCGAAGGTTTGCAGGCCTACCTCGACGGGCGCGATGACGAAGCCGTCCTGTATGGCCATGCCGATGGACCGTCGTCGCCTTCGGTGGCCTTTCTGTTCACGGGTCAGGGTGCCCAGTACGCCGGTATGGGGCGCGCCCTGTACGAGCGCTTTCCGGTGTTCCGTGCGTCGATGGATGCCTGCAATGCCGCGCTGGTGCAACACCTCGATCGAGGCCTGCTCGAGCTGCTGTACGCAGCCGACGCGCAGGAAGCACCCATTGACGACACCGCTTATGCCCAGCCAGTCACCTTTGCGATCGAAGTGTCGCTGGCGGCGCTGTGGCGCTCATGGGGCATCGAGCCTGTGGCCCTGCTTGGGCACAGTCTGGGTGAATACGCTGCGGCCTGCGTGGCCGGTGCCATGTCGCTGGAAGACGGGTTACGGGCAGTGGCAGCGCGTGGAAGGCTCACCCAGGCGCTGCCCGCCGACGGCGCGATGGCGGCGGTGTTCGCTTCCCAGGCCATCGTTGAGGAAGCAGTGGTCGCGGAAGGCGATGCGCTGACCATTGCCGCCTACAACGGGCCGGCGCACTTTGTCATCAGCGGCGCACGCGAGGCGGTGTTCGCCGCGCAGGAGCGGCTGGAGAAGCAGGGTGTGCGTGTGAAGCCGCTGCGGGTGCCGCATGCGGCGCATTCGTCGTTGATCGAGCCCGCGCTGCCAGGTCTTCGGGAGGTCATGGGCACAGTGCACTGGTCGCCACCCGCCGTTGCCCTGGTGTCCAACCTCACCGGCGACTGGGTGGGGCCTGAGCAGTTGGCAGATCCCGACTATTGGGTGCAACACATGCGCCAGCCAGTGCGCTTTGCTCAGGCCATGCAGGTACTGCTGCGTCAAGGCATTACCCACTTCGTCGAGGTGGGTCCGCATCCCGTGCTGCTGGGCATGGGCGCGGAGTGTGCGGCAGGAACCACCGCGCAATGGTTGCCATCGCTGCACCGTGAACGTGGCGGCGGCGAGGACATGCTGGAGGGCCTGCAACGCCTGTACGCGTCCGGCGCCGTGGTCGACTGGGCTGGCTTTGACAGTGGCCAGATGCGCCAGCGCGTGGCCGCACCGGTTTACCCCTTCCGCGCCGTGCGCCACTGGATGGATGTCGTCGGCGAACCGCCTGCGGCCACAACGGGGCGCTCCTGGTCCGAAATCAGTCAGTTGCTCGATCGCGTTGCCAACAGCGGTCCGCTGGACCTGGACGTGCGCAGCTACCCTGCCAAATGGGACCGCCTGCGGACAATCACGCGCGCGCATGCGGTCCACACGTTGCGCGCGGCGGGTTTGTTCCTGCGCCCGGGCGAGTCCCATGATCTCGACGATGTGCTGCGATGCGCTGGCATTGATGCCGGCTACCGCCACCTTGTCTCGCGCTGGCTGCAAGGGTTGGCCGGGGAGGGCATGTTGCAACGCAAGGGCGACCAATTCGTCGCCGACGCACCCTTGCCTCAGCCTGACCTTGAGCAGTTGTGGGCCGATGCGGCGCCCATGTTTGCCGACAATCAGCCCTTGTTTGACTATGTGCGCCATTGCGGCGGACTGGTGGAGCCGGTGCTGCGCGGGCGCGAAAGTCCTTTGGAGACCCTGTTCCCGGGCGGCTCGTTCGAACTCGCGGAAAACCTCTATCAGCGCTCGGCCACCATGCGCTATATCAACGGCTTGGCGGCGGCTGCCTTCGATGCCATGGCCGCCACCGTGCCGTCTGGTCGACGCATTCGCGTGCTCGAAATCGGGGGTGGTACGGGCGGCACGAGTGCTGCGGTTCTGGACGCTCTGCCGCCAGAGCGCACGCAGTACCACTTCACCGACGTGTCCGATGTGTTCCTGGACCGTGCGCGCGAGCGCTTTGCCGCTCACGGATGTTTGAGCTTTGGCCGCTTCGACATGGACGCCGATGCCGGCGCCCAGGGGTACGCGCCCCACAGCTTCGATGCCATCGTTGCCGCCAACGCCGTGCATGCCAGCAAGGACCTGCGGGCGGCGCTGCAAACCCTGCGTGGCCTGTTGGCGCCTGGGGGCACCGTGGTGCTGGTGGAGTCAACCACGCACCTGGACTGGTTCGACATGACCACGGGTTTGATCGAAGGTTGGCAGCATTTCGCTGACGACCTGCGTGGCGACAACCCCTTGCTGGCTCCGGCGACCTGGTTGCAGGCGCTGCGCGAGGCTGGCTTCGAGCATGCCGGCGCCTGGCCGCCTGCCGGCTCACCAGCCGAGGTGCTGGGCCAGCACCTCATCGTGGCACGCGTGCCGGGCGAGGGCGGCAGCGGGCTCGCGCCAGCAGAGGCGCCAAGTGCTCAGGCGGCTGATGTGCCGGCGGCGCGCGCCAGTGCACAGGAACTCGCGGCGGGCTTCGTGCAGCGTCTGCGCGACGCACTACCTGCGGAGCAGGAGGATCTGCTGCGTGAATTCGTGCGCGAAAGGGTGGTCCGGGTGCTGCGCCTCGGTTCGGATAACCCACCGGGCAGGCACGATAGGCTGATGGACTTGGGTTTTGATTCCCTCATGGCGGTGCAATTGCGCAATCAGCTCGGTACTGGCCTGGGGCTGGACAAGCCGTTGCCAGCGACCGTGATGTTCGATCACCCGACCATCGAAGCTTTGGCCCGGTACCTGAGGGCTCGGGTCGTGCCCGAAGGCACCGCTACGCCCGCCACGGCGGTTGAGCCGATCGCGGCCACGACGCTCCCGGCGTCGCCTGTGCTGGGTGAGGCCACCGTGGCTGCCATGAGTGATGCCGACATCGAGGCGCTGTTGCTGGCGCGGCTGGATCCGAAGACATGACGGACAAGCACCCGCCGCCACCTGCAACGACCGAGCCAGGGTTGTCCCCGCTCAAACGCGCCTTTCTTGCACTGGAGGCGGCGCAGGCGCGCGTGGCCACGCTGGAAGCCGCCGCCAGCGAGCCCATCGCCGTCATTGGCCTGGGCTGCCGTGTGCCTGGCGGAGGCAACGACGCCGAGAGCTTCTGGCGGCTGATGCGAGACGGGGTGGACGCCATAGGCCCTCTGCCCGCTGACCGGTGGGACACCGACGCCCTGTACGACCCCGATCCCGATGCGCCAGGACGCATCGCCACCCGCAATGGCGGGTTCATCGGACCGGTCGACGGCTTTGATGCCGGTCTTTTCGGCATCGTGCCGCGCGAAGCCCAGGGCATGGACCCGCAGCAGCGCTTGCTGCTCGAAGTCGCCTGGGAGGCCCTGGAGCACGCAGGCATGGCGCCCGACAGACTCGAAGGCACGCCCACAGGTGTGTATGTGGGCGTGACCGCCAGCGACTACGCCTACATGCAGCTCATGAGCGGCGATCGCAAGTTGCTTGACGCGCACTTCACCTCGGGCATTGCACACAGCATCCACTCGGGTCGGCTGTCTTACCTGCTCGGGCTGCAAGGGCCCAGCCTCACGGTGGACACGGCCTGCTCGTCTTCACTGGTGGCGATTCACCTTGCCTGCCAGGCTTTGCGCGCGCGTGATTGCCGCATGGCGCTGGCCGGTGGTGTCAATCTCATCCTTTCTCCCGATATCTTCATTGCCTTGTCGCATGCGCGCATGCTCGCGCCCGATGGCCGCTGCAAGACCTTCGATGCTGCCGCCGACGGCTTCGCGCGGGGTGAAGGTTGTGGCGTGGTGGTGCTCAAGCGGCTGAGCGACGCGCAGGCCGATGGCGATCGGGTGCTGGCGGTGATCCGCGGGAGTGCGGTCAACCAGGATGGCCCCAGCAGCGGCCTCACGGCACCGAATGGCCCGGCGCAGGAGGCCGTGGTGCGCGAGGCACTGGCCCGCGCAGGCTTGACGCCGGATGCTGTGAGCTACATCGAAGCCCACGGCACGGGTACCCAACTCGGTGACCCGCTGGAGGTACAGGCGTTGGGACAGGTGTTCGGTGCCAACCGCCAGCAGCCTTTGTGGTTGGGTTCGGTGAAAACCAACCTGGGCCACCTGGAGGCTGCCGCTGGCGTCACCGGCCTGATCAAGCTGGTGCTGTCGCTTCGGAATCAGCAGATTCCAGCGCACCTGCATTTCCGGCAACCCAGCCCGCATATCCCTTGGGACGAATTCGCACTGCGCGTGCCCACCGCGCTGACACCCTGGGAGCCCATCAATGGGCGCCGCATCGCTGGTGTGAGCTCCTTTGGTTTCAGTGGCACCAATGCACATATCGTTGTCGAAGAGGCCCCGCCGCCTGCAGTGCCAGTTCCCCGCGACGGCGTCGGGCGGCAGCACCTGTTCGTGCTGTCGGCGCGCGACGAAGTGGCGTTGGCGGCCCACGCGGGCCGATTGGCAAAGGCTCTCGAAGGTCAGCCCGACGCCTTGCTTGCAGACGCCTGCTTCACCGCGGCGATCGGGCGGGCGGCGCTGCCGCAGCGGGCGATCGTTTTGTCGCGCAGCATGGGCGAACTGGTCGTGGGTCTGCGGGCATTGGCTGCCGGAGAAGAAGCGCCCGGCCTGCGCACTGCACGCATAAGCAGGCGCGATCCGGCGCGCATCGCCTGGCTGTTCACTGGGCAAGGCGCGCAATACGCGGGCATGGGGCGCGCGCTGTATGAGCGCGAGCCGGTCTTTCGCGAGGCGATGGATGCCTGCGCGGCCGTGCTCGATGAACTCTTGCCACAGCCGCTGCTTGATGTGGTCTTCGGCTCGTCCGGTACACCGATCGACGAAACCGCTTTCACCCAACCGGCGCTGTTTTCGCTCGAGTACGCGCTCGCGCAGCTGTGGCAGCACTGGGGCATCGTACCCGATGCACTCATCGGCCATTCGGTTGGTGAGCTGGTGGCCGCCTGTGTTGCGGGGGTCATGTCTTTGCCGCAGGCACTGGCGCTGGTCGCCGAGCGCGGCAGGTTGATGCAGTCCCTGCCTGCGGGTGGCGGGATGGCAGCGGTGTTTGCGCCCGAATCCCTGGTGGCGCAGGCCATCGCGGCATGCTCGACGCGCGTATCCGTTGCCGCAGTCAACGGACCGGCGCAGACCGTGATAGCCGGACCGATCGACGATTTGCGAGCGGTGTGCGAGACCTTCGCCGCGCAGTCTGTACGCACCCAGTTGCTGCCCGTCTCGCATGCGTTTCACTCGCCTCTGGTCGAGCCGGTACTGGATGCGTTCGAGCGGGCCGCCAGTTCGATGGTCCTTTCCAGGCCGCGCGTGCGACTGGTGTCCAACCTCACCGGGGCTTGGGCCGAGTCGCAGGAGGTGTCTCGGGCGGGCTATTGGCGTCGACATGTGCGGGAAGCCGTGCGTTTTGCCGACGGTCTCCAAACGCTGGTCAGCGCCTCGCCTCAGGTATGCATTGAGCTGGGCCCGCAGCCGACACTGCTGGGATTTGCCGAAGCCACGCTGGGAGAAGCTGCGCCGACGCTGGTTCCGTCTCTGCGCAAGGGCCGCGACGATCATGACCAGCTCGCGGAGTCCCTGGGGGCCTTGTTCCTTGCGGGCGCCACGCCGGACTGGCGCGCGGTGTGGTCGTCATCCGGGGCGTCGCTGATCGATCTTCCGTCCTACCCATTCCAGCGTGAGCGGCATTGGTTCCGCGCCCGTGCAACGCAGCCGGCGGCCGCGGGGCGAGAGACCAATCACCCACTGCTCGGCAAGCGCCTGCGTTCTGCCGCTCGCGACCTGGTGTGTTTTGAGCAAGTCATGAGCGCCGACGCGGTGCGCTGGCTCGCCGATCACCAGGTCAACGGGCGAGCCATCCTGCCGGCCACCGGCTTTCTCGATCTGGCGCTGGCCGCCAGCCGCGAGCTGTGTGGTCGGCCACGTGCGCTGCTCGACGTGGTCATTCTCGAGCCGCTGGCGTTCGCCGACGGCGAGGTGCGCACGGTGCAGCTGGTGCTGCGACGCGGCCAGGCCCAGGTTGAAGAATTCAGCGTTCTGTCCCAGGCGACCGATGCCGCAGAGGACGACTGGCAACTGCACGTGCAGGGGCACTATGGCGAATCCGAAGCCCTGGCCGGGCCGCCATCTGCGCCAGATGACGCCTTGCGAGCGCGTTGCAGCGAGCGAATCGAGCAGCAGGAACACTTGAGGCGACTGCATGAGCGAGGTCTGGTGTTCGGGCCCAGCCTGCATGGCCTGTCCGTCGTCTACCGCGGTGAAGCCGAGGCGCTGGGGGAGGTTGAGTTGCCCGCCGCAGCCGATGCCGCCAGCTATGTGATTCACCCGGCCCTGCTCGATGCCTGTCTGCAGGTGATGGCTGCGGCGCTGCCCCAGGGTACCGCTGCAGGTCGTGCCTACTTGCCCATGGCCATCGAACACATGCAATGGGTGCGCACGCCAGGCCTCAGGGTGACCAGCCAAGTGCGCGTGAGTACCACAGATGCAGTGGCTGGCACGCTCAAGGCCGACGTGGAGGTGTTCGACGAGGCAGGCCTTGTGGCAAGGCTGAAAGGCATCGCGTTGCGACCCGTCAGCGCCAGCACCGCTCCGGTCTACAGCGTCGAATGGCCGCGCGCGCCCGACGCGTCCTGGATCCCCGCGCCCGCAGAGCTGGCCGCGCAGGCCGGACCCGCACTCGATGCGCTGGCGCATGAGCATGGCCTCGACGACTACCACGAGGCTTTCCTCGCGTTGGAGCAACTGAGCGCGCACTGGATCCAGCGTGCACTGTGCGAACTCGGCTGGCAGCCCGCGGTGGGCGATTCGGTGCAGGCCGACCTCCTTGCCCTCGAGCTCGGCATTGCGGCGCGTTTTCACCGATTGTTGCCCCAGCTCCTGGGCATCCTGTCAGAAGATGGCCTGTTGCGCGCCGATGGCACTGGCTGGCGGGTGTTGCGCTGGCCCGCCCCGCAAGATCCGATGCGGGCCGTGCCCGCGCTGTTGGAGCGCCACCCGGCTTCGCGGCCGCGTATCCAGTTGACGGCCCGGTGTGGCGAGGTCCTGTCCGGCATCCTGCGCGGCGAGGTCGACCCGCTGCACCGACTGTTCCCCGACGGATCGGCCGAGCTTGCTGAAGCGTTGTACCGCGACGCACCCGAGGCGCGGGCCTACAACCAACTGGTGCGCGAGACGGTCAGCGTGGCCCTGCGTCGCTTGCCCGTCGGGCAACGGTTGCGCGTGCTTGAAGTGGGCGGTGGCACAGGCGGCACCACGGCATGGTTGGCGCCCGCGTTGCCGGCTGAGCGCTGTGACTACCTGTTTACTGATGTCGGCCCGTCGATGGTGCTGCGCGCCAAGGAGAAGTTCGCGGCTCACGCATTCATGGAGTTCCAGGTGCTCGATCTCGAGCAGGACTTCAATGCGCAGGGCCTGGGTGAGCGGTGTTTCGACCTTGTGATTGCCTCCAATGTGGTTCACGCCACTGCCGACTTGCGGCGAACGCTGGGAAGAATCCAGTCCGTGCTCGCGCCCGGTGGCACGCTCTTGATGCTCGAGGTCGCTGGCCACGAACGCTGGATCGACATCACCTTTGGACTGACCGAAGGTTGGTGGCTGTTCACCGACACGGATCTGCGACCCGACCAGCCGCTGCTCACGCGCCAGACCTGGTTGTCCTTGCTCGACTCGATGGGCTTCGAAGCGGCGGCTGTGGATACCCCGCATGCGCGTTCCCGCGAGGTCCTTCTGGCCGCTCGTCAGCCAGTGCAGCAAGCCGCGGCCTTCTCCGGAACGGGCGACTGGCTGTTGCTGGTCGACGACACGGGTGTCGGTCAAGTGCTGGCACAGCGGTTGCGTGAGGCTGGGCAGCGGGTGCAAGTGGCCCCGGCCAACGGGGACACGGCCAGCCTGCAGCGGGCACTGACGGATGCAACCGGATCGTGGCGAGGCATCGTCCACCTGGGGATGCTCGATGTCCCCGAGCAGGTTGGCGTCGGTGCAGCCGTCGCGGCTGTGCGTCCCTCACTTGCCTCACTGCTTGCGCTCGTGCAGTCGCTGGGTGCGTCGTCATTCGTCACTGCCCCGAGGTTGTGGATGGTGACCTGCGGCGCTCAGGCCGTGGCCACTCTGGACGATGTGGCACCTGGGCAGGCCGCGGGCTGGGGATTGGGGAGGGTGATCGCGCTGGAACACCCCGAGTGGGGCACGCGGTGCGTGGATATTGACCCAGGGGACACGTTGGAGGACCAAGTGAGCTCGCTGTTGCGTGAACTGGCGCGTCCCGATCTTGAGGATCAGATCGCGCTGCGCGGAGCCACGCGTCACGTAGCGCGCCTCATGCCACACGACGAAGGTGGAGACGAACAGCCAGTGCGGCTGGACAAGTCACCCAGCGGTGTGCTCGACGATATCGCTCTGGTTCCCGCCGTGCGGCGCACACCTGCTGCGGGTGAGGTCGAGATTGCCGTGCTGGCAGCGGGCTTGAATTTTCGCGACATCATGAACGCTGTCGCCATGCGCGACGACCCGGAGCCGCTGGGTGGGGAGTGTGCCGGGCGCATCGTGCGGGTGGGCGAAGGCGTGCGAGGGATGGCAGTGGGTGATGCGGTCGTCGCCACGGGCGAGGCCTGCTTTGCCAGTCACATGATCACCGACGCGCGCCATGTGGCCGCGCTGCCGCAGGGCATGGACTATGTCCAGGCGGCGACGTTGCCGTTTGCCTTCATGACGGCATGGCACGCGCTGCATGTACTGGGCGGCATGTCCAAGGGGACGCGCGTGTTGATCCATGCGGCTGCCGGCGGGGTGGGCATGGCTGCCGTTCAGTTGGCCCTGCGTGCCGGTGCCGAGATATTCGCCACGGCGGGTAGCGAGGCCAAGCGCACCGCATTGCGTGCGCTGGGCGTGCCCCACGTCATGGATTCGCGCTCCCTTGACTTCGCCGAGCAAGTGCAACTCGCCACGCAGGGGCGTGGGGTCGACCTCGTGCTCAACTCACTCGCGGGTGATTTCATCGAGACCAGCGTACGTTGCCTGGCGAGCGATGGGGCGTTTCTGGAGATCGGCAAACGCGACATCTGGACTGCCGAGCGTTTCATTCAGGAGCGTCCGCAGGCGCGGTACCACGCGATCGATCTCAATGCACAGCGCTATGAGAATCCGGTGGCTGCTCAAGCCTTGTTCAGGCAAGTGATTGCCTTGGCCAATGCTGGCGAGATTTCGGCGTTGCCGCACCACACCTTTGACCTGAGTCGTGGTGCCCAGGCGTTTCGTTTCATGGCTCAGGCCCGCCACATCGGCAAGGTCGTGCTCACGCGCCACGACTCGCTGTCGGCCTCGATGGAAATGCTGGCGGCGGACGCCAGCTATCTGGTCACCGGTGGCCTGTCCGGCCTGGGGCTGATCACTGCTGCCAGGCTGGCCGAGCGGGGTGCTCGCCATCTGGTGCTGGTCGGCCGGCGGGCGCCCGGCGATGCGGCACTCTCGCAGCTCGACCGGCTGCGAGCGCTGGGCGTTCAGGTCACTGTGGTGCAGGCCGACATGTCGCGCGCTGACGAGGTCGCACGCGTGCTGGCCAGCATCGAGCCGGCGCACCCATTGCGCGGCGTGATTCATTCGGCGGGTGTGCTCGACGACGGTGCGCTGCAGCAGCAGACCTGGTCGCGCTTTCAGGTACCGCTGGGACCGAAAGTGGAGGGCGCCTGGGCGTTGCATCGGTTGACCCAGGCCATGCCACTGGACTTCTTCGTGCTCTATTCGTCGATTGCCGGCACGCTGGGGTCCTCCGGACAGGGCAATCACGCGGCGGCAAATGCCTTCATGGATGCCTTGGCGGCGCATCGGCGCGCGCTGGGCCTGCCGGGGATGAGCATCGCCTGGGGCGCATGGAGCGAAGTGGGCGCTGCTGCCGATCGCTCGGTTGGGCAACGCGTCGGCGATCGAGGGATTCACTCAATCGCGCCAAGCCAGGGACTGGACTGGCTGCAGGATCTGATGCGTGGCGGCGGCGTGCAGGTTGCGGTGTTTCCGGTCGACTGGGAGCGCTTCCTGGAAAACGGCGCTTCCCCGATGCTGGCGCACCTGCGCTCTGCCCGGCGCAGCCTCGCGCCGCGGACCAGCGTTTCTTCTGCGCCCGCAGGCGGGGCCGTGTTGGCCGATGACCTGCGACTGGCGTCGCCCGAGCAGCGCGGCGAACGTTTGCTGGCCTTTGTGGGGGAGCATGTGGCGCGCGTGGTCGACGTCGCAGATCCCCGCCGCATCGACCCCCGCCAGCCGCTGAACGAAATGGGGCTGGATTCGCTGATGGCGGTTGACCTGCGCAACCGTCTGTCCAAAGACCTCGGACTGGCGCGCAGCCTGCCGGCCACACTGGTTTTTGACTACCCAACGCTGGAGGCCCTGGCGGCCTACATCGACCAGCTTTTGATACCGCAGGAACCGGTGCAACCGAGTGCGGCCGCCAGCGCATCGACCCAATCTGTGGCCGTCGATGCGGTCGAAGCCATCGATGACCTCAGCGATGACGAGATCGAGGCCATGTTCGCCAAGAAGTTGCAGAGAAAGTAAAGGCATGTCGGATTTCCTCGAACGCATCAGCCACTTTTCGCCCAAGCGCCTGGCGCTGTTGGCCGATCAGTTGCAGAGTCGCGTGCTGGCACTGGAGGGCGAACTTGCCAAGGGAAGTTCACGCGATCCGATCGCCATCGTCGGTATCGGTTGCCGCTTCCCGGGTGGCGCCGACACGCCGGAAGGTTTCTGGGAACAGTTGCGCGACGGCGTGGATGCCATCACCGAAGTGCCGGCCCAACGGTGGGCGATCAACGACTACTTTGATCCCGATCCCGACGCCGCAGGCCGCATGAACACCCGCTGGGGCGGCTTTGTGGGCGATGTCGACGGCTTCGACCCGCACTTCTTTGGCATTTCACCGCGTGAGGCACGCAGCATGGATCCACAGCAACGCTTGTTGCTGGAGGTCACCTGGCGCGCGCTGGAACACGCCGGAATTGCGGCTGATCGGATTGAGGGCAGTCGCACCGGCGTCTTTGTTGGCATGTCCGCTGGCGACTACTTTCAGATGCTGCGCGACGGCGGCGCCGAGCATTTCGATGCCTACACAGCCTCCGGGATTGCGCACAGCATTGCGTCCGGTCGGCTGTCCTATGTGTTGGGTGCGCGTGGCCCAAGCCTGTCGATAGACACCGCATGTTCTTCATCGTTGGTTGCCATCCATGAAGCGGTGCAGAGCCTGCGCCGCGGCGAGTGCGACGCTGCGCTGGCTGGAGGCGTCAACCTGATCCTGACACCTGATGTGAGCGTGGCACTGTCGCGCGCTCACATGATGGCGCCCGACGGGCGTTGCAAGGCCTTCGATGCCCGCGCCGACGGCTTCGTGCGCAGCGAGGGATGCGCTGTGCTGGTGCTCAAGCGCCTTGCCGACGCGAAGGCCGATGGCGATCGGATCGTGGCTCTGATCCGAGGCTCAGCTATCAATCAGGATGGCCGCAGCAACGGTCTGACCGCACCCAACGGTCCTTCACAGGAGGCAGTACTTCGCGACGCGCTGGCCGATGCGGGGGTTCAGCCTGCGCAAGTGGGCTTTGTCGAGGCCCATGGCACGGGCACCTCGTTGGGTGATCCGATCGAGGTGCAAGCGCTGGCCCGAGTGCTGGGCGAAGGGCGCGCTGCACAACATCCGCTGCTCATCGGTTCGGTCAAGGCCAATGTCGGTCACATGGAGGCTGCGGCCGGTGTGGGCGGCGTGGTCAAGTTGGCCATGGCATTGCGTCATGGACAGGTTCCCGGCCAGTTGCACCTGAGCTCGCTCAACCCTTACATCCCATGGGATGAGCTGGCGGTTCGTGTGCCGACTGCACTGTCCCCTTGGCCAGAGGTCAGCACAGGCCCACGCATTGGCGGCGTGAGCTCCTTTGGTTTCAGCGGAACGAACGTGCACCTGGTGCTTGAAGAGGCACCCGAACCCGCACCATTCGAGCCGGCGGACGGCGCAGATCGCACGCAGCACCTTCTGGCCTTGTCGGCGCGCAGCGACGTCGCTCTGCGCGCCCTGGCCAGCGTCCATGCCGATGCGCTGGACGGCACGTCGTTGGCCGACCTCGCATTCAGCGCGCACACCGGGCGCGCCCATTTTCCGCATCGTTTGACGGTGGTGGCCGCGTCGGCACATGACGCGGCGCAAGCGCTGCGTGCCCATGCGGCGGGCACCGATGCCCCCGGGGCGGTGGCCGCCGTGGCGGGTCCTCGCGCACCCCGGGTGGCTTTTCTGTTCACCGGTCAGGGCGCGCAGTATGTGGGCATGTCGCGCGGGCTGTACGAAACCGAACCCGTGTTCCGCCGTGAGCTCGATCGATGCGCCGCCTGGCTTGACACCCGGCTGTCGCGGCCGCTGTTGCCTGTGCTGTTCGGCCTGCAGCCTGATGCCGCGGCCGATGCACTCGATGACACGGCCTTCACGCAGCCGGCACTGTTCGCGCTCGAATATGCACTGGCCCGCCTTTGGATGTCCTGGGGTGTGAGGCCATCCATGGTGATGGGGCACAGCGTCGGTGAGTACGTCGCGGCATGTATTGCCGATGTGCTGACGCTCGAAGAGGCGTTGCTGCTGATCAGCGAGCGTGGACGCCTCATGGGGCAGCTGCCGCGCAATGGCGCGATGCTCTCGATCGCTGCTGACGAGGCACGCGTGCAGGGTTTGATTGCGGGGCTTTCTGATGCGCTGTCCATTGCGGCGGTCAACGGGCCGCACAGCGTTGTCATTTCGGGCCTGGCAAGCGCTGTCGAGGCGGTGGAGTTGCAGTGCCGCGCCGATGGCCTGGAGACCACCCGGCTCAAGGTCTCGCACGCTTTTCACTCGCCACTGATGGAGCCCATGCTGGCCGAGTTTGCGCAGGTGGTGTCGACGGTGCAATTGCGCTCACCTCGGATTGCGCTGATTTCAAACCTCAACGGGCGCCCGGCAGCGGCAGAGATCACGCAACCCGCCTACTGGTGCGAGCACGTTCGCGCCGCGGTGCGTTTCGCCCCGGCGGTGCAGGCCATGGTGGAGGCTGGCGTCGGGGCCTTCCTGGAGATTGGCCCGCATCCCGTGCTCGTTGGCATGGGGCAGGACTGCGTGCCGCAAGGCGAAGGGACCTGGCTCGCCTCGCTGCGGCGCGGCCGGGACGACACGGAGCAGATGCTGGGTTCACTGGCTTGCCTCTACGGCCTCGGCGTAGCCATCGACTGGGTGGCTTTTGACTCGGGCCGCGCGCGCCAGCGCGTACCGGTGCCTCACTACCCCTTCCAGCGAGAGCGTTTCTGGGCACCCGACGATCACACGAACTCGCGGATTCGTGGTGCAGATCGAGTGGCGCAGGCACCGGGCCTGCCTGGTCGAGAAATCGCCCAGTCCCTGACCCCCGATCGTCTGGTCGAGGCCCACCTGGGACCTTCGCTGCAACCCTGGCTGAGCGATCACCGCATTCTGGGCACTGTGCTGCTGCCATCGCCGGTCTACATGGAAATGGCTCGGGCGGCCATCGCTGCACATAGCAACGCTCAGGCCGTGGAACTGCGCGACTTCGTCGTGCGTCGTGCACAGTCGGTCGAAGGTGACCAGCCGGTGCAGGTACAGCTCGCGGTCGGCGAGGCGGTTGATGGGGTGTCCTCATTGCGTATCGCTGTGCGCGACGCCGAGGGTGCGCCATGGCAGACCAGCGCGACGGCGCAGGCTTGCGCCTGTGGTGTTCCGGCGCGCGCTGCGCCCTCGCTCTCGTTGCTGACCGGGCGTGTCACCGAGCAGGTGCCTGTCGAGACCTACTACCAATGGCTGCAAGGGCTGGGACTGGAGTTCGGCCCGCTGTTTCGCGGCGTGGGCGAAATACGCCGCGCCGATGGTGAGGTGCTGGCCCGCATGCAATGGCCCGAGGCACTGCAAGCCGAGCCTGACCTGCAGTGGCACCCGGCCAGGCTGGATGCCTGCTTTCACGTGATCGGTGCAGCTCTGCCCGATCGGGGCAACGGTCTGGAGCAGGCATTCTTGCTGCTCCAGATCGAGCGCGTCCGCTGGTACCGTGCACCCGGGCGTGCCTGCTGGAACCACGTGCGACTGCGCACGCTGACGGACACGGGGCTCGCTGAAAGGGAAACCTTTGGCGCCGACATGGTCCTGTTCGACGACGACGGTACGGTGCTTGCCGAGTTCGATGGCATGCACTTCAAGCGGGCACATCCGCAGGCTCTGATGTCGCAGACTCAGGTGCCGGTGGCGGTGCAGCGCATGCTGCATCGAATCGCCTGGCGAGAAGTGCCCGCGCCGGGGGCGGTCGCCGTGTCGGTGGCCTCGATTGCCGAGGCCGTGATGCCGCGTTTGCACACGCTCGCCGCCGAGCACGACCTCGACAGCTACGCAGATTTCCTGCCTCGCCTGGACACACTTGCCGCCGAGCATGTGTTGCAGGCCTTGCAAAGGCTTGGAGCGTCGACCGATGAAGGGGAGGACCTGGGCGACGTTGCCACACTGGCCGCTCGCCTGGGCGTGCTGGCGCGCCACCACCGTCTGCTTGAGCGCATGCTGGCCATGCTGGTGGAGGATGGTGTCCTTGTGCGTCAGGCGGACTCGTATGTGGTGGCCCACTGGCGGACGCCTGCGCCGCAGGCCATGCACGCGGAATTGAGCGAACGCTTCCCGCAGGGCAGCGCCGAGATCGACCTCACCATGCGCTGCGCAGGTGAGCTCGCGGCCGTGTTGCGCGGCCAGACCGATCCGCTGGGCCTGCTGTTCCCGGGCGGCTCGCTGGCCGACACCGAGCGCCTGTACCAGTACTCGCCGCCAGCGCAGGTATACAACGGTGTGATCGCCGATGTGCTCGCCGCCATTGCCAGGAGCTGGGCAGCGGGGCGGCCGCTGCGCGTGCTTGAAATCGGTGCCGGGACTGGCAGCACGACCCACCATGTGTTGTCGCGACTGCCGCAGGTGATGCTCGAGTACACCTTTACCGATGTGTCGCCGCTGTTTCTGCACCGAGCGCGCGAGAAGTTCGGCGAGGCCGCCTTCATGCGGTACGCGGTACTCGACATTGGTCGCCCACCGGCCGACCAGGGTTTTGTCGAGCGTGGCTACGACGTGGTCATCGGCGCGAATGTCTTGCATGCCACGCCCGACCTGGACGTGACCTTGGGCCATGTCAACCGGTTGTTGGCACCGGGCGGCACTTTGGTGCTGCTGGAAGGGACGACCCCCCAACGCTTTGGCGACCTGACGGTGGGTTTGCTCGATGGCTGGTGGGCCTACACCGACACCCATCGGCGCAGCTATGCCCTCATGGAGCGCGAGGGCTGGCTGGAGTTGTTGCGCCAGCACGGACTCGCGGACGCCACTGCGCTGCCTGGCAACACGCAGCACCCTGTGCTGCAACAGCAGGCCGTGTTCGTTGCCCGCATGCCGCAAGTGCCGGTCGAGCGTACGGCACGGCGCTGGCTGATCGTGCCCGACACAAGCGGCCATGCACTACCACTGGCCGTCGCATTGCAGGCGAGGGGCGATCAGGCCAAGGTGCTGGCCGATGGCGGTCCCTCCCTGGCGCTGGCGCTGGCCGAGCCCGACACCTGGGATGGCGTGGTTCAACTGCAGGCGCTGGACGCGAAGCTGCACGACGATATGTCGGTGTCTGCTTTGGAGCAAGCGCAGCAGACGCTCATTGGCGGGGTGCTTGCCACCGTTCAGACGCTGAGCGCGCGATCGGCCGCCCATGCGCCACGCTTGTGGATCATTACCCGTGGCGCGCAGGCCACGTGCGCCGACGAGCCCGCTGATCCATCGCAGGCCACGGCATGGGGACTGAGCCATGTCGTTTCCGTTGAGCACCCCGAATTGCGCTGTGCCCGCCTGGATCTGGACCCCGGTGCAAGCGGCGAGGATTCGCTGGCCAGGGTAGTGGAGGAGTTGCAGGCCGACGCGGCTCAGGATCAGATCGCTTGGCGCGGTGCCTCCCGTTTTGTGCGACGCCTGGTGCACCATGAAGGCATTCCATCGACAGCGGGTCAGGTGAGGATCGATGCCGGGTCGAGCTACCTGATCACCGGTGGCCTGCGTGGCCTGGGTCTGCGGGTAGCCGAGTGGATGGTTGAGCAAGGCGCGCGTCATCTGATCCTGATGGGCCGTCAGGTGCCGGACCAGCGGGCCAGCACCGTGCTGGACCGCTTGCAGGCCCGTGGCGTCAAGGTGCTGGCTGTTCAGGGAGACGTGTCGGTACGCGCTGATCTGCAGCGCGTACTGGCTGAAGCTGCCGCAGTGATGCCATCGCTGGTGGGTGCGGTGCACGCAGCAGGGGTGCTTGACGATGGGGTGATCGCATCCCTCTCCTGGTCCCGGTTTGCGACGGTCATGGGGCCCAAGGTGCTGGGTAGCTGGAACTTGCATACGCTCTGCCCGCAACTGCAGTTTCTCGTGCTGTTTTCCTCCGGCGCTTCGGTGGCTGGGTCGCCCGGCCAGGCCAACCACGCTGCTGCCAACGCCTTTGAGGACGCGCTGGCCTGGTACCGCCAGTCGCAAGGGCTGCCTACAGTGAGCATCAATTGGGGCCCTTGGGCCGACATCGGCGCAGCCGCCGATCGGCACCTGGAGCGCCCAGGGTCCTTGCGCGCCATCACGCCTGTTGAGGGTTTGGCGGCGCTGGCCTATGCCATGCGCCAGACGACCGCGGGCGCGCTCTTTGCTCACGCGCAGCTTGCAGCGCTCGACAGCGACTGGCGCCACCTGGCGGCACAGCGAGCCGAAGGCGCCGCCGTGGCGCCGCTCTTCGACGAGCTGCTTCGCGATCTGGCACCGTCGAACAAGACACAAGCCCGGCCGCAAAGCGCAGAAGCGGCGGTGACTTCGCTGCGCGATCGATTGGCCGCAGCGGCGCCCAACCGGCGACGCACGCTGTTGCGCGACCATGTGCGTCAGCTCACGGTCAAGGTTCTGGGTGTTCAGCGCGGTGAAGAGCTTGACGTCACGGAACCCCTGCGCCAGCTGGGCCTGGACTCGCTGATGGCGGTCGAGTTGCGTAACTTGCTCGGTCAGTCGGTCGGACGCACGCTGCCAGCTACATTGACTTTCGATCACCCGTCGGTGGCGGCGCTCACCGAATGCCTGGCGTGTGAGGTGTTTGCCGATCTCATGAATGCACCGGACTCGCCGGCTGCGCGTCCGACAGCGTCGCCAGCCCCGGTACCCGAGGCTGCCACCGTCGCCGAATCGTTTGACGACTTGTCTGAAGATGAACTTGCCCAGCAGTTGCTGCGTCGCCTCGACGGACTGGGCCCGGAGGAAGTACTGTGAGTGAACAACGGCCTGGCGTCGACCATGCGGCGCTGCTCAAGCGCTCCCTGGTCGCCATCGACCAACTCAAGGCCCGCTTGGCGGCCGTCGAGGCGTCACGCAGCGAGCCCATCGCGATCATCGGCATCGGCTGCCGCTTTCCTGGAGGTGTGGACTCACCCGAGGCGTTCTGGACCTTGCTCCACAGTGGCCGAGATGCAGTGACCGAAGTGCCCCCGCATCGCTGGGATGTCGAGCGCTACTACGACGCCAACCCGGACGTTGTTGGCAAGAGCTACACGCGCTGGGGTTCGTTTGTCGATGACGTCGATCGCTTCGATGCGCCTTTCTTCGGCATATCGCCACGCGAGGCAGTCAGCCTGGATCCTCAGCAGCGCTTGCTGCTGGAGGTGACCTGGGAGTCGCTGGAGCGCGCTGGTATTGCACCCTCGTCGCTTGCGGGCTCACGCACCGCTGTGTACATGGGCATCACCACTGGCGACTACGCAGGGCTCATGAACGAGGAGCGTGGTCTGGGCAACGGTGACGCCTACACACCATCCGGCACGGCACACAGCGTGGCCGCAGGGCGGTTGTCCTATTTCCTCGGTCTGCATGGTCCCAACGTTGCGATCGATACGGCCTGTTCATCATCTCTCGTGGCGATCCACTGGGGCATCCAGTCGTTGCGCAACGGCGAGACCGATCTCGCACTTGCCGGCGGGGTGAACCTGACCTTGTCACCCGATGGGTCCATCCTGACCTCGCGCGCGCGCATGATGTCTTTCGACGGCCACTGCAAGACCTTCGACGCCAAGGCCGATGGCTATGTCCGCGGTGAAGGTTGCGGCGTGCTCGTGCTCAAGCGTTTGTCTGACGCACGTCGGGATGGCGACCGCGTTCTGGCTGTCCTGCGTGGCTCTGCGCTCAATCAGGATGGACGCAGCAGCGGCCTGACGGCACCCAACGGTGCGGCACAGGAGGCCGTGATCCGCGATGCGCTGGCCAATGCGCGGCTGCAGCCCGCAGATATTGGCTACGTCGAGGCCCATGGCACCGGCACGCCGCTGGGCGATCCCATTGAAGTAAAGGCCCTGCATCAGGTTTATGGGCGAGAGCGAACCGGGGGCAAGCTCTTGCTGGGGTCGGTCAAGACCAATATTGGTCACCTGGAAGCCGCTGCCGGCGTGGCCGGTGTCATCAAAGTGGTGATGGCGTTGCAGCACGCGACCATCCCCCCGCACCTTCACCTGAAGAACCCCAATCCGCTGATTGCCTGGGATCAGTATCCGATCCAGGTGCCGACTGTTCCAACGCCCTGGCCGCGCGAAGGCGCCGCGCCGCGCCGTGCGGCCGTGAGTTCGTTCGGCTTCAGCGGTACCAATGCCCACATGGTGATCGAGGAAGCGCCGACGCACGATGTGACCAGCGAGACGGGTGTGCGCGCCGAGCATCTGTTTGTACTGTCGGCGCAGACGCCGTCGGCACTGACCGAACAGGCTCGCCGCCTGGCCGATGCGCTGGCGGCCGACCCTTCTCTGGCGCCAGGTCCGGTAGCCGCCACCTTGGCACTGGGGCGCTCGCATTTTGTCGAGCGCCTGGCGACTGTGGCTGGCAGCACCGAGGAGCTGCGTTCGCAATTGCGCAGCTTTGTTGATGCAACCGACGCCGACGATGCGGTCCTGCCGGGGGGTCTGGTGCGGTCGCGCGCTTCGCTTGGCGCCGCACCCGAGGTGGTGTTCATGTTCACTGGACAGGGCGCGCAGTACCTGGACATGGGGCGTCAGTTGTACGAGCAGGAACCCGTGTTTCGCGCCGCGATGGACGAATGCGACCGGCTCGCGTCGCCGCACCTGCCTCAGGGTCTGCTGCAGACCATGTTTGGGCAGGAAGCAGACCGTCTGGACGACACGGCGTTCACCCAGCCGTCGCTGTTTGCCATCGAATACTCGCTGGCCCAGTTGTGGCGCTCCTGGGGCGTTGAGCCAACCGGTGTGATGGGGCACAGCGTCGGCGAATACGTCGCGGCCTGCGTCGCAGGCGTGTTCAGCCTCGAAGACGGCCTGCGCCTGATTGCCGAGCGGGGCCGGCTCATGAGTGCGCTGCCACGCGACGGCGGCATGGCTGCGGTTTTTGCCGATGAGGCCACCGTGCGCGAGGCCATCGCTGGCGCCGGCAGTGCGCTGTCCATTGCCGCCGTCAACGGCCCGCAGAACACCGTGATCTCAGGTCGCATGGATGCTTTGCAGGCCGCACTGGCCTGGCTCCAGAACAAAGGCATCGAGGCGCAGGCGTTGAGCGTGTCCCATGCCTTTCACTCGCCTCTGATGGAACCCATGCTCGAGGCCTTCCGCTCGGTGGTGGCCGGGGTCGAACTACGTCCGCCCGGCATCGACCTGGCGTCCAACCTCAGTGGCTCGCTGGCGGGCGAGGAGCTCTGCCAGCCCGACTACTGGTGTCGCCACATCCGCGATGCGGTGCGGTTCGACGATGGCATCGTGGCCATGCAGCAAGCTGGCTATCGGGTCTTTCTGGAAGTGGGGCCATCGCCCACGCTTGTGAACATGGCGCAGCGTGGCAGCGGCGCGGCCGACGCGACCTGGATCGCTTCCCTGCGCAAGGGGCGTGTTGACACGCGTTGTCTGCTTGACGGCCTGGGCCGTTTGCACGCGCGCGGCGTGCCGGTGCGTTGGCCCGCTGTGCTGGGTGAGGCAATGGCGCGCCGACGTGTCAACCTGCCAACGTATGCGTTCCAGCGCGAGCGGTACTGGTTCGAGCCGACGGGGCGCCCTGGCGGCGCCTCCCTGGCCGCCACTCGCAGCGGGCATCCGCTGCTCGGTGGACAGGTGCCAAGCCCGCTGTCCATCTTTCAGAACGACATCGACCTGTCCACCCAGCCCTGGCTCAAGGACCACCGCATTTTCGAATTCACACTGTTCCCCGGCACAGGGTTCCTGGAGCTGGCGCAGATTGCAGCACGTGAAGTATCTGGTGTGCAGAACATCGGCTTGGTGGACGTGGTGATCCGCGAAGGGCTGCCGTTGCCCGACGAAGGTCACCGCACCGTGCAGGTGATCGTGCAGCCGCCCGAGGGCGGTCTGCAGCAGGTGCGCGTGTACAGCATGGTCAAACCGGCACATACCGGCGCTGCGGAGGTGGAGTGGAAGCTGCACGTGAGCGCAGCCTTCGCCGTGACCCCTTTGGCCGCGCCAGCCATGGTTCAGCGCGCGTCGCTGCTGGGCGAAGCGGCGACAAGGCACGACGTTCAGGACTACTACGAGCGTCTGGCTATGCAAGGCGCGCACTATGGACCGGCATTTCGCTGCATCACCGCCGTCGAGTCTGAAGGTCCGTCGGTGCTGGGTCGTGTCGCGTTGCCTGCGGAGTTGGCCGCGTCGGCCACGTCGTATCTGGTGCATCCGGCATTGCTCGATGCCTGCCTGCAACTGGTGGGGATTGGACTGCCCTGGGGAACCGGATCGGGGCAGGACACTTCCGGGGATGACTTGTGCGTACCGGTAGGAATGGGCAGCTATGCGGTGCACCGTGCGGGCCAGGCGATGGCCTGGTGTCACGTCCAGGTGGAACCCGCGCCGGCCGATGCCGATGTGGTTCGTGGTGACGTGACGCTCTTCAATGACGACGGTTCGGTAGTGGCCGAGTTGCGCGGTCTCGAACTGCGCCGCGTCACTCGCGCGGCACTGCAGCGGGCCATGTCGGGCTCTGCACCGCCAGCGGAATGGGCCTTTGAGTCGGTCTGGCAGAGCGTTCCGTTGGCGCAGACGCCAGCAACTCATGCGACCGGGCGTTGGTTGGTGCTGGCCGACGAAAGCGGCGTCGGTCAGGCTCTTGCGGCCCGTCTGCAAGGTGACGGCGCCACTGTGGCGCTGATCGGGCGTGGCGAGTCGGTCGGCGCGCCAGGTCCGGGAGTCTGGCGCGTGGATGCCGACGATGCTGCTCAGCTGCGACGGGCCGTGGAAGAGGCTTTGCGTGCCGAAGGTCCCGCGCTGCAGGGCATCGTCCTCGCCTGGAGCCTTGCCGCGCCCGAGGGCGAGGACACGCTGCAGGCCCGGCACCTGCGCTTGCTCGATGACATGCTGCGTGTGGTGCGCTCGCTTGGCGACGTGCCCGGAGCCCGACTGTGGTGGCTCACGCGTGGAGCGCAAGCAGTGGCGGGGTCGCAGGTCGACCTGCTGCAAGCTCCGCTGTGGGGCCTTGGTGGGGTGTTCGCGTCGGAGTACCCGGCATTGCGCTGTGCCCGTGTCGATCTCGACCCGGTGCGCCGTGAGGATGAACCAGTCCTGCTGATGGCCACCATCGTGGGCGGCGATGTCGAGGACCGCGTGGCTCTGCGCGGTGGAGAACGCTATGTCGCGCGATTGCAGCCCGGCGAGTTTGTGCCCGAGCCCCGACCATTGTTGCTGGACATCACGGAGCGTGGCTCGCTTGATCGCCTGGCGCTGGTCGAGGTGCCTCGCCCCGCACCTGGCCCGGGGCAGGTCGAAATCCGCGTTCATGCCACGGGCTTGAACTTTCGCGACGTTCTCAATGCCCTGGGCATGTACCCGGGCGACCCTGGACCACTGGGCAATGAATGTGCGGGGGTCATCAGCGCCGTTGGCGAGGGCGTCACCGATCTCGCTGTTGGCGATGAGGTGGTCGCCATGGTGGATCGCAGTTTTGCCACCTGGGTCATTGCACCGGCCGTGATGGCCGTTCTCAAGCCGCCGGGCATGACCTTTGCCGAAGCGGCAACCATCCCCGTCACGTTTCTCACTGCCGAATACGCCTTGCGTCACCTGGCGGGCATGAAGAAGGGCGACCGAGTGCTGGTGCACGCGGTCACCGGCGGTGTGGGCATGGCCGCGCTGCAACTGGCTCGGCGCGCCGGTGCGGAGGTGTTTGGTACGGCAGGGTCGCCAGCCAAGCGGGCACTGGCACGCGAACTGGGGGCGCACCATCTGGCGGACTCTCGATCGTTGAGCTTCGCAGAGGATGTCATGCGCGACACCAACGGTGAGGGCGTGGACATCGTGCTGAACTCGCTGGCCGGCGACTTCATCCCCGAGAGTTTGCGCATGCTGCGTCGTGGCGGCCATTTCATCGAGATCGGCAAGACCGGTATCTGGGATGCGGCCACGGTCGCGGAATCATTCCCGGGCGTTCACTATCACCCGCTCTACCTTGGCGAGGTTGCGGCTGCGCGCCCTGAGTTTGTGCGCGACATGCTCAGGGATCTGTTGGCCGACTTCGAGCGCGGCGTGCTCAAGCCGCTGCCGCACAAGCTGTACCCCATCGAGCGCGCCGAGCAGGCCTTCCGCTTCATGGGGCAGGGACATCACGTCGGAAAGCTGGTGATCACCCAACACGAGGCGCCTGTCATTCGTGGGGATGCAAGCTACCTCGTCACTGGTGGCCTGAGTGGCCTGGGTCTTGTCACTGCACGTTGGCTCGCCAGCGAGGGAGCGCGCCACCTGGTATTGGTCGGGCGTCGCGATCCCACGCCTGAGGCTCAGGCCGGCATCGACGCGCTGGTCAGTGAGGGTGTGCAGGTGCGTGTGGCCCGTTGTGATGTCGCAGATGCCGCCCAGGTGCAGGCGCTGGTTCACAGCCTTGCCTCAGGGGGGCCCCGGCTTCGCGGCGTGATGCACGCCGCCGGGGTGATCGACGATGGCATGCTGGCTGAACTCGATATCGGGCGCTTTGCACCCGTGATGGCTCCCAAGGTTCAAGGTACCTGGAACCTGCATCAGGCCACGCTCCCTCTCGCCCTGGACTTCTTTGTCTGTTTCTCCTCGGGAGCCGCGCTGATGGGTTCACCCGGGCAGGGCAACTACGCAGCGGCCAACGCGTTCATGGACGCGCTGGCCAGCGTGCGCCGCGAGCAAGGTCAACACGCACTGAGCATCAACTGGGGCAGTTGGTCCGAGGTCGGCATGGCGGCTGGTCTGGGCGAGTTGCATCACCGCCGCTGGGCATCCATGGGGCTGGGCATGATTGCACCTGAAGAAGGCATGCACATGCTCGCTCGCATGCTGCGCAGTGCGCGAGCCCCGCAAATGGCCGCGATGCCTTTGGTGCGGTCGCGTCTGCCAGTCAATCTGGGGCCGTTTTTCTCAGCTCTGGTGAAGGCGGCACCCGACAGGGCGACGGCCAAAGCGCCGGCGCCCGCGCCAGACATACTGCCGCGTCTGGCCGTGACGCCGGCTGGCGAGCGCCATGCCGTGCTGTCGGAGTTCCTCAGCGCGCAAATCGTCAGCGTGCTCGCACTGGGCAGTGCGCACCGCCTTGACCCGCAGAGCTCCTTGATTGACCTCGGCATGGATTCCCTCATGGCCATGGAACTGCGCAACCGCATGCTGGCCTCGCTCAAGGCCAGCGTGGCGGTGGCCGATCTGCTGCAGGGCCCGAGCGTGTCCACGCTGGCTGCCACGCTCTTGGCAGAAATCGCTTTGCCCGCGTTCGCAGCATCGGAGACGATGGGCGATGCGCCGGTGGGCGAATGGGAGGAGGGCACACTTTGATGGTCGATCGCGCGCAGGCTGCAATGACGAGGTCGTGGATGAACCCACGGCGCGTGGCAATTTTGTTAACCCTGGGCTTCACCATGGTGTGGGCGCTGGCGGAGCTGTTGGTCGTGCAGCTGCATCACCGCTACAGCTTGGTGCAGGTCGAATCGATTCGCTTTGCGACGCAGTTCGTGCTGTTGCTGCTGGTGGCTCGTCCACGTACAACCGGCCAGGTTGCCCGGTTGTGGCACAGCCGTCGTCCGGCACTGCAGGTCTTGCGTGGCCTGGCGCTGCTGGGGCTGCCCTTCGGTTTCGCCAGCGCCGTGTACTCGGGCGTCTCAATCCCAGTGGCGCTGGTGGGGCTCTGGTGCGCACCCTTGTTCACCGTGGCCCTGGCGGCGTTGGTACTGCGCGAACAAGTTCAGGTGCGGATGTGGCTGGCGGCCCTGGCGGGAATGGTGGCTGCGCTGCTGCTGATTGCGCCGCCAGGCCCGATAGAGCCAGCGGACCTGATCATGCCCATGCTATCGGGCCTGTCCCTGGCGCTCTTTCTGGTTCTCTCGCGCACCCTTGGCGACGAATCCGTTCAGACCGGGCTTCTGTTTGTGGCCACGGTCGGTCTGTTGGTGCTGCTGCCTTTCGTGGCGGGCAAGTGGGTGCAGCCCGGCATTCGGGATGGATTGGTGCTGCTGGTCGTCGCCCTGTTGGGTACTCTGGCGCTTTGGTTGATCGATCTTGCCTTGCGCTACGGGAAGGCATCCGAAGTGGCGTCGCTGCTTTACGTGCATGTGCTCGTCATGCACTGGATGCCGCCGCTGTGGCATGGCCAGACGCCGTCCTGGCGTCTGCTGTTGGCCACCAGCCTGATGGGCATGCTGGTGCTGGCCTTGTGGTGGTCCAAAGAGCGGCAGCTTAGAGAGGCCATGGCATGAGCCTGTGGTCGGCTGTCGGTGACCCTGTCCGCCTGGAGGGTGGTCGCCGGGCTTGGCTGTTGCTGGCTGTGTTCGCGCTGTCGTGGACCCTGCTCGAAGGCGTTGTGGGCGCCCAGTTCCAGCACCCGTACCACCTGCTGCAGATTGTCTGGTGCCGCTATGCGGTGCACCTGCTGGCCGTGTGGGTAATCTGGGGGCGGCGCCATCCTGCGCAACTGTGGCGCACGCAGCGACCGGTGTTCCATGTAATGCGCTCTCTGTGCATGCTGGTGATGCCGCTGGGATTCGCCATGGCGCTGTATGGCGGCATGCAAATGCACACCGTATGGGCGTTGTTCTGGATGGCGCCCTTGCTGATCCTGGTGCTGGCCCGGCTATGGCTGCGCGAACTCGTGCCGGCGTCGGCCTGGGTGGCTGCGGTGTTGGGCAGCGCCTCGGCTGTGTTGTTGCTGGGCCTGCACTGGCCAGCCCATGCGTTCACAGTGTTGTGGCCCCTGGCCATGGCGGCGTCGTTTGCGGTCTACATGGCCATGACGCGCCAGTTGCGCTCAGAGCCTGTACAGACCAACCTGTTTCATACCGCAGCGGCCGTGTTCCTGCTGCTGACGCCGATCATGCCCTGGGTGTGGACGATGCCCACACTGCACGATGTCGCGGTGCTGATCGCGATTGGCCTGGTGGGCCTGCTGGGCCTGTGGGTGCTGGATCGTGCCTGCGAAGCCGCGCCCGTGTCCGCAACCGCCCCGGTACTCTATCTGCATCTGGCCGGTATGTTCGCCATTGAAGCCTGGGGTGGTAGCGTGGCGCTGCTGGCCCGCCAGGGCCTGTCCCTGGTACTGGTAGCGATCGTGTTGGTCATCGCATGGCGGATGTCGGCCCAAGGTGCGCCGAACCCCACCAGACTGGAAAGGCATTGAGCTCGTGTCCGAAGAACTGACGCAATGGATCGCCGACTTGCGCGCACAGGGGGTGCAGCTGTGGGAGGAGGGTGGGCAGCTCCGTTTCCGCGCGCCCTCAGGTGCGCTGTCGGCCCAGGCCCGCGAGCGGCTGGCCGCCCACCGGGACGCCCTCATCGCCTTGCTGGCCGATCGCGGTCGCCACGAGGCCGTTGCGGCGGATGCGGGTGAACTGGTTGAGCGCCTGGCGCGACTGGATGTACGGTTGTCGGTTGAAGGCGAAAAGCTCAACGTGAGTGCACCCAAGGGCGTACTGACCCCGACGCTTCGCGACGAGCTGGGCCGGCGCAAGGAAGAGGTCGTAACCTATCTGATCGCGCAACGCCCCGCCGTGCGCGCGCCAGCGGGACCCGCGCTGGTGGTTGTGCCGCGTCACGCAGAGATGCCGGTTTCGCACACGCAGCAGCGGCTTTGGTTTCTGCGCCAGGTAGACCCATCCAGCAACGCGTACAACATCCCCGCTGTCTTGCGACTTGTCGGCCCACTTGACCAGACGGCACTGGAGCGGGCCTTTGATCTGCTGCTGATGCGGCACGAAGGCCTGCGTACGCGGTTTGTCACGGTCAACGGTGAGCCACGTTGTGTCGTTGAGCCGCAAGTGTCGCTGCAGATTGAGCGCATCGACGTCTCGCACCTGGACGGCTCTGTCCAGGTCGCGGCGTCCGATGCAGCCATGGCGGCGATCGTGCAACGTCCGTTCGACCTGAGCCGTGCACCATTGCTGCATGTGGGGCTGATCACGGAGGCGCCTGACCGTTTCGTGCTGGCTCTGGCGCTTGATCACATCGTCTCGGATGGCCTTTCCATGGGCATCTTCATGGCCGAGTTTCAGGCCATCTACAACAGCCTCGTACAGGGGCGCGAGCCGACGCTCGCGCCCTTGCCAGTGCAGTACCTTGACTACGCCGAGTGGGAGCGCGAAACCTTTGCGCGAGGCGCGCTGCAGTCGCATGCCGACTTCTGGAAATCCGAGCTCGAAGGGTTGCCCACGCTGCTGCAGTTGCCCACTGACCGACCGCGTCCGCCGGTTCAAACCAGTCGAGGCGACCGATGCTTGCTGCTGCTGCCGCCAGCGCTGTCGCAGCGGCTCAAGGCGTTTGCGCGCGCCGAGGGTGCCACCCTTTACATGGTGCTGATGACCGCCTTCCAGACGCTGCTACATCGCTATAGCGGCGAGACGGACTTTGCGATCGGCACCGCGATTGCCAACCGCAACCGCAGTGAAGTCGAACAGGTGATCGGCTTCTTTGCCAACAACCTCGTGATGCGCGCCGATCTGCACGGTAGCCCGTCGGTTCGTGGGCTGATGGCGCGGGTGCGTGAGCGTGCGCTCAAGGCCTACCAGCACCAGGCCATGCCTTTCGACATGCTGGTCGAGCAGCTTGGCGTCAAGCGCGAGCTCGACCATCCGCCGCTGTTTCAGGTGTTGTTTGTGCTGCAGCATCTGTCGATCTCGACGATCGAGCTCCATGGACTGCGTACGGAGGCCATCAACCCACACGTGCGATCTTCGCGCTTCGACTTGGCGGTTGATGTTTTCGACGCGCCCGCAGGCCTGCATTGCTACTTTGAGTTCAACACCGATTTGTTCGACCGGGCAACGATCGAGCGCATGATGGCCCACTACGAACGCCTGCTGCAGGCGCTCATGGACACGCCTGACGCGCGCATCGGCGATCTGCCGCTGCTCACGCCGGCCGAAGAATCGCAGCTGTTGGTGGGATGGAACGCCACGGACGTGGCGTATCCGCGCGAACAGACTTTGCACGGGCTGTTCGAAGCGCAGGTGGCGCGCACGCCTGAGGCGACGGCACTCTGCTTTGGCGAAGGCACGCTGAGCTATGCCGAGCTCAACGCACGCGCCAATCGGCTGGCCCATCACCTGCGCGCGCAGGGCGCTGGCCCAGGCGCGCTGGTGGGGGTGTGGATCGAACGTGGGCCGGACATGGTGGTGGCGCTGTTGGGGGTGCTCAAAGCCGGTGCCGCCTACGTGCCGCTGGACCCGGCATTCCCGCGTGACCGGCTCGACTACATGATGGAAGACGCCGAACTGCGGTTGGTGGTCTCCCAGGCCTCGCTGGCGGTGGGGCTGCCGGCGGGGGTTCAGGGCGTCTGTCTGGACACGGACGCGGCGATGCTGGCAGGGCTCTCACCACTGGATCCGCCGGCCTCGGCACAGGCGGGCGATCTGGCCTACGTGATCTACACCTCGGGTTCAACCGGCCGGCCCAAGGGTGTGATGCTTGAGCACCGTTCGGTGGTGAACTTTCTGTTGTCCATGCAGCGCCAGCCGGGCATCTCGGCCGGCGACCGTTTCGTGGCGGTGACCACACTGTCCTTCGATATTGCGGGGCTTGAGCTGCACGGGCCGCTGACGGTGGGGGGAACGGTGGTGCTGGCCGCGCGCGCCGACGCGCTGGACGGGGTGCAACTGGCGCGGCTGCTGCAGCGCCATGAGGCCACGTTGCTGCAAGCAACGCCCGCCACCTGGCGGCTGCTTCTCGACAGCGGCTGGACCGGTCGGCCCGGCCTCAAGATGCTGTGCGGCGGTGAAGGCCTGCCTCGCGAGCTCGCCGACAAGTTGGTCGCCACCGGGGGCCAGCTGTGGAATATGTACGGGCCGACGGAGACCACGATCTGGTCGACGTTGCAACACATTGCGTCGACTCGAGAGGGGATCTCGATCGGCCGCCCGATTGCCAATACCCAGGTCTATGTCCTGGAACCATCGGGTTTGCCGGCGCCGATCGGTGTGGGTGGTGAGTTGTGCATCGGTGGCGACGGTCTGGCGCGTGGCTACCGCAAGCGCGAGGAACTGACGGCCGAGAAGTTCGTGACGCTGGAGCTGCCCGGGGTGGGGCCCACGCGGGTGTACCGCACCGGAGACATCGTGCGTTGGCGGGCCGATGGGCGCCTGGAGTTCGTGGGTCGACGCGACCACCAGGTCAAGGTGCGCGGCTTTCGCATCGAGCTGGGGGAAATCGAGACCGTGCTGTCGCGCCACGAAGGCATCAAAGGCAACGTGGTGCACGTGCGCGAGGACACGCCGGGTGACCAGCGCCTGGTGGCCTATGTCGTGCCCGAGCCCGGTGTCACCCCGCAGGCCGACGCCATGCGGGCAACACTGCGAGCCCAGTTGCCCGAGTACATGGTGCCCAACCAGTTCGTGGTGCTGCCCACATTTCCGCTCACCCCCAACGGCAAGGTCGACCGCAAGGCACTGCCTGCGCCACAAGCGCCCGAGCCGGACGTGGCCGACGACGTGGCCGAGGCATTGATGACGCCGGTGCAACGGCAGGTGGCTGCACTGTGGCGCAGCGTGCTCAAGCAGGACCGCGTTGGGCTGCACGCGAACTTCTTCGACATCGGTGGCCATTCCTTGCTGCTGGTGCGGCTGCAGGCAGCCATCAAGCGGGAGTTCGGGCAGGAAATCGCTCTGGTCGAGCTGTTTCAGCGCACCACCGTGGCGTCACAGGCCGAGCGTCTATCGGCACCGGTGGCGTCCAATGCGGCGCTTGAGCGCGCGCGCGCCCGCGCCGCCAGACAGATACAAGGTTGACAGTCAGGGTTGTTGAATGGATTCCAAGGACACGTTTCCCCCGCACGCCATCGCCATTGTTGGCATGGCGGGCCGCTTTCCCGATGCACAGGACCTCGACGGGTTCTGGCGCAACATCCGCGAAGGTGTCGAGTCGCTGGAGACGTTCAGCGACGAGGACCTGCGCGAGGCCGGGGTCGATCCGGCTCTGAGTGCCCAGCCACACTATGTGCGGCGTGGCACCGTGCTGCAGGATGCCGAGCACTTCGATGCGGCGTTCTTCGGGATGTCGCCGCGCGAGGCGCAGGTGATCGATCCGCAGCAGCGCATCTTCCTGGAGTGCGCCTGGGAGGCGCTCGAGCATGCGGGCTATGCGCCAGGCGCTATCGATGCGCCGGTCGGCGTGTATGCGGGCGCGAGCATGAACTCCTATTTGCTTGCACAGATTCTTCGCAACCCCAAGGTCGCTGCGACGGTGGGGGGCTACCAGCTGATGCTGGGCAACGACAAGGACTTTCTCTGCACCCGGGTGTCCTACAAGCTGGACCTGCACGGACCGAGCATGACGCTGCAGACCGCTTGTTCCACCTCGTTGGTGGCGGTGCAGGTGGCTTGCCGCGCACTGGAGCGCCACGAGTGCGACATCGCCCTGGCGGGTGGCGTGTCGGTGAGTTATCCGCAGCGTGGCGGCTACCTGTACCAGGAAGGCATGATCCTGTCGCCCGATGGGCACTGCCGCCCCTTCGACGCTGACGCCAAGGGCACTCGCCCCGGCGCTGGCGCCGGCATCGTGGTGCTCAAGCGCCTGGCCGATGCGCTGGCCGACGGTGACACGGTGCACGCCGTCATTCGAGGTGCGGCCATCAACAACGATGGATCGGGCAAGGCCGGGTACACCGCCCCCAGCGTCGATGGCCAGGTCGAGGTCATTGCCACCGCGCAGATCCTGGCCGGTGTGCAGCCGCACAGCATTGGCTACATCGAGGCGCACGGCACGGCCACACCTTTGGGCGACCCGATCGAGATCGCGGCCTTGAAGCAGGTGTTCGCGTCGGATACCGATGCAGCTGGACATTGCCGCCTGGGATCGCTCAAGGCCAACCTGGGGCACCTGGATGCGGCAGCCGGCGTGGCCGGCCTCATCAAGACCGTGCTGGTGCTCAAACACCGCGAGTTGCCGCCGCTCGTGAATTTCCAGCGCGCAAACCCGCAATTGGACCTGGCCAACTCGCCCTTCACCGCCAGTGCCGAGGTCGCGCCATGGCCTGCTGGCGAGACACCGCGTCGCGCAGGGGTCAGCTCGTTCGGCATTGGCGGCACCAATGCGCACGTCGTGCTCGAAGAGGCACCAGAGCCTGCCGCACGGGATCGCCACGCAGCGCCGCATCTGGTAGTGCTGTCGGCGCGCAGCGAGGCCGCGCTCGCCTCGGCGTCGCAGCGACTGGCTGCGCACCTGCACAAGCACCCGGGTGAAGCACTGGCTGACGTCGCCTGGACGCTGCAAGTCGGGCGGCGCGCGTTTGCCCACCGGCGCGCAGTCGTGGCTGGCTCGACCGCCGAGCTGGCGCAGGCCCTGGAAGCCGGGTCGCGCCCCCCGGTCCACAGCAGCCTCCACGAAGGTGGCGAACGCCCGGTCGCCTTCCTTTTCAGTGGGCAGGGCAGCCAGTTCGCTGGCATGGGTGCCGGCTTGTACGAGACGTATCCGGTCTATCGCGACGCCGTCGATCGCTGCGCCGTGCAGTTGCAGGCCACGCTGGGGCGGGATCTGCGCGATCTGCTGTTTGCGACCCAGGGCGACACCACCATCAACGAAACGCGCTACGCGCAGCCGGCCCTGTTCGTCACCGAATACGCGCTGGCCATGCTGTGGCAAAGCTGGGGCGTTCGCCCCGCGGCCATGCTCGGTCACAGCATCGGCGAGTACGTGGCCGCGCACCTCGCAGGGGTCATGACGCTGGCCGACGCGCTGACGCTGGTGGCCGCACGCGGGAGACTCATGCAGTCCATGGCGCCGGGTGCCATGGCGGCGGTACACATGGACAAGGCCGAGCTCAAGGCCTGGCTGGGTGCGCATGCCCCGAACCTCGAAATCGCGGCCGTGAACGCGCCCGGCCTGTGTGCCATCGCGGGCCCGCGCCAGGTCATGGACGCAGCGCTAGTCGCTCTGGCCGCACAGGGGGTCGAGGCCCAGCTGCTGCACACCTCGCACGCCTTTCACTCGTCCATGATGGACGCCGTGCTGACCCCGTTCACCGACCTGGTGGCACAACGGGTGCTGAGTGCGCCTGTCGTGCCCTATGTGTCCAACGTCACCGGCCAATGGATCACGGCAGAGCAGGCGACCTCGCCAGCGTACTACGCCGAACACCTGCGCAGCGCCGTGCTGTTCGAAGCCGGCGTGCGCACGCTGGGGGCCGACGCGTCGCTGCATTTGCTGGAGGTGGGTCCGGGGCGCTCGCTCAGCACCCTGGCGGGTCTGTCCCTGGGTCCCAAAGGTGTTCGCCGTGTGGTGGCCTCGCTGGGGGGCGCGCGCGAGCCCCAGCAGGAAGCACGTGCGCTGCTGGAGGCCGCCGGGCGACTGTGGCTGGCCGGTGCCGCCCTGGACGCGTCGGGGATGCATGCGGGTCATCACCCGCGCCGCATTCCCTTGCCAACCTACGCCTTCGAGCGGCAGCGCCATGTGATCGAGGCGGCGCCTGGTGATTCGTCGGTGGGCGTCGAGACACCCGCTTCGCCTTCGACCAGCAGGGCCTCCCGCGATTCCGCCGAGGTGACCTATCGCGCCGACGTCGGCGATTGGCTCTACGCGCCGACCTGGGTGCGTGCGCCCGACAACCGCGCCCCCGGGCTCAAGGACACCTGGCTCATTGCCGGCGGCGAAGATGCGCTGGCCACAGCCTTGGCCCAAGGCCTGCAGGCCATGGGCGCCGACGTGGTGCGCGCGAGCACGGTGCAGGAGGCAGCCAGCGCTGTCAGCGAAGCGCGGGCCAATGCCCAGCGGATCGAGGGGGCGTTCTCGCTGTGGGGCTTGCGCGCTGACGCAGGGCGCGACGCGCTGTACCACCTGCCGGTGGCACTGGCCAATGCGCTGGCACCCCGTTCGTCAGAGCCGGTGCGGCTGGTGGTGGCAACCATGGGCGCGCACAGCGTGTTGGGTGAGCCGGTTCGTTGCAGCGAGGCGGCCTTGGCCATGGGGCCGGTGCTGGCGATGCCGCTGGAGTTGCCCGGCCTTCGCATGCGCCAGCTGGATCTCCCGGTGGAGGAGGTCGACAAGCAGCCGATGCTCGTGCAGGCCTTGATCGATGAGGCAACCACGCGCGACCACGAAGACGTCGTGGCACGTCGCATGGGCCAGCGCTGGCTGCGACGGATGGAGTCCTGTCCGCTGCCCAGGGTTTCGCCTGACCAGCCGTTGTTGAGCACGGGCGCCGTCGTGGTGATGACCGGCGGACTGGGTGGTATGGGGCTGGCCATTGCGCAGCGACTTGCGCAGCGACACCAGGCGCGATTGCTGTTAACCGCGCGCACCGCACTGCCAGCCCGCGCCGAATGGGCGGCGTGGCGGGCTTCGCACGACGCAGGCGATCGCACCGCGCAGGTGATCGCCGCGCTGCAGTCCATCGAAGCGGCTGGCGGCGAAGTGGAGGTGGCCTGCGCCGATGCGGCGGACGCCTCGGCGATGGCCGAGGCCATTGAAACCGCCCGACGACGCTGGGGGCGTATCGACGCGCTGATACACGCGGCCGGTGTGGCGGGCGAGGGGACTCTGGCAACCCTGAAATCGACCCAGGCGGTCGACGCCGTGCTGGCCCCCAAGGTGGATGGCCTGGGCGTGTTACGCGATTTGCTGGCCAATGACGCGCTGGAGTGCGTCGTGCTCATGGGGTCCATCAACGCCGTGCTGGGTGCACCCGGGGTGAGCGACTACGCCTCGGCCAACGCGGTGCTGGATGCCTTTGCCGAGTCGAATGAGGTGCCGCCGAACTGGCGCCGTGTGCTTGCCTTTGACTGGGGTGCCTGGCGTGAGGTCGGCATGGCGGCCAGGCTGGAGGTGCCTGCCTGGCGTCGGGCAGCCTGGGATGCCTACCTGGCCAAAGGCATTGGCACCGAGCAGGGGTTGGACGCATTCGAGCGGGTGATGGCCAGCGCGCTTCGCCGTGCGGTCGTGGTGCCCTACGACCTGCCTGCGGCCTTGGCGCTGACGCGTGCGGCCGTGTTGAACCCCGCACACGCTCAGCCCGACCCTGCGCAACCACAGGATGCCGCCACCGCGACATCTGATCGTGCGGCCGCGGGCAAGCCCGTCGCGCCGGTGCGAACCGATGATGTGCAGGGGCAGGTGGCTGCCATCTGGATGGAGTTGCTCGGTCTGGAGCAGGTGGTTCCCGAAGACGATTTCTTCCAGCTGGGCGGTCATTCGCTGCTGGCCACCCGGGTGCTGGCGAGGGTGCGCGATTCCATGGGGGTTCAGCTCGCGCTGCGTGACATGTTCGATGCTTCGACATTGCAAGCGTTCGCAGCACGGGTGCAGGCAGGCCTGAGTGGGACAGAATCGGCCGATGATGACCGGGAGGAGATCGAGTTTTGAACGCGCATGAGCTGCTGCACCGGCTGCAAGAGCTCGGTGTGGAACTGGCGGTGTCCGAAGGCCGGCTGCGCGCAAGCGCCAGCCGCGGTCGGCTCGACGACGAGCTCAAGGCGGCCATCGCGGCCAACAAGCTCGAGCTGATCGCTCTGCTCGATGCGCGACATGGGGCAATTGAGTCGTCGACGCTGCCTCGGGTGAATCGCGAGGGCCTGTTGCCCTTGTCCATGTTTCAGGAGCGCCTGTGGATCCTGCAGCGGCTCGATCCACAAAGCACCACCTACCTGTTGGCGCTTGCCTGGCCGGTATCGGGCGAGGTTCCCCGTGATCGCCTGGTGAGCGCGGTCCGGCGCGTGCATGCCCGCCACCTTGGCCTGCGGGTGCACTTTGTGCAGGAAGGTGACGCGCTGGGCGCCCGGGTGGTCGACGTGCCCGAGGTGCTGGTGCGTGACATGCGCGAGATTGCGCCTGAGGCGCGCCGGGATGCGGTGCAGTCGGCCATCGACGCCGCCGTGCACACCCCGATCGATCTGGCTGCGCAGACACCCTTGCGCTTCGAGGTGCTGGACTTCGGCCCTGATGGGCAGGTGCTGCTCGCCGTGGCACACCACATTGCGGTGGATGCCTGGTCACTGAACATCCTGCTGCGCGAACTGGGTGAAGAGCTTGTGCAGCCGCAACCGGAGCTGTCAGCTGCCGATGGCTTGCAGTACGCCGATTTCGCGGCCTGGCAGCGCACGCACCAGCAACCGCAGACGCTGGCCAGCGAGCTCGACTGGTGGAGCCAGGCACTGCAGGGCGCGCCCCAGACCTCCATGTTTGTGCCCGACCTGGTTGATACCGACGTGCCGGCCCGAGGTGCAACCGTCGACTTCACGCTGGACGCGGAACTCACTCGCGGCCTCAAGCAATGGGTGCAGCCTCGTCACGTCACGGTCTACATGGCATTTCTGGCCGCGATCGCCACGCTGCTTCGCGTTCACACCGGCCAGCAAGACGTCTTGCTCGGTAGCCCGATGGGGGTTCGCGAGCGGCCGGAATTCGAGTCGCTGATCGGGCCATTTGTGAACCTGTTGGTGCTTCGCCTGCAGATGCAGGACGACCCCTCGTTTGCCGATCTGGTGCAACGGGCGCGTGGGGCCTTGCTTGACGCCCACGAACACCGCGCGACGCCCTTCGAGAGCGTGGTCGAGCGTGTGCGACCAACACGTTCATTCCAGCATTCGCCGCTGTTTCAGGTGGCGGTGGTGTATCACCAGGCGGGCGCGCAGAGCGACGTGGTGGTTCACAGTGGGGGTGCGCTCAACGAGATAACCTGGTTCGCTCGTGAAGTCGATGCCTGCATTGTCTGCAGCCTGGAATACCGCAGCGACCTCTACAGCGCGGCGAGCATGCAACGCCTGGCGGCCCAGTTGCAAGCCCTGCTGACTGCGGTGGTGGCACAGGGCGATGCGCCGCTGAGCCAGCTGCCCTGCATGGATGCCGCCGCGCAGCGACAGGTGTTGATCGAGTTCAATGACACCGATCAGACGCTGGATGACAGGCCCTTCGTTCGCCAATTCGAGCAACAGGCGGCCAGGGCGCCGGAGCGAATCGCCGCTGCATTCGAAGGCGCGACGCTGAGCTACGAGGCACTCAACCGGCGCGCCAACCAGTGGGCGCGACAGTTGCGCGCTCTGGGCGTGACTTCCGGCGTGCGCGTGGGTGTGTGCGTCGAGCGCTCGCTGGACATGCTGGTGGCGCTGATCGCAGTTCAAAAGGCCGGCGGCGCCTATGTGCCGCTTGACCCGGGCTTCCCGGCTGATCGGTTGGCTTACATGCTCGAAGACAGTGGCGCACCGGTGCTCATCAGTACCGGCGAGGCTCTGGACATGGTGGATCCGCCGCCAGGGGTTCAGCTGTTCGATCCTGCACAACAGGCCACTGCGCTTGCTGGTCTGGATGCGCGCGACCTGGACGTTCACCTGAACCCCGGCGAGGCGGTGTATGTGATCTACACCTCGGGCTCCACCGGTCGGCCCAAGGGCGTGGCGATCTCCCATGGGGCATTGAGCAACTTCCTCGGCAGCATGCGGCAGGCGCCCGGCCTGTCGAGCGACGACGTGGTGGCGGCGGTCACCACGATCTCTTTTGACATTGCCGGGCTGGAGCTCTACCTGCCGTTGCTGGTGGGTGCTCGCGTGGAGCTCGTCTCGCGCGAGGTCGCCACCGACGGGCAGGCGCTGGAGGCACAACTGCGTGCGGCCGGTGCCACCGTGCTGCAGGCCACGCCTGCGACGTGGCGCCTGTTGCTGGAGTCGGGCTGGCGGGGCGACCGCACGGTGCGCGCCTTCTGCGGTGGCGAGGCCCTGCCCAGAGAGCTGGCCGATGCCTTGCTCGAGCGTGTGGGCGAGCTGTGGAACCTGTACGGACCGACCGAAACGACCATCTGGTCGACCATCGAATGTGTGCCACGCGCCAGCTCGCCAGTGAGCATCGGCAGGCCGATCGCCAACACCCGCGTTTACGTGCTGGACGCTCACCGTCGTCCCTTGCCGATTGGCGTTGCGGGGGAGCTTTGGATCGGTGGGCAGGGTGTCGCGATGGGTTACCACCAGCGTCCTGAGCTCACGGCCGAGCGTTTTGCCCCCGACCCCTTTGCACCGAGCGCGTCTGGCGGCGTCGAGCCACGGATGTATCGCACCGGCGACCTGGCCCGTTGGGATGCGGACGGGCGCCTGTACCACCTGGGGCGGTTGGATCACCAGGTCAAGATCCGCGGCTTTCGCATCGAGCTGGGCGAAATCGAGGCGCGATTGGCCACCCATCCGTCGGTGCAGCAAACCGTGGTGATGGGCAGAGAGGCAGCGCCTGGGGATCTGAGGCTGGTGGCGTATGTCGTCCCTGCACCCGGCGCCGACCTGACCGCCAGCGATGTGCGTCGCCACCTGCGTCGTGACTTGCCCGACTACATGATTCCAGCGGTGGTGGCTTCGGTTGACGCCATACCACTGACCCCCAATGGCAAGGTGGACCGCGCGGCCTTGCCCGATCCGTTCCGCAACGCCGTGCAGGCCTCACGTCACTATGTGGCACCCGCATCCGGAGCGGAAGAGACCATGGCGGCGATCTGGTGCGACATTCTGCGCGTGGAGCGTGTGAGCGCCGAAGACAACTTCTTCGAACTCGGAGGGCACTCCTTGCTGTCGCTGAGGGTGGTGCTGGCGGTCGAGCAGCGTCTGGGCTGGCGCATGGACGCGCGCACCTTGTTTTTCCAGAACCTGCGCCAGGTGGTGGCCTCCGCTGCAGCGGGCAAAGGAGTCGTCAAGGCATGACGCCGCTGTATTTTGGTGACCGCTCGCGGCGCCTCTTCGGGCTGTATACCCCGGCGCATGCCAGTGGCACGCGTGCGCGCGGTGCTGTGATTTGCGCGCCCTGGGGCGTCGAGCACTTGCGCGCGCACCGCAGCATGGCGCAGTTGGGCAAGTGGCTTGGCGAGGCCGGCGTGCATGTCTTGCGCTTTGACTACCACGGCACCGGGGACTCGGCGGGCGACATGGGCGATGCGCGACTGGACGGATGGCGCGACGACGTGATGACCGCTGTCGAAGAGCTCAAGGACACCGCAGGTGTGCAGCGCGTGACGCTCGTGGGTCTGCGGCTCGGGGCGGTGCTCGCCGCGCAGGCGGCGGCCGCGCGACGCCGCGACATCGATGGCCTGGTGCTCTGGGACCCGGTCGTTCATGGCGCTACCTATCTGCGCGAATTGCAAGCGCTGCACGCCCAGACCTTGCATGCCCGTGCGTTGTCTGGCCAGGAGGGCGAGTTGCTGGGGTTCCCGGTCAGCGAAGGGCTGCTGCAGGACATGGCTGGCATGGACCTGCTTGAGCAGGTGGCGAAGTGGCCGAGCCGCATGCTGGTCTTGAGCAGCGGTCCGATGGAGGAGGGCCCGGCGCTTACCGAGGCGCTTCGCTCGGCCGGTCGCGAAGACGCGGTGGAATGCCTGGACGTGCAGGCCGCCTGGTTGGAGGACCGGCATTCGGGTGCCGGGGCGGTGCCGGTGAAGTTGCTCCGGCGAGTCGTCGATTGGACGATCGCATGAATGCCGTGGCCGAACAGACGCTGTTATTGGGGCCCGCCAATGGCCTGGTGGGCGTCATCACCCCTGCGCAGCCGCCGGCCGACGGTATTGGCGTACCCGATGACAAACCCTTCGTGGTCATCCTCAACGCCGGCATCATTCATCGTGTGGGTCCCAATCGCCTGCACGTGTCCCTGGCGCGTGCGCTGTCCGCCGATGGCTTTCCGGTGTTGCGGGTGGACCTGTCGGGGTTGGGGGACAGCGCGGCTCGCGAGGACGGCGCGGCCCCGCTCGAAGCCGCCATGGCCGACATCAAGGACGTCATCGACACCTTGCAGGCCACACGCAAGGTGCAGCGCGTGGTGTTGATGGGGCTGTGTTCGGGGGCCGACCATTCGGTCATCTACGCAGCCTCAGACCCCAGAGTGGTGGGCGTAGCCTTGCTCGATCCATCGATCCCGCGCACGACCGGTTACTACCTCAAGCACTATGCGGGCCGATTTTTCCGCGCGCGCACCTGGATGAATGTGGCCTCAGGGCGGCATCCCCTGTGGAAGGTCGTTACCCGGCGTCAATCGGTCGCCAGCGCAGACATGGCCGATGCACGCCCTGCGGTCACCCTGGAGCATCCCGAGGTTCGGGCATTCCTTGAAAAGGCCTATGGCGGCGCGCTGGCCAACGACACACAGATGCTGGCCGTGCTGACGTCCGATCGCGAGCGTCAACACAACTACCGGCGTCAACTGCTCGATGCCTTTCCCGCGCTGAATTTCAAGGGGCGCCTGTTGATCGAATACTTTGATCACTGCGATCACACCTTCACGACGCTGGCGAACCAGCAGCGCCTGGTGGCCCTGGTGCGGCGGTGGATGCAGGGCACCCGGTTTCGTTGACGGTGCTCGCACCCCTGGCGGGGGAGGCCGTGGCGGGTGTTGTCAGCCTTTGCGGTTGGCTGGCAACACGCGATGTTCGACCCAGCGCGTGGTCATGTCGATGAACGCCTGCTTGGCGGGGCCGCTGGTGATCAGGTGATCGGTGGTTTCGAGCAACTCGAACGCAACACGCGGCAACCAGGGTTGGCCGCGAAACATCGCCGCAAACTGTCCGCGGTGGTTGAACCACTCCGGCTGGCCACCGCAGTAGGCAAACAGCAGCTCGACCCCCTGTGCAGTGAGTGTGTCAACACGCGCCATGAACTCATCCTTGGGCGGCGACACCGACATTTCGCCCTTGGGCTTTTCGGGCGTGTCGTCAGGCGGCACCAGACGCAGTGCGCGCAGTGCCATCACCGCGGCCTTGCGCGTGGAACCGGCCAATCCCGCGCGCCCGATCTTGAAGGCGAGTTTGCGCAGGCGCGATTGCAGCGTGGGGTAGGCATACATGTCCCACAGCAGAACCGCTCGCATGCGCGGGTCCTCCAGGGCGACCAGGTGACCAATGATGGCGCCCGAACACAGGCCCACCATGAAAAAGCGGTCACACCCGAACTGTGCCTGTGCAGCGTTCATGACATCGCGGGTATCCGCAACCCATTGCTCGGTAACAGAGCGCGTGTGGTTGCTGCGTTGGCTGTCGCCCAGCCCGCTCATGTCGAAGCGCACCGAAGCGATTCCCATGTCGGCGAGCGCGCGGGCCAGCAGGACGTTGATGCGATGGGGACCGCTGCGGGGAATCACACCGGAGTTGCTCAGCAGAGCGACCACCGGTACAGGGTTGCCGGGGATGGTGGCTGCTGGGGTGAAAGTGGCCACCAGATGGCCTTCCGACCCCACGATGCGGGTTTGCTCCTGCATGGTCAGTTCAAAGAAGACAAGAGCACCCTGGGAATGTCGGGTGGCGCGATGGCGGTTCCCATGGCCTGACTGGACATCCAGTCGGTGGGGTGTTCGACGGTGTGCAGACGAAGGGCGGCCAGTCCTGTGTGGGCGGCGAGCGGGTTGGGCCGATCGCCTCGCGTGGCACAGGTGACCTGAAGCCCGCGCCGCAGGGCGGGGAGCACGTTGAAATCGGGCAGGGCTCGCAACTCGTCCACCAATCGGGCACCGAAGGTGAAACCCAGGACGTCGCCGGGCAAGGTGGGCTCGGCCACTTTCGCTTGGCGTACCAGCTGGTCCCAAGGTTGGGCAAACATCATGGCCAGCTCGGTTCGATGGCCTTCCAGCAAGGCATCAAGGTACTGGGCGCCATTGAGCACCGGCTCCCAGAGCACCAGGTGCCTCGGCGGTCGCCTGGCCAGCAAAGCCGCACGCAAGGCGATGACCGCGCCCAGCCCCATGCCGAACCAATGCACCGGCACGTCGTCGGTGGCCACCAGTTCGTGTGCGATCAATGTGTCGTGTACCCAGTCGTCGAGTGACTGGTCTGCCTCGTCACCGAGCGAATCGCCGGTGCCGTGGTAGTCAAAGCGCAGCGATTCGATGCCTTCGCGCGACAGCCGCTCGCCAGCGACCCGGAAGACGGCCGCACTGCGCACTGCCTCCTGCCCCAGTGGGCGACAAAGCAGGAACCTGGCGCGCGGGGGCGTTGCTCCCTCGGCGAGCGCGTGAACACCCACCATCGGCCGGTTCCATGGGCCGAAATGTCGGATGGAAATGGTCATGGACCCCGACGGTAACAGGCCTGGCCGGTCATCGCAGTCAGGCGCGTTGCACCAGCCGTCGCAGGCGGTTCATGATGCCGCCCGCAGAGGTGGGCGTGGAGGCAGCGGGTTCGCTGGCTGTGGCAGCCGACGTGTGCGCCTGTCCGTCGTAGGCAGCGGCAAGCTGCGCCAGGGTCTCGGAAACATAGCGGCGGGGACTGACTTGCTTGCCGATCTTCTGTTCCAGCTTCTGCACCGCCTGCATCGCAGTCAGTGACGTGCCGCCGAGGTCGAAGAAGTTGTCGTTGCGTCGAATGGCGGCCGTCCCCAGCAGGTCTCGCCAGACGAGGAAGATCTCGCGCTCGGTGGCGGAACCCTGAAAGTCGTTCGCGCTGTCCGTCACGCTTGCCTGCCTGCGCAGCCGGGATGCAGCGATCGCCAATCGGCCATCGGCCGTCGTGGCCAGGCGGTCAAAGCACAGCACGTCGACCGATGCGCGCAGATTGTCCGGGACCCACTGCGTCAGCCGTTGCTGCACGCGCTGCAACAGGGCCGTCAGGCCGCCCTCCTGAACGTTGCTGTCGGGTTCGATGCCGACGATCAGCCGGCGCGTGCCATCCGGCTGCACTTGCACGGTGGTGGCCGCGCGTTGCATCAAAGGCAGTTGGGTCAGGTCGGCAGCGATCTCACCCAGGGACAGGCGTTGCCCGTGGAGCGTTGCGTGTCCATCCAGTTCACCCAGGAACTGCAGCACGCCGTCGGCACGCCATCGCGCCAGCACGCCGGCGTTTCGCCAGGCGCCCTGGCTGTCGCGCAACCACAGGGGTGCCGGCACGCCGATGGCGGCGAGCTGGTCGGCTTGTTCACCAATGTGCACTGTGTCTCGCACGAGGGGGCGGCCGAAGGTGTCATGATCGCCCGCCCCGTTGGCCCACCCGGCGGCCACAACGAGCCCGGTGGACGGGTCGAGCGCGAGGTGGAGTGCGCTGGTAGGCGTATCGGCCAGGCGCTGCGACAGCATGGGCGTCGTCTCGCGAACGTCCAGTGCGGCGATGAGGGACAGCGCGCGACCTTCGTTGGCGTCCAGCAGCGCACCCCAGGTGTTGGCATCCGCAAAGACCAGCGCGGTGTCATCGGCGCGCAACTCGCTTACGCGGGTTGGGTCGATGGCTGCACCGGCATCGAGCAAGCTCAGCTCGACGCCTTGTCGCAGCGCCAGTCCCATCAGGCACAGCAGAAAGCCAGGCTGGCCTCCGTAGGCGAGCATCCGGTCACCCGGAAGCAGCTGGACCTGTTGGGCCAGCGCCTCCACCGTGTTGCGCCAGCGGCCAGCGTCCACCACGCCACCGGCCTGCAGTTGGACGCCGCGACCCGTCTGGAGGGCGGCAAGCATGGTCAGCAATGCATCCGCTGTTGCGGGGCCGGGCACGGTGACGGCGCCATTGCCTTGATCCAGACGGGCCTCGGCAGAGGCCATGCGCGCGCGTATGCCTGCGGCGTCCAGCCATTCGCCATTCGCTCGCAGCCGCGTGCTGCAATCGTCCCGTCCGAGCGCTTTGAATGGGTCTTGTCCGTTCAGTGCCGGTGCATCCAGCGCCTGCAGGCGAGCGGTCTCGTCGGCGCCCAATGCGATGGTGTCGGCGATGCGCTGCGTCGGCTTGTCGGCCAGGGCCATCAGGGTGGCCATGAATCGCTTATGCAGCAGCCTGGCCGTGCTGGGCAGGAACAATTGGGTGTCGTACTGAATGCCCCCCTCGATGCCGGTGGGAATTTCAACCAGCCAGAAGTTGAGATCTTCGGTCGCGCCCCGGTGCTTGAACTTGGTGCGCTCGTGGGTCAAGGGGCCCCAGTTTGCGGGTCTGGCCCGCGCGTCCTGGAACGTGAACAGCGCCTGGTAGAGGCGTCCGTGCTGGCCGGGCTGTGCGGTTTCAAGCGCCTCCGAGAGTCGCTCGAAGGGCACATCCTGGTTGGCAAAGGCGTCCACCATCGTGGCCCGGACCTGTTTGATCCAGTCGAGCCAGGTGAGGTCGTGGCGAACGCTCAGTCGCACGGGAAGCATGTTGTTGAAGAACCCCATGATGGGTTCCAGGTCCGGATGCGGCCGGCCACGAACGGGGACACCGATGGTGGGTTCGGGGTCGTGCAACAGCTGCGAAGCCAGTACCGCGTAGACCGCAAAGGCCACGATGCTCAGCGTTGCGCCGGTCTGCTTGGCCACTTCGCGCACACGCTCGGCATCGGCCGGCTCAAGGTGCATGTACTCGGTGGCGCCTTCGCGCTGGGCGCCGGGCAGACGGGGCAGGTCCGTTAGCGGGGCGGGTACCGGTCGCTTGAGGAACGGCTTTTGCCAATGGTCGAGCTGTGCGGCAATTTCCTCGCTTTGCATCCACTCGTTGTGCCAGGCCGCAAAGTCCAGATATTGCAGCGGCATCGCAGGCAGATCGGCCTCGCGGCCTTCGAGCTTGGCCGTATAGAGCGCGCTGAGGTTTTCATAGAGCAGGTCAAACGACCAGCCGTCCCACACAACGTGGTGGGTCATGAAGAAAAAGATGTGGTGGTCTTCTTCCAAGCGGATCAGACGCGCGCGAAACAGCGGCGCCTGATCGAGTTGAAAGGGCTGCGCCACCCAGGACGCGACCAGATCGGACATGGCTTCTTCGCGTTGGGCGGCGGGCACATGACTCAAGTCTTCGATGGGCAGCAGCGAGCAGGGCACCTGATCCAGTGTGCGCTGCACCCAGGCGTTGCCATCGCGCACGACGATCGTGCGCAGTGACGCCTGGCGCCGCACCATGGCCTGAAACGCTGCGTCGAACACCTCGGCGTTCATGGGGCCGCGCAGCCGGTGCGCCGACGGGACGTTGTAGACCACACGGCCAGGGTGCATCTCTTCGATGAACCGGATGCGCTCCTGCATCAGGGTAAGGGGTGCCTGGCGGCGCTCGGGTTGGTGTGTCAACGGTGCACGCTGAGGCGTCTTGCCCCCGCGCTGAGCGTCGATGGCGCTGGCCAGCTTTTCGACAGTGGGGGACTCGAACAACACGCGCAGGTTCAGCTGCAGGCCCAGGGACTTGTTGAGCTGGCCCATGAGCTTTGCCGCCAGCAGCGAGTGCCCGCCCATGGCAAAGAAGTTCTCGTCGGCGCCGATCGCAGGCAGATTCAGCACAGCCTGCATGGCGGCCATGACTGCGCGTTCGGTCTCGCTGGACGCGGCTTTGAGTGGCCCATTGGCCGCGGGCGCCTGCGACGTGGGAACGGGCAGGGCTTTGCGGTCGATCTTGCCGTTGGGCAGCAGCGGCATGGCATCGAGCAAGACCACTTGCTGCGGCAGCATGTAGTCCGGCAAACCACCCCGCAGGGCCTCGCGCAAGGCCTGCGGATCGGGGGTGGCGCCGGTGGCGGCAACGGCGTAGGCGATGAGGCGCACATCGCCTGGAGTGTCCTCGCGGGCCATGGCCACGGTGCGCGCGATGCCGGGCAAAGCGGCCAGTCGGGCCTCGATCTCGCCCAGCTCGATGCGGTAGCCCCGGATTTTGACCTGGAAGTCCAGCCGACCCAGGTGTTCCAGGGACCCATCGTCGAGCCAGCGAGCGAGGTCGCCGGTGCGGTACATGCGCGCGCCAGGCTGCTGGTGGTAGGGGTCAGGCACGAAGCGCTCGGCCGTGAGTTCGGGGCGCTTGAAATAGCCATTGGCAACGCCTGTGCCACCAATGCACAGCTCACCTTCCTGGCCGATTGCGCAAGGCTTGCCTTGTTCGTCCAACACCCAGACCTGGGTGTTGGCAATCGGGTGCCCGATGGTGATCTTCTGGCGCGGATCCGTGATGCGACACAGCGTGGACCAGACGGTGGTCTCGGTCGGCCCATACATGTTCCAGAGCTCGACACCGCTGGTGAGCAGCTTGGCGGCCAGTGACGGTGGCAAGGGCTCGCCACCGCACAAGGCGCGCAGGTCGGCGCTGGCCTGCCAGCCGGCATCGAGCAGCATGTGCCAGGTTGTCGGGGTGGCTTGCATCACCGTGATGCGGTGCTCAAGCATCAGGCGGCCCAGCACTTCGCCGTCCATGACCTCATCGCGCTGAGCGAGTACGGTGCATGCGCCGGTGATCAGCGGCAGATACAGCTCGAGCACTGCAATGTCAAAGGACAGCGTGGTCACGGCGAGCAAGCGGTCGCTGGCCTGCAGGCCCGGTTCGCTCTGCATGGTGGCCAGGAAGTTGCTCACCGCGCGTTGCGGCACCACGACGCCCTTGGGCTTGCCGGTGGAGCCCGAGGTGTAGATGACGTACATCGGCGCGTCACCGTCGGGGTTGATCGGTGCCGGCAGCGGATGGTTTGGCGCGGCATCAATGGCGGCCCGGTCGTCGTCGATCCGGATCTGTTGATCGCGCGGCAAACCGCCCAGGGCGGCGTTCGCTGCTTCGGTGACGATCAGACGCAGGCCGGCGTCCTCAGCCATGTAGTCCAGCCGATCCTTGGGAAAGCCCGGGTCGAGCGGCACGTACGCCGCACCCGTCTTGAGGATGCCCAGCAATGTCGGGACGAGTTCGGGGCCGCGCGCCATGCACACCCCGACCAGTGCGCCTGGGCCGACGCCCCGCTGAGCCAGCAGATGTCCGAACTGATTGGCGCGCTGCTCCAGTTGCGCATAGGTGAGGCGAACGCCTTGCGCGACCACCGCCTCGGCATTGGGCGTGCGCAGCGCCTGCTGGGCAATGGAGGCCTCCACACGTGTGCTCACATCGAAAGGCACGTCGGTGGCGCGGTTCCACGCAACGATCCTCGGGTCGGCGGCAGCGCCCTTGGTGCCTGCGCTGCCGGTGGTATCCGGTTGCGGCACGGCCGCCTGCGCCTTGGCGGTCGTTGGCGCGCCGTTGAGGCGATCGATTTCCTGCAGCAGACCGTCGACGAGTGCCTGCGCGCGCGCTGGGCTAAAGAACTCGGCACTGTGGTGCAGGTCCAGCGTGAGGGCGTCGCCCTGTTCGTAGAAGTTGAAGAACAGCTCTGCCAGAAGGCCCTGTTTGCGCCCCTCGTGCATGGAGGCCTGCAACGGCAGGTAGCCCGAGAGATCGACCTTGGGGTTGAGGTTGAAGTAGATCCCCGTGAGCGGCGGACGGTCACCGCGGCTGGGCATGCCCAGCGCACGTGCCAGCGTGCCTTGGGTCATGACGGGGTACTCCAGGGCATCCATGAGGCGCGAGCGCACCAGCGTGAGCAGCGTCTCATCGGTGTCCTGAGCAGTACAGGCCAGGCGCAGTGGCAGATCGAGCACACCGTCGGCCATCAATGGGCCGTGTCGATCGAGGGATTGACTGGCATAGGGAATGCTCACCACGAAGTCGCCCTGGCCGCTTTCGGTGTGGATCAGGCGGGTGATGGCGGCCAGAAGCCACTGAAACAGGGTGGCGCGTTTGGCTTTTGCGCGCTCGCGCAGCATTGCAAAGCGCTGGCCATCGATCCGGACCCGGACCGTGTCTGCGATGAATCGACGGCGCCCTTGCGGCTGGCGGTCGCCCAGGTTCACGGGCGCAGGCGCGTTGCGCAGGGCTTCCTTCCAGAAGTCGAGTGCCTCCTGGCCCTGCGCACCGCTCATGCGGGCCTGCTCGACCAGCGCAAAGGCGACGGGGGACTCGGCGGTTTTGGCAAACCGGGGGGCGTGACCCTGTCGTCGGGCCTGGTATGCCTCGGCGAGTTCGGTGTTGAACACGCTCGATGCCCAGCCATCGAAGATCAGGTGGCTGGCCACCACATGCACCACCACCCGGCCATCGGCCAGATCGATCAGGCTGAACGCGGCCAGTGGCGCCTGGTCGAGCTGGAAGTCGCGCTGGCTGGCCTGGGTGCAAAAGGCATCCAGGGCCGCTTCGGCGTCGTCCTCATGGCGCAGATCGACTTCGGCGATCACCACGGGCTGGGCCGGGCGCACACGCTGCAGCGGTTCGGTGGTGTCAAAAGTCAACTGGAACGCGTCATGGCGCATGGCGACGTCTTGCAGGGCCTGTCGAAGTGCGGCCTTGTTGACGTCACCCCGGACGCTGACGCAGAACGACTCGTTGAGTGCGCGCCGGGCGGCGTCGTCAAAGGCGGCCACCAACCAGCGTTCGGTCTGACCCGGCGACAGCGCTCCTTCGGTGGGCTGGGTTGCCGAAAGAGCTTGTGTCTGGGGCTCGGCGGCGTCGGGCTTACGGCCACCACCCGGGGCGCCGCCGTCGCGCCGAGGGATGAAGCCCAGGCCCATGAGCTCGTCCAGGGCCTTGAGCATGGTGTCTGCGATGCGGTCGATGACAGCGTCGTCCATGGCTTCGGTGACGAAGTGGCCGAACTGCTCGTAGACGTGCAGACCCAGATGGCGGATCAGGTAGTAGAAGAGGCTGACGTTTTTCAGGCCGTCATCCCAGTGCAGGCGCCAGATGGAGGTGCAGTTCACGGCGTTGCAGGGCGCGCCAAGGCGGGTGAACCCGGCGTTGAGGCGGTCGACGAGGCGCTGCGCGCGCTGGTTGATGGTGTCGTAGAACGCCGCGCCCGCGCGCTGGATGTGCAGCAACGAGGCGTGCGCCGCAGCCAGGGCCAGCGGGTGGCGCACGAAGGTGCCGGCAAAGTAGGTGACGCCGGCCTCGGGGTAGGAGTCGTCGCCGTACTGCCAGTGGCCGCCATCAAGTGCGTCCAGCCAGTGGGAGGCACCGGAGATGGCGGCAAAAGGCAGCCCGCCCCCAATGACCTTGCCAAAGGTGGCGATGTCGGCGCGCACGCCGTAGAACTCCTGGGCACCGCCGCGGGCCACGCGAAAGCCCGTCACGACCTCATCGAAGATCAGCGCACAACCCGATTGGGTGGCGATGTCTCGCAGGGCCTGCACAAAGGCTTTGGGTCGGACGTTGGGGTACTTGTTCTGGATCGGCTCGGTCATGATGGCCGCCAGTTGTGGCCCCTGCTCGCGCAGGATGCGCAGCGACTCCTCGCTGTCCCAGTCAAGCACCAGAATGTTCTCGACCGCATTGGCCAGGATGCCGGGCGCCGCCGACAGCGAACGCAGCTGCTTGGTGCCGCGCACGATCACCTCGTCGAAGATGCCGTGGTACGAGTTGTTGAAGATCGCGATCTTCTTGCGCCCGGTCACCGTGCGCGCAATGCGCATCGCGCCCATCACGGCTTCGGAACCGGTGTTGCAGAACGCCACGCGCTCCATGCCGGTGAACTCGGCGATGAGTCGTGCAACGTCGGCCGACAGCGGATGTTGGGGGCCCACCTCCAGACCCAGGTCGAGCTGGCGGTGCATGGCCTGCAGCACGTCGTCAGGCTGGTAGCCCAACATGTTGGCGCCGAAGCAGGACAGCAGGTCGATGTACTCGTTGCCGTCGATGTCCCACAGGCTGGCACCTTTGGAGCGGTCGACCACGATCGGGTAGACCAGGTCCTTCCACATCGGGTTGAAGCCGGTGACGACGCGCGGGTCCGCCATTACCTTGCGGTTGTCCTGGCTGAAGGCTTTGGACTTGCCGGTGCGCGCGTTGTACCGGGCGATGAAATCGTCGATCCAGCGATGCTGTTCCGGTGTGAAGTCCTGCCCGGCCTGAAGGGTCAGGCGGGGAGAGGCGCCAAAGGGCTTTTCAACCAGGGACTTGATGTCGGGCTCGCTCGCGCCGGTCGGGGCGGAAGCACCCGTGGCGGCGGCCGGCGCGCTCGTCGGGGCCGGCGCCACAGCGGCGGTCTGCGTCGGTGCCACCTGCACGGGAGCCATGGGTGCGACAGGTATTTGCGGCGCACCGGCCAGCAGCGCCAGCTGCTGGGACATCAGCTGCATTTGCTGCTGGATGAGCTGCTGCAGGGCCGAGCCAGCAGGCGCGGCCATGGCCGTCGCAACGGCCGGGATGGCCAATGCCTGGGTGGGAGCCGGCATGGCCGCAGCGGCCGTGGGTACTGCCGCAGGGGCGACAGCCGGTGCTGGCGCAAAGCGATCGGGCGGCAGTTCGGTGTCGAGCAGACCGGCCAGCTTGCCGATGGTGTCCAGGTCTTCAAGCAAGCGCCTGAAGCGCAGCTTGAGGCCGAACACCCGTTCGATCTCCAGCGTGGCCTGGGTCAGCGACAGGGAATCGAGACCCTGGTCAACGAAGCTGGCGTCACGCGTCAGCTCAGCGGCGGGTACCCCGGACACATCGCTGACGATGCGTTGGAGTTCGGCTTCGAGGTTGGGCAGTCGACTCATGGGCAGGGAGGGCTCGGGTGATGAAACGGGGACGGCGATGGCCGCGCTGGTGTCGCTGGACAGGGTCGACAGGGCTGGTGCCTGCGGTGCCCTTCTCGCAAACCAATGGCGATCGCGCTTGAATGGGTAGGTGGGCAGGGTCGCCCGGGGGGCCGATGCCGCAACAGGCCAGCGAACGCGCACGCCATGGCTCCACAGCGCCCCCAGGGCGGTCAATGCATGGCGTTCGGCATCGCCGGGGGCGTTGGCCGGACCCAGCAAGGCCAGGTTATTCGGCACCTTGGCTTGCGCCGTGCGGTGCTGGCGTACGAGTGCCGACAGGGCCTGGCCGGGTCCGACTTCGAGAAACAGAACGTCGCCCTTGGCCAATTCGGTCTCGATGGCTTTGCTGAACATCACGGGGGCGCGCACCTGGCGTGCCCAGTAGTCGGCGTCGAGGGCCTCAGCGGCTGTCAGGGGGGCACCACTGACGCAGGAATAGACGGTGCGTTGCGGCGCGCGACGCGTGCACTGGTCAATTGCCGCGGCGATGCGCGGCAGTGCGCCCTGCATGGCGGCGCTGTGAAAGGCGTGCGAAACCTTCAGGCGGGTGCAGTCCACTTCCTGCGCTTCCAGCGTGACCGCAAACGCCTCAATGGCGGCAAAGGGTCCGGCCACCACGGTCAGCGCAGGCGCATTGCACCCAGCGATCTCAACCTCGGGCGGAAGGCGGGGGCGCAGCACGTCGGCGCCCAGGCGCACGGCGAGCATTGCACCGGTGGGTTGCTCGGCCATGGCGGTGGCGCGGGCAATCACCGCTTCGACGGCGCCGTCCAGCTCGAACACGCCCGCGTGGCATGCCGCGGCGTACTCGCCGATGCTGTGGCCGATGGCCGCGTCGGCCTGCACGCCAAGGCTGTCCAGCCAGGCCGTGAGCGCGTACGACATGGCAAACAAGGCCGGTTGCGTGTGCTGGGTGAGCGCCAGTTGGCTGGCCGCCTGCGCGTCGCCGGGCTCGGCGTGCACCAGCCACGGCAACAGGTCAACGCCCGTCCGCTGGAGGACCCGCGTCAGGCATGCGTCGAGCGCGTCGCGAAAGGCCACCGAGCTGTCGTACAGGCCGCGGGCCATGCCCGGGTGTTGGGAACCTTGACCCGGATACAGGAACACCAGGCGCGGGGTTTTGGCTGCGGTCGCGGTTTTGATGGACCGAAGCGCCTGGATGGCTTCCTCAACGGTCTCTGCCACCACGCTGGCGCGTTGGCCCATTTCGCGACGTCCGCGCATCAATGTGGCCGCCACGCTAGCGATGGGCGTGCCCGGATGCTGCTGCAAGTGGCTGGCCAGTTGTTCGGCTCGCCCCGACAACTCGTCGGCCGTGCGGGCAGACAGGGGTAGAACCCAGCGGGCAGATTCCTGGGGCTTGACCACGTCTGCCAGGGCAGGGGCTTGCTCGATGATGACGTGGGCGTTGGTGCCGCCCACGCCCAGCGAGCTGACCGCAGCGCGCCGCGGCGAATCCGCGGTGTCTGCCCATGGCGTGTTGTCAGCGGTGACCCGAAACGGCGAGTGCGCAAAGTCGATTTGCGGGTTGGCATGCTGGAAGTGCAAGGTGCCCGGAATGGTGCCGTGCTGCAGGGCCAGCGTTGCTTTGATCAGCCCCACGACGCCGGCACCCGCTGCGAGGTGGCCGACATTGCCCTTGACCGAGCCGATGGTGCAAAAGGCGTTGTCGCCGGTGTCACCCCGCCAGGCCTGGGACAGCGCCGCGATCTCGATCGGGTCGCCCAGCGAAGTGCCCGTGCCATGCGCCTCGACGTAGCCGATGCTGCGCGCGTCAATGCCGGCGTGGTCCAGTGCCATGCGAATGGCGTCCGCCTGGCCGCTCACGCTGGGCGCAGTGAAGCTGGCTTTGTCGCCACCATCGTTGTTGACGCCCACGCCCTTGATCACGGCGTAGATGGTGTCACCGTCGGCCAGCGCATCCTCGATGCGTTTGAGGACCACCATGCCGCCGCCGCTGCCGAAAACCGTGCCGCTGGCGTCTGCATCGAACGGGCGGCAATGGCCATCGGCAGACTCCATGCCGCCTTCGACGTGGAGGTAGCCCGTGGCCTGGGGAACGTGCACATTGGCGCCGCCGGCCAGGGCGATGTCGCACTGGTCGCTTGCAAGGGCATGCCAGGCCTGTGCCACCGCCACCAGGCTGGTAGAGCAGGCGGTATGGATGCTGATGGCCGGCCCTTTGAGATTGAGGCGGTTGGCGATGCGGGTGGCGACGTAGTCCTTTTCGCTGGCCAGCATGGTGGCGAACTCGCCGTACTGCTGGATCAGCTCGGGCTGTTCCTGGCGCAGCGCGTGCGCGTAGGCGTTGTTGCCCGTGCCGGCATAGACCCCGATGCGCGACGCAGAGCGGGTGTGGTCGATGCCGGCGTGCTCGAGGGCGGTGATGCTCAGCTCAAGCATCAGGCGCTGTTGCGGGTCGAGCACGGTGGCCTCGCGGGCCGACACGCCGAAGTGCGCCGCGTCGAATCGATCGGCGTCGTCGAGCACGCCGTGTGCGGCCACAAAATTGGGGCGTTGCCGCCAGTCCGTGGGCACGGCGGGGTCGAGCTCGGATGGGCTGAAATGGCGGATGCCTTCCTTGCCTTGCAACAGAGCGCTCCAGAACGTGTCGACATCGCCTGCACCGGGCACGCGCGTCGCCATGCCTACGATGGCGATGCCGTTCGTGGCGCTGGCCTGTCCTCGGCGGGTCTGACGTTTGGCGGTGGCCACCGAGTCGTCAAGCCTGCTCAGAATGCCCGCAATGGTGGGCTTGTCATATACATCGGCGACACCGATGCGCTGAACACCGGCGTCGCGCAGGCGGGCAATGAAGCGCATCACCAGCAGCGACTTGGCGCCCAGTTCGAACAGGTTGTGTTGTTCGTCAATGTGCTCGACACCCAGCAGTTCGCTCCATACTTGGTGAACGAGTGCGCGAGGATCGGACGCGTCGCCGTGGGAGAGGGCGACCTCTGGCAAAGGCAGGTTGCGCCGGTCGATCTTTCCACTGGGCGTCACCGGCAGGCGCGGCAGCACCACGTAGCGCAAGGGCACCATGTACTCTGGCATGCGTGCGCGCAGGAAGGGGCGCCACTGTGCACTCAGCTTGCGGGTGCCCTCATCACTCAGCGGTTCGTGCAGCACCACGTGGGCCACGAGCTGCTTGCCGATACCTGGCACATCGGGTGCCGTGACGACCGCCTCCTTGACCGTCGGATGCGCCATGAGGGCGATCTCGATCTCGCCGGGTTCGATGCGAAAGCCATCGACCTTGACCTGTTGATCAGCGCGTCCGAGGTAGGTGAGGGTGCCGTCGGCGGCCTGACGCACCAGGTCACCGGTGACGTACCACCTGCCAGGCAGGTCGGCGATGTCGGTACGAAACCGCTCTGCGCTGAGCTCTGCGCGACCGAGGTAGCCGTTGGCCAGCGTGTCGCCACCAAGCAGCAGTTCACCTTGCGTGGCACCACCATCCATTTGCTCCGTCTCGCGCAGCGCCACGCGCACATGCGGCAAGGGCAAGCCGATGGGGGGAATTTCGGGCCAGCCACTGGCGGCACCGGTCAGCTCGTGCGCGGTGACCACGTGGCTCTCGGTGGGGCCGTAGTGGTTGTGCAGTTGCGCTTGCGGCAAGCGCTCGAACATCGATCGGATGGCGGGACTGACCTGCAACTGCTCGCCGGCGCTGATCACCTCGCGCAACGCGCAAGGGGCTTCGTCGCGCGAGGCGTCAGCAATCATCTGCAGCGCGACATAGGGGACGAAGATCCGTTCGACACGCTGCGCCAGCAGCAGCCGGTGCAATTGGGCGGGGTCGCGCCGCTGTGCCTCAGGCACCAGCACGAGGGTGCCGCCGCAGGCCAGGGTGGAAAAAATCTCCTGAAAGTGGACGTCGAAAGACAGCGGGGCAAATTGAAGCGTGCGCGCCGCCAGGCCCAGACGCGGGTGCCGAGCGTGCCAATGAATGAGATGGCGCAAGGGCAGGTCGCCCATGGCCACCCCTTTGGGGCGACCGGTAGACCCTGATGTGAACAGCACGTAGGCCAGGTCAGGGGTGGCCGCATGCAGCCCTTGTTCGGCTGGCGCGGGGTTGTCCAGCGTCGGCAATACAGGCACTTGCGCCCGCAGGGCGGCCAGTGCGTCAGGAGCGCCCACCACTGCCCGCGGTGCGGCATCTTCCAGCATGGCCTGCAGCCGCTCAGCTGGGTAGGACAGGTCCAGCGGCACGTAGGCCACCCGCAGGTGGGCGGCCACGAGGATGGACACCACCGACGCGGTGCTTCGCGACGCCGCGATGGCCACCCGCTCGCCGGGCTGAACGCCGGCAGCCGTCCACTGCGCGGCCTCGGCTTCGACCTGACGCAGAAGCTGGGCATAGGTCAGTTGCCCTTCGATCACGCTGTCGATGGCAACCTGACTGCCCCATTCGGTCGCACCACGGACCAGCCAATCCCCAAGACGGGGTGCCTCGTCCGCTGAAACCGATCCCTGCTTCCTTGTGCGCATGCCCGCAGTCCCGTCTGACCAAAGCCGGTCAATCTAATACAAAAGAGCGCTACCTGATACCAACTGTAACGAAGCCATTTGCAGAATCGACCTCTTGTTGGGGGACGTTGTGTGAACTATTTGGCCTGTGCACCCCAACCCGACGGAATCTATGGCGTCGGAATGACACTGTCGGGGCAGCGGCGACCACCGTGGGCCTTCAGGGCGCCACCGGTTGGGTGCCCGAGGTGCTCAGAGCCAGCCAAGCGCGCCGAGCGCGCCGCCAGCACCCAGCAGCCAAAGCAGGTGCAAGCGGGTTCGCCAGACAAGGCCGGCACTCACCGCGGTCACCAACCACAGGCGCCAATCGCGCGCGGGCTGGTCGTGAGCGGCGGTCACCAGCCAGCCCGTGGCAATGAGCAAGGCGATGACGATGGGCGCCATGCCCGCTTTGAAGGCACGCACCACACGGCGTTCCCGGTTGCGGTGCGCCCACTGGGTTGCGGTGTAGGTCAACACCGAGGAGGGCAGCAGGATGGCCACCATGGTGGTCACGACGCCAAACAGACCCAACACCCAGGACCACCATCCCGCCTGCGGACCACCACCGGCATTCAAGCCCGCATTGAAGCCGAGCAAGGCAATGAACAGCACGTTGGGGCCCGGCGCCGCTTGCGACAACGCGATGGAAGAGGTGAACTGCGTGTCGCTGAGCCAACCGTGCTCGGTAACCAGAAAGCGGTGCATGTCGGGCGCCACGGTGATGGCGCCCCCTACCGCGAGCAACGACAGCGTCAGGAAATGCAGGAACAGCTGCAGCCAGTCGATGGCAACAGGTGCTGCCGTCACGGTGAGGCCACCTGTCTGGCCAAGCGGTGCCAGGCCCAGCCGCAGGCCAGCGAACCAAGGCCGAGCAGCACCCAGGCCAGCGGCCATCGCAGCAAGGCGACTGCCACGAAACTGGCCAGCGCAAAGCCGATGCAGGCGCCCATGCCCATGACGTTGGTGCGCAGCGCGCCGATCATCTTTAAACCGGTGGCCGCAATCAGGCCCGCCGCTACCGCCCCCATGCCGCGCAACGCAGCCTGCACCTGAGGGGCATCGGCCAGCTGGCTGTACACGGTTGCCAGGGTCAGCAGCAGCGCCAATGGCGCCAGCAACATGCCGGCCAGCGCGGCCAGCGCGCCCGTGAGACCGAAGTGGCGCCCGCCGATCATCATGGACAGGTTCACCACGTTGGGGCCGGGCATGATCTGCGCGACGGCCCAGTCTTCAACGAACTGCTCGCGGGTGAGCCACTGGCGTTTCTCGACCAGTTCGCGTTGCACCACGGCCAGCACACCGCCAAAGCCCTGCAGCGCCAGCCAGGTGAAGGCAGTGAACAGTTCGGCGCGAGACTGCGGTTTGGCCGGCGCCTCTTCGCCCATGGCTCAAGCCGCCTTGAGCATGTCGCGAACCATGTCGGCCATCAGGGGTTTGATGACGTATCCCTTGATGACGGGAATCTCGCTGGCGCGCTGGCGATCCTGAGGAGCGCCGGAGGAGGTCAGCATCATCAGGATCGTGGTGGGCTTGCCTTCCAGCAAGGGCGCGGCATTGGCCGCCACCTCGAAGCCGTCGATCACTGGCATGTTGATGTCCAGGAAGATGCAGGTCGGCAGTTTGAGGGGGTCCTGCTGCAGAAAGCTGAGGGCGTCGCTGCCGTTGTCAAAGATCACCACGTCGCCCTTGAAGCCGGCGCGGCGGATCATGATCTCGTGGTAGACGTTGTCTGCGTCGCTGTCGTCAATCAGGATGAAACGTTCTGGCGCTGTCATGGGAGTCTCGGGAATCAGGCGGGTCCGGCGGCGGCCGGCAGGTGCAAGGTAAAGCAACTACCTTGCCGGGGTTCGGACTGCAGGCTCAGCCGTCCTCTGTGCAGGTCGGCCACCCGTTGGCAGATGGCCAGTCCCAAGCCGGCGCCATCGTACTCGCGGCGGTTGTGAAGCCGGGTGAACAGGCCAAAAATGTTCCCGTGGTGCTCATGGGCAATGCCCACGCCGTTGTCGGTGACGTGCAGCATGTCCAGGGCCTCATCCTGCGTGGCCTTGACTTGCACCACGGGCGGTACGCCGGGCCGCGCGAACTTCAGCGCGTTGCCAATGAGCTGGTGCAAGGCCATGCGAAGCAGGTTGGCGTCGGCCATGATGATCGGCAGGCTGCCGACCTCGATGCGTCCGGCGCAAGTCGTAAGCTCGCCGTCCAGGGCTTCGCGAACCTGGCGCACGATCTCCGCGGTGTCCACGGGTTCAAGGCGCAGCGCGTGATCATCGAGTTGTGCGTAAGTGGCCAGGCCGTCAATGAGGCGGCTGATGCGCAAGCCACCCTCACGCACAAAGCCAAGATGGCGGTGGGCGGTTGCGGGCAGGGACTGCGCGTGTTCTTCCAGCAGCAGCGATGAGAAATTGTTGACGGCATTGACCGGTTCGCGCAGGTCATGCGACAGCATGTGAATCAGGCGCTGTTGCTCGAGCGTCTTGCGCTCGAGCTGGTTGACCGCTGCGTTCAGGCGTGACTCGTTGCGCTTGAGGACTTCGATGTCCCGGCCCCGCAGCACCACGCCGGCGAGTTTCCCGTCGACTTCGCGTACCGGAAGCAGGGCGACCTCCATGTGCCGCTTCCCCCGTCCCTTGAAGTCGGCCTGTCGTTGATACAACACCGACTCGCCCGACAGCGCACGCGCCAGCTGGCGCCCGACGACGTCGCGGTACAGCGCTTCGCCCACATGCTCGGCCACATGGCGGCCGATGACGTCGCTGGCGGCGCAGCCGTTGTATTCGAGGTAGGTGTCGTTGACGTGGCGGTAGATGCCGTCCGGGTCGATGAATGCCTGCAGGTCCATGCCGGCGGCGGTCATGGCCGTCAGCCGCGCGTTGCGCGTCGCGGTGTCGCGCTCGGTCTGCTCCTGCTCCAGCCGGCGCACGCCTTCGTGCTCGAGCAGGTCGCTGACGATGTCGGCAAGGCGTTTCAGGGAGGTGACCTGCACCTCGGTGATCTGCCTGGGCTGGTGGTCGATGACACACAGCGTGCCCAGGGCCAGCCCGTCGCGTGTGACGATGGGCGCACCGGCGTAGAAGCCAGTGCCGCCCAACAATTGCGCCAGTGGGCTGCCGGCAAAGCGGGCGTCCGCGGCCATGTCCTCGATGACCATGACGCGCTCGGGCGTCAGGATGGCGTGGGCGCAGAAGGCCGAGGCCCTGGGCGTCTGTTCGTCAGGGACGCCGATGCGGGATTTGAACCACTGGCGGTCTTCGTCGATGAAGGAAATCAGCGCGATCGGCGTGTCACAGAGGGTTTGCGCCAGGGCCGCAATGTCGTCAAAAGCCCGCTCCGGCAGGGTGTCCAGGACGCGCAGGGCCCTCAGGCGGGCCAGGCGTTGCGGTTCATTGGCAGGAGTGGCGGGGGGAAACATTCAGGGCAGGGCGGCGCGAAAACCCGAATTTGTAACACGCCCCGGTGACGCGGTTTGCCCACCCGGCGGGCCCGCTCGCGTCTGCGGATTCCGTCACGTCAACTGTCTAGGGAAGCATGCCTACTTTCACACCGACATGCCGCCGCTGACCTCGATCACCGCGCCATTCACGTAGCTGGCATCGTCGCTGGCCAGGAAGGCGTAGACGCTGGCCACTTCTTCAGGCCTTCCGAGGCGACCCAGCGGCACACGGTGCTTCATCTCGCCGATCACCTTGTCGGGGATCGTGCCCAGGATCGGTGTTTCGATGAATCCGGGCGCCACGGCATTGACGCGCACGCCCTTGGGGCCCAGTTCGCGTGCCCAGGTCTTGGTGAAGCCGATCACCCCGAACTTGCTGGCGGCGTAATTGGTCTGCCCGTAGTTGCCATAGATGCCGACCACTGACGAGGCGTTGAGGATGACGCCATGCCCCTGCTTGACCATGGCGTCGGCCACCAGCTGGGCGCAATGGAACACGCCGCGCAGATTGACGTCGATGACGCGATCGAACTGCGCCAGCGTCATTTTTTGCAGCCTGGCGTCCTGGGTGATGCCGGCGTTGTTGACCAGCACGTCGATGCGGCCATGGCGCGCCAGCACCTCGGCCACCACACGCTCGACGGCGTCGCGATCCGTCACGTCCAGTACCTGACCTTCAGCGGTGGCGCCCAGCGCCTGGCAGCGGTGTACGGCGTCGGCCACGGGCTCGGGCTTGAGGTCGGCCACGATGACGGTGGCGCCTTCGCGGGCAAAGGTTTCGGCGGTGGCCAGGCCGATGCCCTGGGCGGCGCCGGTGATGAGGCAGATCTTGTGGGACAGACGGGGCATGAAAGGGGATGGGTTCAAAAAGGCAGAAGAAGGTGGCTCAGTAGACCGACTGGAATCGGCGCAGGGCGTCGCGTGCCGCGCCGTCGAGCAGGAAGCCCGGTCCATATCGGCGAGCCAGTTCGTCGCAGCGGCGCTCGAAATGCTCGATGCCCTGGCCATAGACGAATTGAAGCGCGCCACCGGTCCAGGCCGGAAAGCCAATGCCGAAGATGGAGCCGATGTTGGCGTCGTGGGCGCTGGTGAGCACGCCCTCGGCCAGGCAGCGTGCCGTCTCCACGGACTGCCGGTACAGCAGGCGGTCCTTGACGTCGCGCAGCTCCCAGGCGAGCTTGGGGTCCTCGAACAGGCCTTTCAGTTCGGGCCAGAGGTGCTTGCGCGCCCCTTGGGGGTAGTCGTAGAAGCCGCCGCCAGCCGCACGGCCCGCACGCTTGAGCGTCTTGACCATGCGCTCGACCAGCAGTTCGCCCGGTGAGCCTTCGTAGGACTTGCCTTCGGCCTTGAGGTCGGCGCGCGTCTGATCCAGCACATGCACCGACAGCGACAGGGCGGTCTCATCGAGCACCGCCAGTGGGCCCACCGGCATGCCGGCCTGGACTGCGGCGTTTTCGATCACCGGTGCCGGAATGCCCTCGCCCAGCATGGCGGCGCCTTCCATCACGTAGGTGCCGAAGGTTCGGCTGGTGTAGAAGCCGCGCGAATCGTTGACCACGATGGGCAGCTTGCCCAGTGCCTGCACGTAGTCGTAGGCTCGCGCAATGGTCTCGTCATCGGTCTTCTGGCCGCGGATGATCTCGACCAGCTTCATCTTGTCGACCGGGCTGAAGAAATGGATGCCCACGAACTTCTCGGGACGGCGGCAAGCCTTGGCCAGCCCCGTGATGGGCAGGGTGGAGGTGTTGCTGGCCATGAAGCCACCGCGGGCCAGTTGCTCCTCGGCCTCGCGGGTGACCTGTGCCTTGACCTCGCGGCTTTCGTACACCGCCTCGATGATGAGCTCGCAGCCCTGCAGATCCTTGGGGTGGTCGGTGGGCGTGATGCGGTTGAGCACGGCTTGCTGCTCGCGCGTACTCATCAGGCCCTTGTCCACACGCGGCTGGGTGATGCGCAGGCTGTAGCTGCGGCCCAGCTCGGCGTTTTCGAGGCTCACGTCTTCGATCACGGTGTGAATGCCTCGGCTGGCCTGGGCATAGGCAATGCCGGCACCCATCATGCCGGCGCCGAGCACACCCACCTTGGTGGGGCGGTACTTCGGCACGTCCCTGGGGCGCGAGCCGCCGCTCTTGACCGCGTTCATGTGGAAGAAGAACGTGTTGATCATGTTCTTCGCCACCGGACTGACGATCAGCTGCGCGAGGTAGCGGCTTTCGATGCGCAGGGCTGTGTCGTAGTCGACCTGGGCGCCTTCAACCATCGCCGCCAGCGCGGCCTCGGGCGCCGGGTACAGGCCATGGGTCTTTTGCCGCAGCATGGCGGGGGCCACCGTCAGCATGCCGGCCACCTTGGGATTGGCCGGCGTGCCGCCGGGCATGCGGTAGTCCTTGGCGTCCCAGGGGTGGTGGGCCTGGGGATGGGTGGCGATGAAGGCCTCGGCGGCGGCGCGCATGGTCATGGCATCGGGCGCCAGCTCATGGACCAGACCCAGTTCGAGGGCTTCGCGCGGCGAAAACAGTCGGCTCTCCAGGATGTAGGGTTGCGCACCCTGCAGGCCCAACAGCCGGGTCATCTTGGTGATGCCGGTGGCCCCCGGAATGAGCCCCAGCGTGATCTCGGGCAGGCCCAGCTGGATGCGCGGGTTGTCCAGCGCGACCCGGTGATGGCCCACCAACGCCACCTCCCAGCCGCCGCCCAATGCGGCACCGTTGATGCAGCTCACCACCGGCACACCCAGGGTTTCCAGCGTGCGGAAGTTCTTCTTGAGCTGTTCGATCTCGGCGAACACGCGGGGCGCATCGCTGGGCTGCAGCCGCATGGTCCCCTTGAGGTCGGCGCCGGCGAAGAAGGTCTGTTTGGCCGACGCCAGGATGATGCCCTTGATGAGCGCCTTGTCGCGCACCACCAGGCCGGTGACGGTGGTCATGTCGCGCTGCCAGTCGGCGCACATGGTGTTCACCGGCGAGCCGGGCTCATCGAAGGTGATGGTCGCCACACCCTGGTGCAGCTCGTACTGGATGGTCTTCATCGGTTCAAACCCGTTCGATGATGGTGGCGATGCCCATGCCGCCGCCCACACACAGGGTGGCCAGTCCGCGCTTGAGGTTGCGCCGCTCCAGCTCGTCGAGCAGCGTGCCCAGGATCATGGCGCCTGTGGCACCCAGCGGATGCCCCATGGCGATGGCGCCGCCGTTGACGTTGACCTTTTCGTGCGGCACGCCCATTTCGCGCATGAACTTCATGGGCACGGCTGCAAAGGCCTCGTTGACCTCGAACAGGTCGATGTCGTCGACCGTGAGCCCCGCCAGGGCCAGCGCCTTGCGGCTGGCCGGCATCGGTCCGGTGAGCATGATGGTCGGGTCGGCACCCGACAGCGCGGCCGAGACAATGCGTGCGCGCGGTGTCAGCCCATGGCTCTTGGCAGCGGCTTCGGTGCCGATCAGCACGGCGGCTGCGCCGTCGACGATGCCCGACGAATTGCCGGCATGGTGCACGTGGTCGATACGTTCCACCTGGGGATAGCGCTGCATGGCCACGGCGTCGAATCCCATGCCGCCCAGTTGCTCGAACGCCGGGCGCAGGGCACCCAGGCCCTCCAGCGTCGTGTGGGGCTTGATGAACTCGTCTTCGTCCAGGATGGTCTGGCCGATCGCGTCGCGCACCGGTACCACCGAGCGTTGAAAGCGCCCCTCCGCACGGGCTTGTGCCGCGCGTTGTTGCGACGTCAGGGCGAACTGGTCGACGTCGTCGCGCGAAAAGCCTTCGAGCGTGGCGATCAGGTCGGCGCCAATGCCCTGGGGCACGAACAAGGTGGCGCTGTTGGTGGCAGGGTCCTGAGCCCACGCGCCACCGTCGGAGCCGATGGGCACGCGGCTCATGCTCTCCACGCCACCGGCCACGACCAGCTCCTCCCAGCCGCTGCGCACCTTCATGGCGGCCAGGTTCACGGCCTCCAGGCCCGACGCGCAGAAGCGGTTGAGCTGCACACCGGCACAGCGCCAGTCCCAGCCGGCCTTGAGCGCTGCCACTTTGGCGATGACCGAACCCTGCTCGCCAATGGGCGATACCACGCCCATGACGACGTCGTCGACCGCGCCGGTGTCGAACTTGAGCCTGGTGTGCAGACTCTCCAGGGTGCCGGCGAGCAGGTCGATCGGCTTGACCTCGTGCAGGCTGCCGTCCTTCTTGCCCTTGCCTCGGGGCGTGCGGATGGCATCGAAGATATAGGCTTCGCTCATGGCTGTCTCCTCGGTGAACACCGATCGTGCGGGGCAGTATAGACTTTTGCCAAGCAACTGCTTTCCAAAATTCAATCGTCACGTCCTGTCGGAGACATCATGATCGAACGCAATCTGTTCAGCAGCGACCACTCGGCCTTTCTCGACAGCTTCCAGCGGTTCATCGACAAGGAGATCGCACCTTTTCACGAGGCCTGGGAGGAGCAGGGCTTCGTGGACCGGGAGGTCTGGCGGCGTGCCGGGGAGAACGGCTTTCTGTGCCCGACCATGCCGGAGGCGTATGGTGGTTCGGGCGTTGACAAGCTCTACTCGGTCGGCCAGATGGAAGCGCTGGCGCGCGGCGGCTTCAGCGGCGTGGGCTTCGGTCTGCACAGCGAGATCGTGGCACCGTACATCCTGCACTACGGCACCGAGGCGCAAAAGCGGCACTACCTCCCGCGTCTGGCCACAGGCGACATGGTGGGGGCCATCGCCATGAGCGAGCCCGCCGCGGGCAGTGACTTGCAAGGCATCAAGACGACGGCGTTGCGTCAGCCCGATGGCAGCTACCTGCTCAACGGCAGCAAGACCTTCATTACCAATGGCTGGCACGCCGATCTGGTGATTGTGGTGGCCAAGACCGACCCGAGTGCAGGGGCCAAGGGCACCACGCTGTTGCTGGTCGAGCGGGGCATGCCCGGGTTCGAGAAGGGCAAGCGGCTCAAGAAGCTCGGCTTGAAGGCGCAGGACACGTCCGAGCTGTTCTTCAACGACGTACTGGTTCCGGCGGACAACGTACTCGGGGGGGCAGACTTCGTCGGGCGAGGGTTCGTCTGCCTGATGGAACAACTGCCCTGGGAGCGGCTGCAGATCGCCATTGGCGCCGTGGCGTCTGCCCAGGCCGCCATCGACTGGACGGTGCAATACGTCAAGGACCGCAAGGCCTTTGGCAGCACGGTCGGCGCCTTCCAGAACACGCGCTACACCCTGGCCGAGCTGCAGACCGAGGTGCAGGTGGCACGGGTGTTTGTGGACAAGTGCTGCGAGTTGTTGGTGTCAGACAAGCTCGATTCGGGCACCGCCAGCATGGCCAAGTACTGGTGCAGCGACCTGCAATGCAAGGTGATGGACGAATGCGTGCAGCTGCATGGCGGCTATGGTTACATGTGGGAATACCCCATCACACGTGCCTATGCCGATGCGCGAGTGCAACGCATTTACGGCGGCACCAACGAAATCATGAAAGAGTTGATATCGCGCCAGATGGGGCTCGGCAGCCGCTGACAAGCGCGTGCGTGCCTTGCCGGCTCTCGGTTCGGGGCTGCCGCTGAAAGTGCAATTGCGATAGGCTTCGCGCCAATTGGGTGGGCGAGGTCGTGCGGGCGGGACGCTCACCCTGGTGGAGCGCCTTGCCGCATGAAGAACGTCGACATTCGTCAGTTGCAGCTCTTGTGCGAGTTGGTGGATGCGGGAAGCCTCGCGCAGGCCGCCCAGCGCATGGGCATGACCTCGTCGGCAGCGAGTCAGTCCCTGGCCCGGCTTCGCCCTGCCTTCGCTGCCGACGTGTATGTGCGCGATGGCGCTGCCTACCGATTGACCCCCTATGGCGAGCAGGTGCTGACGGGTGCCCGTGCCATCGTGCATCGGTGGCAGAGCGTGCTCAGCCATAGCGAGCAATTCGACCCCGCTCAATGCGAGTTGCGGTTCGGGCTGGCTTGCGTGGCGCACGTTGCTCACCCCGATCTGCTCAAACTGCATCGCACGTTTCGTGGGTTTGCGCCGCGAGCGCAGCTTGACCTTCAGGTTCCGCTGCACAACAGCGTGGACATTCTGGCGCTTCGCTCAGGGCGCCTGGACGTGCTGTGCGCGAGTGCGGCGCCCCCTGAAGATGTGCGGGATCTTCACCACGAGTTGCTGTGCACCTTCGACTTGTCGCATGTGGTGTTTCGCGAGGGACATCCACGCATTGGATCGTCGCTCACGCTCGCGCAGTACCTGGCCGAAGAGCACCTGATTGCGCACTATCGCAACCTGGATCCGGCCACCCGAAGTCCGTTGGACGCGACTTTGCTGGCAGCGGGTCTGGGTATGCGCCGTTCGATCTATGTGCAATCCATGTGGGCCTGCGTGCACATGGCGGCGCACACGGACCACTTGCTCACCATGACCGCCGAGGGCGCCAAGGTTCTGGTCGGCAATGTTCATGGCCTGCGCACGCTCCCCTTGCCCGATGAATTGACGCGTGTGCGGTCGTCGCTGCACATGATCTGGCACGAACGCACGCACCGCAGCAATGCGCACCTGTGGCTGCGAGGTCTGGTCCGCCATGCCTCGGGTGAAGAACCAGCCAGGCATCAAGCCAGCGGGTTCAACGGAGTTCACGGATGAGCGCCATAGACATCCGGCAACTCGCCTTGCTTGTGGCGCTGTACGAAAAGCAGAACTTGACGTCGGCCGCTGAGGCCTTGCATATGACCCCCTCAGCGGCGAGCCAGTCTCTGCAGCGATTGCGTCAGGCTGTGGCGGACGAACTGGTGGTGCGCGAGAACGGCGCCTACCTGGCCACACCGGTCGGCGAATATGCGCTGGAGGCGTTTCGCGACATCTTGCGACTGTGGGAAGACATTGGACATGGGCACGCCAGCTTTTCTCCCGCCGACGCGCCTGCACACTGGCGGATTGCCTACGCCGAAGACTTCAACGAGTTGGACATCAACGCCTGTTACGCCTCGCTGGTCGCCGCCGCCCCGCGCAGTCGCATCGACCTGCTGGGTATGGATGAGGGCATCTGGCAGGAGTTGCGGGCAGCCAGGGTAGACCTGGCGCTGTCTGCCATGGCACCGCCGGACGATGCGGCCGACTTGCACGCAGTGCACGTGGCGGACTGCGAGTTGTCTCACTGCTGTCTTAGCGTGGCTCACCCGCGCATACGTAGTTCGCTGGACTTGACGTCCTTCGCCACCGAATCACACGCGGGCCTCGCATCGGCTGAAGCAGGTTTGCAAGGTCAGGCACTGGACGCGGCCCCGGTGGACGCGGGGCTGTCTTCGCGGCGTCTGAGTACCGTTGCGCACTTGCAGCAACTGGCGGTGGTAATTGCGACCACGGACAGGTTGGCGTCCGTCAGTCATCGCCAGGGTGTGGCGATGCTTCGTTTGTCTGAGGGACTGCGGTTGCTGCCGTTACCGCCGGCGCTTCCCCGCACGCCCTTGTCGCGCTTCATGGTGTGGCATCACCGGGACCATCAAGTGGCCGGGCATCGATGGCTGCGCGAGCAGATCAAGCAGCATCTGAACAAGAGATCACTGAGTGAGGAAGCGCCACCCCACCTTGTGCAGGGCCGGGCTGGCGTTGGAGATGCCTTGCCCCCGAATCCCGCAGCTTGAAGCCTGCGACGCCGGGTCGCCATGGCGGCATCAGCTGAGCAGGCGATGCAGCTCCTGAAGGCGCAGCACTGCGGTGGCTGCGCCGCGCGTGCGAACGATCAGATCAAAGCACACGTAGAACTGGTCCCGCAGTTCCTCGCAGGATGTGGATGCGATGAGGCTTTCGTAGGTGCGCAGGTCGCTCGGCGGCAGAAATGCCAGATAGGCCCCAATGGTCTTGGCTATGAGTGCACGCGCGCACGCTGCGCGGTCCGTCGAAGTGCCCGTCCTCGCAGCGTCGCTGGGTTGGCTCCGCCAGCGCTCGAGCAGCGCATCGAGCATGGACCGGGTGAGCAGCGGTTCGGCGATGGTGTTCGTGGTCATGGCTGTGTTCGAGGGCAGCGGGTGACGCGAATGTAGGTACGACCGTTGCGCCCGTCCATTTAGCGATCTGCAATTCGGGTTCAGTTTTCGTAACTTGGCGACAGGGTTATGAAAGGAGTGCATAAGACTGGCGCTTTGGCCAGAATTTGGCATACAAATGAGTGCTAAAGTACCAATTGATGGCGCTTCTGTTGATCTTGGACGGTGCCGCATGCGTCGTCTCAATGGACGCAATCGTGACCGGATGGTCGTCTGGCCGCTGAGCCGGGAGGTTAGTGCCGCGGCGAAAGCCAGGCGTCAATCTCCTTGATTCGGACCACCGCGATGCCTTCGCCCATGCGCCGGCACAGAAGGTCAAACAGATCGAATCGCAGATGGCGTACGGTTTCGAGCGAACTCGTGCTGGTGAGGCACTGATACAGGCGCGTGTCTCGCTGTGACAGTTGGTGGCGGTGCGGATCCAGGTCACTGGCAACCAGGCGGCGGATCGCCAGGACACGGAGGTGCTCGCTTTGAGAGGTGCGTGGGCGTCGCTCGTGTCCAAACCAGCGCTTCAACCAGCGCTCGATGACCGATGCTGGCGCGTCGTCTGCAGGCGCGGCTCCCCGGCGTTGGTCGCCAGCAAGCACCCGGTGAAGGCGGGGTGGATGAGCGAGGTGTCTGGATTCCATCACCGATGACCTCCTTGGCGCCCCCGACCGGTCGAGGGCGCCAGACCGTGTGGGTCAGCGCGGGGTCGAAAGTGGCGCGGGGGGCCGAATGTAGCGCGCAAAGGCGCGTCGCTCAATCCAGCGAAACCACCATGCGGGGCGCGAGTCGGCTCTCGACCGAGTGATCGGCTACCCACCAGGCGCGGCTGGGGTGGTCGGCCAGGTCCTGAAGCACCTCGATCAGGAACCCGGTCGAAGTCGCATCCAGGGCGGCAAAGGGTTGGTCCAGCAAGGTGAGCGGTGCGCCGCTTGCCAGGGCGGCGGTCAGCCACACCTTTCGCCGCGAGCCGGTTGACAGCATGTACAACGGCTTGTGCAGGTGCGCCGACAGGTCGAAGCCGTCAACCAGATCCGACAGTGCGGACGCGCTCAGGTGGGGCCAGTGGTGCGCAAGGCCTTCCAGGTAGCTGGCAGCGGGCGTGGCGTCGTGTGCCTCGGTTTGCGGGTCGATGCGAAACACCTGGGCCCGATAGGCGTCGGGATTCTCGTGGTACCAATGGCCAGCTGCGCACAGGCGGCCCTGGGAAGTGGGCAAGGCGCCGGCGGTCAATGCCAGCAGCGTGCTCTTGCCACTGCCGTCATCCCCTTGGAGCCAGTTCAGGCCGGGGCCCAGCGAGAAATTGAGGTGGTCGAACAAGCGACGACCGTCGGGCCAGGCAAAGCCCAGGTCTTGCACGATCAACAAGGGGTCCGCCATGAAGCGCTCGCTTGTCAGTAGCTCAGCCGCAGGCGTTGACCCTGGTGGTTGATGACGGCCGAGCGTTGGCCGATCGACTCAAGGGTGACGCCGGCCGCAATGTCCTGGCCCTCCTGGACCACTTGGCCATCAAGGATGAGCATGCGCAGGCTGGGCGTCTCGGCATACGTGACACCGCTGACCTTGAGCGGCGGCAAGCCAGCCCGCTGGGAGGGCGCCAGGTCGTTGATGCTGGGCAAGGGCTTGTCGCTGGCTGGCGGCGGCGTTTCAGCTGCTGCCGCCTTGGCGGGTGGTGGCTGCACCGGAGCGGGCGCCAATATGGGGCCGGTGGCCGGCGTGACAGGCGGGGTGGCCGGCGGTGCGACCGCCTCCGCGGGGGGCGCTGGCATCGCCGCAGCCGCAGCTGCCGCAGGGGGCGGGGCAGGTGCGGGGGATGAGGGGGTTTGCGAAGTGTTGACTGGCGGGCGTGCCTCCCCCGGGGTGGGCTCGGCGGGATCACCCGATGGCTTGCCGATAAGCCACCAAGCGAGCGCGGCAACGAGGGCGAGCAGCGCCAGCAGTCCCACGAGCGCTGACCTGCGCGCTGCAACGCCCCTGGCGGCGGGTGATCGACGACGCTGGCCTTCTTTGGCCCAAGTCGTTGGCGGGGTGTGCAAGCCCGGCACCTGGCCGCGCTCGCGTTCGGCATCGGCACGGCGCAGGGCGTCCAGGATGTAGGACATGGCGTGGGTCAGGACTTGGGCACCAGTCGGGGCTCATCCACCCCGCTGGCCAGATTGATCTGCATGAAGGTCACCGGCCCTGCCGGTCCGCCCGTGTCGATGCCTTGTGCTCGCTGAAACGCGGTGAGCCGGGACTGCATGGAGGTGGCGCCGACGGAAATCCAGCCGCTGCGCTGCAGCGCAGCGAGCTGGGCGTCCAGCCAATCGGCGGCCGGGCCGGTTCGGCCATCGATCAGTCTCGCGGTCTGCCCGGGTGGCAAACGCCACAAGGTGGCGAACTGGCCTTGCCATTTCGTGTCGAGTTCGGCAACGGCCACGCGCCAGGTCCGGGCGCCATCGCCAAGCAGGGCTTCGTCGGCCGAGAGCCCGGTCAACAACAGCCACCCACCGTCGCCTGTGGCATCGCGCACGCGCAGAACGCCTGGGCGGTTGAGCGCCTTCAGGCCATTCAAGGTCATGCGGTTGGTGCGGTAGCACTGGAGCCCGGCGCGCAAGGCCATGGCACACGGATCGCCAGCGGGAAGGTCAACCTGCCACAAGCTCGCCAGTTCGCGCCAGGCCTCGTCTTCCGTTGTCTGCAGGCGATCGGCAGGCGGCCAGCCGGACATGACCTGTGGCGCTGCGGCTGTGTCGGCCGGCGCAGCACTGGCGGGAGTGGGCTTCGCGGTGGGAAGGGCAGCTGCGTCGGTCGGCCCGGAGGCAGGGGCTGCCGTGGCGGCAATGCCGGTGGGCGGGCGCGTGTCGGCGCCGTTCAAGAGCGTCGCCTGAGCGTCGGCGGAAGGCGCCCTGGCGGATGAAGTGGCGCGCTGCTGTGTCCACCACCAGATGGCACCGGCGGCCACCAATGCGCCGATCAGTGCCCCCGCCGCAGCACCCACCCCCAAAGCCCGCCACCCCAGCGTGCCGGCCCGGCGACGGTTCGCGCTGACGCGGCGTTGTGCGGTGGTGCCCGCGTGCTCGCTCAGCACCTCGGCCGCGGCCTTGTCGACGGTGGCGCGCTCCACCTTGTGCTGGCCGGTGGCGTAGGCGCCCAGCATGGACCGATCGCAGAGCAAGTTGATGCGTCTCGGTACGCCGCGCGAGAGCGTGTGGATGCGATCAATGGCCGCACTGCTGAACGGTGGCGGGCCCTTGAGGCCGGCCACCTGCAATCGGTGCTGGATGTACTGGCGCGTCTCATCGGCGTCGAGCGCTTCGAGGTGATAGCGCGCGATGACGCGCTGCGCGAGTTGCTCCAGCTCGGGGCGTGCCACCATGTCGCGCAGTTCAGGCTGGCCGATCAGGATGATCTGCAGCAGCTTGCGCTCGCTCGTCTCGAGGTTGGTGAGCAGGCGCAATTGCTCCAGCACGTGGGGCGTGAGGTTCTGCGCCTCGTCGATGATGAGCAGGTTGCGCTCGCCGCGCGCGTGGCTCGCCATGAGGTAGGCGTTGAGCGGATCCAGGTGGTCTTTGACCGTGGCGGGCCCGATGCCCTCGTGCTTGACCTCGATGTGGAATTCACTGCAGATGGTGCGCAGCAAATCTCCGACGGTGAGCTTGGGGTTGAAGATGTAGGCGACTTTGCAGTTCTCGGGCACTTGCTCCAGGAAGCATCGGCAAATGGTGGTTTTGCCGGCACCGATTTCGCCGCTGAGCAATACAAACCCGCCGCCGCCCCGTACGCCATACAGCAGATGAGCGAGTGCCTCGCGGTGGCGCTCGCTCATGTAGAGGTAGCGGGGGTCGGGGGCGATCGAGAAGGGATCGCGCTGAAGTCCGAAGAACTCGGCGTACATGGCCCCGAGCATACCGGGGCCGGTGGGCCTTGCGCCAGTTGGCGGGATCGACGCTGTCAGGCAGCCAGCGCCATGGAGGGCTTGGCCGTGGTGCTGGCGCTTGCGCCCGAGGCCGACTTGGCGGCGCCATGGGTCGCGCACTCGACGTCACCCGAAAGCTGGCCTCCCTCTTCGATCACGACCTTGCCGTAGCGGATGCGACCGGTGACCTTGCCCGTGGCGTGAATCACCAGCTTCTGGCGCACCGTCAGGTTGCCGTCGATGCTGCCGTGTACTTCGGCAATGTCGACCTCGGCCGAGCCTTTGAACGCACCTTGTTGGGCGATCTGGATGACGCGCGAATCCATGGTGGCTTCAACGGTGCCTTCCACGAACAAGGTGTCGCAGTCCTGGATTTCGACGCCCTTGAGCTTGATGTTAGGGCCGACGATGAGTTTGCTGCCGCCTTCCGGGGCTGTGGTCTGCGGGGTGGCAGCGGTGGTGGCCACGGGCTGAGCCTGCGTATCGGCGGGTGTGCTGCCGGGATTGGCGCCATAGGCTGTGCCGCTCGGGTTGGTGGTGGCGCCCGGACGGGGGCTGGCCATGCCGGAGCCAAGGGGGCGGGCGTGCTCGTTGTCGCGTTTGCCGAACTGCAGTGCCATGGGTCTCTCCTGTGTGGTGTGGTGATGGAAGGCGCCCATGCTAGGGAACGTTTGGCTTACATTCCCACCCCTTCCGTAAGACCTGTGTCGAGATGAACGGGCTTATTGGCCCGGTTGGCGGCGGGATTCGATTGCACGTACCAACGCGCGCGCTTCGTCGCCTTCGGGGATGGCTTTGCCGCTGTCTCGCCACTGCACGGCGGCCTTGAAGCCTTGCTCCTGGGCATAGCGCCGGAACCAGAGTCCCTCCGGATTGTGGCGTGTGATGCCGTCGAAGACGGTGGCCATTTGCTGCGTTTGCTCCAGGCCCATGGTCAGCATCACCTGGTTGACCACCAGCTTGTGCATGGCGAGGTGGGATTTGGGCACCCCGGCAATGCGCTCTGCAAGCTGCCGGGTTCGCTCCTCCAGTTGGTCTGCGGGCACGGCCTCGTTGGCCAGCCCCCAGGCGGCCGCGGTGCGGCCGTCGATCACGTCGCCGGTGAACATGAGCTGTTTGGCGCGCATCGGTCCCAGCCGGTACGTCCACATGGCCGTGGTCGGGCAGCCCCATACCCGGGTCGGCATGTAGCCGATGCGGGCGTCGTCGGCCATCAGCAGCAAGTCGCAGCACAAGGCGATGTCGCTGCCACCGGCCACGGCCGCACCGTGGACCTTGGCAATGGTGGGTTTGGCGCTGCGCCACAGGGTCATGAAGTCCTCGGTGTTGCGCTTCATGAAGGCGTAGTCGTCCATGGGGTCCCAGGGGTGGCGCTCCTGCTGGCAAGGGTGGTCGATCTCGCCTTCGCCGAACTGCGACAGGTCGTAGCCTCCACAGAAGCCCTTGCCGGCACCCTCGACCACGATCACATGGACATCGGGATCCGCATTGGCCCACTCGACCGCGGCGCGAATGTCGCGCGGGGTGTCATCGGTGATGGCGTTGTAGTGCTCGGGACGGTTGAGCAGCAGACGCGCGATGCGGGGGTTCTGCGCGTCGTGATGGATGGTGAGCGTGGCGAAGTCGGGCATGTGTGTCTCCTCTATGTCGATTCATGTTAGCGACGCACGGTAGGGTGGGCTGTCGCTCACGTGCGATATAGTTGCGCCCGCAACTAAATGAGGTATTCATGCGTTCAACGCTTGCGCCACGCGTATCCGTGGCCATCGTCGGTGGCGGCCCGGTTGGGCTGACGCTGGCCGCCTTGCTGCAGCGCCAGGGCGTCGACTGCGCCGTACTGGAGGCAGACGAGGGCTACTGCACCGGCAGCCGGGCCATCTGCATGTCGCGACGCTCGCAGGAAATCCTCTCCTGGGTTGGTGCCCACGCGCCACTGGTGGCCAAGGGGCTGGGCTGGGTGGGCGGTCGCAGCCACTTTCGACAGAGCGAGGTGCTGCACTTTCAGATGCCGAGCGAGACGACGCAGCGATTTGCGCCGATGGTCAACATCCAGCAGTTCTATGTGGAGGAATACGCCCACCAGGCCATGAGCGACGTCAAAGCGCTGCATTGGGGGCACCGCGTTGAAAACGTCGAACCTGTGGAGGATGGGGTGGTGCTGAAGGTTCGGCACGGCGAGACCTTGCACCAACTGCATGCCAACTGGCTGATCGCTTGCGACGGCGGACGCAGCACCGTCCGTGAGCAATTGGGCTTGCAACTGGAAGGCACCCAGTACGAGGGGCGGTATGTCATTGTGGACATTCGCCAGAAGACCCGCCGACCGGTGGAGCGGCTGGCCTGGTTCGACCCACCGTCAAACCCCGGCTCCACCATCCTGATGCATCGCCAACCGGACGATGTCTGGCGCATCGACTACCAGATCCGCGACGACGAGGACCCGGTGGAGGCCGTCAAGCCCGAGAACGTCCTGCCCCGTGTGCAGAGCCACCTGCAGATGATTGGCGAGATCGAGCCCTGGGAGCCGCTGTGGATCTCGATCTACAACGCCAAGTGCCTCACGCTGCCCAGTTACCGGCACGGCCGGGTGTTCTTCGCCGGCGATGCCGCGCACCTGGTGCCCATCTTCGGTGTGCGTGGCCTCAACTCGGGGCTTGACGATGCCGGCAACCTGGCCTGGAAGCTCGCTCGCGTAATCGCCGGCACCTCGCCAGAGGCCTTGCTGGATTCGTACAGCGTCGAGCGGGTGCACGCCACGCGCGAAAACATCGCGTACGGCGCCAAAAGCACGGAGTTCATGGCGCCACCGGACTTCGCCTTTCGCCTCATGCGCGAGGCCGCGTTGCGCCTGGCGATGGACGACCCGCAGGTGCGGGGCCTCATCAACCCACGGCAATCGGCCGCCATTCGCTATGTGGGCTCACACCTGAACGGACCGGATACGCCGGGCTGGGCCAGTGAGGAGGCAGCGCCCGGCGCGCCTGCGCCAGAAGCCTTGCTCAGCGGGCCCCAGGGGGCATGGCACTTGAGCAGCATGTTCGGCAAGGGCTTTGTCGCGCTCGTCTTCGGTGGCCAGCGCCCGGACTTGCCAATCGATGTGGTGGGCGTCGAACTGAGCCCCGACACGGATGTCGCCGGCCAGGCCTGGCGTCGCTATGGGCTCGGCAGTCCCACCGACCAGGCGCTGATCCTGATCCGCCCCGATGGCTACGTGATGGGCCGCTGGCGTGGGCTCGATCCCACCGCTTTGAAACAAACCCTTCTGACCACCGGAGTCTGCGCATGACCGACAGCGATCTGGACACGAGCTACACAGCCCTCTGTCATGCCCTGGGTGAAGTCGGCGAATCGCAGGCGCCGGTGCTGCTGGCCATGCTCAGCCTGTCGCTGCTGGCGCGCCAACCCGACGCTGCGTCGGCGCTGAGCCTGATCAACCAGGCGCGATCGCGCTGCCTGAAGGAGCCCCTGCATGGCCCCGCGTGACGCATCCAGCGCCTTGGCCGCGCAGCTGACCTGGCGTCTGCACCGCCTGGGCAAGCTCACCGACCGCGTCACGGCGGCCGCCTACCAAGCCGAGCTGGGCCTGGGCGTGGCCGAGGGCAGGGCGCTGGCCGCCGCGGGCGCCTTCGGCCCGCTGTCGGTGAACGACCTGGCCGCCCACGCCCACCTGGACAAGGCCCAGGCCAGTCGGGCGGCGCAGATGCTGGTCGAGCGCGAACTGCTGGCCAAGACCGCCAGCGAGCACGACGCGCGCGCCGTGGTGCTGAGCCTCACGCGGCGCGGCGCGGTGCTGCACCAGCGGGCGATGGCGCTGATCGAGCGCCGCAACCAGGAAATCATGGCCTGCCTGAGCGCGCCCGAGCGCAAGACCTTGCTGCAGCTGGTCGATCGCCTCGTGGCGCATGCGGGCATCGCCGCTGAAACAGATTGAAACCCGCAAGGCCGCTATAAATCGCGCCATGCCGAACAAGCCATCCACTTCTCAGAGCGCTTCCCAAAGCGCTGGCCAGAATTTCGAATCCGACGACTTGTCGGTGAAGGTCTCCGAACTGCTGGTCGCCACCGCCGACCAGTCCGACGAGGCCCTGGACCAATCCATCCGCGAGGTGCTGGCCCTGCTGCGCGAGCGCATGGCCATGGACGTGGTGTTCGTCTCCGAGTTTGTCGAGGGCCAACGGGCGTTTCGTCAGGTGGCGCAGGCACCCGGTGTGAAGCTGCTCACCGAGGGGCACAGCGATCCGCTGGAGGCGTCGTGGTGCCAACGCGTGGTCGATGGGCGGCTACCGCAGTTCATGGCAGATGCACGCCAGCACCCGGCCGCGGCCTTGCTGCTCAAGGACCTGTCCCACCCCATCGGCACCCACATCAGCACCCCGGTGGTCTTGTCCAGCGGTGAGGTGTTCGGCACGCTGTGCTGCTTCAGCTTCCAACCCAATGGGCAGTCCAGCATCGAGGACCTGTCTCGCCTGAAGATGACGGCCCGGCTGGCTGCGCACCGCCTGGAGCAGCGCCGTCAGGTGCGCCCGGCGCCGACCGAGGTGCCGACCTGGACGCTCAAGCCCAAATGAGTGCGCGCCAGAGGGCGCGCCGGTAGAATCTGCGCCTTTGTCTGGCACCGCCCCGCGGGCGCTGGCCCCGCCATGAACGCCCCCATTGACGTCTCCTTTTTCCCTCGGCCGGCCAAGCCGCTGACCAGCTATCGCCCCTATTGGGCGAAGCGCTTCGGCACGGCGCCATTCCTGCCCATGAGCCGGGCCGAGATGGACGCGCTGGGTTGGGACAGCTGCGACGTCATCATCGTGACCGGAGACGCCTACGTCGACCACCCGAGTTTCGGCATGGCCGTGATCGGGCGGGTGCTGGAGGCGCAGGGCTTTCGCGTCGGCATCATTGCGCAGCCCGACTGGACCAGCGCCGAGGCCTTCAAGGCCCTGGGCAAGCCCAACCTGTTCTGGGGCGTGACCGCCGGCAATATGGATTCGATGATCAACCGGTACACCGCCGACCGGAAGATCCGCAGCGACGATGCCTACACGCCGGGCGACGTGGGCGGCAAGCGGCCCGATCGCGCCGCCATCGTCTACAGCCAGCGCTGCCGCGAAGCCTTCAAGGATGTGCCGATCGTGCTGGGCGGCATCGAGGGCAGCCTGCGCCGCATTGCCCACTACGACTACTGGAGCGACAAGGTGCGTCGCTCGGTGGTGGTCGACAGCAAGTGCGACCTGCTGCTCTATGGCAACGCCGAGCGCGCCCTGGTCGAGGTGGCACACCGCCTGGCGGCGCGCGAACCCATCGAGCAGATCACCGATGTGCGCGGCACCGCCTTCGTGCGTCGCCCGGGCGACCCCAGCGCCGAGGGCTGGATCGAGCTCGACTCCACCGAGGTCGACACCCCCGGCCATGTGGAAGACCACATCAACCCCTACCAGACAACCAGCGAGCAGGCCCAGGCCAAGGGCCAGAGCTGTGCCAAGGACGACGAGGTCGCGCCGCCCGCAGTGCAGCCGATCACCATTCACCGTCCGCAGGGCAAGGGTGGCGTGGCCAAGCTGCCGCGCGAGCGCACCGTGATCCGCCTGCCCAGCTATGAGCAGGTCAAGGGCGATGCGGTGCTGTACGCACATGCCAACCGCGTGCTGCACGTCGAGGCCAACCCGGGCAACGCCCGCGCGCTGGTGCAGGCCCATGGCGAAGGTGCCACGGCGCGCGATGTGTGGATCAACCCGCCGCCGATCCCGCTGACCACGGCCGAGATGGACCATGTCTTCGACCTGCCGTACGCGCGCAGCCCGCATCCGGCCTATGCCGATGCGCAGGGTCGTCACGATGGCGAGACCAAGATCCCGGCGTGGGAGATGATCCGCTTCAGCGTGAACATCATGCGGGGCTGCTTTGGCGGCTGCACCTTCTGCTCGATCACCGAGCACGAAGGCCGCATCATCCAGAGCCGCTCCGAGGACTCCATCATTCGCGAAGTCGAAGAGATCCGCGACAAGGTGCCGGGCTTCACGGGCGTGGTCAGCGACCTCGGCGGCCCAACCGCCAACATGTACCGCCTGGGGTGCCGCACCCCCGAGATTGAAGCGGCGTGCCGCAAGCCGAGTTGCGTCTACCCCGGCATCTGCCAGAACCTCACAACCAACCACGGCCCGCTGGTCAGGATCTACCGCCGTGCGCGCGCACTCAAGGGCATCAAGAAGGTGTTGATCGGTTCGGGCCTGCGCTACGACCTGGCCATCAAGAGCCCCGAGTACGTGAAGGAGCTGGTGCAGCACCACGTGGGCGGCTACCTCAAGATCGCACCGGAGCACACCGAGAACGGCCCGCTGTCCAAGATGATGAAGCCCGGCATCGGCAGCTACGACCGCTTCAAGCAGTTGTTCGAGAAGTACAGCGAAGAGGCCGGCAAGCAGCAGTTCCTGATTCCGTATTTCATCGCCGCCCACCCGGGCACCAGCGACGAAGACATGATGAACCTGGCGCTCTGGCTCAAGCGCAACGGCTTTCGCGCGGATCAGGTGCAGACCTTCTACCCCAGCCCCATGGCCACGGCCACGGCGATGTACCACAGCAGCCTGAACCCGCTCAAGGGCATCCACCGCGACGAGCGTGGCGAGCGGGTCGACATCGTGCGGGGCGAGAAGCGGCGCAGGTTGCACAAGGCCTTCCTGCGCTACCACGACCCGAACAACTGGCCGCTGCTGCGAGAAGCGCTCAAGGCCATGGGCCGGGCCGATCTGATCGGCAACGGCAAACAGCACCTGATCCCGACCTTCCAGCCGCTCACCGATGGCGGTTACCAGAGCGCGCGGCGCAAGAACAGCACGCCGGCCAAGGGGCGCTCGCCTGCGCAGGGTGGCACGCCACCCAAAGGGCGGCTGCTCACACAGCACACCGGGCTGCCGCCGCGGGCAAAGCGCTGACGCACCTGTTCGTCGCGCCTGCGCGTCAACCGCCCCGCTCGCGTTCAATCGCCGTGCCGAATTGCCGATACTCGCGGCAGCTCCAATCGCGCACGCCATGAAAAAGTCTGGATCCATCGTCCGCTGGGACCCCGAGCACCAGAGCGGCTACATCCGCAGCCCGCAAACCGCCGCCGAGGTCTACTTCCACCTGCGCGACTACGAAGGCCCACACCCGGTGACCATCGGGACCGAGGTGGTGTTCGACGAGATCGTGATTGGCGGCAAAGGGCCGCGTGCCCTGTCGGTGAAGTTGCCGCCGCCACCGCCGCTGCAGGAAGCCGCCGCTGCGCCGCAGGTGGCCGCCGAGCCTGTGCTCGAAGCGAGTGCGGGGGTCTCGGCCGCCGCGCGCTGGCGCGAGCGACGTGACGAACGCCGGCGCAATCTGGTGGCGACCGGCCTGCTGGGCGCCTGGTGCCTGTTGTGGCTGATCGGCATTGCTGCAGGGCGCATGCCCTGGGTGGTCATCACCGGCGTGGTGCTGGTCAATATCGCCACCCTGTTCTTGTACTGGCGCGATAAGCACGTGGCCGAGGAGGGCGGCTGGCCCTGGCCGGTCGAGCATTTGCACGCAGCCGCGGTGCTGGGTGGCTGGCCCGCGGCCTGGGTGGCCCAGCACGCCCTGGCCCACCGCCTGGAAGAGGCGAGCTTTCAACGCACCTTCCTCGCCTGCTGCGTGGTCAATGCGCTGGGCTTGCTGCTGTGGGTGACCCTGCCGTTGTGGGCGGGTTGAGAGGGGACGGTCCCCGCGTCGCTCAGGCCAGTGTGTGCAGCGGCAGATCGCGCTGGCTGGCAAGCTTGTCCAGCGCAGCCCGTTTCTGACCCGCAAAGAAGGCCGCCATCGCAGCGTGCGTGGCAGGTGCAAACAGGGTAGCGACGCCGCGCATGGGCACGCCGACAGCGTCGCACAATGCTGCTGCGAAATGGGGCTCCAACGCCGCCACGGCCACACGCCCGTCCTTGCAGTCGTACACGCGGTAGCCCGCGTGGGCACCGCCGACGGCCCCCTTGGGCTGGGTGAGACCCCAGCTGCGGGGCAGCGCCAGCCAGGCGGCCGCGTCCGACAGGGCCACCTCCTGGAAAACGCCCTTGCCTTGCGTGCGCGCACACAGGACCGCCTGCAATGCGGCATCGGCCGCCATGAGGGCGCCCCCCATGTCGGCAAACAGCGTGGGCGGCAGGTCCCGGCCGGTGATCAAGCCGGCCTCGGCCAGATACGTGAGGTCATGGCCTGGCTCTTCGGCACGCGCACCCGGTGCGCCCACGATGGCGACCATCGACAGGTGCGGATGCGACTTGCGCAGTGCTTTCCAGGACAGGCCGAGTTTGTGGAGCGCGGAGGGTCGAAACGAGGTCAGCAGGACGTCGGTCTTGCCCAGCTCGCGCTGCAGCGCAGCCTGGCCCCGGTCGCTCTTGAGGTCCATGGTGACCACGCGAACGCCCTCGTGCAGCACGGCATAGGCGCCTGGGTTGTACTGCGCCATGGGGTCGCCGCTGCCGCCGTCGCGCCCGGGTGGCTCCACCTTGCGGCAGGTGGCGCCCAGGGCGCGCAGACGCATCAGGGCGGCCGGACCGGGCAGGTTCAAGGCGAGGCTGAGCACGCGCACGCCGCGCAATGGCTTGAGGGTGGTGCTGGTCATCGGATCACCGGGTGGTCGAGTAGCCGGTGACTGTAGTCGCCAAGCGCGCGCCGCAGCGGCAAGTTGGCGACAGCGCGAATGCGCTCAGCCGCGCGTCTTGTCGCCAAAATCCAGTGGCAAGCCAACGTAGTTTTCGGCCAGCGATCGCGACAACGCTTCCGAGTTCACCAGGTACTCCAGTTCGGCCTCCTGCACCTTCTGGCCAAAGCCGCCGGTGTCGGGGAAGCGGTGCATCAGGGTGGTGAGCCACCAGCTGAAGCGCTCTGCACGCCAGATGCGGGCCAAGGCACGCTGCGAGTAGTGATCGATGCCGACATCGCTTTTCTCGATGTAGTGCTCGATGAGCGCGCTGGAGAGGTACTTCACGTCGCTGGCGGCCAGGTTCAGGCCCTTGGCGCCTGTGGGCGGCACGATGTGGGCCGCGTCGCCGGCGAGAAACATTCGGCCGAAGCGCATCGGCTCTGCCACAAAGCTGCGCAGGGGCGCGATGCTCTTTTCGATGCTGGGTCCGGTCACGATGGCTTCGGCCATGGCCGGGTCCAGCCGGCGACGAAGCTCGTCCCAGAAGCGGTCGTCGCTCCATTGCTCGACTTTGTCGTCGATGGGGCATTGCACGTAGTAGCGGCTGCGCGTGAGGCTGCGCATCGAGCACAGACCGAAGCCTCGGTCGCTGTTGGCATAGACGACCGCGTGAGGTGACACCGGTGGCACGTCGGCCAGCACACCGATCCACCCGAAGGGGTAGACCTTCTCGTATTCGGTGATGGCCCCTTCGGGCACGCTGGCACGGCACACGCCGTGAAAGCCGTCGCAGCCGGCGATGAAGTCGCAGGCCAGTTCGTGGGTTTGTCCGTCAGCCTCATAGCGCACGGTCGGGCGGTCGCCGTCGAAGCCATGCACGCTGACGTTGGCGGCGCTGTACACGGTGGGCAAGCCCGCGGCGGCACGGGCTTCCATCAGGTCGCGTGTGACCTCGGTCTGTCCGTAGGCGGTCACAACCTTGCCACCGGTCAGACCTGTCACGTCGATGGGGTGACGTGTGTTCTTGAAGACGAGTTCGATGCTGTGGTGAACGGTACCCTCGCGCGCCACGCGCTCTCCCACGCCGGCTTCATGCAACAGGTCAACCGCGATCTGCTCGAGGATGCCGGCGCGGATACGGCCCAATACATAGTCGGCGCTCTGCCGTTCGATGATGACGTTGTCGATGCCGGCCTTGTGCAGCAGCTGACCAAGCAGCAGGCCCGAGGGGCCCGCGCCGATGATGGCGACCTGGGTTCGCATGGGGTATGTCTCCGGGTATTGGGTGATGCGCGCAGCCTATGCGCACTCCTCGACACACTCAACGGCGGTTCGGGAACTTTGCGCGATGATCGCGCAATGTGTGCGATCATCGCGCGCTTGTTGGAGCAGGGCGATGAGACAGACAGGCATTGCGCGCGCGGATTTCATCGAAGGCCTGGCCAAAGGATTGGCCGTGCTGGAGAGCTTTGACACCGAACGCCAGCGTTTGAACGCGACGCAGGCCGGGGAGCGGGCTGGGCTGACGCGCGCCGCAGCCAGGCGCCACCTCTTGACCTTGGCAGATCTGGGCTATCTCGAATCCGATGGCCGCCACTACTGGCTGTCGCCCAAGGTGCTGCGCCTGTCAGGCAGTTATCTGGCGTCGTCGCGGCTGCCTCGCCTGGTTCAACCCACCTTGAACCGATTGGCATTGGTGGCGCGAGAGTCTTTCTCGGTGGCGGTGCTCGATGGCGAAGAGGTGGTCATCGTGGCCCGCAGTGCTTCGCCTCAGGCGCAGCGTCTCGTCCCCTATGGATTGCATCTGGGCACACGCATGCCTGCGCACGCGACGTCGACTGGGCGAATTCTCCTGGCGGCCATGCGGCCGCAGGCATTCGCGGAATGGATGAAGGGGCGCGAGTTGCAGCGACTGACGCCGATGACAGCGATTGATCCCAGGAGCCTGCGCGCCGCGGTGGCGCAGGTCCGGCAGGAGGACCTGGCGGTCGTGAGGGAAGAGCACGAGTTGGGCGTGCTGGCTCTGGCGGTTCCGTTGCGAAACATGAAGGGCAGCACGCTGGCTGCCCTGAATGTCGTGGTTTCCCCGGATCGAATGGACGCTGTTCAGCTCAAGTCAGAGCTTTTGCCCCTGTTGCTGGAGGCCTCTCGCGAGCTGCGGTCGCTCCTTTAGACCTCAGCTCATCGAGGCACGATGGCCCAGGTGGGGTCGGAGGGCAGGTTGGCGTCCATGGCGGAGGACAGTGACTTGACCTTGTTGTAGGCGGCCAGGCCATCGCTCATGCCTGCGTTGTAAGCGGAGGCCATGGAGGCACGTGCCATGGCGGACATGCCATCGGGCTCGCTGGGGTAGGCCTCCTCGTTGAGCGGAACCTGGCTGCAGGGCTTGCCGGCGTAGGAGGCGAAGTTGTAGTTGAACATCTCGCTCCAGGTGGTGATCCACTGGCCGGAGCCGTTGCGGCTGCTCTGGTCGTAGGTGAGTGCCTTGGTGGGGCAGTAGCCGTTGGCCTCGTTGAGGAAGCGCCCGACCTGGAACTTGCCGATGAGGTTGAGGGCGTCGGAGGCCTTGGCCACGTTGTTCTCGGTGAGCCAGCTGTAGACGACGGTCATGAAGTCGCTCTGCCAGGGCGTGAGGAAGCCGGGGTAGTCCTTGAGGTGCAGGCCACCGATGGGCGAGTACTGGGCGGAGCTGCCGTAGTAGGCCATGTTGTTGAGCAACACGTTGTTGTAGTAGCTCTTGAGCGGATGGCTGTCGGGCGCGGCGAAGGCGGCCTCACCGATGGAGCGCAGCGACCAGGCTTGGGCGCGGGTCTGGTCGTAGTAGATGAGACCCTTGCTCTGCAGGCGGGTGCCTTTGTCGCTCATGCCGATGTTCCAGCTGGCCCAGAACATCATCTCGTCGAGGTAGAAGGCGTCGCCCGTGATGAGGTAGGGCAGGTAGGCGAAGGAGGGCTGGTGAGCGCGATCGGGCGTCCAGACGGTCGAGCCCGAACCGGAGGGCACCGCCGGCTGCGAGCTGCTGTACTGCAGCTCGACATTGGGTCGGGTCTCCACGCTCAGGGGCTGATCGGTGTCCTCATCGCGGTAGTGCACGGGCACACCGGCGGCGGCATTGGCGTTGGCCAGCATGGCCGCCAGGGCGCGGTCGTCCTGGGTGATGAGATAGAGCACGGACCACTGGGGCAGGATGGCGATGTCCGGGCGTGCGCCGGTCATGGGGAAGTAGGTCTGCACCAGCGCCGGGCCCATGGGGCCGGTGTTGGAGCTGGCCAGGCGGCTGGCGAGGTTGCTCAGTACGGTGGAGGGCACGCTGATGCCCAGGTCATAGTTGAGCACGGCCTTGCTGGCCACGACGTAGGGCATGTTGTGGCGCAGCCGGTAGCTGGGGGCAGTGCCGTTCCAGACCACCTTGTGCCAGCGGGCGTGGTGGTAGTGGGTGAAGGAGGGCTGGCTCAGCAGGGTCTGGCCGTTGGCGGTGACCGAGAGGGAGTAGGTGATGTTGGAGGGACCGCTCTTGAAGGTCCAGTTGTTCTCCATGATCACGTCCGTGCGGATGCGCGCGCCGCCTTCGTAGAGACGGGTGTGCAGCCGTGCGACCAGGTGCGGGTGAGCGGCGCCGGTGGACTGGTTGACCATCGGGGCGACGATGTTGAACTCGCTGGCCACGCTGCCGTTGAGGCGGCGGTTGGCGCCCGAGGCGATGGCTTGCTGCAGCGCGGCCTGCGGGCTGGCCACGAGCTTGGTGCCGTCAGCGAGGGTGGCGGTGACCTGCAGGTTCCAGTTGGGGTTGGCGGGCAGGCTGGCGCTGGAGGAGGACTTGGCCGCGGTGTAGAAGTTGATGATGCGCGGGGTGTTGGCGGCCAGGTTGGGGACCTGGGCGCTGAGCACGGCAAAGCGCACCGAGCCGTCGGCGTGGGTGGAGAGTTCATCGGCCTGCAGGGGCACGGAGGTGCCGCTGGCGTCGCGGGCGACCAGGCCCTGGGTGCTGGACCAGTCGCCTTTGCGGAAGGGCTGACCGAAGGTCACAGGCACGCTGGTCTGCGCCGTGCCGCTGGAGACTTCCACGCAGGTGATGGCACCACTGGCGCACGCGAGACCTGCAGCGCCTGCCGCAGGGGCCGGACTCGGACTCGGGGAAGGACTCGGACTCGGGGAAGGACTCGGACTCGGGGTAGGACTCGGACTCGGACTCGGACTGGTCGTCGGCGCCTGCGCCTCACTGCCTTGGGCAACGTCTTGCGAGGCGCCCGATCCCCCGCCGCCGCCACATGCGGTCAGAGCCAAGGCGGCAAAAAGCGTGCAGAGCATGCGGTGATTGACCTGATGAGATGAGTCGAGCGAGTCCATCAATGATGTCGAGGTGGCGTTCGTCAGGCAAACACTCGGTCGTGCAGCGCCAGCGATGACGCCGAAGACCAGTTGCGGGAATTCGGGAAGATGCCGGGTGTTCCGTATGGCTTTTCGCCCACGGGCCACTGCGGCGTGCGTATCGTTTCATGCCTTTGTGACCGACCCAATTCAGGATGTATGAGCGGACCCCTACCCGGACTCGCCCGCATAGGCCGGTTTTCCCTCTGTAGGAAGGCGAGTCGTGGCAGGTATCACGCATTGGCAAGGCGTTTCCATTTGATACATTGATCTGCCTGATTCAGTCTTTTTATTTATCTAGTGAAGAGTCCGATTGCGCCCGCTGCCCAATCCGCCTGCAACGACATGCGTTGTGCGGGTTTGCAGCCGTGATGATGCCAAGTGTGGCGTCCGCAGGAATTGCCCGTCCAGTCTGGCTGGGTGGGGCATTGGTGGCTTGGGCCGCTGCGCTGGCATTGGCGGCGTCGCATCCCCTTTGGCCAGCAGGCTGCGTGGCCGCTGTATGTGGCGTCGTCGCCCTGGCAGCGCGCAGGCCGCTGCTAGGGGTAACCTTGCTCGCGGCTTTGCTGCCTATGGCGGATGCGAGCATCTGGCGTGGCGAACACTGGGTCGATGAGATTGACCTGCTGTCTCTGGCCTTGATAGCCGGTACTGCGATGGCCAACGCGTTTGCCACGGCCCGTCCACCGGTGGACGGGCGCCGGCTTTGCCTGGTATTGAGCTTGCCCGCCCTGGTATTGCTTGGCGGGTTGACGGCCATGGTGGCGCAGGATCGGACCTTCACCGACCCAGTGGCCTGGCTTGATGCCTGGCGTGGATCAAAAGCGTTGTTGTGGGCTGTCCTGCTGCTGTCAACCTGGCTGGTGGCCGAAAGGGGTGAGCCGCTCGGATTGGCCCGCCACTGGATTCTGGGGTGCCTGATCGGACTGTGCCTTGTGTGCCTGACCGTGTTGTGGGAGCTGCTGCTCGATGGCGGGCGTCTGATGCCTGTAGGGGGGTATCGCGTGGCAGCCATGTTCTGGGAGATGCGCCTGGGAGGCGGCGCGATCGATGTCTACCTGGCTTTGACGCTGCCCATGTTGCTCTGGTGCCTGGTGCGCGAATCGGACAGTCGGCGGTGGTTCATTTTGGCGTTGCTTGTATTGCTTGCCGCGCAGACATTGGTGGCAATGCAATCGCGCGCAGTGCTGGGCGCAGCATTGCTGGCGTCAGGCGCCATCGTCGCCCTGGTGTGGCACTCGCCAGCGCTGTGTCGATGGCAGCCTCGCCAGCGGCGTCAAGCGGTCATCCTGACCTTGGCCCTGGCTCTTCAGGTGGGTTGGGCCATGACACAAGGGGGCGACATGCCACGTCGTCTCGACGCGGTTGGGCGGGATTTTCAAGCCCGCCTCGCGCATTGGCACAAGGCTTGGGGCTTGTTGCAAAGTGACACGGAAAAGTTGCTTGGCCTTGGTCCCATGCAATGGACACACCGGTATGGCAACTCTCCAGGGCCCGGGTCCTTCGGTGGCCAACTGGCGTGGCGTCAAAGCGCCAAGGGGCAATGGGTGATGCGATTGCAGGGACCCATCGACGACCCGCGTGCCGGGCCACTCTTTGCCGCCACCCAGCGGGTCAAGGACGCGCAGGTGGGCTCGTATTCCGTGCGCTTGCAGCTACTTGCGCCTGAGCCGGTGACCATCCTGGCAAGTTTGTGCGAGCGCTACCTGATCTACGACCGGCGCTGCCAATGGAGAAGATTTCAAGTCGGGGGCCAGGAACACCAAGTGCAATCTGTGGCATTTGACTTGAAGGGGAGCGACTTCTCCCCTGACGCTTGGCTGGCCCGTTGGCGCCCTCGGACCTTTGCCATTTCGGTACTGACGCCGGGAACACGAATTGAGGTGAGACAGCTGAACTTGGACTCGCCAGACGGCGTCGACGTCCTGGTCAATGGCGATTTCTCTCAGGGCCATCGCTTCTGGCTGGCTGCGGCTCAGGGCCGATTTGAGCCCTGGCATCTTGACAACCAGTACCTTCAGTACTGGCTTGAGGGCGGGGCCCTTGGATCGATGGGTTGGGTGATTGCGTGGCTATTGGCACTTCGTCAGTGCTGGCGGGTTCGTCACGAAATGGCCGACGTTGCGCCAGCGTTGGCGGCCAGCGTGCTGGCCGTGGCAGCGCTATCCGTGTTCATCAGCTTCAGTGAGCTGTCCCGCCTGAGCCTTGGGGTGTGGCTCACGCTGGGCACAAGTCTGCTGCTTAGGCCAAAAACATCACACATCAGCAGGATGTAAACGATTGTTCTGACTTGTGTCGCCCGTTATCCTCGTTCGAGCTACAGGAGAGGCGCTACCCCCGTTCCGTTTGTGGAGCGGTCAGGCGACACCGTTTGATCAAGATATTCAACCATTATTTCGACCGTCGCACCCTGATCCAGCAGATGCTGGATGTGCTGTTGGTGGCTGGCGTATTTGTCGGTGCGTTGGTCGCACTGTCGGAGCCGGAAGAACTGACCTCGGCCCAGATCGGGCGAGGGGTGATCCGGGGCTTGGTCATGGGCCTGGGCTTTCTCGCCATCAATTCGGCGCTCGGGTTTTACGACCGGCGCGGCGCACTCAGCCCTCGCCAAGCAATTGCCCGCTCGGTCGTGTCGTTCATCACGACCTCGCTGTTGTCGTCAGCGATTCTGCTGCTGCTGCCGCTGCATGCGTTCTATGGGCGAACCTGGTCGGTCGTGCTCATCATGATGGTGACGGCCGCCTTGCTGATCTATCAGGTGGTTGTCGGCGAGTTTCTGCCGCGCACGGTTGCGCGCCGCCGCGTGCTTGTGTTCGGCTCTGGCGATCGGGCACAGGCAGTGGGCCGTTGCCTTGAGCACACGGGTACCAACGCCGAGCTGTTTGGGTACATGGCCGGCCCCAATGAACGCGAACCGGTTGTGCAAGCCAATGTGGTGTTGCCTGCGGAGCGCAAGCTGGACGAATTCGTTCGCTCACAAGGCATTGATGAGGTGGTGGTCGCATTGTCTGAGCGCCGTGGCGGCAGCATGCCAATGCGAGAACTGCTCGATTGCAAGCTGGGCGGCGTTCGGGTAACCGATATTGCGACGTTCTATGAGCAAAACCTTGGCCAGATCCGACTCGACGCCGTGTCGGCTGGGTGGCTCATTTTTGGAGAAGGCTTCAATCAAGGCGTGGTTCGAACCACCATCAAACGGTTGTTTGATCTGGCTGGTGCCAGCGTGCTCTTTTTGCTGGCGCTGCCCTTGATGGCCATCACTGCCCTGGCGATCAAACTTGAGAGCCCCGGTCCCGTGCTTTACCGGCAGGAGCGTATCGGGCTCAATGGGCGTCCGTTCAATGTCGTCAAGTTCCGCAGCATGCGCACCGATGCCGAAAAGGACGGTGTGCCACGTTGGGCCACGGCTGGCGACAGCCGCGTCACCCGGGTGGGCAAGGTCATTCGCAAGATTCGGGTCGACGAATTGCCCCAGCTGTTCTCCGTGCTCAAAGGAGACATGAGTCTCGTGGGGCCGCGCCCGGAACGGGGATTCTTTGTCGACAAACTGGTGCAGGAAATTCCCTTCTACGCTGTTCGCCACAGCGTAAAGCCAGGGGTGACGGGTTGGGCTCAAGTTCGATACCAGTACGGATCTACCGTGGAGGACACCGCTGAGAAGCTTCAGTTCGACCTCTATTACGTTAAGAATCACTCGTTGTTCCTTGATCTGGTGATCCTTTTTGAAACCGTGGGTGTCGTATTGACCGGCAAGGGGGCCCAATAGGGCGCTAAACCGCGCAGAGCGTTTACTTTTTGCTACAGAAACCCGTAAAATCGCGTCGAAGTCCAGTCACGCCAATGGGCACTGGGCGCCCAATCAGTGAGGCCACTATGTCTGACCATATGAACGATTCCGCCCAAGCGAAGTCACCCGCCGAATCCCCTCAAGGCGGGTTGTCACGACGCCATTTGGTGCGAGCCGGCCTGAGCGCTGCGCCTGTGGTCGCGGGTCTCAAGAGCAATTCGGTGCTGGCCGGCGATCACACCTGCATCCGGCCGTCGTCGTTCTCATCGCTGCGTGCCGCGAACATGAAGGTTAGCTACCAGCGCGACATCAAAACGGACTATGAGTGCCGCTCGCATGGTTACTGGAAGCGCCATGGTGATGGCCTACCCGCCGACTACAAGAAGAACACGAAGTTCATCTCCAGTGAGACCGGATTTACCGCTAACCCTGGCAGCGCCTATACCGGCAAAAGCCTGCAGGACGTGCTTGACATGGGGGGCAACCAGTACAACACGGCGCTCGCACGCCACGTCGTAGCGGCGTTTCTAACGGCTGTCGCCTACCAGAACGATCCGTCGATCGTGATGCTCACCAAGGCGCAGTGCAAATCGATCTGGCAGGGACAAGGTTCGTGGCAACCCTTCGCGGGTGCGACATGGAGTTACACGGACACCATGGCCTACTTCGATATGGTGTACGGACCGGCCTTTCTCTGATCGGGCGTGATGCCCGCCTGCCACTGGGTCTGCCGTTACCCTGACACGCTCGCGCTGAAGGTCTGGTCAGAGGGCGCGGTGGTGTATGACGCCACCGACGCAAGCCTCCACGCCTTGACGCCGGTTGGCGGTGACATCATGCAAGCGCTGCTTGACGGCTTTCCCCACGATGCAGGAAGCCTTGCGGCGGAACTGCTCGGCGAGGCCCCGACTTCGTCCGATGTGGATCAAGTAGTGCGTCAATTGGCGCAGTTCGAACACCTTGGGCTGATCGAACGCTTGCAGTCGACATGAGCGACGCGCCAAGTCTCAGCTCCCTGACCGAGTCCGAACTCTCCTCCCGCTTGAACGGCGCAGGGCTGGTCGTTTCCATTCCGCCGTTCAAGATACAGATCAAGAGCCCAATACCCGTAGTGGCTGAAGGCCTTCGCGCCCTCTATGGCGCGTACGGCCTGGTCAACGAGCCGGATTCCTTCCGGGACTTTCACCTGGGGTTGGTTCCCCGAATGGGATGGCGCCGGCCATTGTGCGAACTCGACGTCGATGGCATGCGGCCGTTCACGCCCTTGGCTCGCGGCGAGGCGTTTGCGCTGTTCGAGTGGGGGTTGAACTGGTGCATCACCAGCCATTGCCACAATTGGCTGACGATTCACGCCGCCGTTGTGGAGCGCAACGGCTTGGCAGTGATCATGCCGGCGCCGCCGGGGTCGGGGAAGAGCACGCTGTGCGCATGGCTGATGCATCAAGGGTGGCGCTTGCTGTCGGACGAGCTGGCGCTTGTCGATCCGCAATCAGGGCTGTTGACCGCTTGCCCACGCCCCATCAGTCTCAAGAACAACTCGATTCAGCTGATGAAAGGGCTCCTGCCCAAGGCAGTGTTTGGACCGATTGCGCATGACACCAGCAAAGGTACCGTAGCGCACATGGGGGTCAGTGACACCAGTCTGCAGCGGGCCAGCGAGTCGGCATTGCCCCGCTGGATTGTGTTTCCCCAGTACACGCCGGGTGCGCCTTTGTCCGTGCATCAGATCGAGCATCCGCAGGCGCTGGTGGAGCTCGCGTCGAACAGCTTCAACTACCACGTGCACGGCCGTTCCGGTTTCGAGCGCCTGGCGGCGATGATCGACAACTGCGATGTTGTCCAACTCACCTACAGCCGCCTTGACGAGGCGACGGCATGGTTCGATGGATTGAGCGGGTAAGACTGATGCACCCAAGCCTTCATCTGCTGACACAGTCATTGTTTGACCATCGAGCTGCTGCGCAACTCTCTCCCGGTCAGTGGGATCTGGTGATTCGACTGGCCAGGCGTGCAGATGTGCTGGGGCGAATGGCCAGCACGATCGGTCGCCACGGCGCAATGGCCAAGTTGCCCGTTGAAGTGACCCGCCATTTGCGGTCATCGATGCTTCTGGCTGATCGTCAACATGAAGAGATCAGGCATGAGGTGCGGCGATTGCAGGGATTGTTCGCGCCGATGCAACTCCCCCTCATCTTGCTCAAGGGGGCTGCATACGTGATCGGGGAGCTGGATGCCGGCCATGGACGCATGGTGTCGGACATCGATATTCTGGTTCCTCGAGATCGACTCGCCGATGCGGAGTCAGCGCTCATGCGTGCTGGCTGGGTGTCCACCAAGAGCGATGCGTACGACCAACACTACTACCGCACCTGGATGCACGAGCTTCCGCCACTGCGGCACATGCGCCGCGGCACGGTGCTTGATGTTCACCATGCGTTGGTGCCCTTGACCGGCTCGCTTGCATCGGGTTCAGACGCCATACTGGCCGCTGCTGTCCCTGTGCCGGGGTGGGCCAATGTGCGTACCCTCGCACCCGCCGATATGGTGCTGCACAGTGCGGCGCACCTGTTCACTGAAGGTGAG
>NZ_JAHBZK010000002.1 GCF_019635465.1 Hydrogenophaga sp.
CTCAAGCAGGCCCAGTACAGCCCGCTGCCGATCGCGCTGATGGCGTCCACGCTGTTCGCTGTGAACAAGGGCTTCCTTGACGACATCGAAGTCAAGAAGGTGCTGTCATTCGAGGCCGGCCTGCATGCCTTCCTCAAGGACAAGCACGCTGCTCTGGTGACCAAGCTGCAGAACGACAAGGCGATGGACAAGGATGCCGAAGCCCAGCTGACGGCCGCCATCACCGAGTTCAAGAAGTCCGGCACGTACTGATCGCCCCAGGGCCAACCAGGAGCAGCGATGGCAGCAGGCAAGGAAATCCGCGGCAAGATCAAATCGGTGGAGAACACCAAGAAGATCACCAAGGCCATGGAGATGGTCGCCGCCTCGAAGATGCGCAAGGCGCAGGACCGCATGCGTTCGGCCCGTCCGTACGCGGAGAAGGTGCGCCAGATCACGGGCAACCTGAGCAAGGCCAACCCCGAGTACACGCACCCCTTCATGGAGAAGAACGAAGCCAGCACGGCTGGTTTCGTGGTCGTGACCACCGACAAGGGCTTGTGTGGCGGCCTCAACACCAACGTGTTGCGCGCCTTCACCAACGAGCTCAAGGCGCTGCAGGCCAAGGGTGCCAGCGCGCAGGTCGTGGCCATCGGCAACAAGGGGTTCGGCTTCATGAACCGCATTGGCGCCAAGGTCGTCTCCAGCGTGACCGGTCTGGGCGACACCCCTCACCTCGAGAAGCTGATCGGCCCCGTCAAGGTGCTGCTCGATGCCTACACCGAGGGCAAGATCAACAGCGTGCATCTCGTTTACACCCGCTTCATCAACACGATGAAGCAGGAGGCCGTGGTGCAACAGCTGCTGCCCCTGTCGGTCGACGAGCTTCAGGACGGTGCGGGTGGTCGCGACTGGGACTACATCTACGAACCCGACGCGCCTGCCGTCATTGACGAACTGCTGGTGCGTTATGTCGAAGCGTTGGTGTATCAGGCCGTTGCCGAAAACATGGCGTCCGAGCAATCGGCGCGCATGGTGGCCATGAAGGCCGCCACCGACAACGCGGGCAACGTGATCAACGAGCTCAAGCTCGTCTACAACAAGACCCGTCAGGCCGGCATCACCAAAGAGCTGTCCGAGATCGTCGCCGGCGCCGCCGCCGTGTAATCGCACAGGCCCGCGTCAACCCGAATCCAGAGAAAACAGAAGGTACACATCATGTCTCAAGTGCAAGGCAAGATCGTCCAGTGCATCGGCGCCGTCGTGGACGTGGAGTTCCCGCGTGACCAGATGCCCCGCGTCTACGACGCGCTCAAGATGGAGGGCTCCGCCCTCACGCTGGAAGTCCAGCAACAGCTCGGTGACGGCGTGGTGCGCACCATCGCCCTGGGCTCTTCCGACGGTCTGCGTCGCGGCATGCAGGTGACCAACACCCACGCGCCGATCACCGTGCCCGTGGGCAAGGCCACCCTGGGCCGCATCATGGACGTGCTGGGCAACCCGATTGATGAGCGCGGCCCGGTCGACCAGACCCTGACGGCGTCCATCCACCGCAAGGCCCCGGCCTACGACGAACTGTCCCCCTCGACCGAGCTGCTCGAAACCGGCATCAAGGTGATCGACCTGGTCTGCCCGTTTGCCAAGGGCGGCAAGGTGGGCCTGTTCGGTGGCGCCGGTGTGGGCAAGACCGTGAACATGATGGAGCTCATCAACAACATCGCCAAGGCGCACTCGGGCCTGTCTGTGTTCGCTGGCGTGGGTGAGCGCACCCGCGAGGGCAACGACTTCTATCACGAGATGTCGGACTCCAAGGTCGTGGTGCAGGAAGATCTGAGCCAGTCCAAAGTGGCCATGGTCTACGGCCAGATGAACGAGCCCCCGGGCAACCGTCTGCGCGTGGCCCTGACCGGCCTCACCATCGCCGAGTCGTTCCGCGACGAAGGCCGTGACGTGCTGTTCTTCGTGGACAACATCTACCGCTACACGCTGGCCGGTACCGAAGTGTCCGCGTTGCTGGGCCGTATGCCTTCCGCCGTGGGTTACCAGCCGACGCTGGCCGAAGAAATGGGCCGCTTGCAAGAGCGCATCACCTCGACCAAAGTCGGCTCGATCACCTCGATCCAGGCCGTGTACGTGCCTGCCGACGACTTGACCGACCCGTCGCCGGCCACCACCTTCGCCCACCTGGACTCCACCGTGGTGCTCTCGCGTGACATCGCTGCGCTGGGCATCTACCCCGCCGTGGACCCGCTGGACTCGACCAGCCGCCAGCTCGACCCCCACGTGGTGGGCGAGGAGCACTATGGCGTGGCCCGTTCGGTGCAAGGCACGCTGCAGCGCTACAAGGAACTGCGCGACATCATCGCCATTCTGGGCATGGACGAACTGGCGCCGGAAGACAAGCTCACCGTGGCGCGCGCTCGCAAGATCCAGCGTTTCCTGTCGCAGCCGTTCCACGTGGCCGAAGTGTTCACCGGTTCGCCCGGCAAGTACGTGCCGCTGTCGGAAACCATCCGCGGCTTCAAGATGATCTCCGCCGGTGAGTGCGATCACCTGCCCGAGCAGGCCTTCTACATGGTCGGCACCATCGACGAGGCTTTCGAGAAGGCCAAGAAGATTGCAGGTTGAGCGTTTGGTGGTCGGCGTTGAGCGTGGTCTGGGTACGTCATCCGCTCGCTCAACCCTGAAACCTCAACGCTGAACGAAAGGAATCCCATGAGCACGATTCATGTTGACGTGGTGAGCGCCGAGGAGTCGATCTTCTCTGGCGAAGCCAAGTTCGTCGCCCTGCCGGGTGAAGCGGGCGAGCTCGGCATTCTGCCGGGGCACATTCCGCTGATCACCCGCATCAAGCCGGGTGCCGTGCGCATTGAGAAAGCCGATGGCGGCGAAGAGTTCGTCTTCGTGGCAGGCGGCATCCTCGAAGTGCAGCCGGACGTGGTCACCGTTCTGTCCGACACCGCGATTCGCGGCAAGGACCTGGACGAAGCCAAGGCCACCGATGCCCGCAAGCAGGCTGAGGAAGCCGTCAAGAATGCCAAGAGCGATGTCGACCTGGCCAAGGCGACCTCCGAGCTGGCGGTCATGGCTGCACAGATCGCTGCGCTGCGCAAGTACCGCCAGAAGAAGTGAAGGCGACTTGATGACCGACAAAGGACCGGCCACAGTGCCGGTCTTTTTTTGGGTGGCGGCTGTTCATGCGGATAGGCGGCCACTATGATGGCCCTCGTCTCATTGCCTGTTCTCCATGTCCTCGCTTTTTGATAGCCCGGAACTGGCCCCCGAAGAAGTGGCGGCCCGGCTGTTGGTCACGCCCACCGCGCTGGCCGACCTGACGATTGCCGACGCCCTCAAGGTGGTGGGCTACATGCGCCCCAAGCTGATCAAGGCCGGGACCATCATCATTCAAGAGGGCGAGGTCAAGAGCAACGACTACATGCTGCTCTTGCTGGAAGGCGACATTGCGGTCGAGAGCGAGCTGCCTGGGCTTCACGAAAGCATGGTGGTCAACATCATGGGGCCGGGTCACCTCATCGGTGAAATGGGCGTGCTCGATGGCGCGCCCCGCTCGGCCACCTGCACCGCCAACACCGACATCGCCGCCGCCGTGCTCTCGCGTACCGCGCTGATGCGATTGCTTCGCGAGGATCCTCGCCTGGGCGCCCGCCTGTTGCTGGCCATCTCCAAGCGGCTGGCCGACCGCTTGCGCGAAACCACCCGCAAGCTCAAGACCTTCGCCCAGATGAACAAGGCGCTCCAGCAGGAGCTGCAGGTGGTGATGAACAACCGCACGGGCACCAACCGAAACAACGGCTGATCGTCGTGACAGGCGCGTCAAACGCGCACGATGTCGTCGGGTTGCTCGTTGTGCACTGGCGCTTGCGGATCGGCCGGGAAGTGCGCCACCAGCAATGCCGACACCTCTTCGAGCGCCTGGGTCAGACCGTCCTCGGTCTGGTCGCCGTGTAAACGCTGACCCAGCCGTTCGACGATGGCTTGCCAGGTTTGAGGAGGCACCTGGCGCGCCAGGCCACGATCGGCCACAAACTCGATCGCCCGCTCGGCCAGCAGCAGGTAGATCAACACGCCGTTGTTGTGCTCGGTGTCCCACAACTGCAGACGACCGAACCAGGCCAGGGCGCGGTCGCGGATCACCGGTTGCAGATCGGCGGGTTCACGAATTCTGCGCAGATAGCCGCCAGGCAGCGAGGCCTCGATGAGCAGTCGCACCTCACCCGTATGCCGCACCTCACTGGCGCGAATGCGCATCGCCAGGCGCTCGGCCATGTCATCGGGCACAGCGCGACGGCTGTCGCTGGCGTCCATCCAGCGGTGCCTGAGCCAGCGCCGCCATCGGGCCACGATCGTCATGCGCTCACCATCCGCCCGAGGCACCGCCGCCCCCGAAGTTGCCACCGCCACCGGAGCTGAATCCACCGCCGCCACCGAACCCGCCGCCCCGGCCGCCACCCCAGCCACCCCCGTTGCCCCAGCCGTCGCGCCGACGCGACGTCCCCGAGCGCCAGTTGCCGCTGGGCACTTTGGCCATGAGGGCCACCAACGCACCAATCAGCCCCGCACCGGCGCTCACCCACACCACCGAGGTGATCACCCAGGCCAGCAGCGCGGCCGCTGAACCGGTGAGCGGCACCGCCAGCGCCCGGCCAAAGGCATTGCGCATGAAGCCGGCCAGCATGGGCACGGCGAAGACGAGGAACAACAGCGCGCCGGTCCAGTCGGGCGTTTCGTCGCGTGATGCAGTCGCGTCGGGCAGCGGCAAAGCCTCGCCCTTGATGGCGCTTTCGATGGCATCGAGCCCGGCCTCGATGCCGCCGGCAAAGTCGCCCTGTCGAAATGCCGGCGTCACCGCCTGATCGATGATGCGTTTGGCCAGCAGATCGGGGATCGCCCCTTCGAGCGCCTTGGCCGGTGCAATGCGCAGGCGCCGGTCGTTCTTGGCGATGACGAACAGCAGGCCGTCCCCCACATCCCGGCGCCCGATCTTCCAGGCGTCGCCCAGGCGTTGCGTGTAGTCGGCGATGTCCTCTGGCGCTGTGGTGGGGATCATCACCACCACGATCTGTGTGCCGCGGGCCTGCTCGAAGGCGGCCAGCCGGCCCTCGATGCGCGCTGCCGCAGCGCCATCGAGCGTCTGCGTGAGGTCGATCAGCCGGGATTGCAACTGCGGGACCGGCTGCAATGATTGCGCCCAGGCCAGTCCAGTGGCCAGCAGCCACAGCAGGGCCGCCACAACGGCCCGTTGAATCATGGTTTCTGTGTGCCCGCCGGGGTGCCGAAGTCCACCTTGGGCGGTGCACTGATGGCGGCCTCATTGGCCACGCTGAAGTTGGCCTTTGGTGTGTAGCCGAACACCATGGCCGTCAGGTTGGACGGAAAGCTGCGAGCCAGCACGTTGTACGCCTGCACCGCCTGGATGTAGCGGTTGCGGGCTACGGTGATGCGGTTCTCGGTGCCTTCCAGTTGCACGCGAAGATCCGCGAAGCCCTGGTTCGCCTTGAGGTTGGGGTACTGCTCCACGACCACCATCAGACGGCTGAGCGCGCTGCCCAGTTCGCCTTGTGCTGCCTGGAATTTCTGCAGCGCTGCCGGGTCGTTGAGCAGTTCCGGCGTGGCCTGGATCGACGTGGCCCGCGAGCGCGCGTTGACGACAGCCTCCAGCGTCGAGCGCTCGAAGTTCGCCTCGCCCTGCACCGTGGCCACGATGTTCGGGATCAGGTCGGCCCGCCGTTGGTACTGGTTGAGCACCTCGGCCCACGCCGAGCGACTCTCTTCGTCGAGTCGCTGGAAGTCGTTGTAGCCACAGCCGCCCAGCAGCGTGACGGCACCAAGCAACAGCAATTGAATCAGACGGCGCATCGTTCCCCCTCAGGTGTCGGCAAACGCCGGCCACTATACCCCTGGCCGATGTCGCGACGGCACAATGCCGGCATGCGCAAATCGAAACTGCCCCCGGGCACGCCCGACGACACCGAAGCGATGTTCTACGACGCCTTGCAGCACGCCGACATCGAGCGCCTGATGGCCTGCTGGACCGACGAGGACGACATCGTCTGTGTGCACCCTGGGGGGCCGCGCCTGCTGGGGCACGCGGCCATTCGGGCCGCCTTCGAAGCGATGTTTGCCAACGGCGCGGTGATGGCCACGCCGGAGAAGGTGCAGCGCTTCGATGCGGGCCACTGCTCGGTGCACAGCGTCGTGGAGCGCGTGGCGGTGCTCACCGATGACGGCCCTCAACACGCCTTCGTCGTGGCGACCAACGTCTATACCAAGACGGCGCAAGGCTGGCGCCTGGTGGCCCACCACGCCAGTCCGGGCTCCCGCACCGAGCCCGCCGACCCCGTCAGCAAGCCGCTCCTGCATTGAAGCCCGAACTGCCCAACGCCTTGCAGCGCCACCGGGCACCCTGGTGGCTGCCCGGTGGCCACGCCCAGACCATCTGGCCTGCGCTGTATGCCAAACGGCATTTCGGGCCGGCACCCACCTGGGCGCGTGAGCGCTGGACGGCCCCGGACGGGGATTTCATCGACGTCGATCGCGCGGTCAATGCGGTGCATCCGCGCGCTCCCCAACTGGTGCTCTTCCACGGCCTTGAGGGCAGTTCCGCCAGCCAGTACGCCGTGGCGTTTGCCGACTTCGCCCGCGAGCACGGACTGGCCTACGCGGTGCCGCACTTTCGAGGCTGCTCGGGTGAGTTGAACCTTGCGCCGCGCGCGTACCACTCGGGCGATTTCGAAGAGATCGACTGGATCCTTCGCCGCTTTTCCACTGAGTCGCCCGAGCGCCCCCTGATCGCCGTGGGCGTGTCGCTGGGCGGCAATGCCTTGCTGCGATGGGCCGCCGAACTGGGCACACAAGCCGCTTCGGTGGTGCGGGCCGTGGCCGCGGTCTGTTCGCCGCTGGACCTCGCCGCTGGGGGGCACGCGATCGGTCGCGGCTTCAACCGTCAGGTCTACACGCGCATGTTCCTGCAGACCATGAAGCCCAAGGCGCTGCGCAAGCTGGCCCAGCATCCGGGCCTGTTTGACGCCGGGGCTCTGCGCGCCGCGCCCGATCTGTACACCTTCGACAACATCTTCACGGCCCCTTTGCATGGCTTTCGCGACGCCGAGGACTACTGGGCCCGGGCGTCGGCCAAGCCGCTGCTGGCGCACATCCGTGTGCCGGCATTGGCCGTGAACGCCCGCAACGACCCCTTCGTCCCTGCAAGCTCGCTGCCGCGCGAAGGCGAGGTCGGCCCGTGCGTGACCTTGTGGCAGCCGGCGCATGGTGGCCACGTCGGCTTTGCGCAGTCGCACGGTGCGCTCGGGGTGCCCGGTCATGTGCGCGCGATGCCGGACGCCGTGGGACACTGGCTGCTCGCGCAGGTCTGAACCCATGGATGAGATCGTCAAGGCCGCACTGGCCAAATGGCCCAACGTACCGCACTGCCACGACTGGCTGGGGCTGGACGCCCGCGGCAACTGGTACATGCGCGACGACCGCACCCAGACGGCCGGGCCCTTCCCCCAGAGCAAGGGCTCGCTGCTGCGGCACGACAAACTCATCGCTTTCATCGAGCGCAACTACCTGGCCGATGAGCATGGGCAATGGTTCTTCCAGAACGGCCCGCAGCGCGTCTATGTCGAGCTCGAGGCCACGCCACTCGTGTGGCGGTTGCAGCCCGACGGCGCGGTGTGGTCGCACACCGGGCGGGTTGCGCAGGTGGCATCCAGCTGTGTCGATGAACAAGGGCGCCTGTATTTGTCCACCGATCTGGGCTTCGGCATCGTCCACAGCGCCGACATGCTGCAGGCCGCCGACCGGGTGGAATCGGGAGAATGGACGCCCGAGGATGTGTCAAGCGACGAGCTGCCCAGGCGCCACGGCTATGTGCGCAGCCCCGCGGCCATGAAAAAAGCCGGTCAGTGACCGGCTTTTGTTCGTGCGCGTGAGTGCCCTTATTTGGCCGCGTCCACCAGGTACTGCACGGCAGCGCGAATGTCTGCGTCGGAGGCGGCCATGGCGCCACCTTTGGGGGGCATGGCGCCCTTGCCCTGAATGGCGTGGGTCACCAATGTGTCGATGCCCTGCGCAATGCGCGGCGCCCATGCGGCCTTGTCGCCGGTCTTGGGGGCGCCTGCAATGCCGGCACCATGGCACACGGTGCAGGTCTGCCTGTACAGCGCTTCGCCGGCGCCGGCGGCCACGGTCGTGGCGGCAGGGGCAGGTGCAGCGGCCGGTGCGGGTGCCGGTGCGGGTGCCGGTGCGGCGGCCATCGGTGCCGGTGCAGCAGGGGCGGCGGCGGGTGCGGCCGCTGCAGCCGGTGCGGCGGCCATCTGCGGCTCCTCGAACTTCGCGCCACCGGCGTTGGCCATGTACACCACCGCGCGTCCGATTTCGGCGTCACGGAAGGCGCCACCACCCTGAGCGCCCATGGCGCCCTTGCCCTTGAGGGCCGAGTTCAGCAGCGCTTCGTAACCGGTGGCAATGCGCGGCGCCCATGCGCCAGCGTCGCCGAATTTGGGTGCGCCGGCCAGGCCCGCTTCGTGGCAGGCTGCGCACTGGGCCTTGAACACGTCTGCGCCAGCGGCCAGCGGCCGGTTGGCGTCGCGGATTTCGACCGTGCCAATCTTCTGGATGCGCGTGGCGGTGGCGATTTCCTGGTCGACCGCACCGGCGGCAGGCTTGTTGGCCGAGGTCACGTACATCACCAGGCCGATGATGGTGAACACCGGCACCACGAAGGCAAAGAACGACGTCCAGAGCAGCTGCGCAGGCGTCTTGATGGGGCCGGTGTGGGAATCGTGGGCGTGATCGCTCATGGGGTCCTCAAGGGGGGAGACAGGCGGGCCGGGCCGACCGCTGGATTCGGCCTTCAGGCAAGGCTGGCCGGGCGTCGACGGACAGCCGGCGATTATAGCCAGCGGCCTACCCCCACCAGGCCAAAGCAGAGCAAGCCGCTAGAATGGCGCTCGCCGCGCGGCTGTAGCTCAGTGGATAGAGTATTGGCCTCCGAAGGCTGTCGTCATTCGGGAACCGCGCAGTAGAACGAGTATTGGTCTTTTCCAGCCACGCGGCTGTAGCTCAGTGGATAGAGTATCGGCCTCCGAAGCCGAGGGTCGTGGGTTCGATCCCCGCCAGCCGCGCCAAATCAAGGACTTACGCGCATCGAAGCGTGAGTCAAGCACGAAACCCAGCACCTGCCGCTACCTGGAATCGCTTCGCTTCCGGGCCATGGCTGTGGTTGATGCAATGGTCTTCGAATTGCTGCGCTGCTGGCTGTGGCCCACATCTGGCCAATCGTTGGCCCAGTGGTGGGAAGAAGCTGCTGTCCACACCTGAAGAACGACCATCACCTCCAGGCCCGTGGCGTTTCGCGTGATCCGGCGACGCGGACATAGCCACCTGCCAAGTCGCAACTTCGGCGAGCCAAACGCGAGGCAAAGGCGAGGCAACGTTGTACGGCGAAGGAGCTTGTGCAGCGATTGCCAACCTCAATCGTTGGATGCGAATGTCGGCAAGACGGCGCAAGGGGGCAGCTCTGACGGGCCGACATCGCCGTAGCGCTTTTCCCAGACATAGAAGGTCGCATCGCTGATGCCCATGTTGCGACAGACCTTCTCCACGCGCGTGCCCAGCTCGGCCTGCTTGAGGGCAAGGGCGATTTTCTCCTCGGTGAATTTGCTCGTCTTCGCGACATGCTCCTGCCCCTGCGGGGCGTTCATCATGCCGGGCTTCTCTGCAACAGAACGGTTCGAATACCTAGGACGGGGTCAGTCCACGAGCTGCGAGCCGCCGCTCCCAGTGCTGTTTGCAGAGATCCAGGAAAGTCGGTAAGATATTCTTACCAACCGTAATGGTTCAACTGGAGATCCAAATGGATGCTGCTCTGATTCAGGCGACGCTGGTAGAAGTCCTGCAGAACATACAAGCGACGAGTGAACTTGAGTGCCCACCGCTTGGCGGCGCGACCAAGCCCATCGAAGAGTTGCCAAAGTTCGACAGCAAGATTTGGCCCGTAGCCATTGGCATGCTGGGTGCGAAGCTCGGGATCACAATCGCCAATGATGTAAACATCTTCCGGCAGGACGATACCTGTGTTGCGCTGACGATCGAGCAGATCGTGGCTAAGGTCGTCGCACTCGCAGAAGCGCAAGTTGCGGCAGAGCCCAAGCAGGCGAACGCGCAATGACGGACAGCCCGGATGCCCATCGCTCGGCGATCGCCGAACGCCTGCGCGAGGCCAGAAAGGCCGCAGGTCTGTCGCAGGGCCAGGTGGCCAAGTTGCTGCAGATGCATCGGCCGACGGTTTCTGAGATCGAGGCTGGCAATCGCCGTGTTTCAGCAGAAGAACTTGCGCAATTTGCGGAAACCTACGATGTCACTGTTTCGTGGCTGATTGGCGAAACGGCTGAACAGCTCGAAATGAACGATCCGCGACTCCAGCTAGCAGCGCGCGAATTGAGCAAGCTGAAGCCCGACGACCTGGATCGACTGCTGAGGCTTCTTGCGTCGATGCGCAACTCGGGCACTGATGAGGGAGAGAGGGGGAAATGAGTCCTCAGCTCTTGAACACATCGGCCGCAGGACGAAGAACCCTGGTGATGCAAGGCATGCAGGCGTCGATCGAGGCGCGCGTGAAGGCGGGTTTAGACCTCAAGAGTCCTGCCTGTATCTATGGCTTGTGCGAGGCGCACAAAGTTGCAGTTCGGTTCAACGATATCAACATGGAAGGCATGTACGACCGGGCGCCCAAGCCGCGTATCCATGTCTCTGCCCTCCGGCCCTTGGCAAGAAGAACTTTCACATGCGCGCATGAGTTAGGTCATCACGTTTTCGGGCACGGTTCAACCATCGATGAGTTGCAAGAAGATCAGGCCAATAGCGCAGATCGTCCTCCGAACGAGATCCTGGCGGATGCTTTCGCGGCTTTCGTCTTGATGCCGACGCTTGGCCTGCGGGAAGCTTTTGCGAAGCGCGGCTTGGACCCGAACCGTGCAACAGCCCTCGACATGTACGCTATCGCATGCAACTTCGGAGTAGGCCAGGCGACTCTGGTGAATCACCTCGCATATGGCATCAACATGATCAACCAAGTGCAGCGTGATCGCCTCGGGCGGATCACGCCGAAGATGATTCGTACGGAACTGCTGGGCGAAGTCGTTTCCACGCCGCTCACGGTAGCGGATCAGCACTGGAATTCAGCGACGCTCGACATGGAGCAGGACGCGCTGTTGCTCCTTCCTTCGGGCGTGGTCGTGGATGCCTCAATGCTCGTGCCTGAGCGTGATTTGGCTGCCGGGCGACTTTTTCGTGCTGCAAAGTGTGGCATCACGCGAGTGGCGATACCCGGCACACCATGGGCAACCTATGTCCGTATCGCACGGCGCCAGTACGTTGGTTTGGCTCGATTCCGCCACCTTGAGGAGACTGCAGATGACTAAGCTTCCCCATTCAATTGGCCCGCTCCTCGTCGACGAGCCTGACATTTCGCGGGCCTGGGCCAAGGCAGTGCTTCACGTCATTGATCACGCGGGTCCCGAGATATCACCTCTGATCTTGAGCGTGACTGGCTTCAATGAACGGGGTGCGGTTCCGGAAACACCGGCCATCCGCGAGGCGCTCGATACGCTGCTTGCGGCCAAACGCTTGCGAAGCGTGGACGACGTGGCGTTCACGATCTTTCCGCAGCGCTTGTGGCAGGTCGCTCAGGGCGATCGCGCCGCGCTGTTTCGGTACTACAAGGATGCATTTCCTCGCTACCAGGCGATGAATCCACGGGACAACCGCCGCGGTCTCTACTTCGAGCGAATGACCGGGTACGGGAGCGGCCCCTGCGATGGCAATCAGCTCGAATGGATCCTGTCCCAGTTTGAAGGACGGGAGGGCGTGCGGCGGTCGATGTTTCAGGCGAGCGTATTTGATCCAGCCCGAGACCACGTGGCTGACGCCCAACTCCAGTTTCCCTGTCTCCAGCACGTCAGCTTCGAACCGACCAAGCAGGGGCTCGTCATCAACGCCTTCTACGCGACACAGCAGCTGTTCGTGAAGGCATATGGCAACTATCTCGGCATTGCCCAACTGGGCGTTTTCATGGCCCATGAAATGAAAACCAAGCTTTTGAGAATGAATGTCGTTGTCGGCGTCGCGAAGTTCGAGCGCATCTCCAAGTCTGATCCGGACCTACAACCGCTGATCGGTGCAGCCCGTGCGAGTTTTCCTCTGAAGCATCAAGAGGCTGACACAGGTGATGTGCTCGCGGCAGACGTAGAGATTGCAGCGTGAGGGTTGGAGCCAGCAAGAACTGTGTGTCTTCGGAGAATGACGCCGTGGCCGTTCCAGCACCGACCGATGGTCCGTCGCACCTGCTGCCGATCAAGGTCACTCCAGTGTTTGATAGCTATTGGCGGTTCGCAGTGGAGCGGCAGAACGTGTTCTGCCAGAGGCTGATGGGCAAACCCGCGCCATGGACCAGTGATCCGGTGATCTCCGTTCACAAGTTTACGAACGCGTATCGCGCTTCTGATCGTGTCAGCCAGTATCTGATCAGGCATGTGATCTACCGAAATGATCTCCCACAGTCGCCGTCCGAGGTGCTCTTTCGCACGTTGCTGTTCAAGTTGTTCAACAAGATCGAAACTTGGGAGTTGCTTGAACACACTTTCGGTGGGATCACCTTCAAGAACTACAAGTTCGAGCACTATGACAAGGTTCTGAGCCAGGCGATGAGGGCTGGGGGTCGAATCTACTCGGCCGCCTACATCATGCCGCCCGGAGGTTCCGCTTTCGGGCATACGGCCAAGCATCAGAACCACTTGCGGCTACTGGAACGCATGATGGCTGACGACCTCGCGGGTCAGTTGGCGCAAATGAAGAAGATGCAGACCGCGTTCGAATTGCTTAGAAGTTACCCCACGATCGGGGATTTTCTGGCGTACCAGTTCGTAACGGACATCAACTACAGCGAGGTCACCGACTTCTCAGAAATGGACTTCGTCATTCCGGGCCCTGGTGCTCGCGACGGCCTCAGGAAGTGTTTCAGCGACAGCGCGGGTCTCAACGAAGCGGAACTGATTCGATTGATGGCCGACAACCAGGAGCGCGAATTTGAACGGCTAGGGATCAAGTTCCAATCCCTGTGGGGACGTCGGCTGCAGCTAATCGATTGCCAGAATCTCTTTTGTGAAGTTGACAAGTACGCACGAGTCGCCCACCCCGATGTGGCCGGCATCTCGGGGCGGACGCGCATCAAGCAGAAGTTTTCTCCCACCGGACCCTTGGACCTGCCTTGGTATCCGCCCAAATGGGGCATCAATTCGAAGATCGAGGCGGACCTTTTAGGCCGTGCCAGCTTTAAGGTGGATGAGAAATCTGCGGACAGGTCAACTGCCCAGTCAACCTTGGACTTAGGACGCTCGTAATGAACTTGAACACCTACCAGCGCGAGGCACAAAAGACTGATCGCGTTCCTTCGCGGCGAAAGAGTGGCGATGCAGGAACCGATCTCGTGGTTCCCTTGCTCGGGCTGGCAGGTGAGACGGGCGAACTACTCAGCGAGTACAAGAAGCACCTTCGAGACGGTGATTCCCATCTTCTGTTCAGGGAGCGCGTGGCGGAGGAATTGGGCGACTTGCTCTGGTACATCGCAAACGTCGCTGCGAAGTTCGATCTCAAACTGAGTGATATTGCGGACGCAAATCTGAAGAAGACCCGTGATCGTTGGGGGCCGCAGGATACCGGGGCCCGTGCTTTCGATGCCGAGTTCGAAGAGAACGAGCGACTGCCTCGACGTTTCGAAGTTGAACTCAGCGAGGTCATCGTTAAGGGGCGAACGAAGATTCGGATGCGCGTCAACGGCAAGCAGATCGGTGACGACTTGACCGACAACGCTGATGACCCTGATGGTTATCGATTTCACGACGTCTTCCATCTTGGCTACGTCGCGGTGCTCGGCTGGTCGCCTGTTATTCGGAAACTTCTGAAAAGGAAGCGCAAGAGCGATCCCCAGGTCGACGAGGTGCAGGACGGTGGCCGAGCCCAGGTTCTGGATGAAGGTGTTGCGGCGCTAGTTTTCGACTACGCGAAGGAGCATCGGTGGCTCGAAGGTGTCACCGACTTGGACTACAAGTTGCTGCGTACGGTCAAAGGCGTGACGTCGCTCCTCGAAGTGCGTGAGCGGTCGTTAGGTGAGTGGCAGCGCGCGATCTTGGTCGGATTCGAGGTTTGGCGCCAAGTCCTGAGTGCTGGTGGTGGGAAGATATTGGTTGATCAGGACGCGAAGAGCCTGACCTTTCTTGGTCCACCGAAAAGCGCTCGGCGGAAGCCTGCTCACAAGCCTTGATGGCTATTCGATTGAGCTAGTGACAGGAGGCCCTGGAATGACCGACGCGGCGCAGTTTTTGAACTTTCGGAACGTCGTTGCCCATGGCGTGGATGTTGTCGACACTGCAGATTTTGCTCGCCTCGTAAACAAACAGGCAAGCGACTTCTTGGATCGTTACTTCACGACTGCAGAATTGGCCACCGCGGATGAGGGGGGCGACAGAACAGAAAGACTTGCGTCGCGCTTTGCGGTCAAGGAGGCCGTGCTGAAAGCACTGGGCACGGGTTGGGGCGATGGCATCGCTTTTACGGATGTCGAGGTTGTCTCTCAGCGGAGCGGCGCACCGGCTGTCGTGCTACACCGCCGATTGGTGACAATTGCGAGTGAGCGGGGGATCGCCCATTGGTTGGTGAGCGCCAGTCACACGAGCTCAATTGCGATAGCGAGTGTCATCGCTTTGACTGCGTGAGTTCTGCCGGTCATGTGCTGCACGGGCGCTTTCCGGCTGCGTAAATAGTCGAAGTATTCGCAGACGGGCAGACATGGTTGAGCAGGTTATTACTGGGTCAACACAGCTACTCCCCAGGGCCGCGCTTGCTATCGTCGATCCAAGCATAGAGCACGTCTACGGTTCCCATCTACGCATCGGCGGGCGGCCAGCGCAGTTTTCCGCGGCCCACGCGCAGTGCTTCCACGAGCCTAGTATTGCCTAGCAGCCGCCCTGAGAAGAGGCTAGGTTTGGGATCGACCGCTGGCTTCTTAAACGCGGCGACCCGCTGGTAGTCGGGGGATGTCAGCCAAGTTCGTCCATCCCCCTCGTTGGTGACGATCCGATAGAGGCCGGCGGGTGGGGCGTCATCTATGTCGAGCAGACGCTTGTAGCGTTCAACGGACCACTTCTGAATGCCACTGCTCAGAGCTTCCGTTCGAAAGCGTGCCCATAGTGCAGCAGTGTCAGGCGTTGGCCAGTCGCCCGCGTCGGTGTTGGCTGTTACCTCGTCGGATTCGAGCCAAGCTCGCATCTCTGCCGGCGTGACGAAGACGGGCAGGGCGTCTTCAATGGCCGCCATGGCAGCGCGTCGTGACGGCAGGCCCGCACGGATCAGCATTGCCATCATGAACTGCGGGACACCGGTCTCGACCGCTGCCGCTGCGCCGCCCGCCACCTTGTCCGGCGACCAGCCGAGGGACATGCGGCGGGTGCGAACGGCTTCCAGCGCCCAAACCAAGCGATAGGTGAAGGCCTCTTCGATCGCTCGCATGTTCTGCGGACCGATCTTGGAAACTTCTTCGCCGGACACCCAGCGTCGAAGGATGTCCTTCCAGTTCGCTGGTAGCGCGTTCGCCTTGTCAGGGATGAAGGGGCGCATGAAGAGCAGGCGCTCGCCTAGGCCGCCGAGCGCGCTAGCGAGCTCACTGAGATCGCCGCTCAGTGCTGCGTCGTCGGCTCGATCGAGCAGTTCGGCGAGTTCATCGGCCATGGCGTCGATGGCGAGGCCAGCTTCGAGCCCAACACCCATTGCAAAATGTCCGCGCCGAGCCTGTGTCGTTGTGGTCTTCCAGATGAGGTCGGCGCGTGCTTCGAACACCTTCTTGTGCACAGGCGCGACATCCTCTTCTTCGCGAGCGATCTGACGGGCCCAAAGCGAACCCTTAAGCGCTTCGTCCAGCAGCTTCGGGAGATCGGCGCGATCGGCATCCAGCGCTTCAACTAGGCCGAACACGGTCGCATCGAGGCGCTCTACAAGCTGTGACAGTGGCTCCTCGTCGATTGTTTCCTCTTCATCGTCTTCACCGCCTTCCTCATCACTTTCACCACCGTCAGGGTCGTATTCCACGGCAGTGGCGAGGCGCTCGGCCACCTCGGCTTCTTCGTCGGGTGATCTCCAACCCTCTCGGGAGTTTGCGAGGTACTCCCATGCGTCGTCGCGATCAAGCACGCCCTCGCGCGACAAGCGCTCAAGGATCTCAGCAACGATCTGGATGAGTCCGCTCTTGAGGGTGCGTGCTTTAGCGGAGTCAACCAACTTTCTCCATTCTCTCATTCGCCAGTTGGTCCTATCGAACATGACGTGGACGATTAGGCCCTCGACATCGACGAAGGCGCGCCCGGCGCGTCCGGCGACATTCGCGAACTCCTCGCCCTTGATCTTTTCTCCAGCCCGATATAGCGCAGGCACGAGCAGAACAGCAGCGTTGAGATTGAGCCCCTGTGAGAGCGTCGGTGAAGCGACGATGACCTTCAGTACGCCATCGGAGAGGAGGATTTCAAGCTCACGTAGGAACGGACTCGGCAGGCGGCCATGGTGAATTGCGACACCGACCTTCAGGCTAGCGACGGCTGGATGATTCTCGCCCAGCCATTCTGTGCCGACCTCCAGCGCACGTGCGATTGGCGCCTCGTCCTCCAAAAGGGGTTCGAGATAGCCGCGCTTGCAGAGATCAACGACCTGCTTGCCGTAGCTCTCCACCCAGTTGGCCTGGGTGGAGAAGATTAGGGTGCGTTTGCCCTGGCCGGCGAACTCCCATGCAGCAAGGAGCGCAAGGTGCGAGTTCTTGCGCGGATAGGGATTCTTCTCCCTGCCCCGCGCGGGCCTCTCCTCGACGAACTTGTCAAGGAATGGACCGTCGTCGTCGAGGTCGAGTCGCAGCAGTGCATCCTTGCGGCGCCAGGTCAGCGCGCCGAAGCGCTGGCGCGTGGGACGCCAGTCTGAACGCACAGGTTCGCCAGGTTCGTCGGAGCGTATCCAGGCCGTGAGATCGTCAAGTTCGTCACCGCTCGGCAAGATCGCGGAGAGGCAGACGATCCGGCGTTCGGCCGCGTCTGCGCGTCGCAGCAGGCGTTGCACGAGCGTCTCATAGCGGATCTCGCGCTCGCTCGGCCCAATCATGTGGCCTTCATCGAGGACGATCAAGCCGACGTCATCGATCAAGGACGGGTCACTTCGCAGTGCGAAGTCGAGCTTTTCGGGTGTGGCGATGATGATCTCTCGGGAGCGGAGGGCGTCCTCATCGCCCGCTGACAGGCCGCTGGCCCCGTAGAGTGAGGAGACGCTGAACCCAAGTGGCGCGAAAGTCCTTCGGAAAGAACGCTCGGTCTGAGCCGACAACGCGCGCAGCGGCGTGACGATCAGGACCCGGCGTGCTGAGGACAGCGTCATCAGAGCTGCGATCTCGGCGACGCGTGTCTTGCCCGCGCTGGTTGGCAGGGCCACAACCAAGTCGTCCGTCATGTCCGTGGAACGAAGGGCGGCTTCGCGCTGCGAAGGCCATAGCTCCACTTCTGAGGTCTTCCGGGCGTAGAGCGATGAGATGAACAGCCGACGCAGATCGGGGTACTTTTCTTCCGTCCCCTCGGGTGGTTCGGTCGGCAGCCTTTGATGAAGCGAGTGCTGCCACAGGTCGTCGATGAGGTGGCTGCATAGCTTCGAAATCCACCACAAAGGGACGTTCTCGGCGTTGTCGGCCAAGCTGACAGCTGCTGCGAGCAGGTCCCGTGCACTTTCGATCGGCTCCTGTTCGCCCGTCTCAAGTGCAAAGTCGAAGAATGCTAACGCCCGGCAGATCGTCGTATTGAGGATGGTGGACAAAACCTCGTCAATGTCGGGATCGTCGCCGCCAAGGGCCTCGGCCATCTGCTTATCGCCGTGGGCCTCGTTGCCAAGCCAATCACGAACGAAACCGCGCAACTGGCCAAGGTCGCGCAAGATCAAGTGACAGATGGCCGTTTCGCCCAGCGTAGCGTTGAGCTCTTCTGCCGTCTCGTTGAAGAGGGAGTAGGCCACGGCCGAGAAGCCCGCTAAGTGATAGGCAGCGGCGGCAATGGTGCGGCGGAAACCTCGATCGGGCGCCTCAGGATCACCATTTCGAACCAGAGCTTCGAAGGCGTTGGCGGCCCGCTCGAAAGCCTTGTTCGTCAGCTCAGACGCACCGGCTTGAGTGCGCAGAGCCATGGCGCCTCGAAGTAGAGCGAAGCCATGCTCGGCGAGATCGGTTTCGATGGTCGCGCCCAAGGCAGGCGCGTTTTGCGGTAGCACGCCTGCCTCCCGCATCAGCGACCATGCCGCGCCGCGATATAGGAGGCGACCGAGAACTCCGTCGACGGTCGCAGCGGAGAGGAAAGCGGTCAGTTCGTCAGGCGTCTCCAAGATCTTCCGCCTCCTGGTACATGGCCGCGATGAAGTCTTGGTGATCCTCGACGTGGATGTTTACAACGTAGTGGTCGCGGTTGGTGCCAGCAGCGTCCAGATCGTCCTTCAAGGAAGCATGAGGGCCGTTGCCTGACACGGTGAAGAGCATGTGGTCAATCCGATCGGCGTGAAGGGAATTGAGACCCACTTCGTCGCGGAGATCGCGACCCAGCGCGTTGTCGTCAGGGTCGTCGCTTTCCAGCAGGCGATTGGCAACGAACAGCAGAGAGTCCGGCGTGCAACGGCCACTGTCACGGTCGAGCACTTTGCGAGCACTGGCGACCGTGGATTTGCCAAGCTTCTTGTTGCTTTTGGCCTCACCCTTCAGGAGCCAGACCTTCTCGCCGCGGTAGCCGGCGCCGATGAAGTCATCGCCGCGCATGGCCATGTTGCGGCCGTCCTTGTAACGGAGCCGGCGCACAGGGACGCGAAGGCCGATCTCTTCCTCGACCAACTCGGTTGCAAGGATTTCGCCAAGATCGCCCGAACGACCCTTGTCCGTCTGAGGCATTGCCGCGCTCAGAATCTTGGCGGCGACCTTGTATCCAAGTCGCTCTACGTCATCGGCAATGAGTTCGAGCCGGTCGTAGTGCGAGCGAATGGTCTCAGCGAGGTCATCGCGAATTTCGTCGCGGCCACCATCTTTCTCGACATAGGTCCAGTAGTGCTTGCGCTTGTTCTTTTCTTTGGTGGACTCGCACCACCTCTCGTATAACCCCACGGTGTCCCTCCATTAGTGGCGCCTGATCCCTGATCGGCGGATACTGCTCGCCACCGGGATGGTCGTAACGATTTTGCTAAGTCAGTATGCGCGCCTTGCGCTTTTGCGAACATTATTGCAGTTTGATGTGGCCGTGCTCGGATAGTCCAACCTGGTGGAGGAAATAAAGATGCTTTGACGCTTTAATGGGCGTGACGTCAAATCGAATGCCGCCGTCGGCCGGCCGATCAAGATCCCGAAATGCCAGCGCCCTCCGTAGCGAAGAGCGTTGGAATTAGATCGGACCTCTCCACCAAACAGCTTCAAAGGCAATCACTCGCAGTGGCTTTAGATCTACTCTGCGTAGGTGAGTGAGTTGCGCAACTTCTTATCCACCTGACACAAGGTGCACGGCACTCAATGCGCCGGCGGGAGGCGGTCCATCACGGCCATCATCACGTTGCAGGCCTGCTGGAAATTCTCCTGCTGGCCGACGATCCCGTACTGCCACTTCACGCCGTGGAACAAATTGTTCCGATATCTGTAAACAATCAGCAGAATAGCTCCGAGGATTTTGAGGGCGTCATCCTCCGCGCCGCTTATCACTCTGGCCACGAGCTCGCCGTTCTTGAGGCTACCTTCTTCGAGGTGCAGCCCCTCGAAGAAGTGCGTGAAGTGGCCGTCCTGGTAGTACCGCTGGCGGAAGTATGTCAGCGGTCCTTTAAAGACATCCATGTCCAGCTTGCCAACCTCGAGAAGCCGCTTGGGGATTCTCAAGAGTGCCAAAGGCGTCGCCCGGGTGTTGCAGACGGAATTTTCGAACGCCGACCACATCAGGGAGAACTGCTGGATGACGTGCCGCTCTTGGTCGCTCAACTGAGCGTAGCCAGGGACGCGTAGCGCGAGGAAATCGTTTGGGTTCATGAAATCGATGTTCGTCAGACGGCAACCGTACTGCAGGAGCAGATCACCTGAATGGTTTCGCAGCGCTAGTTTGGCCATTGAGCGAGCTGTGTATGCCACGAACGACCATCGATGCACGCAGTGGATGTCCGCAATGTCCATCGTGACTGCCGCGCATATCGGGCCCTTCACTTTGCACGATGACCGCTTCGTGGTGATCAGTGTGAGTTCGTCCTCGCTCAGGCGATGACCGCGAACGCTGCAAGCAAGCCTTTGAGCGCTCACTCACTGCGTGCGTCGCGAGACTCGCCTGGCGGTGGTCGACGAGTGACTCACTCCAAAGTGAGTTTCCAGATGGTGGTGCACTCCGGTTCAAGGGCATTCAAAGCGCGTCCATCAGTTCTTGAGCTAGCCCAACACGAAGCTGCCTCAGTAGCCCCCATGGTCTTCGCACCATTGGGCGCTTGTCGGACGTTAGGGTGCGACTCCATTGGCCGGCTTGATCTGCATACAGGTGTACTTGGTTTGCCTTTCGCGCTGCATGCACAAGCGCTGCTTCCGGGGGAAGCAAGATTCTTTGTAGTCGCGGGAGCTTTGCGGACATGCCCAGACCTGCAGGGTCGAAGTCAAAGTAGGCCCAGACGGATGCGCCACTGCTTTCGATGAAGCGCGCGACAACGTCGGCCCTCAAAGTCCGGTCCCCGCGGAATACCGCCAGTACGGCCTTGCCCTCGTAGTCGATCCAGCGGTTTCGCTCGAGAAAGCGCAGGCTCTCCAGGTTCTCCACCACGAGCAGAACGTCGGCGCGCACTCTGAGCGCCTGCTCCAACGTTAGCACCTGGTAACCCTGGGTGGCCACGGGAAGGCCCTCGAGGGCGCAGTGGCCGTGGGCAGCCTTTACGGCGATGGAGTCCTCGTGAGGGGCCAGTGTGCCGGCCTTTTCTCTGGCCGGGTTGTTCCGCGCGGCCTCTGCACGTCGTAGTCCAGTGCTCGGTGCCTCGATCGGGACATTGGCGTTGACCAGCATCTGGCGCGCCCGGACAGCGTCCGCCTCGGTGAAGGTGAACCGGCTTCCAATGTGCTCGCCCATGCCGTAGTGGTGGCCAAGCGACCTTGAGGTAGAGGAGGCGCTCTTCTGCCCCGAACCCTTGGCCACCAGGTCCTGCAGAAAGGCGATCTCGTGGGAGGTGTAGGTCATGAACTCAGCGATGCCGCGCCTGAAGTCAGGGGGGTGGTTGCGTGAGGATTGGTCACGATATGGGCGTAGGCATCCGTGAAGAAGTCGTTGAACTCGCCGGGTGCACGCGCTCGAGCGAGGACGTCGACCTGCAGTCCGGCGGACGCGATCTGCGCGCAGGCGTAGAGCAACCATTCCTCATCCGTCACCGAGTCTTCCAGGTCGTAGGTCTCCCCATGGCGCTCACGCCATTGGAGGAGAGACACGACTTGAGGGTCGCTGATTGCAGGGTTGGCCCGTATAAAGTCAACGTATGCATCGATGAGTTCATCGATCGGCTCGACGACGGGCTCGACCATCGCCTGCGAGGTGGCGATCACCTCGGGTGACTCGAGGGGCGCGGGTTTGGGCGCTGTGGTGACGGGTGGAAGTCGCTTGGCTGCAGAGAGTACGCCATCGGTGACCACGGGGTCGCTGTCTGCGACGTCCACGTTCCAGGTGGTGAAAAGACCCGCCGGGATGGCCAGCTTGGCAGCGACCTCCGGCTTCACATCGAGCTCGAAGCCCTCACTCATCCGGTTCTTGGACAGCCACAAGGCCACGTTTGCCAAGTTTCGCTGGCGCTGCTCCATCTGACGCAGTGAGAACAGGTTCTTGGAGACCACGCGCTGGATGTCGCCGATGCGGGCGGTCCAGTCGGCCAGACGGGAGAGGACGCGCACGTTGAGCAGGCTACGCACCTCGGGCAGGTGCAGGCCGATCGCCTCGTTCGCCATCTCCTGGACCCTCGCGTCCAAGGTCACGATCTGGCGACTGAAGCGGCCGATCTCCTTGTAGTAGAAACTGTTCTCCCGGATCTTGCCTGCAACGGACTCAACGTCACCGAAGTTCGTCGTCACCTTGGCGCCCAGCATCAGCAGGTTCTGGTCCATGAGGAAGCCGATTCGCACCACCGCCTGGTCCAGCCTGTCCATGGCCCGATCCGCGTCGCGAACTGAGCCTTCACGACGGAAGTCGCGCAGGCTGTCGAAGTCTTGGCGCAGCTGCCGGATGGGCGAATCCAGTTGCGCGAGCTGACGGAACGCTCCATAGCTGCTGACGACGTAGTCGCCGATGAACTCGCGAAGCAGTGGGTTGAGGTAGTAGGTGTCCTCGTCCACCGGCATGAGCGCGCGCATGCGGATGAGGGTCTCAACCCCCTTGTTGCGCTTCCCACCGGTGGAGACTGGGCCACGGATTGCTTCGCTCACCAGGTCGCTGTGGTCCGACAGCGCCTTAAGCAGCTGCTGGATCGGGTTGAGCGGCTCACTCACCCGAGGCTCCCCTGCGGCCACCATCTGCCGCGGCTGCGCGAAGCAGATCCACCTGGCGATCCTTGTCGTCATCCTCGTCGGCTTCCGCATCGGACAGAGCGGTGTCGGTGAGTTCGGGTACGTTTTCCACCAGGTACTGCATGACGGCATGCAGATGATCGACCTTGCCCGTGATCTGGTAGGTCTCCGTGGAGGCGTTGGAGACGATCAAGTAACCCTCGGCGCGCAGGCGCTCGAGCATCTTGCGCAGCAATTCGTTGTTGGAGAGCCGGGCATCCGCCCCCGGGATGCGCAGCTCACGCAGGCGGCTCACCAGGGTGGTGTCCTCGTTGACCTTCAGCAGAATCTCGGCGAGCTGCACATATTCGCCAGGAACCCCGCGAAACCCGTCCTTGGTCAGGCGAACCAGGTTGAGCATCTCCACGAGGAGTCCGTAGACGTCCCGAAAACGCGCCAGGTCGGTCTTGACCTTGGCCACCTGCTCATTAGTGTGCACCTGTAGTGGTGCTACGAAGAAGGCCCCGTCATCGCCCAGGCGCGCCAGGCGCCGGTCCAGGCTCTGCAACCACTGATCAACCTTCTCGGCCTCGCCAGGCTCCACCAGGTCCGCGTAGGCTTCCGGGAAGGCGTACTGGCACACGAAGTTGCCAGCGAGCAAGGTGGCGAGGGTCTCAGGCTTCATGGCCGGCTTCCGACGTCGCAACTGCAGCTTTGGGCGCGGGGCGCGCCGCCGGCGCAAAGAGCCCGATCGATCCGCGGTCCTTGAAGACATAGCGCCGGGCGAAGTGCCGGAACTCGGCGTGGGTGAGGGTGGGGGAGGCCGTCACGGGATCGATGCGGTTCTCGCGCAAGGTGTCCATAAGGCCTTTGAAGTTGCCCGGGTCGAACTTGCCCACCTCGTCACTGATCCAGGGGATGTAGAGGTCGTTGTCGCCCCGGATCATGTTGAGCATGCCCACCAGGAGGCTGATCAGGATGATCGCGTTGATGCCGGTGGAGGAGATGTGCTCCAGGTCGGCCGGCCGGCTGAAATGACGCGTTTGCCCGTTGACAGTTACGCTGCCCTTCAAGTCCACGTGGGCGGCCAGGTCGAGCTCGACTGTCGAGTCCTGGCGCAGCAGCTGCAGGAACTTGGTGAGCGCGGCCGCCGTGTCAGCCGACGGCAGCTGGGAGCGGTCGTTGACCGCCAGACTCGTCTCGTGCTCACGCGCTACCCGGTCGATAGCATCGATCTCCCGCATGAAGGAAATTTCTCCGAAGTTGGAGACGATCTCAACCTTCAGGCTCTCGATGCGGTGGAACTGGGCAACGTTGAGGCCCCTCTGGAACTCCTTGTTGAAGTTCCGAACCTCACTCTCGAAGCGCGAAATCACCCCACGGAACTGGTGCACTTGATTCAAGATGGTGGTGACATCATTGATGACGTTGGGCAGCACTTGGCGGCGGAGGCCGGCGTAGATGGTGCAGAGCTCGGCCGCACGCCCCGTGGGTGTCATGTCAGCAGGCAATGCGTCCAGGCTTTGCTGGACGTACTCGGCAACAGAGCTGGCCTGGCCAATGAGTTGATCGCGGATGGGGCCATGACGCCGGCGCACCAAGGTCTCGCTGTCTTCGACACGCGCTCGGGCGCGATTCAGGCGTGAGCGCAGCTCATCCAGACGCAAGTCGGGCTCGGGCTCCCGGGAGGTCGTCTCGCTAAGGCCGAGCTCCTCCAGGATGACCACCAGGGTGCTGACTTCTTCGTTTAGCAGGCGCTCGAGCGACTCCAGGCGGCCAACCTTCTCGGCGAGCGCAGCCCCCTCCTGCTTGGCCTTCTTCTCGTGGGCCGACAGGTCGGCCTGGGCCTTGGTCCGAGCCCCTTCCGTCTTGGTGGCGGCCGTTCTGAGGTTGGCGAGGATCTGGTCGCCGCCTTCAATGAGCCACTGGCGCCACAGTTCAACTGTGGGGCGTCGCTCGAGGATGCGGTTGATCTCCTCCTTGAGCGCCCTGGCATCACTTCGACGTGCGGCGAGCACAATAGGATCGACGCCCTCCGCCTTCAGATCGGCATCACGCTGGGCCTGCAGCGCGTCGACGCTTGCCTTGCCTTTGGCAAGCGCTTTAAGTGCGCGCTCTTCTATGGAATCTATGGCCTGCGTGGTGCGGGCCCTGAGCTGGGTAAGTTGGGCATCGAGGTCCTTTCCCACCTGCTCACGATCCGATCGATTCCCCTTCTGGGAGCGCTCGAGTTGAAGGCGGAGGGCGGCGAGCATGTCGCCAACCTCTTTGACGAGGGCGGCTCCATTTCTTTTGATCTCAGCGATCTCCTGATCGCATCTATCGCTGGCCGCCTTGGCTTCCAGTTTCGCCTTGTCGAGGCGGTTCTGTGCAACGGCCAATTCACCTTCGGCCTCGCTTCTGGCCTTCCTCGTGGCTTCCAGAGTCTGGGCTGCCGTGCCGAGTGCCCGTTTGGCTTCTGAAAGCCGGGCCTTTGCCGCAGAGTGAACCCCTTCAGCGTGCGCGAGTGCCTCGCGAAGCTGTTCGTCGTCAGACCAATCTGGCTGGGAGATTGGGGCGGTGTTGAACTGCCAGCCATACACCACCTCCTGATCCGCGCCAGGGTTGTACGTGGGTGAGAGGTCAGTGCGCGAGAGCAAGGCTGGGTCAAGGATTTTTGCGATGCTTCTTTTCCAGGCGTCGTCGGGGCTTGCTCGCAAAACGCTCAGCAGCGTGCCGTCGTCGGGGGCTAGGCGCGCCTGGGCTTGCGTCACGCGTGCTGCGGCCTCGTTAAGGCGTTGCTGCGCCTCATCGACGCTGCGCTCAGCATCATGCTGCTCGCGCAAGGCGCGTTCCCATGCCGTTTCGGCCGATGCACGTGCGCTCCTAACATCGGCGAGCCACTGCATGGCATTGATCTGGGCTTCCTGGGCTGCCTTGAGCTCCTGTCCGGCCGCTTGACTTGGCTGGGCAGCCGCGACCTGGGCCTGAAGTGTCGCCCGCTCGTCTACCAGCTCTTCGATCCGGGGCTTGAGTTCAGCCTCAATGTCACTGAGTTCAGCGGCCAAGGCGGCCTGCTGGTCCGCTGCTGCCTTTCGAAGGCCATCTGCCTCGACGTCCGATCGGGACCTCACATCTTCTTTCGACGCACGGATCTTCTCTGCCGCATCCCTGGCCGCGTCGTTCGCCTCGCCGATCAACTCGGCGAACTTGCGCTCGATACTGGAGGACTTGCCCGACATCTCGTCCGCGCTGGCCTCGAGGTGGCGCAGATCCACCTGCATCTGCTCCACACGTTCGAGGGCATTGGCCCAGTCCTTCACCTCGCTCAGATGCAATGAGTTCCTGCGTGCCTCTTCAGCACGAACCTTGTTGAGTGCATCGTTGTGTGCGAAGCTGGCTTGCTCGGCCGCGGCCAGAAGGGAATCGTTAGCCTTCTGGCTCCTGGTGTTGTGCTCGTTCAGTGCCCCTCGCGACCCTTTCAGCGCGCCATTGGTGACCAAGAGCTTTTCCCGACGCAACTTCAGAGCCGGTGCCACCTCCTGTCGCACGGCCCGAAGCGATGCCTCGGCATTGCTGAGCTGCTCCAGGGCCTCACGAAGCAGGTCTACTTCCTTCTCCATGCTGAAGGCCTTTTCCAGGGCACCGCGATCACGCAACCAGTTGGCGATCTGATCTTTACTCTGCCGCAGGGTGACCTTCTGGCGGCTAGGGGCGTCCCCATGGGTGCTCAACCGCTCCTGCACGATGGTGATGGCCAGTCGTACGAAGTCCTTGAAGTCCAGCTTTTCCTTGGCCACAGCTGCGATAAGGCGATCCAGGTTGGTCAGGCGCGAGCCAAAGCCATAGACAGTGCTCAGGCGTCGCAGCTCCTTGGCGTCCTGCGTGCGAGCCTCGGTCCCCAGGATCACCGCTCGGTACTCGGCGATGTCGAGCAGCTTGGAGCACTGAGCGCCCATGGCGATGTAGGCGTCGCGCATCTGCCCGTCGTCGCAGAAGATCTGCCGTCCCTCTTCGTTGATGCGCAGGAAAGCCTCTTCGCAAAACCCGCGGGTGATGAAGCGGTAGACCGGACGGTGGTCGTTGTCACCCCGGCGAAGCACGGCGCAGCGCACGTCGTGCTCTTCATCGCTGCCACGCTGGTACTCGAAGACGATCGCGCTGTACGGCATAGGCAGCACGAACTTGAGCATCGGCTCTCGACCACCCACGGTTTCTGTAATCTGGCTGGGCAGAGTCCCAAAGAACAACGGGAAGAGTTCCAGCGTCGTGGTCTTGCCCACCGCGTTCTCGCCGGTGATGGACGCTCCATCCCGTGGATCGATCTGGTTGATGCTGGCCGAAGTGGCGTTGCCGCTTGTGCGTGTGTTGACCAGCAGCATGCGGCGTAGACGTGACGTCAAACTAGCTCCCTCCCCTTTGCGTTGTCTACCGGCTTCTCGCTCCTGAATTTGATCTTGCTTACGCGTCGTCCGGCACGTACTCAAACAGATCTGCGACACCGACGCTGAAGTACTTGCAAAGCGCGTTGATGGCGTCGAGATCGACCCTGGTCGCAGTTTCCTGATACAGCAGCGTAATGGTGTTCCGGTGAAGGCCGGTGTCCCGCGCAACATCGCTGATCTTGAGCTTTCGCTCCCCCATCACGCGGGACAGGTGGCACTTGATCACATCACTCTCCGTGGCTTTTTTTCACTCAGGATGCAAAAAAGCACTTGACAGTGGCATTTAGGCGTCCATAATGTCGTCCAAGATGACAAAAAACGATCCATCGAGCGTTTTTGACATCTGAATTGTCGCATTGGATGAAAGGAGTGACCAGTGTCTACAGCGACCTACCTGACCACGGACGAGCTTTCTGCTCGGATCAAGTACGACAGCCGAACGATCCGCGATCGGCTCAAGGACAGCGTTCTCATTGAAGGGCGGCACTACATCCGTCCCTTTGGTGGTCGCAAGACGCTCTACATCTGGGAGCACATCGAGGCCGATATGGCGATGGCGTCATCTGGCGGCTCCGCCAACATTCCGCTTGCCAATGGAGGCATGCTCCATGGGTAGCATTCGCCGCCTCGACAGCAAGGGCACGCTGTTCCTTGACTTCCGGTACGCCGGACAACGTCTGCGCGAGTACACCGCTCTCGCGGACACGCCGATGAACCGCAAGCGCCTGCAAAAGGCCCTCGAGCGCATCGAAGGCGAAATCGCCCTCGGCACGTTTGACTACGAGAAGACCTTCGGAAAGCCGCTTCCAGCCAAGTCTGGCCAGACGGACTCCGAAGCTTCGAGCAACGACGCTGAAGCTGCTCAGCCCACCACGCGCAGCGGCACGCCCTTGTTCAAGGACTTCGCCGACATGTGGTTCGCCGAGTGTGAAGTGTCCTGGCGCCGCAGCTACCGTGTCACGCAACGGGGATCGCTGGACCAGTACCTGATCCCGTACTTCGGGGACAAAGAGGTCGGCCACATCACCAAGGCAGACGTTCTGGCTTTTCGGGCATCACTCGCCAAAGTACCCGCCCGAAAAAGCCTCTCCACGCTGTCCAACCGTCGCATCAACTCCGTGATGAAGCCGCTGCGCCAGATCCTCAACGAGGCGGCCGACCGGCTGGAGTTTACGTCCGCGTTTCGCAACATCAAGCCGCTGAAGATGAAGAGGAGCGACGTCATGCCTTTCACACTCGAGGAGGTCCAGCAGATCCTCACGACCGTGCGGGCCGACTTCCGCAACTACTTCACCGTGCGCTTCTTCACCGGCATGCGAACGGGGGAGGTGCACGGCCTGAAGTGGAAGTACATCGACTTCGAGCGTCGCCTGATCCTGGTTCGCGAGGCCATCGTGATGAAGGAGGAGGATGAGCTCAAGACCGATGGCAGCGTGCGCGACATCCAGATGACCGACCTGGTGTTCGACGCCCTGCAGGCGCAATTCAAGGTCACCGGAAAACTCTCCGAGTTCGTCTTCTGCAACCGCAAAGGTGAGCCGATCGACAACCAGAATTTTCTGAATCGGGTCTGGTCGCCGCTGCTGCGCCATCTCAATATCCCTCACCGCAGGGCTTACCAGATGCGGCACACGGCAGCCACCCTGTGGCTCGCCGCGGGCGAAGCGCCGGAGTGGATCGCGCGCCAGCTCGGCCACACCAGCACCGAGATGCTGTTTCGGGTGTACAGCCGCTACGTGCCGAATCTGACCCGCCGTGACGGCTCGGCGATGGAGCGGCTCTTGAAGCAGCACATCTCTGTCGCCCCGGTGCAGGGTCTGGTGGTGCGCCTGCCGGAAGAGGCGGCCATGCTGCCCGCGGCACAGCAGGCTGGGGCGCACGCTGCATCGGCCGAGTCCGCGGCCAGCGATGCGCTCGATCCGTCGGCTCTCGTGTCGCAGCCTGGCGCGCCGCTTCAGGATGGGCAAGCCAGCCCGGCGCCGGCGGCCAACGAGGCGCAAGCCTTCGAAGTGCTGCCTGCGCCGCGCCGCCGCAAAGGGGCATCAAGTGCGGAAAGCCGGAATCGAACCGGCACCGATCCGGGCGATGCGGAGCTTGCCGCCTTGCTCAGGCCACCCCCGCTGCCGCCGTTCCTGAGGCACGGCTCATAGCGCAGCGCTGAGCGCCCAGGCGCTTTTCTCGACCAACGAACCCTTACCAGCTGACTGATTGACCGGCCGGACCGATGTGTCCGCTGCACCGGTGAGGCGAAGCCTTGCCCGAAACAGCCCCAAGACAACGAGAACACGTCGAAACAGCCGCTCAGAACAGCCCGATCTGCGAACCCGAAACCCGACTTATCCCTTCATCACCAAGGACCCAGACCATGAACTCGAATCTCAAGACCACCGCCCAGATCAACAACCCGGCCGTTGACCAGGCAGTCCATGGCCTCACCGGCCACATCCAGCCGCACGGCGACCTGGTGGCCCACGCCCTGGCCATGCCGACCATCCTGCATGAGCTCTCCAAGAATATGGGCGAGTTCGAGAAGGAGGTGCGCAGCCAACTCTCGGCGCGCCTGAACAAGCAGGCAGCCAACGACAAGGCCAATCCCGAAAACTCCCCTCGCTCCGGCGCCAGCGCTGGCACGGACGCCGGGGGCTTCGCACCCTACGCCGTCTCCCCCGGCGAAGAGATGCCCAACCTGCTGGGTGAACTCGCCGAGCCCGGCTCGGTGTTTCGCATGAACACGCTGCTGAGCGCCGCTTTCCCGTTCGGCCCAGTGGGCCCGTACATGAACCAGAACGGCCAGATCTGCCAGCGCCGCGAGGGCAGTGTCTCGATTGCCCTGCTCGGCAGCGGTGACCAGACGCTGGTGCTGCCCACGCCCTCGGACCAGACCGAGATCGCCCAGTCTGCTTCTCCGCGTGTGCGCTGGATCCGGGCCACCAAGACCCGCGTGCCCGGTGTGCCGGCTGATGCGCTGCTGGTCACGGGTATCGATCAGCCGCGCTCGGGTCGCGGCTCCGGCCCCTGGTTGCTCGACCACCTGCGCCTGTCGGAGGGCATCACGGCCGACCTGAGCCACGCCGTCCTGAGCCTGAAACCCGCTCACCAGGCGTTCTTCATGGCGGCGATTGCCCGGGCCGACATCGAGCAGGCCCTCGTGGCGCTGCTGCCGGAGGTGCGTGCGCGCAGCGTGGTTCACCCGTTGGCCCTGGGCGTGGTCGCGGCCGAGCAGGTCAACTCTCCTGAGCTGACCCGCGACGAGACCTCCCTTGTTCGCCTGGCCTGCCTGATCGCTGAACTGGGGGCTCTGCACGCAGCACCGGATCTGGTGTCGGGTGGTGGCTATTCCTCGAGCGAAGCCCTAGCGCGTGAACGTGAAGCCGAGCGCGCTGCCCACCCGCTGACCCAGCTCACGCTGCGGAGCCTGCTCACGCGCTTCATCAACATGGAGCCGATGAGTGCTGAAGGGGATGACCAGGGGGGAATGAAGGAAGCAGTCAATGAAGGCGTCTGGCTGCAGTTGCTGCTCAGTGATACCGTGCACCAGCAGTACCGCATCGGCAGCAAGTACGGCCCGCTGGGCAAGAACCCGGTGAACCCGCGGTTTGCGCTCATGGCTCAGACCTTTGGCGATGCCATGCGGCTCGCGCGCCGCGAAGCCTATGCCCGGCTACGCGATGCTGATGCCGAAGCCCAGCAGCCGCTGCCGCTGGAGCCCGTGCCCACGCTGGTGACGGCGGCGCTGGCGCGGGCTCCAGGTGGAGTGGTTGAGCTGGGCGTGCAGGCCGATACGGCCGGCTCCGCCGACCAGGCCAACGCAGACGTCGACGAAGACCAGTTCGCGCTCGACCTGGACGAAGGCCCGCTCACCGACATGCCCGAGATCGACGACAGCGACGTCGATGACTCTGCGCGGCTGTCATCCCTGGCCATGTTCTCAGGCTTGGCCCGAGGGCCGACGCCGGTGCGCATCCCCGACCACGAACGCCGCGCCTACGAAAACCGCTCCATCCCTTGGCCTCGCCCGAGCCTGGCCTGGGCGGCCGGCATGCTGGACGGGGATGGTTGCGTGGCCATTGTTCGGCAAACGTATCCGAACCGCTCCAGCACCTACCGCTTGGTGGTGCAGGTGACCCAGAACGACCTGCAGACCCTGAAGCACTTCCGGGTGTGCGTGGGCGTGCCCGCCCCGATCCATGAAGTCAAACGCCGCATTGGCCACAACCGGCAGGTCTATGCCTTGATGTACTCCGGCCCCAAAGCCGTGCTGGTGCTGCAGCGCCTGGCAGCCCACCTGGTGCGCAAGCGTCCAGAGGCCGAGGTGGCCCTGTCCTTCATCGAGAAAGGGCAGGTAGGCCGGCGCTTCGGCGGTAGGGGTGTGCCTCCCTCGATCGAGCAGATCCGCATCAGCCACTACAACAAGCTGCGCGCGTTGAAGTGAGACCGGGGAGAGCAGACATGACCGACCCCAAGAAGACCGATCCCGAGACCCCCGACCCGATCGGACCAGGCGTGTCGATGGTTGACGCGGTGAGCCCGTACTTGCGCCCCAAGCCGGATTGGGTGCTGGCCCCGCAGGCCAGGCGCCGACCGCCCAGCTTCACCGCACCTCCTGCGCAAGGCCGCTCGCGGCTGCTGCAGGATGGCAACTTCGTGAGCCTACCCCACTTCGCCGACAACTACGAGTACGAGCTCCTGCTGCCTCCTGGCGTGGCCGAGCAGTTCAAGAAGCTCAAGCAGCGCCTGGAGAAGGAGGCGGCTGAATCGCTCGAGACCGACGAACACGGCAAGCACGTGGGTCGGCCGGAGGATCAGGCGCAGCGAGAGAGAGCGCGAGAACAAGAGCGTGAGCGAGAGCGAGAGCGACAGGAGCTTGCTGCCAAGGCAGCCGAGCGAGAGCAGCAGCAAGCCCGGGAGAAGATGCAAGCCGAACTGCGTCGCATGGGCTTCAACCCGGATCAGGGCAAGCTTCGGGCCCAGATCGAGAAACTGCCCCTGACTCAGCGCCTGCGGGTGTACAGGGAGGAGGACGTTCAGCGCATGGCGGCTTCGGCGCAGAGCGTGGATTCGGACGCGAAGAAAAGGAACGAGCCGCTGGGCTACCTGCTCAAGGCCCGGGGGCCCTGGCGGCGGATCGGAAGTCCGGCGTCGGTGGAGGCGATCCTGGCGCTGCAGGAGGATCACCCACACTTCGGTGAAGTCATCCAGTTCGTGGCGAACCATGTGGCGCTGCAGAAGATGCGCTTCGGGGCGGACGAGACCGAGATCGGGCAAGCGCTCGCGAAAGGGAAGAAGGCCAGAGCAGGGAAGGGGGCGGGCAAAGGTTCAAGCTCGAGCCTTGAGGCGGCAGACCAGGTGAAGGCGCCGGTGCCACCGGTGCGCTTACCTCCCGTGCTGCTCTACGGCCCACCGGGTGTCGGCAAGACCCACTTCTGCGAATCCCTGGCCAAGGTGCTCGGGGTGCCGGTGCGCCGCCACCCAATGGATCAGGCCGAAACCTCCGGGGCGCTGCTTGGCTCGGACGCTGTCTGGGGCAACTCGCGCTATGGGCTGGTCTTCGATCTGCTTGGCCTGGGTGAGTACGCCAACCCACTCGTGATCCTGGATGAGTTGGACAAGGCACAGACGATGGGCAAGACCTCAGGCGGGTTCTCATCGCCAACCGGGGTGCTGCACTCGCTGCTGGAGCCAGTCTCAGCCGCACAGGTGCGGGACATCAGTCTGGACCTGGAACTCGATGCGAGCCAGCTCACCTGGATCGCCACGGCTAACTACCCCTGGTGGGTGCCGGCCACATTGCGATCGCGTTTCAGGGAGTTCTTCATCATGCCGCCAGGTGCGGAGCAGGCGATTCAGCTCGCACGAAGCGTGGTGAAGAACGCGCTGACGGCGGCGGGGTTCGGGATAGGAGAGCCGGATCGGCGAATCGTGGTAGCGCTGGCGCACCTCAGTGCGCGGGAGATTTTTCAGGTCACAGTGATGGCGGCGGGCAGGGCGGCCGCCAAGGGATACACCGCGGTGCGACTAGAGCACCTGCCTGCGGCGGTGCTAGCTGAATCTGATGAGACAGGCCGTGGCGGCAACAACAGTGGCAAGGCGTCTATTCATTGATCTGACGACATCCGCTCTGGAACGCGAGAATACATAACTGGGGGCGAGCCCTACCAAGTTGAATCCACAGCGATCAGCGCGATGCTTCAGATACCAGTTCTGTTAGTGCGCACACGAGATCACCGGGAGTCCTGATTGGGTGCAACTAGTCTGGAAGCTCTCTAGTGAACCAAGGCGTCGTACTCCGGAACGCGGACGGACGCAGCAAGACGAAGGCGTTGGCTACCAGCCCTTCGTCCGTCTGCACCGAAAGCATGGCGTCTGCGGGTGGACGCCGGTTCTTCAGCAAATGCCATCGGTGCTCACCCCGAATCGTTCTGTGCCATATCAACTGGAGTCGAAGGCGCAGCGAGTCGCCAAGGACCAGGATCCGACTGCGCGGGTAAATTTGGTAGGGGACACCGGCCCTGGTCAGCAGCTTGCTGATGTCGCGTTGCAGCCGGTCCCCGCTCTTTCTTTACTTGACCCGCGTGCACTCGCGCTGCGCGCGCGCTAGATGGCCAGCTTCTTACGCAGAACCAGCAGAAGTTGTTCCTTGTCCCGATGCAGCCGTCCCCGCGAGCACAGGCTGCGCTGCCCCCTTTCCCAAAGCTCTTGAGAAACGATGGGCTCGATCAGCTTGTTCGCTCGTGTCTGAGAAGCCCTGCACTCCTGTTTGCTCGTGCTGCATCGTCCCAGACAGCGCTTCAAGCCGAGCGAGCGACATACCGTACCGGCCTTCACAGCAACCAAAATAATAAATCTTTTCTACTAAGTAAAATCCTTAGGCGATATATCGAAAAGAAGCTTGCACATATCGAAACGCGAACGTACATTGGACGCAATGAATAGTGAAGCGAGGCTTTTTGTGCAAGACATCGAGAAATCAGGTGGATCAGAGCGAAAGAGACAGGGCGGGCGATCGGATCGAGAAGAGGGCGCTGCAGTTGGGTCACTGTCTCGGGGGCTCCAGATCCTGGACGTCCTCACTCAAGCGCCCGGTTGGCTCTCGCTTTCCGACATCGCTGCAGAGACGGGCCTTGACGCCAGTACTGCGCATCGACTGCTCCAAACGCTGATCGAGAGCGGCCATGCCGTACGAGACGACGCTCTCAAACGCTACCTGCCGGGCCCTCGCACTCTGTCGCCCCTTTCGCTCTTCCACCCATTAACGCAGCTTCGTCGCGAAGCCTTGCCTGTCTTGGAGTTCCTCCAGTCGCAGATCGGAGAGACCTGTGCGTTCGTGCTTTTCCTCGGCCAGGAACGTCTGGTAGTCGACTTCGTGCGCGGTAGTCATCCGCTGTCGCCGTACTACGACACGTGGCTGAAGAGCCCGCTGCACGGTTCGGCTTCGGGAAAGCTGTTGTTGGCATGGATGCAAGAAGCCGAAAGAGCGGAGTTGTTGGGCCCAGGGCCCTACCCGGCGCATACAGCTAAGACCATCACGTCACCAGAAGAGCTCGAGGGCGACCTGAAGCTGGTGCGCCAGAGGGGGTATGCGGTTGCGCGTGAGGATGCTTACGAGAGCTTAGTCGCGCTAGGCGTCCCGCTGGCCTTTCAGCGCGATGCGCAACCGATTGGCTGCCTTGTCATCTCCGCAGCAAGCAGCTCTCTGGGCCCTGAAGCCGAGCCGAAGGTTTCAGAGCAACTTCGTGCCGCGACCACGCTGCTTATGAACGGAGCGCCGACGATGCAGGTATTTCGCCAGTGGACGGCGCGAGGTATCCGACGAGGCTCCGCCACTCTGGCTTAACCCCTTCTCGTTAGAAAGCACGATATGACACGCAACGCCGTTCAGTGGACCAGTCCCCCCCAGCTGCCTGCGGACCACTACATCGACTCGCAGGTATATACGAGCCAGGAGATATTTGACGAAGAGCGCGAAAAGATCTTCGCGCGCACTTGGAAGTTCATCTGCCACGAGAGCGAGTTACCCAACCCGGGAGACTTCAGATCTGTGGAGCATGTTGGTATCCCGCTAGTCGTGGTGCGCGGACCGGACGGCACGGTGCGCACCTTCGTCAACGCATGTTCGCATCGTGGCGCGAAGCTGGTGAATGAGCCGCGAGGCAATACGAAGCACTTCACCTGCTTCTTCCATCTCTGGTCGTACGACACGGGTGGGCGCTGTATCGAGATCACTCGCGAAGAAGGCTACAAGCACTGCGGCTTGACCAAGGACGATTGCGGGCTGCGAAAAGTTCGTACGGAAATCAAGCTCGGGATGGTGTTCATCAACATGGATGACCAGGCCGAGGATTTCGACACCCACGTTGGCAATGCCATGGACGACCTATTGGAGCCGATGGGTACCCAACCAATGGAGGTCTTCCATTTTCACCGCGTGCTTATGCATGCCAACTGGAAGCAGTGGCACGAGACCAATATGGAGCTTTACCACGAGTGGGGCCACGTAGTAAACCGCACGACCAGTGTGGCGGTTCCGGGTTACCACGATCGCAAGTGGAAGATCCATCCCAGCGGCCATGGCTCTCTGGAGCCGCTAAAGGTGCAGTACAGCAACTACAAAGGCTGGGATCAGCGCGAGAACCTGACGCTCCCGGGTCTGTCACCTGGAGAGTTCCGCGTAGTAGACCTGTTCCCGAACACCACCGTGATCGTCCGAGCGACAACGATCCGAATCGACACCAGTATCCCAATTGCCCCCGGCATCACTCTTCTCGAACAGCGTGGACTGGGTGTAAAGGGCGAGTCGGCACAAGACAGGGCGCACCGCCAGCACCACCACAACCAGTTCTGGGGCCCCTTCGGACGCAACCTGGCCGAAGACGTGATCTTCGTAGAAGCGGTAGAGCGAGCGAACCGGCACGGTGGTGCGCGTTTCGGAATCATCGCCCGACACGAAGAATTGAAGTCGCAGGACGATGAAATCATGCGCGCGTACTACCGAACCTGGGGTCGCTATATGGAGCGCGAAGCATCAAACCCGTTGGGCGCACGCGAAGGACAAGCAGTGCCTGTGGCGCGCCGCGCCTGAGAGATGAAGACCAAATGAACAGTGAAGCAATTGCACGAATGATCTATGGTGCCGCAATCAAGCTGGACGCCGAGGACTTCAAGGGGTTCATGCGCCAGTGCGGCGACGATTTTAGATACTCGATTCGTAGTTATAGCCCGGAGCTCGGTCAGGAGATGGTCTGGCTCGAGCACGATCGAAAGGGGATGCAGGACCTCTTCGCCATGCTGCCAAAGCATGTTCGTATGACAGGGCGATTCAAGCGTCATGTAAGCGTCTACTCCGTCGATAGGGATGATGACCGCCATGCCCGTGCGCACTCTAGCGTTCTGCTCGTGCATACCGATATGGAAGGCAACTCCAAGCTCTTCGCTGCAGGGCAATACGAGGACCTTATCGACACTGCAGGAGATACACCCCGCATTCTCGAGCGTGTCGTCCGCTTAGAAACCCGAAACCTCGGACCGGGCGTGCACGTGCCTGTCTAGGGAAGCCCCCGTTCCGCCTCTTCCTCCCCGCGCGCGTTCGTGTGCGCGTGCGAATCATCACACCAACGTTCTTAGGAGACAAGCATGCGCCAGACCCAACCCCTTTCCAGAGCTGATCAGGTCAACATCGCTCGACGCTTCGGACTGAAGGCTGCCCTGTTTGCAACTGCCGCGGGTGTGACCGGCGGAATTGTGCCGGGCCTTTCGAACTTCGTAATGAAGGAGGCCAATGCGCAAGAAAAGGCCAAGTATCGATTGCGCTTTGGTGCAAGCGTAATTTCGCCGACCAACGAGGCCTATCTACGCACTGGTGTTTATGACTTCGTCAAGCTCGTGGAGGAGAAGTCGAACGGCGAGGTGGCTATCCAAGTCATTGACAAGTCGCAGGGATGCGCCGAGACCACCTGCGGCGAACGCGTGATCAACAACGTCCTGCACATCGGGTCTTCATCGCCGCAGAACCTCGGTTCAGTGATGCCGTACTCAATCGCACTCGACTGGCCCTTCCTGTGGCGCGACCGTACGGAGTACCTCAACTTCCTGTTCAGCAAGGAGTCGAATCGACTCTACCGCGACGTTCTCCGCAAGGCCTACAACGTCGTCCCGCTGTATGGAAGCGGAGAGATGCGTAACGTGATGATGGGATTGAAGTACTCGGGCAAGCCAAACATCGTCAGCCCCGCCGCGTTGCAGGGCGCCAAGATCCGCATCACCAACAGCGAGATGATCTCGGGCTTCGCGCAGAGCATGAAGATGAATCCTATCCCCTTGGCGTGGACAGAGCTCCTCGAGGGCTTGAAGTCCGGGGTTGTGGATGCGGCGGAGACATGGCCTGGCGCGGCGGTGGGTTTCGGCATGCAGAGCGTCCTGGCGCAGGACGTCGGGGTGGAGTTTTCTCCAGGTTTCGAGATGGTGTTTATCTCCGCCAGCACGTTCGACAAGTTTCCAGACAAGATCAAGACCGTGTTCATGGAGGCGGCGCACGAGACCATGCGAACCGCTTACGACGGTGTCACGGAAGCGCAGAACAAGCTGGTGGGTAATGGCGCGAATCCATCAGCGGATGCTGTCTATGCCAAGAGCAACATCAAGCATTCCCGGCTAACGGAGGCACAGCGCGAGGAGTTTCGTGCCATCGGAAGCGTCGACAAGAACCCGCAGATCTACGACGCCACGCGCAAAAAGTTGGATCAAATTGCTGGTCTTGATGTCTACGGCGCGATGAAGGAATCAGCAGCAAAACTTGCTGGCAAGCCCCTTCAGCCGAACAAGTGGTGGGTTTGACTCCCATGGCGCCCATTGCAGAAGCCGCCGCGACGACAGTGGCTCCTCCGGCCGAAGGTCAGCAAGAGGGAAGGGGCTTGGCAGGCGTGATTTCACGAATCGATCGCGTGCTCGGGCAAGCGGAGAGTGGAGTCATCCTAGTGAGCTACGCGACACTGATCGTCATTGTCGGCGTCGAGACATTGCGGCGTGCGCTCATTGGCGCACAAGAGGTATGGGGCCCGGAGATCGCGCTCTATGCATTCGTTTGGCTCTCCTGGTTTTCCATGGCCAAGCATGGGCGATATGGGACACACCTGTCATTCTCAGAGCTTCGGCAACGCTTGCCGAAGAACGGGCAGCGGGCGCTCGAGCTCATCGACTGCGCGCTCTGGGTCGCAATCGGGGTGATCATTATCGTGACCTCATGGGGTGTGGTTGAGAATCAGATCAAGATGGGGCAGACGGTATTTGGCACGCCGATTCCGCTCGCGGTGGCAAGCCTCGCTGTACCGGTTGGCTGGGCTTTCTCGATGGTTCGCATCCTCCAGCGAGCAGCCATGGTCCTATTCGCATGGGACCGACTCAAGGCTGAGCGTGGTGGCTTTTTGAACCTGTAGGACTTGGCAGGACAAAACCATGACTCTCACCCTAATCTCGCTCGCCGCGGTCCTGATGTTCGCACTGGGAACGCCAATAGTGTTGCTAATTGCGCTTTGGGTTGCTGCAACATCCTACTGGGTGATCGACTTCCCGCTAACCAACATGGGGCTCTCGGCACTCGACTCACTGAAAAGCTTCGCGTTCCTAGCGGTCCCGCTATTCATCTGCACTGGTGATTTCCTAACCGCGGGCGGTCTTTCGCAGCGCCTTGTCGGATTGTCCAAAAGCTTGGTTGCGTTCCTGCCAGGGCGCACCGCTGCCACTGCCGTACTTGCCAGCGGCATGTTTGCCGCGGTGAGCGGATCCAATGCGGCCACAGCCGCAACCATGGGTCAATTGGTTGGGCCGGAGATGAAGAAGGCTGGTGTCGCGCCTGGTCTGGCGGGGGCGATCGTGGCAGCCGGCGGGACCCTGGGCGTGGTCATCCCGCCAAGCACCATCTTCATCATCTATGGCATCACCATGGGCGTATCGCCGGTTGATCTCAACCTTGGGGGCTTGCTCCCCGGTGTTCTCATGATGGTACTCATGATGGTTTTCTGCGTATGGCTCACACGCCGAAGTGAACTCGCAGACCGCTTCGTGCCCCTGACCTTGTTGCGCAACATCGGCCGCGAAGCGGCAGGCGCTTCGCTAGGCTTGGTGGCCGTCGCGCTGCTCTTCTTCGGACTGTATCTAGGCTGGTTCAGCTCCACCGAGGCGGCGGGGGTAGCCACCATCTACTGCCTGCTGGTGGGCCTGTTCGTGACGCGCAAGATCGGCTGGCGCAACATTCCGAGAATTCTGCAGGCCAGTGCCGCCGTCACAGGAATCATCGCGCCTATGGTGGCCTTCTCGCTGCAGTTCCAGCAGATCCTCTCGGTACTCGAGATCCAGAGTGCCGTGCAGGAACTCCTCTCAGGGCTGGCCGCGAGCCATGGGCCGGCCATGACCATGGTCGCCATGATGGCAATCGTGTTGGTGGTTGGGTGCATTACGGAGTCCGTCGCAGTTGTCCTGATCCTGGCGCCGATTCTCGGTCCTGTCGCTCTGAGCTTGGGCATGGACCCGATTCAATGGGGCGTTGCGTTTGTCATCGGCACTTCCATTGGTTTCATCACGCCACCGTACGGTCTCAATCTCTTCGTCACGTCAGCCACTATGGGCATTCCTTACGGTCAGCTTGTCAAACGCATCTTGATCTTCCTGGTGCCGCTGCTGATCGCCTGGGCTGCCATTGTGTCCTTTCCGGCACTCACGCTGTCTTTCCTGCCGAACCGTTGAATTGGAGTAACCAATGAGTGAAAGTCAAACGCGCAATGTTCGCCAACGCATTCCCGTCGCCATCCTGGGCTCGGGCAACATCGGCACCGACCTGATGTACAAGATCTGCCGTAACAAGGCGTTCGACCTGCGCCTGCTGGCTGGCATCGATCCTGAATCCGAAGGCCTTGCGCGAGCCCGTGAACTCGGCTGCCGGACGTCTACGGATGGTGTCGAGGCGATCTTCGAAGAGGAGGGTGTGCAGATTGTCTTCGAAGCCACTTCGGCGCGAGCGCATATCGCCAATGCACCGCGGTACAAGGAGGCGGGCATCTTCGCGATCGACTTGACACCCGCCAAAGTCGGGCCAAGTGTGGTCCCCTGCGTCAACGGGGACAGCCGCTTCGACGCGCACAACGTCAACCTGATCTCGTGCGCAGCGCAGGCCACCATTCCGATCGTGCACGGCGTCAACCGCGTTGCGAACGTGAAGTACGCTGAGATCGTCGCCACAGTTTCGAGCCGAAGCATCGGACCGGGGACCCGGCAGAACATCGAGGAGTTCACCCTGACCACGCAGAAGGCGCTTGCTGAAGTGGGTGGAGCAGGTAGGGGCAAGGCCCTGGTCGTGGTCAATCCTGCCGATCCGCCGCTCATGATGCGTAACACCGTCTACACCATGGTGGACGGTGACGTGGACGAGCAGGCTGTGACGAACTCCGTGTTGGAGATGGTCAAGGCAGTGCAGAAGTATGTGCCCGGCTACCGTCTCACCGTGGAACCTTTCCGCCGTGGTGATCACTTCATGATCGGCGTTGAGGTCGAAGGCGCTGGCGACTTCCTGCCGGCCTACGCCGGCAACCTGGACATCATCAACGCGGCGGCCGTAGCTGTCGCGGAACGCTTCGCGGCGACTTTGAACTGAGGAGATGTAGTTGGCCAAGATCACATTTGTTGACGTCACGCTTCGCGACGGCAACCATACCTATCGACACCAATTCACGCCGGAGATCGTCGCGGCGACGGCGGCGGCACTGGATCGGGCAGGCGTCGACATCATCGAAGTTGGCCACGGCGATGGCCTGGGTGGCAGCAGCCTGCATGTGGGCCGGGCAGCAGCGAGCGACGAGGAGCTGCTTCGTGCGGCCTGCCGAGTGGTGAAAAGGGCGAGGATCGCGATTCTGCTGGTTCCGGGCTTCGGCCTCTTCAATGACTTGGAAATGGCGGCAGACGCTGGCGTGAAGGTCGCTCGCGTAGCCACTCATTGCACCGAAGCCGATATCACCGAGCAGCATCTTCGACGGGCGAAAGACCTGGGAATGTTCACAGTCGGCTACCTCATTTCCGCCGGGATGGCGTCGCCTGAGCAACTCGCCGAAGAGGCACGCAAGCTTGAGTCTTACGGCGCCGACTACGTGAACCTTGCGGAGTCGCAGGGCCACCTGGTGCCGACCGAGGTCGCTGCCCGGGTGCGCGCCGTGCGCGGCGCGGTCAAGATTCCCATCGGCTTTCACCCACACAACAACCTGGGCCTCGCCATCGGAAACATTCTTGCCGCGGTGGAGGAGGGTGCCAGCTTCATCGATGGAAGCCTCAAAGGGTTTGGCGGTGGCGCTGGCAACGCGCAGACCGAGGTGGCGATCACTGCGCTAAAGCGTGCCGGTCACGAGGTCGGGGCCGACATCTTCGGCATCATGGATGCGGCCGACGTCTTCAGCAAGCAGGTGGCGCCGCAGCCGATGCCCGTGATCGACAATGATTCGATCCTCATGGGTTATGCCAACGTTTACGGCGGCTACATCCACCCGGTCAAGCACGCGGCGGAGCGTTACGGATGCGATCCACGAAAGCTGGTCCTGCGTCTGGGCGAGCGCAAGGTGGTCGCGGCCCAGGAGGACGTGGTGATCGAGGAAGCCCAGCGGCTCGCCCACGGCATCCGCAAGGCCGCGTGATTTCCCCGAGGTACGGCCGCGATGGGACACACGGTGGAGATTCGCAACGACAGCGGCTCGCAATTGTTCACCTGCGTTTCGGGTGAACGGCTGCTGTACGCGGGGTTGAGCGGCGGGGCCGACCTGCCCTACGGTTGTGCTACTGGCACCTGTGGGAACTGCAGGGCAACGCTGCTGTCGGGGGAGGTCGAAACCTTGTGGAAAGAGGCTCCCGGCAGTCGTGCACTGAAGAAGGAAGGGGAGATCCTGCTTTGCCAGTCGACGCCGCTGAGGAATTGTGTCCTGGAGGCAAGAGCGGGAGACTCTAGGCATCAGCGGGACACCCCGATGACGCACCAAGCTTCCGTGTCCTCGGTAGCCCGCGATGAGGATGGGCTCGCCTGGGTCGTGCTTAAGTTGCAGAGGCCCATGCGCTTCCTGGCGGGCCAGTTCGTGCTCGTTTCGATTCCAGGCGTGGAGGGCTTCCGGGCGTATTCGCCAGCTCATGACGGCGCAGACGTTGTCGAGCTCGCCCTGCTCGTGCGTGAGAAGCCAGGGGGAGGCGTATCGCCACTTCTCTGCGGGCAGCAGCAGGTGGGCACACAGGTTACGGTCTTCGGGCCGCTTGGAACGGCGCACGTTCATCCCGCGCAGGACCATGACATGGCTGTCCTTGTCGGTGGATCCGGCGCGGGCGTCGCGTTGTCGCTGCTCGATTGGGCGAAAGCCACAGGGCATCTTTCGCGGCACCGCTTGGACGTGGTGTGTGGCCTGCGGACGCTGCGTTCCCAGCAAGTGATCGAGAGGCTGGTCGAAGCAGCGAAAAGTGCTTCTGAGAACTTGCGCGTCGTGGTGGCGCTATCAGATGAGCCGGCGGACGCGGACTTGCCTCAGGCGATTCCGGGGCTGACCTACGAACGTGGTTTTGTACACGAGCTGGCGTCTGAGCTTCTGAGCACCGAAGAGTGGAAGAAACGCGCCGTCTTCGTCGCCGGGCCGCCTCCCATGGTCGAAGCCAGCATGCGCATGTTGCTCCTACGCGCAAAGCTGAGTCCGACCAAGATCCGATATGACAGTTTCTCCTAATCCCAAATCATGGAACCAGATAGCACACAAGAGGACTGGCAGGTTGCCTGCGATGCCGACGAGTTCGAAGGCGAGGAGTTGCTCGAATGCCACTCGGGCGGCCAGCAGATCCTGTTGGTTCGCACCGAAGTCGGCGTGGTCGCGTGCCCCGCGATCTGTCCGCACATGGAGGAGCGGCTCGCCCACGGCATCGTGGACGGCAACGTTCTTACATGTTCCAAGCACCTTTGGCAGTGGAACCTTCTCAGTGGCGAACCGGTCGGGCTCGCAGAAATGCCGCTTCAGGTCGCCCCAGTTCGTCTGGAGGCGGGCAAGTACGTTGTCAATGTCCAGAAACTCAAGCGCTTCGGCGACTCCTCGTGCAGCTGACACGTAGCGAAGAGCCGCTTCCTGGTTTGTCCGTCAAGGCGGTAGAGGAACCCTCTATCCAGAGTGCATATGGGTGGTGGGTTGCCTTCGTTACGCTCGTCATCGCTTCGATCAGTTTCGGTGCGGTGACCAGCATTCCGGTTCTGCTCAAACCGCTCTCGAGTGACTGGCAGGCAGGGGCCAGCACGATCGCACTGATCCACACCTCTGCGATGTTCGGTGCAGGTGCGGGCAGTCTGCTGCTCGGGCGCATGTTGGATCGGTTCGGCTTCTTCTGCATCGCGGTGGTGGCTGCGCTGGCCACCGGGATAGGCTTGGTGGTCGCCGCACGGGCTGAAAACCTACTGACACTTCATCTGGCCTATGGCCTGCTCGTAGGTGGTATCGGGCAGGGCGCCTTCTTCAGTCCTCTGGCGGCTGCAGTGAGCCAATGGTTTGACCGACACCGGGCGCTGTCGATTGCGATCGCCGCATCTGGTCAGAGTGTCGGCGGGCTGACACTGCCGCCTCTGCTGCGCTGGAGTGCGGAGCAGTACGGATGGCGCCAGGCCATCGAGGGCTATGGGATTGTTGCTGGGGTGATCCTCCTGGCCTGTGCGTTCGCATTCCGCCGGGCACCGCCGCAACCCGCCTCGCATGGCAGGACCGCAGAAAAAGGTGTCGTCAAAATCGACCGTGCGGGATTCGCACTCCTGGGACTGTGCATGGCACTCTTTAACCTCGCAACCTTCATTGCGATCGGCCACTTGACTGCCTTCGGCGAAGAGATCGGCCTTGCGCCCGCCACGGCGGCTGTCTTTGTGTCGGTCATGCTGGGCGTGACGTTGCTGTCCCGTCTGTCAATGGGGCAGCTTTCCAACCGGTTCGGTCACTACCGAATGTTGGTTGCAGTGTCTGTGCTGCACCTCACCGGTGTGATCCTGTTGGCCGGCTCCACTGGCCCTGCGTCGACTTTCGCAGCGGTCGTCCTGATAGGCCTGGGATTCGGTGGCTATGTCCCCGCATACGCGGTATTGGTGCGAGAGTTGTTTCCGGCTTCCGAGGCGGGTCGCCGGATTGCCGAGATCTATTTCTTCGCCTTCCTGGCCGCAGGGATAGGTAGCTGGTCGGGAGGGTTGGTGCGCGACATGAGCGGCGGCTACGCCGCTTCATTCGGCTTGGCAGGTGGTGCCGCTTGTGTAGGGGCGTTGCTGCTGCTTTACCTCTCGCGACGGCTGCGGAGCATTTAGCCCTTTCGCGGTAGCTCAACGTCGTCGGCCTGGACTCCCCGGAGAAGGGCGGTTTTTTCCATTGTCCTTATCTCTTTTCGAGAGTTGAAGAGAAGTTCGCCCAGTGCCAAGCCAGTTTGGCAGGCATCGCGCCTGTTGAGCTTGGAGCGCTCGTGTGTGCGTTGATCGCGATGTCGGCGACGTATCTGCCCGACTACTAAGGCACCGGGCCACTTCTGGAACTTTCTGCTTGCTCTGCGGGCGTTCATTCCGGTGCTAGTGAGGCCTCTGCTTGCGTGGGCGGGTTTGCTTTACTGTGGGCGCCTCGCCGGGCAAGGAGTTGCGCCAGCAGGCCTTGCAGTGCTCGCCCGCTGTGGTTCGAAAAATAGGCCACAATCTTTAGCGGTACCTCGCTGCCCACCGATTGAACCTCCCGCAGCTTCCCCTCCTGAAGGTCTTGCGCGATCAGGTTTCGTGGCAGCCACGCAGCGCCCTGATGAATCAGCGCCATTTCCCGAAGACCCAGACTGAATTCGCTCACACACTGAATGGTGATCAACCGGGCGTGCATCAATTCGGGCAGTGCATGGGTACGGATGGCTTGCCCGAAGAAGCTCTCCGGGGGAAAGCACAGTAACGGCAGGGGCCGCTTCGGGTTCGTGAAGTCTTCCGATTTGCACAGCCTGGCGCTGGCCACCAGCACCAGCGCGTCCTCGCCCAGTTGGCAGCATGTGGCGAGCTGCGGCGGAACGTCGCTTTGGGTCTGCCGTGTTTCGTAGGTCAGCAGGATGTCGGCATGGCCACGCGCCAGCAGCGCCACGCTTTCGTCACGATTCTCGGAACGGATCCTGAAGCGCTGGTCGGGCATCAAGGAACGAAGCTCTTCCAGAAAGGTGGGCAGGTACCAGGCGGCCAGGCTGTGTTGGGCGGCCATCACAAGACCGGGTGTCTGATTGGCGTCGGAGCGCAACGTGGCCTGAAACTCGTAGATCTGCGTGGCGAGGCTACGGAAGGCCGCCTCGTGCTTTGCAGCCAACGGCGTGAAGCGCAACGGCTTGCGTGAGCGGTCGATCAGCGAAACCCCCGCCCAGTCTTCCAGCTGCTGGATGCGCCTCGAAAACGCGGGTTGGGAGACATGCCGCTTCTCGGCTGCTGCCGAGAAGGAGCCTGTCTCTATCAAGGCAAGGTAGTCGTCCAGCCACTTCAGTTCCATGCAAGCCCCCGCGCGCTGCAAACAGATGGCACGAGTTTAGGCAGCTTCGCGGTCGAGCGCCGGGGCAAGGCCCTCACCTGCCCGGCCCTGTCTGCATGGGCTGGTTGGCAGGCCCGAGCAGGAAGTCCGCCACCAACCGATGGAACAACTCGGGATATTCCAGGTGGAGTGCATGCGAACAATGCGGAAGCACCGCGAGCGATGCGTTGGGAATCTGCCGCCACAACTGCTCCACTTGCGGCCACTGGTAGCTGCGGTCGTGGTCGCCCCAGACGATCAGGGTTGGCTGGGTGATGTGGGGCAGGTTCGGCCGCCCGTCCCAACGCTCCATGGCCCAAAGACCGGCTTCGGCCGCCTGAGCGCTGGCCTGCGCCGCCAGATCGCCCAGCGCTGCGGCGTGGGGCGATTGTTCGCGGTGCAACAGCCAGGTGGCGCTGATGCGGCGTGCGGTGGCGTCCACGCCATCTTCGGCCAATCGTTCGCGCGACCGCGCCATGGTCTCGAAGCGGCCCGGCAGCAAGCCCAGCGGGCCGGTGCCATAAAGCACCAGGCGGTCCACACGCGTTGGCGCCAGGCGAACCATCTCCTGCACGATCATGCCGCCCATGGAGTGGCCGAGCAGATGGAAGCGCTGCACGCCCAGGTGGTCCAGGGCTTGCAGCACCGCACTGGCGTACCCCTCGATCCGGTCGGGCGAGGTCAGGTGTCGGCTTTTGCCAAAGCCCGGCAGGTCGGGCGCGATCACGTCCAGCTGCTGGCCCAGGGCCTGCAGCTCGGCAGCCCACTGGCTGGACCCACCCAGATACCCATGCACCAGCACCAGCGGCTCGCCTTTGCCGGCCCGCGCCACATGCAGCACTTCAGAAGCCATCGCGTTCGCTGTCATTTCATGATCGAGGGCAGCCACAGGGCAATGCCGGGAATGGCGATCACCATGGCGATCAGCAACACCATGCAGGCCAGGAACGGCAGGCAGCCCTTGATCACGTCACCGATGGGAATGGTGCCTCGGCTGATCCCCTGAATGACATACAGGTTCAAGCCCACCGGCGGTGTGAGCACCGCGATTTCCATGGTGATGGTGTAGACAATGCCAAACCAGATCAGGTCATAACCCGCTGCTTGCATCAGCGGGTAGATGGTGGGCAAGGTGATGAAGGTCATCGACACCGGTTCCAGGAACATGCCCAGGATGACGTAGAACACGATCACCATGGCCAGCACCATGACGGGGCTGAGGTTGTAGGACAGGAACAGTTCGCTGACTTCCTGCGGCACCCGGTAGTACGTCAGCACGAAGCCGAAAAGGATGCCCGCCGACAAGAGCAAGCCCAGGTAGCCCATGGTGCGCATGGTGGCAAACAAGGCTTCGTTGAAGCCTCGCACGGTCAGGCCCCCTACGGCAAACGCGAGGATCGTGGTCAGCAGCGCCGACACCGCCGCGGCTTCCGTGGGGGTGGCAATGCCGGCGTAGATCGAAACGGTGATGACCAGTCCGATGAGAAAAATCGGGCCGAAAGCAATCAGGAATTCGCGCACCGAGGGGCGTGGTGCGTTGTCCGCGCCGGGGATGTGGCTGGGGTACATGCGCCCCCAGATGAAAACGGTCACGGCGAACAACAGCGTCAGCAGCAGACCAGGGATGACGCCCGCGATGAACAGCTCGCCGATCGAGGTGTCGGTGACGATACCGTAGAACAGCAGGATCAGGCTGGGCGGAATCAGCACGCTGAGGGTGCCCCCCGCAGCCAGCACACCACTCGACAGCCGCTTGTTGTAGCCGAGCTTGGTCATCTCGGGCAGGGCCACACCGCCGATGGTCAGCGAGCCCACCATCGACGAGCCACACACCGCGCCGAAACCGGCGCACGCCGCGATGCTGCCATACGCGGCTGAGCCCTTCACCCGCACACCCCGGTGCATGAGCTGGTAAAGGTTGGCCCCGATGTTGGACCGCCCGATCAATTCACCCAGGAAAACAAACAGTGGGACGGCCAGCAAGACGTAGTCGATCCAGACACCCCACAGTTTGAGCTCCGTACTGACCAGGGCGGTGGACCAACCCTGGATGTGCAGTAGGAAAGGCATGGAGGCCAATGCCAGCGCAAAGGGAATGGGCAATCCAATCCCGATGAAGACAACCAGCAGAGCCAACAGCCCCAGTCCGACGTGGTACCACTCCATGAAAAACCTCTACCGTTGTTGAGGAGCGGGCTGCGGCGGGCTGGAGAGCACCGACACAAGGCGCACGCAGGCATACACAGTGAACACCACCAGTGCGAGAGCGCCAGGCGCCCAGAAGAGGTAGCGCGGCCAAAGCAGGATCTCGGACGCGGTGCCAGACTCGTAGGCTCGGAAAGTGGCTTCTATACCGGCGATGGAGAAGAAGATCCCCACGGCGATCATGAGCACCAAATTGACCGCCGTCAGGAGCTGTCGACCGCGCGGCCCCAGCGCATCGATCAGGAACGACACCTTGGGGTAGGCGTCCTCCCGCAGGGCAAACGCCAGCCCCAGCAAGGCGGCGGGAAACAGCAGCAAGGCAGTGGCTTCTGTCACCGTGCCGTCAGGCTTGCCGACGACGTAACGCATGAAAACGCCGTAGGAAATCCAGACGGTCTGCACCACGATGATGATGGCGCCTGCGGCGGCCAGCCAACCGGCCAGCCGCTCCAGGCCCCGTTCAATCGTTGCCAACATGGGCTTCAGAGCGAATACTGCTTGAACAGGGCGCGAACCTTGCCAGCCAACTCAGGCCCGCAACCGGTGTCCACCTCGCCCGTCCACTTGCCGACTACGCTGTCCAGCAGGGCCTTGCGCTTCTCGGCGGTGATCTTGGTCACGGTGCCGCCCTGCTTCACAGCGTCGGCCATGCTCGCGTCCACCCAGGCTTCGTAGCGCGGCTTGAGCCACACCTCGGACTCGGTGGCGGCCGCCTGGAGCGCCTTCTGGTCGGCAGGCGACAGCGCATCGAACTTGCGCTTATTCATCATGTACTGGATGTTGCCGTAGAACAGGTTGGACTGGACCATGTGCGGCATCACGCCCCAGAGCTTCCAGGCGCTGTAAGTGGCCACACCCATGTTGATGCCGTCCACCACGCCGCGCTCGGCCGACTGGAACACTTCCTTGGGCGCAATGAACACCGGCTTGCCACCCCAGGTCTCGATCATCATCGACACCATCGGGCCTATGGAGCGCACGAGCTTGCCGTCGAGCTTGGCCAGGTCGGTGTTGGGATTCTTGAACCACCACTCCTGGTCGTAGGAATAGTTGGAGTTGATGAGCGGCACCAGTCCCGCCTTGTTGGCTTCGGGTGCCATCAAGGCGGCGTAGGCAGCGTCCAGCTCGATCTGCTTCTTCATGTCCACCGCCATCGGGTAGAGCGAGGTGACCCGGTAGCACGGCAGTCGCTTGTCGGCCGACACCCAGCTGATGTCGGCAACACCGCCCTGCATGGCGTCCACGCCCTCGCTCCAGCCGTGCAGCGTGGAGGAGCCAAAGATCTGCACCTTGACCCGGCCAGAGGTCTTGGCATTCACCAGCTCGGCAAATTTCTTGAAACCCTCGTATCGGACGTCAACTTCGTTCACATAGGTGGACAAGCGCAACGTGGTTTGTGCATGGGCAGTGGTGGCCATGACGGCGGCGGCACCCGCCAAAAGGGAATAACGCAGCAGCGTGCGAACCGTGGTCTTTTTCATTTAGATGTCTCCTGTTGATGAACCATGAACAAATCCCGAACCCGATCGTCTGCACCCCTCGGGGGAGCGGCCGATCAGCTGACCTGCGCTGGCTTGAGCCCCAGCGACTCACCGTAGCCGAACAGTGCAACCGACCCTCCGGTGTGCAAGAAGACCACGTTGTGTTTCGGCTGGAAATATCCCTTGCGGATCAGATCGATCAGCCCCGCCATGCCTTTGCCGGAATACACGGGGTCCAGCAGGAGCCCCTCGGTGCGCGCCAGCACTTCGACCGCTTCCTGCATGCCTGGCGTGGGAAGGCCGTAGCCCGGGCCAACGTAGTCGCAATTGGCCACCACCAACTCGCGTGGAACGCCACCGCGCATGCCCATGTGCTCGGCCGTGCGGCAGGCCAGGTCGTGCACCATCGACTCCTGCTTTTCCCGCGGTGCGCGCACGCCGATGCCCAGCAGCTTGATGTCGCTGTTGATGGCATGCAGCCCCGCCACCAGCCCGGCCTGGGTGCCCGAGCTGCCGGTGGCGTGCACCAGATAGTCGATCTTCATGCCCTGCGAAGCAGCTTGTGCCACCAGCTCGAAGGCTGCATTCACGTAGCCCAGCGCCCCCACCGGGTTTGACCCGCCACCAGGGATGACATACGGTCGCAACCCGTCGGCACGCAGTTTCTCGGCCACCTGTTCCATTTCGCGTTGCATGTCGGCACCGCCCGGACGCCGTTCCACCGTGGCGCCGTGCAGGCGATCCAGCAGCACGTTGCCGTTGTCGGTGTAGTCCGGGTCGGTGCTGCCGGTGCGGTCCTCCAGCAGGATGTGGCACTTCATGCCTAGCCGGGCAGCCGCCGCAGCAGTCTGCCGAGCATGGTTGGACTGGGTAGCCCCCTGGGTGATGACCACGGTGGCGCGGGCCGCCACGGCTTCGGCCATGAGGTATTCCAGCTTGCGGGTTTTGTTGCCGCCGGTGGAGAGGCCGGTGCAGTCGTCACGCTTGACCCACAGGCGCGGCCCGCCGAGCAGCGCCGAGAGGTTGCCCATGGGCTCCAGGGGGGTGGGGAAATGCCCCAGACGGATGCGCGGGAAGAGGGAGAGGTCCATCGTTAACTTTCAAAATTTGATGCTTTTGAAAGATGATGTGCCCGGAATAAGAGGGTGTCCAATCGATTTTTCGACTCTTATTTTTCGTTTTCTGCATACTGAGAAAAACGTCAACCCAAACCCTTGCAATTTCGAGACCCGGTGTTTTCGGCGACTTTCGACACCAAAATGGTGTCTGTCCAGCGCGCTCGGCCGATGCCTTGAGAAGCATCGCGGAACGCTCTGCCGCGACGGCCCAAGGGGCTTTGCATGCCGGCGCGATGGACTGTGCTTCCCCGTTGCGGCGTGCCTGTTCAAGCGCGCATGCAATGGCGCAAGAAGCCATTGGCGGTCTCGCCCAGCTTCTTCGCCCGGTGCAGCACAATGGATAAGGTGCGCTGCATCGCCGGGAGCGTGGTGTGCAGTTCGACCAGCCACCCCTCGGCAATCGCTTCGTGCACGGCCAGGCGCGACAGGCAGCCCAGACCCAGCCCCGCAGCCACCACACGCTTGACCGCTTCGTTGCTGCCCAACTCAAGCTCGACCTCCATTTGCGTCAAATGGGGAATCAGCCAGCGGTCAGAGGCCTCACGCGTTCCTGAACCAGGTTCACGCAGTACCCACGTGGCCTGGGCCAGCTGTCGCGCACTGACCCGACGCCCCGCCAACGGGTGGTCGGGAGCGGCAACCACCACGATTTCGTCGCTGCGCCACTTGCGCACCGTGAGTTCGGGATGGCTGTGGGTTCCCTCGATGAAGCCCATGTCGGCGCGAAACGACACCAAGCGTTCGAACACGTCGTGCGTGTTGGCGATATCCACCAGCACCCGGCAGTGGGGGTGATCGCTTTTCCACCGCGCAATGAGTTCCGGCAGCAGGTATTCGCCAACGGTGTAGCTGGAAGCAAGCCTTAGCGGTGCGGCGTGCTCGGCCGTGAACAGCATCTCGGTGTCCGCCGCCTGTTCCAGCACCGTGGCCGCACGTGGCAGCAAGGCACGCCCGTTCTCGTTGATCACCAGCTTCTTGCCCACACGGTCGAACAACTGCACCCCCAGCGCCGACTCCAGCTCGCCCAGCGCGTTGCTCGCGGCCGATTGGGATCGGGAGATTTCGTCAGCGGCGGCTCGCGTGGTGCCACCCCGTGCAACGGCCGCAAAAACCTCCAGCTGGCGCAGCGTAAGCCTCAGTCGTTGATCGATTTTTTGGTTCACGGCGAGCGAAATTATCCGATACGCGAATTTGCAGGCTGCCTAGCATAAGCCCATGTTCAAGTTCCTCTCAAGCGATCCGGTGCACAACCCAACGGCCAGCAGCACGGCCGATACCGAGGTAAAAACCACCACCTGCTACATGTGCGCGTGTCGCTGCGGCATCCGGGTGCACCTGCGCGACGGGCAGGTCCGGTACATCGATGGCAATCCCGACCACCCGCTAAACAAGGGGGTGATCTGCGCCAAGGGCAGCTCGGGCATCATGAAGCAGGTGTCGCCGGCCCGACTCACCCAGCCACTGCTGCGCAAGCCGGGCAGCGAGCGCGGCAAAGGCGTGTTCGAGCCGATTTCGTGGGAGCGCGCTTTCGACATTCTGGAGAAACGGCTGTCCCACCTGCGCGCCACCGACCCCAAGAAATTCGCGCTGTTCACAGGTCGCGATCAGATGCAAGCGCTCACCGGCCTGTTTGCGCGCCAATTCGGCACCCCCAACTACGCTGCGCACGGCGGCTTCTGTTCGGTGAACATGGCCGCCGGCATGATCTATTCGGTAGGAGGCAGCTTCTGGGAGTTCGGAGGCCCGGACCTGGACCACGCCAAGCTGTTCGTGATGATCGGCACCGCCGAAGACCACCACAGCAACCCGATGAAGATGGCGCTGGGAAAGTTCAAGCGCGCGGGTGGTCGCTTCATTTCCATCAACCCCGTTCGCACCGGCTATTCAGCCATAGCAGACGAGTGGATTCCGATTCGACCGGGTACCGATGGCGCGCTGTTCATGGCGCTGCTGCACGAGCTGATCGCGCACGATCTGGTTGACCGGCCCTTCTTGCAACGCTTCACCAACGCCCCGCAGCTGGTGGTGCTGGACGAAGGAGAGCGAGAAGGTCTATTTGCCTTCGATCCTGCCGCCGGTGTGCCGGGCGATGGGCGCAACCCGCACAACAAGCTCGCATGGGACCTGACCAGCGGGCGCGCGATTCAGGCCTACCCCGAAGGCGTGGAAGAGGGCCGATCGCTGGCCCTGGAAGGCCACTACACCTTGCCGGACGGCACCCGGGTGGCTCCGGCGTTTCAGTTGCTGCGCGAACGGGTGAGCCAGCACACACCCGAGTGGGCCGAGGCCATCACCGGCATTGCAGCTGAGCGCATTCGCCAGCTGGCGCGCGAGATGGGTGAGACCGCGCTGCATCAGGCCTTTGAGCTGCCGATTCCCTGGACCGACGCCTGGGGCAAGCAGCACCCAACCACCCAGTCCAGGCCCGTGGCGTTCCACGCCATGCGCGGGCTCGCAGCGCATTCCAACGGCTTCCAGACGGTGCGTTCACTGGCGGTGCTGATGAGCTTGCTCGGCACCATCGACGCCCCTGGCGGCTTCCGCCACAAGGCGCCCTATCCGCGGCACATCGTTCCGAATTACCGGGCCTTCAACGACCCGGACATGATCAAGCCGAACACGCCGCTCAACGCCGCGCCGCTCGGGTTTCCAGCAAACCCCGAAGAACTGGCGGTGCGCGCCGACGGAACGCCCCTGCGCATCGATCACGCCTTTTCCTGGGAGCATCCACTGTCGGCCCACGGACTGATGCACAACGTGATCACCAATGCCGTCCGGGGGGATCCCTACAAGATCGACACGCTATTGATCTTCATGGCGAACATGGCCTGGAACTCCACCATGAACACCATGGAGGTGCGCAAGAAGCTCAACGCGCGCGGCGAAGACGGCGAGTACCTGATTCCGTTCCTGGTGGTGTGCGATGCCTTCCAGAGTGAGACCGTGGCCTTTGCCGACCTCGTGCTGCCCGACACCACCTATCTGGAGCGGCATGACGTGATGAGCATGCTCGACCGACCGATTTCCGAGTTCGACGGACCGGTGGACTCGGTACGCGTTCCCGTGGTGGAGCCCACCGGCGAGTGCAAGCCATTTCAGGAAGTGCTCATCGAGCTGGCTTCGCGCCTCAAATTTCCGGCATTCACCAACGAAGACGGCTCGCGCAAGTTCAAGGACTACCCCGACTTCGTGGTCAATTTCCAGGCCCAGCCCGGTGTGGGTTTCCTCATGGGGTGGCGGGGCAAGGACGGCACTCAGCATCTGCGCGGCGAGCCCAACCCCAACCAGTGGGAGATGTACGCGAAGAACAACTGCGTGTTCCAGCACCACATGCCCAAGGACCAGCAGTACATGCGCAACTGGAACCGGCCTTATCTGGACTTCGCCAAGGAGAAGGGCTGGCGTCAGAAGAACGATCCGGTGCAGCTGGCCATCTATTCCGACACGTTGCAAACCTTCCGGCTGGCCGCGCAGGGAAAAAGCAAAGGCCGACAGCCGCCAGACCACCTGCGCGAACGCATCGCCACTTATTTCGACCCGCTGCCGTTCTGGTACGAACCGCTGGAAAACGCTTGTGTGGACACACAGCAGTTTCCGTTGGCCGCCATCACCCAGCGGCCCATGGCGATGTACCACTCCTGGGATTCACAGAACGCCTGGCTGCGCCAGATCCACAGCCACAACTACCTGCACGTGAACCCCGTGACGGCCAAAGCGGCCGGCGTGGAAGACGGCGGCTGGGCCTGGGTCACCAGCGCCTGGGGCGAACTGCGCTGCATGGTGCGCCATAGCGACGCAGTGGAACCCGGAACGGTGTGGACCTGGAACGCGATCAGCAAGGCGTCTGGCGCGTGGCAACTGGCGCCTGGAGCCGATGAGTCGCGCAAGGGATTTCTGCTGAACCACCTCATCACGGAGGAGTTGCCGTTCGCAGGCGGCCAGATCAGCAATTCGGACCCGGTCACCGGTCAGGCCGGCTGGTACGACGTTCGCGTCAACCTCCGGCCTGCCCACCCCGAAGAGCCGGCCGAGAGCTTTCCACAGTTGGACGCGGTGCCAAGCGTTCCGGGTCTGCTGCGCAGTGGCCGCCGGTTCATGACCCACATCCTGTCGAAAAAGCCATGAGCGAACTCCCGAACGAACCCCAGACGCTGGCGATTCAGCTCGCCTTGGTCATCGACCTCAACGTGTGCGTGGGCTGCCATGCCTGCGTGACCTCCTGCAAGGAATGGAACACCTCGGGGGCTGCGGGTCCGATGACCGACCAGGACGCCTACGGTGAGCAGCCCACCGGCACATTCTTCAACCGGGTGCAGACCTTCGAGGCCGACAGCTACCCTGACACGCAGACGGTGCATTTCCCGAAGAGCTGCCTGCATTGCGAAGAGCCTCCCTGCGTGCCGGTGTGTCCCACCGGTGCCAGCTACAAGCGCAAGAGCGACGGCATCGTGCTGGTGGACTACGACAAGTGCATTGGCTGCAAGTACTGCAGTTGGGCCTGCCCTTACGGCGCCCGTGAGTTCGATGAAGAGCGCAAGGTGATGACCAAGTGCACCCTGTGCGTGGACCGCATCTACGACGAACTGCTCCCGCCGCAGGACCGAAAGCCCGCCTGCGTGAAGGCCTGCCCCACCGGCGCGCGGCTGTTCGGCGATGTTAAGGACCCGGATTCGGAGGTGTCACAAGCGATCCGGGAGCGCGGTGGCTATGCCCTCATGCCGGAATGGAAGACCCAGCCCGCCAACCAGTACCTGCCCCGTCGGGTGACAAAGCAGCCGCCGTCCGATGCCGCTCGCGCGGAAAAGGATCGACCGTGAAGCCGGCGCTGTCCATCATCCTGTTCACCACCACCGCTGGCACCGCCCAGGGGCTCATGGTAGTACTGGCAGTGACCACCTTGGCCAACCGGCCGCCTGTTGAGGGGCTGTTGCCCATGCTATGGACGGCCACGGCCATGCTGATGCTGGCGCTTATTGCCTCTTTCTTCCATCTCGGCCATCCGATGCGCGCCTGGCGCGCGGTACTGATGTGGCGCACCTCCTGGATGTCCAGGGAGGTCATCGTCCTGCCGGCGTTCATGGCGCTGGCGGGCGGCTGGGCTGTGTGGGCGACGCTGGCGGATCCTCCCACTGCCGCGGCCGCAGCACCGTGGCTGGCGGCGCTGGTTATTCCGGGTGCCTTGTTGCTGTGGTACTGCACCGCGATGATCTACGCCTGCATCCGGTTCGTGCAGGAATGGGCTCATCCACTCACCGTTGTGAACTACACGCTGTTGGGCCTGGCCTCGGGCCTGGTAGCGTCGGGTGCGCTGTGTGCGCTGGCAGGCGACAGCGCATTTGCAGGCAGCGTGACGGGCTGGGCCATGGCCACGACGGCACTGGCCTGGTTCACCCGGGGGCTTTCGCTACGCCGCAACGCCCGTCTCAAGCCGAAGTCCACGCCACAGTCCGCCACGGGCATCCAGGCGGCACGCGTTGTGCAGAAGTCGATGGGCATGACCGGTGGGTCGTTCAACACCCGCGAGTTCTTTCATGGCGCCACTACGCAGGTCATGCGCAAAACGCCCCTGGCCTTCCAGGCGCTGGCCTTCGGAATTCCGTTGTTGCTGCTGGGGTGGGCATGGGCCACCAGCTCCCCACCCATCTGGCCTTTGGCGTTTGCTTCGCAGGCCACAGGGTTGCTGCTCGAGCGCTGGTTCTTTTTTGCGCAGGCACGCCACCCACAGAACATCTACTACCAGGCCGTGTCGTGAAATCGATGCTGCCGTTCACCCGCTGGCCACCAATTTGACAGCAAAGGGAGGTGTTGCGGGCAGACCTCATCGCGGTTCTCCGCCCTTCAAAGATCAACCGGGCATTCTTGTGGTTGTTCGTCCGACGGGTTTCCTCTGTGAGTGCTGAAGCGTCGTAGCTCCAGTCTCCCAGATGCCGTGGGGTGAACAGCCGCCACGGAAGCAATCGATTTTGCGTGTTAGCGAAAGCAGGAATAAGCGTACCGCCAGTTCGGCGCTAACTATATGCAGTTCAAACTGAGCGCTGACCTCCAACCGACCGTCCGCCTGCCATTTGAGCCTTGCGAGGCCCAGGCGTTGACCTGGCTGCCGCTGGCAGTGCGCTACAAGCTGGATCAGGCATCGCTCAAGCTGCCGCTCAAGGACTGGCAGAGGCTGCCGCGCGAGGACCGCGAACGGCTGCTTGCGCTGCCGGCCGGTTCGGCATTTGAGGCACACGCGGTCTCTGCGGGCGCATTTCACAAGCCGTCACGGGAGCGGATCCCCAGTACCTTCGTGGACTACGTTTCACGTAAGGTCCGCGAGAAACACGCCCGTACATTGCAAGCTTACCCGGAACAGTGCGCACAATCCGAGCCTTGCTGAAGTCGATGATCCAAGGCGTGTCCGTAGCGCATTGCGAGCTTTACTACCAAGGCTCGTTTGCGATCGACCATGATTTACCCGAGGCCGCCGAGATCCCCGAGAACTAATAAGGCCAGGTTTGGAACTCGATATTGGTCAGCGGTTCGTTACCTATGCGATCCGAGTCCAGTGCGACATCGGCGCTATTTCAGCCAATGGCTATCTGTCGAAGCCGAGCGAACCCTTCGCTCGGCCCACTGCAAACTGATCTGTTTCAATTTGCCTCGATACCCATGACCCGCTGGCAGCGCCTGTTTCCCTTTCTGCAATGGCCGCGCCCGGACGCGGCCCTGCTGCGCGGCGAGGCACTCGCTGGCCTCACGGTGGGCCTGATGGTGATTCCGCAGGGCGTGGCCTACGCCGCACTGGCGGGCATGCCGCTGATCGCGGGCATCTACGCGGCGCTGCTGCCGGCGCTGATCGCGGTGCTGTTCTCGGCTTCGCCGCGCCTGTCGGTGGGACCGACGGCACTGACCTGCCTGCTGGTGAGCGCCTCGCTCACGCCGCTGGCCACGCCCGGCAGTGCCGAGTGGGTGCAACTCGCGGTGTGGCTCGCGCTGCTGTCGGGTGCGTTGCAGGTGCTGCTGGGCGCGGTGCGCTTCGGCTGGCTGCTCAACCTCGTCAACTCGCCGGTGCTGATGGCCTTCACGCAGGCCGCGGCGGTGCTCATCCTGGCTTCGCAAGTGCCCGCGCTCACGGGCTTTCGCAGCTGGCACGCGGTCGCCGAGGGCTCGGGCTGGCACGCGCCGGGCCTGGGCTTCGGTCTCGCGGCGCTCGCCGCGCTGGTGGCAGCGCGGCGCCTGCGCCCGGGCCTGCCTTCGGTGCTGGCGGTGGTGTTGGCCAGCGCGGCCGTCAGCCGCGCCACCGGTTTCGAGGCCTGGGGCGGCGCCGTCATCGGCGCGCTGCCGCAGGGCCTGCCCGCGGCCTATGTGCCCGCGTGGCCGGGTTGGGATCGTTTCAGCGCGCTGCTGTTGCCCACCTTGATGATCACGTTGGTGAGCTTTCTGGAAACAGCCAGCAGCGCCAAGGTGGACAACGGCCGGCGCGGCGTGCGTTGGGACCAGGACCAGGACCTGATCGGCCAGGGTCTGGCCAAGCTGGCTGCCGGCTTCACCGGCGCCATGCCCACCAGTTCGTCGTTCTCGCGTTCGGCACTCAACCTGTACGCGGGTGCGCGCACCGGCTGGGCCACGGTGTTTTCGGTGGCGGTGGTTCTGATCGCGCTGCTGGTGGCCATGCCGCTGCTGCACCACGTGCCGCTGGCGGTGTTGGCGGCCATCGTGGTGCTGCCCATCTGGGGCCTGCTGCAGCCGCGCAGCTTCACGCGGCTGTGGCGCCTCTCACGCGTGGAGGCGGTGATCGCGGCCAGCACCTTCGCGATCACGCTGGTGGCCGCGCCACGCCTGTATTGGGGCGTGCTGGCGGGCGTGGTGATGGCGCTGAGCCACTTTCTCTACCTGCGCCTGCACCCGCGCATCATCGAGGTCGGCCTGCACCCCGATGGCAGCCTGCGCGACCGCCACCTGTGGCAACTGCCGCCACTGGCACCCAAGCTGTACGCGCTGCGCATGGACGCCGCGCTCGACTTCGCCACCGCCAGCGGTTTCGAGCGCGCCATCGCCGAGCACCTGCAGGCCCACCCCGACACCGAGGGCGTGATGCTGATCGCCCACCCGATCAACTGGATCGACGCCACTGGCGCCGAGGCCTTCGGCAGCGTGCGCGAGCAACTCGACGACAGGCGCATCCACCTGCACCTGGTGGGCATCAAGCTGCCGGTGGAGACGGTGTTGCGCGACGCCGGTCATCTTGCTGAAAGTGAGCGATTGCACCTTTACCGCACCGAGGGTGAGGCCTTGCAGGCCCTGGCGGCGCCGGGCTGACCACTGCAAAGGCTGTCGGCGTTTACTCTGGGAAGCTGCTTCTCTTCAAGCAAAGTAGTCAACGCAACTAGTAAGTGATAACCGTGGGGGGTAACGGCCACGTTGCGCTCGCGCTCCAAGGAGTTCCTGATCATGCCGCCGGATGCAGCGCAGGCAATTCAGCTCGCGAAAAGTGTCGTGAAGCACGCGCTGAAAGCGGTGGGTTTCGGGGCAGGTGAACCGCCCCGGATTTCGTGGATGCCGGTTGGTTTAAGTCAGGCCGCCGCCATGTTAGCTCGTGCCCCAAGTTCGTCTGCCATAGTAGCCCTTTGATGCATCGGGTCGAAATGCAGGCGGGGGGCAGTTCATGAGGCAGTTCGCGACAAGGAAGTGGCCTCTCGGGTCAGCGCGAAACCGTATTCCCACGCATCCTCAAGCTTGGGCACCAGGTCTTTCGGCATGCGCTCATCGTGTCTGATGAAGGACAAGGTGGCTGCCATGGCATCCACGGCTTTCAGTATGAATTCGCGCGGTCGATCGACACCACATGCTCGCCGGCCGAAGTCGAGAAGCTCTTTGGGCAACGGATACGTTCTTGTCCTGTCGCCCTTTCGAAGCTTCAGCGCCATGGTCCGATCCTCGATCTCCTCGCCTGTGCCGAAGCGGGTGTACTTGTAGATCGAGGTGGTCAGCACGTCGAACATCGGGGCCAGACGGATGTCGGTCTCATTGGAGTACAGGACGCCAAAGTTCTTCAGGTGGGCGTCGCCATTTCTCACGAGGATGGAGAAGGCGACCTGTTGAAAGAATTTCTCGAGTTCAGGCTGAGGAAGACCCAGCTGATTCCGCAGTAGATCGGCGATCAGCTCGTAGCTACCGTGATACTTGCGCTCGTCCAGCTTGTTGCGTACCTGCATGCCCAGCAGGGACGGGATGTCCTCGAAGCCCAGGCGTGAGCCGTCGGCACCGATGTCAAAGCGATCGAGCACCAGCAGGCCACCATCGGCACTGAGGTCAAAGCCTGAGACCTCGATCCCCGCCCGCTTCGCAGCGCTCAGCGCGATGAACTCATTGGCCGAGAGTCCAGGGTAGTACTCCGGGCCACTCTTCACGATGAGGGTCGGCACCGGAATCGAAGCGCGATCGGGCAGCATGATCTTGGGCTGCACACCGGAGACGCCGGCGCCACTGGCGAGATAGGCATCCACCAGCTCAGGGAACAGCGCCTGGCTGTTGGTGCTGTTCAGCAGAGTTGCGCGATCGATCGTCGGTCCGCCCATCCGCGCAGGCGCCCCAGGCAATCGCGCGCTGTTGCGGCCAATGCTGTTGGTACCGACGGCCAGCAGCAGATGCATCTCGGTGATGTTCTGCTTCGGAAACCGCGCGCGGATCTGCTCGTACAGGTAGCCCTCAGGCAGGTTCATGTCCAGCACAGGGAACATGCCATTGCTCTGGTAGACCGCCGCCTGATCCGGATTCATGAGCAGGCTGAGCCAGGGGCCGCGGTAGGCGCCGCTCTGATCAGGTTTGTAAGTGAACACAAACTGTGAGGCGCGTGCCAGCAGCCCGGCCGGCTTGGCCCCGATGTCGATCTCGAGCGCCTTGATGCGCTCGGGCATCTCCAGCTCAGCGCTCACCGGATTCCCCTAGCTCGCGCGCGGCGTACTCCTGCATGTCCGTCAGGCTTGGCAAGCCCCTCTTCTCCAGCCGGATCGAGTAACCCATGGCCCGCAGGGCATCAAACAGGGAAGAGACGTAGACGTCATCTCCTTGCTCCAGGCGATTGAGCACGTCACGGCTGCGGCCGCTGTCTTTGGCCAGCTGCACGGACTTGATGCCCAAGCGCTTTCGCAGGGCGCGAAGTTCGCGACCCAGGTCGACAGGATTGTTGATTTTGTCCACGATACCAGGCATTCTGACCTCCATGGCAAGAAATGTCCATGATTTAGGACGACTGACTAGGTTGCGCGAAACTGCGGTAAGTCAGGCCGGGCTGGGTAGGGGGCGCAGCTCACGCTGCGGTGCGAGACAGCAAAAACCGGTTTGGTGAATGTGGTGAGGCGGATTCTTTAGGTGAAAAGGACTAACCGCCATCACCGACAGCCCGTCTCGTGACTTAGTTGGCGAGTCCAGTTTGGTTTGGCTGAGCAAATCGGACATGTTGTATTGAGCAATCTTGCTATGCAACCATCCGAGAGTATTGAAGTGACTGCTCACATTGAAAATGAACTCAGCCCTGCCCATGAAGACACCGATCGTCTCAGCCCGCGCGATAGCTCGGTGTCGGGCAAGGGTGAGCAACCCAGGCCCCCCCGCACCGTTTTTCGGCAAATCGTTGGCAATCCCTTCCAGTGCGAGTGGGACGCAGGGCCTGGTGAGCCGCGGTATGTGGAACCGGCGGAAGATGAGTTCGAGGACCACGGGGCGAAGCGGTTCTTTACCCAAGTTCAGTTTCTCGTTCTGAAACGCAGCCCTGATCTGAAGCATCTGATGCGGATTCGCCCTCGCATTGAGGAGACTCAGCACGGGATTGGGCGGCGATGCGTAGTACTGGTGCTTGATGCCGCTCCTGACAGCGAATCGGCGCAACTGGTCCGCTACGTGATCAATGCATTGAAGGTTGAGATGGAGAGGGTGGATGCCACCGCGCCTAAGTTGGAAGGTGGCGCTTCACCTGAATCGCGGGGCGACTACGGTGCGTCGGGGGGAGGAGCGCCAGCACTTGTCCTGCAGCAACCTGCAGGGCAGGCTGGGCACGGCGAAGACGTGCCTTGCGAGATCGAGGGGGCGATGAACTCAAGGATCGTGGTCCAGTCCGCTGAACCGGTCGCCTGTGAGGACCATGCCACAGAGATGAGACTGCATGACCAAGCTGCAAGCCGAGTCGCTGAACCACAACCCGATCCACTCGCGCATCTCGCCGACTTTGCGCCGGAGATTCAAGCGCAGGTCAAGAAGAAGGCTTCGGCTTTGGCAAGCATGCTTTCGGGGGATAGGGGTGAGGTCATCCGAATCGATGACGGCAAGAACAATACGCTCTTCGAACTCAACGTTCCTGCAAAGCAGCCAGTTGAACCTATCGACGAGCCACTACCTGAGGCGCAGTACCAGTTCCTGGCCATGGATCGACACGGCAGAACCATCAAGTTGGAGACTACAACCAAGCCCGCAAAAAAACTCAAGGTCGCGTTCGAGGCGGCAAAGTTCCTCGAACCTCTCGAACACGCGTTCCTGCGGCTAAAGGACCTAGGCGGTGGCAGATTCGAGCGCGACCACAGCGCTGCAGAGAGGGCAGGATTTCCGCTGATCAATGCCGTCTTGGAAGAGGTTCGAAACGGAAACAAGATCGAGCGATACAAGCTCGCGCGATTCGACGTGGTCCGTACTCCGGCGCCTCAACCGGGCGCAGTGTCGAGCACTAGGTAGCCAGGTGCAAGGCCAGCCAGATCAGAACGAACTCGGGGCGTGAGACGGCCTTGTCGCTGCACGCTTCAATGGGCTCGTCATTTCGTGTCGCCGGAACGATGGCGAGCCGATCTATTTGGTCCAGCAGCCGAGGCTGGCCCTTGATGCGCACCTTGGCCACTTCAACCTGAAAGACAGGCTCTACGCGCTGGCTTGCAACACCAACGACCGCAGGGATCGCTTGCTTCTTCTTGCTACCTTGCGCGGGCTTCGTGTCCTCGCTCTTCTCGTCCTTCACCTTCTTTGGCTTCTTTCCAGAGCGGTCGCGGCCAACGATGACCTTGAACCCGTGGGCTCTGGCCGCAGCAGGCATAGTCAGCCCGTACCCGTCCGGTTCATAGACATCGACGTCATCTTTCGACCAACCGATGCAAGCGAGGAAGCGATTGATCTGAATGAGATGCTCATCGCTGAAAACCAGAATCTGCCGAGCGTCAGCCACCTGATCGCACGGGTGCGACTCCGGCGTCCCGAGTGGTGCGCGAAAACCAACCAGTGCGTCAATCCGATTCCAGGAAGTTTGAGGGCGGTTCAGCACCAACCGCGCGTACTGCGAGCGCGGCTCGCGAGGGCGTGCCGCCTTTGCCTTACGCACCAGATCTGGCTTGCGGGTAGGCTTGTGGGCCTGCAGCGCCGTAAAGGCCTCTTGCAAGCGCGCAGAGCTCAGCGGGGAAAGTCGAAGCTGCCAAGCGACCGTCTCAAGCTTGACCGCCCTGCCACAGAGCTTCATCGCATCGAGCGCTACTCTCGGCGTCAATTGCGCGTACACGGCGGCCGCGCGCGGCGGCGGGGCCAAAGGGTATGCGGGATCCGCATCACAGCGCTCGATATCGAACTTGCGCTCGGCAATCCGATGACGCACCTCGGCCTCAAACGCGCGCGGATTGGCCTTCTGGCAATGGACATTGGCCCAGTCGTGTAGGAGGTGCGTGTAGTGATGGAAGGTGGTTTGCGGGTGTGCGTGTCCAAGCGTCGCTGCCAGCGCCCATGCAGCGCGGCGGGTTGGCTTGTCGTGCTTCAAGAGTTGCAGGGAAGTCTGGCGTGCATCCCAAAGCTCGTCGAACGCGAAAGCGGGGTATGTGTCCAGCAATTCGGGAAAGATCAAGCGCAGTGCGAGCAGGTTGGCAAAAGAGTGCCGCGCGTGGTGGAAGGTCACGCTGTCATTGCTGCAAACGGCGCGCAGTGTGCTCACGATGCGTGTGCGATGAGGCTGCACCTGCGTCGGGATCTTGGGGTTGACCTCAGAGAAGAACAATGGGGCGTTTGGGTCCTTTGGAGCGAAAAGCTCCCAATGCTTGAGCCAACTTTCAACAATGAGCTGTTCATGATCAGAGAACGTACCCATCAGCGGAATCTGGCGCCGCCCAGCGAACGACTTGGTGCTTCGATGTCTGGCGCTGATCACCACGACGCACGCGCCAGAGGTTGTCACCCAGTCCGAGCGAGCAAGCGAAATCGCCTCGGAAGCACGAAGACCGAATCGGTAGCCAAGCAACAGTACGAACGCATCCAACGTTGCCTCGCGATCGAAGGTCACCGAGCGCGGGCACAGGCTCTGCAGCGCGAGGTGGTATTCCGTCGGTGTGATGACATGTGCGGAAACCATGGAACCAGTCAGATCCGCACCCAAAGCCGACCAGTCCGGTGAGTCAACACCGTACTCCTTCTCGGCGAATCGATGAAAGTCCATCAAGCGCGCCAGGATGTAGCGCTGATTCTTCAGGCGCTGGGTCAATGGCTCCTTGTCGTTGGACCGCTTTGTGACATGTGGCCTTCGCAGGACGCGGTCATAGAACATCTCGATCTCAATCTCGTCCGCGTTGAAGAGATCGAGCTCGCAGGAGTATTCGACGAAGCCAACGGAGAGCGCGTCCAAGTAGCGCAACACAGAGCGGGCTTTGAGCCATCTCCCGCTGGCGCGTTTGTTGCACAGCAGCTCCAGAATCCAGGCGACCAGGATCTGCGCAGCGCTGGAGCAGTCCTTGCCATGAATCTTCAGGGCTTCGCTGATTTTCCCCGCAACGCTGGCGCGATGGCCGCTGATGACCTCGCTGGTGGGGCTCTTGTCTTTTGGGATCGCGACTTTGAACCCAGCGAACGCCTCTCGCACTTTCCGCAGCAATGTCCGGGTGACTTCTTCGCTGCCGCGGCCGTCGTGGACATAGGGGTAGGAAAAATCGTAGGGCTCTTCTTGGTTCTCCTCCGTCGAGGCTTCGACGCCGGAGCTGTAAAGCTCCGCGACGTCTTCCGCAGGATCTTCATCCTCTTCTTCCTCGTCTTCGGGATCCTGGACGTCAGCGCTGGCCGCCACGTCAGATAGCGGAGCAATGAGCCGACCGAACTGGACGCGGGCGAGCTCTTGTGCCGACAAGGACCATGATGGGAGGCGCGAACTTCTTGATGCTGCAGCGATTCCAGGAAGAACGATGGCGTTCTCACACTCGACCAGGTGCGCGATAGCCTCGATGGCCCTGACACGGTAGTCCCCGGTCGCTTTAACGCCAAGTTCGTTCAGGAATGGTGCGAGCAAACCCTTTGCCGCACTCGAATCACGACTCGATTGCTCCCCTTCCTTGAGCTTGAGCAATATCCCAAAGGACCGCTCGGGCAAGATGAACCACGCGAATGGAAGGCCATCGTCATCGGTCCGCTCGGGGTGAAATCCGATGTAAGCGACGTTCTTGCGGATGTGATAGCGAAGCCGGCCACTGTTCTTCGAGGTCAAGCGAAGCAGAAAACGAGAGTCGGTGACACGTGCGCTGAGGCACAGATCGAATGCCAGCAGCAGCTCCTTGAGCGAGTGCGACATCTTGGACGCGGGCGGCGCGCTCTTGAACGCTTCATCTAATGCGTTTCTCAGCTTGCCGAGTCGTTTGGTGATGCCAATGCAATCTTCATGAAAGGCGGGGCGCTCGAGCAGATGCTGGCGCGCCGCGAACTTCGAGCGCAAGCGCACACGGTAGCGTTCGTGAATTCGCTCGGCCAGCTCCTCATAGGCTTCATACCAGATGGACGCGTTGGCGCGAGGCGTGTCCTTGTCGTTGAAGAGCATACGGCGACCGAGTTCGGTCCACCGCTCGGGATCGATGCTCTTGAGGAATTCGGCTCGGTCGAGGGGTAAAGCCTCTTCGTCCGACGCACCTTTCTCGGGCTTCCCGTCGGCAGCGTGTGCCAGCTTTGGGTCATCTGCCCACTCGGAGAGTCGCCGCAGCAGGTAGGTCCGGGCTTCCCGTAGCGCCTGGCGTCTCGTGTCCTGTCGCGCCCGCAGACGCTTTGCCGAGCCAAAATTTGACAAGAGGGCGACGCGCGCAACGGACGTGATGGGGATTCGAGTCTGACTCGATGTAAACGTCGGTGGTTCGATGCGCAGTGGCGCGATGGCGTTCGCTAGCTTCTCGCGCCATGGCGTCTCGTCCTGCTCCCAACAGCGAGTGGAGAAGTCACCATACGTGGCGGCGCCGGACTCGGTGTGGCCCAGTTGTGCCGCGACCAGTTCTTCATCCAGCCCGAACGAGCGCAGCCGAGTGGCCATCCGGTGTCGAAACAGGTTCCAGGGCAGTGGCCAGTCGAACAAGGCACCTTCCGCCAGCCCGCTTTCATCCACTTCTCGGATTTCGAGTGCGCCGTCGCGCACCTGGCGCAAGTGAAAGAAGTAGGGCAACGCGCAATCCGGCTTGCCCTGAAGTTGACCGTCGATGGCGTTGATTAATGGCTGAAGGTGAATCTGCCCAGTCGAGCGCAAGCTTTCGAGCAGCGCGTACAGGTACGGGCGGTACAAGCCCTCGATTAACTTTTTGACCAGGCCTGGTAGCGGAACGAGCCTGCCCCAGCGATCCTGCTTGTGATTCGAGATGGCCTTGTCATCAACGAAGAGCCTGCCACGCTCAAGATCGAAGTCGGCAGCTCGCTCGAACACGGAGCTCACCGGGCGAGCGCCTGTGCATGCCAGCAAGACGACAACGCTGTAGGTGGTGATCTGGTTGTGCAGCTCTATCCAGCCGCCGGGACCGTTGCCCGCCATGACGTTTATCAGGCTGTCCTGCGCCTGGGAAAATGCCGCGCGCAGCCGCTCGTCGTCAGGATCGATGCCACTTCCCAGACCATTGTGGTCATCGCCTTGGGAAGGCGTGGTGACTACCCCGCCGGGTGCGATGCAGGCCATCGCCCGGTTGGCTTCTCCCAAGCTCCAGGATGCATACCATCCGGCGGCTGGTTTCACAGCGTGTGCCGGCACCAGCAGCATGCGAGCCATGACGGCGCTGTTCGTCTCATCGAAGACGACCTGCTCTGCCGTGTGACCCAGCAGACCTTGTGTAACGCGTTCCAGACCACGCGTCTTGGCGCACCGTTGGTTGAACGCAGTCCATGGAGCCGTTTCCTCTTCTTCGGTAGGCCACAACTTTCCAAGTGCAAGTGCATTGGGTTTGGCCGCTAACGCTTGCCGAAGCGGTACGACGAGCGCAGGTGAAAGGTCTAGGACCTGGACGTTGGCCAAGGGGCGGATCCAGCCTGGGTAGGGCTTGCGCAGTGGCGGTTCCTTCTCCGCCGCGATGGATCCCTCAGTGGGTTGGACGATGCGGCGCAACAATCGGGCGCCTTCGATGTCGAGCGTCCAGGCAGAAGTCGTGGCGTCGCTGCCGAGCACCATATTGGAGACTGTCTCGATCGAGCAGCGTGCAAGCAAGGCCAAATGTGCGAAGGCGCCAAGCAGAGCGTCCTCGGCGCTTCCTAGCAGTTCGGCCAGCAGCACGCGAAGTCCGTCGATTTCGTCGGGCCGCAGCCGATTCCATGCGTACGGTAGGAGATTTCGATCTGCTTGCGTCTGCAGCATGTGGCCTTTGCCGAGCCGGTATTGCAGTTCAGGCGGGACGGGCCGGTCGTACTCGGTGACCTCAATCCCTGTTGGCTCTTCATCGCCCGAATTCTCCAGATCGTCGGCCTTGGCGGAAACGATGGGGGCCCATGGGATTTCTACGTCGAGCGGCCCCAAATCGATGCGGGCCGGCAGGACCGGTGGCTTTATGAGGTTGACCTCATGCGACCTGTTATCCAGGGGGATTGGGTCGCCAAGGTGGCCCGCAGCCAAGTCACGAATTCGCCGAAGTGTCTTTCTTTCAGTGGATTCACCTGCGCCGGATAGCTCTTTCAACTCGGCGATCTGGAGCTCCGCATCGTTCGCAAGCCCGGCGCAATAGCTCGAAAAGTCAGCGCTGAAGTTCGGCAGCTTTAGAAAGAGCGCGAGCTTTTCTGGATCATTTGCTTTGCTGTCGAGTGCCAAGCGCATCTGCGTTGACACGTCATTGATCACGGGGCCCGCCGCATATCGTTGTTCAGCTTGGGCGAGCGCTCGAATCAACAGCAGCACCCTTTGTGCTGCTAGCGCGAGCAACCCTGCTGGATTCCCAGCAATGTCAGGCGCCGGGCAGGCCAACAAGAGGGCGAGGGGGCAGCTCTTGAGTTCTGCGTTGAAGGTCGCCTTGACCCGCCCTGCGACCTCCGGCTTTGGCAGAGGCGGGAATTGACGTTGCGCAGCGTGGCTGACCCTGAGCAGACGTCCTGCCTGATCGGAATGACCCTTCCAGGCGAGCAGTACAGCTTGCGTGTCCGCCTGCACAAGAAACTCAAAGGTGTGCGAAAAAAGTGCTCTTCTAGGCGAGCTGGTCGCTAGCCAGAGGTGGTGGGTGAGGGTCGGAACTCGATGCCGGAGTGCCCAGGCGTCGAGTTCGAAAACGGGCGGAGAGGTGATCAAGGGCGGGCCAAAAAGAGGGTTGTGGTCCCCTTCTGGTGCAGCGCCTGGGCGGCGCAAGTCCGCGGTAAGCGTCATGGCGTCCGCAAGGGTCCTCCTCGTGCGGGCGCCATTTCGGGGTTCACTTTCCGCCTTATCGGCACTCAACGCGACTACTTAAATCGCGACGACATGATTATGGGAACGCCCTCCGAAGCCGATCCCCGCCAGCCGCGCCAAACCTTGTCTCCTCGGTGAGTAGCCAATCACAAAGGCAGTTGATTGGCTTCTACCTAGTTGACCCCAGCATGCCTTCGTGGGCACAGCGTGCATTTTGGCCAATGGTCGCAATGGTTGCCGCAGGTCTTCTTGTGCCTTGGCTGTGCCCGACATGTGCCAACACTATATTGCTCTATGGCCCGTTTCGACCCTTGCCCCGTGCCAGGACGCTTCTGCAATACCTGCGCCTTTCGTGGCGAGTTCCTACAACTGATCGCGTAGGTCTCTTTCGCAACGGTTTCTGCCTCTCGACCGTTAGAACTGATCGGTTGCACCCAGCCCAAAGCGAGCATTGCACCCTCATCCAAGATGCACACTTCGCACAACCAAGTCGCGCTTCATTGACCGGCCAGGCTCCAACGCGGGGCCAGCGTTGCGACGTTAGAGATGTTCCAGCCAAGTTGACTTGAACATCCTTCACATCGCCGCGCCGACGGGTTTCGCTACCACAATGATCGGAACGCAGTCTGTTGTTATGCGTACCAACAGCACGACTGCTGTTCAGCTCAATGGGACTGGGTGCATTCTTCGAGAGTTCGTCCAGTAGGCTCTATCGCGGGCGACCACGAATAGGTCTAGTGAACGAGCCAAAACATGTCTTCGCTGCCGGTAGGTTTGGCATCAACCCGGCCAAGCATTTGTAGTCGCTGCGTCATCGAGTTCGAGCCGGTCTCACGCTATCAGTGTGCGATCCAATGTGAGCGGCACAAACATCAGTCGCAAGACAGACAAATCAAAGCCTAGTTCGATCCCAGCAGTCCTAGATGCTTGCGATAGATGTCCGCAAGCTCCTGTTCTTCCCTCTCGCCTTCCTTCGAGTCATCAATGTCCGAAGAATCCGTGAACTCCAGTCGCGGGTTCTCCTTGATGAAATCATCTACGATGGCATTGACTTCCGCCAACATTCGCTCGTTGGCTTGGCTAGCCGGCGTTGCCTTCGTCTTCCTTGCTCTTTTCATCAATCGGTTCTCCTTTCGCAGACTTGGCGGGACGATTCCTGAAGAAATGTTCGTTGAACTCGGGTTGGAAGTAGTGCTTTCGATCGATCCAGACAAAGCCATCACCTTTCGAAATCACTGCCACGTCGATTGGCCCACCGACAGTCTCATCTTCCCCGGTCGTCATGCGTTTCTGAAACGAGCTCAAAGTCACAAGGGAAGCCGCCACGTGCGCAAGCTCCTTTTTCGGCAGATGCACGACCGACTGGAGGATCGGCATTCTGTGGTTTCGCTCTTTGAACCCCGAGAACTCCTCGATTGCACTCTTCGCAGCCTTCACGGACACAGCGCTCAATTGAGCCTTGTAGGCTTCCTTCCTGACTTTGGAGACGCCAGGGAACCCGTCAATGATGGCCTCGGGCGTCTGTACGTATGCTTTCGCAAGTGCCCGGACCACCTGAATCTCAACCTTTGGACTGATGCCCTCCAAGAAGGTCTGGGCCATAGAGGATTGTGCAAATGGCTTGATCACGGACGTTTTGTCCTTGCTGATCTCCCAGGTCTCCACGAGCTTGTGTTTCAGTTCGCCCTCGAAAACCCCACCAATCTCGTACTGCTGCATGACTGGGAAGTGCTCGGCTTCCCCGTATCCGGCAATGACCAATCCTGTCAAGGACTCCATGACAATCTCGTCCTTCTGGACAACCAGCTTGGCCAGCTCGTACAAGTCGGGCGTCAGCTTGTGCAGAACTGCGGGCTTCAACCCTTCGAAGACCTTCATCGTCAAGCCGGAGATTAAACCCGACTGCTTGGACTTCAAATCAGTCGCCACGTCCTTCTTGAAGCAAGCAGCCTCTTTCTTGGCTTTCCACTCCTTCAAAGCATTTGTCACCACAGCGGTGGGAATGGCTTCTAGGTCCTGTTGGGTAATGCCTTCCCCGTTGTTGACCAAGGCGTCGAATCGCTTCTTGATGCCATGCGCAATCCCAGTGAAGAACGTGCCGATGAGAAGCTTGTAGTAGTGCTCCTGCACGTCGAGCGGAAACAGCTGAAGGTTGTCAGTCAGGAAGGCAATGAGATCGGCTGCGTAGCCCTTCAGATGTGGGAAACTTTTTTCGCCGAGCTTGGCGCGGTACATCTTGAAGATGACCTCCCACGGAACACCCAAGAGCGAAGAGTTGTTGTAGACCATCACGCCGACGGGATGAAAGCTCGAAAGCATGAACAGCTTGTCTGCGTGAAAGAACTTCGCCTTGCCATTGGAACGCACGGTCGCCGCGCTGTCGCTGGCTAGCGCGATCCCGAGCCGGTTCATTACCACCACTTCTGCCGTCACGTTATTCCCTCCCAGCGGCCGACAGGCCTTGACCTCTATTTTCTTTGCTGCTTGTTCGAGATGATGCGCGCGATGTCATCAATAAGAGAGTCAAAGTCAGACTGACGAGAGTCATCTCCCTCAAACGCAGCCGCCCCCTGCAACCCCACATCAGACGGCGGGTTGAGCAAGGCCCGCAACTCGCGCAGCTTGACGGCCGGGGTCGCCCGAGATCTGCTGAGCCGTGCCATCTGGGGCTTGGCCTCCAAGTTCGCCCGCGCAGTGCTGGCCGCCAAGACCAGTCGCATCGACTTCGCGAGATCGGCTCGTTCCATAGCGGGCATGGCGTGCGGGGACTGAGCTGCCAAGACTAGGTCTTCCAGACCATCTAGCAGGCCTTCGAGCTGCTGCGCGGCGTTTAGCTTCCTACTCATCGCTTGTCCTTCCAAACTTACGCGCCAAGGTGCGCTGGATCCGCTTTTGGGCGCTCGCATACTGCACTGGGTTCATTCCTGCGCGCGCCTGTGTTTCGGTGGGTGTTAGCCCTTCAGCCAGTCCATGGATCACATGCAAGGCTTGAGGGTCAGCGGAGAACAGCGCTTCCACTTGCCGGATGGCTTGACGGGCCGCCAACTCCGTTTCCAGTGTCTGCTCGCCGGCCACAGTTTCTACGGCGCTGGGCCCCTCGTCATCGGCCCCAATCGCAGCCTGCTCAATCGGTTCGTTGGCGGTTCGAGCGCGTACCTCGCTGGCAATGCTGCGCATGGTCTGTGCTAGGAAGGCGACCAAACTGACGCTTAGTGGCCAAAGGCGTGCTCCGGCCAGCGCTCGGTAAAGCGCTTCGTGCAGCAGATCTTCCCAGCTCATGGAGGGCAGGCCGAGCGCGCGCAGCTTGGCAATCTGTCGCAAGGACTGTTGCTCACCAGGAGACAACATGGAGAAGGCCTCCGCCACCTGATGGGGGGAGGCCACTTCTCTTGGCTGCGGTGCAAAGCTGGTCATCTCAAGAATGTATGCGCGCCCGCAAGCGGGTTGCGGACATGTCCCTCACAAAAGATTTCTGTCTGGTTAGGGTGTGCTGGTGCGCATATCTAGTTGAGCGGCCAATCACCGCGAACCCAGAAAGGCAATAGGTACACCATGACAGCTGAAAACACTTCCGCCGCTAAGGACTCGGACCGTAAGCAGGTCTACAAAATTACGATCGACAAGGTGCATTTTGATGTGCTCCAACCCTTGATCTCCGGCGCCGCCTTGCTGCAGCTTGCAGGAAAGGTGCCGGTAGATCAGTTTGGTGTCTATATCAAGCGCAAGGGCGCCCAGCCCGAGCGAATCGGCTTGGACGAGGACGTTGACCTACGCGAGCCGGGCGTAGAGCACTTCGTCACTTTGCCCCTAGATCAGACGGAGGGTTGAGGCATGCGCAGGGAGTTCTCGCTGCCGGCGGAGGATATGGAGTGGCTCGACGGCTGCGGCTACGCCTATGACCTAGCCGAAGAGGCCAACGTTCTGCGTGTAGTCCTACACAACTTTCCAGTGCCCGCCGGCTACAACGTCTCGACCGTTGATGTCAATGTGCGGATCGAGCCGGGCTACCCCGACGCCCAGATCGACATGGCCTACTTCTTACCGGCACTGACACTTCAAAGCGGGCGCGCGATCCGCGCGACCAGTTCGGACAGCTTCGCCGGCCAGGAGTGGCAGCGCTGGAGTCGGCACCGCACGCCTTCGAACCCTTGGCGTCCCGGCATCGACGGCTTGGGCACCCATTTCGCGCTTGTCCAGGAATGGCTGGCGCAGGAGCTCAAGAAGGTCTGAACATGAACATGGGCATGTCGTTGACGTTGGCGCAGTTCCAATTCGAGGAGTTGGCCTCTCACCTTTTTCCGCCAGACGGCTGTGAAGCCGTCGCTATCGTGTTGTGTGGGCGCGCAGAGTCTGCCTACGGTCATAGGCTGGTAGCGCGCAAGGTCGTGCTTGTGCCCTACAGCCAATGTAGCGTCCGCAGACCCGACCGTGTGACGTGGTCCACAGCAATTCTGCTGCCGCTGCTGGCAGAAGCGAACAAGCACAACATGTCGCTCGTGAAGATCCACGGACACCGGGGTTTTGATCAATTCTCTGCGATCGATGATGAGTCCGATCGCGAATTGTTCTCCAGCATCTATGGCTGGATGGATCAGGACCAGCCCCATGGCAGTGTGGTGATGATGGACGATGGCCGCTGTTTCGGCCGTGTCGTGGCGCCCGATGGCAGCTTCGAGGCACTGGCGAGAGTGACTGTCGTAGGAGACGATATCCGAGTGTTCGATGCGCCACGTGCAAATCAGGGCGTTCCGGAGCAAGGTCACAGGATAGCGCAGACCTTCGGTAAGGGCACCTACGAAAAGTTAGCTCACTTGCGCGTCGGCGTTGTGGGGTGCTCGGGAACGGGAAGCCCGGTTATCGAGCAACTAGCACGCAACTGCGTTGGTTCGCTGGTTTTGGTCGACCCTGACGTCGTCGAGCGCAAAAACCTTAACCGGATCCTGAATTCAACGATGGCCGACGTCGCCGCTCGGCTGCCCAAAGTCGAACTCGCCCGGCGAACTATCTCTCAGCTGGATATGGGCACAGAGGTGCTGGCATTCCAGAGCACCCTATTCAACCGCGAGGCGGCGCGAGCGCTGGCGAGTTGCGACGTCCTCTTCGGCTGTATGGACTCAGTAGACGGCCGGTTTGCGCTGAACAAGCTAGCCTCGTTTTACGCCATTCCCTACTTCGACCTGGGGGTGCGCATCGACGCCGACGGGGCCGGTGGTGTCGACCAAGTGTGCGGTACGGTTCACTACATCCAGCCTGGCGGATCGAGCCTGCTGAGCCGCCACCTATTCACCATGGAGCAGGTCCGCGTCGCTGGGCTGTATCGAACGGATCCCGGCGAATACAGCAAGCTCCTGGGCGAGGGCTATATCAAGGGCGTCAATGAAGATCAGCCAGCTGTTATTCAGTTGAACATGCTGATTGCGAGCCTGGCGATCAACGAGTTCCTGGCGCGACTGCACCCTTACCGTATTGAAGCCAACGGAGACACTGCGGTTTTTCGAGTCAGTCTGTCGCATGGCATATTCGCGGGCGAGCCGGACGGCCTACCTTGTCCGGTTTTCAAGCGCCACGTGGGCAAAGGAGACGTCGAACCCATGCTCGACATGCCCGAACTTAGCGTCGGAGAGAGATGATGATTTGGGGTCGTCTCGCGCGTGCCTTCAGGCTGGTACTTGACCCGCGCCTGAAGTACGTTTACGAGTGGGCTGAGGATCCGCCGCCTGTGACCCGTCCCGGCTTCGTCTACTTGATCGGGGACCAACCGAAACCTTGGTCCGCGCAGTTCATCTGTCCTTGTGGATGCGGTGACGTCATCACGCTTAGTTTGATCGAGAACGATAACCCGAGATGGCGGCACGCCATCCACCCGCTGGGTTCGATTTCTTTGTGGCCGTCTGTTTGGCGGACAAAGGGCTGTCGCAGTCACTTCTACATCAGAAACGGAAAGGTGCTATGGGCCTATCCAGATGACTCGTAGATCGTCGATGACAGCGCGCGTACTCACTGGACGAGTGATCGCGCAGAGCGCAGAGAGTTGCGCGCCAGAGAACGGGCGAATGTGTATATACGAACTAGGAACATGGGGCGGATCAACACGTTGATCGCTGGTATCGCCTAGGAATAGGCGCGCTTTGGGTCAGAGACCGTCTTTCCCGTTGACATCGTCGAACGGCCGCCCCAGTCGCAACTTGTCATTGAATAAGACCAGCTAGCGCGCCGAACGGCGCACGCGCTTCCGGTAGACGCCAATCGCTGCTTCTGAGGCTGAACAACTCGTTTGCCCTCTTTCGAGGCGGTTTGATGGCTGAGTGAGTCGACTCGAACAGCCTCAATTGGTTAGGCGTTTCAATCGCTCCGATGCCACCCCAATCCAATACGGGCAGGCGGTGACCCGGGCGGCGGTAGATGACTGCCCATGCCCGTACCTCAATCCAAGGAATGCCCGCCGATTGGTATGCCAAGCGTTTGATGGTGGACACAGCATGTGTATGCCAGACCTCTATGGCCAAGAGGAGGCGACCTGAAATCGCGCAGTGCACCACCAGGTCGGGTATGTATCGCCGTCCGGCAGCCTTCAGTGGAGCTTCCGCCCGAACAGTCACGTGCACCCCTTTCTGTATCAAAGGAATCGCACCCCGCCACGTCACGCCACCGTGGAACCACCCGTACAAGATGTGGCCCGTTTGAAGTTGTTCTCGAAGCAGGTTGATCGCCATCCGGTGAATGCTGACGAGGCCCCTAGACTTGGTTTGCCGCCGCTTTCCCGAGCGCTTGCGCGCATTGCGCACCGCGCGAGACCGCGAATATTGCTTCTTGCTCATGTCACACCTCAGTTGGTTCGGGTGCGGGTAAGCTGCCAGTGATGAAGTCAGATTTGCAGTCCTCAAACCTCCATGTACCGTCCGAGTCTGCGTTGACGCAGGCTGGTAAGGTGGCGCTCACATTTCTGGAAGTTACCGGTCAGACTCAGCGAAATCAAGCTGTCCAAGTATTCCGCCACATGGCCCACATCGCAGCTGAGCGGGGTCACGAACTAGCGACCATCGAGTTCGAAACGGTGGCGTTGAAAGAAATCGTGGCGGCCAATGCTGTCAAAGGGGCGAGTGCGTGGATGAGCCCGTTGTGGAAACAGTTGGAGGGTCTCGAGGAGAGCTGGGGCCCAGGTCTGAGATCGACCGCGATTCAAATGGGCTACAGGTTTACGCCCAAACTCAGGAAACTCCATGGCTCACCCGCCAAGTACCAGCTGACCGCGGAGCCCGTGGAGATGGATCCTGGCGACATGCATCCGACACCCACCCCGGACGGAGGGATCAGGTACACGCCCGCGGCCGTGGCGGCTCCAGGGGCAGTGATATCGGCTGGATTGCGTGGCGGAGTTGTGCGCCACACCCTTCCACTAGTCGCTTCCACAAGCGCTTTTGTTGCTATCGCAATCCTTCTGCTTTCGTTCAGCGCGTGGTGGATGGTGGTCACGGGGCTTCGCTCAAACAGTCCTCTATCTACCGCGCACGTTTCCTACGCGGTCATGTGGAGCTTCGCCTCATGGACTATGTGGGGTCTATTTAAATTTCTGAGTCAGCTTGCCGACCTCGGGATTGTCATGGCTCCGGACTTCCTGGTTCCCCTCAAAGAAGACCACGTTACCTTGGAGCTGCGACCCAGAGAAGGAAACAAGAAGGGAGCGTTCGCATTCGTGCGATACACCGCCACCTGTCCCCAATGCAAAGGGCGTGTCTTGCTACACGACGGAGGCGAAGAGTTTAAATGCCGAATCGTAGGTCGCTGCGGCAACTCCCCGAGGGAGCACGTGTTCTCGTTTGATCAAAAGTTGCATGTTGGCCGTCCAATGCGCGGCTAGGCTCAGAGGCTGTTCAAGACTGGGTGCTGCCGACCGGCACATTTCAATCGATAGCTTGCTTGAGGCAAACGCTGAGATCCTCTGGCGCTGAAAAGTAATGCTGGTCTTTTGTTGGTACACCGATTCGAGTGGTCGAACGGCTGTTCTGAGAACATGAGATTGCGCAGGAACAGAGAGGGAGCACATCATGGTTAAGCGCAGCAACACCGCGTCATGGGTCGATGAACGCTACGCCAAGCAGTTGGCGCGGCAGGCAGTCGATACGCTTGATGCAGACCGCGGTAACAACACCGCAATGATGACGCTTTCGACAATGCGGAAGTCGTCGCTATTCCTGCGCGAAGAGCGGGTGCGCGTAGGCCCTGGATTCAAAGTGGGCACGCGCGTCTGGTGCCTGGACACTCCAGTCTCGCAAGCGAGAATCGACAGGCTTGCGCCCGGTCGCAGGACTCTTGAAGGGATCAAGGTGTTTGCCATCGACTACGACGACAAAGGGCGCGTTCGATTGGGCAACCTCAAATCACGCCCGCCTCTGGCGAATATCAGTCAACACGCACTAGGGCGTCTTTTCGAACGGCTACGCACCAACGCGCTCGATGATGTGGTGCGCGAAGCATTGATCCCAGTCTCGTTACTAGCCCAACCGATGCTCGACGCGGTCGGAGAAGAAGTGGAGATCGCACTTCTGGGGCTTGGTCGCATGCCGGCGGTGGTGCAAGGAGCGTGCGACGTCGTCGGTGCGCCCATCGGCGCTTTCTGGCAGGTCAAGACTTTCATTGCATTGCCGTTGACATAGCCTCGCTGCGAACAACGGCCAGAAGTTAGGCGTGTCCGTCGCATTACCCCAGATGAGTGACGAACGAACGAGTCAGACAGGTTGCTGTCGACCAAGTAGTCCGTTCCAAATTGCCGCGGGTGTCCCGAGAGACAGTCATTCGTGCGCCCATGCGCGGGTCGCCCAATCTAGTTAGGCGTGTGCAGCAGGACCGTCAACGTCTGAGTGAACAAACGCGACGGCGTTTGCCCTCTTGGCGAGCAAGTGCGGACCGTCGAACTTCAACAGTGGTCCAAGCTCATCGAAAGAAAATTCAGCGCTCCATGAGCCTGCGGCATAGCCACCCAGTGTGTAGGGGGGAAAGTACACGCTGATGCCGGTCGCGCTGAGTGAGAAGTGGAGGTAGGTCGACCATTCGGGAGGGAACGATCGTGCAATCTCCTCGCGATCGTCAGCGCTTGGCGGGGTTTCGAACCGCGCTTCCCACTCCTTCTCAATCTTCTGAATACAGAGCTCTGTTAAGTGCTGACAGGCCGAATATGGATCAGAGAAGAAGTCCTCCAACCGCAACTTCACTAGACCATCGTCCTTTGCAACGAAGTTGTGCGTGGTCGCGCCCTGAAATCCATGCGCGGCGCCAGCGAAGTATCCGAACTCGTAACGGATCATGCTGATGATCGACTCGCCAACAAGCACCGGCTCTAAAGAGAAGCTGAAGGAGCTTGCAGCGAATTCACTATCGGTACCGACCCAATGCTTGAACCGCTCTGGATCCTGCTCCAACTTCGTTCGCCGTGCTTCAAGGAGGCAATCGAAGCGCATTGCGGTCACGTACTCGTTCAACTCAAGAGCGATATTCGAAAGTGTGGATGACTCAAAGTGCGGGAAACGAAGCTCGAGCGAATAGCCGGGTAGTCCAGACCACTCAAGAACTTCTTTGCGTGGGTAGACCAAAAATGGTCCCAAGGGCAAACCGTCATTGACGGCAATCTCGCGTTGCTGCGCTGCCAACGAGAGTGACTCGACCACCTTGTGCCATTCGTTTGGAAGTCTGATGTACTGAAGCACTTGAGAAATTTGGTGCGGGACTTCGCACTCCTCAAGCATCAATGGAATCACACCGATGTCGCCGGGTAGAAGTGACTTCAACCGCTCCAGTGCATCGTGGATCTCCCGCTGAACGTAGCCGCGTTTGCGAACGCTTCGTGGCGTCATGAAGATGAGAACTACATCAGACGAATAAAAGGCGCGCTGAATTTCTTCATCCCAGCGCTGGCCTGGCAGCAGCTTCCTGTCGATCCAGGGCTCATGCCCAAGCGCCCTGAGTTTTTCAAAGTAAGGCAGGACAAGCGCCCTGTCCTCCGATGCGTGGTTCAGAAATACCTTGAGCACGTTCGCTTTCTTGGCGGATGCTTGACCGCTGTGGTGTGGTGTAGTGAATGGGTCGCCGGGGACATTAGGACCTCCCTCCACATTGAGCATCCGGTTCCCCCCGGTTGATTCCACCGTGGGCGGCGATCCTCTGTTCGCGAAGTATGACCGGCGGCAACCGCTGCGAAAGGGAAGCCTGGTCAGACGAGGCCGCCCCGAAAACTGACGTCGAACATTCGCCCATGGCGTGTGAGTGAACGTGCACGCCGGTCACCAGTCCGACGACGTCGGACCTAGCCCGTATGCAACGCGGACTGCATGGAGTCACTGGAATGTGCCCTTCCGCGTATCGAACGTTGCGCTGCGCACTACTGCCTACGCCCTCCGAGCCATCAGACGCCTTCAGGCGACTATGAGCTAGTAGACCACGGGACCGAAATGCCCCACGTAGCCGATCTGGGTGAGGACTAATCGATTGATGCAATGCACACTCACCGACCGTTTCTCGATTGGGCGCCCGAAGAGTGCGAAGTTCGGAATCGTGAAGGTGCGGCCGTACTCCTCAGCCTGAGGATGAAATCGACGCAGCGAAAGCCCGTAGGCAGTTTCGAAGGGACGCCCGCCCGTGCGGATCAAGCTGAAAAACGAGGGATAGATTACTCCATCGAAGCCTGCATCCCTCGCTGACAACGCAATCGCGCGGGAGATCTCGTAGGAGTGAGAGCGTGCAAGGAACAGCATGTGAATCGCCATGTCCAAGCTTTCGAACTCCGTCACATCCTCCTTGAGAACGTGCGTCAGATCCAACAACCTCATATCCCGCTGCGGCTTCAGCGTCGCGACGAAGATCTCATCCTCGGCGGTTGCTCGGCACTCGTGAATGCAGATATCGATGTCCTGCGAGCCGTACAGAACGGGGAAGCTGACTGAGTCAAGCCGCCCTTTGCCTGCCAGTTCAGTTGGCGGGCTGTCGTACTCACTGGGGTCTGCAGGTTGTCGAGGTCCGACACGGAGGCGATAAAAGGCGGAGCCCTTCGCTAGCGTCTTCTCAGGATACTCTCTCAAAACGCGCGCGATGACCTGAAGACGCTTTGCCGGATCTTCAAGATCCCTTAGAGGCTCGACTTCTCCTACCATCCAGAGACGGGGCCCGTAGTGGAAGAACCCGATCTTCGCTGCGTCCTCGATCAGCTTGATGTCACCCTTCAACCATTGCGATGGGGAGATGTCGCTCCTGCCATAGTGGTACTCGTTGAACTGGATGACCGGAGCGCCGCCATATGGTCCCCGAATTGTCGTGCCACTCACAAAGAAGCGCCAAGCTAGAGCTTCAATGTGATTCTTGGTGAGCTTCCGGCCATTCGGACTCTTGCAGTTTGGGCAATCGCCCTCCTTCTCAAGGCCGTGCTTATAAGCGTCGATACGGAGACCCTCATCCACAAAGCAGTCTGAGCAGAGAAGATGGGGACCGCTGTCGTTGCTAGTCGTCGTCATCTCGAGAATCGGCGATGCCCGCGGCGTTGAGGTTTGAGAGGTAGCGCATTGCCCCACGCTGATTCTCAGCGCGGGCGGCAACGAAAGACTGCCTTGTACCAGTCAGCACACATACCGGTTTGCGCCGCGATTGGCTGCAATCGCTGCTCAACTGCCCCTCGAGCTGGACAAGAATCGCGAGCTACTACGCCACTTCCGGTGGGACCAGACCTATCCCGACGTCTGGTCTGAGTTGACCCGTTCAAGCAGATCACTGATATCGATCTGAAAGTACTCGCAAAGTCGATCGAGTACCTCCAGTTCAATCCGCTCCGCTGTCTCGTAGTACAGCCTGGTCAGCGTTCCCCGATTGATCCCCGTGTCGCGCGCGACGTCCGCGATCTTGAGCTTGCGCTCCCCCATCAGGCGGGCGAAATGGCAGCGGATCATGACCCCGTTTGTCAGAAAATGATCTATAGAAGATCAAAAAGGGTTGTTGTGGGTCAAAGCATGGGATATAGTGATCTACAGGAGATCAAAAACACCTGTTGCTTCGCAAACTGGTCTCCCAGTGTAACTGCTCAAGAAAGGAGAGCCAAACATGCAAGTCCCTATCGCGGCCGGGCCGCATCAGACCTACCTAACGACCGACGAGTTGTCGGCGCTGATCAAGTACGACAGCCGAACGATCCGCGATCGGCTGAAGGACAGCGTGCTCATCGAAGGGCGGCACTACATCCGCCCCTTTGGTGGCCGCAAGACGCTCTACATCTGGGAGCACATCCAGGAGGACATGGCGCGCCACTCGCGGGTGATGAGCTCCGGCATCCCCATGAGCAGCGGAGGTGCGCTCCGTGGGTAGTATTCGCCGCCGCCCTGAGTCCGGGCTTCTGTTTCTGGACTTCAAGTATCTCGGCCAGCGTCTGCGCGAGCAGACCGCATTGCCAGATACCGAGACCAACCGCAAGCGCCTTCAAAAGGCCCTCGAGCGCATCGAAGGCGAAATCGCCCTCGGCACGTTCGACTACGAAAAAACCTTCGGCAAGCCACTTCCCACCAAGCCTGGTGAAGGGATCGCCGAAGCTTCGATCAACGACGCTGCAAGCATTCAGCCCACCACGCGCACCGGCACGCCCTTGTTCAAGGACTTCGCCGACATGTGGTTCGCCGAGTGTGAAGTGTCCTGGCGCCGCAGCTACCGCGTCACGCAACGGGGATCGCTGGACCAGTACCTGATCCCGTACTTCGGGGACAAAGAGGTCGGCTGCATCACCAAGGCAGACGTTCTGGCTTTTCGGGCAACGCTCGCCAAAGTACCCGCCCGCAAAGCTTCTTCCACGCTGTCCAACCGCCGCATCAACTCCGTGATGAAGCCGCTGCGGCAGATCCTCAACGAGGCGGCCGACCGTCTGGAGTTCACTTCAGCGTTCCGCAACATCAAGCCGCTGAAGATGAAGCGCAGCGACGTCATGCCCTTCACGCTCGAGGAGGTCCAGCAGATCCTCACGACCGTGCGGGCGGACTTTCGGAGTTACTTCACCGTGCGCTTCTTCACCGGCATGCGCACCGGAGAGGTCCACGGTCTCAAGTGGAAGTACGTCGACTTCGAGCGTCGCCTGATCCTGGTTCGCGAGGCCATCGTGATGAAGGAAGAGGATGAGCTCAAGACCGACGGCAGTGTGCGCGACATCCAGATGACCGATCTGGTGTTCGACGCCTTGCAGGCGCAGTTCAAGGCCACCGGAAAACTCTCCGAGTTCGTCTTCTGCAACCGCAAGGGTGAGCCGATCGACAACCAGAATTTTCTGAATCGGGTCTGGTCACCGCTGCTGCGCCACCTGCAGCTGCCGCACCGTCGCGCTTACCAGATGCGCCACACGGCGGCGACGCTGTGGCTCGCGGCAGGCGAGGCGCCGGAGTGGATCGCGCGCCAGCTCGGCCACACCAGCACCGAGATGCTGTTTCGGGTGTACAGCCGCTATGTGCCCAACCTGACGCGCCGCGACGGCTCGGCCATGGAGCGCCTACTGAAGCAGCACATCTCGGTCGCGCCGGTGCAAGGCCTGGTGGTGCGTTTGCCGGAAGAGGGCGCCATGCTGCCTGGCACCAGTCAGTCCGGCGCACGTGCAGCCTCATCTGATACAGCCTCATCTGATGCCGCCGTCAACGACGCGCTTGATCCCACAACGCTCCAGGTCGATTCGGGTGCGCCGCTGCAGGCGGTAGAGGCGAGCACGGCGGCAGTCAACGACGCGCAGGCGTTTGAGGTGTTGCCTGCACCGCGGCGTCGAAAGGATGCGGCGGGAACCAGCGCGAAGAAACGGGTCGGCGGGGGACAAGCCGATGCCGAGATCGCGGCGCTGTTCAAGCCCCCGCCCGAGCCACCGTTCCTGAGGCAGGGATGACGCTCATAGCCCGTTGAGAACCGGTAGAGCGCCCAGGCGCTTCGCTCGATACCTACACGACCTGCGGAACACCCGCTGAAGGTCCACGGAAGACCCCGGAGGACCCACTGAAGACGTTCTGAACCGGCCGGACCGATGTGTCCGCTGCACCGGTGAGGCGAAGCCTTGCCTGAAACAGCCCAAGCGCACCGAAACACGACTTCGAACGACCCGATCTCCGAACCCAAAACCCAGTTTTCCCATTCGCGAAAAGGACACCACCATGAACACGAACCGCAAGACCGCCGCCCAGTGCACCCAACAACTGATCGCTCAAACCACCGCCCGCGCTGCCGCGCAGTTGGTTGACCAAACCGACGGCACTGGTCACATCAAGCCGCATGCCGACCCGGTGGCCCACGCCCTGGCCATGCCCAACGTCCTGCGTGAACTCTCCAAGAACATGGGTGAGTTCGAGAAGAGCGTGCGCAGCCAGCTCTCGGCGCGCTTGGCCAAGCCCGCGGCCAACGATGGTGGTCGCGCTGAAGGCTCGGATCGCTCTGACCTCAGCACCGGCTCGGGCACCGGTGGCTTTGCCCCCTATGCCGTCTCCCCCGGCGAAGAGATGCCCAACCTGCTGGGTGAACTGGCAGAGCCCGGCTCGGTGTTTCGCATGAACACGCTGCTGAGCGCTTCTTTCCCGCTCGGCCCCGTGGGCCCGTACACCAACCAGCACGGCCAAATCTGCCAGCGCCGAGAAGGCAGTGTCTCAATCGCCCTGCTCGGCAGCGGTGACCAGACGCTCGTGCTGCCCACGCCCTCGGAGCAGGCCGAGATCGTCCAGGCGGCTTCTCCCCGCGTGCGCTGGATCCGAGCTACCAAGACCCGCGTGCCGGGTGTGCCTGGTGATGCTCTCCTGGTCACGGGTATCGACCAGCCGCGCTCGGGCCGTGGCTCGGGCCCCTGGTTGCTCGATCACCTGGGCCTCTCGGGTGGCATCACGGCCGACCTGAACCACGCCATCCTGAGCTTGAAACCCGCTCACCAGGCGTTGTTCATGGCCGCGATCGCCCGGGCCGACATTGAGCAGGGGCTAATGGCTCTGCTGCCGGAGGTGCGTGCGCGCAGCGTGGTGCACCCACTGGCCCTCGGCGTGGTCGCGGCCGGGCAGGTCAATTCGCCTGAGCTGACCCGGGATGAAACCTCTCTCGTTCGCCTGGCCTGCTTGATTGCCGAACTGGGGTCTCTGCGCGGGGCACCGGATCCGGTGTCGGGTGGCGGCTATTCGTCCAGCGAAGCCCTGGCCCGAGCGCGCGATGCCGAGCGCGCCGCGCACCCGCTGACCCAGCTCACGCTGCGCGGCCTGCTCACCCGCTTCATCAACCTGGAGCCGATGAGCAATGCGGCCGATGGCCAAGGAGGCATGAAAGATGCGGTGAACGACGGTGTCTGGCTGCAGTTGCTGCTCTCGGACGCGGTTCACCAGCAGTACCGCATCGGTAGCAAACACGGACCCCTGGGCAAGAACCCCGTCAACCCGCGCTTTGCGCTCATGGCGCAGACCTTCTGTGATGCCATGCAGCTGGCACGCCGCGAAGCTTCTGCCCGACTGCGTGATGCCCGTCCTGATCCTCAACAGCCGCTGCCGCTGGAGCCCGTGCCGACGCTGGTGACCGCGGCGCTGGCCCGGGTCCCTGGGGATTCGGCTGAAGTGGGTGCAGGCGCTGAGGATGCTGCGGACGCCGAGCACGAGTCGGACCGCGACCCGCAGGATGGCGCCCAAGGCGATCTTGACCTGGCGTACGAGCCCGACGAGGGGCCGCTCACCGAGGAGCCCGAGATCGACGACGGCGAAGACGACGTTTCTCCTTTGCTGATGGCCATGATGGCGCTCCCGCCTGAGCCGCTGCGAGCGGACGAATCCCGCACTGGCCTCGGCTCCGATCCTCGGCGGGCGTCTGGGCGAGAACCCGAGCGTGATCTCTACACCTACGCGGACCGCAAGCTTCCCTGGCCACGCCCGAGTCTGGCCTGGGCGGCCGGCATGCTCGATGGCGACGGCTGCATCAGCATCGTCAAGCAGCGCTACCCGAACCGAGCCGCCACCTACCGCCTGGTGGTGCAGATCACGCAGAACTGCCTCAAGACCCTGGAGCACTTTCGGGAGTGTGTGGGGGAGGTCGGCCCGATCCACGAGGTGACCCGGCGCATCAGCCACAACAAGCAGGTCTACGCCCTGATGTACTCGGGTCCCAAGGCGACTCTCGTGCTGCAGCGCCTGGCCGCGCACCTGGTCCGCAAACGCGCCGAGGCCGAGGTGGCGTTGTCCTTCATCGAGAAGGGGCAGGTGGGCCGACGCTTCGGTGCGCGGTGCGTGCCAGTCGAGATCGAGCGCATCCGCATCAGCCATTACAACAAGCTACGCGCGCTGAAGTGAGGTCCAAGATGACTGACCTCAAGAAGGACGCCGATCCGAGCGCACCGGCGAGCGCACCGGCGAGCGCACCGGCGAGTGCACCAGTGAGCGCATCAGCGAGCGCACCCGTGAGCGCATCAGCGAGCGCACCCGTGAGCGCACCAGAGAAGACCAAGCGCCGCCCGGCCAGCTTCACCACCAAGCCCGCCGAAGGCCGCACGCGTCTGCACAGCGAAAAGACCTTCGTTGTCTACCACCGGTTTGCCGACGACTACAGGCTGGATCTCATGCTGCCCCCGGGTGTGGGTGAGCAGTTCGACGCCCTGAAGGAGCGCCTGAAAAGGGAGGGGGACGAGGAGAGGGGCGATGAGAGGGACGAGGCAGGGGCCGGGGAGGAGTCTCAACCCGACCCCGCGGAAAGTAGGGCACGCATTCGCAGGATCCGAAAGGAGGAGGAAGAACGGCGCCAGCTGGAGCAAAAGAAGCTTGCGGCCGAGCGCGCCGAGCGAGAAGAGAAAGAGAAGCAGGTAAAGATCCAGGCGCGCCTCAAAAGCATGGGGATTGACCCGGACCAGTCCGGATTCCGGAAACAGGTCGCCAAGCTGCCAGCTTCCCGGCGACTGCGGGTTTGCCGAGAAGACGACGTGCAGCGCATGGCGAGCACGGCGCAAAGCGTGGACTCGGACGTGAAGAACAGGAATGAGTCTGTGGGCTACCTGCTCAAGGCGAAAGGGCCCTGGCGGCGCCTGGGGGCGCCCGAGTCGGTTGAGGCCATCCTGGCGCTGCAGGACGATCACCCGCACTTCGGTGAGGTGATCCAGTTCGTGGCCAACCACGTGGCGCTGCAGAAGATGCGCGGTGAGGCGCCAGGGCAGCCGAGCGCGAAGCCCGAAACGGACGCCGAAGCCCGCGGCACAGGAAAGAAGGTTCGGGCAGGGAAGGGCAGGTCCAAGAAGGCCAGCAAAGACAGAGGCGCGCCAGGAGAGGAAGAAGTCTCGCCGCCCGTGCGCTTGCCGCCCTTGCTGCTCTTCGGCCCTCCCGGAGTGGGCAAGACCCATTTCTGCGAATCCCTGGCCAAGGTGCTTGGGGTTCCGGTGCGTCGCCACCCAATGGATCAGGCCGAAACCTCGTCAGCCCTGCTGGGCTCGGACATCACCTGGGGCAATTCCCGCTACGGGCTTGTCTTCGATCTACTGGGCATGGGCGAGTACGCCAACCCGCTGGTGATCCTGGATGAACTGGACAAGGCGCAGGTCATCAACAAGAGCTCGGGCGGGCTGTCCTCGCCAACTGGTGTGTTGCACTCGCTGCTCGAGCCGGTGTCGGCGGCCAATGTGCGTGATATCAGCCTGGATCTGGAGATGAATGCGAGCCAGATCACCTGGATCGCCACAGCCAACTACCCGTGGTGGGTGCCAGCGACACTGCGCTCGCGCTTCAAGGAGTTCCTGATCACGCCGCCGGATGCGGAGCAGGCGATTCAGCTTTCACGAAGCGTGGTGAAGCACGCACTGAAGGCGGCCGGGTTCAGAGAAGGGGAGCCGGACCGGCGCATCGTGGTGGCGCTTGCGCACTTGAGTGCGCGGGAGATCTACCAGGCAACACTGGGCGCGTCAGCCGCCGCGGCTCGCAGCGGATCAAATCTGGTGGCGGTACACCATCTGCCTCGCGAGGTCCTACTGTCCGATGTAGATGGCAATCGCGCAGCGACTTGGCTCCACTAGCAGGGCGCTCAGCCATATGACCTTGCATACGAAAGGTGTCATTCACCTTGGAGGCAAGAATTCTGGCTCCGGTAGTTGCGTGAGGCTTCGCACGAGATCATGATGCGTGCGCTCAAGGGGGAACTGTGCCAAGCGGAGAAGCGCAGACTTGGGGGTCCCATGGACGAGTCAGCAAAAGAAGAATCACCGTTGAACCTGTTGCCACTGCCCCTGGTGACGGTGTTTCTCGATTTCGATGGCGTTCTTCACCCGTTGGGGGCGCCAACCGAACGCTTGTTTGAGCGAGCGGATGTATTGGAGCTCACGCTCAAGGAACTGCCCAATGTGGAAGTGGTGGTATCCAGTACATGGGCGGCCTACCACTCACTTGCCCATATCCGAGAGTTCCTGGAAGTCTGGCCGACGCTGTATGAGCGCGTCGTTGGGGTCACCGCGCAGTGCCGGCAGCTCCCAAGTCACTATCCAGAAGTTCCCAGCCGAGAAACGCAATGCAGGGACTGGTTGATCGCGAACAAGCGCTCACTGTTGCACTGGTGCGCGATTGACGATGAACGATTGAACTTTCTCACTCACGAGCGGGTGATCTACACAAACTCCAAGAAGGGGTTTACGGCTTGTGATGCTCACAGGTTGAGAGAGCTGATTCACACGCTACGGCTCGGCTAAAGGTGTGCAGACTGCCAACTACTAGCGGATTCACCTTAACAGGGTGTATTCAAAGCCGGTAGCAGCCCAGTAGGAGCCGAATATGCGGGTTCCTTCACGAGTCGACCATGGTCTCATGCGTCCGAATTGAAGTGGCACTTTGGCATGCGTATGGGCACAGACAATATGTCAACCGCGCAGTGCCGGCAGCTCCCAAGTCACTATCCAGAAGTCCCCAGTCGAGAAACGCAATGCCGGGACTGGTTGATCGCGAACAAGCGCTCACTATTGCACTGGTGCGCGATTGACGATGAGCGACTGAACTTCCTCACTCACGAGCGGGTGATCTATACGAACCCGAGGAAGGGCTTCTCGGCGTGCGATGCTCACAACCTGCTCGAGCTGATCCGGTCGATCAGATCTGGCTAAGGCTGGTTCCAACGCCTGTTTCCCTACTTGGCTGGCTGGAACATGATGAGTCCCATCCCGAGCAGTGCGACCGCAACGCCTGTCACGTCCCAGGCCGTTGGTCTTACCTGGTCCACAACCCAAAGCCAGCCAAGCGCCACGCACACGTAGACGCCACCATAGGCCGCATAGACCCGCCCGGCCGCAGTTGAGTGCAAGGTCAGTAGCCAGACGAATGTGACCAGACTGAGTGCGCCGGGGATCAAAAGCCAGACCGGCTTTCCTTGTTTCAACCAAAGGTAGGGCAGGTAGCAGCCCAGGATCTCCGCGAGAGCGGTTGCAACGAAGAGCAGCAGGGTTCTCATGGAAGCATTTTGATCGAGGTAGCTCGATTCCCACTGAGAGCAGTGCAAGGTTCAGGTCGTAAGGCCGCTTGGGAGTCAACGGACCTCAGAGCTGAATGAACTTACCCAGAGAGCATTCATTCGACTTTCCGAGGTGCAGGACCGATGGAGGGAGCACGCGGCTGTCTGCGTCTCCTGCGTACTCTGACGGGTCGCGACGTTGATCTGCGTCAAATGGCCTGCGGAACCCGTGCCTAGAATAGAAATCATCCATCCATGATCACCATGGCACCGATCCGCCGACCCAGAACCTTGCGCCGAATCGCAACCGCGATGCTGGTGTTCTGGCTGTTTGCCATTGGCGTATCTTGGGCGAACGCCTGCGTCCTTCAGGAGCGGCAGACTCATGCTCACGCCGACGCGGGCAGCGACGCCCTGACGGCAGCCATCCTGATGGCGGGGCACGGGGGTGCCGTGCCCTCGCATGGCAATGACGCTGGGCCAGATGATCTGCTGTGTCTGGATCTCTGCGACGCCACGTTGCAGACCCGGGTGCAACCCGACGCCACGCCGGGTGCAGTCGACCTTACCCATGTGCCGCTGCTTCTGCTGTCGGCAGCGTGGACTTCGAGCGTCGCAAGTTTGGCGGACGATCCCGTCGCCGCCACGATGCCGATCCCAGCCGCGATCCCGCCGCGCACTCGCCTCTCGCGTCTGGCGCTATAGCGCCTCGTCTTCGCGTCCGTCCCGGAGCATGGGGCGGCGTGAGCACGCCCTTGTGCATCCCGTCGTCCTTCGCATGCCAACAATCGTTATCCGCTTGTTGCCCGCACGACACCGTACGCAGGTACGGCCACGACATTGATATCCGACCAGATCTTTCCGAATCACTTTCGTTCGACAGGAGCTTTCCATGACAACCGTTCACAAGATCACGATCATTGCTGGCGCAACGCTACCCCTGCTGGCCGCCTCGGCTTTTGCAGCTGGCAATGACGAACATGACACCCATCACCCTGCGGCATCGGCTGCGCAGCGCGTGGCCCAGGCGCAGCAGGTTCCGCAAGGCATGGGCATGTCCGGTACGGCTACAGGGTCCTCTGGCTACGCCGAGCAGATGAAGGCCATGCAGGCGATGCACGACAAGATGCTTGCGGCCAAGACGCCGGAGGAGCGAAATGCGCTGATGGCGGAGCAGATGAAGCTGATGCAGGACGGCATGGCCATGATGGGTGGCATGGGCATGGGCATGGGCATGGGCATGGGCATGGGCATGGGCGGCGGCGCAATGGCGGGCGGCAATCGTCCCGGAGCCGCACCCGCTCAACCTGGCGACATGGCGTCGCGCCAGCAGATGATGGAGCAGCGAATGGACATGATGCAGTCCATGATGCAGATGATGATGGACCGTATGGCGCCGCCACCTGCAAGCAAGTGAGGGGCAACAGATGAGCTACGGTTTCCACTGCGACCTACCCGACAGCGAATTTGATGCGGTCGTCGAGCGCGTTGTCGAGGCGCTCAAGGTCGAGGGCTTCGGGGTGCTGACTGAGATCGATGTGCAGGCCACGATGAAGGCCAAGCTCGGTGTCGACGGCCGTCCCTACCGCATCCTCGGCGCCTGCAACCCGCCCTTGGCGCACCGCGTGCTGATCGCAGAACCCGACATAGGGCTGCTTCTGCCGTGCAACGTAATCGTGCGAGAGGAGGCCGACGGCCGCCTCGTTGCCGGCTTCATGGATCCGGTGGCCGTGCTGCAGCTCACCGACGACCCCGAGGTCGCCAAGGTGGCTATCGAAGTTCGCGCACGGTTGCAGCGCGTCCGCAGCGCCCTCATGGCGCCGAACCAAGGTTGAAGGAGATGTATATGTATTACGACGGCGGATGGTTCATGGGCGGCATGCACTTCCTGTGGTGGATCTTCTGGGTCGGCATCGTTGCGGCATTTGTCTGGGCACTGTGGGGTCGGACGGGTGAGCGCACGAGCGATGCGGGTCGCATGACTGGGCGGCGCGAGACGCCGCTCGAACTGCTGCAGCGGCGCTTGGCCAGCGGCGAATGCACACCCGAGGAGTACGAGAAACGCAGGGCGCTTCTGCAACGCGATCGCGCGGCAGGCCCTTGACATTGACCCGTTGTCAGGGTCTACGCTGAGTACGAGCAATCGAGCTCCGCGAGGCATCACGAAAGGACGACACGATGAATACGCATGACCACTCGCACGGTTCCCTGCAAGGCCTAGATTCGCGGCCTGCCCCAGATATGAAGCGGTCCTCCTCGAGCCTGGGCAGGCCGCTGAAGACGGCCCTGCTGATGGTGGCGCTGGTGGGCGGCTTCTACCTGCTGCGCGAGCACTGGAATCATGTCGCTGGCAACTGGATCTACTTGCTGCTGCTGGCCTGTCCGCTGATGCACCTGCTCCTCGGTCATGGGGGCCATGGCGGGCACGGCGGGTATGGTGGCCAGAGCGCCGGTCCACGCAACGACAGCGACAAGGGTTGAGACCATGGATATGCCCCAACAACGCCTCCGTGACCACGACGAGCGATCGACCGGACAGGTCGCAATCGATGCCGTGACGACCTATACGTGCCCGATGCACACGGAGGTCCAGCAGGATTCCCCCGGCAGGTGCCCGAAGTGCGGCATGTTTCTGGTGCCAAAGGATCAGGTCTCGGCCGACGCCCATGCTGTTCATGGCCATGCAGGCCATGCGCACCACGATCACGCAGGTCACGGTCAAGCCGCGCATGCCGCGTCGACACCTGCCAAGGCAACAGCGGCCAGCGCCTATGACAAGGTGCCAGCCGACTGGCGCGGCAGCGTCTACACCTGCCCCATGCACCCGGAGGTGCGCCAAACCGGGCCCGGTGCCTGCCCACTGTGCGGCATGGGACTTCAGCTCGAGGGCGTCTCGGCCGCGGCTGACGAAGGCCCGAATCCTGAGCTCGTCGACTTCACGCGCCGCCTTTGGGTTGCAACTGTGCTGACGGTGCCTTTGCTCGTGTTGACGATGTCGCCCTTGTTCGGCATCACCGCAGTGCGCAACTTTTTCGGTGAGCACAATGCAATGTGGATCGAGCTCGCGCTTTCCATACCAGTGATCATGTGGTCCGGCTGGCCCTTCTTCGAGCGCGGCTTAACCTCATTCCGCACGTGGAATCTCAACATGTTCAGCCTCATCGGCATGGGCGTGGCGGCGGCGTTCATCTACTCGGTGGTAGCGCTGGTCGCGCCAGGAATCTTCCCGGCCGGATTTCGCGACCCAGCAACCGGCACGGTTGGCGTCTACTTCGAGGCCGCTGCGGTCATCGTCACACTGGTGCTGCTTGGCCAAGTGATGGAGCTTCGAGCTCGGGAAGGCACCGGCAAAGCGATTCGCGCGCTGCTCGACCTTGCGGCAAAGACTGCGCGCGTGATCCGCCCCGACGGCACCGAAGAGGAGATCCCGCTCGAGCAGGTGCAGGTCGGCGACCACCTGCGCGTGCGCCCGGGTGACAAGGTGCCGGTGGACGGCACCGTGGTCGATGGCCGCTCTTCAATCGACGAGAGCATGATCACCGGCGAGCCGGTACCGGTGGAAAAGGTGGCCGGCGACAGGCTCACCGGCGCCACGCTCAACGGCACCGGCAGTCTGGTGATGGAAGCCACGCGCGTTGGCGCCGACACCCTGCTGGCGCAGATCGTGGACATGGTGGCCAGCGCGCAGAAGAGTCGTGCGCCGATCCAGAAGTGGGCCGACATGGTGGCTGGCCGCTTTGTGCCGGCCGTGATCGGCGTTGCGGTGCTCTCCTTCATCGCATGGGCGATCTGGGGCCCGTCGCCGGCACTGGCCTACGCACTGGTGTCGGCCGTAGCCGTGCTGATCATCGCCTGCCCCTGCGCGTTGGGGCTGGCAACGCCGATGTCGATCATGACCGCTACTGGCCGTGGTGCACAAATGGGTGTGCTGATCAAGAACGCCGAGGCGTTGGAGCGCTTTGAGAAGGTCGATACCCTGATTGTTGACAAGACCGGCACGCTCACCGAGGGCAAACCGAAGCTGGTGGTAGTGATGCCGGAGCCGGGGCACGACGAGGCCGAAGTGCTGCGCCTGGCCGCGACACTGGAAAAAGGCTCGGAGCACCCACTGGCTGAGGCCATCGTTAAGGGTGCCGAGGAGCGTGGCGTCAAGCTGGTCGAGGCGCAGGACTTTGAGGCGGTCACTGGCAAGGGCGTCAAAGGCCGCGTCGACGGTAAGTCGGTGGCATTGGGCAACCTCAAGCTGGTCAAGGATCTTGGCCTCGACGGCGCGGCGCTGTCTGCCAAGGCCGATGCCGCACGCGACGAAGGCCAGACGGTTATGTTTGTGGTGCTCGACGGCGCCGTTGCCGGTTTGGTGGCGGTGGCCGACCCGGTCAAGGCAAGTACGCCGGAGGCCATCAAGGCCCTTCACGCGCTGGGCCTGCGGGTCATCATGGCCACCGGCGACAACGAGCGCACGGCCAGGGCGGTCGCCGCGCGTCTGGGCATCGACGAGATCCGCGCCGACGTCCTTCCTCAGGACAAGGCCCGCATCGTCCAGGAGCTGCAAGCCCAGGGGCGCAAGGTGGCGATGGCCGGCGACGGCGTCAACGACGCGCCGGCGCTGGCGCAGGCCGACGTGGGCATCGCAATGGGCACCGGCGCAGATGTGGCCATCGAGAGCGCCGGCTTCACGCTCGTCAAGGGCGACCTGACCGGCATCGTGCGCGCACGGCGTCTGGCGACCGCGACAATGAGGAACATCCGCGAGAACCTTTTCTTCGCGTTGATCTACAACGCCGCCGGGGTGCCGGTGGCCGCGGGTGTGCTCTACCCCTTCATCGGCCTGCTGATCGGGCCGATCTTCGCGGCCTTCGCGATGAGCGCCTCTTCGCTGTCGGTGGTGCTAAACGCGCTGCGGCTTCGCTCGGCGCGGGTGTAAAGGCAGGGCCGTGGACATCCTCGCGCACGCGCTCTGCGCTCTGGGCTGGCCTCGGCACCACCTGGCCGGCACGGCGGCGGCGGGACGTCACGTGCAGGACCTCGACGGCGACCATGGCGCTGGGCGCGCTGCCCGGCGTGATCCACATGCTCCCGGTGCTGGCGTGGTGGGCGCCGGCAAGTGGAGCGCCGTACTGGCGATGGCCTTGGCGATGCAAGACCACGAACCGGTCATACCGGGTTGTGGGACTGGGTAGTCTCACGCCATGCTTTGCACGACCTGTGATGGCGCAATACCTGCGGGAGTGACTGTGGTTCTTCGGTCCAGTAGGCGCACGCTGTACCTGCCGCTGCCAGGCTTGTGATCGTTTATCGTGGTGGGGACATTGAAGGTCTGCGCCAAACAGGCTGGGGGCCAAACCGCGGCCGATCCAGTCGAACTGGTGCCGCACTGTTAATCGCATCAGAATGGAGCTCCAACCCCTGCTGAACTTGCTCCCCTCACGCGCTGGGGACCGGAGTAAGCCGCCGCGCAGCCCCGCTCTCGAGGGAGTCCCACGACACTGGATTGCACATCAAGAGGTTCAGTCTTCGGAAATCGAGGATGCCCCCAAGATCTGGGTATGTCTATCGCCGTTCGCGCATCAGCCGGTATACCACTGGCACCACGAACAATGAAAGCAATGGTGCACTGAGCATGCCTCCGACCATTGGGGCAGCAATTCTCTGCATCACCTCGCTGCCAGTTCCCGAACTCCACATGATGGGCAATAGGCCTGACACGATGGTAGCCACCGTCATGGCTTTCGGGCGCACGCGAAGTACCGCACCTTCACGGATCGCATCCAGCAACGACTGTGCGTCAAGTTGACCCGCATTGACTCGCTCCTGCCATGCTTGCTTCAAGTAGACAAGCATGATCACGCCGAACTCGGCTGCCACGCCGGCCAGTGCGATAAAGCCAACGGCACTCGCCACCGACAGGTTGTGTCCCAGTGCCCACAAGAGCCAAACCCCGCCCACCAATGCGAACGGCAGTGTGGCCATGATGAGCAGGGCCTCGTCGAACCGCCGAAAGGTAATGAACAGCAGCACGAAGATGATCAGCAATGTGAAGGGAACCACCAGTTGCAGTTGCGCGGCTGCACGCTCCAGGTACTCAAACTGCCCCGACCAGGAAATCGAATAACCAGCGGGCAAGGCTACGCTGCTCGCCACCGCGCGCTGCATTTCCAGCACGGTGCTGCGCAGATCGCGCCCGCGCACATCGACGTAAACGAACCCCGCCAGACGCCCGTTCTCGCTGCGCAGCATCGGCGGACCACTGGAGATGCGCAGATCGGCCACGTCGCCCAGCACCAGACGTTGACCATCGGGCGCCACCATGGGCAGGCTGCGCAGCGCGGGTAGGGAGTCGCGCATGTCGCGTGGGTAGCGTAGGTTGATGCCGTAGCGTTGTAAGCCCTCCACCGTTTCACCGATGACCTGTCCGCCAATGGCACCTTCCACCACGGCTTGCACGTCGGCGATGTTCAAGCCGTAGCGCGCGGCACGCGCACGGTCAATGTCCATGTCAATGTAGCGGCCGCCGGCCACGCGCTCTGCCAGGGCGCTGCTCACGCCGGGCACGGTTTTGACGGTCCGTTCCACTTCGGCCGCGAGTTTCTCTATCGTCGACAGGTCGGGGCCGGCCACCTTCACACCCACCGCGCTCTTGATTCCGGTGGCTAGCATGTCGATGCGATTTCGGATCGGTGGCACCCAGATATTGGACAAACCGGGTACACGCACCGTGCGATCGAGTTCCTCCACCAGCATGTCCATGGTCATGCCGGGTCGCCACTCGTCGCGCGGCTTGAAGCGTACGGTTGTCTCGAACATCTCCAGCGGAGCCGGGTCGGTGGCGGTCTCCGCGCGGCCTGCCTTTCCATAGACGCTCTGGACCTCAGGGATGGTCTTGATGAGCCGGTCGGTCTGCTGCAGCAACTCGGCCGCCTTGCCGATGGACAAGCCGGGCAAGGCGGTGGGCATGTAGAGCAAATCACCTTCGTCCATTGGCGGCATGAACTCACTGCCCAGTTTGTGCAGGGGCCAGGCGGTTGCCAACAGCAACATCGTCGTGAGTGCCAGCGTCAGCTTTGGCCAAGCCAGCACCGCCTCGAGTGCCGGACGGTACAGCGCAATCAGCGCGCGGTTGATTGGATTTCTGTTCTCGGCAGCCACCGGCCCGCGGATCAGGTACCCCATGAGCACCGGGATGAGGGTCACTGCCAGGCCTGCAGACGCCGCCATGGCGTAGGTCTTGGTGAAGGCCAGGGGCGAGAACAGCCGGCCCTCCTGAGCCTGCAGCGTGAACACAGGAATGAAGCTCAGCGTGATCACAAGCAGCGAGAAGAACAATGCCGGACCCACCTCGGCCGCGGCATCCCCCATCAGCTTCCAACGCGCTTCGCCGCGCAGCACTTCCCCCGGGTGTTCGTGTTGCCAGCGCTCCAGCCACTTGTGGGCGTTCTCGATCATCACGATGGCCGCGTCCACCATGGCGCCGATGGCGATGGCAATACCGCCCAGCGACATGACGTTGGCGTTGATGCCCTGCTGCTGCATGACGATGAAGGCCACGAGCACGCCCAGCGGCAAGGTGACGACGGCGACGACAGCGCTGCGCAGGTGAAATAGGAACGCCAGGCACACCAGGCCCACGACGAGGAACTCCTCCATGAGCTTGGTGCGCAGGTTATTCACCGCGCGCCCGATCAGGTCGGAGCGGTCGTACACCGGCACCAGCTCCACGCCCGCGGGAAGGCTGCGTTGCAGGTCGGCCAGGCGCGCTTTGACCGCCGCAATGGTGGCGAGCGCGTTCTCGCCGCTGCGCATGACCACGATGCCGCCAGACGCTTCGCCTTCCCCGTTCAGCTCGCCGACGCCGCGGCGTGCCTCGGGGCCGATCTGCACCTGTGCCACATCGCCCAGGGTGACCGACACACCAGCGGCCGTGCCGCGCAAGGGAATGGCGCGAAAGTCGTCGAGCGAGCGCAGATAGCCGTTGGCGCGCACCGCGTACTCGGCCTCACCGAGTTCGAGGACCGAACCACCAGCCTCCTGGTTGGCGCGCGAGACCGCATCACTCACATCCCGCTGCGTGATCCGGTAGGCCGCCAACCGGTCGGGATCGAGCACGATCTGGTACTGCCGCACCATGCCCCCCACGCTGGCCACCTCCGCCACGCCAGGCACGGTCTTGAGTTCGAAGCGCAGGAACCAGTCCTGCAGCGCGCGCAGTTGCGAGACGTCCTGCTGGCCGCTGCGGTCGACCAGTGCGTACTGATAGATCCAGCCCACGCCTGTGGCGTCGGGCCCGATGGAGGAGCGTGCCGCCGTGGGCAGGCGGGACTGGACCTGGTTGAGGTACTCCAGCACGCGCGATCGCGCCCAGTACAAATCGACGCCGTCCTCGAACAGGATGTAGACGAAGCTATCGCCGAACATGGAGAAGCCGCGCACTGCGCGCGCGCCCGGCACCGACAGCATGGTGGTGGTCAGCGGGTAGGTGACCTGGTTTTCCACAATCTGCGGCGCCTGACCGGGCCAGCTTGTGCGCACCACGACCTGCGTGTCCGACAGGTCGGGCAGCGCGTCCAGCGGCGTACGCAGCAGGGCGATCGTTCCCCAGGCGGCGGCGATGAGCGTGCCGATGAGCACCAGCAGCCGGTTCGCGATGCTCCAGTGGATCAAGTGGGCGATCATCGCGGTGCTCCCGGTGCCGCGCGCCTGAGATCGAGGATCAGCGGCAACTCGCCGTCTTGCTCGCGGAACTCAACCTGCACGCGCTCGCCAGTCACCAGGTTTCGCGGTAGGCGGTCGGGCGGTGGCAGGCGGAAATCCATCACCATCGCAGGCCACTGCAGCGAGGCGATCGGCGGGTGGTCCAGCGTGATGAGCCCGTCCTTGAATCCTGCGATGCGTGCTTCGGTGCGATGGGCAGCGCCAACCGTCTGGACGGGTTGGGCCTCCTGGTTCAAGCGCGCTTGCAGCCCTCGCAGGCTGGCTTCCGAGTCGACCAGGAACTGCCCAGAAACCACCACGCGCTGGCCCACCTGCAAACCGGCCAGCAACTCCACTTGGCCATCGGATTCGCGGCCGAGTTCGACCTCCACCGGTCGAAAATGTCCATCTGCTTCGGCCAGCATTACCACGTTGCGTTGGCCGGTTCGAATGAGAGCATCGCTCGGCAGCAGCAGGCGTGTCTCTCCTTCCTCGGAGTGAAAGCGCATTTGCGCAAGCTGTCCCGCTACCAGTCGCTCGCGTGGGTTGTCCAGCACGAGCCGGGCGCGCTGCGTGCGCGTGCCGGCGTCAAGCACGGGCAGCAGGGCTTGCAGTTCCCCCTTGAGGGTTTCGCCGGGAAGTGCTGGTGTGGTGGCAGTCACGGCCATACCCGCGTGCAATCCGGCTGCCTGGCTTTCGGGGACCTCGGCCTCTGCCCAGACCTGGCGCGTGCCTTGCAGGCGCAACAGGGGCATGCCGAGTGTCACCGTGACGCCCTCGCGCACGAGCAGTTCGCTGACGAATCCAGCGTGCGGCGCGCGCAGCGTCAAGCGCGGTTGCAACTGGCCAGCGCGCACCACCGAGTCGATCTGTTCGTTTGACATGCCGGCCTGTCGCATGCGCACCAGCGCGCCTTCACGCAGCGACGCCGCCCCCGGCCCCTGCATGCGCAGGGCGGCAAGGTAGTCTTCTTGCACGGCCACCCAGTCGGGCACGTACAACTCCAGCAGGGGCGCACCCCGGGCCACACGGTCCAGCTCCGCGCGTACGTGCAGCCGCTCCACAAAGCCGGTCGCGCGCGCGCTCAGCAGGGTTTGCTCGCGCTGGCTCCAGGCAATGTTGCCCACGGCCAGCACTTCGGTCTTGAGGCGCCCTTCGCCAACCACCACCGTGCGCAAGCCCAGGTTCTGCTGAATGCGTGAGCTCACGTTCACGCTGCCGCTGTCAGCGCCCTCGCTGCCGGCGTAGCGGGGTACCAGCATCATGTCCATGAAGGGCGATTTGGCCGGTGCGTCGAATTGCCTTCCAGGCACCATGGGGTCGTGGTAATACAGGATGCGCCGGCCCGTTTGCGGATCCTGGTCGCCGGCTTTCAGGCCATCGCGCAGGTGGCGCCGGGTGGCCGCTTCGCCCTGAGCGATGCTCCACTGGCCAGGATCCTGTGGCGCACCGGCCGAGGTTGAGTCGACCAAGGTCTGCGCCGCAGGCCCAACGCCTTGTCGGCCCACCCACCAACCGACCATGGCCACCGACACCAGAACCAGCGCGCCGATCAACCAGCGCACCAGGCGATGCAAAGCATGGGTTTTCATGGGCGATCTCCCGCGGCTGTGACCAACTGACGTGACGAAGGCAAGGCAAAGGCCAGCGCGGACCATGCGCGCGCGGCGGAAAGCTCCACATCGATGCGTTCAAGCGCCAGCGCCAGGGCGTCCTGCTGGGCTTCGATGACCGATGCCATGGGTTCCTGACCCGTGCGGTAGGCGGCGAACACCGCCTGCACACGTTGGCGCGCCAGGGGTTCGCGTTGGCTGTCGATGAGTTCGCGCCGGGCCAGTGCCGAGCGCCACTGCGACCGCCAGGTCTGAAATTGCCGCGCCAGTTCGCGCTGCACGTCCTCAGCCTCTGCTTCGCGCGCATCGGCCTCGGCCAGGCGTGCGGCCAGCTCGCGATCCTGCCGATGTGCCCGGTCCAGCGTGAGCGGAATCGACAGGCCCACCGAAACCATGTCGGTGTAGCGCGAGCCCCGCCGGCTGTACATGAGCTCGACGCTCCAGTCGGGCGATCGCTCTGCATCAGCCAGACTGGCCATGGCCCGCGTGGCGGCTGTTCGGGCCTGCGCGACCAGGCCCTCAGGGTGCTGAGTGAGCAAGGTGGTGTCTGTGGGCAATTCGGTATCGATCGCTGGCGCCTCGGGCAGTTGTTCGGGCACGACTTGCGTCCAGCGTTTCAACGCCGTACGCGCTATCTCCTGCTCCTCGATTGCTGCAAGCAAAGCCTGTTGCAGCCGCAGCCCATCATCGCGCGCCGCGATCAGCGCGCTGGCGCTGCCACGCCCACCACGCCACGCTGCCTCGGCGGCCAGCAACAGATCGGCGGCGTGTATGGTCTGCGCCTGAATGGCCTGGCGGCGCAGGCCCGCAGCGCGCAGGTCCCACCAGGCCCAGGCCGCCTCACGGCGCGCAGTGGCAGCCTGCGCGGCGGCCTGGGCAAGCTGCGCGTCGGCCTGTCGATCACGTTCGGCCCGGCGCGCCTCCCGCTTGCCGCTCGACGGCAGGGCCTGTTCGACTCCGACCGAGCGCATGGTCATGAAGTCCCGCGTGGTACTCCAGCGGTCGGTGCCATTGACAGGCAAGTTGTTCAGCGACAGCCGCAGCATGGGGTCCGGCCGGGTACCGGCTTGAACGGCCAGCTCGCGAAGCGCGCGGGCTTCGCTTTCGCTTGCCGCCACGGCGGGCGAGCGCATCTGCGCGAGGGCGACCGCTTCGTCCAGTGTCAGGGCATGGAGGACCGGGGAACCGGACCAGAAGAAAAGTCCCGCCAGGGGGGGCAGTGCGGCGCGCAGCGCCCCGCGCAGCCCATTGCGGCTGCAAGGTGAGGAGACCATGGAAAACCTCCGGAGATATGGCGAAAAAGGCGGCGCGCGAACGCGCCACCGCTGAGTGCGAAAGCCTCAGCCCGCCGTGGGCGGTCGCCAGATACCGGAGGGATCGAAACGGGGCGCCTGCCACGCTGGCCAGGGCGGCGTTGGCCAAGTGAGAGGAGAGGGCAGGGCCGGGATGAAGGTGGTCAGCGCGGGCCAGACGCTGGCTGGCATACACACGGTTCCGGCCTGGCAGGCCAGGCCGGTGCGCGCCCAGGTGGCGAAGTCGTTGCAACAGTCGCTGCTGGCGTCAACCATGCCGCCGTCACCGGCGTCTGCTTCGGTGGCCATGGCTTCCTCGCCCATCGCGCAGGGCATGCTCCACGAGCCCGTGCTGGCCAGGGCCTGCCAGGGCAAGGTCATCAAGAGCAGGAGGGCAATCCAGCGACGCATCCGGGAATGCTAAGGCATTTGAGGAGCCCGCGATGAGGCACCCGATGCGCCAACCGAGGTCAAGGCTTGATGGCCTTGATCGACTCGACCAGCATCTGCCCCTTCTCGTTGACGGCGGTGAATTGCACCTTGTCGCCCACAGCGATGCCTTCGAGCATGGCCTTGTCGCGCGCGGTGAAGACCATGGTCATCGGCGGCATGTCCATATTCTTGATGGCGCCGTGTTTGAGGGTTACCTTGCCGTTCTCTTTGTCGACTCGGCGCACCTCGGCGTCGACCATGGGCAGATCCTGGGTCATGCCCATCTTGCCGTGGTCCATGGTCTGAGCCATCGCAGGTTGGGTGAATGCTGCCAGGGAAAGACTGGCCACCGCGAGAATGGAAGTGAGTTTCATGTTCTTTGTCCAAGTGGTTGAGAGGAGCGGAGTGACTTACTTGGCCACGACTTTGATCTTGCCGACCATGCCGGCTTCGTAGTGGCCAGGCAACAAGCAGGCGAAGTCGAACTCGCCTGCGCGGTTGAATCGCCAGACGATTTCGCCGCGCTTGCCTGGGGCGACGTGAGACATGTAGGGCTCATCGTGCTCCATGCCGGGGAACTTCTTCATCAGTGCGGCGTGTTCGTCGAGCTCCTGTTTGGTACCCAGCACAAACTCGTGCATCACCTTGCCCGAGTTGGTGTGGACGAAACGCACCGTTTCACCTTCCCGCACTTCCAGCTTGTCCGGCGTGAAACGCATGGCGTCGGTCATACCGATCTCAATGGTGCGACTCACCGCCTTGGCGTTGCCGGCAATGCCCCAGGGCTTTTGCTCCATCTTGACCGGTCCGGCCTTCTTGTGCTCCTCGTTGCCATGGGCGCTCGCGAGGGTGGTGATCGAGGCCAGTGACAGGAGCAGGGCCGCAGTGCGAAGTTTCATGAATGACTCCAGAAGGGTGAGATGTCGTACGAACGGAACTGAATGCGAGGCATCAGTGGTGCTTGGCGCTGTGCGAGGGCTTCACCGCCGTTGCGTCGGCCTTGCCGCTACTACTGACGGTGGTCGAACGTGGCGCGGTCGGAGTAGCGCCTGACCACTCATAGGCAACGGTGCCTTGCGGAAACTTGTAGGGGCCGGGATCTTTGTAGTCTCCCGGCTTCTGGTCTTTGCGGACCTTGAACACACTGAACATGCCGCCCATTTCGATGGGACCGAACTGGCCGGTACCGGTCATCATGGGTGCTGTGTTGTCAGGGATGGGCATCTGCATCTCGCCCATGTCGGCCATGCCTCGCTCGCCCATCACCATGTAGTCCGGCGCCACGCGCTGGATCTTGTTTACCAGACCACGGTGGTCCACTCCAATCATCGTGGGTACATCGTGACCCATGGCGTTCATGGTGTGGTGGCTCTTGTGGCAATGGACGGCCCAGTCGCCTTCTTCGTCGGCAATCAGCTCGATCTGGCGCATCTGACCGACTGCTACATCTGTGGTCACCTCGTACCAGCGCGTGGAGGGTGGCGTGGGTCCACCATCTGTGCCGGTCACCAGGAATTCATGGCCGTGCAAGTGGATGGGGTGGTTGGTCATCGTCAGGTTGCCCACGCGGATGCGCACGCGATCGTTCAGGCGCACGTTGAGGGTGTCGATGCCCGGGAAGATGCGACTGTTCCAGGCCCAGATATTGAAGTCGGTCATGGTGTTGACCTTGGGTGTCTTGCTGCCGGGCTCGACGTCGAAGGCGTTGAGCAGGAAGCAGAAATCGCGGTCGACGTCGCTGATGTGCGGATGCTTGCCTTTGGGGTGCGTGACCCAGAAACCCATCATTCCCATGGCCATCTGCACCATCTCGTCCGCGTGTGGGTGGTACATGAAAGTGCCGGGGCGACGCGCCTCAAATTCGTAGACGAAGGTCTTTCCCACTGGAATGGCGGGCTGGTTCAGGCCACCGACGCCATCCATGCCGCTGGGCAGGCGCTGGCCGTGCCAATGGATGGTGGTGTGCTCGGGGAGCTTGTTGGTTACGAAGATGCGCACGCGGTCGCCTTCAACGACCTCAATGGTCGGTCCAGGGCTTTGTCCGTTGTAGCCCCACATATTGACCTTGAACCCGGGCGCCATCTCCCGCACCACGGGCTCGGCCACCAGGTGGAACTCCTTCACGCCATTGTTCATGCGCCAGGGGAGGCTCCAGCCATTGAGCGTGACCACCGGGTTGTATGGGCGTCCGGTGTTGGGAACCAGGGGCGCCGCCGTGTCAACAGAGGTCTGGATGACGGGCTCGGGGAGGGCGGCCAGCGCCGATCGTGCAACGGTGAGACCGGCCATGGTGGCCGCGGCGCCCGCAAAGAATTGACGTCGATTGCTCATTTTTTGGATGGTTTGTTGGGTTCAATGTCCGGCGGCAGCAGCGCCCTCACCGGCGGATGCGCCCGGCGTGACGAAGGAGGTGGGTTCTCCGCCTTGAAGTACCCACAGCAGGTCGGTTTCCGCGAGCCAGTAGTCGCGTACTGCGTTCACGGTGTTACGTTGCGCTTGGGTTCGGGCCTGGACCTCGGCTAGCAGCTCCCAAACGCTCTTGAGCATGCCGTTGTACTGGAGCACGCTCTCGTCGACGAGAAAATTGCGTTGGACCATCACCTCATTTCGGTACGCGCGAGCGACGCCCAACGAGGCCTCCCACGCACCAACGGCGAGACCAAAGTTGATTTGTGCCTTGGATTGATTGACGATGGGAAGTTGAGCGGAGATCTCTCGCAATTCGGCATCCAGGCGCTCGGCGCTTGGTAGGTCCTTGGGCAGATCGGGCAGTGTCTCGGGCAGATCCAACCGCTGATATACGCCGTTGAGGCGCAGCAGTTTCAACAGCGCTTGTTCCGACTGCCCCGCGGCGACACGGGCCTGGAGTAGAGCCGTCTTCTCAGCAGAGAGCCCCAACTCAACGCGGCTTTGCTGGTAGGCACTCCAGTTGCCCACCTTGACCATGCGACGCCCCAGTTCGGTGGCTGTCTGCGCCGCGTCTAGAGATTCCTGTTGCAGGCGCAACGCCTGTTTCGCGGCAACAGCGTTCAGCCATGCCTTACGGGCATCCACCGCAACGTCCAACAATTCGTCGAACCCGCCCACGCGACGTTGGTGACGCGCATCGACGTCCAACCATTTTCCTGCTGCAATGCGGTCAGTGTTCTCCTGGCCCAGGCGAGACATCACGCTGCGAAGTTCCAGGTGTGGCTTCCAGGCCGCTCGAACAACGCTCTCCATCGTGGGTAGCGGGAAGCCGGGTTCGAGCTTCGGCTCGGCAACTGGGGCAGGGGCGTTCTGCGCCTCCCACTTGAGGATGTCGGCGTGCCCTCGTTTGAACTGGCCGACCGCGTCGTTCGCAGAGCGCCAGTCCGACGACTGTTCGGCTGCGGTGCTTTGAGCGGCAACCAAGCCCGCGGACGCCATCGCCGCGAGGAGGACCAACCCCTGCGTTTTCCATCGAACTCTCTTCACGTGGACTCCTTTGCTGATCGATGGGGGCATTGTTCTGAATGCCCGCACACAGGCGTCTGTCCGTTTCATTACAGAGTTGTCATGTTGGGCCTGCACAAGCGGCGTGGCAAACTGCCCTTGATTGGAGATTTGCTGCGTGAAGATCCTCATCATCGAAGACGAAGCCCACACGGGCGAATACCTCAAGCAAGGGCTGAGGGAGGCTGGATACTTCTGTGAGTTGGCCCGCAACGGTGTCGACGGATTGCACGAGGCCACCGAGGGCGACTACGGCCTCGTGATCCTGGATGTCATGTTGCCAGGCATCGACGGTTGGTCTGTGCTGAGCTCTTTGCGGCGCAAGAAGAGCCAGTTGCCGGTGCTGTACCTGACCGCCCGAGATAGCGTGGAGGATCGCGTCAAAGGCCTGGAGCTGGGCGCCGACGACTACCTGATCAAACCGTTTTCGTTCTCCGAGTTGCTTGCCCGCATTAAGACGCTGCTAAGGCGTGGCGGCCAAATTCAAGATACGACGTCCTTGCAGATCGCAGACTTGCAGCTGGATCTTGTCCGTCGCCGCGTCACGCGGTCAGGTCGGCGCGTAGACCTGACCGCCAAGGAGTTCGGGCTACTGGAGCTCTTCATGCGACGCCGCGGTGAGGTTCTTCCTCGGACGCTGATTGCGTCACTGGTGTGGGACATCAATTTCGACAGCGACAGCAATGTGATCGACGTGGCCGTGCGGCGACTGCGCGCCAAGATCGACGATGGCTTCGACACCAAGCTCCTGCAGACGGTGCGAGGCATGGGCTACGTTCTCGACGAACCCGATCACTGATTGCAGGGAAGCATGTCACTCACCGCGCGTCTGACCATTCTGTTCGCGGGTGTCGTTGCACTCGTTCTGGCCGGTTTCTCGACGCTCGTGCTTCGGGAAACAAGCGCGCATTTCGTCGAGCTGGATCGCTCGCTGTTGATGAGCAAGGTGCACCTTGTGGAAGAAGCGGTTCAGGCAAGCCAAACCGAGGACGATTTGCGCCGTCAACTGGCCACGAGCACACATGGTCACGATGGCCTGTATCTTCGTGTCAGCGGCAGTTCAGGCGTACTGCTAGAGCAGGGTGATTTCATTGTGCCTGGCGTCGTGCTCGAAGGGTTGGAGACAAGCTCCCAAGGCCTGTCCTGGTACGACGCCAATGGCAGCCTGTATGCCCAGCGCTTCGAGCTGAACCTGGTCGGAAACGCGCCCGGGCAGATATCGGTGACCGCGGCCGTCGACACGAGCCATCACCGGCACTTTCTCGATGACTTGACGCGAAAGATCGCGGTCTACGCTCTGATCGCTGTGCTGGCCGGCACCTTGCTGGGGTGGATGGCGAGCCGGGGCGGTCTTAAACCGCTTACAGCCATGAAGGCGCGGGCCGAACGCCTGAGTGCCCAGCGTCTGGGTGAGCGCATGCCTGCCGAGAGCGTTCCTCGGGAAATGCGCGAACTTGCCTTGTCGCTCAACGACATGCTGAATCGCCTGCAAGCTGACTTCGAGCGGCTCAGCACGTTTTCATCGGACCTGGCGCATGAGATGCGCACGCCAGTGAGCAATTTGTTGACCGCGGCACAGGTCACGCTCGCACAGCAGCGAACGCCGCAGGACTATCGCAGCAGCCTCGCCACCATCTCGGAAGAACTTCAGCGTCTGGCTCGCACGATTTCCGACATGCTGTTGTTGGCCAAGACAGAGAACTTGCACGAGCTGCCTTTGCGCGAGGCCGTGAACCTCGTGACAGAGGCTCGTTCGATTGTGGAGTTCTATGAGGCGGTCGCCAGCGACAAGAACCTGGCCATCGGTGTGGACGGTGAGGGCGAGGTGTCGGGCGACCGCTTGATGATTCGCCGTGCCATCAGCAACCTGCTATCCAACGCCGTTCGGCACGCCGACAAGCACACCACGGTGTCCATCGTGGTGAGTCCGTCCGAATCCGGTGTGACGCTGTCGGTCAGCAACCGCGGTTCGCAGATTCCGGTTGCTTCCCACCAGCAGCTGTTTGATCGCTTCGTGCGCCTGAGCCCCGGCCGAAGTCGGGACGTGTCCGAGGGGGTTGGTTTGGGGCTTCCCATCACCAAGGCCATCATGCACGCTCACCACGGCGAGGTGACAGTGCGCTCAGCAGACGGAGTCAACACGTTCGCTCTCGAATTCGTGACTCGCTAGCGTGATCGCCGGTGATGGGGTCAGTGGCTGCTGTGTCCCTTGCTTGGCAGATGCGAAAGGCGTGCGACTTCGTCGCTCGTAACATGGACCGTCTTGTCAGTCGCCGTCGGAATCCAGACCGTCAAGGTATGCAGAACACCCGCCGCCCCCTGTGCGGCCAGCGCGTAGTGGAGGGAAGCGAAAAGCCGGTTCTGCTTCAAACTGGCCACAGTGTCTTGCGGCAGCATGCGTACCGAAGCGGGGTCCGTAAGGTCTCCCTTCAAGAGGGAAATTTGCGCGCTGCTGCCAGCCACTTCGGCACCCGTACACCTTGCGTTGTCCAATTCGGCATTGACCAGGGATGTGGCGTCGTTGATGCCATCGCTAGCCATTGCCAGCAAGCGCTCGGCAATCTCCTCGTTGCTGAGACAAACTGATTTCGACGCTAAAGTAAGTTAGTTCGCCGACTTGCGGCAGATCGAGTCTAGGAGGCTCCGATGCAATCTAAGGAACACTGGGAACAGGTCTACACCACGAAGTCTGAGAACGAGGTCAGTTGGTTCCAGGAGCATGCAGGCCAATCGGTTGAGCTTATCGGACGTGCGGGTGTGCCGAAGACGGCAAGCGTTATCGATGTTGGCGGAGGCGCTTCGACATTGGTGGACGATCTGCTCGTCAACGGCTATCAATTTGTCACTGTCCTCGACCTGTCGGATGCTGCGATTGCTGCATCGCGTGCTCGGCTTGGCATGCGAGCATCTGGTGTAAGTTGGCTGGTCGGTGACATCACGAAGCTTAAACTTTCACGCCATGCCTACGATGTCTGGCACGATCGCGCCGTCTTCCACTTCCTCACGACTCGAGAAGAACGCGAAGCCTACGTCAACGCTGTCCTGCGTGCCGTCAGGCCGGGTGGCTACGTTATCGTTGCGACATTCGCCGAGGACGGGCCGGAGAGGTGTAGCGGGTTGCCCGTCAAGCGCTACAGCGCCGACGGCCTGCATGCAGAGTTCGGAGCCCCATTCACGCTTTTGCAGCAGGAGCGCGAAGAGCATCACACTCCTATGGGTACCGTCCAGAAGTTTATCTACTGTCTATGCCGCAAGGACTTGAACTGATCGGCAGTGCTGTCCAGCGATGAGGTGGCGGTTCGTCGATCCGGCTGCCCCCGCGGGGCGTTCATCATGCCGGGCTTTTCCGTAACAGAACAGTTCGAGAACCTGGGATGGGGTCACACGGGCGTTCAGACCGTCCGATTGCGTCGCACTCAGAGCGTGCCGTGGTGCACCTGGACGCCGCGCATCCAGGCCATCAGATCGATGTGGCCGGAGCCCGCTGTGCCTGCCTCGCTGTCCTTGGCATGCGCCTTCTTGAGTTGCGGCTTGTGGCGTGGCTGGTGCTTGTCGAGGCTGTGCTGCGACAGCGTGTCCAGGATCGCGCAGTGAGGATGATCGTCGCCCTGGCAGGCTTGCACCAGCTCCGACAGGCCCGCCATCATCTGTTCGATTTCGCGGCGCTTCTCCTCGAGGCTGGCCAGATGGCGCTCGGCCACGGTCTTAACTTCGCGGCTGGAGCGCGCCGAGTCGCTCCACAAACCAATGAGTTCGGCGATTTGCGCGATCGAGAAGCCCAGGTGGCGCGAACGCCCGATGAAGCGAAGCACCGACACCTCGCGTTCGCTGTAGAGGCGATAGCCTGATTCGTTGCGGTCGGCCTCGGGCAACAGGCCGATGAGCTCGTAGTGACGAATCATCTTGGGCGAGACGCCCGCGGCGGCGGCGGCCTGGCCGATGTTCATGAGCGTGGACATGGAGTTCTCCAGAGAAGGCGCAACGGGGTGAAGCTTGAACCTTCACCCCGCGGTAGGGTCAAGTGCCGGCCGAGGTCGGGCCGACGAGCGGTTAGGCGGCCGGCGGATAACCCGCATCGGTCAGCGCTTCGATCAGCGCATCGCGCTCTTCGCTGCTCTTGACCTGAACCTTGCGGTTGGCGACGTCGACCGAGACATCGCAGGTGGGGTCAACCAGTTTGAGCGTGAGGTTCACGGTGGAGGCGCAGTGACCACAGGTCATGTCGGGAAGCTGAAATTCGTGCATGGAAGGCTCCTAAAGGGTTGAGGAGCCGCGAGCGTGAGGCTTGCCACGGTGACAAGCGCAAGGCGGCGCAGGGCAACCCACGGTGTTTGACCTTGACAACGTGTCAAGCGAAAACATTCGCAGCTCCAACCTCTACCGGAGCACCTCCATGTCCACTGCCTGCCTTTTGCCGCATACCGGCTTCGGCCCCTTCACCGCCAGCGAATGGCAGCTCTCGCCCGAACACAGCCTGATGCTGCCCGTGCAGCCGGGCGATCTTCTGCAATCCACGCAGGGCACCGTCTGGATCACCGTCGACGGCGATCCCCGCGACACCCTGCTCGCCACCGGCGATGTGCACACCGTGTGCGAAAACGCCGTGTTGCGCCTGAGCGGCTTCGACGCCCCGCGCGTGAAGGTCCTAAGCCGCAAGCCCGTGCAGGCGCGCGTCTGGCGCGACACGCAGGGCTGGAGTCACTGGTTGCCGATGGCGCGCGCCTGGGCCCATCGCCGGCTGCAGGCCGGCGCCCTCTGACCTTTGACCTTGCCCTCGTGGCAAGGCCGAGCATCCATCGAACCCCCTAAAGGAGACCCAGCATGAACACTTCAAGCACCCTTGTAGCGCACGAGTTCCCAATCGCGGGCATGACTTGCGCATCGTGTGTCGTCCGCGTCGAGAAAGCCCTCAAGTCGGTTGCGGGCGTAGCGAGCGTCGACGTCAACCTGGCCACCGAGCGTGCCACGGTCAATGTGACCGCAGGCACATCCGGCGCGCAGCTGATCGCCGCCGTCGACAAAGCGGGCTACAGCGTGGCTGCAGAGGACTTTGAGTTCTCGATCGAGGGCATGACCTGCGCCTCCTGTGTGGCGCGGGTCGAGAAAGCCTTGAAGGCCGTAACCGGCGTGCAAGAGGCCTTCGTCAACCTGGCCACGGAGCGCGCCAACGTGAAGGCCGTCGGGGTGTCGGTGGACGCGCTGATCGCCGCAGTCGAGAAGTCGGGCTACCGCGCCGTCGTGTTTGAAGAGAACACCTCGCGAGCGGCCGCTGCCTCCCAGGGCGAACCGCTGTGGCCGGTGCTGCTGGCCGCGGCCCTGTCGGTGCCGCTGGTTCTGCCCATGTTCGGCATGCTGTTCGGCATTGAATGGATGCTTGACGGCTGGTTGCAACTGGCCCTGGCCACGCCGGTGCAGTTCTGGCTGGGCGCGCGTTTCTACCGCGCCGGCTGGCGTGCGGTGCGCGCCGGTGCCGGCAACATGGACCTGCTGGTGGCCCTGGGCACCAGCGCTGGCTATGGCCTGAGCCTGTACCTCATGTTCAAGCACGCCGCACACGGCACGCCGCACCTGTATTTCGAGGCCTCGGCCGTGATCATCACGCTCGTGCTGCTGGGCAAGTGGCTGGAGTCGCGCGCCAAGCGCCAGACCACGGCCGCCATTGCCGCACTCAATGCCCTCAAGCCCGAGGTGGCTCGCGTACGCACCGACAACGGTGATCTGGACATGCCCCTGTCGCGCGTGAAGGTGGGTGACATCGTGGTGATCCGCCCGGGCGAACGTGTGCCGGTGGACGGCCTGGTGACCGAAGGCGCGAGCCAGGTCGATGAATCGCTCATCACCGGGGAGAGCTTGCCGGTGGCCAAACACGAAGGCGACAAGGTCACCGGGGGCGCGATCAACGCCGAAGGCCTGTTGCTGGTGCGCACGACGGCGGTGGGTGCGGAGTCCACCCTGTCGCGCATCGTGCGTATGGTCGAGTCGGCGCAGGCGAAGAAGGCACCGATCCAGCGCATCGTGGACCGCGTGAGCGCCGTGTTCGTGCCGGTGGTGCTGGTGCTGGCCGCGCTCACGCTGCTGGGTTGGGGTCTGGCCACGGGCGACTGGGAGCAAGCCATTCTGAACGCAGTGGCCGTGCTGGTCATTGCCTGTCCGTGTGCATTGGGTCTGGCCACGCCCACGGCCATCATGGCCGGCACCGGCGTGGCGGCGCGCCACGGCATCCTGATCAAGGACGCCGAGGCGCTGGAAGTGGCGCACCGCATCGACACCGTGGCCTTTGACAAGACCGGCACGCTGACCGAAGGCAAGCCCACGCTGGTGGCTGCGGTTCCCGCGGCGGGCCACGAGTCGCACCTGCTGGCCTGGAGCGCGGCCATCCAGGCGGGCAGCGAACACCCGCTGGCTCGCGCAGTGATGGACGCCGCACAGCAGGCGGGCGAGCCGCTGTTGTCGGCCGCCAAGGTGAGCGCGGTGGCGGGCCGTGGCATGTCGGCCGAGGTGCAAGGCCGTTCCCTGCGCTTGGGCAGCCCACGCTACATGCAGGAGCTGGGTGTGGACACCTCGGCCCTGCGCGGGCAGGCCAACGCCTTGCAGGACGACGGTCGCACGGTGTCCTGGCTGGCCGATGTCACCGAGAAACCCACGCTGGTCGGCCTGCTGGCCTTTGGCGATGCGGCCAAGGCCAGTGCGGGCCAGGCCATCGAGCGCTTGCGCGCCATGAACGTGCGCTCGGTGATGGTGACCGGTGACAACCTGGGCAGCGCCACCGCGGTGGCCAGCCAGCTTGGCGTCGATCACGTCGAGGCCGAAGTGCTGCCAGCCGACAAGGCCGCCATCGTGAGCCGCCTGAAAGAAGGCAATCGCACGGTGGCCATGGTGGGTGACGGCATCAACGATGCGCCTGCGCTGGCGCAGGCGGATGTGGGCATCGCCATGTCCACCGGCACCGACGTGGCCATGCACGCGGCCGGCATCACGCTCATGCGTGGCGACCCGGCGCTGGTGGCCGACGCGATCGACATCTCGCGCCGCACCTACCGCAAGATCCGCCAGAACCTGTTCTGGGCCTTTGCCTGCAACGTGGTCGGCATTCCGCTGGCGGCGGCCGGGCTGTTGAACCCGGTGGTGGCCGGCGCGGCCATGGCGCTGAGCAGCGTGAGTGTGGTGAGCAACGCGCTGCTGCTGCGCGGATGGCGGCGCTGAACCCGACGCAGTTCGCAAGCGATCTGATCAGGCGGGCGGGGCCATGGGCCCCGGCCCGCCAAACACCGTGGTGGCCACTCATTCGCACACTCGCCGCGCGAGGTTGGGTGATGTGGTCTGCTGCGGATGGGGTACTGCAGCTGGGCTACCGGCTGCAGCCTCCGGATGTCCTGCTCGCTCCGGCGAAGCGTCGCATCTTCCAGCAAGGGCGCGGACTTGTCTTGCGATAGCGGTTGCGCCGCCAGCCATTGCACGCTGCATTGCGCCAGGCTTCGCAGCTGACGATGGTAGTGACAGCTGGCGGTGTCGGCCTGCGTTGCATTATGAGATGCACGCCGTTGGCAGACGAAATCGATGACTGCGAATCGGATCCTAGGCTGATCACCCGTCCGGGATCTCGCCTTCTGTGCCGGGTGTGCATGGTCTAGGCGCAGCTAGCGCAACGGCTGAAGCTGCCTCAGGACCGTCGATCCGGGATCTTCAAGGTCCGCCCTGTATTCAGGTTTCGCACTGCTTCCTGATGCCGAAGTCCCTGGACCTTGACATCGTGGGCACCACGAGCATGCGAGTTCTCTCCGGCTTCAAGGCGTACCGCCATGTTTGCATTGGCTCCCAGAATACCTGCCGACTTCGGCAATCGCCATTTCAGCGAATGGCACCTCTCCAGCGAACACAGTCTGCTTATGCAGGTTCAGCGCGGGGATTTGTTGCGTGCGGAACGCGGAACGGTCTGGATTCGCCTGAATGAAAGTCCCACGGGGTTGGCATTGCGCCAGGGAGAGATGTGCGCCGTGCCACACGACGGCATGCTGTGCATGACTGGCGCGGATCAGCCTCTTATCACGGTGGCTAGCCGTGTGCCGATCACGTCACGCGCGCAAGCCGACTACGGCGGATGGCGCCATCAACCACCCGTACCGCCCACCTATAGCAAGTCGCGCCTGCCGCGTTTGCTGGATCGGTGGTTGCGACGACCAGTGCGAATAGACAGCGATCACACGCACGCTTGAGCTTGCCTTTGCCATCGTGGCAAGGGCCAGCATCCAGACCTCCCCAATCGCTGCGAGGCTTCACATGTCCGGACATCCCCTCCCCATCAACGCGTTGAAACGCAACACGATTGCGGCCGCCGCACTGCTGGCTGCTGCCCTTGGGCTGACCCTGGTTGTGACCAGTGGCGACCTGTTGACCTATGCCACTGCTGCCGAACCAATGGCAACCGCGCTTGACCTTCCCACGGTGGCGGTCACCGCGGTGGAATCTCGAGCTGTCGCGCCAGAGTCAACATTCATTGCGCGTGCTGAGGCAGCCGAGCGCGTGGCGCTGCGCCCGCGCGTGGCAGGCCACGTGGAAGCCGTGCTGTTCCAGGATGGGCAGTTCGTGAAGGCGGGCCAGCCTTTGTTCACCATTGATGCCCGCGCATTCGATGCCGCCCTGGCCAGTGCCCAAGCACAGCTCAAGTTGGCACAGGCGCGCGAGCAGCGGGCCGTCGGCGAAGCCCGCCGCGCGCGCGAGTTGCTGGCATTGGATGCCATCGCCGCCGAGGAAGCAGAGCGTCGCAGCGCCGCGCTGGCTGAAGCACAGGCCCAGGTAGCGGCCGCTCAGGCCGCGCTGCGTGCGGCCAAGCTCGATCGCGAATTCGCTACCGTGCGCGCGCCGATCGATGGGCGCATTGGCCGCGCGCTGGTGACCACCGGCAACTACGTGGACGTGGGTGCGTCCCAGGCACCGTTGGCGGTGCTGCTGTCCAGCCAGTCGCTGCAGGTGCACTTCGACGTCGCCGACCCCGCAATCCAGGCGCACCTGGCGCGCGCACGCAAGCCCGATGCAATGAAGGTAACGCTGGTCGGTGAGCTGTCGGAGCAGCCGCTCGGCACGGCCACGCTCGACTTCGCCGACAACGAAATCGAACCCGGGACCGGTACGTTACGCCTGCGAGCGCGCGTCAACGCACGCGACAGTGGCCTGCTGCCCGGCGCCTTCGTGCGCGTGCGGCTGGCCCACCCCAAGGCTGGGACCACTTTGCTGGTGCCCGACGCCGCCATCGGCACCGACCAGGGGCGTCACCACGTGCTGGTGGTGGATGAAGAAGACACAGTGCAGTACCGCGCGGTGCAGCTCGGTGATCGCCACGGCGATTTGCGCGCGGTCATTGGCGGCGTTCAGGCGGGTGAGCGCGTGGTGGCCTCAGGCCTGATGCGCATCAAGCCCGGAATGAAGGTGCGTGCCGCCGAACGTGCGGCCAACGCTGGCTGAACCCGGAGATCGCCATGAACCACGCCACAGCCCCTTCGTCGGCATCCTGGGTCGATCGCTTCATCGAGCGACCGGTGCTGGCCATCGTGCTCTCGCTGCTGATCGTGCTGGCCGGTGCGCTCACGCTGGGCAAGCTCCCGCTGACCGAATACCCCAACGTCATGCCCACCACGGTAATGGTGCGGGCCGGCTACCCAGGCGCCAACCCGCAGGTCCTGGCACAGACCGTGGCCACGCCGCTGGAGACCGAACTCACCGGCCTGCCGGGTCTGCAGTACATGAGCTCCAGCGCCTCGGGTGATGGGCGCTACGCGCTCACGCTCACCTTCGCTGCGGGCACCGACCCGGCGCGCGCCGAGACCGAGGTGCAGAACCGCGTCACGCGCACGCTGTCGCGCCTGCCCCCCGAGGTGCAGCGCGCTGGCGTGGTGACCGAGCAGATGGCGCCCGACATCCTGATGGTCGTGCACCTGCTTTCCCCCGGTCAGCGCTACGACCTGCTGCATCTCTCCAACTTCGCCCAGCTGCAGGTGCGAGACGCCCTGCTGCGCGTGCCCGGTGTGAGCAAGGTGGTCGTGTGGGGCGCGGGGGAATACAGCCTGCGTGTCTGGCTCGACCCGGACCGCATGGCTGCGCGCAGCCTTACAGCAGGTGACGTCGTCGCTGCCATCCGCACACAGAACCTGCAGGTCGCGGCGGGCTCGGTGGGCGCATCGCCGGACGCCGCATCGGCGCGCCAGATGCTACTAGCGGTTTCCGGGCGCCTGCAATCGCCCGAGGCGTTTGGTGAGATCGTGGTGCGCACTGGGCCAGATAGCCAGGCGCTGCGCCTGAAGGACCTGGCGCGCATCGAGATCGGTGCCAGCCAGTACGCCATGCGCAGCCTGCTGGACAACACACCGGCAGTGGGCATCCAGATCGTGCAGGACCCGGCCGCCAGCGCGCTGGAGGTATCGGCCGCGGTGCGCGCGGAGATGCAGCGCCTGCAGGCCAGCTTCCCGCAAGACATCGAACACCGCATTGCCTACGACCCCACGGTGTTCGTCAAGAAGTCGATCGGCAACGTCGTGCAGACGCTGGTCGAGGCGCTGGTGCTCGTGGTGCTGGTGGTGCTGCTGTTCCTGCAGAGCGCGCGTGCGGCGGTGATCCCCATCGTGGCGGTGCCGGTGTCGCTGATCGGCACGCTCGCGGTGATGCACCTGGCGGGCTTCACGCTCAACACGCTGAGCCTGTTCGGCCTGGTGCTGTCCATCGGCATCGTCGTGGACGACGCCATCGTGGTGGTGGAGAACGTGGAGCGCCACCTGGCGCGCGGGCTCTCGCCGCACGACGCGACGCGCGCCGCGATGCGCGAGGTGACGGGCCCCATCCTCACCATCACCGCGGTGCTGGCCGCGGTGTTCATTCCCACGGCGTTCATGGGTGGCCTCTCCGGGCAGTTCTACCGCCAGTTCGCTTTGACCATCGCCATTTCCACGGTGATCTCGGCCATCAACTCGCTCACGCTGAGCCCGGCACTGGCCGCGATGTGGCTGCGCCCGCACGCCGCCACCCCCAAGGGCTGGCTCGGCCGTGCCCTGGGCGCGTTCAACCGTGGCTTCGAGGCCGGCGCCGAGGGCTATGCCCGCACCAGCCAGCGCAGCCTGAGCCGACCCTGGCGCCTGGGCGTGCTGTACGTGGGCCTGCTGGCCCTCACGGTGTGGGGCTGGAAGGCCATCCCGTCCGGCTTCGTGCCGGCGCAGGACAAGTACTTCCTCGTGGGGATCGTGCAACTGCCGCCGGGTGCTTCGCTGGATCGCACCGAGACGGTCACCCGCGAGGTCACCCGCATTGCGCTGGAGCAGCCCGGCGTCGAAAGCGTGGTGGCGTTTCCCGGTCTGTCAATCAACGGCTTCGTGAACAGCCCCAACAGCGCGGTGATCTTCACCATGCTCGACCCCTTCGAACAGCGCCGCGACGCCTCGCTCATCGCCGGCGCCATCGCGGGCCAGCTCAACGGGAAGCTGCAAGGGATCGACCAAGCTTTCGCCGCCATGTTCCCGCCGCCCCCTGTGCCAGGCCTGGGCCAAGCCGGTGGCTTCAAGCTGCAGATCCAGGACCGCCAGCAACAGGGTCCAGCGGCGCTGAATGAGGCGCTGGGCCGTGTGCTGGCGGCCGCCGCCAAGGAACCGCGTCTGATGGGCCTGTTCTCGGGCTACCAGGTCGGCGTGCCCCAGTTGGCTGTAGACATCGATCGCGACAAGGCGCTGGCCATGGGTGTTCCGCTGGAGCGCGTGCACGAAGCACTGCAGGTGTACCTGGGCTCGTACTACGTGAACGACTTCAACATGCTGGGCCGCACCTGGCAGGTCAACGTGCAGGCCGACGCCCCCTACCGCGACGACGCGCAGGCGCTGCAGCGGCTGTGGACGCGCAACGACGCCGGCCACATGGTGCCGCTGGCCGCGGTGGTGAGGGCCACGCCCTCGGTCGGGCCCGACCCGGTGGTGCGCTACAACGCCCACATGGCCGCCGACATCTCGGGCATGGCCGCGCCGGGTGTGAGCACGGGAGACGCCATGGCGGCGATGGAAGCCATTCTGGCGGCCGAGCTGCCGCCCGGCTTCGGCTACGAATGGACCGATCTCGCGTACCAGCAAGCGCGCGAGGGCAGCAGTGGCCTGTGGGTGTTCCCGCTGGCCGTGGCGCTGGCCTTCCTGATCCTTGCGGCCGCCTACGGCAGCTGGTCCTTGCCGCTGGCGGTGCTGGCCTCGGTGCCCGCGGTGGTGCTGGGCGCATTGGCCGGTGTGTGGCTCAGCGGCGGCGACAACAACCTGTTCACGCAGATCGGCCTCGTGGTTCTGGTGGGGCTGGCCACCAAGAACGCCATCCTGATGATCGAGTTCGCACGCAGCCGCCAGGCCGAGGGGCTGGACGAGCGTACTGCCGTGATCGAGGCGGCACGCCTGCGCTTGCGCCCCATCCTGATGACGACGCTGGCCTTCGTGATGGGCGTACTGCCCCTGGTGTTCGCCAGCGGCGCAGGCGCCGAGATGCGCGCTGCCGTGGGCGTGGCGGTGTTCGCCGGCATGCTGGTCGTCACGCTTGCTGGCCTGCTGTTCACACCGCTGTTCTATGTGCTGCTGCAACGCCGGCGTGCACAGGCAGCGGCCCTTGACCTCGCCCTGAACTGAACCGGAGGCTGACATGAACCGACCGAAATCCCTCTGGCGCTGGACGGCCCTGGCCATTGCAGCCTTGCTCGCAGGTTGCGCCGCACCGGCCACCGCGCCCCTCGACAAAAGCACAGCGGATGCACCGCGTTTCGCGGGCGCCCCCGAGTGGCCCCGCAGCGCGCCCGCAGCTCCTTGGGGCGCGTTGGGTGACACGGCATTGCTGAGCCACATCGAACGCGCGCTTGCGGGCAACCTCGACGTGGCGCAAGCTGTGGAACGCGTGCAGCGCTCGCGCGCACTGGCCGCTGCGGACGCAGCTGCGCGTTGGCCCGCGCTCACCGCCTCACTCGGTGCCGTCGAACGCGAAGACCGACAACGCAGCGGCAGCGCAAGCGCGGGCATCGAGCTGGCCTGGGAGGTCGACGTGTTCGGCCGTCTGCGCCACGCGAGCCACGCGCAGCGCCTGCGCATCGACGCCGCCGTGGCCGACGCCGATGCGGTGCGTCGCGCGGTGGCGGCTGAAGTGGCCCAAGCCTGGTATGCGCTGGCGAGCGCGAACGAGCGTCTGTCATTGACGCAGGCCGTCATCGACAACCGCCGCGCCACGCTGACGCTGGTGCAGCACCGCGCACGCGCCGGCCTGAGCGCACCGCTGGACGAAGCTCGCGCGCGCAGCGACCTGGCCGCCGTGCAGGCCGACGTGCCCGCTCTGCAAGCACAAGCCGCGCTGGCCTTGAACCGGCTGGCCGTGCTCGCGGGCGACACACCCGGAACACAAGCCATGCCGTCGATGGACAGCACCGCCGCGGACCCGGCCGCCATCACCCTGGAGCTGCCGGACGGCGAAACATGGCTCGCATCACGTCCTGACGTCGCCGCGGCCGAGGCCCGTATGCGCGCCCTTTCCATGGACGCCGAAGCCGTTCGTTCGGAATTTCTGCCGCGGATTTCGGTGGGTGGCTTCGTCGGCTGGTTGGCCGGCTCGGCCGTCGGCCTGAGCTCGGCCAGCACGGGGGCCTGGTTGATCGCGCCCTCGGTCAGCCTGCCGGTATTCAACGCCGGGCGCTTGCAAGCCCGCCTGGACGCCGCACGCGCTCAGGAGCACGAGGCATTGCTGCACTATCGCCAGCGCGTGCTGCTGGCCACTGAGGAGGTCGAGAACGCGCTGGCACAGGTGAGCTTCGGTCGCGCCCGACTGACGGCGCTGCAGGAGCGCAGCCGCGAGGCGGTGCGCGCGGAGCAACTGGCGCGGCTACGCTACCAGAGCGGCGCGTCCGATCTGCTGGAACTTCTCGATGCGCAACGCAGCGCCCAGCAAGCCCAGCTGGTTCTCGCCGAGGCGCTCGGGCAGCACAGACAGGACGTGACCCTGTTGCTTCGCGCGCTCGGCGCGGTCTGACGAGCGGCGGGGGCCGAACCGCCCCGGCTTTCGTGGAGGCCGGTTGGTTTACGTCAGGCCTCCGCCATGGAGGTCAGATTGGCGAGATGCGGCCAGTAGTTTGCCTCAGCCTCTGCCGGCGCGATGTAGCCGATGGGCTCAAGCAGTCGTTGGTGGTTGAACCAGGGCACCCATTGCAGGGTAGCCAATTCCACCGATTCGCGGTCTGGCCATGGGCGGCGATGAATCAACTCCGCCTTGTCCAGCCCGTTGATGGTCTCTGCTAGCGCGTTGTCGTAAGTGTCGCCCTTGCAGCCTACCGAATGCGCGATGCCCGCCTCGGCCAGGCGCTCCGTGTAGCGAATGGACACGTATTGCGACCCGCGTTCGGAGTGATGCGTCAAGTCACCATCACGCTCGGGTTGCTGAATCGGACGACCCGCGACAAGTCCCTCACGGTGCAAGGCCAGCACCTACTGGACGAGAACGCGCTGTTCCGGCGTGATAAGTCGGCGCTGTAGCAGATGCGAAGCCGAGAACTGGCTTCGAGGTCGGACGAGGGCTGAGCTCGGAATTTCGGTTTGACCGAATCGAACGTCCGCTTCATTTCAAACCAGCCGCCGATCAAATCGCTAGCGTCCCAGCCGATTCGAGCGCCATTGATCGAGCTGCCGTTGATCGTTGGCAGCCTCGGCTTCGATGGAATCCTGCGGCAACTGCTGTAGGCATTCTTCGAGCGACAAGGGTGGGTCTTGCGTGTCTTCGTTTCCGGGGCGGCGGGCGTGCTCACCCTGTGCGAATGGATTGCGAAAGCCCGGTGGGTCGGGCACGCAGTCGTCCTTGTAAATCGGGGGAATGTCCGACACGAAAGGCGAGAACGAGATGGTCTTCTCGAAGACAAGAGGCTTGCCCGTGGGGGTGGGTGGCAGCGGCGGCAGGGCTGCGATGGCCTGGCGCGCACGCTGCTCAGCCACGACGGACGTGCTCCACAAGGTGTCGAGCGCGACCAGCTTGCCGTCAGCTGCGATCGTGACCTTGAAGCGGACGATGCCCTGATCAGGCCCTTCCACCGCCGTGCCCATCATGCTGCGCACCTGGCGGCCCCAGTTGTAGCGATAGGCCTTGCTGTTCTTGAGCTGGTATCCAGCGGCGAACGCCCAGTCCTGTGCCGTGGGGGCGGGGGGTGCATCCTGGCTTAGGCCAGGGCGCACCGGCGCGGGCGATTTGCGTGCGACATTTGCGCTGCGCGCGCTGCTGGGCACTGCCAGGTCCGATCGGGCAGCACGGGGCCCAGGCGCAATTTCCTGAGGTTCAGAAGGTGTTGGCAGCACCGCTACCTCGAGCACCGAGACAAGCGGCTGCGCTGGTTGCCCTGGATCGGCGGGTCGTGACCAGTCACCACCGACCCATGCCAGCACCATCGCGTGAATGGTCAGTGAGAGCACGACAGCTACTGAGCGCCTGTGTCCGTCGGCCGCGTTTATATATCCGTGCTTGCTGATGCCGTTATTCACCATGGCATCATGTCACTTTTCCCATCGACGCAGGCACCGCCATCCAACGATGCCGCGAGCGCCTAGGTTGGGCCTCGGGGAGCCCGCAGGGCAGTCAGATGGAAGACCGATGCCGGGGTGCCGGCCAGTGCGGATGCTGATCGTCGATCCAGAAGGCGTGGGCATGGTGGGTGCCGTCGTCGTGGTCGTGCTCGATCACCTCAGGATCGTCGGCAGGCCACACCCACCAGGCCACGCACAGCGCCAGCAGGACCGCCACCCCGAGCACGGCAAAAGTGGCGCGCATGCCCCAATGGGCACCGGCCCAGCCGGCCAGGGGATAGAACAACAGCCAGCAGGCGTGCGACAGCGCGAACTGGGCCGCAAACAGCGCCGGCCTGTCGGCCGGGTGGGCCGATCGGCGCAGCAGCCGACCCGAGGGTGTCTGCGCGACCGAGTACGCAATACCGGCGACGCACCAGAGCGGCAGCAACGCGGCATAGCTTGTCACCCACATGCCTGCAGCCATCACGCCGCACAGCAGGGCCACGCCGCCCAGCATGACCGGCCGGTCCGGCCAGCGATCGAGCAGGCGGGGCAAGCCGAGCGCGGCGGCCATGGACCCGGCGCCAAAGCTCGCCAGGGCCAGTGCAAGCGCGTTCTGCGGCAGACCCCATTGCGCCTGGACCAGCACCACGGTGTTGACAAAAACCATGGCGCCCGCTGCCGCGACAGCGAAGCTGATCGCCAGCAGGCCGCGAAGGCGAGGCGTGGCCAGGTAGATGCGCAGGCCGCGCGTGGTGCGGTCGTAGAAACCACGTCGCTCGGCACTGGCGGGGCTGGGCAGGGCCACGGACACCACCAGCAGCGCCGATGCCAGGAAGCCCAGCACGGTACCGCCGAACAAGGCGTGGAAGGACATCACGCCCAGCAATGCAGCCGCCAGCATCGGGCTCAGCAGGCTCTCCAGGTCATACGCCAGGCGCGACAGCGAGAGCGCCTTGGTGTAGTCCTGCTCATCCGGCAGCACATCAGGAATCGTGGCCTGGAAGGTGGGCGTGAAGGCGGCAGAGGCTGACTGCAGCAGAAAGATGAGCAGGTAGATCTGCCAGATCTGGGTCACAAATGGCAGGCTCAACGCCACTGCCGCGCGCAGCAGATCCAGCGTGACGAGCACCGTGCGCCGCGGCAGGCGCTGAGCCATGGCGGTGGTAATCGGCGCGATGCCCACATAAGCCACCATCTTGATGGCCAGCGCGGTGCCCAGCACCAGGCCGGCGCTCTGGCCAGCCAGCTCGAACGCCAGCAGGCTGAGCGCCACGGTGGCCAGCCCGGTGCCGACCAGCGCAATCGCCTGGGCGGCGAACAGATGCCGGTAGGTGCGATGGCGCAGGACGCTCAGCATGGTTTCACCGTTCGCTCGGCTACAGGTAGCGTGTGATCTGCTTGAACTCGTCGAGCGAGGCGGCGGTTGGAGCCGCACCCTTCGCGCCGGCGATGGCGTGCTCGAGACAGTGGTCGATGTGGTCCTGCACCAAGGTCTTCTTGGCCTGCGAGATCGCCTTCTCGACGGCTTGCAGCTGCTGGGCGATGTCCAGGCATTCGCGGCCCTGCTCGATCATGTCGATCACGCTGTTGAGGTGACCGTGGGCGCGGCGCAGCCGTTTGATCAACGCGGGATGGGTTTCGTGGCGATGGGGGTGTGACATGCTCGGACTATATCCTCCCCCCCAGGTTAAGATCGCCCCCGATTCCGACCACCCTGCGCATGAGTCCACGTTCTCCAATCCCGACCTCACGCCCCACCTGGCTGGGCCGGGGCCTGCGCGTCTGGGTGCTGCTGACACTGCTTGTGGGGACCCTGGGCTCCTCGATCGGTGCCATGAACAGCCATGCGCTCGCGGTGCTCGATGCGGTGCGCTCAGCAGACATGCCGCACGGCGCCGACCAGCCGAACGCCCATGATCATTCGAACAATCATTCGCACGATGACCTGTGGCTGGCCGACATCGAGGGGGCTGCGCACTCGCACCTTGGCGCCGACCACTCGCACGACAAGGCCCATGCCTTGCCGGTTCTGATCAGGCTGGCGAATGCTGCGCCATCCGGCTGGACGCGGCGCACCATCGCCTTGTATGAGCGATGGCCGGTGCATCGGCTGGAGCGACCTCCAAAGGCGGTATGACGGCTGCGCTCTGAGCGTCGCCCGTTTCCGTCCTGGCTCGCCCGCAAAGGGCGGCCACCCGTACTTTCTTTTCAGGAGTTTCCATGCCCGGCTTCTTCGAGCCGCGGCCGGCGCTTGCCCAACGGGCATTGCGCTGGCCAGCGGCCTTCTGGCTACCCCTCGCCTTGTTCGCGCTCGCGCTCATGGGCACAACCGCTGCGCTGGCCCACGGCGTCACCCAGGGTGACAAGGGCTACATACAGGAGATATCTGGTGTCAAGCTGCTGCCCTTCATCTACCTGGGGGCCAAGCACATGATGACCGGCTACGACCACATCCTGTTTCTGTTCGGCGTCATCTTCTTCCTGTACCGGCTCAAGGACATCGGGCTCTACGTGAGCCTGTTCGCCATCGGCCACTCCACGACCATGATCCTCGGCGTGTACTTCAACGTCGGGATCAACGCCTTCCTGATCGACGCGATCATCGGTTTCTCGGTGGTCTACAAGGCGCTCGACAACCTGGGCGCCTTCCAGCGCTGGTTTGGCGTGCAACCCGACACCCGGGTGGCCACGCTGGTCTTCGGCCTGCTCCATGGCTTCGGTCTGGCCACCAAGATCCTCGACTACGAGATCTCACGCGATGGCCTGGTGCCCAACCTGCTCGCGTTCAACGTGGGCGTGGAGCTGGGTCAGTTGCTGGCGCTCGCGCTCATCCTGATCGGCATGAGCTACTGGCGCCGTACCGCCGGATTTGCCCGACACGCCTACACCGCCAACGTCGTGATGATGTCCGCCGGCTTCGTGCTGGTGGGCATGCAACTGGCGGGCTATGTTGTCTTCCACGCCTGAACCACATTCTCTGAACACCATGTACAACAGTCCTGTTCCCACCACCGCCGAGCTGCCATCCTCCCGGCAGCTGCTGCGCTCCACCGTCATTGCCGCCGTTGCGGCCGCCGTCCTGCTGGTTACGGTCGTCTTCCCTGCCGAGTACGGCAAGGACTGGACCGGCGTTGGTCGCCTGCTTGGGCTGACCGAGATGGGCGAGATCAAGACCGCGTTGGCGCGCGAAGCCGCCGAAGAGGCCGCTGCCGCAGCGCAGCAGCGAGAAGACGACCACGCCCAGCAGCACGCCAGCGGCCAGGCACATGGGCATGACAGCGCCGCGGCCGAGTCGGCGCCCGCGCCTGCACCTTCTCAGCCCGCGCCACCCCTGGTCATGCCAGCAGCGCCTGCCCCGGCGGCCGCGCCTTCCGCCGCCAGCGCGTCCGCCGTGAGCGCTTGGCGTGACGAACTGAGCCTGGTGCTCAAGCCCGGCGAGGGCACCGAGATCAAGCTGGTCATGAGAGAGGGTGAGAAGGCCTACTTTGCCTGGACAGTGCAAGGCGGAGTGGTCAACTATGACACCCACGGGGACGGCGGCGGTCGATCGATCAGCTACGTCAAGGGCCGCGGCGTTCCGTCAGACGAAGGCGAACTGGTGGCGGCGTTCACCGGTAACCACGGCTGGTTCTGGCGCAACCGTGGCAAACAGGACGTCACGCTGGTCCTGCGCACGCGAGGTGACTACAGCCAGCTCAAGCGGGCCAAGTAGTGCGGGTGGCCTGGAGCATCGCCAAGTTAACTTGACGTGGTCCAGGCCAAATCACGCGAATGTCGGTGACGCTCTAATCAAGCCGAAAAGGTGGATCAGATGCGCGACACCGGTCTGAAGGCGCAATCCGATGGGCTTGCAGATGAGGCGGCTCTAGCAGACATCGGGATGCGGTCAGGCCGCAATCCCGTTCAGACCAATTCGGTACTTCAGTGGCAGTGATAGGGTTGGGAGCCAGAGTGGCAACCATTCTTGTCAGTGCCGCCTGAGTGCGCGTGAGCAAACGATGTGGCGGCCAACGCCACTACGAAAAAGGCCACTGCTTTCCTCATATCCGTTCTCCTGTTCGGGTTGAAGTAACTCAGCATCTTCAAGTGTCGCCAGCGGAGCTAGAGCGACGAACCATGAAGCCGCCCGTCCACACAACGGGCCGCCCGAAATCTAGAAGCATCAGTTGCTCGGCGATATCCCCAATATGTAGGAGCCACCATCGCTGATGTGAGAAAGTGGACATGCCTCCAGAATGATCGAGTCGGCTCGATTGGCTAGGAGTTGCATGACTGTGAGCGAACTAGCCGTCGCAGCGGCGAACGACCGAAACGTCAGATAGAGCGCACATTCAGATGGGCAGATCGACCGGCAGCAATCGCTGCGAAGCAGAAGTCCACCGAATCGCGCGCATCGACGCGCTGACCGCTTTTGGGGTCAGAAACGGGTCACATACTCTGCAACTTACTGGCCTCAGGCACCATCGAAAGACGCACGCGGTTTCGGTCACCGCAGCTTGCCCCGTCTAACGCCCGTCCCCCTCAACCCATCGGCATTTCTCGTGCAGGTGCGCCCAGTAGCGTCCGGCCTCTTCCCCTAGCGATGGAGACGCGCATCTCGATTGCCGTTTTTGTGTGCGCGTGTCGAACCAGTTTGATGGATTCATCTTCGGACAGATCCATCAAGCGCAGAAGGAGCTTTCCTCCCATAGGTTGCGTGGAAGTTGACTCGATCAGTTGAAGCATGAACCCCTTGCTATTCAGAATAGGCACTCCGCGGAGCAAGCAGGGCTGGCTCCAGACTGGGATGTCAGATGCTCCATGGTCCGCCAGTTCGAAGCACTCTCCGTCAACATCCACCTTCTCCATAGATGGCGGCAGTACAGCCTCTGTCGCTCGCTCGATCTCAGCTGCCGTGGCGATCGGCACGAGTCCCCTCGCCGGATCGTTGGTCATGCGCCGCGCCGCAGTTGAAAGTACGGGACGATCAATGATTGCGATCTCGTGGTCCTGACATTTAGCTCGCAAACGATTCCGCCACTCCGCAACGTCCTTCTCGAAGGCCTCGTCACTCGATAGGCAAACATAGCCCTCGAGCATCATGGGCACCAAGGTTTGCTGTGCAACCTCTCGGCAGACCAGCTCAACACATAGCGCTCCTTCCTGACTGGCGAAGCGGAAGTCGAGACAGGTGAAGAACAGCGCACCTTGCTCCTGGAGCATGATGACTACCCTATCCACCCACAGCCGTGCAGCATGCGCCTGTTGCGCCGCGGTTGAGCCTGTCACGATTTCGGAATCGTAGAGAGGTCGATGCATCCCAATCGACTCATTGCGAAGCGCGCGCTTCGTATCACGCAACATTGCGCTGCTCCTGCAAAAGCTCTGCTTTGAGATGCGCCGCAAGGAACAACCCGGAAAAACCCTTCATCGAGTGGGCGCTGCCATCATGATCGGCATCCACAGTGCCTTGTTGCGCAATTTCCGAGCGAACCGATAGGTACAAGGGTGGCCTGCCGCCGCGCGGCGTCACGGAGCGAAGTTGCACATCAATGCCGAGCTCCTGGCGAATTTTGGCCAGCGCGTGCCTGGCGTTACGCTGGTTGTCGGCGGTATCGCCCACATAGTGAAGATGCAGCGACGAGAGGTTCATGCCGCTCGCGCGGATGACGCGCACCAAGGAGATGAAGGCTGGATCCGCGACGACCGTAGGCAGGTAGATGTCGCAACCCATCGATTGAAGAACATAGTCGCCCGCATTCACAACGTCATCGTCGCCCGCATGACGATCCAGGTACATCATCAAACGCTGCCACTTTTCGGAAAGCGCAGCACGCATCACCGGCTCCCAGTGATTTGCCACGAGCCATGCCGCCTTGTTCTTCTCCAGCCTGCGTGGTGACACCACCGCGTGAGCGGAGCGACTCACCAGCCAGAGCTCGTGAAGTACCCGTGCCCAGTCTGCAACGTCAATACCGGCAAGGCGGGCGATATCCGTCGCGCGCTGATCGGCGTTCTGCGATGAACTCACCAACATCAGCAAGCACTGCAGGAGAACTCGCGTTGTCAGCTCACGCGGGCGATAGCCACCCAGAGGCGAATTCGGTTCCTGAAGCGAAATGCCGTACACCTCGTCGGCCCCGCGCAGTGGCAACTTCGTGGCATACGCCTGAATCTCCTTCATGAGCAGACGTTGGCCGTCTGCATCACGAGTCCTCGCGCCAGCACGCGAGAGCTTCTTTCGCAGATTGGTATCCGACTTCGAGAGATGTGATTTCACTGATGCATGGCTGCGAGCAGTCCAGGCAGCCGCTGATTGCGTGCGAATCAGACCATCATTGAGCAGTTGCTGGTCAACCCATACCCGAATACCTTGGCCGAACTGGTGCGTGTAGGTGGTGAACATCAAGTCGTTGGCCGCATGGCCTAGTTCGTTGGCGCGCCGGTCAAAAGGGTTCTCCTGCAGCAAGCCAAGGGTGCAGAAGTCGGTGTCGTTGCCGAAGCTGACCCAGGAATGGCGCAAGTCGTGAGGAACCGATCGCGAATCGCCAGTGGCGCACTTCAGAAGAATCGACATCCACATCCGGATTTCGCTCTCGAACCAGATCGCGCCTGGCTGGTGTGGGTCGCCGAACAGAAGATCGTTCCGTTCGGCCAGTTGCGAGTTGAGTCGTTGTCGTGCGTCTGGGGGCAATGCCAGTGACCGAGCTGGGTCTTCGGCGCGCAAGGTCATGGTTAGACCATGGCGCTTGGCAAGAAGCTCCATCAAGTAGCGGATCACACGCAGGTCTTTCGTATGCGTGAGTCGACGACTCTCCTTGGTTTTGACCCTGGGGTCTGAGCGCGTCGGATTCACGGCAACCTGCAGCCGGTCTTCGAAGAGGTGGAAGTTCTCAAGGCGCAAACGCAGTGCTTCGCCCATGCGCAAGCCGCACTCTTTGGCAAGACCAATGAGAAGGCGTGTCATCGGGAGCGCTGGGCCCTGTTCGCCCTGCCTGATGCACTCGTCCGCCCAGTCCATTGCGCGAGTGGATTCGTGCGGGAAGATGACTTGTGCACGCGGAGCGATGGAGCCCGTTCGCTTTTGAGCTCGCTGGAGTTGGGTGGGCTCAATGACCTCCTGAACAACGAGCAAGTCAAGAATCGCTTGACCCACCGCGCGCACGGAAGGCTTGTTCGATTCTTCTACGCTGGCGTGCACGTCCTCGATGCGCCGCACCAGTTCCTTGACGTCGATGTTCACCAGGTCCATGTCATGCACAGCGAGGAACAGCCGCTTGGCTGCTCCCGAAAAGTACCGGCCGATACTGGACATGGCGAGATGGTGCTCGTGTACCCAGTTCAACGCCACCAAGTGCAGCGCTCTAGGCCAGTGGTGCGAATCGCCAATTCGAGGTCGCAGTGCCCTCAGATTGCGTGAGACAGTGGCGCGAGCTTCGGCCGTGCCGATCCCCGCGTGGGTGGCCCGTACGATGTCATCAACCAGATCGGCAGCTCTATCGCGGTCTGTGGCGGATCCGTTTACCGAGCTGGTGGCATGCAGCGGGTGTCTTAGGCGAGCTTGCGCAAGCTTCGCCTCGCTGATCGCCAGGGCCTCCTCGGTCTCCATGTCGATATCCCGTGTTACGAGTGAGAGATGCGTTGCTTCTCGCGCAGCCGCGCTCGGATCGAGCGCCGCCATCCTGATCTGACCGACAACATGCCCGCGCAGCGCACCAGGCAAGTAGGTCACAGCTTGGACCTTTGCACTCGCGAGCAGTCCCTCCCAGTGCCTCGGCAGGTTTCGCTTCTCGGGGTGGCTATCCATTGTTGAAAGCAGTTCGGCAATGGATTCCTCCAGGGACTGCCATTGGAGCGCCTCACTAACTGCGATGTGGGTGAAAGTGCTGATCGTGCGCTCGTCGTAGACAGGCCGTGTCACCTCGCTGGGAGATTTCACGTATTCCGCGTGTTCGCCGGGCGGCTGTGGAACAGCCCAACGAATTGATGGGCGATCTTGGTAGCGATGAACTTTTTGCAGGGCGGCGTATGCTGGTGGAACGTCTTCCGGTCGAACCACCATGTCGAACCCCACAAGGCAACCCAGCGCCAATGCGCTCGGTGAAAGCAGGGGAGAGGCCTCCAGCAGGAAGGCTTGGAAGTGCTTCAGGGGCCGTGGCGATCGCGAGACCTGTGAGGCATTCAGATGGCTGCGCTGGTGACGTTTATTGTTCGTGCTCATGGAGTACACCTGCTCAAGCCTTGCGCAGCCCGGTGGCCATGCCCAACCCCAGCATCGCGATTTGCTGCATTTGCAGCGTCCCCACCTCATTGGTCAGCTGGGCGATGCTGACGTCAGCGTAGACGGAGGCTGGGCTGTTGCCGGCGACCATGTGGCGCATGAAAAGATCAAGTGCCTTGTCCGAGCAGCCCGAGCGGTGCAGGTAGCTACACCAGTAGTGGCGGCCAACGTTCTCCTCGCAGCGCAGCAAGGGCGGCAGAACGTCCCAGGTGGTTTTGCTGTTGGCAGGCCTTACACCATTCTTGTAGATGCGAAACAGCGCGGGGACGGGTTTGTGCTGAACCACCTCAGCAAGGTGCGCAATTACCTCGGCGCCGACGGTGGTCTTGCCTGCCTGGGGATCTCGCTGGTAGCGGCTGAGCACTGCGGCGCAGTGGGCGTACCAGTTCCCGAGCAGATCGCGCACCAACGGAGTCAGGACCGCGAAACGGCTACCGGTTTTGCCCGGATCTGACTTGTCCGTCAGCGTGAGCATCTCGACGTCTGGCAAGGCCGAGTCGGCGTTCAGTTCGTACTGGGTTGACAAGCGCAAACCCAGCAGGAATGACAGGGCCATGGCGGTGAAGTCCGCATAGGCGTTGTGAACGGCGATGACGGTTGACAACGACATGCGCCTGCCTTTGGGGCAGCTTTCCACGCGCTGAACGTAGTAGCCCCAGATGGCCTGCAGCGAGTGGTCCCGAGGAAGGTAAGGAGAGCCGAAGGCCTGTCCAGGCTCGTGCTGTTGAGGCTCGGTGGACCAACCTTCGCCCACCAGAAACTTGCACCAGTCAGCGACGAAATCGTCGTTGTCAACGCGCACGTACCAAGGCCGAGCACGTCCCACCTGATCGAGTCGCAACATTGCATAGGCCCGGTGCGTGGCCTTCATGCCTGATTCCCTGGCCTGCGTCGGAAAGGCGTTGCGGGCGCGCGCGGCGGTCGGCGTGAACCCTTGGGAATCTGGCTCTTCGACTGAAATCGTCGAGACACCAACCGCGATCTGGTGATCGCGTTCGACCTGGGGAAGTATTTCGACGACGCGGACCACAGCGTGCCAGGCTTCGGGCGCCAGGCGAGCGGACCCGGCGAGGTCACGCAAGGGTGCAAGGAGTTCAATGGGCCAGGGCACGAAGTAGCTGGCTCGAACCGGCAGATAGATCTGGCCCGGGTCTACGTCCCAATGTTTGCGCTCCGAGAGGCGGTTGATCGCGACGTGCAGGCCGCCGCGCTTCAGATCCAGTGTGAGCAACTCGCCGTGCAGTGCCTCTTCACCAAGCGCCAGCGTCATCGCGCCGCGCGCGCTCAATCCTGTGAGCAGAGAGATGGTCTCAACGATGGCGCCAGGCGACTGCACCGCCAAGCGCGAGCGCAAGTCGGCCTGGTAGATGCCCATTTGAGCCGCTGTTTGCTGGCGGTGGTTGCGAACTCCAGAGCGATCCTTGACGTTGGCGTTTAGCCCGGTGCCAAGGATGTGGGCCATGTGCTCTTGCCCAGCCTCGGACAAGTCGGAGTTGGTGAGCGCTCGCCGACCAGTGCGTTGGGTCGCGATGGCCTGTAACTGCCTGACCTTTCCTGCGTAGGCCTTGCGCCAGTATTTGCCGACGCCCAGAGCGTGAAGATCGGCGGCCGTCTCAGGTCCTTCGTGACCAGGCGCTGGAATCTTCTTGAGGTCGCGGCGCAGCAGCTTCAGGTAGTCCACCTGCAGGCGTCGGCCTTGTGCCAGTGCCAAGGCGAGCTCCGCGCCGAGCGCGACAGGAATCTCAAGGCAGCGAGGATCCAGCTCTGTGCACAGCGCCCAACTCCCGTAAGTGCCCAAGCGCCCGGTCATGTGCGCGAGCGGCGTGCCATCCAGGGGGATCTGGCGCTTGGCGTATGCGGCCAATTGACATGCAAGTTCGAATTGGGGTGCCTCCCAGTCTCGATAAAATTGGTGTTCGCGAGCGAACGCCACCAATGCGCCACTTAAGGTGTGGATTGCCTGGCTGAAATTGGGCTGATCGGGCGGCACTTCAATGCAGCCCAGCAGCTGTTGGGAAAGCCCCTTGAGCTCGGACGGTATGCCTGTAAAAAATTCGTCTTGTGGACTGGGAACAGCTTTCAGGAATCCAGGGTGTGACACTTTGGGAGGCTCGCGACAGTTGTTTATCGCTTACCTAATCTCTGCCCATCAGAAGATTCGATCTGCGACTACTCATTAGCTGCCGCGTGAAATCCATCACAGTCAAATCTGGATGCCTTGCAGAGGGTCTGCGCGCGTCAGCTTTTTTCAGGATAACGAGGCGGCGTCGGTAGTCGCAAGTCGTGAAAATGTGACATTGACGATCCTCCTTCGTGAAAACGGAATGATTTTTTTGAGTCAAGGGCCTACTTGATGCAGCGTTCGGTTGCACTGGCCACAATCATTAATTAGTTTCCATTAGGCGAAAATTCGAAACGGCATAAACGTGCCGTTGGGTGTGGACTGACAATTCGTGCCTTGATGGTGACTTGATGGTGACGAGTGGTGCGCCAGGGGTGATGAGTGGTGCCGCGAGAGTGGCGGGTGGCACCAATAACCTGGCTGACCCAGGGTTATTTTGATGTTGTCCAGCGCGTCTCGCCCTGCAGGGCTATGGTCTTCATTACTAAGCGTACTGCTGGAGAGGCCGCCAAGCTTTTTGCGGTGAACTTGTGACAGTCAAGGTGTTGTGGTCGTTGACGGACACTAATTGATGTCACATGTAGGAAGGGCTAAGTCGTTGATCTCATTGATTTGAGCCGACGAATCCCGATTAACGCATCTAGAAATCGCTGTATCTACCCAGCGATTGTCTGGGCTCCGAAGCCAAGGGTCGTGGGTTCGATCCCCGCCAGCCGCGCCAAAGTTCTCACCCGCCCTGGGTGATTTCGACGCCCTGCAGCCTTGCTACGCTCCGATCCACTCGGTGTGTTTCTGGACGTCGATGACTTGCGGTCGGCCCTGAGTCGTGACATGGTCCGTGTCTTCCCATTCGAAGCCACTGGAGATCGCCGTGCCGCTCTACCTCGTCGAACGCCATTTCGCAGAAGCCCTCGATCTCGATCCCGCCAAGGTCAATGCCGTCTCGCAGGTCAATGGCGAACTGGGCGTGAACTGGGTGTTCTCCTTTCTCAGTGCCGACAAGCGCAAGTCCTACTGCCTGTACGAGGCCAAGGACCCGGATGCCTTGCGCGAGGCCGCCCGGCGCAATGGCGTACCGATCGACGCGATCGTGGAGGTTTCCCAGGCCTACGGCGCGCACATTGCCGTTCCGGCCTAGCAACGCCATGGGGGCGCCCCTTCAGCTGGTCGACGGCGAGGAGCCGATGAGCGCCTCAACACGAGGCGCCAGGGCCATCAGGCCCAGGGCGGTGGATTCATCCAGCGCCTGCGCCAGCAGGGCCTGTGCGCGTCGCGCATCGCCTTTGCGGGCACGCCTCAGCAGCATCCAGCCGTAGCGGTGGTGGCCGTGGGCCACCCACACGCGCGAGCCGGCCGCGCTGTGGGCCGCGATCGCCACCTCGAAGTGGGCTTGCGCCTCGTCCCAGCGTTCCAACACAGTGGCCAGGCTGCCCAGCAATCGGTCGGTCGAGCCCAGGCAGGGGCCGCTTGAGTCGCCCAGCAGGGCCATGCCCGCCCGGCTGCTCAGCAGGTCGTAGAGCAGGCCGGCGCGCGACTGGTCTTCGAGGTAGACGCAGACTTCGGCAAGCAGCATGACCGAGGTTGTGCGGGCGGCGTCGCTCAGACGGCCCTGCAGGCGATGCCAGGCCACGCCGTCGTATTCGGTCTGGCAGGCCTCGCGCATGTCGAGTTCGGCGTAGATCAGGGCCAGGCCCGGCTTCCAGGTCTGGGCCTCTGCGTTGGTGCGCACGAAGTGCTCCAGCATGGGCAGCGCCTCGCGCAGGCGGCCTTGCTCGCGCCGCAGGCAGAACATCTGCATGCCGAAGGCGCTGACGACCTTGTCTTCGGCCACCCCGCGGCCGGTCTGCAAAGCCTGCATGGCCCAGCGCTCCGCCTCGTCCAGGCGGCCCTCGTTGATGGCCATCAGCACCTCCATGTGCTGGCACACCGCGAGCCAGAAGGGCGATCGCCATTGCGTGGCCAGCGCCCGGCCGCGGGCGCAGACACTGGCCAGCTGTGCACTGTCACCCACGTGCATCAGGTCGCACATGAAGTACGCCACCAGCTGCGACACCCGTTCGCGCAGATCGAGCTGCTCTGCGAGGTCCCAGGCCTCCCGGGTAGCGGCCAGGCGGTCGTGCAGCATTTCGGGCCAGAACACGGCCGCCGAGATGGCGGCAAGTGCCATGTGCAGGCAGCGCGGATCGTTGAGCTCGCGCGCCAGGGCCACGGCGTTGCGGTGCGCCTCCATGGCCTCGTCGGGTCGATCGCAGTAGATGTAGGCCACGCACAAACGGGAGACGAGTTCAACGCGCACGCTGTCGTTGGCCGGATAGCCGGCGATGGCTTCCAGCAGCATCGCCACCGCCGCTTCGCCCGAGCGGCTGGCCTGGGTGCTGCTGTTGGCATAGCCGATGGCGGCTCTCGCGAACGCGTCGGCCTGATCGCCCTGGCGGGCCAATGTGGCGGCTTGGCGAAACAGCTCGTTGGCGGCGTCCACATTGCCATGCCACAACTGCGCATCGCCCAGCGCCTGCAGCACCCGGCAGCGCCGCTGCAGGTCGCGTGGCTGGTGGCGCTGAAGCAACTGCAGCGCCACGTCGTAGAGGCGCACGGCCTCTTCGAAAGCCAGCACGCGACCGGCGTGCCCGGCGGCGCGCTCGGCGTAGTCCAGTGCCTTGTGCGCGGCCGCACCCGGGCCGGCTTCGCTGAAGTGCACCGCCAGTTGAGACCAGACACTGGGGTCGTCGCTCCCGTGGCGCTGCTCCAGCGCTTCGCCAATGCGCAGGTGCAGGCGGGCCCGTCGCAGCGGAAGCATTTCGTCGTACAGCGTTTCGCGGATCAGGGCGTGGCTGAAGCGAAAGTCCTGCGCATCGGGCATCGGTTCGATGAGGCTTTCGTCCAACGCCTCTTCCAGGGTCTGCAGCAGGGCATCCTCGTCGGTGTCGGCATCGAGGTCGCTCAGCAGCGCCAGGTCGAACCGGCGACCCATGCAGGCGGCCACCGCCAGCGTGCGCGCCGCCGCCGGCGACAGGCGATTGAGGCGCTGGCCAATCACCTCGCGCACGCCTGCCGGAATGGCCTTCAACCAGGGCGCGTCCTCATCCGCCGCGTTCAAGCCCTGAGGCCCCTGGGTGTCGAGCAGGTAGCGCAGCGTCTCGACGAGAAACAACGGGTGTCCCTCGGTGCGCTCGTGCAGGGCTTGTACAAGCCGCGCGTTGGCGGATTGGCCACTGATGGCACTGGCGAATTCCTGCGTCTCGCCGACGCTGAGGCCGCGCATCTCGATGCGCTGGCACCCACTGGCGCGGGTCAACTCGGCCAGGGTGTCGAACAACGGATGTTGGCGCGAGAGTTCCGTGTCTCGGTAGGTGCCGACGATGAGCAAGGCGCAGTCCGAGAGCTCATGGGCCAGAAAGGCCAGCAGTCGCAGCGAGGACGCGTCCGCCCAGTGCAGGTCTTCGAACGCCAGCAGCACCGGTGCATGTTGCGTGACCCGGCGCCAGAAGCCGACCACCGCGTCGAAGAGCCGAAAGCGCGACTGTTGCGAATCGCTGGCGCTGTCGCTGTCGGCCCTCACGCCGAAGCGCTCGGCCACCTCGGGCGCGATGGCGGCAATGTCGGCGATGCCATTGCCCAGCAAGGCCATGGCCTGCTCGTCGCTGCAAGCGTTGAGCTGCCCACGGATCAACTGGCGCCAGGGCCAGAAGGGCGGGGCGCCGGCTTCCTCCGGGCAGCGGCCCCAGCCGACCTCCACGCCTTCGCGCTGCGCCTGCCAGGCCAGTCGCTGCAGCAGGTGCGATTTGCCGATGCCCCCTGAGCCCGCCAGCAGCACCATGCGCCCCGTGCCGCGGCGCGCGCTGTCCAGCGCGGCCATCAGTTGGGCGAGTTCCGTCTTGCGTCCCACGAAGAGATCGGCAGGGCGTTCTTCGGTGGGTGCTGCTCGCGGCGACGGCGTCAACCCGGCGGGCATCAATGCGCCCGACGCGAGCGAAGGCGTCGCGGCCTCATCGCTCACCGACAGCGCGGCCGAGAAGCGGTAGCCCCGGGCGGGAATCGTGGCCACGGCATCACGCCCCAGCAGCTTGCGCAAAGCCGATACCTGCACCGAGAGGTTGTTCTCCTCGACCACCAGACCGGGCCACACCCGGTCCAGCAACTCGGCCTTGCCCAACACGCGATCGCGCGACTCGATCAGGCACACGAGCAGGTCGAACGCGCGCGCGCCCAGCTCGGCGGCCTGGCCGTCGACGAGCACGAGTCGCTGGTCCGGCAGGACCTCGACGCGGCCAAACGTGTAGCGCGTGGGCATGGGGTGCTTTCTCCTCAGGGCGAGACCATACCCGCGTTGGACGCAAAACCGGTTCCCCCATGCGCGCATTGGCCACGTCGCCCTGCTTGATTAGGAACGTTTAGGCGCTGTTTAGGCACGCCAAAGGACGGCAGACCCCCCTCGGCGAGACAGTTCATCCATCGACAACGACCCACCCGGGTCACTCCACCGAAGGACCGAACCATGAACGCCACCACCCTGATCTCCACCGCCCTGCAGGCCGCCCCGATGCCTGTGGGCGAACGCATTCAACAGCGTCTGCGCCAGGTGCGCCGTCGCCTGGCCAAGGCCGCTCCCGCACCGCGTGCCTGTGTCGAGCTGTCGCTGCGACGCGATCAGCTGCACAGCGTGCCCAACCCTCAGGGCCGCGAGGTCCGCTGCCTGGAAGGCCGCCTGTGGCTGACCTTCGAGCACTGCCCGGTGGACGTGTTCCTCGACCCCGGCGACAGCCTGCACTGCGGCACCCACCAGGGCCTGGTGATCGAGGCGATCAAGCCCGCGCGCTGCCTGATCGTCTGAGCGCCGGCTTGTTCAAACCCACTCATTGGAGATCGTCATGACCCAGACCATGCTTGCAGCTCCCGAGTCCGATTCGACCCTCGTCTCGTTCTGGAACCGGATTCTGGCGCCCAAGTTCCTGCGCTTCCAGCACGTGCTGGTTGGTGGCATGTCGCGCCACAGCGAGGCCGTGATGCCACTGCTGCCGATCGCCAATGGCGACCACGCTCTCGATGTGGGGTGTGGCTTCGGCGACACCGCCCTGGCGCTGGCGCAGCGCGTCGGCCCGCAAGGTCGCGTGCTGGGCATCGATTGCTGCCAGGACTTTCTCGACATCGCCGAGCAAACCGCTCGCGACGTCGGCGCACAGCACCTGCAGTTCCAGCGCGGCGATGCCGAGTTCGGTTTGCCGGTCGAAGCCTTCGACTTCGTCTTCGCCCGTTTCGGCACCATGTTTTTCACCAACCCGGTGGCGGGACTGCGTTCGATGCGTCGTGCGCTCAAGCCCGGTGGCCGGATGGCCCACGTCGTCTGGCGCCGGCGCGAGGACAACCCCTGGCTGACCGCGGCTCGCGACACCGTGCTTCGCTATCTGCCGGCGCCCGGCGAGAACGCCCAGACCTGCGGCCCCGGCCCGTTCTCGATGGCCGACCCGGCCCGCACGCGGGCGCAGATGGAGGCCGCCGGCTTCACCGAGATCGAGTTCCGTTGCGTCGATGCCCGCGTCCTGGTGGGCAGCTCGGTGGCCGACGCCATTGCCTTTCAGCTGGCCCTCGGGCCGGCTGGCGAGACCTTCCGCGAGGCCGGGCCGCTCGCAGAAGAACGACGCCCGCAGATCGAGGCCGCCCTGGCGGACCTGTTTGCAGACGTTGAAACCGACAGCCAGGGACTGTGGATGGACAGCTCCTCCTGGCTGATCACGGCCTGCGCACCGGGCGCGCGCTGAAGCGCCCAACCCCTTGTTCTCCCTGTTCTTGTCATTCAACCCCCGAAAGGAAATCACCATGTCCCAAGCCACCCTGACCCCGCCCACCGCCACGGCCCCCACCGCGGCACCCGTCAACCCCAACAAAGCCCTCTGGGAGAAAGGCGACTTCACCCGCATCGCCCGCACCATGCGCGAGAGCGGCGACGCCCTCGTGCGCGGCCTCGACGTGCAACCCGGCATGCAGGTGCTCGACCTGGGCTGCGGCGACGGCACCACCGCTGTGCCTGCAGCACAACTGGGCGCCCAGGTGCTCGGCGTCGACATCTCGTCGCCCCTCGTGCAGGCCGGCAACCGCCGCGTCCAGGCGCTGGGCCTGTCCAACCTGCACTTCCAGGAAGGCGATGCCTGCGACCTGCAAGGCATTGGCGACCAGCGCTTCGACCTGCTGGTGAGCATCTTTGGCGCCATGTTCGCGCCGAAGCCCTTCGATGTGGCCAAAGAGGCGGTGCGCGTGGTTCGCTCCGGCGGGCGCATCGTGATGGGCAACTGGATCCCCAACGACCCGACCCTGGTCGCGCAGATCCTGAAGATCTGCTCGGCCTACTCGCCGCCCCCGCCGGCCGGCTTCATCAGCCCGATGACCTGGGGCGTGGAAGCCAACGTCATCGAGCGCTTCGTCGCCGCCGGCGTGCCCGAATCGAACATCGCTTTCGAGCGCTGCACCTACACCTTCGGCGGCGACCTCTCGCCGGCCGAGTTCCTGAGCGAGTTCCGCCACTACTACGGCCCGACGATGAATGCGTTTGCCGCTGCCGAGCAGCAGGGCAAGGCCGAAGGTCTGCAAGGCGAACTCGGCGCCCTGTTCGAGCGCGAGAACCGCAACCCCAACAAGGGCGCCATCACCATCCCCGCCACCTTCCTCAAAGTCACGGTGACCTGCCCCTGAGCTGCTCCGTATCCATTGTTTTCTCTCCCACCCAGTCAACCCCCGAAAGGAATCACCATGTCACAAGCCATCCTCGCCAAAGCCCCGGTCAGCAACGGCGTCAACGTCGACGCCCTCATGGGCGCACGCGGTGCCTTCGAACAGGCTCCGCAGGCTGCGGCCTTCACCTTCCGCAGCAGCTGCGACTGGATCAGCGGCACCCACAGCCGCAACAGCATCAACGGCTTCTTCGGCCTCGGCCAGGAGCACCAGCGCGCGCGCAGCTTCGCCATCGAGTCGGACCACCCCGAAGTGTTCGCCGCCAAGGACAGCGCCCCGACGCCACCCGAGATCGTGCTCTCGGCCCTGGCCAGCTGCCTCACCGGCGGCGTGGCGGCGGTCGCGCAACACCGCGGCATCCAGCTGCGCTCGGTGCGTGCCACGGTTGAGGGTGACCTCGATGTGCGCGGCATCCTGGGCGTGGACCCGGAGGTGCGCAATGGCTTTTCGGCCATCCGTGTGTCCTTCGACATCGACGCCGACGCCACACCCGAACAGGTGCAGGCGCTGGTGGCGCAGTCGCAAAAGCGCTCGGCCGTCTACGACATCCTGACCAACCCGATCAACGTGTCGGTGCAGGTCGCCAACTGAGCCGCGTGCCTGCCGGAGCCCATGCCATGAAACGCATCACAACGGTCGTGGTGGGCGCCGGTCAGGCCGGGCTCGCCATGAGTCACTGCCTGAGCGAGCGCAACGTCGAGCACGTGGTGCTCGACCGCGGCGAAGTGGCCCAGAGCTGGCGCAGCCAGCGCTGGGACAGCCTGAAGCTGTTGACGCCGCGCTGGCAGAGCCGATTGCCAGGCCTCGACTACCGTGGCCCGGACCCCGATGGCTACATGTCCATGCGCGAGGTGGTGGACTTCCTGTCCGGCTACGCCGAACGCGCCTGGGCCCCCATCGAAACCCACACCAGCGTGCACGCCATCACCCCGCACGGCGACGGCTACCGCGTGGCCACCCAGCATGGCGAATGGCAGTGTCGCCAGGTGGTGCTCGCCACCGGCGCGTGCCGTGTGGCCAACGTGCCCGCGCTGTCGGCGGCCCTGCCGGCGGACGTGGTGCAACGCACGCCCCTGACCTACCGCAACCCCGACCAGCTGCCCCAGGGGCCGGTGCTGGTGGTGGGCGCGTCGGCCAGCGGCATGCAACTGGCGGCGGAGTTGCGCGCCAGTGGTCGCGAGGTCACGCTGGCCGTGGGCGAGCACATCCGCATGCCGCGCCACTACCGTGGGCGCGACATCCAGTGGTGGATGGACCGCGCCGGCCTGCTCGACATGCACGCCGACGAGGTTGACGACCTTGAGCGTGCGCGGCGCGTGCCCTCGCTGCAGCTCATGGGCTCGCACACGCGCCAGTGGCTGGACCTCAACAGCCTGCAGGACGCGGGCGTGCGCATCACCGGTCGCCTGGTGGATGTGCGCGACGGCGAAGCGCTGTTCGCCGGTTCCCTGGCCAACCAGTGCGCCCTGTCGGACCTGAAGATGAACCGCCTGCTGGACAGCGTGGACGCCTGGGCGGATGTCGCCATGCCAGGCCACATGCCGCCACCCCAGCGTTATGCGCCGACCCGCTGCCCCGCCATGCCACCCCTGCGTCTGCCGGTGTCGGGCGGGCGCATTCGCAGCGTGATCTGGGCCACCGGCTTCCGCCCCGATTTCAGCTGCCTGCGGCTGCCGGTGTTCGACACCCGCGGTCGCCTGCGCCACCAGCAAGGCCATGTGGCCCCGGGCCTGGCGGTGCTGGGCCTGCCCTTCATGCGGCGCCGCAAATCGGCACTGCTCGATGGCGTGGGCGACGACGCACGCGAGCTGGCCGATCACCTGGCGCGCAGCCTGGGGCGGCAGGCCGCCTGAGCCCTGCAGGGCGCTCACCCCTTGATTGATGGAGACCACCATGAACCCCCTTGCACCCCGCGACCAACAGATTCAGTGCAACCAGAACCAGTTCATTCGCGAGCTGCGGGCCGACCCGGGCCTGGCCGTGGTCACCACGCGCACGCAAGGTCGGGTCGAAGACGGGCTGACCTGCCACATCCGGCAGGGGCGCTTCGAGGTAGTGAGTGACCTGGGCCGCCGCATGGGCGGCGACGGCGCGGGCCCGTCGCCCAGCTTCTATGCACGCGCCGGCATCGTCGGCTGCGTGGCCATCGGCATCAAGATGGCGGCGGCACGCAGCGGCCTCGGCTTTCGCTCGGTGCATGTGTCGGTGGAGACCGACATGGACGACGGCGCCTTGCTGGGCGTGGGCGATCGCAGCGCCGCACCGCTGGCCACCCGCATAACGATCGCCATCGACACCGACGCCGATGCGCCAGCGGTGGATGCACTGGTGCAACGCGTGTTGGCGATGGACCCCTGGTACCTGGCGCTGCGCGACGCGCAATGCGTCACCACCCGGGTGGACACGGTGGTGCCCGAGTCGGTGTGACCGCGTGCGCCGTTGCGTTGGCCACCGTTCGCGAGGCGTTCAGCGCTCAACGCTGGCGCGAAGAATCTCTTCCGTCACGACTTTCTTCCAGGCCGCGACGCGCGATTCGGTGACCGTTGAGGCATGGGCGGCAATGCTGATGGCCAGGTGGGCAGCGCCCTGGGTGGCCGGTAGCGCACAGCCCATGCCGAAGCCGTCGTTGACCACCGTGCCTTGACTGATGGCATAGCCGGTGCGCTGTGCCAGCAGCACCGCGGCCCGCAGTGCGTCCGCACTCAATCGCGGGTAGCGGGCCAGGCCCGGCGCCACCGCGCGGATGGTGTCCTCCACTTGCGCTGGCTCCAGTGCAGCCAGCAGTGCCGTGGCACCCGCGCCCACGCCCAGCAGTCGTCGTTGCCCCACGTCCACCGGCACAAAGCGCACCACCGCATGGCCATCTGCCTTGGCCAGGCACACCGCCTCGATGCCGCTGCGTCGCATGAGATAGCTGGTGACGCCCGTCAACTGAGCCACCCGGTCGACCACCGGCCGCCAGCGCAGCACGTCTTGCCCGCTGGGCGCCGGCGTGAGGCCGAGTTCGTGCACCAGCGGTCCCATGCGGTAGAGGTGATCGTCCGCGCGCGACACCAGACCCTCCTCAATCAGGCAGGCCAGGATGCGGTGCACCGTGGAGCGGGGCAGGCCCAGCCGCTGCGCGATGCCGGCGAGCCTGTCCCCGTTGGCGCCCGCCTGTGCGATGGCGCGCAGCACGCTCGCGGCTCGGCGGATGGATTGGGTGCCGTCGGTGGATGCGGGGGGCCTCATGGGTGATGGTTCGCGGGTTGTGTGCGGTGGTTTGGAAGTATGTCCATATGGTGGAACGACGCAGATGTGTTTTCCCTAGCCGATCGGGATTTGACTGCCGATTCTCAAATTACTTTCCTAGAATTTTTGCCCTGCAACCTTGTTGCTTGCCCTGTGTTTGTTCCACATATTGAGACAGGAGACGTTCATGACCGCATACCGATTTGTCGGCCGACTTGCCGCCTGCCGCGGGCGCTGGCTGGCCAGCGCGCTGGTGGCTTTCGCCAGCCTGGGCCTGATGGGCGGCGCCCTGGCGCAGAGCGACTTCCCCAACCGCACCGTCAAGCTCGTGGTGCCGTTTGCCGCCGGTGGTTCTGACACCATGGCGCGCGCGTTCGCTGAGAAGCTCAGCGTGATCCTGCAGCAGCCAGTCATCGTGGAGAACAAGCCCGGCGGTGCTGCGCTCATCGGCACGAACCATGTGGCCCAGCAACCGGCCGACGGCTACACCATGCTGTGGTTGGGTGGTGGCAGTCTCACGCCGGTGTTGATCAAGGACCTCAAGTTCGAGATCCTGAAATCGCTGCGTTCGGTGGTGAGCATCGCGCGCGGTGGCATGACGCTGATGGTGCCGGGCTCCATGCCGGTGAACAACTTCGCCGAGTTCCTGGCCTATGCCAAGGCCAACCCGGGCAAGCTCAACTACTCGCACACGGCGGGCAGCATTCTTCTCTCGGCCGAAATGCTCAAGGCCAAGGCCGGCTTCGAGGCGGTGGCCATCCCGTACAAGGGGTCCACGCAGGTGGCCACGGCACTGATGACCAACGAGATCCAGATGGGCATCGACGTGCCGGTGTTCTACCTGGGGATGATCAAGGACGGCCGCATCAAAGCCATTGCGCACGGTGGCCAGGAGCGATCGCCCTCGCTACCCGATGTGCCCACACTGGCCGAGGTCGGCGTGCGCGATCTGACCTTCGCGTTCTCCTACGGCATCTGGGTGCCCGCGGGCACGCCGGACCCGGTGGTCAACAAGCTCAACGCCGCCTTCAACGAAGTGCTGAAGGACCCGGCGATCCGTGATCGTCTGTCGCAAGCCGGTGTGGTACCGGTCGGTGGTGGTGTCGACGTGCATGCGCAGAACGTCAAGGCCGAGCAGGACATGTGGGCCGCAGCCGCCAAGCAGATCGACTACCACCCGCAATGAGCGTACCCGCGCTGTTTTCGCTGGCGGGCAAGGCCGTCGTCGTCACCGGCGCGGGCAGGGGCATCGGCCGCGGCATAGCCGAGTCGCTGGCGCAATGCGGTGCCCGCGTGGTGCTGGCCGGTCGATCGCCCGTGCCGCTGCGCGAGACGCAGCATGCACTTGAGGTCGCGGGCGCCGAGGCGATGACCGTGGTGGGCGACATCACGCGGGCCGATGATCGTGCCCGCCTGCTGCAGGCCGCCCTCGATCGCTTCGGCTACGTCGATGGGTGGATCAACAACGCCGGCAGCGCTGCACCTGAGGACGTCGGCCCGCTCGACACCATCGGCGAGGCGCAATGGGACCGGGTGGTCGATCTCAATCTGAAGGCCGCCTTCTTCGCGTCGCAGATGGCCGCGCACGCCATGTCGCGTGGAGGCGCCATCGTCAACATCACGTCTCGCAGCGCGTCCTACCCGAACCCGGGCACCGGTCACTATGGCGCGGCCAAGGCGGCGCTGGAGAACCTCACACGCACGATGGCGGCCGAGTGGGGACACCGCGGTATCCGGGTCAACGCCGTGGCGCCTGGCGTGGTGATGACCGAAGAGCTGGCCAAGACCTTCAACACGCCCGAGCGCATCCAGCGGCAGGTGGACACGGTGCCGCTGCAGCGCCTGGGTCGCCCAGAGGACATCGGGCCCTTGTGTGCCTATCTCGTCAGCGACGCCGCCGGGTGGACCACCGGGGCCCTGATTCCGGTCAACGGCGGCAGCTTTGTGCCCATGGGCTACCTGAGCTATCTCAACAGGGTCAAGCGCGCGCGCGTCTAGGAAACACCAATGGATTTCTCATGGTCGGCCGAGCAGGCCGAACTGCGCCAACGGGTGCGTGATCTGCTTGCCAGGGAACTGCCGCCCGACTGGGACCACACCAGCCGCCACGGACCGGGCAGCCCCGGGCAGACCGCGTTCTCGCTCGACTTTTGCCCCCGCCTGGCTGCGGCGGGCCTGCTGGTGCCGCATTGGCCGGTGGAGTTCGGTGGCAGCGGTGCACCGCCCTGGCACCACTTCATCATTGGCGAGGAGTTGTGGGCGGCCGGCGAGCCGCGTGGCGCGCAGTACATGAACGTCAACTTCATCGGCCAGACCCTCATGCGCTTTGGCTCGCCCGAGCAGCAGCGCCGATACCTGCCGCCGATGGCAGCGGGCCAGGCGATCTGGTGCCAGGGCTTTTCCGAACCCTCGGCCGGCTCCGATCTGGCGTCTCTGCGCACGCGGGCCGAGCGCCAGGGTGACGCTTATGTGATCAACGGCTCGAAGATCTGGACTTCGTACGCCGGCCTGGCGCAGACCTGCTTCCTGCTGGCGCGCACCGGTGGCGCCGGACGTCAGGGCATCTGCATCTTCCTGGTACCCATGGACACGCCAGGCATCACGGTCCGGGCCATTCCTTCGCTCATCGGCGAGGGTGACATCCACGAGGTCTTCTTCGACAACGTGGTGGTGCCGGCCGACTGCCGCCTGGGCGAAGAGGGCCAGGCCTGGCCCATCATCGGCTGGGCCCTGTCGCATGAGCGGGTCGGCATTGCCCGCTACGCCTTCTCACGGCGCGTGCTCGACGGCATGGTGCAGCAGCTGCAGTCGCAGGGTCGCTTCGACGATCCGGTGGTGCAGTCGCGCGCGGGCCAGGCACTGGCGGCCTGCGAGGCCGCGCGGCTGCTGGTCTATCGTGTGATCGACCAGCGCGCACAGGGGCTGCCGCCCAGCGCCGATGCCAACCTGGCGCGCACGGCGGTGATTGCGGCCGACCACCAGGTATCGGACTTCGGTCTGAGTTTTCTGCCCGATACCTATGTGGGCAACGGCCATCCGCTGCACCTCTCGCACCACGAACGCGCCATCGCCGCCGGCATTGCGGCCGGTGCTGCGGAAATTCAGCTCAACCTGGTGGCCCACGACTTTCTCAAGCTGCCGCGCGAGGCACGGCCATGAACTTCAACTTCAACGACGACCAGCGCGCCTTGCTCGACGCGGTGGATCAGGTGGTGCAGCACCACCGCGCCCGACAACTGCAGGCTCAGCGATTCGAAGCCCTGGACGCGATCGAGGTCGACCTTGAGGCGGGTGGCTACTTCGATGCGCTCGTGACGGAAGGGCTTGGCCCGGTGGCCGCCGCAGCCATGGTGATGGCGCTGGCGCGACTGCCCTTTTGCGTCGAACTCGGTGCGTCGGCACTGCTGGCGCCCGCCTTGGGCCTGCCCAGACCCTGCGCGGTGCTGGGTGCTGATCGCAGCGCACCCGTCCGGCATCTGCCGCAGGCGACCTGTGTGGTGGCCATCGAGGCCAACGGGGTGTTCGTTGCACGACCGGGCGCGGACGATGTGCGCACCGTGGACAGCCTGTGGTCATACCCCATGGGGGCGTTGAACAACCACGCTGCCTTGCATTGGACGAAGCTCGACGCCAATCCGGTGGACTGCCTCGACCGTTGGCGCGTGGCGATGGCGGCCGAGATTGCCGGGTGCCTGGGTGCGGCCCTCGACAGCGTGGTGCAACACGTGAGTGACCGCCGCCAGTTCGGCCGCCCCCTTGGCAGTTTGCAGGCGGTGCAGCACCGGCTGGCCCAATCGGCCGTGGCCATCGAGGGTGTGCGCTGGCTCACGCTAGCGGCTGCTGCGCAGCATGTGGGTTCGGCGCTGGCGTTGGCGCAGGCTCAATGGGTGGTGCGCTCGGTGAGCTACGACTTGCACCAGTTCATGGGCGCCATGGGCCTCACGCTTGAGCACCCGCTGCACCGCTGGACCTACCGCGCCAAGCGTCTGCAGTCGGAGCTCGGTGCCTGCGAGCAGCAATTCCGCTCCGCGGCACAGGCCGCCTGGCCTGCCTGATCCTTTGAAAGCCATTCCGTGAAGCGCCTTCCCCTCACCGGTATCCGGGTTCTGGACCTCAGTCGCATCCTGGCCGCACCTTTGGCCGCCCAATCGCTTGGCGACCTGGGTGCCGAGATCATCAAGGTCGAGCGCCCCGGGCGTGGCGACGAAGCGCGCCGCTGGGGGCCGCCTTTCCTCAAAGACCGTGACGGAAAGGACACGCGCGAGTCGCCGATGTACCTCTCGGCCAACCGCAACAAACGCTCGATCACGATTGACCTGGCGCAGGCCGAGGGTCAGGCCCTGGTGCGGCGACTGGTGGCCTGCAGTGACGTGCTGATCGAGAACTACAAAGTGGGTGACCTTCAGCGCTATGGACTGGACTTCACCTCTCTGCGTGAGGTGAACCCCCGTCTGGTGTATTGCTCGGTCACCGGTTTCGGTCAGACAGGCCCCTACGCTGCGCAACCTGGCTATGACACGGTGTTCCAGGCCATGAGTGGCCTCATGGCCGTCACCGGCCTGCCCGACGGGGTGCCCGGTGGTGGCCCCATGAAGACCGGGCCCAGCCTGGCCGATTTCATGGCGGGACAGTACGCCACGGCCGGCATCCTGGCCGCGCTGTACGAGCGTGACACCCACTCGGGTGAAGGCGCTCACATTGACATCGCCCTGCTCGACAGCACCATCGCCGCGCAGTCGCACTACGTGGCCACCTACCTCGCGACCCACAACGTGCCGCCTCGGCGTGGTACGGAGGGCAATGGTGGCTTGCCGTCACAGGCCTTCGCCTGCGCCGATCGCAGCATCATCGTGATCTGCGGCAGCGAGGACCAGTACCGCGACTTCTGCAAAGTGCTGGGTCACCCCGAGCTTGCCAGTGATCCGCGCTTTGCCACCAACAGCGATCGCCTGCGCCACCGCAGCGAACTGGCTACCACCTTTGGCGCGCTCACCGCGCTGTGGTCGTCGGGCGATCTGCTGGCCGCGCTCAAGCGTGCAGGCATTCCCAGCGGGCCGGTCAACACCTACCCTGAGGTATTCGCCGACCCACAAGTGCAGCACAGGGGCCTCACGATGACGGCCGACCATGCGCAGGCGGGCCCCACGCGCTTCTATGGCAGCCCGATCCGATTTGTCGGCCAGCCCGACCGCGCGCCGATGGCGCCCCCTGTGCTTGGGCAGCACACCAACGAGGTGCTGCGCGATCTGTTGCAGTTCGACCAGGCCAGCATCGATGGCTTGCGCGAGCGTCGGGTCATCTGAGGGGCACATCGCATGGCTGCCTACGAAACCCTGACGGTCGAAGTTGAAGGAGGCGTGGCCCGCCTCACGCTCAACCGCCCCGAGGTGATGAACGCGATCAACCGGCAGATGGCGGCCGAACTCACCGATGCGCTGCACATGCTGGGTACTCGCGACGATGTGCGGGTGGTGGTGCTGCAGGGCGCGGGTGGCAACTTCTGTGCCGGCGGCGACGTGCGTGGCATGCGCGATGCCGGACCACGCAGCAGCGACGAAGCGCGCGAAGGCATGGCCTTGTACCGCCGCATGACCGAGGCCCTGCATGGCCTTGAATGTCCGGTCATTGCAGCGGCCGACGGGGTGGCTTTCGGCGCCGGCTTCAGTCTGTTGTTGCTCGCCGATCTGGTGCTGCTTGGCGAGCGCGCGCGACTGAGCATGGTCTTTGGCCGCGTCGGGCTGATCCCGGACTGTGGAGCGCTGCACACATTGCCTCGGGTGGTGGGCCTGCAGCGTGCCAAGGAACTGGTGTTCTCTGCACGCGAACTCGACGCGAGGGAAGCCGTTGCGCTGGGCGTCGCACTGGAGGTGCTGCCGGGCAACGAACTCCTGCCACGCGCCATGGCCATGGCCGCCGCACTCGGTCAGGCATCGCCGTTGGCGCTGGCACTGGCCAAGCGCGGCCTGGATGACGCCTTCGACATCGACCTTGGTGAGGCCATGGCACGCGAAGCCAATGGCCAGGCCCTGGCCCTGGGCAGTGCCTGGCACCGCGAAGCCGTGCGCCGATTCCTGGCCAAGGAGTCGCCGAGCTTTCGCTGGCCGCCCTCCAGACGCAGCGATTGATCCCGGCGTTCAGCGCCGGAACAGCCGGTGCACCTGCTCGCGAATCCACACCTGCGCCGGGTCGTTGGCGGTGCTGCTGTGCCACACCAGGCGCACTTCGTAGTCGGGTGAGGTGCCTTCGGGCAGTTCCCACACGCGCATGTCCAGGCGCTGACTGAGGATCTCGGCGTACATCTGCGGCACGATGGTCAGCAGGTCGGTGTTGAGCGCGAGGTCGGGCAGGGCGCCGAAGTGGCGCGCACGCAGCACGATGCGGTCTGACAGCTTCAGCCGCACCAGCGTCTTCTCCACGCTGCCGTGAAAGGTGGCGGTGGGCGAAGCCACCACGATGGAGGCCTGCGACAGTTGATCGGGCGTCAGGCGCGCCGTCACGCGGCCGCTGGCCGGTCGCCAGTGCGCCGAGCTCATGGCCACGTAGTGCTCGCAGAACAGCAGCTCGGTGCGGATGCCGCGCTGGCGCGGGTTGAGGATGCCGATGGCGAAGTCGATCTCGCGCGCTTCGAGCGCTCCGGGCAGGTCTTCGGCGGCCACGGCCACATTGGCCAGCCGGGCGTGCGGCGCGTGCGTGCGCAGGGCCGTGGCCAGCGCGGGCAGAAACATCATCTCGCCCAGGTCGGACAGCGAGGTGCGCCAGCGCGCTTCGCTGTGCGCGGGGTCGAAGGCCTCGCGCGCGCTCATGGTCGATTCGAGCCGGTGCAGCAGATCGGTCACCTCGGGCGCCAGGCGCTCGCAGGCGCGGGTGGACTTGAGGCCGTCGGGCGTGCGCACGAACAGCTCGTCGTTGAGGTGGCGGCGCAGCCGTGCCAGCGCGCTGCTGGTGGCCAACTGCGACAGCGACAAGGCCTTGCCGGCGGCGGTGACCGAGCCCGTGCGGTGGATGGCCGCCAGCACGCGCAGCAGGTTCAGGTCGAGTTGGCGGAAGTTCATCTTTGTCGGACGTTGTGCGTTCGGCGTTCGGCGGGTTGAGCGTCGTGGCTCAACGCTCAACGCAAAACGCTCAACCCTCAACGCAAAACGGCCCCCAAGCATATCCACACCGTGGATGTTCGACATCGACACATTCCATTGGACAGATGCGCGGCGGCTCCCTACATTCGCCCGACCCACCGGCTCGACCCCAGGAAGCCGGACACCTCACGACAGTGGAGACAACCGTGGAACGCTCTTTCCACCGCGAAATCGAGGCCCTCAAGCTGGGCCAGGGCGAGACCTTCCATGGCGAAGGCATCCTGGCCGTGACCAAGGCGCTGCTGCAGTCCGGCGTGACCTACGTCGGCGGCTACCAGGGCTCACCCATCACCCACCTGCTCGACGTGATGGTGCAGGCGCGCGACTACATGGACGAACTCGGCGTGCACGTCGAGGCCTGCACCAACGAAAGCTCGGCCGCCGCCATGCTGGCCGCGTCCATCATGTACCCGGTGCGCGGTGCCGTGACCTGGAAGTCGGTGGTCGGCACCAACGTGGCCTCCGATGCGCTGTCCAACCTGGCCTCGCCGGGCGTGATGGGCGGCGCGCTGATCGTGGTGGGTGAGGACTACGGCGAGGGCGCCAGCGTCATCCAGGAGCGCACCCACGCCTTTGCCATGAAGTCCGCGCTGTGGCTCATGGACCCGCGCCCCGACCTGCCCACCATCGTGCGCATGGTCGAGCAGTCCTTCGCGCTGTCGGAGGCATCGAACACGCCGGTGATGATGGAGCTGCGCATCCGCGCCTGCCACGTGCGCGGCAGCTTCGATGCGTCGGACAACGTGGCGCCGGCCATCTCCACGCGCCAGTTGCAGGCGGCGCCCGCGGCCTTCAGCTACGACCGGTTGTCGCACCCGCCCGCCACCTTCAAGCACGAGAAGCTCAAGTACGAAGTGCGCATGCCGGCGGCGCGCCGCTTCATCGTCGATGCGGGCCTCAACGAGACGCTGCCGGGCCGCCATGCGGATGTCGGCATCATCGTGCAGGGCGGCCTCACCAACACCGCCTTGCGCGCGCTGCAACTGGCCGGCCTGGCCGACGGCGACGGCCGCACCGACGTGCCGATGCTGGTGCTCAACGTGGTCTACCCGCTGGTGCCCGACCAGATCGCCGATTTCTGTCGCGACAAGCGCGCCGTGCTGGTGATGGAAGAAGGCCAGCCCGACTACATCGAGCAGGAGATCAACGCCCACCTGCGCCGCGCCGGCGTGACCACCGTTCTGCACGGCAAGGACCTGCTGCCCATGGGCGGCGAGTACACCGCTGAGGTCATGCTGCAGGGGCTGGAGCGTTTCGTGGCCGAGCACCTGCCGCAGGCCAGCGCCGAGCCCGCGCGCGCCATCGGCGCCGAGCTGGCGCAGCTGCGCCGCGAAGCCGCCGAGGCCCTGGGGGGCGCGGTGCCGCCGCGCCCGCCCAACTTCTGCGTCGGCTGCCCCGAACGCCCGGTGTTCGCCGCGCTCAAGCTGGTGCAGCGCGAGACCGGGCGGCTGCACATCTCGGCCGACATCGGCTGTCACTCCTTTGCCACCTTCGAGCCGTTCTCGTTCGGCCAGTCCATCCTGGGCTATGGCATGAGCATGGCCTCCAGCGCTGCGGTGAAGAACTTCTCGGCTCAGCGGCCGGTGGCCATCATGGGCGACGGCGGCTTCTGGCACAACGGCCTGCTCTCGGGCGTGAGCTCGGCTCTGCTCAACCAGGGCGACGGTGTGCTGGTGATCATGAAGAACGGCTACACCTCGGCCACCGGCACGCAGGAGACCATCTCCACGCCGGCGCAGCAGGCCAAGCAACTGGCCGAAGGTGGCAGCGCCACCGCCAGCGAAACCACCATCGAGGACACGCTCAAGGGCATGGGCGTGAAGTGGATCCGCACCGTGCACAACTACCACGTCTCGCGCGTGCGCGACGTGTTGCGCGAGGCGGTGCGCTCGCCTTTCCCCGGCCTGAAGGTGGTGGTGGCCGAAGGCGAATGCCAGCTGGAGCGCCAGCGCCGCCTGCGCCCCATCCGCGCCGAGCGGCTCAAGCGCGGCCTGCGCAGCGTGCGCGTGCGCTACGGCGTGGACGAAGACACCTGCACCGGCGATCACTCCTGCATCCGCCTCTCGGGCTGCCCCACGCTCACCGTCAAGGCCTCGTCCGATCCGCTGCGGCGCGAGCCGGTGGCGCACGTCACCAACGGCTGTGTCGGTTGCGGCCTGTGCGGCGAGGTGGCCGACGCCGCGGTGCTGTGCCCGTCGTTTCACCAGATCGAGGTGATCGCCAACCCCTCGTGGTGGGATCGGCTCACCGACCGCCTCAACCGCTTCTTCATTGGTCTGCTGCAACCGGCATGACCCACGCCGCTCCGCCCATGCCCACCTCCGCTTCTCCCTTCACCCTGCTCATCGCCGCGCTCGGCGGCGAGGGCGGTGGCGTGCTCGCCGACTGGATCGTCGAGTGCGCGCAGCGCCAGGGCCTGCCGGTGCAGGCCACCTCGGTGCCCGGCGTGGCCCAGCGCACCGGCGCCACCAGTTACTACATCGAACTGCAGCGCGAACCCTCACCGGGCGCGAAGCCAGTGTTCGCCCTGTCGCCGGTGCCGGGCAACGTTGACGTGCTGGTGGCCAGCGAACTGCTGGAGGCGGCCCGCATGGTCGAGCGCGGTTTCGTCAATGGCCGCACCACGCTGGTGGCGTCCACCCACCGCGTCTACACGACGGTCGAGAAGATGCACATGGCCGACGGCCGCCACGACCCGCAACGCCTGATCGGCGCGGCGCGCGCACTGGCCGCCCGCGCGGTGCTGTTCGACATGGACACCCTCACGCGCCGCCACGGCACGGTGGTGTCGGCGGTGATGTTCGGCGCGCTGGCCGGCGCCGGCGTGCTGCCCTGGTCGCGCGAAGTCTGCGAGGCTGTGATCCAGGCCTCGGGCCGCGGCGTGCAGGCCAGCCTGGCGGGTTTCGGTGCTGCTTTCGATGCGGCGCAGGCCGGTCAAAGCGTGGACGCCGAAGCCGCCGCCACCCTGCAGGCCGCCGAGTTGCCCGAGGACCTGCGCAGCGCCTGGGCGGGCCGGCTGAGCACCTGGCCCGAGGCGGTTCAACGCCTGGCCGCGCACGGCGCGCTGCGTTGCCTGGACTACCAGAACCGCGCGCACGCCGAGCACTTTCTTCAGCGCGTGGACGCCCTGGTGGGCGCCTGCGTGCCCGGTGCCGAGGCCGCGCGCGACGAGGCGGTGCGGCACCTGGCGCTGTGGATGTGCTACGAGGACGTGATCCGCGTGGCCGACCTCAAGAGCCGGGCCGCGCGCTTTGCGCGGGTGCGCCGCGAGGCCGAGGCGCGCGACGGCGAGATCGTGCGCATCACCGAACACTTCAAACCCGGCCCCGACGAGGTGGCGGCGGTGCTGCCGCGCGCGCTGGGCGCCTGGCTGGTCGGCGTGGCCGAGCGGCGCGGCTGGATGGGGCGCGCCCACGTTGGCCTGCACATTCGCACCAGCAGCGTGTGGGGCTTCCTGATGCTGCGCACGCTGGCCTGGCTGCGCCCCTTGCGCCCGCGTTCGCTGCGCTATGCGCAGGAGGACGCGGCCCAGTACAGCTGGCTGGAGGCCATGGTGCGGCTGATGCCGGTCGCACCGCGCCTGGCCGCCAGCGTGGCCGGCCTGCCGCAGGTGCTCAAGGGCTATGGCGAGACGCAGGCGCGTGGCCGCCAGAACCACGCCCGCCTGTGGGCCGAGCACGTCGCGCCCGCGCTGGCCCACCTGAACGCCATTGATGACGGCGCCGCGGCATTGGCCTTCGAGCAGGCCTTGCGCAGCACGCTGGCCGACCCCGAAGGCACGCTCAACACCGCGCACGCCCACCGCTCGGGCGGCGCACAGCCCGTGTTCTGGGCGCCGCGCGCCACGGCCACCGGCGCCACGTCTTCCCCTGTTCCCCCCGCCACGTAAGCCGCGTGGCCTGTGCTTCGTTCCCGCCCACAACCACCTGAAGGAGACAACACCATGAGCCATCGATTCCACCCCGTGCTGCGACTGTCCGCGCTCGCCTTGCTGGCGCTGGGCGCGGCGGCCGCACAGGCACAGGACAAGCCCGTCGAACTCAAGTTCGCGCACTGGCTGCCGCCATCCCACCCGCTGGCCAAGCTGGGCTTCGAGCCCTGGGCCAAGTCGGTCGAAGAGGCTTCCAAGGGTTCGATCAGGGTGATGCTGTTTCCCGCGCAGCAACTGGGCAAGGCGGCCGACCATTACGACATGGCGCGCGATGGCATCGCGCAGATGACCTGGGTGAACCCGGGCTACCAGGCCGGTCGTTTCCCGCTGATCGCCGCGGGTGAACTGCCGTTCCTGCTCGGCAAGCCGGGCCCGAGCTCGGCCGCGCTGGACCAGTGGTACCGCCAGTACGCGGGCACCGAAATGAAGGACGTGAAGTTCTGCTTTGCGCACGTGCACGTCGGCACCTTCCACTCCAAGGAGCCCATCACCGAACCCGGTCAGCTCAAGGGCATGAAGATCCGCTCGGCCAACGGCACGGTGGCGCAGACCATGAGCCTGCTGGGTGCGACCAACGTGCAGGTCTCGGCTCCCGAGGCGCGCGACGCGCTGCAAAAAGGCCTGGCCGATGCCATCACCTTCCCCTGGAAATCCATCATCTCCTTCGGCATCGACAAGGCGGTGAAGTACCACACCGACATGCGCTTCTACGCGTCCGACTTCGTGTGGGTGATGAACAAGCCCTGGTACGACGGCCTGGCCGCGGGCCAGAAAAAGGTGATCGACGACCACTGCAACAACGCCTGGGCGAGCAAGGTCGGCACCGCCTGGGGTGACGACGAGGACAGCGGCCGCGAAGCGCTGGAGAAGATGGCCGGCCACACCCTGGTCAAGGTCTCGCCCGCGCAGATGGACGCCTGGAAGAAGGCGGTTGAGCCCGTGTACGGCGAATGGGTCAAGGCCGCCAGCGCCACCGGTGCGAACGGACAGGCCGCGCTGGACGGGTTGCGCAAGGAGCTGGCTGCGCGCCAGGCCAACTGATGCGCCGGCTGCTGTCGACGGTCGAGACGCTGGCTGCGCTCTCGCTGCTGGTCATCGCCTTGCTGACGGCCACCAACGTGGCGGTCCGCTATGCCTTTGGCTGGCAGATCCCCGACTGGTTCGACGGCACCCAGATGCTGCTGGGCATCGCGATGTTCTGGGGCATCGCGCTGGCCACCTGGTACGGCACGCACATCGCGGTCGATCTGTTGTGGGAGGCCTTCGGTGCGCGCGGCAAGCGCGTGATCGATGTACTGGCCACGCTGATCACCGTGGTGTTCCTGGTGCCGCTGGCCTGGATGGTGTGGGTCAAGGTCGGTGGCACCGGCAACCAGGGGACCATGGACCTGCGCCTGCCGCTCAAGTGGTTCTACAGCGCGGCCGCGCTGGGCGCCACGGTGGCGGCGGTGCTGGCCGTGGCGCGACTGGTGCTGCTGCCCATGGGGCGGGCGGCCAGTGCGCATGGACAAGACGAGGCCGAAGGGGCTGTGAATGGATCGTGATTGGGTGGCCCTGCTGGGCTTTGTCGGCATGTTCGGCCTGATGGCCTTGCGCGTGCCCATTGGTGCCGCGATGGGCATCGCCGGTGTGGCGGGTTTTGCCGCGCTGGCCGGGCTCACGCCGGGCCTGAACCTGCTGGCCAACGTGCCCTTGTCGGTGCTGACCGACTACAACCTCATCGTCATCCCGATGTTCATCCTGATGGGCGCCTTCGCGTCGCACTCGGGCATGAGCGCCGAGCTGTTCGCTGCCGGCCGCGCGTGGTTGCACCACCGCCGCGGCGGTCTGGCACTGGCCTCGGTGGTGGCTTGCGGTGGTTTCTCGGCCATCAACGGCTCGTCGGTGGCCACGGCCGCCACGATGACGCAGGTGGCGTTGCCGGAGATGCGTCGTTCGGGCTACGAACCCGGCATCTCGGCCGGCCTGATTGCCGCGGGCGGCACGCTGGGCATCATGATCCCGCCCTCGGTGATCCTGGTGCTCTACGGGATCATGACCGAGGTCGACATCACCCAGCTCTTTGCGGCCGGCGTGGTGCCCGGCCTGCTGGCGGTGGTGTTTTATTCGGTGGTGGTGGCGCTGATCGCGCGCATCAAGCCCGAGTGGATGCCGCGTGGCGAGCGGCACAGCTGGGGCGAACGTTTTGCCGCACTGCGTCCGCTGTGGGCGGTGGTGGTGCTGTTCGTGTTCGTGCTCGGCGGCATCTATGGTGGTCTGTTCACCGTGCAGGAGGCCGCGGGTGTGGGCGCCACCGGCACGCTGGTCATCGGCATGGCGCGTGGGCGTCTGCGCTGGCGCGAGATCAAGGCCGCGCTCATCAGTGCATTGCGCGTGTCCTCGGCCATCATGACCATCGTGGTCGGTGCCTACCTGTTCGGCTACTTCCTCACCATCACCCAGTTCACGCAGAACGCGGTCGATGTGCTGGTTGCTTTGCCGATCGGCCCCTACGGTGTGCTGGCGCTGGTGATGCTGGGCTATCTGGTGCTGGGCGCGGTGATGGACGAGCTCGCCATGCTGCTGCTGACCGTGCCCATCGTGTTTCCGGCCATGGTGCACCTGGGTTTCGATCCGGTGTGGTTCGGCGTGATCGTGGTGATGGCGGTGACCTTCGGCATGATCTGCCCGCCCGTGGGCATGAACGTGTTCGTGATCAATTCAATCGCGCGCGATCTGTCGCTGGGCCGCATCTACCGCGGCACCGCGCCCTTCATCGCGGCCGACGTACTGCGCCTGCTGATCCTGTGCGCGTTCCCGTCGATCTCGCTCTGGCTGCCGCACCTGCTGGCATAGCGGTCAGAAAGGTCAGCAACCACGCCATGCCCGGGTCGTCCGTCGCGTGGCGTGCGTACGCGATCTGGTGGCGGAAGGGGTCGGCCTCATAGGGCAGCGCGCGGATGCACAGGCCGGCTTCTGCGGGTCGATCCGGCAGCAGATCGCGCGGTACCGTCAGCAGCAGGTCGGTGTTACCCAGCAGGCCCAACGCGGCGCCGAAGTGCGCCGCCACCAGCCGGATGTTGCGCTCGTGGCCCAGGCGGGCGAGTGTCTGGTCGATGCCACCGAACGAGCCGGGCTGCACCAGCACCTGCAGGTGTTGCGCGCCGAGGTAACGCGCCAGCGTGAACGGGCCGCGTGCCAGTGGGTGGCTGGTGCGCATGGCGCACACGTAGGGCACCTCGCGCACCGTGCGCACCGCGATGGCGTCGTCCGCGCTGTTGAACAGGCCCAGCGCCAGGTCAAGCGCGCCGGCGCGGAGCATGTCGGCCGCATTGCTGCGCCCCACGTGCAGCAGCTGCAGGCGCAGGCCGGGGGCCTCGGCCAGCAGCGACCCCAGTAGGGGGCCGAGCAATGCCGTGGCGGCGTGGTCGGAACAACCCACCTGAAACTGCCGGGTGGTGGTCTGGGGGTCGAACGCGCTCGAGAGCGAGAACACACGTTGCGCCCGCACGAGGATGGCGCGCACCTCGGGGTGCAGGGCCATGGCGTGCGGCGTGGGGACCATGGTGTGCCCCTGACGCCGCACGATGTCGTCGCCACAGGCCGCGCGCAGGCGCTGCAGGGCGTGGCTCACCGCCGGTTGCGTGAGCGCCAGCCGATCGGCCGCGCGCGTCACGCTGCGCTCGGTGAGCACGGTGTCGAAGACCACCAGCAGGTTGAGGTCGAGGCGGCGCAGGTCCATGGGGTGTCCATCAATCCGGTGCATGGACTGTGATGGAAACATGTCATTGGTGTCCATCCGGGTCACAACCTAGAGTGCGCCGGTGCCCAGGATTCCGCAGAGACGTCCAGGGATTTTCGGGTTCGAAAACCACAAGGAGACACACCATGAACTGCCTGCACCTCCGTGCCCGACGACTCTGGATCGCCGCGGCGCTGGCCTTCCTGCTGCCCTGGTTGCCCCAGGCCCGTGCGCAAACGGCTGCCTGGCCAGACAAGCCGGTGCGCATCGTTGTGCCGTTCGGCGCGGGCGGCAGCACCGATGCGCTGGCCCGCATCGTGGGCGAAAAGCTCAGTGCGGCGATCGGGCAGCCGGTGGTGATCGAGAACCGCGCGGGCGCCGCCGGTGCCATCGGCGCAGCGTCGGTGGCCAAGGCACCGGCCGATGGCTACACCCTGCTCATCGCCACCAGCAGCACGCACGCGGTGCTGCCCAACCTGCGCAGCCTGCCCTACGACGTGCAGCGCGACTTCACGCCGGTGGCACGCCTGGCCACCGCTCCCAACGTGCTGGTGGTCAGCCCGCAGCTGAAGGTGGGCAGCGTGGCCGAGCTTGTCGCCTTGGCGAAGCAGCGTGCATTGCCGATGAACTATTCGTCCAGCGGCAACGGCTCGGTCACCCACCTCATCGGCGCCGACTTCGCGCAGCGTGCCGGTGTGCGCACCACCCACGTGCCCTACAAGACCGGCATCCAGGCCTTGCCCGATCTGCACGGCGGGCAGATCGACTTCGCGTTCGACAGCATCGTGTGGACTTTGCCCCAGTCGCAGGCGGGCAAGGTGAAGGCGCTGGCCATCGGCAGTGCGCAGCGTTCGCCACTGGCCCCCGATCTGCCCACCTTGCGCGAGGCCGGCTTTGCCGACTTCGACGGCACCACCTGGTTTGCGCTGATGGCGCCCGCGGGCCTGGACGCCGCCATCGTCGAACGCCTCAACCGCGAGGTGAACGCCGTGCTGCGGGACCCGGACCTGCGCGCCCAGTTTCAGCGCCAGGGGGCCGAGGCCCTGGGCGGCACGCCGCAGGAATTGTCCGCGCTGGTGCGCGAGGACGGCCAGCGCTGGGCCAGCGTCATCCGCACCGGCGGCATCAAGATCGACCAGTGAACCGACCAACAACTTCGACACCCATCGCCATGTCTGTCCATTTCCGCGACCTCGTTGCCAGCGAACGCCCGCTGGTGCTGCCCGGCGCCCACGATGCGCTGTCGGCCATGCTGATCCAGCAGGCCGGCTTCAAGGCCTATTTCATCGGAGGCTTCCCGGTGGTGGGCGTGCGCCATGGCCTGCCAGACATCGGCCTGGCCGCACTGGGGGAGTTGTCGGTCGCGGTGCGCGACATCCTTGCCGTGTCCGACCTGCCGGTGCTGGTGGACGTGGACAACGGCTATGGCGACGTGAAGAACGTGGTGCACGCGGTGCACACCTACGAACGCATGGGCGTGCAGGCGCTGTTCTTTGAAGACCAGGTCTCGCCCAAGCGCTGTGGCCACATCGCGGGCAAGGAGCTGCTGCCCTGCGAAGAGATGGAGCGCCGCATCCGGGCCGCGGCCGAGCAGCGGCGCGATCCGCGCACCTTCATCATTGCGCGCACCGATGCGCGCGAGGTGATCGGCATGGACGAGGCCTTGCGCCGGGGCGAGCGCTATGCCCGCGCGGGTGCCGACGGCATCTTCATCGAGGCGCCCGAGTCGGTGGCCGAGCTCGAGCACGTGGGGCGTGCGCTGGCCGGCGTGCCGCTGATGGCCAACATGCTCGAAGGCGGTCGAACCCCCATCCTCAAGCCGGCCGAGCTCGAGGCCATGGGCTTTCGCATTGCCATCTACGGCATCTCGCTGCTCATGCGCATCGTGCGCACCATGCAGGCCAGCCTGGCCGACCTGCACAGCGGCGAGCTCAAGCTGGTGGGAACGGGCGTGGGCTTCGAGGAATACAAGCGCATCGTCGGCTTCCCGCGTTGGGCCGGGATCGAGACGCAGTACAGCCGCTAGTGTTCTGTCCCGCTATTTGCGGGACAGAACACTGGCCCGCGACTCAAGCACCGTCGTTCGACGGCAGACGCATCCAGAAGGTGGCGCCATCACCGGGTGCCGAGCGGGCCCAGATCTGCCCGCCGTGGCGCTCGACGGCGCGCGAAGCGATGGCCAGCCCGATGCCGGTGCCCGGCACTTGGGTGTCGCCGTGCAGGCGCTGAAACAGGCCGAAGAGCTTGTCGGCCTGCGCCATGTCGAAGCCCATGCCGTTGTCGCGCACGAAGTAGGCACGCTCGGCGGCGTCGTAGCCCACGTGCACGCGTGGCGGTTGCTGGTGGCGCGAGTACTTCGCGGCGTTGTCCATCAGGTTGCGCAGCGCCTGCTTGATGAGCTTGTGGTCGCCGCGCGCCGGTGGCAGGGGGTCGATGGTGAGCGCTACCTGGGAGGCGCGCAGGCCCAGTTGCTGGTCGATGTCGTGGGCCATGGTGTGCATGTCGACGTGAGCCTCGGCGATGTCGGCGCGCACCACGGCCAGCACATCCAGCATCTCGGTGAGCATCTGCCCCATGCGTTTGGAGGCGTTGACGATGCGGTTGAGTGAGTCGACGCCGGCGGCGCTCAAGTGATGCGGCTCGGTGGCCACCAGCACCGAGGCAAAGCCGTTGACCGAGCGCAGTGGCGTGCGCAGGTCGTGCGCGATCGAATAGGCGATGGCCTCCATGTCGCGCAGGGTGCGCTCCAGGTGGCGCGTGCGCTCCTGCACCTTGCGTTCCAGCTCGGTGTTGAGCGAGCTGAGCATCTCCTGCGCTTGCACCCGTTCGCTGATGTCGATGTGGGTGCCCGACATGTACAGCGGCTTGCCGTCGCGGGCGCGGCGGTGCACGCGCCCGCGGGTGTTGACCCACACCCAGTGGCCGTCCTTGTGGCGCATGCGGATGTCGCACTCGTAGTACGGCAGTTCCCCGGCGATGTGCGCGTCGCGCACGGCGTTGGCCTTCAGCAGATCATCCGGGTGCACCAGCCGTATCCAGGTCTGGTCGGTGACGGGTTCGAGCTCCTGCAGTGTGTAGCCCACGATCTGCGCCCAGCGGTCGTTGACCGTGAGGCGCTCCGAACCGAGGTCGTTTTCCCAGACGCCGGGGCGCGTGGCTTCCAGCACCCAGGCCAGCCGCTGCCGTTCCTGGTCGAGCGCTTGCTGGCTGGCGACGTAGGAGCTGACGTCGGTGATGGTGCGCACCCAGCCACCCTCGGGCAGGGGCTGGGTGCCGATCTCCAGAAAGCGCCCGTTCTGCGTCTCGCGCAGGTAGGTGCCGGGCGCCTCGCTGTCGCCAGCGACCTTGACGTAGTGGCGGGCGGTGGCATCCACGTACTCGAAGCCGGGGCCGAAGTCCCCACGTGCGGCCATGAAGCGCGATACATCGGCGTGGGTTGGTGAGGCCTGCATGAGCGACTCGGGCAGGTCCAGCAACTCAAGCAGGCGCTGGTTGTAGAAGGACACACGCCCGTCGGGCTCGATCTTGCCCAGACCCTGGTTCATGCTTTGCAGGGTCACCTGCAAGGCGCGACGCTGTGCTTCCAGTTCTCGGCTGGTCTGGGCAAGCTCTTCCAGCGTCAGGTCGCGCTGGCGGGCCGAGCGCCAGGCCAGCAACAGCTGGGCGGTGGCGCTGGTCATGGGCTCCAGAAAACCCATCTCGAACATGACGTTGGCGGGGTCCCGGTGTTGCAGGCCGAGCAATCCCACCAGGCCATCGGGCCCTTTGAGTGGCACCAGCACCAGCGGGTGATGGCCCACCAGGTGGGCGCTCAGCGCGGCATGACCGGCATGGTCAGGTTTCAGCACGGCACAGCGACCGCTGGTGAGCTGCGCCAGCGCAACCGGATCGTCGAGCGTGAATCGCCCCTCGCGGTCCTGGGTGTCGAGCAGTTGGCCCACCAGTGCCGGTGTGGTTGGATCGGCGCCGAGTGCCGCGCTCTCCAGCTCGACCAGAAAGGCGGCGTCCGGGCGCGCCACACCGGCGATCTCGCGCAGCAGCCGGGGAAACACCTCGCCCTTGTTCTCGGTGCGGATGTAGAGGCCCTGGATGATGCGGATCGCCTCCAGCAACTGTTGCTGGCGATCCAGGGCCTGGCGGGCGGCGCGCTCTTCGGTCACATCGGCCAGAAAGCCGTGCCACAGCACCCTGCCGTCGGGCAAGGCATCGGGTGTGGCCTCGAAGCGGATCCAGCGCTCGGCGCCATCGGGCAGGTGCACGCGGTAGCGCTCTCGCCAGGGCTGCAGCGTGCGGGAGAAATGGTCCAGGTCTTCCAGCATGCGGGGCAGGTCGTCCGGTGCCACCCGTTTGAACAGGGTGCGCGCATCGGTGATTGATTCGTGCGCGCCCAGCTGAAGCATGTCGCGCGCGCGATCACTCATGAAGGTGATTTCGGTGCTGCCATCGACGTTGCGCAGCGCCTGGTACATCATCCCCGGCGCATGCTGGGCCACCTGGTTGAGCAGGTCGAGCTGGGACTGCAGTCTGGCGCGGGCGGTTCGCTCGGCGGTCACGTCCTGCACCACGCCGAAATCGGTGTACGGATTGCCGGGCACCTGCGAGCGGCTCATGCGGGTGCGCATCCAGAGTTGCTGCCCGTCCGGGCGGATCCAGCGAAAGTCCATGAAGCTGCCGTCGAGCGCGGCGCGGTGTGCCAGCCAGGCCTCGCGGTCGTCGGGGTGGATGCCGCCGCGCGCACGCTGCTTGTCCATCGGTTGCCCCGGTGTGCGCCCGGTCACCGCGTACAGGCCTTCGCTCCAGCGCACGGTGTCGCTGCCTTCGCGGTTGGTCCAGGCACCGAGTTGCGCCAGAAGCTCCATCTCGCCGTGCAGTTCGTTGCGCGCCTGGAGCTCGCGGTTGGCTTCGACCAGTTCGTCCAGCGCGCGCTGGAGGTTTTGCTGGGTGACGGCTTCGGACTGGGCCTCGGTGATGCAGGTCAACAGCAACTCGGTGCCATCGACGTTCAGCACCTCGGTCTTGAGGCGGACCTTGCGGTGGTCGGCGGTGGCGGCCCGCAGGGGGTACAGGCGATCGGCGTCGTGGTCGCCTTTGAGAAAGCCCTCGCGCTGGTCGGCGTCGCGCCAGATGCCCAGGGACACGGTGGTCTGGCCGATGGCCGCCTCGCGCGTGAAACCGGTGAGTGCACACCACGCGTCGTTGACCGCCAGGATGCAGCCATCGCCCAGGCGGCTGACCACGCAGGCCGTGGGCAGGTGCGCGAACAGCAGGCCGAAGGGCAGCGAGGGCGCTGTGCCGATGACCTGACCGGTTTGGGTCTCGGAGCGGGCAGACATCGTCTCAGGAACCGGTCCTGTGGTGCGGGGCTGGCTGTGTTGCCCCGGTTTGTCTCCCTGTTGTACCTGTGCTTACGGATCGCGTGAGCAAGTATGCACAAAGTCGCCAACAGCGCCTGACAGTCCGTCGCCCGGTTTGGTGTTCTGCCAACACCGACAGCGCTGTCCGCGCTGCAGGCGGGCTCAGTGACGATCGGTCAGGCGGGTAATTCCCAATGCCTTGAGCACGTACTTCTCGTAGACGGGCTCGGAACTGCCGCTCTTCATCTTGTAGATGAAGTACTTCTCGAAGGCGATCTTGGCCAGGTGCACCCACTTGCCCTTCTTGAACCAGTTCACGTTGCGCGGCGGAATCTGCGGCAGCGCCACGAAGGCGGCGCCGGTGTCGCCCATGTCGGCCAGGCAGATGGCGTTCCAGGTGCCTTTGGCGGTGGCGGGCTGCCCGGCGATGTCGGCGGCAATGTTGTGCACGATGGCCGTCACCATGGACTCGATCATGTAACCCGTCTTGGGTGCACCGGTTGGCACCGGGGTGGCTTCCACCGGCGGAATGGCCACGCACACGCCGGCCGAGTAGATGTTGCGGTACTTCTTGCTGCGCTGGTATTCGTCGATGATCACGAAGCCGCGCGGGTTGCACAGGCCCTCGACATTGGCCACCGCGTCCACGCCCTTGAAGGCCGGCAGCATCATGCTGTAGTTGAACGGCAGCTCGTGTTCGCGCTTGACCTGACCCATGTCGTCGAGCTCGGTGACGAACATCTTGCTGTCCTCGACCTTGGTGACCTTGGCGTTGCAGATCCACTTGATGTCGTGGTTGCGCAGCTCGCTCTCGAGCATGCCCTTGGAGTCGCCCACACCGCCCAGGCCGAGGTGGCCGATGTAGGGCTCGCTGGTCACGAAGGTGATGGGCACCTTGTGGCGCAGTTTGCGCTTTTGCAGGTCGCGGCTGAAGATGAAGGCGAACTCGTAGGCCGGACCGAAGCACGAGGCGCCGGGCATGGCGCCAATGATGGCCGGCCCCGGTGCATCGAGGAAGCGTTCGTAGGCCGTGAGGGCGTGGTCGGCGTGGTCGACCGAGCACACCGACTGGGTGTGGCCCTCGGTTGGTCCGGCGCCGGGCACCTCTTCAAAGGCCAGGCGCGGGCCGGTGGTGATCACCAGGTAGTCGTAGTCCACACGGCTGCCGTCAAGCAGCTCGATGGCGTTGTTCTCGGCGTCGATGCGGGCCGCGGCCTGGCCGATGAACTCGATGCCGCGCTTCTTGAGCAGCGGCTCGATCGGCAGGGTGATGGCCTCGCGGGTGCGCCAGCCCACCGCACGCCAGGGATTGGACGGCACGAACTGAAAGTAGTCGACCGCGTTGATGACGGTGATGCGGTGCGAGCCGCCAAGTTCGGCGCGCAGCTCGTAGGCCGCGGGCATGCCGCCGATGCCGGCGCCAAGAACAACGATGTGGGCCATGGGGTGTCTCCTCGGTGGGTGGTTGGGGTCAGTGGGTCAGTTGGGCATTCGCGGTGTTCAAGGTCTGTTCGTCGAGGGCGCCAGCGAGCGAGGCCAGTTGCAGGCGCAGCATCAGTCGCTGCACGCGTGCCTGCAGCAGGGCCAGCTCGGCGCCGCGGGCGTCGTTCTGGGCGTTCAGCAGGTCCAGCGTGGTGCGGTCACCGGCCTGCAGACCGACCTGCGTGGCGTCCAGCCGCGCGCGGCTGGCGGTGAGTGCGGCATCGAGGGCGTCCAGGCGGGCCTGGGCCACCTGCAGCTGTTGCCAGGTGTCGCGCGTCTGAAGCGTCACCTGCTGGCGCAGCTGTTCCTGCTCGGCGCGGGCCTGCTCGACCAAGGCCAGCCCTTCGCGGTGCTGCGCACTGCGCATGCCGCCGGTGTAGAGCGGCACGTTGAGCACCACACCGATGGCCTGCTGGCGCGTCGTCTGGCTGGCGCGGCCGAAGTCGCCATCGCCTGAGAGCCGCTCGCGGCCCAGGCGGGCCACGGCATCCAGGGTGGGCGAGAAGGCTGCACCGCTGGCGTCGGCCTTGGCCTGCGCCACCGCCACCTGGGTGGCGGCCAGGCGCAGACCCGGGTTGTGCTGCTCGGCGCGGGCCAGCCATTCGTCCAGGCTACCGGTGGTGGTTGCGACGGCGTGGCTGGTTGGCAGCGACAGGCCCGTCTCGCCCATCGCCAGACCGGTGAGGTCGCTCAGTGCCTGGCGGTTGAAAGCCAGTCGCGTCTGTGCGGCCAGCAGTTCGGACTGCAGCGCCGCGGCGCGCGCCGTGGCTTCGTGCACGTCGGTGATGGGCTTGTCGCCGATCTGAAAGCGGTCGCGCGCCTCGGTGGCCGCGCGCTGCACCGACTGCGCCTGCTGTTGCAGCAGGCGCACCTGTTCGGCAGCCACGGCGGCCTCGAAATAGGTTTGCGCGGTGCGCAGCATCAGGTCTTGCTGGGCCTGCGCCCATTGCACCTCGGCCGCCTGCGCCGACAGCGACAGGGCCTGGCCCTGGGCAGTGCGCTCGCGGCTGATCAGCGGCTGGCGCAGCACAAGGTCGACCCGCGTGCCGGTGCCGCCGGTGACGGAGGTGTCAAAGCTCACGCCGGTGGACTGGCCGAAGCCGGGGGCCGCGAACTGCGCCCCGCGGATCGACGACTCGGCACCCGCGTAGGACAGGCCGGCTTCCAGCCCGATGGTGGGACGCCACAGCGCGCGCGACTGCTCATGGCGCGCCAGGCCGGCGTCGCGCGCCGCCTGGGCCGCCGTGGCCTGTGGCGCGTGCTGGCGTGCGCCGGCCCAGGCCTCGGCCAGGTCCAGCGCCCAGGCGGACGGCGCCGACAGCGCAGCCAGCGCGGCCAGCGCCATCGCGCTCAGTGGAAGTCGCTTGCGCATGGGGCTCACCCGCCGGCTCATTCGCCGGCTTTGGCGCCGAGCTTGCGCATGATGATTTCCAGCGGGCACCAGCGGGTCAGCGCGCTTTGCAGCAGGTTGGCGCCGACGAAGGCGGTGAAGGCCAGCCACCAGGTGTTGACGAACAGCGGGCTGCCCGGCACGCCGAGGGCGAGCGAGATGAGGATGAAGCTGCCGGCGAAGAGGCGAACGATTTGCCACGAGTTCATGAGGGTTCTCCTTGAGGTTGGGTTGAGGCAAGCGGGGCTGGCTCGTGGCGGTAGGCCACGAAATACAGCAAGGGGATGACCACCAGCGTGAGCAGCGTGCTCACGAAGATGCCGAAGATCAGCGAGATCGCCAGACCGTTGAAGATCGGGTCGTCGAGGATGAAGAACGCTCCCAGCATGGCCGCCAGGCCGGTGAGCACGATGGGCTGCGCGCGAGTCGCGGCGGAGCGCACCACGGCTTGCTTGAGCGGCATGCCTTCGGCCACCTGCAGCCGGATGAAGTCCACCAGCAGGATGGAGTTGCGCACGATGATGCCGGCCAGCGCGATCATGCCGATCATGCTGGTGGCGGTGAATTGCGCGCCCAGCAAGGCGTGGCCGGGCATCACGCCGACGATGGTCAGCGGGATGGGCGCCATGATGATCAGCGGCGTGAGGTAGGAGCCGAACTGCGCCACCACCAGCAGGTAGATCAGCACCAGACCCACGGCGTAGGCGGCGCCCATGTCGCGGAAGGTCTCGTAGGTGATCTGCCACTCGCCGTCCCACTTGATGGCGTAGTCGCGCCAGGTGTCGGCGGGCTGGCTGATGAAGGTCTCGCCCAGCGAGCCGCCACCGGGCGGCGTGATCTTCGCCAGCGCCGGGCGCATCTGGAACATGCCGTAGAGCGGGCTGTCGAGCGCGCCGGCCATGTCGCCGACGACGAAGTGCACCGGCAGGCCGTCCTTGTGGAACACCGGTTGCTCGCGCAGGCTGTCGGTGATCTGCACCAGCTCGCGGATCGGCACGATCTGGCCGGCCGCACCGCGCACACCCAGTTGCAGCAAGGCATCGAGGCTGCCGTGCAACTCACTCGGCAACTGAAGGGTGGCGGCGGCCGGGTACTTGCTCGCGTCGTGCAGGTAGGTGGTGGCCTCGCCCGCCAGACCAGCGCGCAGCGTGCTCACGATGGCGGCCTGCGGCACGCCCAGCAGCGCGGCCTTGCGGCGGTCGATGTTGAGCAGTTGTCGCGGCGCGTCGGCAATGCCAGAGTCGTCGATGTCGACCACGCCCGGCGTCTGCTCGAACACCTGGCGCACCGCTTGGGCGACGGTGCGGCGGCCGTCGGCGTCGGGGCCATAGACCTCGGCCACGATGGGCGAGAGCACCGGCGGGCCGGGGGGCACTTCGACCACCTTGACGTTGGCGCCGTGGCGTTGGCCGATGGCTTGCAGCGCCGGGCGCACACGGGTGGCGATGGCGTGGCTCTGCTCGCTGCGCTCGTGCTTGTCGACCAGGTTGACCTGCAGGTCGCCGACCTCGCCGCCGGCGCGCAGGTAGTACTGGCGCACCAGGCCGTTGAAGTTGATGGGGGCAGCGGTGCCGGCATAGGCCTGGTAGTCCACCACCTCGGGCTGCTGTGCCACGTAGGCGCCCAGCTCGCGCAACACCGCGGCAGTGCGCTCCACCGGCGTGCCGGCGGGCATGTCCACCACCACCTGGAACTCCGACTTGTTGTCGAAGGGCAGCATCTTGAGCACCACCAGGCCGAACACCGGCAGCGCCAGCGACAGCGCGATCAGGCCGGCCACGCCCAGGCCCAGCAGCTTGCGGTTGCGACCGCCGCGGCGCTCGTCGAGCAGGGGGCGGAAGACCCGGTCGAACAGCGGACCGATGCGCGCGGCCAGGCCTTTGGGGGCGTGGTCGCCGTGGGCACCACCGTCTGCGCCGCCGGTGTGCTTGAGCCACAGGCGCGACAACCAGGGCGTCACGATGAAGGCGATTGCCAGCGACAACAGCATGCCCATGCTGGCGTTGATCGGGATCGGGCTCATGTACGGACCCATCAGGCCCGAGACGAAGGCCATGGGCAGCAGCGCCGCGATCACGGTCAGCGTGGCCAGGATGGTGGGGCCGCCCACTTCGTCGACCGCACCGGGGATCAGCTCAACCAGCGTCTTGTGTGGGTACAGCGCCATGTGGCGGTGGATGTTCTCGACCACCACGATGGCGTCGTCGACCAGGATGCCGATCGAGAAGATCAACGCGAACAGCGACACCCGGTTGAGCGTGAAGCCCCAGGCCCAGGAGGCGAACAGCGTGACGGTGAGCGTGAGGATCACCGCGGTGCCGACGATGGCGGCCTCGCGGCGGCCCAGGGCCAGGAACACCAGCGCCACGACCGAGGCGGTCGCGAACATCAGCTTCTGGATCAGCTTCATCGCCTTGTCGTTGGCGGTGGCGCCATAGTTGCGCGTCTCGGCCACTTGCACGTTGGACGGGATCAGCGTGTTCTTGACCGTGTCCACGCGCTGCATCACGGCGTCGGCCACGGCGATGGCGTTCTCGCCCGGCTTCTTGGTGATGGCCAGCGTGACCGCCGGGTATTCGCCACCGTCTTTGCCGGTCACGCCGTGCCACACATAGCGTTGCGCCGGCAGCGGGCCGTCGACCACGCGGGCCACGTCCTGCAGGAACACCGGGCGGCCCTGGCGAACGCCGACCACCAGCTCACCGACCTCGCGCGCATCGCGCAGGTAGGGGCCGGCTTCCAGCGCCACGGCGCGGTCGCCAGCGAGCAGGTCGCCCACCGGTGCGCCCAGGTTGGCCGACTGCAACGCCTGGCGCAGCTCGGGCACGGTGACGCCGGCACCGGCCATGCGGGCGGGGTCGATCTCGACCCGGATGGCGCGGCCCGGGCCACCGATGGTGGTGATCTCGCGCGTGCCCTTGACGTGCTTGAGGTCGGCCTCCAGCGTGTGGGCCACGCGCTCCAGGTCGAAGGCGCCCAGCGCCGGGTCCTGGCTGAACAGGGTGAGCGTGACGATGGGCACGTCGTCGATGCCCTTGGGCTTGATCAGCGGCTCGCCCACGCCCAGGCCGGCGGGCAGCCAGTCGGCGTTGGCGTTAACGGTGTCGTACAGGCGCACCAGCGCTTCGGTGCGCGGCACGCCCACCTCGAACTGCACGGTGACGATGGCCACGCCGGGGCGCGAGACGCTCATCACGTGCTCCACCCCCGCCATCTGCGACAGCACCTGCTCGGCCGGTGTCGCCACCATCTGCTCCACGTCCTTGACCGATGCCCCGGGGAAGGGGATCAGCACGTTGGCCATGGTCACGTTGATCTGCGGCTCTTCCTCGCGCGGCGTGACGAGCACCGCGAACATGCCCAGCAGCAGGGCCACCAGGGCCAGCAGCGGGGTGATGTGCGCGCTCTGGAAGAAGCGGGCAATGCGTCCGGAAATGCCCATCACCGCACCTTGGCCGCGGCTTGCGGGTCGAGGGCCACGCGCTCACCGGCGCGCAAACCCGAGAGGATTTCCACCTGGTCGCCGCTGACCGGCCCCAGGCGCACCTGGCGCAGCAGTGGACGGGCGTCGCTGCCGATCACGTAGACCGCGGTCAGCTCGGCACGGCGCACCACCGCCGCCAGCGGCACGCTGATGCGCGCGCCGTCGGTGCTGGCGCCGGGCAGCCACACACGGGCAAAGCTGCCTGGTGCGACCGTGGTGCCGGCGGGCAGGTCGAAGCGCACGGTGACGGTGTGGGTGGCGGGGTCGACCGCCGGCAGCACCTGCCAGCGGGTGGGGGTGATGCGCGCGGCGTCCAGTCCGGGCACGTCGATGCGGGCGGCACCGCCGTTGGCGTCCAGGCGGGTGGCCGCGGTCTGCGGCAGTGCGGCCGACACCCGCAGGGCGGCGGGGTCGTGCAAAGTCACCAGCGCGCGGCCCGGCATGGCCATGTCGCCCAGCACCACGGCCACGTCGGACACCACGCCGTCGTACGGCGCCTTGACCACATAGAAGCCCGATTCGGTGCGGGCCGCACCGGCGGCGGCCACCTGCGCGGCCGACTGGGCCTGGGTGGCCTTGTACTGGGCCTCGGCGCGGTCGAGTGCGGCCTGGCTGATGTAGTTCTTCTGGAACAGCTGTTTCTGGCGCTCGTACTCGCGCGTGGCCGCGACCTGGGCGGCGCGCGCGGCCTGCACCTGGGCGGCGGCCGCGCCGGCCTGTTGCTCGGCCGCGCGGGCGTCCAGTCGCAGCAGTACCTGACCGGCCTTGACGCGGTCGCCGGCCTTCACCGTCAGCGCCACCACGGCGCCGGGCACCTGGGCGGCCACCACGGTCTGGCGCACGGCCTCCACGGTGCCGTCAAAGGCGTCGGCCTGTGCCACGCCGCTGGCGGTCACCGGGGCGCTGGCCAGGTCGGCGGCAACCACCGGCCAGGCCGGCACGGCCAACGCCGCCGTCACGGCGGCGGTCAGCAGCGAGCGCTTCGGCATCCATTCCATTTGTCTCTCCTGGGTTCACAAGTTGTGCAATGAAGGCTATTATGTGAGCACATAGTTAAATAGTCAATAAGCAAATGAGCATGCTTTCAAGGAAAAAGCCGATCGGGCATGATCCGGGCTCCTCACTGCGCACATGTCCGTCCATGCAAGGCTTGTCTGCCGAGGCCCTGGAACAGGTGGCCTCTTACTTTCAGGCGCTCTCCGAGCCCACCCGACTGCACATCCTCAACCTGCTGCGCGAGGGTGAGCACAACGTGGGTGAGCTGGCGCAGGCCTGTGGCTACACCTCGGCCAACATCTCGCGCCACCTGGCGGTGCTCATGCAGCACGGCCTGGTCGAGCGCGAGGGCCGCGGCACCGCGGTCTACTACCGTATCGCCGATGAATCGGTGTATGCGCTGTGCGATCTGGTCTGCGGCTCGTTGGCGCGCCAGTTCGATCGCAAGGCCGAAGACCGCAAGGCCTTTGTGCGCAGCGTGCGCGCTGTGCCCCGCCCACGCCAGTAAGGGCTGACCTCTTCCGATCAGGCAAAAAAAATCCCGCAGCAGGCTGCGGGACTCTCACGGTGCCTGCGCTGGAGCAGGCGATGGGCGATCAGATCTTGGCCGAGGTGATGTAGCTGTCGTAGCGCCACTCGGAGAAGCGGCTCCACAGCACCTGGTCGCGCTGGAAGGCGCGCATGTCCTGGTGGATCTTCTTGAACTCGGGCGACTTGGCTTCGTGCGCGGCAAACACCTCTTGCGCGGCCTTGAAGCCGGCATCCATCACCGCCTTCGGGAAGGCCACCAGCTTGGTGCCCGACGCCACCAAACGCTTGAGCGCCATCGGGTTCTGGGCGTCGTACTTGGCGGTCATGTCGCGCGCGGCCACGGCGCCAGCGGCGCGCACGATGGCCTTGTTCTCGGGTGACAGCGCCTCGAAGGCCTTCTTGTTGATGAAGAACTCCAGTTCGGCGCCACCTTCCCACCAACCCGGGTAGTGATAGAACGGCGCGACCTTGTTGAAGCCCAGGCGCTCGTCGTCGAACGGACCGACGAACTCGGTGGCGTCCAGCGTGCCCTTTTCCAGCGCCTGGTAGACCTCACCGGCCGGCATGTTCTGCGCCACCACGCCCAGCTTGGCCATGGACTCGCCGAACAGACCGCCACCCAGGCGCATCTTCAGGCCCTTGAGGTCGGCCACGGACTTGATCTCCTTGCGGTACCAGCCGCCCATCTGGGTGCCGGTGTTGCCAGAGCTCATGGAGAGGATGTTGTACTTGGCGTAGAACGCGTCGAGCAGCTTGCGCCCGTTGCCGTGCTCCATCCAGGCGTCCATGTGGCGCGCGGTCAGGCCGAAGGGCACGGCGCAACCAAAGGCGAACACCGGGTCCTTGCCGGTGAAGTAGTAGGGCGCGGTCTGCGCCATCTCGATGGTGTTGTCCTGGATGCCATCGACCACACCGAAGGCCGGCAGCAACTCGCCTGCGGCGTGCACCGACACCTCGAACTTGCCGCCCGACAGCGCCTTGACGGTCTCTGCAAACTTCTCGGCCGAGCCGAAGATGGTCGGCAGCGACTTGGGAAAACTCGATGCCAGGCGCCAGCGAACAGCGGCCTGGGCTTGCACCGCGGGCGCCACGCCAGCGGTGAACACACCGGCGATGCCAGCGTGCTTGATCAACGAACGACGATCCATGAAAACGGTCTCCGCAACAGACAAAAAAGGCACCGCAGTGCCCACACAACAAAGGGCGCCGCGGCGCCCGGACGACAGGAACAGGAAATAGTAAGTATGCCCTCTATTTGAAGCCCGCCCGGGCAGGAGGGTCGGACCGGGTGTGTGGACGTCTGCGCTGGAGGATCGGGCAAGCAATTCGCAGCATCGGGCTAACGCCCGACCCTGTGAAACAGGAACACTCCGTGCCCACTGGCCGTGCGCGCATGGCTGGATCGTGCATATCCACCTATCTGTTTCCGGGAGACCCCCATGACCCGACTGCAAGTCAATGGCCGCGACCACGCGCTCGACGTGGACCCCGGCACCCCCGTGCTCTGGGCACTGCGCGACACGCTGGGCCTGAGCGGCACCAAGTTCGGCTGCGGCGCGGCGCAGTGCGGCGCCTGCACCGTGCACCTGGACGGCCAGGCCATCCGGTCCTGCGTCACGCCGATCGGCAGCGTCGAAGGCCGCGCCATCACCACCATCGAGGCCGTCACCGATGGCAAGGACCCGATTGGGCGTGCCGTGCGCGACGCCTGGGTCAAACACGATGTGGCGCAATGTGGCTATTGCCAGAGTGGCCAGATCATGAGCGCCACCGCCTTCCTCAAATCCCTGCCCAAAGGCACGCGCCCGAGCGCGGCCGACATCGACGCGGCCATGGCCGGCAACATCTGCCGCTGTGGCACCTACGACCGTATCCGCGCCGCGGTGGCCGACGCCGCGCGCGCCATCGTATGAGCACAGGGGGTACCATGAACCAGCACATCCACGAACTGCCCCGCGCGCTGCAGCACCTGATCGCACGCCACGAAGGGCGCCAACCTGGCGTGGCCGAACTGCCCCGTCGGGGCTTTCTCAAACTGGCGGTGGCCAGCGGCTTTGCGCTCGGCGTCTACCCGGCCGGCGTGCTCGCACAAGACAAGCCGGCCGCCGGCCTCAAGCCCACGCAGCAACCGGCCGCTTTTGTGGCCATTGCGCGCGACGGTACCGTCACCGTGACGGTCAACCGGCTCGAGTTCGGCCAAGGCGTGCAGACCGCGCTGCCGATGATCCTGGCCGAGGAGCTGGACGCCGACTGGGCGCGCGTGAAGTCGCAACTCGGCACCAACGACATGGCCTATGCCGACCCCTTGTGGGGCCTGCACATCACGGGTGGCTCCAACTCCATCAAGAACAGCTTCATGCAGTACCGCGAGCTGGGTGCGCGCACGCGCGCCATGCTGCTGGCCGCTGCGGCCGGGCGCTGGAAGGTTGACGTGGCCTCGTTGCGCACCGAGGCCGGCCAGGTCATCGGTCCCGGTGGCAAGCGCCTGGGCTATGGCGAGCTGGCCGACGCCGCCATGCAAGGCCCGGTGCCCGAAGCGGTGGTGCTCAAGGACCCCAAGACCTTTCGCCTGATCGGCCGCGCCACGACGCGGCTGGATGCGCGCGCCAAGAGCAGCGGCCAGCAGGCCTTCGGCATCGACGTGCGCCAGCCTGGCCAGCTCACCGCCGTGGTGGCGCGCCCGCCGGTGTTCGGCGCCAAGCTGAGCAGCGTTGACGACAGCGCCGCGCGCGCGGTGAAGGGCGTCAAGGCGGTGCTGCGTGTGCCGCTGGACCGTGGCGCCGAAGGCGTGGTGGTGATCGCCGACGGCTACTGGCCGGCCAAGACGGGGCGCGACGCACTCAAGCTGGGCTGGGCCACCGACGCGGTCGACAAGGTCGACAGCGACAAGCTGCTGACCCAGTACCGCGAGATGGCGGCAACGCCGGGTGCCAAACAGTTCGACGCCGACATGGGGCCGCTGGCTGGCGCGTCCAAGCGCATCGACGCCGAGTTCGTGTTCCCCTACCTGGCGCACGCGCCGATGGAGCCGCTCAACTGCACCGTCGGCTTCACCGGCGACGCGGCGACGCTGTGGGTGGGCTCGCAGATGCCGGGCCTGGACGGCATGGCCGCTGCGCGCACGCTGGGCCTCAAGCCCGAGCAGGTGAAGGTGGTGGTGCAGGCCGCGGGTGGCGGCTTCGGTCGCCGCGCTATTGCCACCAGCGACTACGTGGTGGAAGCCTGCACGATCGCCAAGGCGGCACGCGCGGCCGGCCTGCAGGTGCCGATCCGCACCCTGTGGAGCCGCGAGGACGACATCCATGGCGGCTACTACCGCCCGATGCACCTGCACCGCGCCAGCATCGGCTTCGACGACCAGGGCAAGGTGCTGGCCTGGGACCACGTCATCGTGGGTCAGTCCATCCTGTCGGGCACGCCCTTCGAGCCCATGATGGTCAAGAACGGCATCGACGGCACGGCGGTCGAAGGCATGCGCGAGCCCTACCCCTTCCCGATGCGGCTGACGGTACACCACCCCAAGGTGAACGTGCCGGTGCTGTGGTGGCGCAGCGTGGGCTCCACCCACACCGCGTTCGTCATGGAGACGCTGGTCGACCAGATCGCGCGCGCCACCGGGCAGGATCCGGTCGCCTACCGCATGGCGCAGTTCGGCGACAAGCACCCGCGCCACCGCGCGGCGCTGCAACTGGCGGTGGACAAGAGCGGCTACGCGCACAAGAAGCTGCCGGCCGGGCACGCCTATGGCGTGGCGGTGCATGAAAGCTTCGAGTCGGTGGTGGCCTACGTGGTCCAGGCCTCGGTGAAAGACGGCCAGGCCGTGCTGCACCAGGTCACGGCCGGGGTGCACTGCAACCTGGCGGTGAACCCGCGTACGGTCGAGGCGCAGGTGCAGGGTGCGGCCCTCATGGGCCTGGGCATGTGCCTGCCGGGCGCGGCCATCACGCTCAAGGACGGCGTGGTCGAGCAGAGCAACTTTGGCGACTACCGCGTGGCGCGCATCACCGAGATGCCGCAGATCGCGGTGCACATCGTGCCCAGTGCCGATCCGCCCACCGGCATGGGTGAGCCCGGCCTGCCACCGCTGGCACCGGCCTTTGCCAACGCAGTCGCCCAGCTCACCGGCAAGCCGCTGCGCGAGCTGCCGTTCAAGCTGGCGTGATCAGGTCGCGCGCAGGCGCATCGGTCAGGGACACATAGCCCAGGCCGGTGCCGCCGCGCGCGTTCTCGCGATCGCGCAAGGGCGACAGGCCGAACTGGCGGCTGTACTCGCGGCTGAACTGCGAGGGGCTTTGATAGCCCACGCGAAACGCGGCGCTGCCCACGTCGAGTCCGTCCACCAGCATCAGCCGGCGCGCCTCCTGCAGGCGCAGCCGCTTCTGGTATTGCAATGGCGACATGGCCGTCATCAGGTTGAAGTGGTGGTGCAGCGACGAGGTGCTCATGCCGACCTGGCTGGCCAGGGCGTCGATGCGCAGCGGCTGCGCAAAGTTCTGCCGCAACCAGCCCACCGCGCGCGCGATCTTGTTGCCCGGGCTGTTGGCCGCCGCGATGCGCAGCAGCGTCGGCCCGTGCGGCCCGGTCAGCAGCCGGTACAGGATCTCCTGCTCGATCAGCGGTGCCAGCGCCGCAATGTCATGCGGGCGCTCGAGCAAGCGCACCAGACGCAGGATGGCGTCCACCAGTTCGCCCGGTGCCTTGTGCACTGCGACGCCGCGCAGGGGGTCGCCCCGCATCACCTCCGGGGGCAGGCTTACGCGCTCGAGCACCTCCTGCAGCCGCATGCTGTCGATGGCCATGCCCAGGCTGAGCTTGGGGCGCTCGGGCGTGGCCTCGACGATGCACGAGACCACCGGCAGGTCCAGCGTCACGACGAGGCAGTCGCCCGCGCCGTAGTGAAACACTTCATCGCCCAGTGTCAGCCGCTTCGTGCCCTGCGTCACCAGCGCAAAACAGGGCCACTGCGCCATGTGCATGGGCAGCGACGGCGAGCTCTGGCGGGCAAAGAACAGGTGGTCAACGGCGGTCGGCGTCAGGCCGTCCGACTCGGTGGAGCGGGCGATGACGGCGTTGATCTCGCTCAGGGCGTCGTGGGTGTGGGACACGGATTGGGCAAGTGCGGCGGAGGAGCCGGAATGATCGCCCAGCAGGGTGACCCTGTGGCGAATGGGGGGTTTTGCGCGCCATGTTCCGGACCATCCGGCATGCCTGCCGGCGTTTTGGGCAAGCCACTCAGGCCTGGCCGTGCGCGTTCTCGGCCAGCAGCTGTGCCAGCCGCCGGGCGCCCGGCCCGGCGTTGTCGCGGTCGGCGAACACCAGGTAGAGGTCCGCAAAGCGCTCGCCGCCGCGGCGCATCGGCACGGGTTTGAGCTGGCCGCTGCGCAGCTCTTCCTGAATGTGTTCCTCGGGCAGCCAGGCAAACCCGTAGCCCCGACGCACCGCTTCGATCGAGGTGGACAAGTGCCCCACCGTCCAGCGCTGGGGCACCTGCATCGAAGGCTCGCTGCTGCGCTCGGGGCTGCTTTCGCGCACCACCAGGTGCCGATGCTGGCGCAGGTCGCGCGCAGTGATGGGGCGGCCCAGCTGGTGCAGTGGGTGGTCCGGGTGCGCCACCAGCCGGAAACACACCTGCATCAGTCGCTCGCCTTCATAGCCGGACGGGGTGGTGCCGTAGATCGCCAGGTCAATGGCGCGCTGCTCCAGCAGCGACGTGCGGTGCCCCAGCACCGCCTCCACCACTTCGATGCGGGTGTGCGGCGCCTCTTCGCTGAACCGTGCAAGGCAATCGAACAGCCGCTGGTGCGGGTACACCACTTCCACCGCAAGCCGCAGCTCGGCCTCCCAGCCCAGCGACAGGCGCGCGCTCGCCGTCTCGATGGCCAGCGCCTCTTCCACCAGAAAGCGCGCGCGCCGGTACAGCTGCTGTCCGGCAGCCGTGAGCACCGCCTTGCGCCCCTGCAGCTCGAAGGCCTTCACACCAAGCAGCGACTCGATCTGCTGCACCGCATAGGTCACCGAGGACTGGCTGCGGTGCAGTTGCTCGGCCGCGCGGGCGTGGGTGCCCGCCTGAACGACCGCCACCAGGGCGGCCCATTGGTCGAGGGTGACATGGGGTCTGGCCATGGCAGATTATCGATTCGTTCGATGAAAACCAGCAAAAGTTTGCGCTATTCGATCGATTTATCGAATGCTGCAATGCAGGCATTCACCGAAAGGAACCGCCATGCAATCCCTGCTCGTCATCCGCTCCAGCCTGCTGCTTGGCAGCGGCCAGTCCAACCAACTCATCGATCGCTACGTCGCCAACTGGCGCACCGCCAACCCCAATGGCCAGGTGGTCGAACGCGACCTGGCCCGACAACCCATTGCCCACCTGGACATGGCCCGCGTGGCCGCCTTCTCCACACCGGCCGATCAACGCAGCGCCGAGCAACAGGCGCTGGTGGCCGAGTCCGATGCGCTCATTGCCGAACTGAAAGCCGCCGATGACATCGTGATCGGCCTGCCGCTCTACAACTTCGGCGTGCCCTCCACGCTAAAGGCCTGGATCGACCAGGTGGCCCGCGCCGGCGTGAGCTTTCGATACACCGCGCAAGGCCCCGAAGGTTTGATCAAGGGCAAGCGCGTGTACGTGATCACCACGCGCGGCGGCCACTACCGCGACCAGCCGCACGACACCCAGACGCCCTATGTGCGCAACGTGCTGGGCTTTCTCGGCATGACCGACCTGCAGTTCGTGCACGCCGAAGGTCTGGCCCTGGGCGACGACGCGCGCCGTGACAGCCTGCAAGCAGCCGAAGCGCAGATCGACGCCCTGTTCGACGAAGTGGCGGCCTGACCCCGCCTCAGCGGGCGCCCTTGATGGCGGCCGCGAGGAAGCGAATGAATCGCGGGTCGGTGGCATAGGCCACGTGCACCCGGATTGCCGGTTCGTCGGAGCGGCGTTCCGGGTGAAAGACAGCGCCGGGCGCCAGAAAGATCCCGGCCGCCGCGGCCTGGCGCGCCAGGTTTCGCTCGCTCAGGCCGGGGGGCAGCCGCACCCACAGGTAGTAGCCCGCGGGGTCGGCGGCCTGCGCTGGCGCCCCGGCACGGGTCAGTGCCCGCAAGGCCGGCGGATAGGCCTCTGCCAGGCGTGCCTTGAGCCGGTTGATGTGGCGCCGATACTGGCCGGTGGTGATGAACTGGTGGACTACGCGCTCCACGATGTCGGAGGTGGACACCACCGTCACCATCTTGAGATCGCACAACGCACCGACATGGTGGGCCGCGCCCGCGATGTAGCCCACCCGCAGGCTGGCCGACAAGGTCTTGGAGAAGCTGCTCACGTAGATCACCCGATCGAGCTGGTCCAGCGCCGCCAGTCGCGGCGCGGACGCCGGCTGCAGGTCGGCAAACGGGTCGTCTTCGACCACCAGGCAGTCGTGCTCGGCGGCAAGTTGCAGCAGCTTGTGGGCTTTGGGCAGGCTGATGGAGCCACCCGTGGGGTTGTGGGCCAGTGACTGCGTGAAGAACACGCGTGGCCGCAGGCTTTGCATCAGCCGGGCCATGGCGTCAAGGTCGGGCCCGTCTGCCAGGCGCGGCACACCGGCCATCTCGATCTTGGCCAGCTTGAGCTTGCCAAACAGCGGGTAGTAGCCCGGCGAGTCAACCAATACGGTGTCGCCGGCGTCGAGCAGGTGGCGCACGATGAGATCGAGCGCGTGGTTGGCGCCCTGGGTGAGCAACACCTGAGGTGTCTGCACATGGATGGCACGCTCGTTGAGCAGGCGAGCCACCGTCTCGCGCAACGGCAGGTAACCCCAGGGCGATCCATAGCCGTGTTCGCTGGCTTCGCCGCTGCGGGTGAGCCGAAGGTGCCGCGTGAGGTCGGCCCCCTCCATCCACGAAGCCGGCGGGCGTCCATCGCCCACGCGCACTTCGTAGTGCTGCTCCAGTTGTTCGCGCAAGAGCGAGACAACGTCGACGGCCTCGCTGACGTGCGAAGCCGGCGCAGCCGCGCGCGAGCGCGCCACACGCCGCACATAAAAGCCCGAACCGGGCCGCGACTCGGCATAGCCCCGGGCCACCAGTCGGTTGTAGGCCTCGACGACGGTGTTGACGCCCACGCCCTCCTTGGTGGCGGCGTCGCGCACCGAACGCAGGCGGCTGCCGGCGGTCATGCCGCCCTGATCGATGGCCTGCATCAACCGCAGCGTGAGCGACTCGGCCTTGGTGCTGCCTTGCGGATCCATGGGCGTTCCTCGGTTTCCCTGTGGGGACTGTGCCCATTGCGCAATGGGTACAGTTTGTTCATCTGTGTCCAAACTGTACCCATGGGTGGCGGTCACTGTCCATAGACTTTTCGCGAGCGCAGCACTGCGCCTCGTTCAGCTCGCACAAGGTGCGGCGAACCGACAACCACAAGCCATTGGAGACAAACCATGAAGCCTCAAGCGATCCAACGTCGCGGTCTGCTCAAGTCCGCTCTCGCCGCTACTGCGGCCGCACCTCTGGCGGTGCACGCCCAGTCTGCCGCTGTGACCTGGCGCATGCAGGCGCTCTGGGACGGCGGGACCACCCCACAGAAATACGAGGAGCGCTTCGTCGCCCGGGTGGCCGAACTTACCGGTGGCAAGTTCAAGATCAACCTGTTCTCGGCCGGGCAGATCGTGCCGGCCGCGCAGGCATTCGATGCGGTACGTGGTGGTGCCTTCGAGATGATGAAGACCTTCGACGGCTACGAGGCCGGCAAGATTCCGGCGTTTGCCTTCACCAGCACCATCCCCTTCGGTTTTGCCGAGAGCGACGAGTACGAAGCCTGGTTCTACGAGCGCGGTGGCCTCGACATGGTGCGTCAGGCCTACGCACCCGCCGGTCTGCACTACATCGCACCCACGGTGTATGGGCAGGAGCCGCTGCACTCGAAGGTGCCGATCCGCAAGATCGCCGACCTCAGTGGCAAGAAAGGGCGCTTCGTCGGCCTGGCCTCGGCCGTCATGGGCGCCATGGGTGTGTCGGTGACGCCGTTGCCCACGGGGGAGGTGTACTCCGCGCTGGACAAGGGCGTGATCGACATGGCCGACCGTGGCGACCTGACGGCAAACTTCGAAGCGGGCCTGGCCGAGGTGGCCAAGTACGTGGTGGTGCCGGGCTTTCACCAGCCCACGACGGCCACCGCCTATGTGGCCAACCGCGGCGCGCACGATCGGCTGCCGGCCGAGTACAAGGCGGCGCTGGCATTGGCGGCGCGCGAGGTGTCGTCGGCCCTGCGCCAGCACATCCTGGTCAACGACGCCACCGTGCTGTCGAAGTACGCCGCCAAGGGTTGCGAAATCATCCGCTTCAGCCCGGCCGACGTGGCCGCGGCGCGGCCCAAGGCGATGGAAGCCTGGCGCACCGCCACCAAGGGCGATGCACTGGCCACGCGCATCCTGGACAGCCAGGTGGCGTTCATGAAGGAACTCGGCCTGCTGGGCTGATCGGGCTGCCGCCCTTTGCCCGTGGTGCGCGCCAGCGGCACCCCGGGCCACCGTCTGTTTTCTGAGGAGCAAGGCATGCCCGTCTGGCTGTCTGTCGCCACGTCGGCGATCACTGCGCTCAACCGCCGCCTGTTCATGCTGGTGGTGTGGCTGATGGCGATCGTCGTCCCCGTCATGTTGTTCGAGGTGGTGGCGCGTTATGTGTTCAACGCGCCCACCGTCTGGGGCATGGAGCTGGCGGTGATGCTGTTCGGCCCCTACTTCCTGCTGGGTGGGCCCTACCTGCTGCACCTCAAGGGTCACGTCGCGCTGGATCTGGTGCGGCAGCGCCTGAGCCCGGTGTGGCTGCGCCGCCTTGACCTGGTGAACTACCCGGTGATCGTGCTGTTCTGCGCGATCCTGCTGTTGCACAGCGTGCCGGCCGCCTGGAGCGCCTGGAGCTACCGGGAGACCAGCTTCTCGGCCTGGAACCCGCCGGTGTGGCCCATCAAGGCAACGGTGCCGTTGGCACTGGCGCTCATGTTGTTGCAGGCGCTGGTGGAGTTCGTGCGCACCTGGTTCCACGAAGCGCCGACGGCGACGGAGTCGGCATGAGCCCCAATCTGATCCTGCTGCTGATGTTCGGCAGCCTCACGCTGTTCATGTTGAGTGGCCTGCCGATTGCCTTTGTGCTGGGCGGCTTGTCCCTGCTGTTCACCGTCACGCTGTGGGAGCCCAACGCGGTGATCGTGCTGGTGCTGCAGATCTTCGACACGATGAAGTCGGAGGCGCTGCTGGCCATTCCGCTGTTCATCCTGATGGCCTGCATCCTGCAGCGCTCGGGCGTGATCGAAGACCTCTACCGCGCCATGGAGATGTGGTTCGGTCGCGTGCGCGGTGGTCTGGCCATTGGCACGGTGATCATCTGCGTGGTGATGGCGGCCATGACCGGCGTGGTCGGCGCGGCCGTCACGGCCATGGGCATCCTGGCCCTGCCGGAGATGCTGCGCCGCGGCTACCGGCCCGAACTCGCGCTCGGCACCATCTGCGCCTCGGGCACGCTGGGCATCCTCATTCCGCCTTCGGTGCTGACCATCGTCTACGCCGTCACCGCGCAGGTGTCCATTGGCCAGATGCTGATCGCCGGTCTGATCCCCGGCCTCATCCTGGCAACCCTCTACATCGGCTACATCGTGGTGGTCGGCTGGCTCAAGCCTGAATGGGTGCCGCTCGATGACCGGGCACAGGGTGCGAGCACCACAGAGAAGGTGCGCGCGCTCAAGGCGCTGGTGTTCCCATCGATGCTGATCGTCCTGATCCTTGGCTCGATCTTCTTCGGCGTCGCCACGCCGACCGAGTCGGCCGCGGTGGGCGTGGCTGGTGCCATGGTGCCCGCCGCCCTCAAGGGCCGTCTGCGGCGAGCCATGTTGCAGGAAGCGGGCATCGACGCGTTGAAGGCGACGTCGATGATTCTGTGGATCACGCTGGGTGCCAAGGCCTACGTGGCCATCTTCACCGGCCTGGGTGGCGCCGACACCTTGCTCAATTTCATCCAGGGCCTGGATGTCAATCGCTGGGTGGTGCTGGCGGCCATGATGCTGTTGCTGGTGTTCCTCGGCACCGTGCTCGACGAGCTGGGCATCATCTTGCTCACGGTGCCGGTCTTCCTGCCGATCGTGCGCCTGCTGGGCTTCGACGAGATCTGGTTCGGCGTGCTCTACGCCATCACCATCCAGATGGGCTACATCAGCCCGCCCTTTGGCTACACGTTGTTCTACATCAAGGGCACGCTGCCGGCGCGCATCCACATGGGGCAGGTCTACCGCGGCGTGCTCCCATTCTTCCTGCTTCAGTTCATCGGCCTGCTGATCTGCGCAGCGCTGCCGGACCTCATCACCTACCTGCCGCGCCTGATGGCTGCGCGCTGACCGCCTTCAACCACTTCGGACTTTGTCATGAGCACCACCGAACCGAGCAGCCGCATCGCCGGCTTCCACAAACTGTCGATCGCCGATCGCATCGATGCGCTGGCCCGTTTTGCCGATCTCGATGCGAGCGATTGCGCCCTGTTGGGCAACACCGGCAACCTCGCGCCCGACCTGGCCGATCACCTGATCGAAAACGTGGTGGGCACGATGAACGTGCCACTGGGCATGGCCACCAACATGCGCATCGACGGACGCGACCGTCTGATCCCCATGGCCACCGAAGAATCGTCCGTGGTGGCTGCGGTCTGCAATGCCGCACGGCAGTGCTACGACGCAGGCGGCTTCACGACCTCGATGTCGGGCACGCTGATGATTGCGCAGATCCAGCTGTCGAACGTGGCAGACCCCTACCAGGCCCGGGTGCGCATCCTGGAGCGGCGCGACGAGGTGCAGGCCCTTTGTGACGCCTGTGACCCGGTGCTGGTCAAGCTGGGTGGTGGCTTTCGCGACCTGGAGGTGCGCGTGCTCGAGACCCGGGGCGGCACCATGGTCATCACGCACATCGTGGTCGACACGCGCGACGCGATGGGCGCCAACGCGGTCAACACCATGGCCGAACGCCTGGCGCCCGAGATCGCGCGCTGGACCGGCGGCCAAACCAACCTGCGCATCCTGTCCAACCTCGCCGACCGGCGCCTGGCGCGCGCGCGCTGCGTCTGGCCGGTGGCCGCCATCGGGGGCGACGCGGTGCGCGACGCCATGGTCTCGGCCTACCACTTTGCCGACGCCGACCCCTATCGGGCGGCGACCCACAACAAGGGCATCATGAACGGCATCAGCGCCGTCGTGCTGGCCACTGGTAATGACACCCGCGCCGTGGAAGCGGGTGCACACGCCTACGCGGCGCGAGGCGGTCGCTACGCAAGCCTCACACATTGGGAGGTGACGGCCAGTGGCGATCTGGCCGGCAGCATCGAGCTGCCGATGGCGGTCGGGCTGGTCGGCGGCGCCACCAAGCTGCACCCCACCGCACGGCTGTCGCTGAAGGTGCTCGGTGTGCAGTCGGCACAGGCGCTCGCGCGGGTGATCGCAGCGGTCGGGCTGGCGCAGAACTTCTCGGCCATGAAGGCGTTGGCCACCACCGGCATTCAAAAGGGCCACATGGCCCTGCATTCGCAAAACATCGCGATGATGGCTGGCGCCGTCGGCGCCGAGATCGAACAGGTGGCGCGCGTTCTGGTCGAGCGCGGCACGGTGCGCCTGGATGTGGCCGAGGCCGAACTGACGAAGTTGCGCGCGGGCGCAGCGGCCTGAGCGGCCGCTGCGCCGTCGGCGCGCTCAGCCCACCTTCACCGGCACGAACAGCACCGCGTCCTCGCGCCGCAGCTGCAGGGCGACGGTGCCTTTGCCTTTGAGGTCCTTGACCGCGGCCCGCACCTCGTCGGCGCTGGTCACGGGCTTGCCGTTGACGCCCATCAGGATGTCGCCCGGTTGCACGCCCGCGATTTCGGCCGGACCACTGACACCTTCGATCACCAGGCCGCGACGCTGGCCAGTGGCCTCGCGCTCGTCGGGTGACAGCGGGCGCAGCGCCAGACCGAGTTTGACCCCTTCTGCATTGCCGGCGCCCTTGTCGACGTTCTGGGTCGAGGCGTCCTGCGCGCCGCTCAGCTTGGCCGAAGTCTCACCGTCGTGGTGGTCGCGCCAGTACGCAATGTCGACCTTGTCGCCCGGCTTGGCCTCGCCGATGGCCAGTGGCAGATCGGCCACGCGGTCGATGTCGCGCCCGTTGACCTTGAGGACCACGTCGCCGGGCCGCAGACCGGCCTTTTGCGCCGGGCTGTCGGACTCGACTTCGGCGATCAATGCGCCGCGTGGACTCTTGAGGCCAAAGGACTCGGCCAGTGCCTGATCGACTTCCTGCGCCGACACACCCAGGTGCGCGTGCTCGGCGTGCCCGGTGCGCAGGATCTGGTCCTTGACCTTCATGGCCACGTCGATCGGGATGGCAAACGCCAGGCCCTGGTAGCCGCCGGTCTGGCTGTAGATCTGCGAGTTGATGCCCACGACTTGTCCCTTGGCGTTGAACAGCGGCCCGCCGGAGTTGCCGGGGTTGATGGCCACGTCGGTCTGGATGAAGGGCACGGCGCTTTCGTCCGGCAGGCTGCGGCCCTTGGCGCTCACGACGCCGGCGGTGGCGGTGTTCTCGAAGCCATACGGCGAACCAATCGCCAGCACCCACTCGCCCACCTTGAGCTGCTGCTCGCTGCCCAGCGGCACCACGGGCAGTCCCTTGGCGTCGATCTTGAGCACCGCCACGTCGGTGGTCGGGTCCACGCCCACCACCTTGGCCGAGTACTCGCGCCGGTCGCGCAGTTTGACGGTGACGCGGTTGGCGCCTTCCACCACGTGGGCGTTGGTCAGGATCACACCGTCGCTGTCGACGATGAAGCCGGATCCCTGTCCCCGCACCAGCTTGGGCGCCTGTTGTTGTTGCCCGAACGGGCCGAAGCCGAACGGCAAGCCCTCAAAGGGGTTGCCGTCGCCTTCATTCATGCGCACCTTGCGCATGCCGCTGACCGCGATGTTGACGACCGCGTCGCCATGCGCCTGTGCAATGGACGAGAAGTCGGGCGTGGCGGTGGCCAGCACGGGTGCAGTGTGGGCACTGGCCGCGGCAGCGACCGCAGGGGTGGGGCCCGAAGTGTGAGCGGCCTGTCGGTCGTGGAACCACTGGGTGCTCCAGCCGCCCACCGCGCCGGACACCACCATGGCGCCGATCAGGGGCAGCAGCTTCCAGTTCGACGAAGGCGCGTTGCGCTCGGGAGGGGTTTCGGTGTCGATGTTCATGAGGGTTCTCCTTTGTCGAGCTGGACCATCAGCAAGGCGTCGCCGGCCTGTCGCAATGCGCTCAGCGCCTCCCAGGGGTGGTGCTGGCGCAGGTGAAATGCCGCCTCCTCGATGTGCATCGACGACACCGTGCCTTCGGAAGCCCCCTCGCGCAGCAACCAGCGTGCGTGGCCGATGCGGCGCGCGGCCTGGTCGTCGTGGTCGCAATAGATCGCCACGATGGCTTCGCGCACGTCATCGCGCAGGGCCTGGACGTCGGCGCTGGTGTTGACGATCGGGTGGGGAACGGCGTGGCCGGTGGCGTGGATCAGGGAGTCGATGCCCACCATGGACGCTTGCATTTCGTTCATTGCGTTCTCCGGCTGGCGTTGTGCCGGGCACCGTGCCCGGGTTTTGGTTCCAGCGTGTGAGACGCATGGTGGTCGCCCGATGTGGCCTGCGTGCTACCGCTGGCCGCGGCCATGTTTCGTTTGAAACCTGCCGGTGCAAACGCCGGCCCGCTCAGCGCGCGAGCACGCCGCGCCAGCCTCCGGCAATCAGCGAGGCCACATCGAGCAGCACACCGGGCAAGGCCAGTCCACCCGGGCAGGCCAGGTAGCGCGGCTGCCACTCAGGATCGAACTTCTGCTTGTAGGCGCGCAGCCCCTGGAAGTTGTAGAAGTGCTCGCCGGAGCGGTACAGCGTGGTCCCCAGCCGGTGCCACAGCGGCGCCAGGGGGTGTGACTCCAGGCCCGACAGCGGCGCCATGCCCAGGCTGAAGCTTTGGTAGCCCTTGGCGGCACCCCACAACATCACCTGGGTGAACAGGACGTCCATGACCCCGCCCACCGCCTGCGGGTCATGGCGCATCAGGTCGATGGACAACTCGTCGTGCCCATTGCCCGGCCACAGGTTGGCAAAGGCAACGATGCGCCCTTCCTTGCGCACCAGGGCGATCGGAAAGTGGCGCAGGTAGTCGGCATCGAAACGCCCGAGCGAGAAGCCCTTCTCGCGCGTGGCCTTGCCCTGCAGCCAATGGTCCGAGACCTCGCGCAGTTGCGCCATGTGTGCCTCGACCTCCCCGGGCGCGATCACCTCGAATTGCAGGCCCTCGCGCTCGGCCCGGCGCAGGGCCTGGCGCAGGTGGGCGCGGCGTGGGCCCTCGAGCGAGAAGCCTGACAAGGGCACCACCGCCTCCTCGCCGAGCTTGATGGCGCTCAGGCCCATGTCGAGGTAGAGCGGCAGGCGATCAGCGCTGACCTGGTAGAACACCGCGCGCCCGCCGTGCCGGTCGGCCATTTCGCGCAGCCGCCAGGCCAGGGCCTCGCCGGCCTCGGCCTCGCCCACCGGGTCACCCATGGCGATCCAGCTGCGGCCCTGCACCTGGTACATCAGCATGGCCTGCTGGTGGTCGTCGAACAGCAGGCGCTTGTCGCCCAGCAGGGCCAGTGCGGCATCGGTGCGCGGGCATTGGGCCACCAGGGTCTGCGCCAGGCGCAGCTGCCCGCCATCGACCTGTTGCGGCGCCGCGCCGCGCGGGCGCACCGCCTGCCAGGTCAGCAAGCCCAGGCAGGCCACGGCCACCAGCAGGCTGGCACGCAGGTAGCGCGGCGCATCGGCGCGCAACGCAAACTGCCACCACAGATCGTTGGCGTATTCAACGTGTCGAAAGCTGAACAGGCCGAGCCAGACCGAGGCCACCACCACCGCCCCCACGCCCAGCCACACCTGGGGGCCCATGGCCTGCAAGTCGTTGGCCAGGTGCCAGCGTGACTGTCGCCGAAAGCCGGCTTTGCCCGCGGCGAGCACGCCCGCGGCCAGCACCGCAATCACCGCCTCGGGCACGTCCAGTCCCTTGGTCAATGACGCCAGGGCGCCGGCCAGCAACAGGACCATGGCCAGGCGCCGCGCGGCGTCGACGCGTTGCAGCAGCGCGCGCGAGAGGATCAGCAAGGCCAGGCCGATCAGGCTGCCCGCCAGGTGCGAGAACTCGATGGCTGCCAGCGGCACCACTTCGCGCAGCGCGTGCAGGCGCGAGGAGTCGGCCGGCAGGCTGCCCGACAGCAGCAGCACCGCGCCAGCGGCAAAGGCCAGGGTGGCGCTCAACCAGGGCGCCAGCCAGGCCGCCACCGGTTGCGTGTAGGCCAGCCATTGCCGCGCGCGCGTGGCGTGGGCGCGCAGCACCAGCCCCAATGCCAGCAAGGCGGCCAGGCCCAGGGGAAGCAGGTAGTAGACGGCCCGGTACGCCAGGCTGGCGGCGAGCAGGTGGTGGGCCGGCACCTGGGGCAGTGCCGCGATCAGCACCGCCTCGAACACACCGATGCCGCCGGGCACATGGCTCACGATGCCCGCCACCATGGCCAGCAGATAGATGCCGAGGAAGGGCAGCCACGCGATGGCCCCGTCGGGCAGCAGACACCACAGCACCAGCGAGGCCGAGGCCAGATCGATCAGCGACAGCCCCAGTTGCATCGTTGCCTGCGGCAACGATGGCAACGGCAATTGCCAGTCGCGCAGGCTCAGTGTGGGTGCGCCGAAGGCCACGCGGGCCAGCACGCCCAGTGGCACCGCGCACAGCAGGGCGCCGGCCACGTGACCCCAGGCGGGCGCCAGGTGAACGGCTCGCAGCGTGGACGCGGGCTCCAGCCACAGCGCCAGGCCCACGCACAGCGTGACGCCCAGGCCGAAGGACAAACCCACCAGCCCCGACAGCGTGGCCACCTCGCCGGGGTTGAGTCCCCAGGCGCCGTACAGCCGCAAGCGCACCGCGCCGCCGCTGAGCACCGACAGCCCCACGTTGTGTCCCAGGGCGGTGGCCATGAACGCGGTGGCGGCCGCGTGCGGCCAGGGCACCGCGCGGCGCATCACGCGCAGCGCGATCAGGTCGTAGGCCACCAGTGCCGCATAGCTGCAGGCCGTGGCGGTCAGGGCCAGGCCCAACGACAGTGGTGGCAGCGCACGCAGCTGTTGCACCACGTCGCGCAGGTGCGCCCCCGCCAGTGCGCGATGCAACCAGGCCAGTGCCAGCGCCAGCAACAGCAGGCTTGCCGCGCTGGCGATCCAGCGCCAGGGCAGTCCGGCCCATCGGGCCGGCAAGGAGGGTGGGGTGACGGGGCTCATCCGGTCGTATGGGTCGGCCGGTCATTCTGCAAAAAAAACGGCCATCCGCAGATGGCCGTTCAAAAGGCGCGAGGAGGCGCGCCCGAGGGGCTTACTTGGTGGTCTCGGTCTTGGTGTCTGCCTTGATGTCCGCCTTCATGTCGGCTTTCGCGGCGGGCTTGTGGCTGGCCAGTTCGAGCTTGTGCTTCTGCGCCAGCTCTTTCTCTTCCTTCTTCTTGGCCACCGCCTGGTCGTGCTTGGCCTTGCGCTCGGCCTCTTTCTTGGCGAGCTGTTCCTTCTTCTGCAGTGCCAGGTCCTTCTTGGTCTGCGCGGGCATCGTCATGGTGGCCGACGTGGCCGGCTTGGTGGCCGGCGCCGTGGTGGTGCCTTGCGCCCAGGTGCTGGCACCCAGGGCAGCGATCGCCGAGGCAATGAGGGCGTTGCGAACGTTCATGAAAATCTCCAGGGTTGCAGCGGTGTCGGAGGGTGGTGATTGCTGCGTTGTTCTGACCACGCAGCGAATGCTCGCGGTGCTTGCCGCACGGCATGTGTCGGCGCCGGAGGGCGCCGGTTTCACTTGCAACGTCGGCGTTGCAGGAACAGGCGCTCGAGCGTGTCGCTGAGCTCGGCCAGTGACAGCGGCTTCTTGATCACCGCGTCCACACCCGAGTCGGCCGCGCGGCGCTCGAAGTCGGTGCCCCCGTAGGCGGTCACGATGACGCTGACGATGTCGGGCGCCAGGGCCTTGCAACGGGCGATCAGGCTCAGGCCGTTGAGTCCGGGCATGAGCTGGTCGCTGATCACCGCATCGAACAGCGCGGGCTCGGTGGTGAAGGCGGCCAGCGCGTCGCTCGACTGGGTGAAGCCGCGCGGTTCGTAGCCCAGGTCGGCCAGGGTTTCTTCCAGCAACTCCACCAGAGCGGGTTCGTCGTCCACCACCAGGATCACTTCGCCCTGGCCGCCGGCGGTGGGCACCACGGGCGCGGCCGCCGCATTGGGCGGCACCTGGCCCGCCACCGGTCGCCACGGCACGTACAGGTCGAAGCGCGTGCCTTCGCCCGGGGCGGTCTGGAGGTCGAGCGCGCCATCGGCGTCCCGCACGGTGTTGTGCACCACCGTCATGCCCAGGCCGGTGCCACCGGTGCCGGCGCGCGTGGTGAAGAAGGGGTCCAGCAGGTGCGGCAGGTGCTCGGGGGCAATGCCGGGTCCGTCGTCGAGCACGCTCAGGCGCAGCCAGTGGCCGGGCCGCAACTGACCATGCCAGAGCACGCGCGGCTCGGTCACCGTCTCCAGGTGCAGGCTGGCCTGCAGCCGCCCCTGGCCGTGCAGCGCCTGCACGGCGTTGCGCAGCAGGTTCAGGCAGGCCTCGAACCAGGCCACCGGATCGCCGTCGAGCGTGACGTCGTCGATGGCCATGTCCAGGCTCGCGTGCACCGTGGCGGGCAGCCCCTCGGTGGCCAGGGCCCAGGCCTCGCGCAGGACCTCGCGCGGGCGCACCTGTCGGGGCTGGCCGTCGCTGCCCTGGCCGGACGCGGTGAGGCGTTCCACCAGGGTCTTGCCGCGGCGTGCCGCCTCCAGGATGCGATCGAGGTGCACGCGCGTGGGGTGATCGGGTGCTGTCTGCTCGTGGGCGCGCTCGCCAAAGCCCTGGATGGCCGCCAGCACGTTGTTGAAATCGTGCGCCACACCGCCGGCCAGCGTGCCCAGGGCTTCCAGGCGGCGCGCGCGCTGCAGTTGCTCGTCGAGCCGACGGGCCTGATCGGCCATGGCGACCTCGTCGGTCACGTCGTAGGCGGTGCCCGCCAGCGCCGGTGCGGCGCCGTCGGTGCGTGCCAGTGCACGGCCGCGCACGCGCACATGGCGTGGCGTTTGCCCGGGCGGCGTGACCCGCAACGTGACCGAGAAGTCTGCGTTGCCCTGCGCCAGGTGCGCGCGCAAGGCCTCGGCCAGGCGCGCGCGTTCGTCGGCGTCGATGCGGTCGTCCCAGCCCAGCGGTGCGTTGGCGCGCGCCTCGTCGCCCGGCAGAAAGCCCATGAGCTCTCGCATGCGCGGCGACAGGTAGTGGCGCTCCCGTTCGGGCAACCATTCCCACAGGCCCTCGCGTGCCGCGTTGAAGGCGCGCGCCGCGCGCGCCTGCTGGCGCTGCAGGTGGTGTTGACTCAGTTCGCGCCAGCGCTGCTCGCGGGCGTGGCGCAGGCTCAGTGCGGCCGTGATGAGCAAGGCGATGCCACCGACGGCGGCGGCCAGCGCCGCCTGACCACGCCAGTCCTGCAGCACGGCGTCGCGGTCGCGTGTGAGCACCATGGTCATGGGCGCGCGCTGCAAGGCGCGCCCGACCACCAGCCAGTGGCGATCGCGACCGCCGGCGTGGGTGCTGTCCAGGTCCAGTGTCCAGGCGCGCTCGTCGGCGGGTGGGCGCCAGCCTTCGGGCCACACCACGGTGTCGCTGACGGCGGGCTCGGCCAGCCAGAGCCGACCATCGCTGCGCACCAGCTGCAGACGTGCATCGGCGGCCGGGCTGGTGCGGGTGAAGCCGCCCACCAGCAGCGATGGGTCGGCCGCCAACACGATCACGCCGGCCTGGCGCCCATCACCCAGGTACCAGGGCATGGACAAGGGCACCCAGGGTTGCGGCTCGCCGGGCCAGCGTTCGGGCGTGCCCAGGCCGGCGCTGCCGGGCGGTGCACCCAGGGCCGCGCGGAAGTAGTCGGCCTGCGCCAGCGGCGGCGGTTCGGCATCGTCGTCGGCGCTTTGCAGCACGCTGCCGTCGGGCCCGGCGATCAGCAGCTGGCGTACCCACGGCAGGGCCGCGGCCCGCGCGCGCAACAGGGGTTGGGCCACCGGGTCGCTGGGGTGCCAGCTGCCGCTGGCGAGTTCTTCGGTGGTGGCCTGCATGGCGGTTTGCGACGCCGCCAGGGCGCTGTCGGCCTGGTCGGCCAGCGCCGCCACCAGGGCGCCCAGGGTGCGGCGTTCGGCGTCCAGGTTCTGCTGGCGCAGGCCGGCCAGACCGGCGGCCAGCCCCAGCAGCAGCAGTGCGGCCAGCAGCACCGGCAGCACCACCGAGCGGTGCAGCACCACCTCGCGCCAGCGCGGGGGTGCGGTGTCCGCTTCGTCGTCGTCGAGAAAGAGTTCGGTGGTGGGCATGGCCGTGCGCGCGAGGCGTTGACGCTACCATCGAATCCGCGCGGGCGCAGGTGCCGCGCCTGGAGCCTTGCATGTCCGTGTCGGAAGAAGCCCCGGGGTCGGAGACCCCGCCCCACATCCTGGTCGTTGACGACGACCCCGCGCTGCGCGAGCTGCTGCAGGGCTACCTGGGGGACTCCGACATGCGAGTCACCACCGTGGACGGCGGCAAGGCCATGTTCGATGCACTCGAAGCCGAGGCCATCGACCTGGTGGTCCTCGACCTGCGCCTGCCCGGCGAAGATGGCCTGTCGCTGGCGCGGCGACTGCGCGAGCGCGCCGCCATTCCCGTGATCCTGCTCACCGGTCGCGCCGAAGAAGCCGACCGGGTGATGGGTCTGGAGCTGGGCGCCGACGACTACGTGACCAAGCCCTTCAGCCCGCGTGAGCTGCTGGCGCGCATTCGCGCCGTGCTGCGCCGTTACCAGCAGCGCGCGCCGCTGGACGAGGTGCGCAGCGACAAACGCCGCGCGTTCCGGTTCGCGGGTTGGGAGTTCAACCTGCGCACCCGGCGTCTGCTGGCGCCGGACGGCCGCAAGCTGGACCTGACCAACAACGAGTACAGCCTGCTGGTGGCGTTTTGCAGCGCGCCACAGCGCGTGCTCAGCCGCGACCAGTTGCTCGACCTCTCGCGCCTGCACAACGCCGAGGTGTACGACCGCGCCATCGACGTGCAGGTGCTGCGCCTGCGCCGCAAGCTCGAGGTCGACCACGCCAAGCCCACGCTGATCGTCACCGAGCGCGGCGCGGGCTACCGGTTCAACACGGCGGTCGAAACGCTGGTCTGAGCGATTGGTCCCGTGACCTACAGCGTGCGGGCCAGCGCCTGCGCGGCCTGCGTGAGCCGCGGCAGGAACTGCGGCAGATCGGCCAGCGAGACGCGCGCCGATGGCGCCTGCAAAGCCAGCGCGCAACGCACCGCGCGCTCGCCGCTGGCGCGCACTGGCACCGCAATGCACACCAGACCGTCGACGAACTCCTCGGCGTCGAAGGCGTGGCCCTGGCGCCGGATGGTGGCGAGCTCGGCGTCGAGGGCCTCGCGCTCGGTCAGGGTGGCGGCGGTGTGGCGGCTCAGGGTCAGGTTGTCGAGGAGGGCCTGGCGGCGCGCCGCGTGCAGGTGCGCGAGAAACAACTTGCCGCTGGCCGAGCAGTGCAGCGGCACGCGGGTGCCGGGGCGCAGTTCGAGGCGCAGGGGAAACGCCGACTCCACGCGGTCGAGGTAGACCACTTCGGCGCCCGACAGCGCGGTGAGGTTGCAGCTCTCGCCGATGTCGGCCACCAGCTGGCGCAGCACCGCGTGCCGCACGCCGTGCTGCGTGCTGGCACCCAGCGCGCCTTCGCCCAGGCGCAGCAGGCGCGAGGCCAGGCCATAGCGGCGCCCGTCGGGCTCGCGCTGCAGCCAGCCGCCGGCCTCCAGTTGCGCCAGCATGCGGTGCACCGTGGGCTTGGGCCAGCCACAGGCGGCCACGGCCTCGGGCAGGCTCAACGGGCGGGCCTCGCGCACCAGCAGGTCGAGCAGATCCAGCAGGCGCAGGCCAGGGGTGGTGGGGTCGATAGGAATGTCGGACATCTCGAAATTCGAGACAGATCGTGAAAAGTTTTCGAGACGCAGTGTAGGGGCCTCTACAGTCGCCGTCCAGATCAAGACAACGGAGACAACCGCCTTGCCATTCCAGAACGCCGTATTGACGGGCGCCTGTGGCGGCCTGGGCCAGGCGCTGGCGCGCCGGCTCATTGCCGGGGGTGCGCGCGTGGCCCTGGTGGGGCTGCAACGCGACGCACTGGACAAGCTGGCCGCGCTGGCGCCGGCGCGCTGCGCGGTCTACACACCCGACGTGAGCGACGCGGCCGCCATGCGTGCCGTGGCTGCCGACTGGCTGCCGCGCTTCGGCGCGCCAGACCTGGTGATTGCCAACGCGGGTGTGGCGGGCGGCTTCGACACCGCCGAGCCCGACGACCTGCGCGTGATGCGCCGCATGCTCGAGATCAACCTGCTTGGCGTGGCGACCACCTTCTCGCCCTTTCTGGCACCCATGCGCGACAGCGGCCGCCGCGGCGCGCTGGTGGGCGTGGCCAGCATTGCCGGCTGGCGTGGCATGCCGGGCAACGGCGCCTACTGTGCGAGCAAGGCGGGGCTCATCACCTACCTGCAAAGCCTGCGCGCCGAGTTGCGCCCGACGCGCCTGCGGGTGCACACCGTCAGCCCTGGCTACCTGCGCACCGCGCTCACCGCGGGCAACCGCTTTGCCATGCCGGGCCTGCTCGAGCCCGACGAAGCCGCATCGGCCTTGCTCGCCGGCGTGGCCGGCGGCGAGGAGCACATCGTGCTGCCGCGGCGCGTGGGCTGGCTCTCGCGCGCGCTGGGGCTGTTGCCCGCGCGGCTGCACGACCGCATCCTGCTGGGCCAGCCGCGCAAGCCGCGCGCGGGCGAACCCGGCGCCACCGACATCCCCGGATTGAAATGACCCCATCGACCGAACAACAGATCGCCCTCATCGGCGCCGGCCCCTCGGGCCTGGCCGGCGCGCGCTGCCTGCAAAAACACGGCATCGCCTTTCAGGGCTTCGAGACGCACAGCGACGTGGGTGGGCTGTGGAACATCGGCAACCCGCGCTCCACGGTGTACGAATCGGCGCACCTGATCTCCAGCAAGCACATGACGGAGTTCAACGAATTCCCCATGCCCGAACACGTCGCCGATTACCCGAGCCACCGCGAGCTGCTGGACTACTTCGGTGCCTTTGCCACGCATTTCGGGCTGCGCGATCACTACCGATTCAACACGCGCGTGCTCAAGGCAGAGCCGGTGTTGGACGCGCCCGACACGCTGTGGCGCGTGACCTCGCAGACCGGTGAAGCCGCACCGGTGACCGAGACCTACAAGGGCGTGGTGATTGCCAACGGCACGCTGGCCGAGCCCAACCTGCCGCGCTTCGAGGGCCAGTTCGATGGCGAGATCTGGCACACGGCGCAGTACAAGTCGGCCACCCAGCTGGCGGGCAAGCGCGTGCTCATCGTGGGCGCCGGCAACTCGGGTTGCGACATCGCGGTCGACGCGGTGCACCACGCGCGCAGCGTCGACATCTCGGTGCGCCGCGGCTATTACTTCGTGCCCAAGTACGTGTTCGGCAAACCGGCCGATACGGTGGGCGGCAAGTTCAAGTTGCCGCCCTGGCTCAAGCAGCGCGTCGACAGCACCATCCTCAAGTGGTTCACCGGTGACCCGGTGCGCTTCGGCTTCCCCCAGCCCGCGTACCGCATGTACGAATCGCACCCGGTGGTGAACTCGCTCATCCTGTACCACATCGGTCATGGTGACGTGGGCGTGCGCGCCGACATCGCGCGCCTGGACGGCCACACCGTGCACTTCAAGGACGGCAGTGCGCGCGACTACGACCTGATCCTCACGGCCACCGGCTACAAGCTGCACTACCCCTTCATGGATCGCGCGCTGCTCAACTGGGAGGGCATGGCACCGAGGCTGTACCTCAACATCTTTGCGCCGCGCTTCGACCGCGTGGCGGTGCTGGGCATGGTGGAGGCCAGCGGTCTGGGCTGGCAGGGCCGCTACGAACAGGCCGAGCTGGTGGCGCGCTACTTCAAGGCGCTCGACGCCGGTGCGCCGCAGGCCGCTGCGCTCAAGGCCGCCAAGCTCGGGCCGCCACCCGATCTGTCGGGTGGCTACCGCTACCTGCAGCTCGAGCGCATGGCCTACTACGTGCACAAGGACACCTACCGCAACGCCGTGCGCGAAGCGGCCAGGGCGTTCGGCTGATCACCGGGAGTGACGATGCTGCCTGTCGACGAAATCCGGCTCAACTTCAACCCCGCCTCGCTCGCGGTGCTCAACGCGGTGCTGGCGTTTCTGATGTTCGGCATCTCGCTGGACACGCGCATCGACGACTTCCGCCGCGTGCTGCGCATGCCGCTGGCGTTTGCGGTGGGCATCGCGGCGCAGTTCCTTGCGCTGCCGGCGATCACCTTCGGCCTCACGCTGCTGCTGGGCGTGGGCCCGAGCATCGCGCTCGGCATGATCCTGGTGGCCTGCTGCCCACCGGGCAACGTGAGCAACATCCTCACGCACCGCGCCAACGGCAACGTGGCGCTGAGCGTGTCGATGACGGCGGTCTCCAACGCCATCGCCATCGTCGCCATGCCGCTCAACTTTGCGTTCTGGGGCGGCATCCACCCCAGCGCCTCGGCACTGCTCAAGACGATTGCGCTCGACCCGCTGCAGATGGTGGGCCACATCCTGCTGATCATCGGCCTGCCGTTCGCACTGGGTCTGTGGGTGGCGCACCGCTTCCCGGTGCTGACAGCGCGCTTCAAGAAGCCCGTGCGCATTCTGAGTTTTCTGGCGCTCATCGGCTTCATCGTGGGCGCCATTGCCGGCAACTGGCGCTACTTCCTCGACTACGTGGGCCTGGTCATCCTGGCCGTGGCCTTGCACGATGCACTGGCCTTCGCGATCGGCTGGCTGTGCGCGCGTGCGGCGGGCCTGCCGGACTACGACCGCCGCGCCTTGTCGATCGAGGTGGGCATCCGCAACGCGGGGCTGGGCCTGGTGCTGATCTTCAGCTTCTTCGGCGGCCTGGGCGGCATGGCGGTGGTGGCCGGGGTGTGGGGCTTCTGGGACATCATCGCCGGCATGCTGCTCGCTGGATGGTGGGGGCGCCGCCCGCTGCAGGGCGGCGTGCCGGCCGTGGCCAAGGCATGAGAGACGCATGAGAGCCCAACGCATCCTCATCACCGGCGCCGACGGTTTTCTGGGCCGCGGCCTGGTGGCGGCACTGGCGCAGCGGCCCGACACGGCCTGCGTGGTGGCCACCGACGTGCGCGCCGTGCCGCCCGAGCGTCAGTTGCCCGGCATCGTCTACCGCGTGGTCGATGTGCGCGACCAGGGCCTGGGCGCGGTCATGGCCGAGCACCGCATCGACACCGTGGTGCACCTGGCCTCCATCGTCACACCGGGCAAGGACTCGTCGCGCGAGATTGAATACGCGGTGGACGTGGGCGGCACACGCAACGTGCTCAGCGCCTGCCTGGCGCACGGCGTGAAGCACCTCGTGGTGTCCTCCAGTGGCGCCGCTTATGGCTACCACCCCGACAACGCCGACTGGCTCAGCGAGGACCACCCGTTGCGCGGTCACCCTGCCTTTGCCTATGCCGACCACAAACGCCAGGTCGAAGAAATGCTGGCCGAGGCGCGCAGCAATCACCCGACGTTGGCGCAGACGGTGCTGCGCATCGGCACCATCCTGGGTGAGCGGGTGGACAACCAGATCACCGCGCTGTTCGAGAAACCGCGCCCCATCGCCATCGCGGGCAGCGACAGCCCCTTCGTCTTCATCTGGGACGACGACGTCATCGGCGCCTTGCTGCACGCGCTCAGTGGCGACGCGCCCGAAGGTTGCTTCAACCTGGCCGGCGACGGTGCGCTGAGCATCCACGACATCGCCGCGCGACTGGGCAAGCGCGCGCGGGTGTTGCCCGCGCCCCTGCTGCGCCTGGCCCTCACGGTGGGACGCGCGCTGGGCGTCTCGCGCTACGGGCCGGAGCAGCTCGACTTTCTGCGCTACCGCCCGGTGCTGCGCAACAGCGCGCTCAAGAACCGCTTCGGCTATGTGCCGAAGAAGACCAGCGCCGAGGCCTTCGACGCCTTTGTCGCCGCGCGCCGCGCGCAGGGGCGACCGCTGTGAGTGCGGTGACACCGCTTTCGCGTGGCGACTGGCTGCGCGCGCTGGGCGTGGTGGTGATCTGGGGCCTGAACTTCGTGGTCATGAAGCTCGGCCTGCAGTCGCTCAGCCCCATGCTGCTGGGCGCGCTGCGGTTTGCGGCAGCGGCCTTGCCCTTTCTGCTGTTCGTGCGACCGCCGCCATTGCCGTGGCGATTCATTGCGGGCTACGGGCTGGCACAGGGCCTGGGGCAGTTCGGTTTTCTGTTCCTGGGTTTGAAGCTCGGCATGACGGCCGGCATGGCCTCGGTGGTGATGCAGACGCAGGCCTTCTTCACGCTGGCCCTGGCGGTGCCGCTGTTGCACGAGCGCGCCCGCGCGCACCAGTGGCTGGGCCTGGTGGTGGCGCTGGCCGGCCTGTTGCTGATCGCGGCCGCACACGGCGAGGGACCGGGCCAGATGACGCTGGCGGGTTTCGTGCTCACGCTGTCGGCGGCCTTCATGTGGGCGGTGTCCAACCTGGTGGCGCGGCGCGCCAGCCAGGTGGCGCGCTACGAACCGTTTCCCTTCATCGTGTGGAGCAGCGTGTTTCCCATCGTGCCGTTCTGCCTGCTCGCGCTGTGGACCGAAGGACCCTCGGTGGTGGCGCAACAACTCGCGGGCATGGGTGTGGGCGCGTGGTTTGCCGTGCTCTACCTCGCGCTGGGCGCCACCTTGCTGGCCTACAGCCTGTGGACCCGTTTGCTGCAACGACATGCGGCGGCGCGGGTCACGCCGTTCTCGTTGTTGGTGCCGGTGGTGGGCCTGTGGGCCGCCTGGGCGGCGTATGGCGAAGCGCCGGTGCTGCAGCAGTGGCTGGGCGCCGCCGCGGTACTTGGTGGCCTGGTGATCAACCAGATTGGGGGATGGTGGTCCGGCTCGCGCGTGCGCAGCGCGTGATCGCCTCGCTCACGCCATCAATGCGGGCGTTCGGTTGATCGGCCAGACGGGCGCCGCCGTCGCGGGCCGAGGTGCCCAGGCAACAGAGCGCGTATGGCCGCCACCCGTGACTCGGCGAATCCTTCCCGCCACATCAGGGCCACCGGCACGGCGGGTATGGGCGGCGATACATCAAGCTTGACGACCCGGCGCTGCGCGTGGGATGCCTGCAAGGCAGCGGCGGGTACCACGCCAACACCGATGCCTTGCGCAACCAGTTCGATGTTGGTCAATGGACTGGTGGACTCCACCAGTGGCGCGGGTGCCACCACGCCTTCCCTGACGAAGCACTCCTCGAGGGCGCGCCGAACCATGGAGCCGCTGGCCGGCATGATCCATCGCGCCATCGCCAGTCGATGCCAGCGGATGCGCCGCAGGCCAGCCATGGGGTGTCGCGGACTGGCGATCACGACCACCGCCTCGTCGAACAGCTTCTCGTAGCGCAAGCGCGAGCGCAGTGCATCGGGCAGGTGTGGTGGGTAGCTGGTGAGCAGCGCGTCCAGCTCACCGGCTTCCAGTGCCTCCAGCAAACGCGGCACCCGCTCTTCCATCAGCAGCACCCGACCGGCCGACGCTGTGAAGGCGGCCAGCAGTGGCGGCAAATAGCCTTGCGCCACAAACGGTGGAGCACCGATGCGCAATGTCTGCATGGGCTCCACGGCGGTAACGTCCTCGTGCAGCTGGCCGAGCTCACCCAGGAGTGCCATCGCACCACGCACTGCTGCACTGCCACGCGCCGTGGTCACCACGCCGCGCGCGCTGCGTTCGAACAGTGGCACGCCGAAGACCGACTCGATCTCGCCCAGGGCCTTGCTCAAGGCCGGCTGGGTGAGGTTCAGGGCCTGCGCTGCGCCACGCAGGCTGCCGCAGCGGTCCAGCTCGATCAACAACTGCAGGTGGCGAAAGCGCAGACGCGAGGCTAGGCGTTGCAACGCGGGGGTGGAAGCGGTTGGCATTGTGATCACCTTTGGTAATCAGCTTATGAAAACTTATCACTTCCGGCAATGCGTGAAGGTCCCTACGCTTGACGCCGTTCCCTGCCCGTCGGGCTTCCCATCGACACACGAATTGCTGGAGACAAATACATGCAACGCAGACAACTGCTGGCAGCCGCGCTGCCCATGGCCCTGGCCGCTCATGGCGTTCGCGCCAGCGAGCCTTATCCGAACCGGCCGGTTCGCGTGATCGTTCCGTACGCCGCGGGTGGCGGGCCCGACGTGCTGTTGCGTCAGTTCATGCCGCGCGTGCGCGACACGCTCGGCCAGTCGCTGGTGGCCGAGAACAAGGTGGGGGCCGCGGGCGTGCTGGCCGCCCAGTACGTGGCCCAGCAAGCCGCCGATGGCTACACGCTGCTGATGGGCTCGAACACCCACCTGATCCAGAAGCTGCTGCAGCCTGCGATCAACGTCGATCCGGTGGCGGACTTCGCGCCCATCTGCAACATGGCCGCCTCGCCCACCGTGATGGTGGTTCGCGCCGACGGTCCCTACCGCAGCGTGCAGGACGTGATTGCCGCTGCTAAGGCGTCGCCCGGTGACTTCAACTATGGCTCCGGCGGCATTGGCACCTCGGCGCACCTGGCCGCTGCCACGCTGGTGTCCCTGGCGGGCTTCAAGGCCACGCACATTCCCCTGCGCGGGTCGGTGGAGATCACGGCTTCGCTGCTGCGTGGAGATGTCCATTTCGCGTTTCCGGTCGCCGGCACTGGCGTGCCGCAGGTCAAGGGCGGCAAGCTGCGCATGCTGGCGGTGACATCGTCGCGCCGACTGCCCGAGTTTCCGGACGTGCCCACCTTGCAGGAGGTGCTCGGCAACGAGCTCGCTGTGCAGGAGTCCTGGTTTGGCTTCTGGGCGCCCGCCAAGACTTCGGCAGAGGTGATGACCACCTTGCACCGGGCCATCGCCAGCGCCTTGAAGGACCCGCAGGTGGCGGCGCAGTTTGGTGCCAGCGGCAACTCGGTGATCACGAGCGCCTCACCCGAGGCATTCGCAGCCTTTGTGCGCAGCGAGAACGGCAAATGGGCCGACATCATCAAGCTGGCCGGCGTGACGGCCAGCTGAGGAGCACGGCATGTTTCTGCCGCTTCAAGGCGTTCGGGTGGTGGACCTCTCGCACGTGATCGCCGGGCCGCTGGCCTCGTTCTATCTGGCCCAGCTTGGTGCCGAGGTGATCAAGATCGAACCACCTTCGGGTGACGTGATGCGCAACGCCAAGCAAGAGGAGGGCGACTTGCCGGACGGCTTCGTCGCGCTCAATGCGGGCAAGCAGTCGGCGGTGCACGACATCCGCACGCCTGAGGGCCTGGCGGCTGTTCGAGAACTGGCGCGAGGTGCAGACGTCTTCATCGAAAACCTGCGGCCCGGGACAGTGGCGCGCTACGGCCTGGGCGAAGCGTCCTTGCGGGAGATCAACCCTTCACTCGTGTATTGCTCGATATCCGGCTATGGACAGCAAGGGGAGTGGTCACAGCGCGGCGCGTACGACCACGTCATTCAGGCGCTGACCGGCATGATGATGATGTCGGGCGATGACCCGGATGGCCCGCCGGTGAAGGTGGGTTTCCCTGTCATCGATGTGGCCGCCGGCGTGCTTGCGTCGATGGCCATCATGGGGGCGTTGACGCAGCGCGCGCGTGACGGCTGCGGCCAGACCATCGATGCCTCCATGGTGCAGGCCTCGCTCATGCTGATGTACCCCAACGTCAGTGCGTTTCTCAGCAGCGGTGTCGAGCCCAGGCGGGTGGGCAACCGTGGCTACACAGGCAGCCCCACGGCCGATACCTATCGGTGCTGCGACGGCTGGCTGGCCACGGCGGCCAACACGCCAGCGCAGTTTCGTCGGCTGGCGGCGGTGCTGGACCTGAGTGACTTGTGCGAAGACGAGCGCGCCCTGGATCTGGTGGCCTTTCGGGCCGACGCGGGGTTTGTGGTGGCGAGGGATCTGCCGTACTTGCGCGAGCGATTTAACGCCGCCTTCGCCAGCCGCAGCGCGGCCGACATGGAGGAGCGTCTGAACGCTGAGGGTGTGCCGGCGGCGCGCGTGCGCTCGCTCGGTGAGTTCGTGCGCGAGGTGCGCGACGGCGACAAGGTGACGATGCCGGCCTGGCAGTTTGCCCAGGGAGAGCGGCGGGTACACACCGCTGGCCTGGGCTTTCACCTGGCGGCGTCATCGATGCAGATCAGCAGACCGGGTGCGCCCGCGTTGGGTGCCGGCGCTGCGCGGACGAAGCCGGAACCGTCCACGTCTGTCGAGTCGGTGTCCGCCTGCGACTGAAGAAGTGAGTGTTCAGCCCGTCACCGCCTCGCGCTGAAACAGAAAGCTGTCCGAGTAGAAGAACGCCGGGTCGGCGCCGCGTGCGGCGAGCGTGGCCTTGGCGTCGGCAATCATGGCCGGCGAGCCACACAGGTAGAACGCGCACTCACCCAGCTGGTCGCCCAGGTCTTCGAGCACCGCCTGCTGCACATGCCCTCGGCGGCCCGGCCACTCGGCGCCCGCGCGTGAGAGCACCGGCACGTAGTTGAACTCGTACAGGCCGTCGCCCCAGGTCCGGATGGCCTCGTCGAGGTACAGGTCGGCCTCGGTGCGCGCGCCCCAGTACAGGTGGATCGGAGGGCAGTCTTCGTCGCCCTTGAGCGACTCCAGCATGGCCTTGAGCGGCGCCAGGCCGGTGCCGGTGGCCAGCATGACGATGGGGCGGTAGTCCTGCGGGCGCAGGCAGAAGCTGCCCAGTGGCAGTTCCACCTCCAGCGCGTCGCCGGGCTGCAGGGTGCCCAGCTCGGCGTCGGTGAAGCGGCCGCCGGGGATGCGCCGGATGTGGAAGTCCACACGCGTGCCGTCGGGGCGCGAGGCCATCGAGAAGCTGCGGTGGCCGCCGTCGGGCAGGTGCACGTTCATGTACTGACCGGGTCGGAAGCGGAAGTCCGCATCCACCGGCAGTTCCAGGCACAGGCGCGTGACGTCGCCGCACAAGGCGTGGACCTGTTCCACGCGCGCCAGCATGCGTTGGGCAGGCGCGCCGAGGTCGGGCACATCGGCGCTCACCACCAGGTCGCCGCAGGCGCGGGCCTGGCACAGCAGGGCCTGGCCCGCGGCGGCCTCTTCTTCGCTCAGGCCCATCGGCAGTTCGTCGTCTTCGTAGCGCACGGCGCCTTCGACGATGCGAACGCGGCAGGTGCCGCAGCCGCCGGAGCGGCAGTCGTAGGCAAAGGGCACGTCGCTGCGGCGCGCCGCGCTCAGCACGGCCTCATCGCCGTCGGCGTCGAAGCTGTGCCCCGTTTCCAGCCAGGTGATGCGGTGGGCCATGGCTGTTGCGCTCAGTACTTGAGGTCGGCCTTGACCTGCACGTCCAGGCCTTGTTCGGCCAGCAGATCCTTGAGTGCTTGCAGGGCAGCGAGGCCGCAGGCGGTGTCCTGTTCGCCATTGCCGCCGCTCAGGCCCACGCCCCCCACCACCTCACCGTTCACAACGATGGGGAAGCCACCCACGAAGACCGCGAACTTGCCCTCAAAGCTCCACTGGATGCCGAAGGCTTCGTTGCCGGGCAGGGCGGGCCCGTTGGGCGGGGTGTTGAACAGATGCGTGGAGCGCTTGTGGCCGGCGGCGGTGAAGGCCTTGTTCCAGGCGATCTGCGGGCCGGTCACGCGGGCGCCGTCCATGCGCTCCATCACCACGGGAAAGCCGCCTTCGTCGGTGATGCACACGGTTTCGGGCACGCCCAGGGCCTGGGCTTTGTCGAGGGCGGCGGCGGCCATGCGGCGCGCTTCGGGCAGTTGCAGCTTGAGTGCGGATTTCATGTGCTTGATCTCTGGGTTCACAGGCCGCGGTAGACGACCTTGGTCTGGGTGAAGAATTCGAGGCCGACGCGGCCGGACTCGCGGAAGGTCGAGGTGCTCGAGTTCTTCATGCCACCGAAAGGCGCGTTGACGAGGTTGCCGGTGGTGGTGCGGTTGATCTTGACCGTGCCCGACTGGATGTCGCTGGCGAAGTCGTGCATGTAGCGCGCGTTGCGCGTGGCGATGGCGGCCGACAGACCGTACTCGCTGTCGTTGGCCTTGGCCATGGCCTCTGCAAACGAATCGGCTTCGATCACGGCGATCACCGGGCCGAAGATCTCTTCGCGGGCGATGCGCATGTCCTGCGTCACGTTGTCGAACACGGCGGGCGTCACGTAGTAGCCCTTGTCGTAGGGCGCGCCGCTGAGGCGCTCACCGCCGCACAGCAGACGCGCTTCCTGGCGGCCGATGTCGAGGTAATTGAGCACGGTTTCGAGCTGCTTGGCGGTGGCCAGCGGGCCCAGGTCCATGCCGGGCTGGCTGCCCGGGCCGATCTTGAGCGTGGCGATGCGATCGACCAGCTTGCGGGTGAAGGCTTCCTTCACCGCCTTCATCACGATGACGCGACTGGTGCCGGTGCAGGCCTGGCCCGTGAGCGAGAAGCCGCCCTTGATGGCCAGCTCCACCGCCTGGTCCAGGTCGGCGTCTTCCATCACGATCAGCGGGTTCTTGCCACCCAGTTCCATCTGCAGCCGCGTGGTCAGGTGCACGGTGCGGTGGATGTGCATGCCGGCCTGCGTCGAGCCGGTGAACGAGATGGCGCGGATCGACTTCGAGGTGGTGATGATCGGGCCGACATCGCCGGCACGGCCGGTGATGTAGTTGATGACGCCCTTGGGAACACCCGCCTCCACCAGCGCCTCGACCAGGCGCAGGCCGCTCAGCGGCGCGTCCGACGAGGGTTTGAAGACGATGGTGTTGCCGGTGATGAGCGCGGGGGCGATCTTGCGCGCCGGGATGGACGCCGGGAAGTTCCACGGCGAGATGACCGAGACCACGCCCAGCGGCTCGCGCTGGCTGTAGACCAGCATGTTGCCGTCGTCCTGGGGATAGGTTTCGCCGCCGAAGGTCTGGCCTTCGATCGCGTAGAAGCGGAAGGTCTGCGCCGCGCGCAGGAACTCGTCCTTGCCGAGCGCGACCGACTTGCCTTCCTCACGGCTGAGCTCTTCGCCAAAGCGCTGGGCATTGGCTTCGAGGTAGTCGGCCGCCTTGTTGAGCAGGCGCGCGCGCTGGCTCACCGTGGTCTTGCGCCAGGTGTCGAAGGCGACGGTGGCGGCGTTGACCGCGTCTTCCGCGTCGAGCGCGGTCGAGGCCTGAAAGCGCCCGACGAGCTCGTCGGTGTTGGCCGGGTTGATGTTGTCGAAGGTGCGTGCGCTGCGGCACTTCACCCACTGACCATCGATGAAGTTCAGGAACTCCGCGACCGCGGGGGCCTGGACGGTGGTTTCGGGCAGCAAGGCTTCGGCGGTGGTGCTCATGGTGCGAGGGTCCGTGGGGGAAGAGGGCGCAATCGAAGCGGCGGGCCGCAGGGGCGCGGCCCGCCGCTTTGGCTTCAGGCCGCGGCCAGTGCCGGCTGTTGGAGGCCCGGGGCGACGTAGTCGTTGTAAAGAGCGGTCGTGTACAGCAGTCGCATTTCGGCGCCGATCTCGCAGATGCGCAGGCAGCGCTTTTGCAGCTCGGGCGTGTTGGCGTGCTCCAGCACGATCTGGTAGCCGCGCTCGCCGTGGATCTCGTCCGAGACGATGTGCAGGTCGAAGAACTCGACCTCTTCGTCGGTGAAGCCGTACTTCTCGCGCAGCGTGGGGGTCTGCTTGCGGTAGATCGACGGCACTTGCGACTCCAGGCCCACCACCAGGCCGGCCACAGCCACCACCGGGTCTTCGCGCATGGCCACGGCATAGCACCAGCTTTGCAGCGCGCGCGTGGTGGCGTTCATGTTGTCGGGGTCGACCACGCGGTCACGGGTCGTACCGCAGGCTTCGGCAAAGCGGATCAGCAGATCGGTGTGGCGGTCACCGCCGATTTCCTCTTCGTACATGTTGGCCAGCAGGAAGTCCTTGGCCTCGGTCATGTGGTCGGGCGTGCGGGCGTACAGATAGCCCAGGTAGTCGGCGAAGGGGCCAACGTAGTGGTAGTGGTTCTCGGCCCAGCGCGCGAGGTGCTCGCGCGACAGGGTGCCGCCCGCCCAGGCAAGGCTGAAGGGGGACTGGTTGGCGCTCTTGCCTTTGATGGCGTTTTCGAGAGCGGTGCGGAAGGCGTCGCGGCTGAGCAGTTCGGACATGGTGGGCTCCAGGTGGGGTGAGGGGTGAGACACCGGGGGCGGGGCGGGCTGCCGCCGTCCATTGGCGTATACAGTATACATAGGTGAACCAATTCAGCCAGATTCCTGTCCCCGGCAGCGGGAATTGGCTCACCGTGCCGAAAGTATACTGTATACTTTCGAAAATCTTCAAGCCCTTTTGCTGTACCGCCATGCCCACCGTCACCTTCCACAAGCACGGCCAGACCTACCAGGAGGAGGTGCAGCCACGCGCCAACCTGGTGGTGCGGGCCGGCATCAAGGCGTTTCCCTATCCGCACCTCAAGTACGAGTGCGGCATGGGCAAGTGCGCCAAATGCGCCACCCGGGTGATTTCGGGTGCCGAACACCTGCCGCCCCCCAACTGGAAAGAGAAGAAGCAACTCGGCGATCGCCTGGAGCAGGGCTGGCGCCTGACCTGCCAGCTCTGGCTGGAGCACGACATCGAGCTGGAGCAGGAATAAGGAGTGCCACCGCCATGACCACCTTTGTGATCCTCACGTCCAAGCCCGGCCAGTTCCACAGCGAGCCGGGCGAAGGCATGCGCCCGGTCGAAGCCTGGGACTACGTCTGCGAAGGCCGGGTGCGCGCGCGCTTCCTGGTGGCCGAGCTGCAGGCGCCCGGACGCGTGCGCGTCATCGACGACACCGAACCGGTGACCGTCAACCAGGTGCCCACCAAATTCCTCGAGTCCTTTAAAGACATCGATGGCGCTCGCCGCGAACTGCATCACCTCTGCGCGTTCGGCACCGTCAAGGCCGAACTGCGCGCCCGCCACCCTGCCGAATTCAACGCCCCATGATCCAGGTCACCTTCATCACCAACGACAACAAGCAGGTCGAAGCGCCTGAGAACAGCAACCTGCTGCGCGTGTCGCTGCGAGAAAAGGGCGGCATCCCGTTCAAATGCGGCGGCGGTCTGTGTGGCACCTGCAAGTGCCGCATCGAACAGGGCCTGGAGCACACCGACGAGGTCAAGGCCAAGGAGCGCAAACACCTGAGCGACGCCGATCTGCAAGCTGGCTACCGCATGGCGTGCCAGACCTTCCTGCGCGGTGACATCGCTGTGTCGTGGTGAGCGGCATGGAAAGCTCGCTGCTGGCCACCTTTCATGAGATGAGCTGGCTGCGCTTCGTCGCCAGCGGCGTGCTGGTGATGATCGGCGCCTGCCTGCAAGGGGTCAGCGGCCTGGGCTTTGCCATGTTCTGCGCGCCACTCACGGCGCTGTGGTTCCCGGAGCTGGTGCCCGGCCCCCTGCTGGTGTTGAGCTGCCCGCTCGCGCTCATGGGTGGGGCGCGCGACTTCGCCGCCATCGAATGGCGCATGGCGGGGGCCGCGGTCGTCGGGCGCATCGTGGGTACCGGTGTGGCGGCGGCCTGCCTGCTGTTGTTGTCGACCCAGACCCTGTCCCTGATGTTTGCCTTGCTGATCCTCACCGGCGTCAGCCTGAGCCTGACCGGCTGGCGGGTGCAGCTGAGTGCCCGCAACACCGCGGTGGCCGGGGTGGCGTCCGGGATGATGGGCACCATCACCTCGGCCGGCGCGCCGCCGTTTGCCATCGCCATGCAGCACATGCCGCCCGACAAAGTGCGCGGCACCATCGGTGCCATCTTCTTCATCGGGTCGGCCGTCTCGATCACCGTGCTCACGGTGGTGGGCCGCATGGGCACGCACGAGTACCTGCTCAGCCTGCTGCTCATGCCCTGGATGGTGGCCGGCTTCCTGTTGTCCAACCCGCTCAAACGCCACGTCCCGGCGCGTACCGTGCGTTCGCTGTTGCTGGCGCTGGCCGCCATCGGCGCCTTGCTGGTCCTGGCCCGCACGGTGTGGACCGCCTGAGCGCTCCTTCCAACGGAACAATCCATGCAACACATCAGCGACGCGGTGGTCGACGCCACCATCTCCCCCGAAGACGCGCAGGCTGTGCTCGACGACGCCTTCGCGCGCTTTGGCCGCGGTGAGGCCGCCATGCAAGCGCGCGTGCGCACCGACGCCGGTGGCGTCAAGCTCTCCACCCTGGGCGCGGTGATCCCAGGCCAGGGCGTGGTGGGGGCCAAGGTCTACACCACCATCCAGGGCCAGTTCACTTTTGTGATCCTGCTGTTCGCCGCCGACGACGGCCGCGCCCTGGCCTCGTTCGACGCCGGCGCGATCACCCGGCTTCGCACCGCGGCCTGCTCCGTCATCGCGGCGCGTCACCTCGCGCGCAACGATGCAAAGGTCATGGCCTTGTATGGCGCCGGCGTGCAAGGGCGCATGCATGCCGTGCAGATGGCCAAGGCCTTCCCGTTGAGCGAGATCCGGGTGAGCGACCCGTATGCGGCCGCCACCCTGGCAAGCGAGCTGCAGGCCGCGTGCGGTGTGCCGGTGCGCATGTGCGCGCCCGAAATAGCCGTCGAAGGCGCCGACATCGTGGTCACCGCTTCGCGTTCGACGACACCACTGTTCCGGGGCGAACAACTGGCGGCCGGCAGCTTCGTGGCCGCGATTGGTTCGAGCCTGCCGCACACGCGCGAACTCGATGACACCGCCTTGCGGCGCGCCGCCACCATCGCCGTGGAGTGGAAGCCCCAAACCCTGCAGGAAGCCGGTGACCTGGTGCTGGCCGCCCCCGGCGTGGCGCAGGCGGAGCAGGTGGTGGAGCTGGGCGAGCTGGTGGCGGGCTTGAAGCCCGGGCGCCAGAGCGCCGACGCGATCACGCTCTACAAATCGGTCGGTGTGGGCCTGGAGGACGTGGCCCTGGCCGGCCTGGTGTGGAAGCGCCTGCAGGGCTGAGCCGTGGTGCGCGGCACGCGGGCCGCGCGCGCCCGCTCAGGGTTCCATTTGTGCGGCGTTGTACACGTGGCGCATGGCCAGCAGCGAGGCCAGTTCGGCGTCGCCCTTGATGACCGCACGCAAAATCGCGGCGTGTTCATCCCAGTTTTGTTGCCCACGCGTGCGATTGAGCGGCGCGAAGATCAGTGCCGTGCGGTCCCGCAGCGAGCGCATAAGCTCCTGCAGCACCGAGTTGGCGGCAATGCTGCCCAGTGCATCGTGAAATCGCTGGTTCATCTCGAGCAGCGCAGCCTGGTCGTCGCTGTCGAGCATGCGGGTGCCTTCCTGCAGGATGCGCTCCATCTCGGCGATCTGTCGGGCGTCGTGCCGCTGGGCCGCCAGCTTGGCGTTGAGCCCCTCCAGTGTGGCCCGCACCTCAACCAGTTCGCGGATCTGCTCGGGCGTGAACGCGGTGACCGAGGCGCCGCGGCGCGGCTCGATGGTCACCAGGCCTTCGGCCGCCAGCTGACGCAGGGCTTCGCGCACCGGCATGCGCGAGACGCCCAGCTCGTCCGAGAGCCGGCTTTCCACCAGGCGCTCGCCCGGGGCGATGCCGCCACCCATGATGCGCTCGCGCAGGGCTTCGACCACCAGTGTGGTCAGCGGCGAATGGCTCGCCCCCAGCGTGGCTTTTTGCGGCAGGTTCATGGCGTGACCCGGTCTCCGTAGACAGTATGGCAACAGGCGAAACGAGGGCGTGCCCGAAGCCGCGCGATTTTATGCGAGTCAACCAAAAGTCTGCTTTCGTGGGCAGACCCCAGCGAATTCTTCATTTCCATTCGTTTTCTCAACTTGAACCTGGAGTGTTTTCATGACCCCTGATCTGCTTGTCTGGATACCGGCCTACCTGGCCCTCGGCCTCGTGGGCGGCTTTGCCTCCGGCCTGCTGGGCATCGGCGGCGGCATGCTGTTCGTGCCCTTGCTCACCTGGCTGTTCGAGGCGCAGCATTTCGAGCGCGCAAGCGTGGTGCACATGGCGCTCGGCACCTCGCTGGCCATCATCGTGTTCACCTCGATCTCCAGTGCGCGCACCCACCACGCCAAGGGCAATGTGGACTGGTCCATCGTCAAAGGCATTGCCCCCGGCATCCTGCTGGGTGGGCTCATCGGCGGCTGGCTGGCCAAGCAACTCAGCACCACGGTGCTGGCCAGCGTGTTCGCGGTGTTCGTCACCTACTCGGCGGTGCAGATGTTCCTCAACGCCAAGCCCAAGCCCACACGGCAGTTGCCGGGCGCGCTGGGCCTGTTCGGCGTCGGCACCTTCATCAGCGGTCTGTCGCAGCTGGTGGGCGCGGGCGGGGGCTTTCTGTCGGTGCCTTTCATGACATGGTGCAACGTCAACATGCACCGCGCGGTGGGTACCTCGGCTGCGCTGGGCTTGCCGATCGCGGTCATGGGCGCCCTGATGTTCTTCCTGAGTGGACGCTCGGTGTCGGGCTTGCCGCCGCACAGCCTGGGCTTCATCTACCTGCCGGCGTTCGTGGCGGTGCTGGTGACCGGTGTGCTCATGGCCCCGGTGGGCGCCCGCATGGCCAGCCGCCTGCCGGTGGCCACGCTCAAGCGGGTGTTTGCGGGCTTCCTGTTCCTGCTGGCGGCCAAGATGCTGCATTCGGCACTGACGCATTGATCACGGTGTGAAAAGCGCCCCCGCCCGAACAACCGGGCGGGGGCCAAAAAAACGCCGCGTCTGGCGCGGCGAATGCCCTGGAGGGGGCGGAAGGAAGAACTCTCCAGCGGGGCCCGCGGGCCCCGCGATGCATCAGAACAGGTGGTACATGCCCAGTGCGAGCACGTTGCCTTTCTGGTCTGCGGCGCCCGGCGTCTTGATGGTGTTGGTGCGGTAGCCGCCGTACACCGTGGTGCGCTTGCTCAAGCTGTAGAAGGCCGCCAGGCTCATGCCGGTGCGCTTGACGTCGCCAGCGCCCGCGGCAACGGTGTTGACCAGCTTGCCGGTGTAGTTGGTGTCGCTGCTGAAGCCGGTGATCTGGCCCTTGGACTGCGCGAAGCCGCCCGAGAGCAGCCAGCCGTCACCCAGCGGCACGTCGGCGCCCAGCGACCATTCGTTGGTGCTCGGCGAGCCAAACGACACCTTGCCGTAGCTGGCCAGCAGCTTGGCCACGCCGAGGTCGTACGAGGTGTTCAGGCGCGTGAACTTGATGGCGGTCGACGAGCCGGTGGCTTTCTCGGTCTGGTACGCAGCGCCGGCGAACAGCGGGCCGCTGGCGTACTTGACGTGCATGCTGGTGATCGAGCCCGAGCCGACGGTGGCGGTCTTGTTCTCGGCCATGCCGTAGCTCACCACGCCGCTGAAGCCGCCGAAGTCGGGCGTTGCGTAGTAGATGCCGTTGTTGGGCGCGTCCTTGTACGAGGTGGTCAGCCAGGCGCCCTGGTTGGGGGCCAGCGTCGAGTTCTTGGCCACCAGGGCGGCGCCGCTGATGTCATCGAACGCGCTCCAGGCCTTGCCGAAGCGCAGGTCACCGAAGCCACCCGAGACGCCAACCCAGGACTGGCGGGTGAAGGACACACCGCCAGCGCCGCCGTTGTCCATGGCAAAGCCGGACTCGAGCTGGAAGTTGACCTTGTAGCCGCCACCGATGTCTTCGCTGCCTTTGAAGCCGAAGCGGCTTTCGTAGGTGCCGCTGCTGTCGACCGAGCTCTGGCGCAGGCCGGTGGCCGCGTCCTTCTTGCTGGCCAGGTACATGTCGGCCAGACCGTAGAGCGTGACGCTCGATTGGGCCATCGCGGCGCCGGTGGCCAGGGTGGCAGAGACGAGCAGGATGCTTTTCTTCATGGGGTTTCCGAAAGGTTGAGTGGGAGGTTGAAGGACAGGGGACAGGAACTCAGAAGACGACCACGCCGACGACGGTTGCGGTGGCCAGGCCGATCAGCACCGGCAAGGTGAGCACACGCACGAGGTCGGTGACCGAGACCCGCGCGAAGCCGGCCACGGCAATCAGCGACGACCAGGCGATCAGCGTGCCGCCGCCGGTCCAGATGGCGCCCATCTGGCCGATGGCGGCCAGGGTGGTGGGGTCGATGTTGGAGACCGGGCCGAGCGCGCCGGCCAGTGCGCCGGTCAGCGGCAGGCCCGAGAAGCCGGAGCCGTCGATGCCGGTGACCATGCCCACGATCAGCAGGCCGAAGGCCACGAACAGCGGGTTGTGCGGGATCCAGTCCTGCGCGCTGCGCACCAGGTCGAACAGCAGGCTGGGCGTGCTGCCGGCGTCGCTGCCGAAGATGGCGGCGGCGGTTTCGCTGGCGCCCAGGAAGAAGAAGCCGGCGATCGGCAGCACCGAGCCCATGGCGCGGAAGGCAAACACGAAGCCTTCGGTGATGTGGTCGGCACTGGCTTCCAGCATGCGGCGCCCGCCGGTCATCGCCAGGGTCGCGAAGATCATCAGGGCCGCGGCGGCACCGCCCACAAGCGAAGCACCCGCACCACCCTTGAAGTCGCCCAGAGGCACGCCCAGCTTGGGCAGCACCATCAACACGATCACGGCCAGGAACACCAGGGGCGTCACCACCGCAAACAGGCGCGACCACTTGAATTCTTCGGCCGGCACGCTTTGCAGCTCGCGGCGCAGGTCCTGGCCGGTCACCGGCTGGTTTTCACGGCGCGTGCCTTCGGCAATTTCGGCCTTGTGGGTGGTGCCCTCGTGTTCGTGTTCGGCCAGCTCGCCCTTCACGGCCAGCTCCTGCCAGCGCTCCAGGTGCAGCGGGCTCGCGGGCTGGAACTTGCGACGGTGCAGCACGAAGATGACCACCAGTGCCACCAGACCGGTGATGACGGACAGCGCCAGTGCGCGGTCGGCCACCAGTGCCGCCGCCACACCGGCCGCCTTGGCGCTGATGCCAGGGGCCACGCCGATCACGTAGTCGGACGACAGCGCCATGCCCTGGCCGGCCACCGCGATGGCGGCCGCGCCGACGATCGGGGGCAGGCCGGCGGCGATGGCCGCGGGCAGCAGCACCGCGCACACCAGCGGCACCGCGGGCGTGGGCCAGAAGAACAGCGAGATGAAGTAGGTAATGCCCGCCAGCAGCAGGTAGGACACCGGTCCGTTCTTCATCAGCACCCGGAAGGGCTTGACCATCAGGATGTCGGACTTCAAGGCCTTGAGGGCATTGAGCAGCGCCGTCATCAGCGCGATCACCAGGAAGATGCTGAACAGCTCCTTGGCGGCCACCAGGCTGGCGCTGTAGATGCCGCCCAGGCCCGACAGCGGGCTGCCGGTCCAGGCGAGACCGACAAGAAAGGTGGCGGCGATCGACGGGACGAGCACGTTGGCGCGAAACACCATCGTCACGATGATGCTGATGACGCCGAGCAGGTACATCCAGTGCGCTGCGGTCAGGGTTACGTTGGAATCCATGGCATTGATCCGTGTTGTGTGGCCTGCATGGGGACAGGCGTTGGGGTTTCGCGGGTCTCGGCTTGGCAGCCGGTGTGGTTGGCAGTGTGGTGGTATTCGCGGCGGCCTTCCCTGGCTCCTCCCGCCGCGGTCATTGGCCTGTCACCACCGGGTGGCAGTGCGGCCGATTTTCGAGTGTGCGAATGGTATACAGAATACTGTTGGTGCATTTTGAGGGTTTTCCCGTGCCTGTTTGGTGCAAGAAAATCCCCTTCTCGGTGCGTCAATGGGTCTGAAGGCCGGTGAATCCCGGGTGAATCGGCGATATGACTGAATCAATGGATACGGTATACCGCTTGTGTGATTTCGCTACGCACACTCCGTGCCAAGGCCGGCGGACTCCCGACGCCGCAGCATTCCTGGGTTAGCCCAAGGGGGAAACCGCCAGCGAAACCGGGCTTGACAGTGCGTCCAAGTCAGTTGGTATACTGTATTCATGCTAACCGAGCCTGCCGTCTCTTCACCGCCGACCGCCCGGACCGAGGTCCGAAGCGACGCCGCCATGGTGGCCACCGGCCATCCCCTGGCCGCTCAAGCCGCCGCCAGGCTGCTGCGCGAAGGCGGCAGCGCGGTGGACGCCGCAATTGCGGCCGATGCGGTGATGGGCGTGGTCGAGCCCATGGCCACGGGCATTGGCGGCGACCTGCTCGCCATGCTGGTAATGCCCGACGGCACGCCCCACAGCTACAACGGCTCCGGGCGATCGCCCATGGCCTTCGGTGCGTCCTTGCTGAGTGGATTGCCGAACCAGCGCCTGCCCGAGCGCCATGTGCTGACCGCGACGGTACCGGGCGCGGTTCGTGGCTGGCGGGACCTGCACAACCGGCACGGCGTGGCGCCCTGGGCGTCGCTGTTTGCGGACGCCATTGCGGTGGCGCGATCAGGTTTTGCCGTTTCGCCCGTTGCGGCGCGCGAATGGGCCTTGTTCCAGCCGGTGATTGCGGCAGACGAGGAGAGTGCCCGGTTGTACCGGGCCCACGCCGTACCAAGGGCTGGAGAACTCTTCAGCAACCCCGAGCTGGCCGACACCCTCACCGACATCGCCAACGCCGGCCCGGACGCCTTCTACCTGGGACGGGCCGCGCGCGCCGCCGAAGCGGCCTGCAGCCGGTTGGGTGGGGTGCTGATGGCCAGTGACTTCGCGGCCCATCAGGGAGAGTTCACCGTACCCGTGCGCGCGCGCTTCCGCGACCTCGAGGTGCTGGAATGCCCGCCCAACACCCACGGGGTGGCGGTGCTGCACGCGTTGCAGGCGCTCGACGCCATGGCCCTGGACCCGCGGGACCCGGCCACCACGGTGGCCATGGTCGACAGCATGGACGCCGCCATGGCCCACGCCAAGCGCGTGGTGGCCGACCCGGCGGGCAACACCGTCTGCACCGTGGTGGTCGACGCCAGGGGCCTGGCAGTCACCTTGATGAGTAGCGTGTTCAAGCGATTCGGCAGCGGCATCGGTGTGCCCGGTTGCGGCTTTGCCCTGCAGAACCGCGGCTTCGGTTTCGCGCCGCCAGGACAGCTCAATGGCGCGGCACCGGGCAAACGCCCGTACCACACCGTGGTGCCCGGAGCGGCCCTGCGCAATGGCCGCTTCCATGCGGGCTTTGGGGTCGTCGGCGGGGCCATGCAGCCCCAGGGGCACGTACAGCTGATGGTGCGCACGGCCGCCTGGGGGCAGGCCTTGCAGGCTGCCATCGATGCCCCGCGTTGGCGGCTGGAGGGCAACCGACTGCTGGCCACCGAAGCGGGCACCCCCGCCGATGTCGAACGCGCCTTGCGCAATGCCGGCTACGCCGAGCCCAGCGGCGAGGGCGAACTCGGTGGCCGCAGCGACTTTGGCGGCGCACAGGTCGTGATGCGCAATGCGCACGGCGAACTGATTGGCGGCAGCGACCGCCGCAAAGACGGCATGGCCCTGGCCTGCTGATCCCATATGCGCACGCCATGGCGTGCAATCCAAGCACCTGAAAACATGAGCCTGAAGATCTATGGCACAGCGGCCTCACGCGCGATCCGCCCTTTGTGGGCCGCAGAAGAAATCGGTCTGCCCTACGAGCACATTGCCTGGCACTACCAGGGCCCGGAAGTGCGCGAACCGGCCTACCTCGCCATCAACCCCAACGGCACGGTGCCGGCGATCGATGACAACGGGGTCCGGGTGTTCGAGTCGCTGGCCATCACCCTGTACCTCGCGCAGCGCCACCCACTGGCCGGTCTGTGGAGTGCAACCGACGCAGGGCGCGCGCACATCCTGCAATGGACGCTCTGGGCCGCCACCGAAGCCGAGCCCCTGGCGCGCCAATGGTTTCACCACACCGGCTTTCTGCCACCCGAGCAGCGGATCCCCGCGATGGCCGATGCCGCGATCGACAAACTGCAGACGCGGCTTCAGGTCCTGGAGAAGCACCTGACCACACGTGAGTGGTTGGTGGAAGAGCGATTCACGGTGGCCGACCTCAATGTGGCCGCCGTGCTGCAGCGCCTGACGAGACTCGCCCGCGTGCCCTTGCCACACACCCAGGCCTGGCACCAGCGCTGCCTGTCGAGACCGGCCGCTCAGCGCGCCTGGGCGCTGCGTCCGGCCAACTGAACTTTGGAAGCCTGACTTCGGCGCCGCGAACAGCGCCTGGCATCAGGCGTGAGCCGCCCCGCCGCCCACCTGGAAGAACCCCACGGCGTCGGCCAGGCGCGCAGCCTGGGTGCGCAGACTTTCGGCCGCCGCAGCGCTCTCTTCGACGAGCGCCGCGTTCTGTTGGGTGGTCTGGTCAAGCTGGGCCACCGCTGCGTTGACCTGGCCGATGCCGTTGGTTTGCTCCGTGGCCGCGGCGCCCAGCTCGCCCATGAGGTCGCTGACGCGGCGCACCTGGGTCACGATGTCGTCCATGGCGGTGCGGGCATCGCCCACCAAGCGCGAGCCACTGGCCACCTTGTCCACGCTGTCGCCGATCAGCGTCTTGATCTCCTTGGCCGCTTGCGCACTGCGTTGCGCCAGGTTGCGCACCTCACCCGCCACCACGGCGAAGCCTCGGCCTTGCTCGCCGGCACGCGCGGCTTCCACCGCGGCATTGAGCGCCAGGATGTTGGTCTGGAAGGCGATGCCGTCGATGACGCCGATGATGTCGTTGATCTTCCTGGAGCTGGCGTTGATCTCGTCCATGGTGGCCACCACCTGGCTCACCACGTCGCCGCCGTTGACCGCGGCATGGCTGGCCGATGAGGCCAGCTGCGTGGCCTGGCGTGCGGTTTCGGCGCTGGTCTGCGCAGTGGCGTTCATCTGTTCCATCGACGCCGCCGTCTCCTGCAGGCTGCTGGCCTGGCGTTCGGTGCGCGAAGACAGGTCGGCGTTGCCGGTGGCGATCTGGCTGGTGCCGCTGGCAATGCTTTCGCTGCCCTGGCGCACTTCGCTGACGATGCGCAGCAGGCTTTCGTTCATGGTCTTGAGCGCGGTCTGCAGCTCGCCCAGTTCGTCGCGATTGGTCACGTCGATGCGCGAGCTCAGGTCGCCGGCCGCCACCGTTTGTGCCACGCGCACGGCTTCACGGATCGGTTTGACGATGAGGTGGGTGAGCAGGAGCGCCAGGCCCACGGCAGCGGCCACGGCCGCGGCGCTGGTGGCGACCATGAGGTTGCGGTTGATGGCGAAGTCGTCGTTGGACGTCACGACTTCCTTGGCCGCTTCACCTGCGATGGCTTCAAGGTAAGCATGGCCGGCTTTGATCAAGGCCTCCAACAGCGGGCGGCAATCGGTTTCCATGCGCTGCACCGCCCCCATGCGGTCGCCAGTGACGGCGCGGTTGAGGATGTCCAGCGCCACGGGCCCGTACTTGGCCTCCACCGCCACCAGGTCGTCGTACAGGCGACGCTCTTGGGCAGACGCATGCTCGTCGGCATCCAGGGCCGTGCGCAGTTGCTTGAACTGTTCAACCACCAGGCCATGGGCCACGGTGGTGGCGCGCTGCTCGTAGTCCCGATCGGCCTCGGTGCTGACGAGCACGAGGTTGCGCACGCCGATAGCGCGGGCATTGGCCGCGTCCAGGATGCCGTTGGCCAATGCCAGGCGCTGGCCGGTCTCGCCCACATATTGGGAGAAGTTGTCGTGCTCGTGGCTCAACGCGCGAATGGCCAGAACGGAGACGGCCAGCACGATCACCGACAACAGCAAAAAGCTGGCGATGAGCTTGGCTTTGATGGAGAGGCGATCGAGAAACATGGATCACCGTGCCTTTCTTGCGTGTGTGAACCGGTCGGACAAAAAGCTCGCCGGTGTGCTTGGCGTATCGGCCGTCGCCGCGGCGACATTCAGTTCCAGCAACGCCTGTCGCCGCGGGCGCCGACAGGTGGCGCGCCACTTAGTGCCTCGGTACGCAAACGGCCCGCCCCACCGGTGGAAGCGTCACACCTTCAGATGACGGGAATTCCCCGCAAGGGTGCGAGGGCGGATCCCGCGAACCGGGCCCAAGCGGTGCATGTGGTCGCACCAGCGCCCAAAGGGGTGCATGGACAGGGGTCCTGACCGCCTGTCCAGGTGCTGGGACAATCCCTATAGACGGAATACTGTATTCAATCTAGAGTGCGCCCAGCTTCTCTTCATTCCCTGTGAAGCGGGCCGTTATCTCGCCACTCCATCGGCCCGCTGCGCGCTGCGTTGCCTGGAGATCGAAGCCAATGGCACGCTGATTGCATACAGTATCTTGAAAAGTCGCCCCACCCACGCCACCGAACAGGAGTCCGCCATGTTCCACCCGAACCGTCCCGCTGTCCAACCCCTGTGGTCCCGCGCCATGCAATGGATCGGGGCCGCCGCCCTGGGTCTGGGCATGCTGGCGCCTGCGGCCGCACAGACCGCCGCTGCGCCCACCAAGGTGCGCTACGAAGAGGTGGTGCGCTCCGTGTTGTATCTGCCGGCCTATGTCGCCATGAACCAGGGCTTCTTCCGCGAAGCGGGTCTGGACGTCGGCATGAAGACCTCGCAAGGCACCGACAAGGGCATGGCCGCCTTGCTGTCGGGCAGCGCCGACATCGTGCTGATCGGCCCCGAGGCCTCCATCTACGTGGCCAACAGCGAATCGCCGGTCAAGCCCAAGATTTTTTCGGGCCTGACCGCCACCGACGGTTTCCTGTTGCTGGCCCGTGAAAAACCGGCCGGTGCCTTCGCCTGGGACCAGCTCAAGGGCAAGGCCGTGATGGGTTTCCGCCCGGGCTCCAACCCGGATGTCTTTCTTGAGACCGCCATGCGCAAGAACGGCGTCGACCCCAAGAAGGACCTGAAGATCGTCAACAACGTCGGCCCCGCTGCCCGTACCGGCGCCTGGCTGGCCGGCCAGAACGACTACGCCATCTTCCTGGAGCCCGAAGCCACGCTGCTCGAGAAGCAGGGCAAGGGCACTGTGGTGGCGTCCATCGGTCGCACCGTTGGCCCGGTGGACTACACCGTCTTCACCGCCACCGACGTCTTCCTCAAGCAGAACCCCGGCGTGGCGCAGGCCTGGACCAATGCCATCGTGAAAGCCCAGCAATACGTGGCCAAGGCACCCGCCGCCGACCTGGCCAACCACATCGCCGAGTTCTTCCCGACCATGGCCAAGCCCGATCTGATCGCCGCCATCGACCGCTACCGCAGCATCGGTCTGTGGAAGACCAACCCCACCGTGGAACGTCAGGCCATCGACACCCTGCAGGACATGCTGGTGGCCAGCGGCGTGCTAGACACGGCCAAGCGCGTGAAATACGAGCAGGTCGTGGTGACCGATTTCACCGCCAAGGCGAAGCCATGAACGCCGTGCTGGAACGCCCACCGGTGGCCGCGACCGCGGTCGAGGCCCGCATCGAGATCAACGACGTCTCGCTGCGCTACTTCACCCCGGCCGGCGAGACGCAGGCACTGGACCGCATCCAGCTGAGCATCGCGCCCGGCGAATTCGTCAGCCTCATTGGCCAGTCCGGGTGCGGCAAAAGCACCTTGCTGTCGCTGATGGCCGGCATCCTGCAGCCGTCGTCGGGTGAGGTGCGGGTGCACGGTGAACGCGTCAAAGGGCCCAGCCCCCGGGTGGGCTACATGCTGCAGCAGGACTACCTGTTCGAGTGGCGGACCATTCTCGACAACGCCATGCTGGGCGCAGAAATCCAGGGCCGCGACAAGCGAACGTCGCGCGAGCGCGCCATCGACCTGCTGCACAAATGCGGCATGGGCGACTTCCTGCACCACTATCCGCGCCAGCTCTCGGGCGGTATGCGCCAGCGCGTGGCGCTGGCCCGCACCCTGGTGACCGACCCCGACGTGGTGCTGCTCGACGAGCCCTTCTCGGCGCTCGACTCGCAAACCCGCCTGGCCATCGCCGACGAGGTGGTGGAGGTGTTGCGCGACGAGGGCAAGTCGGTGGTGCTGGTGACGCACGACATCGGCGAAGCCATTGCCATGACCGACCGCGTCGTGGTGCTCTCGCGCCGGCCGGGTCGCATCAAGTCCCAACACTTCATGCGCTTCGACGCGAGCTGCGGCGATCGCCGTCCCAGCCCCTTTGAAGTGCGCTCGCTGCCCGAGTTCAACACCTATTTCGCCATGCTGTGGGACGAGCTCGATGTCCACGTGGAAGGATGAATCCATGAACGCCAGTGCCCCCGTCACCATGGCCCAGTCGCTGCCGGCCGCGCCCGCGCCTGGGCGCGAGCCCAGCCCGGCGTACCGCGCCTGGCAGGCGCGCGAACAACGCCGCCGCCACCTCATCACCGCCACGCGCATCGCCCTGCTGTGTGCCTTTCTGGTGTTGTGGGAGGTGCTGGCCAAGACGCATGTGGTCAACCCCATGCTCACCAGCTACCCCAGCGCGCTGTGGCCCACCTTTCTGGACCTGCTGCACAACGGCAACCTGATCGGTCACACCTGGGCCACGTTCAAGGCCACCTTGGTCGGCTTTGCGCTGAGCATGGTCATCGGCATCGGCGTGGCCGCCGGCCTGTGGTGGTCGGACTTCGCGCACAAGGTGCTGGACCCCTTCCTGGTGATCGCCAACGCCATGCCCAAGATCGCCTTCGTGCCGATCTTCTACATCTGGCTCGGCTCCGAGTACTCGGTCTACGGCATGGCCGTGGCCATCGCGGTGTTCGTGACCATCATGGTGGTGTTCGACGGCTTTCAAAGCATCGACCCCAACAAGATCAAGCTGGCCCGCACCCTGGGCGCCAGCCGCGCGCAGGTGTTGCAGCTGGTGGTGCTGCCGGGCAGCGTGCCCACGCTGGTGGCCGCGCTCAAGATGAACATCGGCCTGGCCCTGGTTGGTGTCATCGTGGGCGAGTTCCAGTCGGCCAGCGAAGGTCTGGGCTTTCTCATCGTCAACGGCAGCCAGATCTTCCAGCTCAACGTGGTCATGACCGCCATCGTCGTACTGGGCCTGCTGTCGGGTCTGATGTACTTCGTGATCGCGCGCATCGAGGCCGCCATGGCCAAGCGCTACGCCTGAGGCAGGGAGACACCACATGCAGTTCCCCGATTGGGTGACGGAGCGCGTGGTGGCCCGCCAGGGCCGCCTGCACCCCTACGACACCCTGGTCGCCGAGCGCACGGCGTTCGTCATCATCGACCTGCAGAACTACTACACGCAGCCCGGCTACCTGGGCGAATGTGCGCCGTCGCGCGCCACCTTCCCGGCGGTCAACCGCCTGGCCGATGGCTTGCGCGCGGCCGGCGGGCACGTGATCTGGGTGCAGACCAGCGCCGATGGTGCCGACGACTTCTGGTCGCACCACCACGCCCACATGCTCACGCCCGAGCGCAGCGCGCGACGCCTGCGCGAACTGGCCAGCACGCACGAAGGCTTTCAGATCGCGCCGGGGTTGCGGCCGCATGCCGACGACGAACGCGTGGTCAAGCGCTGCTACAGCGCGCTGGTGCCGGGCTCTTCGCGCCTGGCCGAGGTGCTGCAAGCCCGCGGCATCACCCATGTGCTCATCGGTGGCACCGTCACCAACGTCTGCTGCGAGTCCACCGCCCGCGACGCGATGATGATGGACTACGCGACCATCATGGTCGACGACGCCTTGTCGGCCGTCACGCCCGCCGAGCACGAACACTGCCTTCAGAACTGGATGCTGTTCTTCGGCGACGTGCTGGGCGTCGACGATGTGCTGCAGCGTCTGCAACCCGCCGCCGAACCCGCCGCCGAACGCGCCGCTGCCTGATCAGCCAGGGTGTTGCCGCGCGCGCCAGCGCGCTGCGCACGCATCTCCAAGAGACCTTCCACACATGAACCTGGGTATCGATGGCCGCCGCGCACTGGTGTTCGGCGGCAGCAAGGGCATGGGCTTTGCCTGTGCGAAACACCTCTCACAAGCGGGCGTGCGCGTGTGCATCGCCGCCCGAACCGAAGCCACCCTGCGCGACGCCGCGCAACGGCTGAGCGCAGACACCGGTGCGCCCGTGGACTGGGTGGTGGCCGACATCACCACCGCCGCCGGGCGCGACGCGGCGCTGACGGCCTGTGCCGAGCCGGACATCCTGGTCAACAACGCCGACGGCTTTCCACCCGGCGACTTCCGCGACTGGGACCCGCCAACCTGGCACACCGCGCTCGACGCCATGATGATCGGCCCCATCGAGATGATCCGTCGTTGTGTCGATCCCATGATCGCGCGCGGCTTCGGGCGCATCGTCAACATCGTCTCGCGCAGCGTGAAGCTGCCGCAGGCCGACCTGGGCCTGTCCAACGGCGCGCGCTCGGGACTGGTGGGCTTCTCGGCGGGTCTGGCGCGGCAGGTGATGCGCCACAACGTCACCATCAACAACCTGTTGCCGGGCGTGTTCGCCACCGATGCCCAGCGCCGCCACGTCGACAAGCTGAGCCAGCAAAGTGGTCGCCCGTTCGACGCCATCTGGGCCGAGCGCGGCGCGGCCAACCCGGCAGGTCGCTTCGGCGACCCCGAGGAGATCGGCGCCTGGTGCGCGTTTCTGGCCTCGCGCTTCGCCGGCTACACCACAGGGCAAAGCCTGCTGGTGGACGGCGGCGACTACCCCGGCACCTTCTGAAAAACAAAACCCGTCGGGAAGGCGACGGGTTTTGTGACGGGTGGTGCCGATCAGACTTGACCGGCGCTCAGCGGGTTCAGAACGATTCCCAGTCGCCGACCTCTTCCGAAGCCACCGGCTTGCTCACCGGAGCGGCGGGCTTGGCCTTGGCCGGTGCGCTGGCCTTGACCGGGGCTGGTTTGACCACCGGCGCGGGCTTGGCCACGGGCTTGAAGGTGGGCTCGCTGCGGTGCAGGTCGCTGGCCACCAGGGCCTGGATCGCGCTGGCACCGGCGTTGCCGTCCACGCGGAAGATGCGCACCACCTCGGCCAGGCGCGAAGCCTGCTCGTTCATGCTGGTCGCGGCTGCGGCGCTTTCTTCCACCAGGGCCGCGTTCTGCTGCGTCATCTGGTCAAGGTTGGCCACGGCGGCGTTGATCTGGTTCACGCCATCGGCCTGTTCGCCCGAGGCACTGGCGATCTCGCCAATGATGTCGCGCACACGCGCCACGTTGCCCACGATCTCCGACATCGACTGACCGGCCTGGCCGACCAGCTCGGTGCCCACGGCCACCTTGTCGACCGAGGCGCTGATGAGGCCCTTGATTTCCTTGGCGGCCTGCGCGCTGCGCTGAGCCAGGTTGCGCACTTCACCGGCCACCACCGCAAAGCCGCGGCCTTGCTCGCCGGCGCGGGCGGCTTCCACCGCCGCGTTCAAAGCCAGGATGTTGGTCTGGAAGGCGATGCCGTCGATGACGCCGATGATGTCGTTGATCTTGCGCGAGGCCTGGTTGATCTCTTCCATGGTCGAGACCACTTGCGACACGACCGTGCCACCCTTTTGGGCGCTCTGGCCGGCCACGTCGGCCAGCTGGTTGGCCACGCGGGCCGAATCGGCCGACTGCTTGATGGCGCCCGACATCTGCTCCATCGAGGCAGCGGTCTGCTGCAGGCTGGACGCGGTCTGCTCGGTGCGCGAGGACAGGTCGTTGTTGCCGGTGGAGATTTCCTTGGCGGCCACGGTGATGTTCTCGGTGCCGCGCTTGACGTCGGCCACCACGTGTACCAGTCGGTCGCGCATGCTCGACAGCGCCTTGGTCATGGCGCCGAATTCGTCGCCACGGTCGTTGCTGATGGTGGCCGTGAGGTCGCCGCCCGCAATGCGCTCGGCGAAGGCCATGGTCTCGTTGAGCGGCGTGCGGATGTTGCGGATGAGGAAGAAGGCGCCAATCGCAACGCCCAGGATCAAGGAAATGATCTGCGCGTAGGCGATCTTCAGGCTCAGCGAGCGTTCGTCGGCCAGCCTGGCCTGCGCTTCGGCCAGCACGGTGCCCTGCAGTTGTGCGAACTCGCGCAAGGCGGTCATGTAGGCCGGCACCAGGCCGTTGAAGCGCATGCGGATTTCGGTGGCCGCCAGATCGTCTTCACCGTTCTTCTTGTGCGCGTTGGCCTTGCCCAGCGATTCGAGCACCACCTTGCGGGCCTCGGCGATCTTGGCCAGCTGGGCCTTCTCCGCGTCGGTCATCTCCATCGCGTTGAGGCGCTTCTGCAACTCGCTGATGCGAGCCGAGCCGGCCGGAATCAGGTCCTTGTAGATCTCGCCGATCACCGGGTCGCTCGACAGCATCGAGGCCTGCACGCGCGTGGTCGTGGTTTCGGTGATGCCGGCCCATTCGACGGCCAGCGCTGTCTTCTCGGACAGCATGGTCAGCGTGCGGGCCGACTCCTCGTTGAGCTTGCTCGAGCGCGCGCCAGCGGTGGCCACGGTGCCCAGCAGGGCCAGGATGATGAGGACGACGCCGGTCCAGAGCTTGGCGCCGACCGACATGTTGCGCAGTAGGTTCATGGTGTTACCCGCAGTGCGGGCCGGGATGGGCTGGAGGTTGAAAACTTCACCCGAAGGCCACGGGGGCCCCGGGGAATCGCCTGCCCTATCGACCGTTTGTGGGGAAAACTTGATTCGAAAAAGCGGGGAAATCACCCACAAATGCTGCGCTGCACCGTCGGCGGCAACCGCTTGTCGCCTGGCGGTCTGTTCGGGCCTGCATCAGTCGCGTCCGGCCGCTTCGATGGCCTCCGCCAAGGCCTTGGGCTGGGTGAACCAGGCCTCGTGGCTGCCGGCGCAGGCGATGTAGCGGAAAAGGCCCAGGCGCTCGGAGAGGCGGGGGTGCCAGGGCAGGCTCGCGGGCAGTGCGACATCCAGCACGCAATTGACGTAGGACTTGCCGATCGCCACCGCCGCCATCGGCTGCGTGATGGTGCTGGCCTCGGTGAAGGTGCGGTAGGGGTGCGGATTGAGCTTTGCGTAGGCGCTGCGGGCGAGCGCGATGTCGGCGTCGTTGATGAAGGCCTCGCGCCAGACCTCGAATGGCAGCATCACCGCGTTCTGGTTGGCCGCAGCCACGCCGTCGAACAGCGCGCGGTAGTGGGGCGGGACCAGGTCGTTGAGGCACTCGCCGGGCTGCGGCACAAAGGCGTTCACGTACACCAGACGGCTCAGGCGGGGCAGCACGCGCTGCGCGGCGCCACTGATCACCATGCCGCCATAGCTGTGGCCGGCCAGGCGCACCTGCTTCAGGTCGTTCGATTCGATGAAGTCCACCAGCGAGTCCACCGCGTCACCCAGGCCGGTGGTGGCGCGGTCGTCGCCGGGGCGGTTGCCCGCCAGCGTCGGGCAATGGACGGTGTGGCCGGCATTGCGCAAGTGGGCGGCCACGGCCTCCAGCTCGGCGCCGGTGTGCCAGGCGCCATGGACCAGGACATAGGTGTCTGACATGCGTGTCTCCTTCGTTGGGTCGGGACTCGCAATCTAGACCGCGGGCGCGCGCGGCGATGGCCGCTGCGCGCCAACGCCGTGGTCCTGGCGTGCCAGTGGCTGCAGGCTCAGTTGCGGCGTTGGCGTCGTGTGGTGCCGGGCGTTTGCCCGGTGGTGCGGCGGTACACGCGCACGAAGTGCGAGGCGTCGAGCAGGCCGACGCGGCGCCCGATTTCGCCCAGGCTCAGGTGGTCGAAGCGCGCATCGCCCAGCAGCCGCCCGGCCTGCGCCATGCGCAGGCGCATGAGCTCGCCGGCAAAGGTGAGGCCGGCCGCCGCCAGGCTGCGGTGCAGGCTGCGCGCACTCATGCCCACTGCCATCGCCACCTCGGCTGCGCTAAGGCCGGCCTGTGCGTGGCGCTCGGCGATGGCTTGCACGATGCGTGGGTGGTGGTCGATCGAGGCTCGCGGTGCCTCGGCGCCGGGCAGGCTCAGGGCCAGCAGGGCGCCCAGCTGGTCGGTCAGCACGGTTGCCGGCAGCGGCGTCTGCAAGCCGAGTTCGGGTTGCAGGGCGCGCGTGAAGGCCGACAGCGCCAGGCCAAAGCCCTGTTGCCCGTCGATGCGCTGCCCCACGCGCCGCTCGGCGTCGGGCAGCCACTGCTCCAGCCAGGCGGTGGGCAGCTCGATCGAGCCGGTGTTGCAGCTGGTGGGGAAGTGGAATTCGTAGCAGCGCCGCGAATCCACCAGCAGCAGGTCGCCGGGCAGCAAGCGCGTGCGCTGATCGCCTTGCGCGGCGGTCCATGCCTCGTCGTGCTTGCACAGCAGGTAGTAGTAGTTCTGTTCGCTGCGCGCGATGGCGCGTCGCGTGCGGTAGACGTCCTGGGCGCTGCCACGCACGGCGTTCAGGGTGATGGCACCCAGGGGGGCGGAGCGCAGCTCGGCCGCAAAGACGGACTGGCTGCTGCGCACGTCCATTTCGAGAAAGCCCTCGCAGACCGCGCCCACCCAGTAGTCCAGCCGCTGCTCGGGCGACACCGCGTCGGTGGACCAGCGTTGCAGTCGCTGCGTGGGAACGGAATTGGCGAGCATGCGCGCATGGTGGCGCTGCGCCCCTTGCGGTGCAACCCGAGCAAACCCGTTCAGGTCAGGGGGCGCCTCAGGACTTGGATGCGGCCTCGCGGGCCGCCTGCTCGATGATGCGCCGCAGTTCGGCCGCGCGCTGCGGGTTGGCCGGCTGCGGTTTGCCGTCGACGATGACCGAGGGCATGGCCAGGCTTTCGTGCAGGGCGCGGGTGAGGGTCAGCAGGCGCGTCACGTGCACCTGCGCCGCCGGCGGTACCTGGCCGTCCAGCGCCTGCAGCCGCTGCAGGATCTGCAGAAAGCGCGGCGCATGCACGCGCCGCGAGGCCTCGTCGGCGTCGAGCTCGTTCGTGCGCCCGGCCTTGACGTCATTGGCCTCGCGCTGCAGGGCCTGCGCGGCGGCCTGAAAGTCGCGTGCGATCTGCGGCAGCTGCTCCAGCGCCTGCACCTCGCCCGCCAGGTTGCGCCGTGCGGGCGGCGCCAGCATCGCCGCTGCTGGCAGCACCAGGGCCGCGGCCACGGCGGCCGCCACCATGCGCCGGGTGCGCAGCTGCCGATGGCTGTCGATGTCGAAACGCTCGGGCAGCAACCAGGCGAGCAGGGCGCCCGCCAGCAGGCCGCCCAGGTGGGCGGCGTTGTCGATGCCGGGCTTGGTGAAGCCCTGCACCAGCGAATACACGAGGTAGAACGAGAACGTCCCCAGGATCTGACCGCTGAACAGCCGCGGCAGCTGTTTGCGGTGCTGGGCCACGGCCGTGAGCAGTGCGCCCGCCACCCCGAACACCGCGCCCGAAGCGCCGACTGCGACCGCCGTCTGCGCGGCGAAGTACAGGCTGGCCACGCTGCCGGCCACACCGCTCACCACATAGATCAGCAGGAACTGCCGGCTGCCGAAGATGCGTTCGAGCAAGCTGCCCGCGATCCACAGCCCCACCATGTTGAACAGCAGGTGCATCAGGCCGCCGTGCAGAAAGGTCGCGCTCAGCAGCCGCCACCATTCACCGGCCTGCACCGCCGAGGTGGTGTTGCCGCCCAGCGCCAGCAGGGTGAGGGTTTTGGCTTCGATCCAGCCGCCGCCGCGCAGGCCCACAGCGACCCAGGCCAGGACGTTGAGCGCGATGAGGCACACCACCGCCCAGGGCACGGGCTTGTCGCGTTGCAGCCGCTCCTGCAGCTCGCGCGCATCGCGCAGGTCGTTGCGCACGCGGGCCGGTTGTTCGTCGTTGGCCGCCATGGGCCGGGTGGGCTCCAGGTGGTGGGTGATGGCGTCGATCGCCACTTCCTGGGTGTGCGCGTCCAGTGTCTGCAGCGACAGCACGGCCTGGCGCGCGTGGCGTCCGCTGGCATAGGGCACCCATTGCGGGTGCAAGCGCAGTCGCAGCAAACGGGCCTGCGCCGCACCTTCGACCGCCGCGCTCTCGATGCCCTCCCAGCGCAGCTTGCGGTGCCCGCCACTGAAGTAGGCCGAGGTGATGCCGCGTGGCGACAGCCGCAGAACGACCTCGCCCTTGGCGGGCACCTTGTGCAGCAGCAGCCACTCCATGCCCAGCACCACGGCCGTCGCGATCGCGAACACCACGATGAGGCCCGCGCCGCCTTGCACCTTCGCCAGGCCCAGGACAACGCCAATGGCCAGCATCCCGTACACCGCCAGCCGGATCGTCCGGCGCGGGCTCGAATCAGCCCGAAACTCCACGGCCTTTTGCATGCCACCCCCCTCTCAGATGGCGGCGATTATGGTCAAGGCGAGGCAGGGGTTCTGTGAGGGGTTCTTCAGTACTTGGTGTTGCCCGTCACCGCGCGCGGCAACTCGACGAAGAAGGTGCAGCCTTCGCCGGGTGCGCTCTGGCACCAGATGCGTCCGTCGTGGCGCTGCACGATGCGTTGGGCCAGCGCCAGGCCCATGCCGATGCCTTCGTAGTCCATCGAATGGTGCTGGCGCTGGAACATGAGGAACAGCGTCTTGGCGCGCTCCATGTCGAAGCCCACGCCGTTGTCGCGCACGAACACGATCACGTTGCCGTCGGTGCCGGGCAGGTGGCCGATCTCGATGCGGGCGTCCTCGACCCGGCGGGTGAACTTCACCGCGTTGTCCAGCAACTTGCCGAACACCTCGGCCAGCAGGATCGGGTCGCCCGCCACCGTCGGCAGCATGGTGTCGATCGACCACTGGATCACGCGCGGCTCGCTCTGCGCCTTCAAGCGGCCGGCAATGCCCAGCATCAGCGGCGTCAGCGGCACCGGCTGGGGCGCGATCTGCACGCGCCCCAGCCGGGCGAACTCCAGCAGGCCGTCGATCATCTGGCTCATGCGCCGCGCGGCGGTGGCGATCGACGCCTGGTATTGCAGCAGCTCGTGCCGCGCCTCGGGCTCCAGCACCTCCTGGGTCAGCGACACGAACTGGTTGATGTGGCGCAGCGGTGCACGCAGGTCGTGCGCCACGGTGTACGAGAACGCATCCAGCTCGCGGTGCGCCGCGTCGAGTTGTGCGGTGCGCTGCTGCACGCGCAGCTCCAGCTCGCGGTGCAGCTCGGCCGTGACGTCGGCCAGGCGTTTGGATTCGGTGAGGTCGCGCACGATGACCGATATGCCTTGCAGCTCCTCGCGCTGATTGCGCAGAGCGGTCAGCGTGGCGTGCGACCAGAAGCGCGTGCCGTCGCCGCGGCGGCTCCAGCCCTGGTGCTCGGCCTGGCCGTTGGCAAAACACTGGTCCAGCAGCAGTTGCGCGTCCAGCGGCGTGCGCGCGCCGTCCTCGGCCTGGAACAGCGCGTCCAGCGAGCGGCCCACGATCTGGCCATACGCCATGCCGAACAGGCGCTGCGCGCTTTCGGTCCAGTCGCTCACACCACCATCGGGGTCGACGAAGAAGATGGCGTGGTCGCGGATGGCGTCCGACATGAGCCGGAATCGCTGCTCGCTTTCGTACAGTTCGGCGCTGCGTTGCGACACGCGCTCTTCGAGGTCGAGGTTGGCGTTGAAGACGAAGTCCTCGGTGCGGCGGCGCTCGGTGATGTCGATCAGCTCGATGAAGAAGCCCGGCACCTCGTCCTTTTGCTGATCGGGTACGTAGTGCACTTCGAAGTAGCGCGCGGTGCCGTCGGTGCCTTCGCGTTCGGCTTCATGGCTGATGGCTTCGCCATTGAGCACCCGCGCCACGCGGGGCAACACCTCGGGCAGCACCTCGGGCCGCAGCACGCGCGCGAGTTCGAGCCCGATGACGTCGTCGGCCTGCAGTCCGTAGCCTTCGGCGTAGGCCGCGTTGCAGAAGCGGCAGACCAGCTCGGTGTCGTAGTAGGCCAGGCGCGAGGGCGTGCGGTCGGTGATGGCCTGCAGCAGCCGCAGGCGCGCCACCAGCTGGTGTTCGATGCGCTCGCGCTCGCTGATGTCGACCAGCGCCGAGCGCGAGAACGCGAAGCGACCGCCCGGCTCGCGCACCGCCTGCGACACCAACTCGACGGTGAAGTAGCCGCCGTCCTTGCCCCACAGTCGCAACTGCAGCGGCACGGCGCGCCCGGTGGTCTGCAGTTCGCGCAGGTGCTCGCGCAGTTGCTCCAGGTCGGACTCTTCGCGCAAGCGCGCCAGAGTGGGGAAGTCGGCAAAGCCGCCGTTGGCCAGGCGATCGAACTCGGCGCGGTCGCGCCCGAGCCAGCTCAGCAAGGTGTCGTTGATCTCGCGCACCCGCAGGGCCGAGTCCAGTGACAACAGGCCGCACGGCGCCTCGTTGCCGATGGCACCGGCTTCTCCCGTCACCTGCTCGCTCGCCGCTGATTGCATGTGGCCTCCCACCCGGGCGTTTGTCTCGGGTTCAGTGGGGGGTACCCCCGGGTGACCGACTCTAGCGGGCGAGGCTGCGCGGTGCAAATCCGGGACAAACCCCGGCGATGCGCTCAGGCCACGCGCTGTAACAAGGGCGCGCCAAGGGTTGTGCCCGGGGCGGTCCCTTCACCCAGGTAGGCCGCTGCCAAAGCGCCGTCGGCCGCGATCTGTGCCGCCGTTCCCTGCGCAACGATGCGACCGCCCTCCATCACATAGGCGCGATCGGCCAGCGCCAGGGCCAGCCCCGCCATCTGGTCCACCAGCAGCAACGTCATGCCCTCCTGGCGCAGGCGGTCGAGCGCTGCGAACAACTCGGCGATCACCTTGGGGGCCAGGCCCAGCGAGGGTTCGTCGAGCAGCAGCACTTGCGGGCGCGACATCAGTGCGCGGGCGATGGCCAGCATCTGCTGCTCGCCACCCGACAGCAGGCCGGCGCGCTGGTGCAGCCGTTCGCGCAGGCGCGGAAACCGGTCGAGCTGTTGTTGCACGCGCGCTTCGCGCTCGTCGGGCTGCAGGAAGGCACCGAGGCGGATGTTGTCGAGCACGCTCAGCTCGGGGAACACCTGGCGCCCCTCGGGCACCAGCACCACGCCGCGCGCCACCACCTGCTCGGCGCCCAGTTCGTGCAGGGGCGTGCCGTCGAGGTGGATGCCGCCCTGCACCGGCCGGTGCAGGCCCGCCAGCGCCTTCATCAGCGTGGACTTGCCGGCGCCATTGGCCCCCAGCAAGGCCACCACCTCGCCGCGGCGCACCTGCAGGTTGATGCCGTGCAGCACCGGCTCGGCGCCGTAGCCGGCCACCAGCGCGCCTACGCCCAGTGCTTCGGCGGCGGCGTCGGACCGACCAGCCGCCGGGCCGCCCCAAGGCTGGTCAGCCCCCTCGGGGGGCAGCGACCCGCGCAGCGGCGGAGCGTGGGGGTCGTCCATTTCACCGAGATAGGCGGCCTGCACCGCGGGGTTGGCCTGCACCTCGGCCGGCGTGCCCGCGGCCAGCCGCTCACCTGCGTCGAGCACCACCACCTGGTCGCTGATGCCCATCACCAGGGCCATGTCGTGTTCCACCAGCAGCACCGCCACACCGGCGTCGGCGATGCGCCGCAGCAGCACACCCAGCGCGAGCTTGTCTTCGCGCGACAGGCCCGCCGCGGGCTCGTCGAGCAGCAGGGCGTCGGGGTCGGTGGCCAGGGCACGGGCGATCTCGACCAGGCGCCGGTCCACGTGCGGCAGGTCGGCAGCCAGGGTGTGCGGCGAGCCGCCATAGCCGCAGAACGCCAGCAGCCCCATGGCCTGTTGCACCCGCCCTGGCGCGCGCCGCAGCGCCGCACCGAGCAGCGGGCCCAGGCGGCCGCGGCCCATGGCCAGCACCACGTTGTCGAGCACGCTCAACGAGCCGAACAGCTGCGAGGTCTGGTAGGTGCGCGCCACACCGGCGCGCGCAATGCGCACCGTGGACTGGCCGCCGAGGTCGGTCTCGCCCAGGCTGAAACCACCTGCCGTGGCCTTGTAGAAGCCGCCGAGCACATTGAGCGCGGTTGACTTGCCCGCGCCGTTGGGCCCGATCAGGCTGGTGACCTGGCCCGCCAGGGCGCGCAGGTGCAGGTCGCTCACGGCGCGCACGCCACCGAACTGCATGGTGATGCCGCGCGCCTCGATCGACGCCCGCGTGCGCCCAGACAGGGCGAGCGCGCCTGCGGCGTCACCGGCCACCGATGGCACCGCCACCGGCCACAGCCGGGCGCGCCAGCGCGCCACCAGGCCGGTCACGCCACCGGGTGCCACCCACAGCACCACCAGCAACAGCGCGCCGAAGAACAGCAGGCGGTACTCCTCCAGCCCGGCCAGCCATTCGGGCAGCAGGCCGACCACCACGGCGCCGACCACCGGGCCGGCCACCGACCCGGCGCCACCCAGCATGACGACCAGCACGAACAGGATGGACTGCAGAAAACCGAAGGTGTGTGGCGTCACAAAGCCCGACAGCGGCGCGAACAGTGCGCCCGCAGCCGCCGCCAGCACGGCCGACACGGCAAAGGCCACGGTCTTGATCACCAGTGGGTTCAGGCCCGAGGACTCGGCCGCGGTCTCGGCGTCGCGCACCGCGCGCAGCGCCGCGCCCCAGGTGCCGCGCGAGAGCCAGGCGTAGGCGGCCAGCGCCACGCCGGTGGCGGCAATGGCCAGCAGCGCCACCGCGCGCTCGCCTTGCGCAAAACCCAGCGAAGGCGAGGCCAGACCCATGATGCCGTTCTGCCCGCCGGTGAGCGCGCTGGCCTCGACGATGCCGTGCTCGACGATGAAGCCGAAGGCGATGGTGACCATGGCCAGGTAGGGGCCCTTGACCCGCAGCGCGGGCAGGGCGAGCAGGGCGCCCGCGGCGCCCCCGACCAGCGCCGCCACCGGCCAGGCGGCCCAGAAGCCCCAGCCGGCCTGGGTGGTGAGGATGGCCACCGTGTAGGCACCGATGGCGTAGAAGCCCACGTGGCCGAACGACACCTGGCCCGACAGGCCCACCAGCACGTTCAGGCCCACACCCACCAGCGCCAGCAGCGCCACGTTGGCGATGACGAACACCCAGTAGCCATTGACCGTGAGCACCAGGCCCGCGGCCAGGCCCAGCAACACCAGCACGGCGGCGATCTGCGCCGGCGTGCCCAGGCCCAGCCAGTGCCAGGCATAACGCGATTCGACCGGTCTCATACCTTCTTCACCTCGGCGCGACCGAACAGGCCGTTGGGGCGCCAGGCCAGCGCCGCGATAACCAATGCGAAGGTGAGGATCTGTGTGTAGCCCGAGCCCAGCGTGGCGGTGATCAGCGCCTCGGCCAGACCGAAGATCAGGCCGGCGATCATCACGCCCCAGGCGCTGGTGATGCCGCCCAGGATGGCCACCGCAAAGGCCTTGAGGCCGAACAGCGTGCCCATGTCGGCGGCCACGTTGAACAGCGGCGCGATCAGCACACCCGCGATGCCCGCGAACAGCGCCGACAGCGCAAAGGCCAGCGCCACCGCGCGCCGGATCGGGATGCCCATGAGCCGCGCGGCGGCGCGGTTCTGCACCACCGCCAGCATGGCCGTGCCCCAGCGCGTGCGCCGCGACAGCGTGTGCAGCACGGCGGCCAGCGCCAGGCCCACCACCGGAATGATCAGTTGCAGCGGGTACACGCCCAGGCCCAGCCCGCCCACCTCGAGTGAGGACTGCGCCAGCGGTGAAGGCAGGCTGCGCGGCTCCTTGCCGTAGGTGAACAGCACCACGTTGTCGAGCACCATGCCCAGCGCCACCGTGGCCATCAGCCAGGCGTCAGAGCCGCGGTTGACGAAGGGCCGCACGGCCAGCGCCTCGACCAGCAGGCCATAGAGCGCGCACAGCGCCAGCGCCAGCGTGATGGCGGCCCACATCGGCCAGCCGAAGGTCTGCGCAAAGCTGAAGGTGAGCACCGCGCCCAGCATCATCGAGCTGCCCTGCGCGAAATTGACCGTGCCCGAGACCGCGTAGGTCACGTAAAAACCCAGCGCCATCAGGCCGTACATGCTGCCCAGCCCGAGGCCGCTGACCAGCGCAGAGATCACCAGCATGGGGTGTCCTTGTGAGAGGTGGGGAAAGGGGGCGCCGACGCGCGCTTACTGGCAGCGTCCGTCGGCACCGAGGCGACCCGCCGCCGGGCCGCCCCATGGTGGCCTCAGTTCATGCCCACCGGCACGATGCGGTTCTCGATGAACTGCGCCCACACGTAGTCGCTGCTCTGCACCGCGTCGTGCACGCCGGGGCTGAAGGGCTTGTCGTAGGTCTTGATCAGGCCTTCGTACTTGCCGATTTTGTAGAAGCCCTGGCGCACCGCGTCGCCATCGGTGGAGCCGGCCGCTGCGATGGCCAGTGCCGCCAGGTGCGTGGCATCGAAGGCGTTGGCCACGCCCACGGCCGGCGTGATGTCGGCCGGGCCCTTGACGTTGGGGTACTTGGCCATGGCGGCCTTGATCACGCGCTCGCCCACGGGCGACTGCTTGCCAAAGAAGCTGTAGGTCTGCACGAAGTGCACGTCCTTGCCGCTGGGGCCAGCCAGTTCGGTGAAGCGGCCGCCGGCGGGGCCCCAGTGCGAGACGATCGGCACCTTCCAGCCCATGCGGTCGAGCGACTTGACCACCTGCGCCGAGGGGCCGACGTTGCCGACCATGAAGATCACGTCGGCGCCCGCGCTTTTCAGGCGCGTGAGCTGCGGCACCATGTCCACGTCGTTGCCTTCGAACTTCTCGATGCCCGCGGGCGTCACGCCCTTGGCGCTCATGGCCGCGGTCAGACCCTTGAAGTTGCTCTCGCCCCAGGGGTTGTTGACCAGCATCAGGCCGGGCTTCTTGGCGCCGAAGTTCTTCTGTGCATAGGCCAGCATGCCCTCGTCGACGATCTCGTCCACGGCCGAGACGCGGAAGGCGAAGTTGGGGTTGGCGCCGTTCTTGGTCACGCCGGTGCCAGCGGCCCAGGGGCCCATGAAAGGCACCTTCTCCTGGTTCATCAGCGGCACGATGGCCATGGACACCGGCGTGTCCAGACCACCGAACACCACCGCGACCTTCTCGCGGTAGATGAGCTCGCGCGCGGCCAGCACGCCCTTGGCGGGGTTGGCCTCGTCGTCGCGGCGCACCAGCTCGACCGGGCGACCCATCACGCCGCCCTTGGCGTTGATCTCGTCGATGGCCAGTTGCATGCCGCGGGTGATGGCCTCACCGGCCAGGGCAGACTGGCCCGACAGGGCGGTGACCAGCCCGAACTTGATCGGCTCGTTGGCCAGGGCGGTGCCGCCGGCGGTCGCGCCCGCAAGCGCCAGGGCCGCTGCCAGCACGTGGCGCCGCGAAGGAAGGAAAGGGGTGGATGACATGGCTGGACTCCTGGGGATGGGTGGGGTCGGAGGAATGCGCCGGCTCGCCCGGCACGCGGCGCTGGGTCGCAAGCTCCGTGCCAATGTCAGCAAAATGCCATTTCCCATGTAATCAATACAAATAGAAGATTGTTGACAATCTGGCACACGACTTGCGAACACACCGTTCGCGTGCCGGCACCATCCCGTGTCGGTGCAAACCGCCCCAGGTCGGTGCAATGCGCACCGACACCGCCGGAGGAAATGCCCCATGTCCACGCCCATCGCCGACCCACCCAGCACCCGGATGAGCCCCGCACAGATCGTTGACGAGTACCTGCGCATCCTCATGATTCCGGACCCGGCCAACGCGCGCCGATTCGTCGCGCCCGGCCTGCGCATCACCTTCACCGGTGGCCGCGCCATGGCCGAGCCGGCCGAGTGCGCGGCCTTCAACGCCACGCGCTACCGCTGGGTCAAGAAGCGCATCGAGCGCACCGAGACCGTGGCCGGCGGCAGCGACGCCGAGACCGTGGTCTACAGCCTGGGCACCCTGTACGGCGAATGGCCCGATGGCACGCCCTTCGAAGGCAACCGCTACGTCGACCGCTACGTCGTCAGCCACGGCCTGATCACCCACATGGACGTCTGGAACGACAGCGCCGAATGGCTGCTCGAGCCTTCGCTGAACCGGGTTGCCCAATGACCGCCCACTACCTCGGCCCCTTGCCCGACCACGGGCGCTTTGCCTACCGCGCCATCACCCAGCGGCCCGACTACCGCTGGCCCAATGGCGCAAGGCTGGCGGTCTACCTCGGCTTCAACATCGAGCACTTCGCCTTTGGCGAGGGCATGGGCGCCTGCATCGGCCCGGCCTCGCCGCAGCCCGACGTGCTCAACTTCAGCTGGCGGGAGTACGGCAACCGCGTGGGTGCCTGGCGCTGTCTGGAACTCTTCGACAGCCTGGGCCTGCCCAGCGCCGCGCTCATCAACACCGCGCTGTACCACCACTGCCCCGAGCTCGTGGCGGCCTTCGTGGCGCGTGGCGACGAGCTGGTCGGCCATGGCCACAGCAACGCCGAGCGCCAGGGCACGCTCGACGAAGCCGGCGAGCGCGAGTTGCTGCTGCATTGCCGCCATTTGATGCGCGAGCACAGCGGCGTCGAGCCGCAGGGCTGGCTGTCGCCCTGGATCTCCGAGAGCGCGCTCACCCCCGACCTGCTGGCCGAAACCGGCTACCGCTACAACCTCAACTGGTGCCACGATGACCAGCCGGTGCGCATGCGAACCCGCGGCGGTCAGACGATGTGGTCGATTCCGTATCCGCAGGAGCTCAACGACATTCCCATGATCGTGGCGCGCCAGATGGACGGCAAAGACTTCGCGCAGATGGTCATCGACAACACCGACGAAATGCTCGATCAGTCGCGCAGCCAGCCGCTGGTGATGGGCCTGGCGCTGCACCCCTATCTGGTGGGCCAGCCCTACCGCCTGCGCCACCTGCGCCGCGCCCTGCAGCACCTGGCCGCTGCGCGCGACCGGGGCGAGGTCTGGTTCACCACGCCCGGTGCCATAGCCGCGCACGTCAGCGAACTCGCCCAACAGCAACCCGAGGTCTTCGCATGAACTTCCCGATCCAGGACACCGTGGGCGCATGGGTGCCGCACGGCCGCTTCGTGGTCGACGGCCGCAGCAGCGGTCCACTGGCCGGCCTGCGCTTCGCGGCCAAAGACGTGTTCCACGTGGCCGGCCATCCGACGGCCGCCGGCAACCCCGACTGGCTTTCGTCGCACCCCGTGCCCACGGCCAACGCCGCCGTCATCGACCGCCTGCTCGGCGCCGGTGCCACGCTCGTGGGCAAGGTACTCACCGACGAACTGGCCTACAGCCTGCATGGTGACAACGCCCACTTCGGCACGCCCATCAACACGCGCTACCCCGATCGTGTGCCGGGTGGCTCTTCCAGCGGATCGGCCGCGGCGGTGGGCGCCCACCTGGTGGACTTCGCGCTCGGCACCGACACCGGCGGCTCCACCCGCGTACCCGCCAGCTACGGCGGCCTGTGGGGCCTGCGCACCACGCACGGCCTGGTGTCGGCCGAGGGCCTGGTGCCGCTGCACCCGAGCTTCGATACCGTGACCTGGCTGGCGCACGAGGCCGACACCTTCGAGCGCGTGGGCCGCGTGCTGCTGCCGGCGAGCGCCTGGGCGCCGCGGCGCCTGCTGGTGCCGCAGGACGCCTGGGACCTGGCCGACCCGCTGTTCGCCGAGCCGCTGGCGCGCGTGCGCGACGCCTTGGCCGCCCAACTGGGCGTGGGCGCGCAGGCCACGCGCTGGTCGGGCGACAGCACGCTCGACGCCTGGCGCCAAGTGTATGCCACCGCCGGCGCCTTCGACGGCTGGCAAACCCATGGCGACTGGATCACACAACACCAACCGGTGTTCGGCGACGCGATTGCCGCGCGCTGGGCCGCGGCCAGCCGCGTGAGCGAGGCCGACGCCACCCAGGCGCGCGCGCAATGGGCCCACATCCGTGCGCAGGTGCGCGACCTGCTGGGCCCCGATGGCGTGGCCGTGCTGCCCTCGGCCGCCAGCCTGGCACCGCGGCGCGACGCCAGCGCCGCCGACGTGGACGCGGTGCGCCTGCGCACCATGGCCATCACCTGCATCGCGGGGCTGGCCGGTCTGCCGCAGGTGAGCCTGCCGATCGACACCGCCGACGGCGAGGTCGTGGGCATCTCGCTGATGGGCCCGCCCGGCAGCGACCTTGAGCTGATCCGGCTCGCGACCCGGCTGCACCCGATGGTGCAGACTCCGCACCATGCCGAACGCTGCTGACCCCGCCGCCCCGTCCAAAAAACCTTCCGCACGCCGCGCGGCGCAGCGGGTGCCCGAGTTGGCGCTGGACCCCCGCCCGGCCGGGGCGCTGGCCAATGCCGACGGCGACGATGTCGAGGCGCGCATCTACCGCGCCGTCTTCGACAGCGTGATGAGCCAGCGCCTGCCGCCCGGCACCAAGCTGCCCGAGGCCGCGCTGTGCGAGCTGTTCGAGGTCAACCGCGGGGTGGTGCGCAAGGTGCTGCAAAAGCTCGCGCACGACCACATCGTGCAGCTGCGCCCCAACCGCGGCGCCATCGTGGCGGTGCCCACGCGCGAGGAAACGCAGCAGATCTTCGAGGCGCGCCGCGCGCTGGAGGCCGCCATCGTCCGCCTCGTGGCCGAGCGCGCCACGCCGGCCGACCTCAAGGCCTTGCGCAGCCAACTGCACGAAGAAAGCAAGGTCATGCACCGGCCCGACCAGCCGGCCTGGGCCCGCCTGGCCAGTACCTACCACCTGCGCCTGGCCGAGCTCTCGGGCAACCCCATCCTGCACCGCTACCTGGTCGAGATCGTCTCGCGCTGCTCGCTCATCGTCGCGCTCCACCAGCCGCCCGGCAACGCCGCCTGCGAGCACGACGAGCACGAACGCATCGTCGACCACATCGCGCGCGGCGATGCCGACGGCGCGGTGGCCTTGATGGACGAGCACTTGCGCGAACTGGAACGCCACCTGGCGCTGGAGCGGCCCACCCCGCGCAAGGACCTGGCGCACCTGCTGGGTCTGGGTTGAACAGGGCACCCCGCGTCGTGACGAGTCGCACGGTCGTGGCGTAGCCGCCGATCACCTCCGGGAAACTCCCGTCCCGCCAGCGTGGCGTTACCCCGGTCGGTACCGTACAGTGGGCCATCCATTCGGCGGCCAGTCGGCTGTGCATTCAGGGAGTCAAGGAGACGCCTGCCAGTGGCTCAAAACAAGAAACGCCTCGTCCAGGTCTGGTTGCCGCTGCTGCCCGCGGTGGTGGCTGTGCTGTTGCTGGCCATGGTGCTGTGGCTCGTCGACCGCACGGTCGGTGAAGAGCTGGTCCGCCGGGCGCACCAGCGCGTGGCCCAGACCGGCAGCATCTATGCCGACCAGGTCTCGCGCGTGCTGGCGCAACGCGCCGGCGAGCTGGAGCTGATGGCCGGCCTGCCGGCGCTGGGTCTGGGCGTCGACGACCTGCGCATGCAACTCACCCAGCTGCGCCGCAGTTCGCCGGCTTATGTCTGGATCGGCGCGACCGACAGCCACGGCAAGGTGATCGCCGGCAGCGACGGTTTGCTGGAGGGGCGCGACATCGGCAAGCGCCCTGTGTACCTGGAAGGCATCCGCGGTCTGTGGTTCGGCAGCCTGCACCCGCCGCTGGCGTTGGTCGATCCGCTGCGCTCCAGGCAGCTGCCGGTGCCCAGGGAGCTGGCCGACATTGCCCAACCCTACAAGGACGCACAGGGCGAGCGCGGCGTGCTGGCGGCGCACATGGACGGCGCCTACTTCGACCGCCTGCGCGCCAGTGCGGTGGGCCCGTCGCTGGCGCAACGCGGCATGCAGGTTGTGCTGGTCGAATCCAATGGCGCCTTGCTGCTGGGCGAGGCCCCCGGCTTGAGCCCCGAGCAGACCCAGCAGCTGATGGCCGCCCCGGCGGGTGTGCCGGCCACCTACGTCGTCGACGGCGATCAGCGCGTGATGGTGACCCGTGTGCCCATCCAGCCCGTCGACTCGCGCCTGCGTGCCGACTGGCAGGTCTTCGCCTGGCAGCCCTTGGCGCAAGTGCTGGCGCCGGTGCGCGAGCTGCAACGCCTGGTCACGCTGGTGGCGGGGGCGCTGGCCCTGGGGCTGGGCATCGCCGGGTTCTGGCTGTCGCGCCGCCTGGCCCAGCCCTACAGCGACCTGCTGGACGTGGTGGCCCAACGCGCGAGCCTGGGCGGACTCGGTGGTTCGGGCGAGACCTTGCGGGCGGTGACCGAGCAGCTGCGCCTGCTGCCCAGCGACGAACCCCACTCGCGGTCCGAGCAGACGCTGGCCCGCGTGCTGCAGGACGCGAGCCGCTTGCAGGCGGTGGTGGATCACCTGCCGGCACCGGTCTACCTGGTCGACATGGGCTTGCACATCACCTACTGGAACCGGGCCGCTGAGCGTGTCTTCGGCTGGTCGGCGGGCGAAGCCATGGGGCGCCACGTGGGCGAGCTGTTTCGCGACCGCACGCCCAGTGACGAGCGCGAACGGCTGCGCCGCGACTTTCTGGTCAGCCCCGGCCCCTGGCTGTTCACCGCCAACATGCTGCGCCGCGACGGCACCGACATGTGGGGCGAGTGGCGCCTGACCAAGCTGCTCGATGCCGACGGCGCGGCGCTGGGCATCATTGCGCAGGTGCGCGACATGACGGTCGAGCGCCAGAGCGAGCAGCGCCTGCGCGAGCAGGGCGAGGTGCTGGCGGGCGTGATCAATGGCGCCAGCGACGCTGTCATCAGCGTCAACATGCAAGGGCGCATCACCTTGTTCAACCCGGCCGCCGAGCGCATCTTCGGACGTGCCGCGGGGGACATGCTGGGGCAGCCGCTGGAGCGCTTGCTGCCACCCGCGTACCGCAACGAGCACGCGGGCCTGATGAAACGCTTCGCCGATTCGCAGAGCACCTCGCGCCGCATGGGCTTCGGGCGGGTGCAGGGCGTGCACGCCGACGGCGCCTTGCTGGAGCTGGAGGCGTCCATCTCGCAGGTGACGGTGCGCGGCGAGAAGCTGCTGACCGCCATCCTGCGCGACGTCACCGCACGCGTGCGCGACGAACAGGCACTGGCGCGCTACCAGCTTGAGCTGTCCGAGCTCACGCAGCGCTTGCTGCACCAGGAGCAGGTCACCACGCGCGAGCTGGCGCAGACGCTGCACGACCAGCTGGGCCAGACGCTGGGCGCCATTCGCCTGTCTTACGACGCGCTGGGCGGGGTGGCCCAGCAGCACCTGCCGGCCGCGGCCTTCGAGCGCGCGCAGATCGTGGGTCGCCAGATCGACCAGGCCATCGCCGAGGTGCGCCAAGCCCTGGTCAAGCTGCGCCCGCCGCTGCTGGAGGAGATGGGCCTGGTGGCCGCCATCGACAACGACGTGCAGCTGCGCGCGCCCGAGGCCGAGCCGGTGCGGCTCGAATTCGTCAACCTGGGCGACACCGCGCGCGTGCGCTGGCCCGAGGACGTGGAGTACGCCGCGTTCATGGTTGTGCGAGAGGCCGTGGCCAATGCCCTGCAACATGCGCAGGCCAGTTATGTGCTGGTGCGGGTGGACGGCGACCCCGATCGCCTGCGCCTGGACGTGGTCGATGACGGCGTGGGCCTGGCCGATGGCATGGCCCTAGGCCGCCCCGGGCACCTGGGCATCGTCGGCATGCGCGAGCGGGCCCTGGCCATCGGTGCCCGACTCAGCGCGCGGCGGCGCCAGTCGGGTGGCACCCGCGTTACGCTGATCTGGACCAGCAACCCCGATCAGATGGCGCCGGACCGCGATGAGCTGCTGGCCAACTCAACGATCTTCTGAAGCCTGGAGGCCATGACATGAGTGACGTCTACCTCGTTGACGACCACGCGATGATGCGCGACGGCCTGCGTGCCGTGCTGGAAGGAGCCGGCCACCGCGTGGTGGGCGAAGCCGAAAACCCCACTACCGCCCTGGCCGACATCGTGCGGCTGACGCCCTCCGTGGTGTTGCTCGACCTGCACCTGGGCACGCGCTCGGGCTTTGAGCTGCTGGAGCAGATCGCCAAGCGCAAGCTGTCCACGCGGGTGGTGATGCTCACCATGTCGGCGCAGGCGCGCCACGTGGCCGAGGCCATGCGACAAGGTGCCGACGGCTATGTGCTCAAGGGCTCACCGGCGCGCGAGGTGCTCAAGGCGGTGGCGGCTGTGCTCGAAGGGCGCAAATACCTCGGTGGCGAGGTGGCGCAGCTGGCCGTCGAAGGCCTCACCCAGACCGACGACAGCGGCGGCATCGCCTCGCTGTCGGTGCGCGAGCGCCAGGTCATCCAGCTCGTCGTGCAGGGGCGCACCAGCGTCGAGATCGGCGAGCAGCTGCACCTGTCGCCCAAGACGGTCGAGAGCTACCGCAGCCGCCTGATGGCCAAGCTGGGGGTCAGCGACCTGCCCGCGCTGGTGCGACTGGCGATCCGCGAGGGCCTGATCAGCGCCGACGAACTCTGATGGGGTGATCTGACCGAGCGCTGGTTGCGGGCGCAGGTTTTCCGCCGCCTTGCGTCCAGTTTTCCCGGCACCGCCGAAGCACGGGCTTGCGCACGATGCAAGCATGTCTTCCTCCCCCTCCACCCAGGACACGCATCCGGCCGCCGAACCCGTTGACGGTCCGGTGCTTCGCGTGCTGGCCGTCTGCGCGCGCGGCGAGCGGCTGCAGGCCTTGCGCGATGCGATCGCGCGCTGGCCCGTGCCCGCCCGGTTGATCTGGTCGCCCCTGCCCGAGCGCGCCCTGGCCAGCGTGGTGGCCGATGACCCCGATCTGGTGGTGCTGGACGCGCGCCTGGAGCCGGTGGGCGGCGCCGCACTGCGCCGCCACCTGATGCACCTGCGCCCGCACGCCATGGTGCTGAGCTTTGACGACGAGGCCAGCGAGCCGGGTGGCCACGCCAGCGTGTGGCATTGGTGTGAGCTGCCGGCCGTGATGCGCTGGTGGGCGCAGCGCCGTGCGCCGGCGCCTGTGCTGCCGGCATTGGCTTCTGCCAGGGCGCCCGCCGTGGGAGTGGCCTGATGGGCGAGTTGGTGTCCATCGCCCCCGCCGCCGACGCGCGCCGCGTGGCAGCGCTGGATCGCCTGGACCTGGCATCGCTGCCCGCCGACGACGTGCTCGACGGCCTGGTACGCGCTGCCGCGCGCAGCCTGCGCTGCCCGGCGGCCATGGTCAACCTCATCGGGGCCGACGCCGCCTGGTCGGTGGCCAGCACCGACGGCCAGCGCAGCTGGCTGCCGCGTGAGCTGGCCTTTTGCAACACGGTCGTCTCCGATCGCCAGCCACTGATGCTGGGCGACCTTCAAGCCGACACCCGCTTCGCACAACACCCGCTGGTGGTCGGTGAGCCCGGCCTGCGCTGCTACGCCGGCGTGCCGGTGGGCGACGGCGTCGAGGTGCTGGGCTCGCTGTGCGTGCTCGACACCAGCGAACACGCGTTCGATGCGGGCGATCACGAAGCCCTGGTCGACCTGGGGCGCGCGGTCTCGCAATGGCTGTCCTTGCGCCGGGTGCGCAGTGAGCGGCTGGCCCAGACCGCCCAGCAACGCGACCGCCTGGCCACCCTGGTGGCGCGGCGCACGGCCGAGCTGGAGCTGGCCCGCCAGAGCGCGGAAGCCGCCAGCGCGGCCAAGAGCACCTACCTGGCCACCATGAGCCACGAGATCCGCACGCCCCTCAACGGCGTGCTGGGGCTCATCGAGCTGGTGGACCGCAGCGGGCTGCCCGGTCCGCAGCAAGAGTTGCTGCACACCGCGCGCGATTCCGCGCGCGCATTGCTCGGCCTCATCGACGACGTGCTCGACTTCGCCAAGATCGAAGCCGGCCGCCTGGTCATCCACGAAGCCCCGCTGGACCTGAGCAGCCTGATCGAGCGCTGCGCCGAAGGCCACCTGGGCAGTGCCCTGGCGCACCGGGTGCGCTTGCAGGTGTTCGTGGACCCGGGTCTGGCCACCCAGCGCATGGGCGATGCCCTGCGCCTTCGGCAGGTGCTGGGCAACCTGGTGAGCAACGCCATCAAGTTCGCAGGTGGGCGTGACCGCGATGGCTGGGTGCGGGTGCGTGCACGCGCGGTGGACAGCGACGAGGTGTTCGTCGAGGTCTGCGACAACGGCCCCGGGCTCGACGCCGACACGGTCGCGCGGCTGTTTCAGCCCTTTGTCCAGGCCGAGGCGAGCACCAGCCTTCACTTTGGCGGCACCGGTCTCGGTCTGTCGATCTCGCAACGGCTGGCCCAGGCCATGGGCGGTTGCATCGATGTGCGCTCGGAGCGGGGTGCCGGTGCCTGCTTCACGCTGCAAGTGCCCTTGCGCCACCCCATGCCTGCGCTGGCGGATGGCGTGTCCGAACCCGCCGCCCCCGCGCTCGCCGGTGTGAGCTGTTGCTGGCTGCAGGCCCCCGCGGTCTGCGCCGACGACCTGGCGCGCTACCTGAGCGCCGAGGGGGCGCAATGGGTCGACATGCCACCGGGCCCGGTGGCGCCGTGCCCGGCGGGCGCCGATGGCCTGCTGCAGGTGGTGCGCGACGGTCGCGCCGCCTGGATCGCGCTCTGCCATGGCCAGCGCCGTGCCGCGCAAGCCATGGGCGACGGCATCTGGCGCCTGGACGTGGACGCGCTGCGGCGTCAGGTGCTGGTGGAAACCGTGCTGCGCGCGCTGACGCCCACCGAGCCCCTGGCCGAACTGCCACCCACATCGCGCCGCTCCGCGCCGCTGCTGAGCACGGTGCGACCGGTGCTGGTCGCCGAGGACAACCCGGTCAACCGATACGTGATTGCCCACCAGCTCCAGCACCTCGGGGTGCCCCACGAGCTGGCCGTCGACGGCGAAGAGGCGCTGGCCATGTGGTCGCGCGACCCGGGCCGCTACAGCCTGTTGCTCACCGATCTGCACATGCCCGGCCTGGGTGGCCATGGCCTGGTGAGCGCCATCCTCGATCGCGAACGTGCCACGCGCCTGCCGGTGGTGGCACTGACCGCCGATGTGGTGGACGGCGAAGCCGAGCGCGCCCTGGCCGCCGGCATGGACGACTACCTGACCAAGCCGATCGAGCTCGACCGGCTGGCGCAGGCGCTGCAGCGCTGGATCGGTGCTGATGCGGGGTCGCCTGCGATCCCGCTCGAGCCGTCGGCCCAGGGCGGGAAACCAGCGTTTGATCGAGACGCCCTGACCCGCCTGATCGGCGAGGCGCCCGAGGCCCGGGCCGAGGCCATCACCCTGTTTCTGCGCAACCTGCAGCGCGTGGAGGCCGACCTTGGCCAGGCCATTGCGCACCAGGACACCACCGCCCTGCGCGAGACGGCTCACCGTGCCCGCTCGTCCTCGCACGCCATGGGCGCGCACCGCCTGGGCGAGCTGCTGGGCGCGCTCGAATCGGCCGCTCGCGAAGGCCATGGCGGGCGGGCCGACGACCTGGTGCCCCTGATTTGCGAAGAAGCGGGTGTTGTGCGGCGTTGTTTGACGGATGAGTGACCGCCTGGGTCTTCGCGATCCAGTTTTCCCTACTTCAGTGGCTCCTCGCCCGGGCCGACATAACTGACACGAACCTTTCTTCCATCACCCAAGAGGCCATCATGAGAAACAACGGTCCGGTCACGCAGCGCGAATACGTCATGGAAGACGGTCAGACCCTGGTCTCGACCACCGACCTCAAGAGCCGAATCGTTTACTGCAACCCTTCATTCGTTGCCGTCAGCGGCTACGAGTCCGACGAACTGATCGGCCAACCCCACAACATGATCCGCCACCCGGACATGCCGCAGGAGGCCTTTCGCGACATGTGGGCCACGATCGAATCCGGCAAGCCCTGGTCGGGTCTGGTGAAGAACCGCCGCAAGAACGGCGACCACTACTGGGTGCAGGCCAACGTGACGCCGGTACTCGACGATGGGCGCGTGACCGGCTACATGTCGGTGCGCACCAAGCCCTCGCGCGAACAGGTGGCCGGCGCCGAAGCGCTGTATGCCCGCATGCGCCAGGAAGCGGCCAGCGGCCGACTGGTGCACGTGCTGTCCCGTGGTGAGGTGCGCCAGAAGACGCTGGGTGGTTCGGTGGTGCGCAGCCTGCGCTACATCGGCGCGCAGCGCAGCGTGATGGCCCTGGCGGTCATGGGTGCCGCCGGTGCGACCCTGGGCGCCTACCTGCCGAGTCATGCGCTGGCCATTGGCGTGACAACCCTGGTCGCCTTCGCGCTGGGCGGCTGGCTGCAACACATGGGTGTGCGTCCGCTCGATCGCATCCTGGCCTCGGCCAACCGGCTCGCCGCCGGCGACCTGGCCAACCGCCGCAGCGACGGCGGCGCCGGCATGATCGGGCAGATCCACCGCGGGCTGACCCAGCTCAACGTCAACCTGCAGGCCGTTGTCAGCGACGTGCGCACCCAGGTCGACGGCATGCACAGCGCCACGCGTGAAATCAGCGCCGGCAGCACCGACCTGAGCAACCGCACCGAAGCCCAGGCCAGCAACCTGCAACAGACCGCGGCGTCGCTCGAACAGATCACCGCCACCATCCGCTCCAACGCCGAGGCGGCACGCAGTGCGGCCGACCTGGCCAGCTCGGCGCGCGAGCAGGCCGTCAAGGGCGGTGAGGCGGTGGAATCCGTGGCGCGCCGCATGGCCGAGATCCAGGCCGCGAGTCACCGCATCAGCGAAATCGTCGGTGTGATCGATGGCATTTCGTTCCAGACCAACCTGCTGGCGCTCAACGCCGCGGTCGAGGCGGCGCGCGCCGGTGAACACGGCCGAGGCTTCTCCGTCGTGGCCGCCGAAGTGCGCTCGCTGGCCGCGCGGGCCCGCGAATCGGCCAGGGAAATCAAGACGCTCATCGAAGCCTCGGCCGAGCAGGTCGAGGCCGGCGTGGGCCTGGTGCAGCAGACGCGCAGCACCGTGCAGGAGACCGCGGGCACCATCGGCCGCGTAAGCGCCCTGGTGGCCGAAATCAGCGCCGCCTCGGCCGAGCAATCGCAAGGTGTGGCCCAGGTCAACGACGCGGTGACGCAGCTCGACAGCCTGACGCAGCAGAACGCGGCCATGGTCGAGCAGCTCTCGGCATCGGCCGCCGCCCTGTCGGCGCAGGCCGGTACGGTCACCGCGACGGTGCGGGTGTTCAAGCTGTGACACCAGCCGCCCCGCCGCGCGGATGGCGTGGCCATCCCCTGCCCTGGGTGCTGGTCACCCTGTTGGTCGGCGCCCTGGCCTCGGGGTTGGCCGGCCATCGGCAATTGAAGGCCAACGAGGCCTACATCGAGTCGCGCTTCGAAACCATCTCGCGCGGACTGGCCGACGCGGTGCAGGACCGCCTGCAGCTCTACGAATACGGTTTGCGTGGTGCGCGCGGTGTGTTGCAACTGGCGGGTGAGGAGGGTATCTCCGACGATGCGTTCCAGCGCTACATGCGCACGCGCGACATGCCGCGCGAGTTTCCGGGCTCGCGCGGTTTCGGCTTTATCCGGCGCCTGCCGGCCACGGTGCCTGTGGGGGTGCCCAGAGCCGATGGTCATGCACCGATCCGCCAACTGGCCCCGCACAACGGCGAGCGTTTCGTGATCGAGCGCATCGAGCCGCTGTCCATGAACCGGGAGGCGCTCGGGCTGGACGTGGCCTCCGAGACCACGCGCCGCGAGGCCGCGGTGGCCGCGATGCAGCGCAACCGGGCGGTGATGACCGCGCCCATCACGCTGGTGCAGGCCGAAAACGCGCGCCAGCGCGCCTTCCTGGTCTTGCTGCCCCTGTACCGCGACGGCCCCGTGCCATTGGACGCCGAACAGCGCGAGGCCGCTGCCTATGGCTGGGCCTACACGCCGCTGGTGATCGACGAGGTGCTGGCCGGCTTGTCCCTGCACAGCGAGCACATCGCGCTCACGCTCACCGACATCACCGATCCGCAGGACCCGCAGGCCTTCTTCGACACCACCGACCGTGGTGCGGCGGTGGCCCACAACGCCATGTCCGACAGCCTGCTGCGCACGCCCTTTGGCCGCTCGTGGGCGGTGCGCACCGAGGCCCGACCGTCGTTTGCCAGCCAGTTCAGCCTGCTCGCACCACAGACTGTGGCCTGGACAGGCTGCCTGGTCACCTTGCTGCTGGCGGCGCTGCAGTGGGCCTGGCTGGCCTTGCGCCAGCGACGCCTGCAGGCGCAGACGCTGCAGGCCCGACTGGCCACCATCATCGAGAACGCCAGCGACGCCATCGTTGGCCAGGACGTCGATGGCCGCGTGATGCTGTGGAACCAGGCGGCCGAGCGCCTCTTCGGCTGGTCCGCCGACGAAGCCATGGGCGACAGGGCGAGCGAGCTGTTGTTGCCCCCGGAGCGCCAGGACGAAGCGCGCCAGCTCGCCAGCCGGGTGCTGGCGGGTTCGCGCATTCCCCGCCAGGACACGCAGCTGCGTCACCGCGAAGGGCAAATGATGGCGGTGGCCATCACCGCCAGCGCGATCAGCGACCACAAGGGCCGCGCGGTGGGTATGGCGCTGGTGATCCGCGACATCCGCGACCGCAAGGCTTATGAGGAACAACTGCTGCAGCTCAACGCCGAGCTGGAATGCCGCGTGCAACAGCGCACCGAATCGCTGGAAGAGGTCGAGCGCTTTCTGCGCACCGTGCTCGACGCCGTGCCCTCGAAGATCGGCTACTGGGACAGGCACCAGATCAACCGCGCCGCCAACCGGGCCTACCTGGCCTGGCGAGCGCCGCAGGGCGGCACGCTCATCGGGCGCACCATCCATGAGGCGGTGGGCCACGCGGTGTACGAGCGGTTCAAACTGCGCATCGACGCCGTATTGCGAGGCGAGCCGCAGCACTTCGACGCCACGCTCGACGAACCCGGCACCGGCCGCCCGCGCGAGATGCGGCTGAGCTACCTGCCCGACGTGCAGAACGGCGAAGTGCGCGGCTTCTACACCATCGTCGACGACGTCAGCGAACTCAACCGGACCCAGCGCCAGCTCGAAGCCGCGGCGCGCCAGCAGGCTGCCGAACGGGTGCGCCTGCAGAGCATCCTGCAAGGCACCAATGCCGGCACCTGGGAATGGAACGTGCAGACCGGCGAGGTGGTGTTCAACGAGCGTTGGGCGGCCATGCTCGGTTTCGACTACGACGAGTGGCGACCCATGGGTGTGCAGGTGTGGCACGAGCGCACGCACGCCGACGACTTCCAGCGATCCAGCCTGCGGCTGCAGCGCCATTTCGATGGCGAAGACGATTTTTACGAGTGCGAGCTGCGCTTGCGCCATGCCGACGGCCACTGGGTCTGGGCGCTCGATCGCGGCCAAGTCTGCACCTATACCCCCGACGGGCGACCCGAGTGGATGTTCGGCACCACGCTGGACATCAGCGCCATCAAGGCGACCGAAGAACGTCTGCGCGACAGCGAGTCCTTTCTGGACCGGGTCAGTCAGGTGGCCGGTGTCGGAGGGTGGCAGTTCGAAGTCGCCTCGGGCCGCTTCACGTGGACGCGCCAGACCCGCCGCATCTGTGAGGCACCAGCCTGGTTCAAGGACGACGTGACGGGCGCGCTGTCGTTCTACGCCCCCGAGGCACGACCGGTGCTGCAAGCGGCCTTTGATCGCGCGCTCAGCGAGGGAGTGCCGTTCGACATCGCCTCGCCGTACCGCACCGCGGGTGGCCGCGAACTGTGGGTGCGCACCGTGGGTGTGCCCGAGTACGACCCCACGCACCCCATCGGCACACCGGTGCGCTTGGTGGGTGCCATTCAGGACGTCACCGACCGGCACCTGGCCGAGCAGGCCTTGCGCGACGCCACGCAAAAAGCGCAGGCGGCCAGCCAGGCCAAGAGCGCCTTCCTGGCCAACATGAGCCACGAAATCCGCACACCGCTGCACGCGGTGCTGGGTGTGGCGCACCTGCTGTCCGACACCGAGCTGAACGCCGACCAGCGTGCCTTGCTGGGCAAGGGGCAGGCGGCCGGGCGCGCCCTGCTGGGCATCGTCAACGACGTGCTCGACCTGGCCAAGATCGAAGCCGGCGAGATGCACCTGGCGCGCGAGCCGTTTGCGCTGGGGGCGCTGCTGCAGGAGCTGGTGGCGGTGTACGCCGTGCCGGCCCGCGACAAAGGCGTGACGCTCTCGCTCGACGGGCTCGATGGCTTGCCCGAGGCCATGCTGGGCGATGCGGCCCGCCTGCGCCAGGTGCTGGCCAACCTGGTGGGCAATGCGCTCAAATTCACCGAGCGCGGCGAAATCCGGGTGCAGGTGTCTGTCAGCGAGGTGGACGGTTCGCAGCGCATCCGCCTGAGCGTTCACGACAGCGGCATCGGCATCGCGCCCGACGTGCAGTCGCGGCTGTTCCAGCCCTTTACCCAGGCCGACGACACCACCACGCGCCGCTTCGGCGGCACCGGCCTTGGCCTGTCGATCGTCAAGCACCTGGTGGGCCTGATGGGGGGCTGCGTTGGCCTGCGCAGCACCGAGGGCCAGGGCAGCGAGTTCTGGATCGAGCTGCCGCTGGCGCGCGCGCAGCTGGCCGACGCCGCCCAGGCACCGAGCGCGCCAGTGGTGCGGCGGCTGCAGGGCGTGCGTGTGCTGCTGGTCGACGACAGCGAAATCAACCGCGAGATCGCCGGGCGCATGCTGACGCAAGTGGGTGCGCAGGTGCGCACCTGTGCCGATGGCGCGCAGGCCCTGGCGCAATTGCAGGCCGCGCCGCAGGCCTTCGACATCGTCCTCATGGACGTGCAGATGCCGGTGATGGACGGACTCGAAGCAACGCGCCACATCCGCGCCGATGCAACGCTGCGCGAACTGCCGGTGATCGCGCTGACCGCGGGTGCCCTGGCCGACGAGCGCCAGCGCGCCCTGGACGCGGGCTTCACCGCCTTCCTGCCCAAACCGCTGGAGCCGCGGGACTTGCTGGCCACCATGGGCCGACTGGTTGGCGTGGGGGCGGACGACGACAGGGCCATGGCGTCCTCGACCACCTCACCCGATTCGACCTGGCCCGCATTGCCCGGCGTCGACACCCGGCGCGCCAGCGTGCGCCTGGGCAATGACCTGGCGCTGTTTCGCAAGCTGCTGGGCCGCCTGCTGGACGAGCGTGGCGACTGGTCGCGCGAGGTGCCCGCCACTGCCGGCCACTGGACCGATCAGGCCCGGGCCGAGTGGCGCGCGCGGGCCCATCGCCTCAAAGGCAGCGCCAGCATGCTGGGCGCACAACCCGTGGCCAGCGTCGCGGCCAGGCTGGAGGTCTTGCTGCAGACACCGGGTGTGGACAACCAGGCGGCCGCGGCCATGCTCGGCGAATTGCACGCCGCGTTTGCCGGTATCGATGAGGGCGCCAGAGCGTGGCTCAACGACGCCAGTGCGCACGCCGCCGACGAAGACGGTCTCGCACTCGACGCCGATGCGCAAGCCGACGCCGAATCGCGCCTGCTGATCGAGCTGGGCGAGCAGGACCTGTCGGCCATCGACACGTTTGGCGCTTGCCGCCCCGGTCTGGTCCAGCGCCTGGGGCGCGAGACAGTGGCCGCCGTCTCGACCGCGCTGGACACGCTCGACTTCGCACGTGCGCTGCAACTGCTGATCGAAGCCAACGCGGAATCCACCTCGGAGGCAACGCCTTGAGTGCGACATCCGACACCGCGGCCCAAGGGGTCGCATCCCACAACTGACAGGAAGAACAACATGAACCTGCTCTCCAACCTGCGCATCGGCATGCGCCTGGCGCTCGCCTTCTCGATCACTCTGCTGCTGTCGTTGATCGTGGTGTTGATCGGCATCTCCCGCCTGGCCGATCTGAGCACCAGCCTCACCCTCATTGGCGAAGACCGCGTGCCCAAGGTGCAGCAGGTGGTCTCGGTGTCCGAGAACCTGAACCTGATTGCGCGCGAGCTGCGCAACACGCTGATCTTCGCCGACCCGGCGAAGCTGCAGGCCGCGATCGACACCATTGGCAAGGCGCGAGAAGACATCTCCGCGACGATCGACGCCATGGTGCCCACGATTGCCAGCGAGGCGGGCAAGGCCAAGTTGAAGCCGGTGCTGGATGCGCGCAGCGCGTTCCTGCCGTTGCAGCAGGAGATGATCGACTTGGTGCGCGCGGGCAAGCGCGACGAGGCCACGGCCTTTCTGGGGGACCGCTTGCGGCCCGCTCAATTGACCTACATGGAGGCGCTCAACGAGTTCAAGGCCTTCCAGATCAGCCTGATCAATACCGCCGCCGTACACGGCAGCGAGACCTACGAGAGCGCCAAGCTGTTGATGGGTGCCCTGATGGTCGCCATGCTGGCCCTGGGTGGACTGACCGCCTGGTTCATCACACGATCGATCACACGGCCGATTGGCGAAGCGGTGCAACTGGCCGACAAAGTCGCCAACGGCGACCTCACCGCCCGCATCGATGCGAGCGCTCGCGACGAGACGGGTCAGCTGTTGCGCTCGCTCAAAGCCATGAACGACAACCTGGTGCGCATCGTGCAAGGCGTGCGCACCGGCAGCGACAGCATCGCCACCGGTTCGTCGCAGATTGCCATCGGCAACGCCGACCTGAGCCAGCGCACCGAAGAGCAGGCCAGCGCGCTGGAGCAGACCGCCGCCTCGATGGAGCAGCTGGGTTCGACCGTGCAACAGAACGCCGACAACGCGCGCACGGCCAACCAGCTCGCACAAAGCGCGTCCGAAGTCGCAGGGCGGGGCGGTGACGTCGTGGGTCAGGTGGTTACCACCATGCAGGACATTCAACACAGCAGCCAGAAGATCGCCGACATCATCGGCGTCATCGACGGCATTGCGTTCCAGACCAACATCCTTGCGCTCAACGCAGCGGTCGAAGCCGCACGCGCGGGTGAACAGGGCCGCGGCTTTGCGGTGGTGGCCGGCGAAGTGCGCAACCTGGCTCAGCGCAGCGCCGAAGCCGCCAAGGAGATCAAGTCGCTCATCGGCACCAGCGTCGACCGCGTGCAGGCAGGCAGCGACCTGGTGGCCCAGGCCGGCAGCACCATGAACGACATCGTGAGTTCGATCCGCCGGGTGACCGACATCATGGGTGAGATCAGCAGCGCCAGCGCCGAGCAGAGCGCCAGCGTGTCGCAGGTGGGTGACGCGGTGACGCAGATGGATCAGGTGACACAGCAAAACGCCGCGCTGGTCGAAGAAAGCGCCGCCGCCGCCGACAGCCTGAAGAAACAGGCCGAGGCGCTCGTTCAATCGGTGGCCGTCTTCAGGCTGTGAGGCCGAGGGGTCGGCGCTGCCGCCCCGATCGAACCTGCTTCAGCCCCGCACTTTTTCGGCCTGCACCCGGCGCACCAGCCGGTCGATGGCTTCGAGCAGCTCGTCGCCGGTGTTGGGCTTGTCGATGAGCTCGCTGATGCCGGCGCCGGGCGCTTCGCGACGCAGGTCGGGGCTGATGTAGCCCGAGGTCATGGCCACTTCGCGCGCGGGGTGAATGGCGCGCAGCGCGCGCGCCAGCTCCAGCCCGCTCATGCCGGGCATGGAGTGGTCGAGGATGGCGAGTTCGTAGTCCAGGTGCTGCTCGCGCACCGCGCGCAGCGCCTCCGTCGGACTGGTGAACACCAGCGGTTCGTGGCCCGCACGGCACAGCAGCCGGTGCATCAGGTCCGCGATCAGGGCATCGTCGTCCACATACAGGATGCGGGTGGACACAGGCGCGGTGGATAGGCCGCCGCTGTCGGTCCAGCGCGGCTCGCCCTGGGCGTCTTCGAGCAGCGAGGTGGCGGCTCGCAGGTAGACGTCGAACACCGTGCCTTCGCCGGGGCGGCTGGCCACGCGCACCGCGCCCTGGTGGTCGCGCACGATGCCGTGCACCACCGCCAGGCCCAGGCCGGTGCCTTCGCCCGGCGCCTTGGTGGTGAAGAAGGGCTCGAACAGCCGCGCCATGGTGGCTTCCTTCATGCCGTCGCCGTTGTCGGCCACGCTCAATCGCACCGAGGCCTCGGGCCAGTCGTCTTCGGCGCTGTCGATGCCGGCACCGGTCTTGAGCAGGGGCACCGGCCCGTGGTGCGGCGCCAGCTCGATGCGCAGCAGCCCATCCGGTCGATCGCCCATGGCCTGCCAGGCGTTGGTGCACAGGTTCAGCAGCACCTGCTGCAACTGCGTGGGGTCGGCCAGCACCACGGGCGTGGCCGGGTCGATGTCGACCCGCAGGTCCACACAGCGGGGAATGGTGGCGCGCAGCAGGCGCACCGACTCGTCGACCACGTCGCGCAGCGGCATCACGCGCCGCTGCAGCGTCTGGCGCCGGCTGAAGGCCAGGATGCGCTGCACCAGCTCCTTGGCGCGGGTGCCGGCCCTGAGGATCTCGCTCACGCTCTCGGTGATCTCGCTCTGGCCACGCGCGTCCTCGAACGCCAGCCGGGCGTTGCCCAGGATGGCGGCCAGGATGTTGTTGAAGTCGTGCGCGATGCCGCCGGCCAGCGTGCCCAGAGCCTCGAGCTTTTGCGACTCGCGCAACTGGGCCTCGAGTGCCATGCGCTGCTCTTCGGCGCGGCGGTGCTCGCTCAGGTCGAAGTCGATGCAGAAGATCTCGATGCCGCGCTCGGGGTGTTCGGTGATGATTTCGTTGGCGCTCACCTCGACCGGGCTGCCGTCCTTGCGCTGCAGCCAGTGCACGCCCGAGTTCAGGCTGGTCTTTCCATCCATGGACTGCAGAAAGTTGCGGTCGAAGCTGCCGCGCTGCGCCGGCGGCACCACCAGATCAAGCATGCTGCGGCCGATGGCTTCCTGGGCGCAGTAACCGTACAGGTGCTCCGAGCCCTTGTTCCAGTAGCGCACGATCATGTCGGTGCCATAGGCCTGCACCGCGATGCTGGGGATGCTGTCGAAGATGCGGCGGAAGCGGTCTTCGCTGGCCAGCTCCAGTGCCCGCGCGCGCACGCTGTCGGTGACGTCGCTGATGAACACCCGCCAGCGCCGGCGTCCGCCGTGCAGGTCGGCGGGCTTGCTGGTGCCGCGCAACCAGCGCGTATTGCCTTGCGCGTTGTGGATGCGCCATTCGTGCGCCCAGGCCTTGCCGTCGCGCGTGGCGCCGATGAACGAGTTGCGCAGGTAGCGGCGCTGGTCCTGCGGCGCCATGAGCCAGATTCGGGCCTCGTCGGCCATGATGGTCTGCGCGTCCAGGCCCCAGAGGTCGATGCAGCCATCGCTGATGTACACCAGCGCACCCTGACCGTGCTCGTCGAGGTCGTACACCAGCACGGCGCCGTGGACCATGTCGGCCAAGGCATCGAGGGTGTCGATTTCCTGCGCACTGAACGCTGGGTGGGCGGCGCTCATCGAAGGTGTCTCCATCGGGCCCGGTCGGGCCGGGCGGTGACGGAATGTAGACCCATGGTGTGTGCGATGGAACGACCGGCTGGCGCCGCAGAACCGGGTGTGTGCGCCAACCGTGACATAGGTCCCGCTCTGGGGTCAGGCCTCGATCAGGCGGGTTCCCGGATCTGGAAGGTCGACACCAGGCCCACCAGTTCGCCCGCCTGCGTTTTCAGGCTGGCGGCGGCGGCGGCCATCTCTTCCACCAGGGCCGCGTTCTGCTGCGTGCCCTCATCGATCTGGCCCACCGCCGCGGTGACCTGCTGCACGCCGCTGGCCTGCTCCTGGCTGGCGCCGCTGATGCGGGTCACGGTGTGGGTCACGCGCTCGATCGCCTCCACCACGCCGCTCATGGTCTGACCGGCGCGGTCCACCAGCGCACTGCCTTCGTCCACGCGGGACACGCTGGCGTCGATGAGGCCCTTGATCTCTTTGGCGGCTTCGGCACTGCGCTGCGCCAGGTTGCGCACCTCGCTGGCCACCACCGCAAAGCCGCGGCCTTGCTCGCCGGCGCGTGCGGCTTCCACCGCGGCGTTGAGCGCGAGGATGTTGGTCTGGAAGGCGATGCCGTCGATGACGCCGATGATGTCGGCGATCTTCTGGCTGCTGCCCTGGATGTCGCGCATGGTGCTGACCACCTGGCCCATCAGCGCACCGCCGTCGCGGGCCACGCCACTGGCGTGCTCGGCCAGGCTACTGGCCTCCTGGGCGGCTTGTGCATTGCCGCCGACCGTGGCGCCCAGCTGCTGCATGCTGGCCGCTGTCTCTTGCAGGGCGCTGGCCTGGCGCTCGGTGCGCGCCGACAGGTCCTGGTTGCCGCCGGCGATCTCGGCGCTGGCCGCGGCCACGTTCTGCGAGCCTTCGCGCACGCGCGAGACCAGGCTGCTGAGCTGGCCCTGCATGTGGCCCAGTGCCTTGAGCAACTCGGCCAGTTCGTCGCGACCATCGGCTTTCACCTCGCGAGTGAGGTCGCCACCGGCAATGGCCTGGGCAATGCCCACGGCCTCGCGCACCGGGCGCGTCACGCTGCGCGGAATCCAGATCACCAGCGCAATGCCGACGAGCAGCACCACGCCCACGGCCACCACCAGGGCACGCTCGGCGTTTTGCACCAGGTGCTCGGCCTTGCGTGCGGCCGCGGCGGTGCCTTCGAGGTTGAAGGCCAGGATGGCCTGCATGGCGGTCAGTGACTGGCGAAACGCGGCGGGGCCGACGTCGTCGTACAGGCTGCGGGCGAGTTCGATCTGCTCGTCGGCCAGCGAGGGGTCCGCGCCTTCGATGCCCTGCTGGGCGGCGGCGAACCACTTGTCGCGCTTGGCCTGGTAGTCGGCGTACAAGGCCTTCTCGATCGGACCTTGCGGGTCGTCGGCTTCGTAGGTCTCCAGCGTGGCGGCGTAGATGGCGGTGGCCTTGGCCAGGCGTTTCTCAATCACGTCAAGCTGGGCCCTGGCGGTGTCGGCGCCCTGGATGCGGCCGGTCACGAAGTCGCTCACCAGCAGGTAGTGGGCCGACAGGCTGTCCTTCATGACGCCCAGGTTCTCGATCGCGGGGATCCAGGAATCCGCCACTTCGGCGGTTTCGTACTTGATGGTCTTGTTCTGCCAAAGGGCCTGGGCGGTGCCGAGCACGGCCAGCACCAGGATCAGGGCCAACCCGGCGGTGATGCGGGCGCGGATGCTGAATCGGTTGAGCTTCATCGGTGCGAAAGGAGAAGCCGCCCTCCGGGGTGGGGCGGGTCCTGTCGCTTTCGGCCGTTCAGGGGTCGGACTTGAGCCGTCCGGGGCGGTGGACCTGCCCGACGGGCCTCAAATGGCCGCGCTGGTCAGGTCCGCGGGCAGCTCGGCGCAGGCCCCCTGGCGGATGGCTTGCAGTGCTTCTGCCTCGGTGCGGTAGAGGTGCAGGCGCTCACTTTCATACAGGTGACCCGCCTGGCGGAGCAGGGTTTCCACGGGGAGCTTGATGCCGACGAGGTGCAGGTGCACCCGGCGGTCGTCGAGCTGCTCGCGCACGCGGCCAAAGGCTTCAGCGCCGGTGGCGTCGATCCAGTTGATGGGGTGGGCGATCAGCATCACGTGCAGGGTGTCCGGGCTGGCCTGCATGTGGTCGGCGATGGCGCGCTCGAAGCCGGTGGCGGTGGCGAAGTCCAGCGCCGCGTCCATGCGCAGGGCGAACAGTTGCGGCGCCAGCGGCGGCAGCGCCCACAGGTGGCGGTCGCGCAGGCTGCCGTCGGCGTGCAGGCCGACCTCGATGATGCGCGGGTGCAGCCGCAGGTACAGGAAGTGGCTCAAGGCCATCACCACACCGGCCAGCACGCCCCAGTACAGGCGCGGTGCGGCCAGCAGCGTGATGGCCGCGGTGATGCCGGCAATGGTGGCTTCCACCCGCGACAGCCGCCACAGGTGGGTGAAGGCCCGCGGCTTGAGCAAGCCCCACACCGGCAGCACCACGATGGCCGCCAGCACGGCCAGTGGCACGTGGTACAGCATGGGCATGGCCACCAGCAGCGCCAGCAGCACCACCACCGCCGAGAACACCGTGGCCCAGCCGGTGCGCGCACCCGCGTACAGGTTGAGCGCCGAGCGCGAGAAGGACGAACTGGTCGGCATGGCACCGCTCAGACCCGAGGCGATCTTGGCCAGGCCCTGGCCGATGAGGTCCTGGTCCTGATCCCAGCGCTGGCCGCGCTGGCCGTTGTCCACCTTGGCGCTGCTGGCGGTCTCCAGAAAACTCACCAGCGTGATCATCAGCGTGGGCAACAGCAACGCGCTCAGGCGCTCCCAGCCGGGCCAGCCCGGCCAGTAGGGCATGGGCAGGCCGTGCGGCAGGTGCCCGATCACGGCGCCGCCGGCGGCCTCAAAGCCGCTCAAGCGGGCCAGCCCGGCGCTGGCCAGCACCAGCACCAGCACCGACGGAAAGCCCGGGCGGATGCGCCGCGCCGCCGCCAGCGCCACCAGCGCGCCCAGGCCAAAGGCCGCTTCGCGCCACTGCCAGCCTTGCAGGGTCTGCAGCGCCTCGCGATCCACGAAGCCCAGCAGCGCCGGCAGCTGCGAGCCGATGATGAGCACCGCCGCCGCCTGCGTGAAGGCCATCAGCACCGGCGAGTTGACGAGGTTGAGCAGCCAGCCGTAGCGCACCGCGCCCAGCAGCACCTGCAACAGGCCCGAGAGCACCGCCAGCCACACCGCCAGCTGCACCCATTCGGCGCTGCCGGGCGTGGCCAGCGGCGTGAGCGAGGCGCTGACCAGCAGGCAGGTGAGGGCCGTGGGACCCACCGACAGACGCGGCGAGGCCGAAAACAGCACCGCCACGATGGCCGGCAGCATGGCCGCATAGATGCCGGTCTGCAGCGGCATGCCCGCCAGCGCGGCGTAGGCCACGCCCTGCGGGATCACCATCAGGCCAACCGTCAGACCGGCGAGCGCCTCGCCACGCAGCAAGGCCGCGTCAGCGCGCGGCCATCGCAGAAAAGGGAAGAGGCGGGGCCACATTCGAGGTTGTGCGTTGGGGGTTTGGCGTTGGGCGAGGGGGGAAGCCGCGAGCGTAACGCGGTCGCGAGCCGTTTTGCGTTGAGGGTGGAGCGGCCACGCTCAAGGCACCCTACCGCCCAACGCCCAACGCCCAACGCCCAACGCCCAACGCCCAACGCCCAACGCCCAACGCCCAACGGGCCTCAGCGCTGCGGCATGTCCTGGTACGAGTAACCCAGGCTCACGGTGGCGTCGTCGGGGATGGGGGGCATGGTGGCGTGCCAGGCTTCCCATTGCGCGCGCAGCGAGGTCAGGCGCTCGGGCTCGCGTTTGGCGCGGTTGGCGCGCTCGCGCGCGTCCTGCGCAATGTTGAACAGGTAGTCGTGGCCGTCCACGCGCAGGTACTTCCAGTCGCCGTCGCGCAGGGCGCGCTGGCCGCGGTGGTTCATGCGCCAGTGCATGGGGCGCGCGAAGGTGGCCTCGGGCTGGCGCCACACCGGCAGCAGCGACACGCCGTCGGGCGCGTGCGAGGCCGCGGGCGCCACACCAGCGGCGTCGAGCAGCGTGCGCGAGAAGTCCATGCTCATGCCGTGCTGCGCGGTGGTGGTGCCGGCCGGCACCTGTGCGGGCCAGTGCACGATCCAGGGCACGCGGATGCCGCCTTCGGTGAGGTCCATCTTGCCGCCCACCAGCGGCCAGTTGTCCGAGAAGCGCTCGCCACCGTTGTCGCTGGTGAAGACCACGATGGTGTTCTCGGCCAGGCCATGGCGCTTGAGCGCCGCCATGATCCAGCCGATGCCCTCGTCCATGTGGTGGATCATGCGGCGGTAGCTCTCGATGTTGCCGCCGTCGAGGTGGAACAGGTTCTTCGCCACCTCGGGCGCCACGTGCGCGTCGTCGCGCGTCTCCCAGGGCCAGTGCGGCGCGGTGTAGTGCAGGCTGAGCATGAAGGGCGTGCCTGCCCTGGCGCCGTCGGCCATGCGGTCCACGTAGTCGACCGCGCGATGGCTCAGCAGATCGGTGAGGTAGCCGACCTCGGGCTTCTCTTCTTCGCCGAACCACAGGTCGTGGTCGCCGGTGCTGGAACAGTGGGTGAAATAGTCCACCCCGCCCGCCATGGGGCCGAAGAACTCTTCATAGCCCGAGCGCAGCGGCCCGAAGGCCGGTGGGTAGCCCAGGTGCCACTTGCCGATGAGTGCGGTGCGGTAGCCCGCATCGCGCAACAGCGAGGGCAGGGTGGGTTGCTCGGGTGGCAGGCCCAGGGTCTGGCTGTGGCGTGCCTTGCTGTTGATGGGCTCCTCGGCCGCGCCGCGCAGCCGGTACTGGTAGCGCATGGTCATCAGCGCAAAGCGCGTGGGCGAGCACACCGGCGAGTTGGAATAGCCTTCGTTGAACTTCAGGCCACCCTCGGCCAGCGCGTCGATGTGCGGCGAGACGCGGCCGAAGCCGGCCTCGCGTCCGCCGTAGCAACCCAGGTCGGCGTAGCCCAGGTCGTCGCAGACGATGTAGACGATGTTGGGTCGGGTCATGCCTTCTTACTCGACTTTCATCCCGGTGGCTTTGACCAGCGCGCCATAGCGGTTGCGCAGGTCGTCCAGACGCTTGGCGGCGTCGGCACCGCTCAGGCCTTCGTAGAACAGGTCGAGGCTGGCCATGCGGGCCTGCACCTCGGGCACGTGCAGCGCGTCGGCAATGGCCTTGGCCATGGTCTGCACCACCGCGTCGGGCGTGGCGGCGGGCGCCATCACCAGGTACAGCACCTCTTGCTCCAGGTCTTTGAGGCCGACCTCGCCGACGGTGGGCAGATCGGGCGCGAGCTTGGAGCGTTGGCGGCTGGTGACGGCCAGGGCCTGGATCTTGCCGGCCTTGACGTGCGGCAGCATGCCCGGCGTGGCCAGCGTGCCGCCGTCCACCTCACCGGCCAGCACCGCGGTCACGGCCGGCGTATTGCCGCGGTAGGGGATGTGGTTGAGCTTGTGCTTGGTCGCCTCGTTGAACAGCTCGATCGCCAGGTGGCCCGGGCTGCCGCTGCCGGCAGAGCTGAAGTTGAAGGCCTTGGTCTTGCTCTGCTCCACCAGTTGCGGCAGGGTCTTGAGCCCGGTGGAGGGGTGCACGCCGATCAGCAGGCCCGACGAGGCCATGATGATCACCGGCTTCATGTCGCCCACCTTGAAGCCCTGGTTGGCGTACAGGTGCGGGTTGATGGTGAAGGTCGAGTCGATGCCGAACATCACCGTGTAGCCATCGGGCGCGGCCTTGGCGACCTCGGCCGCGCCGATGTTGCCGGCCGCGCCGGGCTTGTTCTCGACCACGAAGCTCTGCTTGAGCGTGCCCTGCAGCACATTGGCCACCGAGCGCGCCAGCGTGTCGGACGGACCACCGGCGGGGAAGTTGTTGACGAAGCGAACCGCTTGCGTGGGCCAGTTGCCCTGGGCGTGCAGGGCGGGGGTGGTGAGTGTGGCGGCCAGGCAGATGCCCAGCAGGGCGCGGCGGCGAGTGGTCATGTGAGTTCCTTTCGGGTGCGGTGGTCAGTGGTGCGATGACGAATGACTTGGGCTTTGCCCGGGATGACGAATGACCGGAGACGCAGTCATTGAAGCGGCAGCGAAGTCATTCGTCCTTCGTCATTCGTCATCTCAGTCAAGCTGGATGCCGGTGGCCTTGATCGGGGCTTCCCAGCGTTTGAGGTCGGCAGCCTGGGCCGCGGCGAGTTCGGCCGAGGTCGAGCCCACGGCTTCGTAGCCCAGGCCCTTGAGGCGCTCGGCCAGGGCGGGCGATTTGACGGCGGCGCTGACGGCCTGCTGCAGCCGGTCGCGCGTGGCGGGCGCCATGCCGGCCGGGCCGTACATGGCGAACCAGGCGGTGGCCACCATGTCGATGCCGCTCTCCTTGAGCGTGGGCACCTCGGGCACCTGCGGGTCGCGCTGCTCGCCGGTCACGGCCAGGATGCGCACCTTGCCCGCGCGGTGGAACTCGGCGGTCTCGGAGACCACGTCGAACTTGTAGTCGATGTGCCCGCCCAGCAGCGCGGTGTTGGCGGGGCCACCACCCTGGAAGGGCACGTGGTTGAGCTTGGCACCCACCTGCTGCTCGAACAGCACACCCATGAAGTGCGGCAGCGTGCCCAGGCCCGGCGTGCCGTACGACGACACGCCCGGTTGCGCCTTGGCGTTGTTGATCATGTCGGTCAGCTTGGTGGCCTTGCTGGCGGGGCCCGCGACCACGCCGAACTGGAACTTGGCGATCAGCGAGACCGGGGTGAAGTCCTTCACCGCGTCGTAGTCGAGCTTCTTGTAGACATGGGGGAACAGCACCATCGGCCCGCTGGGCAGAATGATCACCGTCTGCCCGTCGGGGGCCGAGCGCTTGACCTGGCCCAGCGCGATGCGACCGCCCGCACCGGGGCGGTTCTCCACGATCACCGGGTCGTACTGGTTGTGCAGGTTCTCGCCGATCAGGCGCGCCAGCGTGTCGGCCGACCCCCCGGGCGGAAAGCCCACGACGATCTTGAGCGGGATCTTGTCTTGCGCAATGGCGCCGGTGGCGATGGTTGCCAGCAGGGCGCTGGCCAGCAGGGCACGGCGGATGGGGGTCATGTGTGTGTCTCCTCGCGAATGGGTGGCGATGGGTGGATCAACGCGGGTGTTTCCCCGCTGGAGCCGGCCATCCTAGGCAGTCACAATCGATTGCAGAAATCAACCATTGCAGGGGTTTACCCGCATGCCCATGGACCGCGCCGCGGCCGACACCCTCGCCCACCCCGATCACCAGGCCGAGTTCCTGCTCTACCGGCTCTACCGCATCCACGTCACGGCGGGGCGCAAGGTGGTGCAGATGTGCGACGAGCGCCACGGCATCACGCGGCGCGAATGGCGCGTGCTGTCCTTCCTGGCCGAGAACGAAGGCGTGCCGTCGTCCGAACTGGCCGAGCGCGCCATGCTCGACCGCGCGCGCACCTCGCGCACGCTGACCGCGCTGGCCGACAAGCAACTCATCGAGCGACGCCCCAAACCCAGCGACCGGCGCGAGGTGCACATCTTTCTGAGCGAACGCGGCCGCGCGGTGCATGACGACGTGTTCCCACGCATCGCGGCCATCAACCGCGAACTGGTGGCCGAGCTCAGCGCCGAAGAGCGCGCCGTTCTCGACCGCGCCGTGGCGCGGATCCAGGCCACGGCCGACCGGATGCTGGCCGGCGCGCCGCCGCTGGCGCGCGACAACCCGGACGACGAGCCCTGAGCTCGCCGGGGCCGGCCCCTCAGACCGGGTGCTTGCGCAGCAGCGCCGCGCGTTGCTCGAATTCTTCGGGTGTGATGTCGCCGCTGGCCAGGCGGCGTTTCAGGATGTCCATCGGGGTGTCGGGCGGGGTCGGACCTTGTGACGCGTCACGCGACGTGCCGCTGTTGCGCAAGACCAGGAACACCCCCACACCGATGACCAGCCAGACGAGCCACCAACCCAGGTGCATGCCGGCCATGTAGCCGTGGTCGTAGAACATTGCCGACTCCTTTGCTGCAAGGGCAGCTGTCGGTCACTGTCACGCCCTGCCCACCTGCGTGGTGTGAGGCGTGAGCGACCGAAGCATGCTAGGTCGGTCGCTTGTCGGTGTGTTGACCTGGATCAAGCGAGGGCTGTGCCCCGGTGCCTGTGCAGATGCGCCTCACGGCCTGAATGCCGGACGTGCGCCTGGATCTTCGTCGCTGCCCTGGGTTGGCCGGGCAGCCGATCTGGGGTGGACGGTCACTTCAGCGTTTGCCGCTGCCCCGCACCATCACCACCACCATCGTCACCACCGTCAGTGGCACGACGAAGCTGAGCATCACGGTGGAGAACGCGCTCAGCGCTGCCGCGTGGTGCTGGGCCGCCAGCACCAGGTAGGTGGTGTAGGCGAGGTAGTAGCCGACGAACACGGCACCTTCCCAGCGCGCGATCTCCCGGCCGCTGATGAACACCGGCAGGCAGGCCAGCGACACCGCTACCATCACCCACAGGTCGAAGTGCAGCACCGGCGCTGGAACCTGCAGACCCTGGCTGCCGGCCACCAGGCCCGAGATGCCGATACAGCCCAGGATGTTGAACGTGTTGCTGCCGACCACGTTGCCCACGGCCATGTCGCGCTCGCCCTTGAAAGCGGCCATCAGCGAGGTGGCGATCTCGGGCATGGAGGTGCCCAGCGCCACCACGGTGAGGCCGATCACCACGTCGGACTGCCCCAGCATTTGCGCGAAGGCCACGGCGGCGTGCACCAGCGCCTGTGCGCCGCCCACCAGCAGGGCCATGCCAGCGGCGATCAGCAGCAACTGCACCCACCAGCGTGCATCCCAGGCGCCGGTTTTCGCTGGGGCCACGCCGGTGTCGTAACTGCCACCGGCGCCGCTACCGGCGCGGCGCGACTGCACGATGAGAAAGACGGTGTAGGCCACCATACCCGCGCACAGCACCGCGGCTTCGTACCAGCGGACGGTGCCATCGATGGCGAACACCAGCAGCAGCACGGCCGCGCCGATCATGATGGGCGCTTCCTGGCGGATCAGCTGCACGTTGACCGCCAGTGGCGTGATCACGGCCGACACGCCCAGGATCAGCAGCACGTTGAGCACGTTGGAGCCGACCACGTTGCCGATGGCGATGTCGGTCTGGCCGCTGGCCACCGCGCCGACCGAGACCGCCAGCTCGGGCGCACTGGTGCCGAAGGCGACGATGGTCAGGCCCACCACCAGTGGCGACAGGCCAAAGGAAAGCGCCAGCTTCGAGGCGCCGCGCACCAGCAGCTCGGCGCCCGCTATCAGCCCCGCGATGCCGGCCGCGAAGATCAACAGGTTGGTCATGGGGCGCAGTATCGCGCGCCCGCATGACAGGGCGGCGCAGGCGGACTCAGGCCGGCACGGCCTGGTCGTATTCGCCGCGTGCGGGGTAGTCCTTGGCGATGGCGAAGTCCACCGCGGCCAGCAGCTCGTCGAAGTGCGGGCGTGCGAACGGCATGGTCTGCACGGCGCCGTAGTACAGCGTGCCGTCCGGTCGCACCAGATAGACCGCCGGCTCCGAGAACAAGGCGGGCTCCTCGATGCCGATCGAGGTGGTGCCGCGCGAGGTGCTGATGTACAGGCCCCATTGGCGCGCCAGGCTCAGCGGCAGGCTGTGCGCAAACGGCAGGTCGGGGGCGCGCACCTTGTCGGCCATGCCTTGCGCGCGCTCGGCGGTGTCGCTGGAGACGGCGACCACGCGCACGCCGCGTTGCACGAAGTCGGGCAACAGGCGACCGAGTTCGAGCAGGTACTTGTGGCAGATGGGACAGTGCAGGCCGCGGTAGAACACCACCAGGGTGAAGCGCTCGGGCACCGATTGCATCAGGTCGAAGTCGCCGTGCGCAAGCGTGGGCAGTTGCAGCGGGGGCACTGGCTGGCGCGGCATCAGGACGCTGGGGGTCATGGGGGTCTCCGTGGGTGGCCTGTGAAGGCGCGCACTGTAGGCCGCTCGCGCTGGCGCGGCTTGCCTTGCAGATTTGGGCCCACCTGCCGCAGGGCAATTGGTCCGCCACGCTGCAGCGCAGGCGCCGATAATGCAGGGCTGCCCCGGTGGTCGTTGCGCGCGCAACCATTTCGCCGGCCCTTGCTGGCGACAACCGTGCCGATCCCCTGAGTCGGCGCTGCACCCGGTTGCGTTCGCCACATCGGGCCGTGCCGCCACCGGCTTTCATCGTCCCCGACGCTTCGCACTGCCTCACCTGTCGTCCTCGCGCTCACGCGTCGGCAGCGCATTGGCGAAGCCGTCGCACTGGAGGAGAAGAACGCATGGAACTCATGATCTCGGCCGGGTTGATCCTGGCCATCGTGCTCTGGGGGGTCATTGCACCGGCCTCGCTGGGCTCGGCCTTTGACACCGCGCTGTCGGTCATCACGCGAGACTTTGGCTGGTTCTACCTGTGGGTGGTGCTGGGCCTGGTGGTGATGGCGCTGGTGCTGGCCGTCAGCCGCTATGGCGACCTCAAGCTCGGCGGCGAAGACGAAGAGCCCGAGTTCTCGCTGGGCGCCTGGTTCGCCATGCTGTTTGCCGCCGGCATGGGTATCGGCCTGGTGTTCTGGGGTGTGGCCGAGCCGATCTCGCACTACGGCGCGCCGCCCCCCGGCATTGCCCCACACACACCCGAGGCGGCGCACGCGGCCATGCGCTACAGCTTCTTTCACTGGGGCCTGCACCCCTGGGCGGTGTACAGCGTGGTGGCCCTGGCCATTGCCTTCTTCCAGTTCCGCAAGGGCGGCTCGGCCCTGGTGAGCACGGCGGTGCAGTCGCTGCCCTGGCGCTTTGCCAAGGGCCTGGCACCCATGGTCAATGTGCTGGCGGTCATCGCCACCGCGTTCGGCGTGGCCGCCTCGCTTGGCATGGGCGCGCTGCAGATCAACAGTGGCCTGGCCGCGGTGGCAGGCGTACCGGTGGGCGAGGCCTCGCAGGTCGCGATCATCGTGGTGACGACGGTGTTGTTCCTGGCTTCGGCCATCACCGGCGTGGCGCGCGGCATCAAGTGGCTCTCGACCTTCAACCTGATCGTAGCGGCCCTGCTGGCGCTGGCGGTGTTTGTGCTCGGCCCGACGGTGGCGATCATCGACACCTTCACCACCACGCTGGGTAACTACGCCAGCGAGTTCGTGCGCATGAGTCTGCGCATGACGCCGTTCCGCGACAGCGGCTGGGTGGGTGGCTGGACGGTCTTCTACTGGGCCTGGTGGGTGAGCTGGTCGCCCTTCGTGGGCCTGTTCATTGCGCGCGTGTCGCGCGGTCGCAGCATTCGCGAGTTCATCGTCGGCACGGTGCTGGCGCCCACGCTGGCGGCCTTCGTCTGGTTCTCGGTGTTCGGGGGTACGGCGCTCAACCTGGAAATCATGCGCAATGTGCCGATCGCCGAGGCGGTGTCGGCCGATGTGTCGACGGCGCTGTTTGCCCTGTTCGACGTGTTGCCCATGAGCGCCTTGCTCGCCGGCGTGGCCACAGTGCTGGTGCTGGTGTTCTTCGTCACCTCGGGCGATTCGGCCGTGCTGGTGCTGGGCATGATGAGCACGCAGGGCAATCAGAACCCGCCGCCGCGCGTGAAGATCGTCTGGGGTGTGCTGGTGGCCGGCATCGCCATCTCGCTGCTGCTGGCCGGCGGCCTCAAGGCAGTGCAGACCGCCACCATCGTGTTTGCGCTGCCTTTCACCGTGGTGATCGTGCTGATGGCCGTGGCGCTGTGGCGCGGCGTGCGCGAGGACTGGAACGAAGAGCAGCGACAGGAGCGCGCCGTGCGACGACGCATGCGCACCCTGACGCAAGGCGACGCACCGACAGGCCATGGCCATGGGGCACTGACCGGCGCGCAAAGTGCCGAACGCTGACCACCCATGGTCTGTTCTGCGTTGAGCGTTGAGGGTTGAGCGGCCAGACTCGCGGCACCCTCGCGCCCAACGCCCAACGCCCAACGCCCAACGCCCAACGCCCAACGCCCAACGCCACCATGACCCTCGACCTCGCACTGGCCGCTGGCAAGAGCTTCCTCATCGCTTTCGCGGCGCTGTTGCCCATCCTCAACCCGGCCGCCACCGCGCCGATCTTTCTCGGCCTCACGGAAGGCGCGTCTAAGGACACGCGCGCCATGCTGGCGCGGCGCATCGCGCGCAACATGGTGGTGCTGATGGCCGCGAGCATGCTGGTCGGCTCGTACGTGCTGGACTTTTTCGGTCTGTCGCTGCCCATCGTGCGCATCGGCGGCGGTCTGCTGTTGACGGCATCGGCCTGGCGCATGCTGAGCGTGACGCACCACACCGACGACCGCCGCGCCGAACTGGCCGAGGCCTTCACGCCCGAGATGGCCAAGCGCCAGGCGTTTTACCCGCTGACCTTTCCCGTCAGCTGCGGCCCGGGGTCCATCTCGGCGGCCATCACCATCGGTGTGTCGCTGGCCGACGATCGCCTGGCGCTGTCGGTGGCGCACATGGGCGGCGGGCTGCTGGCGCTGGTGGCCATCGGCGTGATCATGTTCCTGTGCTTTCGCTACGCGCAGCACCTGCTCAAACCCCTGGGCGAAGCCGGCTCCATCATCTTTCTGCGCCTGACGGCCTTCATCCTGCTGTGCCTGGGCGTGCAGATCATCTGGGACGGGGTGCGTGAACTGCTGCTGAGTTTGCCCGCGCGTTGAGGGCGTCACGGCGCACCTGCCGGCAGCGGTCCACCCCGCTTCCGCAACCGCCCGCGGGCCGCCATACTGGCGCCCATGCACACCAGCCGACAAGAAGAAGCAGGGGCGAGTCCGCGCACGCGGCTGCTGGCGGTGCTGGTGTTTTGCCTGACCGCGCTGGCGGCGGGCTTGCTCTGGTGGCAGGCGCAACGCACCCAGGCCTTGTTGCGCGAGCAGGTCATCACCGACGCCGAGCGCCGCAGCGTGCACCTGGCCGATGCCATGGCCGGGCAGATGGATGGCCTGCTGGCCCTGGCCGACCTGGAGCTGCACCACCTGCGCGACGCCTGGTTGCAGGACCCGGCGCACTTTGACGACACGGTCAACCATGTGCTCGACGTGCTGCCGGACTCCCTGGCCAGCCACGTCTCGGTGTCCGACGCCCAGGGCGTGCTGGTGTTCAACAGCCTGAGCCAGGAAGGCACCACCCGCATCGACGACAGGGAGCACTTCCGCGCCTTGCGCGAGGGGCCGGATCGCCTGTTCGTGGGCTCGCCCGTGCAGTCGCGCCTGTCGGGCGCCTGGGTTGTTCTGGTGGCGCGGCCCATCGAACGCAACGGCCGGTTCGCGGGCACCTTGCAGATGGCGCTGTCCACCGACTTCCTGGCGCGGCGGCTGGCCACGTTGAGCCTGTCGGGCCACGACATCGTGGCGCTGGTGGGGCGCGACGGGCGGTTTCTGGCGCGCAGTCAGAACAACGTGGCCGCCATGGGCCAGCGGCTGCCACCCGATCGCCCGTTTCTGGCCGACCAGCAGCTGGAGCAGGGCGCCTTTCATGTGGTCGGACAGCTCGACGGCCTGGCGCGCACCTACGGCTGGCGGCGCACTGGTACGGGAGGGCTGGTGGTGGCCGTGGGCTTGGCCGATGACGACGTGATGGCGCCGCTGCAGCCGGCCCTGACGCGTGCACGCAACCTGGCCGCCGGCCTGACTTTCCTGGTCGTGGCGGGTGGCGCCTTGCTGATCGCCTTGCTGTTGCGCCTGGCGCGCGACCAGGCGCAGGCCGACACGGCCAGGGCGCTGCGCTACCGATTGTTCGACAGTTCACCGGTGTCGTTGGTGGTGCTGGACCCGCAGACCATGACCCTGGTTGACTGCAACGACGCAGCCGCGCGCCTGTATGGGTTTGCCAGCCGGCAGGACGTGTTGGGACGCAAGGGGTTGGAGGTGTCGGCGCCCGTGCAATACGACGGCATGCCCTCGGAAGAGGCCGCGCGGCAGTGGGTCGAACGTGCACTCGCCACCGGTTCCGTGGTGTTCGAGTGGCTGCATCAGCGCCCCGATGGCGTGCAGTGGGACGCCGAGGTGCAACTCTCGCGCTTCGAGCTGCGCGGGCGCGCCATGCTGCAGTTTGCGTTGATCAACACCACGGCGCGGCGCCAGGCCGAATCGGCGCTGCGGGCCAGCGAAGCGCGGCTCAAAGAGGCGCAGCGCATTGCGGGCGTGGGTAGCTGGGAGTTTGACCTGCGCACACAGCACGTGAGCTGGTCCGACGAGCTGTTCCGGATCTTCGAGCTCGACCCGTCGGTGGCCACCGCGTCGTATGCCACCTTCATTGCCTGCGTGCATCCCGATGATCGCGCCGCGGTCAACCGTGCCTACCGCACCTCCGTCGAGCAGCGCAAGCCGCATGACGTGGTGCACCGCCTGCTCATGCCGGACGGCCGGGTGAAGTTCGTGCGCGAGACCGGGTTCACCGAGTTCGTGGGCGGTGAAGCGCGCCGCAGCGTCGGCACGGTGCAGGACATTACGCTGGTGCGCGATGCAGAGGACCGCCTGCGCCGCCTCAACGAGGAGCTGGAAGACCGGGTGGCCGAGCGCACGCGCGAACTGTCGCAGCTCAACCGCGAGCTGGAGGCCTTTGCCTATAGCGCCTCGCACGACCTGCGCACGCCGTTGCGCACCATCAACGGCTACGCGGCGCTGTTGGCCGATGACCTGAAAGACAAGCTCGACGACGGCACGCGTGCGCTGCTGGACCGCATCCGCCAGGCCGCCAACCGCATGGGCCAGCTCATCGACGCCATGCTGTCGCTGGCGCGCGTGAACCGGGGCGAACTCAAGCCCGAGCAGGTCGACGTGAGCGCCATGGCCCGTGCGCTGCTGGCGGAGCTGAAGGCCGACGAGCCGGCGCGCACGGTGCGTTGCCACGTGGACGATGGCCTGAGCGCCTGGGCCGACGCCGACCTGCTGCACGCGGTGCTGCAGAACCTGATCGGCAACGCCTGGAAGTACACCCGGCGCACCAGCGACCCCGAGATCCGCATCGAACGGGTGATCACGGATGGCGACGAAGACGTGTTCTGTGTGATCGACAACGGGGCGGGTTTCGACATGCAGTTTGCCCACCAGTTGTTCGAACCCTTCAAGCGGCTGCACGCGCCCAATGACTTCGAGGGCACGGGCGTGGGCCTGGCCACCGTCAAGCGCGTGGTCGAGCGCCACGATGGCTGGCTGCGCGGCGAGGGGTCTGTCGGGCGAGGCGCGCGCTTTTGCGTGGGTCTGCCGCGCCGCGTCGACCCGATGTGACGCGCGGGCGGTTCACGCAAGCCAGGCTTCAGGCCGGCGCGCCGCTTTCGCCGGTGGCGCTGGACGCGCCGTTGGGCCGCTGGTGCGATGCGTCTGCCGTCGCAGCGGCCAGCATCGTCGGGGCGATGTCGAGTGTGCTGCGAACGCCCAGGTCGCCGCGGTGCTGGTCGAGCCAGGCCTCGGCCGCTTCGCGACCCTGGCGGAACAGGCGATCGAGAAAGGCCGGGTCGGTGCGGGTCTTGCTGGTGGCGCCCAGGTCGGCCAGCCACTGACCCCCGTCGACGCGGTGCAAGCGCAGCGTGGCCAGGCGGCGAAACACCGGGTTGCGCAACTGGCGCGCAGCCCAGCCTTCGGCGGCCAGCAGCTCCTTGAGGGTGCCGATAGAGCGCAGCTCGCGCAGCAGGCTGGCGTTGAAGGTGACTTCGTTGATGCGGTCGAGGATGTCGCCGGCCTGGCGGGGCAGCTCGGCGCGCTCGCGCGGGTTGATCTGCACCACCAGCAGGTCGTCGGCCGGGCTGTCGAGCACCAGCGGCAGCAGCGAGGGGTTGCCTGCGTAGCCGCCGTCCCAGTAGGCCTCGCCCTCGATTTCGACCGCCTGGAACAACAGCGGCAGGCAGGCCGAGGCCAGCACCACGTCGGCGCTGAGCTCGTGCTGGTCGAAGACCCGCAGCTCGCCGGTGCGCACACGCGTGGCCGCGATGAACAAGCGGGTCTTGTCGCAGCCGCGCACGCGGTCGAAGTCGACGGTGTCGAGCAGGATGCGGCGCAGCGGGTTGAGGTTGAGCGGGTTGAGCTGGTAGGGCGAGACCTGCGTGCCCAGCCACTGCGTCATGTCGCGCAAGGGGGCCAGCCAGGGGTTGCCGGCGTCCAGCCAGGCCAGCGGCGCAGTGGGCACGGCGCCGAAGGGTGAGAGCTCACCGACCCGGCCCCAGAAGCGTTGCAAGGTCTCGCGTGCGCCCTGACGCCCGCCCTGCATCAGGCCGGCCGCCAGCGCCACGGCGTTCATGGCGCCGGCGCTGGTGCCGCTGATGCCGGCGATCTCCAGCGACTCGTCTTCGAGCAGGCGATCGAGCACGCCCCAGGTGAAGGCGCCGTGGGAACCCCCGCCCTGCAGGGCAAGGTCCAGGCGAAGCAGGTTGGATCGGGCCATGGGCGGTATTGTTGCACTGCAGCAATTCCCCTGGGGTGACAGTTGGTGAGCGGCGACAATCGCGGGCCACATGGACACCCGCACCCCCGATCAGCCCGAATCACCCCAGCCCGAAGGACCGCTGGCGCGCGAAGCGCTGGCGCTGGCCGCGTTCGATCACGTGGTGGCGCGCGCACCGGGTTTCCGGGCCCGGGACGGGCAGCGCGAAATGGCGGCGTTCATCGCAGAGACGCTGGCCGGTGTGAAGCTGGGCGATGACGCCGTCTCCAGCGAGGCGGGCATGCCCGATCGCGGCATCGCGGTGGTGCAGGCCGGCACCGGCGTCGGCAAATCGGCCGCCTACGCGGCCACGGTCATTCCCCTGGCGCTGGCCCAGGACCGGCGCGTGCTGATCAGCACCGCCACCGTTGCGCTGCAGGAGCAGCTCATCGCCAAGGACCTGCCGGCGCTGTCGGCGCTGATGCCACAGCCGTTCTCGTACGCGCTGGCCAAAGGGCGTGGGCGCTACGTGTGCCGCCTCAAACTCGACCAGCTGGCCTCGGGCGACGAAGCGGGCGCGGACCTGTTCGACGGCGAAGCGACGGCCAGCCCCCGCGGCGACAGCGCCCAACGCAGCCAGCGCTACGCGCAATGGACCATCGCGCTTGACCAGGGCGACTGGGACGGCGACCGCGATCGGCTGAGCGAGCCCCCCGAGCCGGACGAGTGGGCCCCGGTGGCGGCCGAGCGCCACACCTGCACCGCGCGGCATTGCCCGGCCTACAACAGCTGCAGCTACTACCAGGCACGCAACCGCCTGGCCCACGCCAACGTGATCGTGGTGAACCACGATCTGCTGCTGTCCACGCTGGGCCTGCACGCCCTGCCCAAACCGCAGGACTGCTACGTGGTGCTCGACGAGGCGCACCACCTGCCCGACGTGGCGCAGGGCCAGTTCACCGCCCACATGGACCTGATGCACAGCGGCTGGCTCGACCGCCTGCCCAAGGCCTTCGACGAGGTGGCGCGCGCCATTGCCCACGCGCACGGGCTGGACATCGCCGACGCCGCGCGCGGCGCCAAGGCGGCGCTGGCCGACCTGGCCCGGCTCGGCATGGCCGCGGTGGGGCCAGCGGTGCGCGACCTGGCTTCCGAGGCGCCACCGCTCACCCACCGCTTCGATGCGGGTGGCTTGCCGACCGAATGGCTGGAGCCGCTGCGCAGCCTGCAGGCGCACGCAGGTTCGCTGCTCAAGCTGGCCGAGGCCCTGGCCACCCAGCTGCGCGCCAACGCGCGCGACAACCCCGGCGAGGCCACGCGCAGCGCCGAGCATTACGCCCGCGTGGGCCGCTTCGCGCCACGCCTGCAAAGCCTGCACGAGACGGCCACGCTCTGGTTGCAGCCCACCGAAGCCGGCACACCGCCACTGGCCCGTTGGCTGCAGGCCGGCGTGGCGCACGGCATGGTCACGCTCAGCGCGCACGCCTGCCCGCTGCAGCCCGGCAGCCTGTTGCACCACCATCTGTGGCGCCAGGTGCGTGGGGCGGTGGTCACCTCGGCCTCGCTGGTCACCTGCGGCAACTTCAATCACTTTCTGCACGAGGCCGGTCTGGCCTGGGACGCGGCGGTGCGCACGCGCGAAGTGCAAAGCCCCTTCGACCACGCCCGCCAGGGCCGCCTGGTGGTGGTGCAGACCAGCGCCGACCCCAAGGACGTGGACGGCTATACGCGCGAAATGCTTGAGCTCTTGTTGGCCGACCTGCGCGAGGTGCGGCGCGGTGCGCTGGTGCTGTTCACCTCCCGGGCGCAGATGCGCTCGGCCACTTCACTGCTCGAGCGTGGTGAGCACGCCGCGCTGCGCCAGCGCGTGCAGGTGCAGGGCGAGGCGTCGCGCACGGCGCTGCTCAAACGCCACGCGCAGCGCGTGGCCGACGGCGAGCCCGCCATCCTGTTCGGCCTGCAGTCGTTTGGCGAAGGGCTGGACCTGCCGGGCGAGCTGTGCGAATGGGTGTTCATCACCAAGCTGCCCTTTGCATCGCCGAGCGACCCGGTGGGTCAGGCGCGCGCCGACTGGCTCAAGAGCCAGGGGCGCGATCCGTTCAGCGAACTGGTGGTGCCCGCCACCGGCGCGCGCTTGCTGCAGTGGACCGGGCGCGCCCTGCGCACCGAAACCGACGAGGCCACGGTGGTCTGCTACGACGCGCGCCTGCTGCGCCAGGCCTATGGCCGGCGCATGCTGCAAGGCTTGCCGCCCTACCGGCTGCAGCGCCGCCAGGGCGCCGAGCTGCAGGACCTGGCCTGATCGGCGTTGACGCGGATCAACCCAGCGTCAGCGCGCAGCCACGCCGGGTGGTGTCAGCGGCTCGCCCAAGGTGCGACGCCACAACCAGTTGAACGCCGAGGCCACGGCCGGGCGCTCGCCCACGCGGGTGGCGGTGTGGGCGCCATTGGCGCGCTCGCTGGCACTGCCCAGGTCGAAGCGGAAGATGTAGCTGGGCTCCTGGCCCATGCGCAGATCGGTGACCAGCAGGCGATCACCGCGCTCGTGCACGCTGAAGAAGCCGTCGGTGAAGCGCGCGATGCGGCGCAGGTGGGCCGCGTCGTCCTGGTGCCGTTCGAACAGATCGGCACCCCGGTCGTAGGCGCGCCATTCGATGCCGTCGCCACGGTCCAGCAGGGAGCGGTGACCTTCGAGGTAGTGGGTCGGTGTGATCGCCACCAGGCGCCAGAGCACGGTGTTGAACGGGGCCGGCGTGACCAGCAGGTGCTGCACCTCGACGCCTTGCTGCTGCAGCGAGGCGCGCGCGACCTGCGTCACCTGCTGCTGCGCCACCACGCTCCAGACGAGGTAGGCGCTGCTGAGCGCGAGGCCGATGGCGTTGGCCCGCAAACCCGCGGCAGGCGATGCGCGCAAGGCGATGAGCACGCCGATCAGCAAGGGCAGGGTGTAGGCGGGGTCGATGATGAACACGCTGCCCACGCCATAGGCCTCGTCGGTGAACGGGCGCAGCAGTTGCGTGCCGTAGACCGTCATCGCATCGAGCAGCGGGTGGGTAATGAGGGCCAGCCACAGCGCCAGCCACCAACGGCGGAATACGGCTGCTTCGCCATGGATGCGGCTCACCACCCAGGCCAGCAAAGGCGCCGCGAGCGTGAGAAAGAACAGCGCGTGGCTCTCGGCGCGGTGCAGCACCATGTTGAGCACCGCGTCGCCGTGGTCGATGAAGGCGTCGAGGTCGGGCAGCGTGCCGGCCACGCCGCCCCACAGCGCCGCCTTCCAGACGGCGGTGCGCCGGCCCATCGCGGCCACCGCCACGGCCGAGCCGAGCGCAATCTGGGTCAGCGAATCCATGCGTGGATCAGGCCCGCACGACGATGGGGAAGACCGCCCGCAGGCCGTCGCTCACACGCTGAAACGGCACCGTCACCGCGGCGCGGTCGGCCTCGCTCAACCGGCGCCAGATGCCGTCGCGGTCATTGCCGGGGTCGCCCTGCACATAGAGCTGGGTGGTCAGCAGCTCTGCCGTATCCAGGCGCACCTTGACGTGGATGTGGGGTGTGCGGCCGGTATAGGCCACTGGCCGGATGGTGCGGAAGCGGTAGCGCCCTTCGCGATCGACCGCGATCCGACCGAAGCCCTGGAACGCCGGGTCTGCGCGGCCGCCGTCGCCAGGGTGGTGGTAGTGGCCGTCGCTGTCGCATTGCCAGATCTCGACCACGCCGCCTTGCAGCGCACGGCCATCGAGGTCGAGCACCGTGCCTTCGACCCACACGGCGTCGCCTTTGGCGTAGCGCACCTGACCGTTGCGCAGCAGGTCGGCGTCGTGGTCGGCGGGAATCTCGACCGGATAGAACGGACCTTCGGTCTGGCTGGGGGTGGGGCGCAGCGCGGCGGCCCGGGCCAGGCGCTGGGCGAGCAGCCCGGGCAATGCCACGGCGCTGGCGGCGCCGATCAGCAGTCGGCGCCGGCTGGTGGGATGAGAGGTCATGGCTTGAGGGGCAGGGCGATGTGGTGGACGCCGCGGTCGTCGGCACCGGCGGGCGCGGGAACCGTTTGGAAGCCCATGTGCCGCGCGAGTTCCAGCATGCCGCGGTTTTCGTCCAGCACCGTGCCCACCAGGCGCAGGGTGCCATGCTCGCGCAGGCAGCGCACCAGCTTGTCCATCAGGCGCCCGCCCAGGCCCTGGCCCTTGAGGTCGGAGCGCACGATGACGCCGAACTCGGCGTCCTGGTTGTCCGGGTCGGTGATGGCGCGCACCGCACCCAGGGTTTCTTCGCCACCGTCGGGCAGTGCCCGCGTGGCCACGAAGGCGAGCTCGCGGTCGTAGTCGACCTGCGTGAGGCGGGCGAGTTCGCTGGGCTCGATGTGGCGACGGCTGTGGAACACGCGCAGGCGCACGTCCTCCGGGTCCAGCCGCTGCAGAAAGGCCAGGTGTTGCTCGCCGTCGTCGGCCCGGATCGGGCGCAGCGTGATGCGCTCGCCGCGCCAGTCCTGCGCCTCCACCCACTGCTGTGGGTAGGGGCGGATGGCGAAATGCGCGGGCCCGGCCGGGCAGCGCGCGCTCAGGCGCACGCGGGCGTCGAGCGCGATGGCACCGCCCGGGTGGGCCATCAGCGGGTTGATGTCGAGCTCGGCCAGCTCGGGCACATCCACCATCAGCTGCGAGATCGCCACCAGTGTGGTGGCCACGGCATCCAGGTCGGCCGCGGGTTCGTCGCGGTAGCCGTGCATCAGTCGGGCGATGCGGGTGCGATCGATCTGCGCCAGCGCCAGGGCGCGGTTGAGCGGTGGCAGTGCCAGGGCGCGATCGGCCAGCACCTCGACCGCCACGCCGCCGGCGCCGAACAGGATGACCGGGCCGAACACCGGGTCGACGATGGCGCCTGCGATGCATTCGTGCGCGTGTTGCAGCCGCACCATGGGCTGCACGGTGAAGCCGTCCAGGTGCGCGTCGGGGCGTTCGCGTCGCACGCGCTCGAGCATGCTTTGCGCGGCTGCCGCAACCTCCGCCGCGCTGCCGAGGTTCAGGCGCACCCCACCCACGTCGGACTTGTGCGTGATCTCGCGCGAGAGGATCTTGAGCACGGCGGGAAAGCCGGTTCGCGTGGCCGCATCGGCCGCCGCCCGGGCGTCGGGCGCCACCACCTCGGTGGGCACCGTGGGCACACCGGCCGCGGCGAGCAAGGCCTTGGCCTCGGCCTCGGTCAGCCATTCGCGGCCTTCGTCAAGCACGCTGCGCACGATGGCACGCAAGCGGTCGATGTCGGCCTTGGGTGCGTCGGCGCGCAAGGGTGGCGAATGCGGCAGCTCGCGCTGGTGCTGGCGGTAGCGGCTGAGCAGGCCGAAGGCCCGCACCCCGGCCTCTGGCGTGTCGACATCGGGCAGGCCGGCGCTTCGGAACTGTGCACGGGCGCCCGCCACGGCCGGTCCACCGAGCCAGCAGCCAATCAACCGGCGTGGGCGTTCGTTGAGCAGTGGCAGCAGCGCGCGGGCGACGTCGTCGCTGGGCACGATGGCCGTGGGCGCCTGGATGAACAGCACCGTGCTCTGGCGGTCTTGCTGCAGCACGCGCAGCGCGTCCGCGTAACGCGCGGCCGGCGCGTCTCCAATGATGTCCACCGGGTTGTTGCGCGACCAGTTGCCCGGCAGCACGGCATCGAGTGCCTCGCGCGCGGCGGCGTCCAGCTCGGCCAGCGGCACGCCTTCCTGCGCGGCGGCGTCGGCGGCCATCACACCGGCGCCGCCACCGTTGGTGAGCACCAGCAGGCGCTCGCCCACCAGGTCGTCCCGGTGCGCCAGGGTTTCGGCGGCCAGGAACAGGTCATCGAGCGTGGCCACACGCAGCAGGCCGGCGCGGGCAATGGCGGCGTCGAACACCGCGTCGGACGCAGCCAGTGCGCCGGTGTGTGAAGCGGCCGCGCGCGCACCGGCCTGCGAGCGCCCGGCCTTGACCAGGATCACCGGCTTGTTGCGCGAGGCCGCACGCGCCGCCGACAGAAACTTGCGCGGCGCATCGATGCTTTCGATGTAGAGCAGGATGGCGCGGGTGTGCGGGTCGCTGCCCAGGTAGTCGAGCAGGTCACCGAAATCCACGTCAGCGCGCTCGCCCAGCGAGACGAAATGCGAGAAGCCGATGTCGCGCGCGGCGGCCCAGTCCAGCAAGGCCGTGACCAGCGCACCCGATTGCGACAGAAAGGCCAGTGAGCCCGGTTGGGCGCCCACGTGCGCGAAGCTGGCGTTGAGGCGATGGTGTGGCGAGAGCAGACCGATGCCGTTGGGCCCCAGGATGCGCAGCGTGTGCACGCGCGCCGCGTCGAGCATGGCCTGCTTCTGTTCGTGGCTGAGGCCGGCGGTGATGACCACGGCGGCCCGGGTGCCCCGCTCACCGAGCTCGGCGATGAGCCCGGCCACTGAGGCCGGCGGTGTGCAGATGACGGCGAGGTCCGGCGCCTCGGGCAATGCACGCACGCTGGGCCACACCGGTTCACTGTCAATCTGCGTGTGGCGCGGGTTCACCGCGTAGCGTTGACCGGCGAAGCCGCCAGCGCGCAGGTTGCGCCACACCGTGGCACCCACGCTGCCCGGGCGTGGCGTGGCGCCGATCACCGCCACCGATGTCGGCGCAAACAGCGCGTCGAGGTGGCGGATGCTCATGGGCGCTCAGCCGTCCTTGCGCTGAGACGCCATCCAGGCGATGAGCGACGAGCGCATGGCTTCTTCGACCGACATCTCGATCGGCGTGACCCAGCTGCGGGGCACGAACAGGGTGTAGCCACCGATCATGTAACCCATGGGCAGGTACACCGCCACCTGGTCCAGCTCGCCCAGCACGCCCGGCATGCCCTCGAACGACTGGCGCGTGACCAGACCGACGATCGAGGCTTCGCCGTCCGGCATGCGCAGCAGCACCACCTGTTGCTGCGGCTCGGCGTGCGGCGCGAAATAGTCGGCGAAGTTCTTCAGCGACGAATAGATGCTCTTGACCACCGGCAGGTTGGTAAAGGGCAGCTCCAGCCAGGCCAGCAACCTGGCAATGCCGGGCTGAGACACCAGCACGCCGAGTCCGAAGATCAGGCCGGCCACCAGCACGATGCCCAGCCCGGGCAGGTAGAAGTCACCGACGAAGGGGTGGATGAGGCTGCGGGCCACCGATTCCGTCCACGCCACGAACAGGTACAGCGCGTACAGGGTCAGCGCCACCGGCAGGAAGGTGATCAGGCCGCGCAGGAAGTACTGGGTGATGCGTGATTTCATGGTGTGGGCAAGGGGCGCAGGGAGAATAGCAGCCACCCGTGACGGTGACGGAGCGATGGACGGTGCTTGCAAGGGCCGCACCAGGCCTCAGGTGATCGCTTCCCTCACTGCCGGAACTCCCGTGACCGCACCCACTCTGTCCCCCATGGATGCCATTGCCGATTTTCTGGGCCAACTGGGCCGCACCGTTCTGCGCCTCGCGTTGGCCCTGGCCGCCGCCGTGTTCCTGATGAGCCTGCTGGTGGCCTCGCTGGTGGTCGTGGCGGGTGTCTCGCTCTGGTCTCTGGTCACCGGTCGCAAACCCGCGCCAATGGTGCTGTTTGGCCGCATGCGCGAGCGTTCGCGCCAGGCCAGCCAGGGCGTGTGGCGTGGCCAGGCCGGCACGGCGCGCCAGGCCGATGTGGTCGACGTCGAGGCCCGCGAGGTGGACGACGACCGAAGCGGCCGTCAGTCCTGATCGGGCGCCGCGTCCTGCCCTTTTCGCGCCAGCGCGGCGTCGTACAGCGCATTGCGCGCGGCACCGGTGATCTGGGCCGCCAGCTTGACGGCGGCCTTGGTGGGCAGCTGCGCCAGCAACAGATCGAGCACGCGAAGCGTGTGGGTGTCCAGCGCGGCGTCTGCGTCGGTGGTTGCCGCGTGGCCGTGCACCAGCATCGCGAATTCGCCCCGCAGGCGCGACGGGTTTTGCGCCAGCCAGCCGGGCAGATCGGCGGCCTCGAGGCTGGCCACTTCTTCGAACTGCTTGGTCAGTTCGCGGCCGACCGTGACGCGACGCGCGCCCAGCCGATCGGCCAGCGACCGGGCCAGTGCCTCCATGCGGTGCGGTGATTCCAACAGCACGCTGGCTTGCGGGTCGTCGGCCAGGTCCTGCAGCGCATGCTCGCGCTCGGCACCTTTGGCCGGCAGAAAACCCACGAAGCGAAAGCGCCCGTCCTCGCCGTGCCAGCCGCCCACGCTGAGCAGCGCAGTGACGCTGCTGGCGCCGGGCACGGGGATGCAGCGCAGGCCGGCGGCCAGCACTTCGGCGGCCAGCCGCGCGCCCGGATCGCTCACACCGGGCGTACCAGCGTCGCTGACATAGACCACGCGCTCGCCCACGCGCAAGCGCGCCAGCACGGCCTGCGCGGCCTCGCGCTCGTTGTGCTCATGGGCCGCAATCAGCGGTTTGTGCAGGGCGTAACCCTGCAGCAGCTGGGCGGTGTGTCGGGTGTCCTCGCAGGCCACGGCATCGGCCAGGTCCAGCACGTGCAGGCCCCGCAGGCTGATGTCGGCGCGGTTGCCGATGGGGGTGGCCAGCATGTACAGCGCGCCCTGCGGATAATGCTGCGCCCCCGCCGCCTGGCGCGCGACGGTGAGCAGATCGAGGGAGGGGAGGGACACGTGTGGGGCTTCTTTGACAAACGCGCCGCGGGCACTTCGCGCCTGGCGGGGCAGCAGGCCGAGGACATCGCGCTGGCCTTGTTGCGCCGGGCCGGCCTCGAGCTGGTGGCGCGCAACTTCAAGACGCCAGGGCGCGGCGGAGGCGAGATCGACCTGATTATGCGGGAGCGTGACGGCACGCTGGTCTTCGTTGAGGTGCGCCAACGCAAGGGTTCGGGGCACGGTGGCGCGGGCGCCAGCATCGGTGTCACCAAGCAGCGACGCATCGTGCTGGCCGCACGGCACTTTCTGGCGCAAATGCGGTCCATGCCTGCATGCCGCTTCGACGCCGTGCTGTTCGAGGGTGATGCTGCGCCGCGCTGGCTGCGCGCTGCTTTCGATGCCGATGTCGCTTTTTGATACGAACCTCGCCGCTATCATCGCCCCATGCTTTTGCAGCGCATCCAGCAGTTGTTCATCGACAGCGCCGACCTGAAATACCAGTCCGCGCCGCAACTGGCACCGCAAGTGGAGGCCGCTGTCTCGGCCTTGCTGGCCGGCCTCACCGGCGGGGGCAAGGTGCTCACCTGTGGCAACGGCGCCGGCGCCGCACTGGCGCAGCAGTTTGCCGCGCACATCCTGGGTCGGCATGAGCGTGATCGCCCCGGCCTGGCGGCGTTTTCTCTGGCCGCCAACGCGGCGGTGATCACTGGCATTGCCAGCGACTTCGATGGCCGTCAGGTGTATGCGCGGCAGGTGCACGCGCTTGGGCTGGCCGGTGATGTGCTGCTCGTGGTGGGCGGCGATGGCCAGGCGGGCAATCTGGTGGCCGCGGTGGAAGCCGCCCACGAGCGCGACATGACCGTGATCGCGCTCACCGGTGCCAAAGGTGGTCAGCTCGCCGGCTTGCTGCGCGACACCGACGTGCTCGTGTGTGTGCCCAACGATCAACCGTCGCGGGTGCTCGAAGTGCACCTGCTCATCCTTCACTGCCTGGCCGACGGGCTCGACGCCCAGCTACTGGGTCTGCCAGACACCCCTTCGAACGAAACGGAGAACCCCGCATGAAGTCCCAGCAACTGATTCGCCTTGGTGCCGCCAGCCTGTCGGTGGTGGCCCTGTCCATGGCCCTGTCGGGCTGTGCGCCCTTGATCATTGGTGGCGCCGCCGTGGGGGGGACCCTGATGGCGGTGGACCGTCGCAGCTCCGGTGCGCAGATCGACGATCAGGCCATCGAGTTGCGCGCCAACAACCGCCTCACAGACCAGCTGGGGGGGCGGGCCAATGTGTACGTGACCAGCTACAACCGCCAGGTCTTGCTGACGGGTGAGGTGGCCAGCGAGGCAACGAGGCTTGATGCCGAGCGCATCGTCTCGGGCGTTGACAACGTGCGCAGCGTGGTCAACGAACTGAAAGTGATGAATTCGCCGGGCATCACGCAACGCACCTCGGACTCGCTCATCACCGGTCGCGTCAAAGCGGGCCTCGTCGACGCGCGCGACCTGCCGGTCACCGGTATCAAGGTGACCACGACGAACAACGTGGTCTACCTGATGGGGCGCGTGACCGCACGCGAATCCGAGCGCGCCACGGAAATCGCACGCAATGTGGACGGCGTGCAGCGCGTGGTGCGGGTGTTCGAGATCCTGACCGAAGACGAGCTGGCCCGTCTGGCGCCGCCGCCGGCTGCACCCGTCACCACCGGCAGCCCGGCACCCGCGCCCGCCGCGGCGCCTGCGCCGGCCGCGCCGCGGCAGTAAGGTCGGCGCTGCTCAGCGCAGCCGCTTGACCAGACTGGAGGTGTCGAAGCGGTTGCCGCCCATGGCCTGCACGTCGGCGTAGAACTGGTCCACCAGGGCGGTCACCGGCACGCGTGCGCCATTGCGACGGGCTTCGTCGAACACCAGGCCCAGGTCCTTGCGCATCCAGTCCACCGCGAAGCCGAAGTTGAACTGATCGGCCACCATGGTCTTGCCGCGGTTGTCCATCTGCCAGCTCTGGGCCGCGCCCTTGCCGATCACCTCCAGCACCTGGGTCATGTCCAGCCCGGCCTTTTGCCCGAAGGCAATGGCCTCGCTCAGGCCCTGCACCAGGCCTGCAATGGCGATCTGGTTGACCATCTTGGCCAGCTGGCCGGCCCCGCTCTCCCCGAGCCGCGTGAAGGCCCGCGCGAAGGCCATGCCCACCGGGCGAACGGCGTCAAAGGCCGCCGCATCGCCCCCGCACATGACCGTCAACAGCCCGTTCTGCGCGCCGGCCTGGCCACCGGACACCGGGGCGTCGACAAAGTGCAGGCCCAGGGCGCTGGCGGCGCCATGCAGTTCGCGCGCCACATTGGCCGACGCCGTGGTGTGGTCCACCAGCACGGCACCCGGCTTCATGCCGGCCAGCGCGCCGTCGGCGCCCAGCACCACCGAGCGCAGGTCGTCATCGTTGCCCACGCAGCAGAACACGATCCCGGCGCCCGCCGCCGCCTCGCGCGGCGTGGCCGCCGCGCGGCCGTCGAACTCCTTCGTCCAGGCGCTGGCCTTGGCCGCGCTGCGGTTGTAGACCGTGACCGAATGGCCGGCCTTGGCGAGGTGACCCGCCATGGGAAAGCCCATGACGCCAAGGCCCAGGAAGGCGACGGTCTGGGACGGAACAGGTTC
>NZ_JAHBZK010000020.1 GCF_019635465.1 Hydrogenophaga sp.
ATCGATGGTTCCGACCTCGCCGGAATAGTGGTCGCGCAGGAAGTGGTTGGCCTGTTCCAGCGCCTGCGGCAGGTAGCGTGCGCCGCTGGCGTAGGTCAGTTCGATCGATTCACCGGTGTGGGTGTGGCTGAACGCCAGGGTACGCGAGGCGGCGGTCGATGCCCAGGCGGCTGGAGCGAGGGCGGCCAGGGCGGAACCGGCCAATGTGATCCGGGTGCTGCGCCGAAGAAACCAGCGGCGCTCCTGGTGAAGCAGGTCGATAGGCATGCGCGAGAGATTACCATGGCGCCCGTCACGAGCCGGACCACGGCGTCGGTGCGCGCGCCAGCGCGGCCGATCGGGCGCGCAAGGCTTCGTCCAGCAGGCGGTCGTGGCCGTACAGGTCGTCGTGGAAATACACCTGCCCGTGCTTGACCACGACCGTGCTGTAGGCGATCAGCACCGGCAGCGTCTCGCGCAGCCGTATCGTGCGCGACACGCCGGCGTTCATCGCCTCCTCGATGCGTTCATGGTTCCAGCGCGGATCGTCCTGCAGCACGAAACGCGCCAGCGCGACCGGCGCCTCGACCCGGATGCAGCCGTGGCTGAAGTCGCGTCGCTGGCGCGCGAACAGCCGCGGCGACGGCGTGTGGTGCAGGTAGATGTTGTCCCGGTTGGGGAATACGAACTTGATGTCGCCCAGCGCGTTTGTCGGCCCCGGGCGCTGGCGGATGCGCAGGCGAGCGGCCAGCACGGCGTCCAGCTTGGACGGCGTCAGGACGGTGTCGACCGAGCCGTCACCGCCCACGAACTCGAAGCCCTGCCGGTCCCAGTAGGCGGGGTCGCGTCGAAGACGGGGCACGGTCTCGGCCTTGGCGATCGAGGGCGGCACGTTCCAGTAGGGGCTGAACTCGATGCTGCGCATGCGCTCATCGAACAAGGGTGTCTCGTGGTCCAGCGCCTCGCCCACGATGACGCGCATGGTCAGCCGCACCTGGATCTGCCCGTCCACCACCTCGTAGGCCCGCAGCACGAACTCGGGAATGTTCACCACGATCATGCGTGGCCCCAGGAACAGCGGCGTCCAGCGCAGCCGCTCCATGGCCAGCGCCACCTGCCGCGCACGCGCCACCGGCGTGACCTCGAGTGCTGCGCGGGTCGAGGCGCCCACCACGCCGTCGGCGCCCAGCCCATGGCGCGCCTGAAAGCGCCGCACCGCCTCGACCAGTTCGCCTTCGTAACGCGCTGGTACCGGGCCGTCGGCGGCCAGGTCGCCCAGGCGCTGCAGCCGCAATGCCATGCGCTCGGTGCCCGACCAGGTGGCGCCCGGGTCGAGCCGGGGCAGGCGCGCGTGGGCAGGCTTGGGCAAGGCGGGCAGGGGTTGTGCCCAGGCCGCGTCGCCAGCAAGCGCCTGCATGGCCATCAGCACCGCCTGGTACTGCCCGTAAATGGGCAACGGTGGCACGGCGGCCTGGACCGCGTCGGCCAGGCGCCCGTTCGCCAGCGCAGCGACCAACGCCTGGCCGGGATCGAAACCGGCCCGCGGCGCGACGCTGACCTGCTGGTGCACCTGGCGCGGATCCACCCGCCCGAATGCCAGGTCGTGCAGAAACTGCCGCATCGCACGGCCCAGGTCGTCGGCGAACTGGTGCGCCATGGGTGCGTCGGGGTGAGCCAGGGCCGCCGGCAAGCGATCGGCCAGCGACGACGCCAGGTAGTCGTCCGGGTGCAGACCATGTTGGTTGGCCTGGGCCAGCAAGCCAACCGCCTGCTGAGCTTGCGCGGGCGACCAGCGCAGCGCCACCTGGTTGTCTGATGTGCTGCCTTCGAGCCAGGCGGCGCCGGCCACCCGCCAGGTCATCCAGGCGGCGGCCGCCAGCAGGCAGTCGCGGCGTTGCCAGAGAGAGGAGAACAAGGGCATCGGGCCATTGTGGGCGTTCGGCCCCTGGCGCAGCTTGAGCCAGATCAGACGGGCCAGATCAGATGCGCCAGCGGCGGCGCCAGGTGGCGTAGATCACCTCGGCCAGGGCCTCGCTGCCTGCTTGGTGCCGATCGGTGGCGGCCAGCATGACCTCGGGCGACTGCACCGTGTCCGGATGGCGGCCAACCGCATCCGGATAGACGGGCCCCGGATCGCCCAGCCAGGTGCGGATCTTCTGCGGCGTGATCTCGATGTGGAACTGCATCGCCAGGTGCCGCCCCAGCGCGAAGGCCTGGTGCGCACAGGCCGGCGAACCCGCCAGCAGTTCCGCGCCTGCCGGCAATTCGACAAAGCTGTCGTAGTGCCATTGGTACACGGTGGGCAGGCGCGCGTCGCCCAGCCAATCCCGTGCGGCCGGCGTGTCGCGCACGGCGATCGGCAGCCAACCCACCTCGGGCTGCGGCAGGCGCGCTACCCGCGCGCCAAAGGCCCGTGCGATCAACTGCCCGCCCAGGCAGTGGCCGATCACAGGCACCCCCAGCGCGTCGGCCTCGCGGATCAGCGCCTCGACATGGCGCAGGCTGGGGCGGTCGTCGTTGGCACCCCACTCGCCACCCAGCACGGCCAGCGCGCGGTAGGGCGCCACGCTGGCCGGGTAGGCCTGGCCGGCCTCGGCACAGAACACCTGCCACCGGGCCTGCCGGGCGTCGAGCCACTGACCCAGGTAGCCCGGGTTGTCTTCGAGGGTGTGCTGCAGCACCAGCACGTCGTGGGTGATTGGCGAAACGTCAGAAGGCATGCCAACGATGCTAGGCAGCAAGGCTTGCCCTGTCGGGGCCAATCGCTGCCACCGTTGCGGAACCGATGACCGCCCGCGCGGCCCGACAACTCAGAGCCTGGGCTTGCTGGCGCTGCCCTCACGGCGCTTGATGGCCGCCTGGCGTTGCGCCTCGACCCACTCCAGGGTGGCCAGGTAGGCGGTGCCCCAGCCCGGCACATCGGCCAGCGTCGCGCGCACCTGCTTGGCCGGCGACTTGGGTGAGGCCAGCATGTGGTAACTCAGCACCCGCGCGCACTCGCTGGGGTTGCGCACTTTGTTGGCGTTGCGCAGGTGGTTGAGCCGCCAGCCGTACTTGTCGTTGCCCATGTAGATGCTGGACATGACGCCACTCACATCCGTCACGTCGCGCACGCAGTGGACGGCACCCGCGGGGTCGAACCAGCTCAGGCTGCCCGGGGTTTCCATGTCGGGCTTGCCGTGCTTGTCGAGAATCGCGGCCCGGTAGTCGGCCACCGTGGGCGGGTCCACCGGGTTCTTGATGGTGCGACGCACGAGCACGAGCTGCCCGCCCTTGGGCGGCGGTGCAAAGCTCAGTTCGAACTGGTCTTCCACCCAGAGGCTGCCTTTGCGTACTCGCTTGCCGCCGGTCATGCGGTCCAGAAAAGGCTCCGTGCTGAACGACTTGACGCCGTCCCCGTAGCGAAAGCTGCTCTGGATTTCCTGGATGCTGGCGCGCTCAACACCGAAGGCCACCAGTGCCGCCTTTGCCTGCTCGGGCGTCATGCCCAGCTTGAGACCGGCCAGGTCCTGTTCGCCGGCGAAGGCATTCGCACCTGCGGCCCAGGCCAGGCAGGCGATCAACACACAACGATTCCACGGCATCGGCGGCACCTCCCGGTTCAAGCTAGGGCCTGCGCGGTCTGCGCGCAGGCCAGGGTGTGGGTACGGATGCGCCAACCCTAACGACCACCCGCCCGTCCATCGACCCCCATTTGAGAGTCACCGGGCCCGCATCCGCTTTCAGAAGCGCCCGTGACGCCCCTGCCCCGACGCGAAGCGCTGTGCGCCCTCCAGCGCATCGGGGATGCGGGCCTTGCCGCGCTGCCATTCCTGCTGCAGCGCATCGCCCATGGGCAGGTCCCACTGCGCGTAGGCACTCTCGCGGTCGGCCCGCATCGTCGCTTGCGGAAAGGCCGCCAGTTGCTGCGCCAGTGCGATGGCGGCCTCGCGCGCCTGCCCGCGCGGCACCACGCGGTTGGCCAGCCCCATTTGCAGGGCCTCGGCGGCCTCGACCTTGCGCCCGGTGAGGATCAGGTCCATGGCGTGCCCCATGCCGATCAGGCGCGGCAGGCGCACGGTGCCGCCGTCAATCAGCGGCACGCCGAAGCGGCGGCAATAGACGCCGAAGTAGGCGTCTGCCTCCATCACGCGCAGATCGCACCACAGCGCGAGCTCCATGCCGCCGGCCACGGCCGCGCCGCTGACGGCCGCGATCACCGGTTTGGACAAACGCAGCCGCGACGGGCCCATGGGGCCGATGGCGCGCGCATCGTCGGTGGCGAACTCAAGGTCGCCCAGGGCATCGCTGCGCCCCTGCTGCGCGGCGCGGGCGCCGAACTGCAAGTCCCAGCCGGCGCAGAAGTGGCCGTGTGCGCCATGGAACACCGCCACCCTGGCCTGCGGGTCGTCCTCGAACGCCAGAAAGGCCGTGTGCAGCGCGTGCGCGGTGGCGGTGTCCACCGCGTTGCGCACCTCGGGTCGGTCGAGGGTGATCACATGCAGCGTGTCGAGGACCTCGACCTGCACCGCCCGCTTGGCGTCGCTGTCGCTCATGGCGCATCTCCCCACCAGCCCACCCGCGGTGCGGCGAGCACCGCATCGAGCTCGGCCGCATCGACATCGATCTCCAGCCGCAACAAGGCCGCGGCCATCGCCTTGCCCAGGTTGTCCAGCCGCAAGTTGCGCGCCCCTCCCCCTTGCAGCGCGCCCTTGAGCACGAACTTGAGGGCCAGGATGTTGGGCAAGGGCCAGGCGTCGACCTCACCGGGCAGCCAGGGCGCAAAGTGCTGCTGCACGCGCGCGGCGCTCACCTCGCGCTGCAGCAGGGCGTAGCCCGCTTCGTTCCAGGCGAACAGGCCGAAGTCCACCCAGTCGGCCTTGTCGCCACTGCGCGCGTGGGCAATGCGCGCCAGCGGAATGCGAACCACGCTCACGATGCCACCTCCATCCACTCGACCGTCACACCCGCTTCGACCTCGCGCCGATCCACCAGGGTGGGCCAGATGCCCAGCAACTCGCTCACGTTGTGAAGCCCGGTGAAGCCGCAGGTGTAGGCCGGCCCGCTCAGCCCCATCCAGGGGAACAACCGGCCAAAGCCATCGGCGGCCGCCTTGTCGGGTGTGCGCAGCACCAGGCGCGTCCACACCTCGTTGAGCTGGTTGAGCGCATCGGGTGCGGGCAAGGGCGCCAGGGGCCCGTGCGCGGAGTTCAAGCCCGGGTACTCCACGTAGAGCTCGTCGTGCGGTATCCGCTTCTCGCGCAACAGGGTGCGAATGGTGGCCTGCGCCTGCTGCGATTTGTCCCAGGCGTCGGGCCATGAGAAGCCCCAGGTGACCTCGGCCTTGTACCCATCGCGAAATCCGGCCACCACCTTGAGTTGATCGCCCGGGGCGCTGCCGCGCGCACCCGTGAGGCGCACGCGGTCCTGGCCTTCGTCGTCGAGGCGGATGCCGCCCATGTCGAGCACCACGTCGGGGCTGCGGTAGGCATGCGGGTTGTGCACCTCGTAGAGCAATTGCTGACGCACGGTGTCGAAGTTGACCCGCCCTCCGGTGCCGGGCGCCTTGGTGATGAGCGCGCTGCCATCGGCCCACACCTCCGCAATCGGGTAGCCAATGTGGGCCAGGTCCGGAATGCTTTGCCACATGCCTTGCGCGCCGAAGTTGCCGCCGCTGCCCTGGCCCGAGCATTCGAGCAGGTGCCCCACGGTGAGGCCCTGCGCAAGGCGATCGAGCTCGGCGCCCTCGCTTGCCCCTTCGATTCGCCAGCCGTGCGCGTGCGCGATCGGCCCAAGGAACAGGGCCGCATCAGCCACACGGCCGGTGATGACGATGTCCGCGCCCTCATCGAGTGCGCGCGCGATGGGCGCTGCGCCCAGGTAGGCGTTGGCAAACACCAGCCGCTCGCGCACCGCGTCCGCACTCGCTCCGGTGAAGAGATGGGGAAAACCCGCGCCCGCATCCTGCAAGCGGGGCAACACGTCGTCGCCACTCACCACCGCCACGCGCGCCTTCAGGCCCTTGGCCGCCAGTGCCGCCGTCACTGCCGTCGCGGCGCCGCGCGGGTTGAGGCCGCCCGCGTTGCAGACGAAGCGCACGCCGTGGCGCTGCATCAGCGGCCACAGGCGCAACAGCAGCGGCACCACGTCGCGCGCATAGCCCAGCAACGCGTCGCGTTGGCGGTCTTTCTGCAGGATGGCCAGCGTGAGTTCGGCCAGGTGATCGCTGGCAATGAACTGCACGCCGCCGCGTTCGATGCTGGCCGCGATGGGCTCCCATGCGTCGCCATAAAAGCCAAGCCCGGCCCCGATGCGGATCGAATTCATGGCGGCAGCATAGGCGTATTCCCTATTTTTGCCAAGCAACTGCTTGCTAAAAATAGCGTGCCGCATCGGCTGGCACCTGCGCGACGCAGGCTCGGGTCTACCCTAGCCTGCGTTTGCAGCAGGCCCGATATAAAACCCGCACAACAGTTGGACACGCGCCTTCCGGATTGCAGCGCACACCGTCCACCACAACACAGGAGACCGTGCTTGCAACTGCTGCAATTGCTCATCAGCGGAGCGGCGCAAGGCTGTATCTACGGCCTCATCGCGCTCGGCTTCGTGCTCATCTACAAGGCCACCGAAACGGTGAGCTTTGCGCAGGGCGATCTGATGATGGTGGGCGCCTTCGGTGGCCTGCTCACCATGGAGCTGCTGGGCTTTCCGTTCTGGGTGTCGGTGCCGGCGGCCATCGTCGGCATGGGTCTGTTCGGCATCGCGATCGAGCGCCTGGTCATCCGCCCCATCCTGGGCCAGCCGGCCTTCTCGATCGTGATGCTCACCATCGGCGTGGGGTATGTGCTGCGCGGGCTCATCACCATGATCCCCAACATCGGCACCGACACGCACACCCTGCCGGTGCCGTACGCCGGCCAGGTGCTCAAGCTCGGTGCCCTGGTGATCTCGGCCGAGCAGATGGTGGTGATCGGCGCCACCGCCGTGTTGTGCGTTGTGCTGTTTGCCATGTTCCGCTACAGCAAGATCGGCATCGCCATGCAGGCGGCGTCGCAGAACCAGCTCGCGGCCTACTACATGGGCATTCCGGTCAAGCGCCTCAACGGCCTGGTGTGGGGGCTGGCCGCGGGCGTGGCCGCCATCGCCGGCCTGCTGCTGGCGCCCATCACCTTCGTGCACGCCAACATGGGCTTCATCGGCCTCAAGGCCTTCCCGGCCGCGGTGGTGGGGGGCTTTGGCAGCCTGCCCGGCGCCATCGTGGGCGGCCTGGTGATCGGCATCGTCGAGGCCATCGCCGGCTTCTACCTGCCCGAAGGTTTCAAGGACATCGCGCCCTACATCGTGGTGCTGCTGATGCTGGTGCTCAAGCCCAATGGGCTGTTCGGCGAAAAGCTGCGCAAGAAGGTCTGACATGCGTTTCTTGTTCAAGACCAACTACGACCAGGACATCCGTCTCGCCAAGCATGGCGGCCACGTCTTCTGGTACGGGCTGCTGTGCCTGTTCCTCGCCACGGCGCCCTGGAGCATCGACGAGTACTGGCTCGCGCAACTCACCTTTGTGCTGATCTACGGCGTCGTCGGCCTGGGGCTGATGCTGCTGGCCGGCTTCACCGGTCTGTTCTCGCTCGGCCACGCGGCCTTCCTGGGCGTGGGCGCCTACACCCAGGCGGTGATGGTCAACGCTGGCGTACCCTTCCCCATCGCGCTGGCGTGTGCCGGTCTGCTGGCGGCCGCGGTGGGTGTGGTGGTGGGCCTGCCCGCGCTGCGTGTCAAAGGCATCTACCTGGGCATGGCCACGCTGGCGTTCGGCTTCATCGTCGAAGAGGGCCTGGCGCGCTGGGAGTCGGTCACCGGCGGCAACAAGGGTTTGCTGGTCAACCCGCCGTCGCTCTTCGGCTTCGAGTTCACCTCCACCGAGAGCTTCTACTTTCTGTGTCTGGTGGTGGCAGTGCTCAGCACACTGGCCATCGTCAACCTGATGCGCTCGTCCACCGGCCGGGCCTTCGTGGCCATCCGCGACTCGGAGATCTCGGCACAGAGCATGGGCATCCACCTTGCGCGCTACAAGACGCTGTCGTTCGCCCTGTCGGCCGCGCTGGCGGGCCTGGGCGGTGCGCTGTACGCACACAAGATCCAGTTCCTCTCGCCCGAGCAGTTCTCCATCATCCAGTCGATCGACCTGCTGTTGCTGGTCGTCATCGGCGGCCTGGGCTCCATCCACGGCGCCTTCCTCGGCGCGATCTTCCTGATCGTGATGCCGCAGCTCATCGCGCTGGGCAAGGACTTTCTGCCCGACGCCATCGGGCAGGCGGCCGGCCTGCAAGGCACGGTCTACGGCCTGGTGCTGATCGCCTTCGTGCTGTTCGAACCCCTGGGCCTGTACGGCCGCTGGCTCAAGGTGCGCACCTACTTCCAGCTGTTCCCCTTCTATCGCAAAGGCATGTTCAAGCGGCAGAAGTCGTTCCAGAAATCGGACCGTCTGAAATGAGCGCCATGAACGACGACATCCTGCTGTCCGCCAAGAACCTGAGCGTGCGCTTTGGCGGCGTGCTCGCGGTCAACGACGTGAGCTTCGACGTGCGCAAGGGCGAGGTGTTCACCCTCATCGGCCCCAACGGTGCGGGCAAGACCACGGTGTTCAACCTCATCAGCCGCATCTACACCCCCACCACCGGCACCATCGACTTTGCCGGCCCCAATGGCACGCTGCGCCTGACCGAGCAACCCCCGCACGCCATCGCCGCGCTGGGCATTGCGCGCACCTTCCAGAACATCGAACTGTTCGAGCACGCCACTGTGCTGCAGAACCTGCTCATCGGGCGCCACACCCACCGGAGAACCGGCTTGTGGCGCGAGATCTTCTTCACCGGCAAGACGCGTGCGGCCGAGATCGAGGCGCGCGAGCGGGTGGAGCATGTGATCGACCTGCTTGACCTGCAGCACCACCGCGAGAGCATGGTGGCCGGCCTGCCTTATGGCGTGCGCAAGGTGGTCGAACTGGCGCGCGCGCTGTGTACCGAGCCCAAGCTGCTGCTGCTGGACGAGCCGTCTTCGGGCCTGAACGTCGAAGAGACCGAAGACATGGCGTTCTGGATCACCGACATCAAGAACGAGCTCGGCATCACGGTGCTGATGGTCGAGCACGACATGAGCCTGGTCTCCAAGGTGTCCGACCGCGTGCTGGCCATGAGCATGGGCACCGAACTGGCCACCGGTACGCCGGCCGAGGTGCAGGCCGACGCGGGCGTGATCGAAGCCTACCTGGGCAGCGTGGACGACGTGTCCAGCCTGCGCCGCGAGAACACGAAGGTGTACTGATGAGCAATGCCGGTCCGCCCCAGATTGCGAACGCCCCCCTGGGGGGCAGCGCCGTACACGAAGTGACCAGCGTGGGGGTCAACCAATGACGGTTCCGACCAGCGACGCACCGGTGCTCAAGCTCTCCAACGTCGAGAGCGCCTACGGGCCCATCAAGGCCATTCGCGGTGTGAGCCTGCAGGTTCGCCGTGGCGAGATCGCCACCGTGCTGGGCTCCAACGGCGCCGGCAAGACCACCATCCTCAAGACCATCAGCGGCATCATCGACCCGCGCAAGGGCACGGTCGAATTCAAGGGCGAGAACATCACCGCGCAGGACCCGGCCTTCATCGTGCAGCAGGGCCTGCTGCACGTGCCCGAAGGGCGCGAGGTGTTTCCGCTGCTGAGCGTGCACGACAACCTGCTCATGGGCGCCTACACCCGCCGCGATCGCGACGGCGTGGCCAACGACATGGCGCTGGTGTACCGCTACTTCCCCATCCTCAAGGAGCGCGCCACGCAGGACGCCGGCCTGCTCTCCGGCGGTCAGCAGCAGATGCTGGCAATCAGCCGCGCACTCATGGCCAACCCGGATCTGATCCTGCTCGACGAGCCCAGCCTGGGCCTGAGCCCGAAGCTCACCAAGGAGATCTTCGAGATCGTGGTGCGCATCAACCGCGAGCGCGGAACCACCATCTTGCTGGTGGAGCAGAACGCCAACATGGCACTCAATGCATCCGACTACGGCTACGTGCTTGAGAACGGCCGCATCGTGATGGAAGACACCTGTGCCCGCCTGCGCGAGAAGGACGACATCAAGGAGTTCTACCTCGGCATGAAGGAACAAGGCGTGCGCGCCGACCGCCGATGGAAGAAAAAGAAGAACTGGAGATGAGCGATGAGTGAACTCTGGAACCTCGCCCACATCCAGCCCGAGACACGCACCGTGCTCGATGGCGAGACCATTCCCGCGCTGTTCTGGAACGGGGTGGCTGCCCGTGGCGACAAGGTCTGGATGCGCCAGAAGGACTTCGGCATCTGGCGCAGCTGGACCTGGCAGCAGACCGGCGACGCGGTGCGCGAAATCGCCCACGGCCTGATGGCACTGGGCTTCGAAGCACGCGAGACGGCATCGATCCTGTCCAACACCACCATCGAGTGGGTGCTGTGCGACCTGGCGGTGCTCAGCGCCGGCGGCGTGGCCAATGGCATCTACCCGACCGACGCGCCCGAGCAGGTGCAGTTCCTGTGCGAGGACTCGCGTACCACGGTGCTGTTCGTCGAAGACGAAGAACAGCTCGACAAGGCGCTGGAAGCACGCGCATCGCTGCCCCTGCTGCGCAAGATCGTCGTGATCGACATGGAAGGCCTGCGCGAGTTCCGCGACGAGCAGGTGATGAGCCTGGACGCCTTGCGCCAACTGGGTCGCGATCACCTGCGTCAACACCCTGGCCTGGTTGAACAGCGCGTGGCCGCCGTGCAGCCCGACGACCTGGCCATCCTGGTCTACACATCGGGCACCACGGGCAAGCCCAAGGGCGCAATGCATTCCCACAAGGGGCTGGTCTATACCGTGCGCGGCTACAACACACTGATCGCGCGCGACGAGAACGACGAATGCATGTGCTTTCTGCCGCTGTGCCACATTGCCGAGCGCATGGGTGGCGAGTACTTCTCGCTCTACACCGGCGCCAAGCTCAACTTCGTCGAGAACCCCGAAACGGTGCCCGAGAACGTGCGCGAGATCGCGCCCACCGTGTTCACCGCCGTGCCCCGCGTGTGGGAGAAGTTCTATTCGGGTGTGATGATCACGCTCAAGGAAGCGGGCAAGCTGCAGCAGGCCGCCTACGCCTGGGCCATCGGCGTGGGGCAGCGCGTGGCCGACCACGTGCTCAAGGGCGAGACCGTTCCCGGTGCGCTGCGCCTGCAGTTCCGCCTGGCGCGCGTACTGGTGCTCGACAACGTGCGCAAGGTCATCGGCATTCACCGATCCCGCTTCCTGGTCACCGGCGCCGCGCCCATCTCGCCCGATCTGGTGCGTTGGTACCTGGCGCTGGGCGTGCCCATGCTCGAGGTCTGGGGCATGACGGAGACCTGCGGTGCATCGACCGGCATTCCGGCGCAACGCATCAAGCCCGGCAGCATCGGGCCGGCCGCGCAATACAACGAGGTGAAGCTCGACCCTGCCACCAACGAAATCCTGGTGCGCGGTCCGAACGTCTTCATGGGTTACCTGAACCTGCCCGAGAAGACCGCCGAGACCATCGACGCCGATGGCTGGCTGCACACGGGTGATGTGGGCACGGTGGATGAGGAAGGGTTTTTCCGAATCACCGACCGCATGAAAGACATCATCATCACCGCAGGGGGCAAGAACGTCACGCCCAGCGAGATCGAGAACGAACTCAAGTTCTCGCCCTACGTCACCGACGCAGTGGTCATTGGCGACCAGCGGCCTTACCTCACGGTGATCATCATGATCGACCAGGAGAACGTCGAGAAGTTTGCGCAGGACAGCGACGTGCCCTTCTCCAATTACGCCAGCCTCACCCGCGCCCCCGAAGTGCAGCAGCTCATCCAGAGCGAAATCGACCGGGTCAACAAGAAATTCGCACGCGTCGAGCAGATCAAGAAGTTCTTCCTGCTCGACACCCAGCTCACCGCCGAAGACGAAGAACTCACGCCGACGATGAAGCTCAAGCGAAAGCTCGTGCAGAAGAAGTACGCCGAGCAGATCGAAGCGATGTACCACTGACCCCTGCCCCTTCCACCTCACCACAGGAGACACGAGCGATGAAGATGACACTGAGCCTGATTGGCGCGGCCGTCGCGCTGAGCGCCGGCGCCGCGATGGCGCAATCCCAGGGCGTGAACAAGGACGAACTCGTCCTCGGTTCCATCCAGGACTTGTCGGGCCCGATCGCGGGTTTCGGCAAACAGGTGCGCCTGGGCATGCTGCTTCGCGTGGACGAGGCCAACGAGCAAGGCGGCGTCAACGGTCGCAAGATCAAACTCATCGTCGAAGACTCCAAGTACGACCCACGCAACGCCGTGCTGGCCGCGCAGAAGCTGGTCAACCAGGACAAGATCTTCGCCATGATCGGCCACATCGGCACGGCGCAGAACATGGCCGCCATGCCGGTGCAGTTCCAGAAGAACGTGATCAACTTCTTCCCGGTGACGGCCGCGCGCGAAATGTTCGAGCCCTTCCACAAGCTCAAGTACAGCTTCGCCGCCACCTACTACGACCAGATGCGCATTGCCGTGCCCAAACTGGTCAAGGAAAAGGGCGCCAAGAAGGTCTGCACCATGTACCAGGACGACGAGTTCGGTCTGGAAGTCAAGCGCGGCGCCGAAGAAGGCCTCAAGGGCATTGGCATGAGCATGGCGGTGGAGACCAGCTACAAGCGCGGCGCCACCGACTTCTCGTCGCAGATGCAGAAGCTCGCCTCCGAGCAGTGCGACATGGTGGTGCTGGGCACCATCATCCGCGAGACCATTGGCGGCATCGCCACCGCGCGGCGGCTGGGCTTCAATCCCACCTTCATCGGCTCCAGCGCGGCCTACACCGACCTGATTCACAAGCTGGGCGGCCCGGCCATGAACGGCCTGTACGCCACCATGACGGTGCAGCACCCCTACCTCGATTCCACCTCGCAACCGGTGCGCTTCTGGGCCACCAAGTACCAGACCAAGTTCAACGAGGACCCCACCGTGTTTTCGGTCTATGGCTACAGCGCGATGGACGCCTTCATCCGCGCCGCCACCAAGGCCGGCAAGAACCTGACCACCGACGGCTTCATCAAGGCCATGGACACCATGACCATTCCGCCCGACATCTTCGGCAGCGCCGAGATGACCTTCTCGCCCACCAAGCGCCTGGGCAGCAACGCCACGCGCCTGTCGCAACTGCAGGACAACCGCTGGAAGGTGGTGTCCGAGTACATGAAGATCGACGCTGCGAAGTGATGTGCACCTGAGCGGGCCGTCCGGCCCGCGCCCGGCGCCCAAGCCGCCCCGACCCCGGTCAGGCGGCTTTTTTGTTGGCCGCTCTCGGCCGCAAAGGCCTCAGGTTGCCGGCAGCGTCCACCAGAAGGTGGCGCCGCGCCCGGGTTCACCTGCCGCCCCCACCTCGCCACCGTGCTGTTGCACCGCACGGCGCACCACGGTCAGGCCCAGGCCGGTGCCCGGCACGGCGTGCTCGGCCAGCCGGCTGAAGGGGCGAAACAGTTCGCCCGCGCGATCCCCGTCGAAGCCCGGCCCGTTGTCGGCCACGCTGAAGCGCCACACCGGGCCCTGCGACTCGGCCTGCACCGTCACCTGCAGCTCGCGCACGGCCTGGCCGTACTTGAGCGCATTGCCGATAAGGTTGATCAGCACGTGCTCCATGAGGCCGCGATCGGCGGGCAACACCGGCAGCGGCCCGAGCCGCACCAGGCGGTCAGCTCCCGGGTACTCCTGCGCCAGGCGTGCCACGCACTGCTGGGTCAGCTCGGCAAAGTCCACCGGCGACTTTTGCGCCGGTTGCTGGTCTGCCTGCGCCAGGCTCAGCAGATCGCCCACCATGCGGCTGGCGCGCAGCGCCTCCTGGCCCATCTTGCGCACCAGCGGCGTGGCCAGCGCAGGCTGCCCTTCCTCGATGGATTCGCAGGCCACTTCGGCCAGACCATGGATGTTGCGCAGCGGTCCGCGCAGGTCGTGCGACACCATGCCGGAGAACGAACGCAGGCCCTGGTTGATCTCTTCGAGCTGACCGGTGCGTGCGCGCACTTGGTTGTCGAGCTGGCCGGCCAGCTGCTGCAGCCGGCCCTCGGCAAGCTCGCGCTCGCGCAGCTCGGCCGCCAGCTGGCGCGCGTCGCGCTGCAGGATCAGCGTCATGAGCAAAAAGTAGATCACCACGATGGGCATGGGCGTGATCTGCCGAAACGCCAGCGCATCCATGCCGGCGCGGTGCGCGGCCCACAGCAACGCCGGGTGCAACAGAAAGCTGGCCGCCAGCACCAACTGGCCAAACCAGCGCTCGCGCCGCCACCAGCGCCACACCAGCCAGCCCGAGGTGGCGATCAGCGCCACGGCCGTGGCCAGCGGCCCACGCAGTGGCTCGCCCGCAAAGCCGATGACCACCAGCGCCGACAGCACGAAGCCCACTGCCGTGATCAGCAGAAAGCGCAAACCCTGGCGCCGTGCCTTGGGGCTGAGGTAAGTGTGAAGCCCCACCACCAGCGCCGCGAGGCAAGGCATCACCAGGAACGGGCCCACCTCGCCAGCGGCCGCGCGCACGGCGCCCAGCAGTTCGGCTGCGCGATAGAGCATCTGCAGCAGCCCGAACACCAGGGCCGAGCCCGCCATCCAGCGCACATAGGGCCAGGACCCGCGGTGGGCATAGAGCAGGAAGATGGCCCCCAGCAAGGCCACCGACATGCCCGTCATTACCCGCAAATCACCGAAAACGTTGATCCAGCCCATCCGCACCCCGTGCCGCAACAGCGCGCAGTGTCGCCCATGCCAACAGGGGTGCAATAGGGATGGCGCCGCTTGACGCACCCAGGGGACCGTGTACTGCCAAAAAGCGCACAGCCGCTCACTTGCCTTTGGTCGCCCTTGGGCACCGTTTACACACGGTCACGCTCAACGCGGGAGACGCCGGAAACAATGATGGACCGACACACGCCCCTCCGAGGAGACACCATGCCCGCCCCCACCTTGCGCCATCTGCTGCCCCTGGTCATCGCCCTGAGTTGCCTGGGCAGCTTGTCTTATGCCGACGACAACACCAGCGCACCCCGTGGGCAGGATTTCGCCGGCCTGATCGCGGCCGAAAGCCTGAGCAAATCGGGCATCACCGATCCCACCCCCGATCAACTGGCCGACGAAACCGACAAAGTGCAGTCCATGCGCGACGACGGCATGGGCTGGGGCGCCATCGCCAACAGCCTGGGCATCCGCCTGGGCGCGGTGGTCAGCGCCGCCAACAAGGCCAAGGCCGCGAAGAACAAAGTGGGCGACGATGCCACCACCGAATCGCGGACCAGGACGGCCAGCAAGACCAGCGCAAAGACCACCGCCAAGTCCAAAGACAAGTCCACCACCTCGCCCACCGCCAAAGCACAAAGCAAGGCGTCGGGTTTTGCCGCCACCAGCACCGGCGCTGCGGGTGGCGCCGGCAAAGGCAATTCGGGTGGCAAAGGCGGCGGCAAGGGTGGAGGCAACGGCGGTGGCAATGGGGGAGGCAACGGCGGCGGTGGCGGCAAGCGCTGAACGCTCGGTCGATCCAACCCCGTTTTGACCCAAGGCCGCCCGGCATCGCCGGCGGCCTTTGTCTTTAAGCGCAGGCATGCGCTTGCACAATGGGCCCATGCACCCCGACACCGCTCAACTGTTGGCCGACGGCTTGCTCACGCTGCACGTGGCCGTGGTGGTGTCCGTGGTTGGCTTGCTGCCACTGGTGCTGATCGGCGGCGTTCGTGGCTGGCGCTGGGTGCAGCACCGCGGCCTGCGCCTCACCCACCTGGTTTTGATCGTGTTCATCGCCGTACAAAGCTGGCTCGGCCAGCTCTGCCCGCTGACCGTTTGGGAGCAACAGCTGCGCGAACGCGCCGGCCAGGCGGGCTACACCGACAGCTTCATTGAACACTGGCTGTCGCGCTTGCTGTACTGGCAGGCACCATGGTGGGTGTTCGTTGCGGCCTACACCGCTTTTGCGATGCTGGTGGTGCTGACCTGGTGGTGGGTACGGCCCACCGCAGCCCCACGGCCACCAACCGAAAGGACCTCGCGTTGAAAGCCCCCTTCATGCAGCACGTTGGCCTGCGCACCGTGGCCGGCCCACGCGAGGCCAGCGAATTGCGCATGCGCGTCGAAGCGCACCACCTCAACACCAACGGCGTGGTGCATGGCGGCGCCCTCTTCACCCTGGCCGACACCGCCATGGGCATGGCCGTGCACACCGCCCTGGCCCCGCACGAACGCTGCGCCACGGTGGACGCACGCATCGGCTACCTGCTGCCCGTGCGCGAGGGCGAAGTGGTGTGTGTGGGCCGACTGGTGCACCGCGAGGGGCCGGTGGCGCACGTGGAAGCGGTGCTGAGCGTGGACGGGCGCGAGGTGGCGCGGGCGACGGGGGTGTTTGCGGTGTTTTCGCCGGAACATGCGGGATCGCTGAAGGCGAAAGTCGACTCCTGAAGTGACTGGCAGGTTTCGACACGAGACCTGGTACGATCGCCGCCATTAGCCGGAGGACCCTTTGTGACCGATTTCGTATCTGCTCAGAAGCGCAGCGAAATGATGTCGGGCATCCGGGGCAAGAACACGCTTCCCGAGTTGCAGGTTCGCAAAGCCCTGTTCGGGATGGGCTACCGGTTCCGCCTTCACCGCAAGGACCTTCCGGGACGCCCCGATATCGTCCTGCCGAGGCGGCGAATCGCCATCCTCGTGCACGGCTGTTTCTGGCATGGGCACGCGAACTGCCGATACGCCAGGACACCTTCCACGCGAACCGAGTTCTGGACAGCCAAGCTGGCTGGCAACCGACTGCGCGACCAACGTGATCTCGAATCGCTGCGCGTAGCGGGCTGGCGAACACTCGTGGTCTGGGAATGTTTTCTACGTTCACCGCAGAGCCCGGACCTCGCGCGAGCATTGCGCGACTGGATCGAGGGTCCCCAGCAGACAGGGGAGTTGCGTGAGCCCGTGGCGGAAGAAATGTCAGGCTCGACGCTTGAGCACGCACCACCTAGAAAGACAAGCCATCGCAAATGACTTACCCAGTGATTGACCTGTTTGCCGGTCCAGGGGGACTCGGCGAAGGTTTCGCCTCCTTGAACGGGGGGAAGGCGTTCAAGATCGCCGTCTCGGCGGAAATGGAAGAGAGCGCGCACAGAACGCTGTCTTTGCGCGCCTTCTTTCGCCATGTTCGCAATGCAGGGGACGAGAAAGGGCTGAAGGCCTACTACGACTTCTGCCACTCGGCTTCCGCACCGCATCCGTCTGCGGCAATGCCAACAGCGTGGGCCGTGGCGCAATACGAGGCTCAGCGCCTGACCCTCGGCGAGGAACAGGACAACGCAAAGCTCGATCACTTACTGCGCAAGGCAAAGGTTCGCGAAAACGACCGCACCGTCTTGATCGGCGGGCCTCCGTGCCAGGCCTACTCACTCGTTGGACGGTCTCGCAACCGAGGCAAGAAAGACTACGTGGCAGAAGAGGATCACCGCCACTTTCTTTACCGGGAGTACCTCCGCGTCGTTCAGAAGATCCGCCCCGCAGTTTTCGTGATGGAGAACGTCAAAGGGATCCTGACTGCCAAGGTGAACGATCGCTTGGTGTTCCACGACATCCTGCGGGACATGGCGGCACCCAGTGAAGCTTTGGGCAAGTCGCGAGGGCCACGTTACCGGATTCATTCTCTGGTGAACAACGACGTTTTCGAGAAGGATATGAATCCTCAGGAGATTGACGTTGCTCGATTCATCATTGAGTCTGAGAAGTACGGCATTCCGCAATGCCGGCACCGGGTGATTCTGCTAGGGGTACGTGAAGACCTGATGTACAGCGGGGGCCATCATCTGACACCGGCACAACGAATCACGCTACAGGACGCAATTTCTGACCTGCCCCCTCTAAGAAGCCGTCTCAGCAAGGGCGATGGCGACGATATCTGGCGTGAAGAGGTTCATGCCATGGCCGAGCGCCTGCAGAAGGACGCGATCAGGAAAGGCATGGATCAGGTGGCGCTGGCAATGCGAGGGGAAGCGCTCAACCTGGGCGGTTCGCTGGAGACCGGTAGCCTGCGGTACGGCCCAAGACATAACCCGAAAGCCAAAGATCGGTATCACGGCTGGATTGCAGACTCCCGCCTTGACGTCTGGCTGAACCATGAGGCCCGTTCGCATATGGCAAGCGATCTGGCCAGGTACTTCTACGTGGCCAGCTTCGGCAAAGCCCACGGACGCACGCCCAAAGGCCATCAGAGCTTCACGCTGGATGGACTTGCCCCCAATCACAAGAACTGGGAATCGGGACATTTCATCGATCGGTTCCGGGTGCAGCTTGCGAATGAGCCGAGCACGACCGTCACCAGCCATATCGCCAAAGACGGGCACTACTTCGTGCATCCGGATGGGTCCCAGTGCCGAAGTCTCACCGTGAGAGAGGCAGCGAGACTCCAGAGCTTTCCGGACAACTACTTTTTCCAGGGGAACCGGACACAGCAATATCACCAAGTGGGGAACGCTGTTCCGTCGCTTTTGGCCAGCCAGATAGCTGCCGCGGTAAAGCGAATACTCAACGAAAGCTCATGATGGTTCACGAGCCTATCACCAGCATGCAAACGCGATTTGGCATCGGGATTGCTCCAGCCAGATCTGGCGCGATTTGATAAAACGCTCGGACAAGGAGGTGGCAGATGCCAGCCAGTATCAATAGTCACGTCACTCGTTTGCATAGATTCCTGCCGTTCAGTGCAGCACATGACCAGATCTATGAGGAATACCAAACCGGTGAAGACAACCTCGATCTCGCTACCGTTGCAATTCAGTATGCCGCGGAGGCGATCAAAGCAGGCGCTCGTTGCATCGTTCTCACCGGGGACGCTGGCCACGGAAAGACTCACATGTGTCGCAGGCTGGTCGAAACTGATCTCTTGGGCCACCATCCGGAACGGGCTAGGCGGTACCTTTTGGAAAGCTGTGACGGCAGCACCGCAATTCCCCCAGCAAGCGGCGTGGATTGCGTGGCGCTTCGAATCCACAAGGATCTATCTGAAATCCAGCCACCTTCTAGGGCCGCGCAACTCATTGAAGCATCAGGCGCCATTACAAGTGAAGCGCTAGTGGTCTGTGCGAACGAAGGAAGGTTGAGGGCAATAATCAGCTCAGACGGCGCTGGCCCGGCTTGCAGGTCAATTGCTGAACTATTCAACGAGTCCATAGAGCGCGGAGTTACGGCGAGTAGCGACAGCAGGATTCACATTGTCAATCTCAACTATCAATCGGTGGCTGCGCATTCGGACGCCCGTCGCGGGAGTCTTCTGAGAAGAGTGCTGGCTAGCTGGGTCGGAGATGGGCGTAGGTGGGGAGAACGTTCATGCGGCACATGTGTTCACGAACTCGACTGTCCAATACGTCGCAACCGAGCACTGCTGGCTGAGCATGGTGCTGAATCCGAAAGCCGCCTCAATCGCTTGGAAGAGATCTTCTTGGTGCTAGAGCGGTTGGGCAACGTCGTGACTATCCGCGAGATGCTGATGCTGGTGTCCTACCTGATCACTGGCGGCATGACCTGCACTGATGTGGACAAGCGATTGGCCGGCGGCGGACAAAGGACTGGCTGGCAGCACGCGTGGACCTTCTACAACCTCCTATTCCAATCCCCACCAAACTTGCCAGCGGATCGGACCGACAAGGGCATTCCGGTGCTCGCCGCGCTCAGGCGCCTGGATCCTGGTGCCATTGCCGTCCGGCGAGTGGACGAAAAGATCCTCAATCGCGGCGAGGTCTTCGAACCCGGGCAGCAGGATCTGCAGTTCCTTGCCGGCGTCGGAAGCCGCGTTACTGTCGTAGATGCGGCGCTTGGGATCGACGACTTCAACGGGAATCCCCAGACCCGCGCCGAGATGAATCGCGAGGCAGAAGCAACTGGTCTTGCAGTTGCTGCGCTGAGGCGTCGCGCATTCTTTGACGATATCGAGGGAGTTGAAAGCGTAATGGTCAAGCTTGGATTCAAGTACGGCGATGTGTTCCTCAAGCTACTTGAGGGTCAGCTGCAGCCGCACGAGCGCGTCCGGATCAAGAACATCATCATTGCTGGGCTACACGCCATTCAGGGATTGCGAATCGGAAGGACAGAGACCATGCTGTATCTGGTGGATCCAGCCTTCGGGAAGGCAAGCGCCGACGCAGCCATCGTTGCTCGCCAGATCCCCAGCAGCCGTGTGAATCTCCAGCCAGCGAGCTCAGCATGGCTTGGTGGTCCGGATTCCCGATGGTTCATGCCACGCTCGGTCGACTGGATCGACAGGAGTGTCATTCTTCGCGTTGATGAGCGACTCGGTGTTCTGAAGGATCTTCCGCTTGATCTTCTCTCGTTTGAGTGCGTCGCACGCGCAGCGTCGGGCTATGTCAGCGAGGAGTTCTACGCTAACGAGATTCGTCGGGTGAGGACCTTCCTTGGCCAGCTTGCGGAAGGCGCGACCGAGGACTCGGCGCAGATCACCGTTTTCATGCGCGGTCAGCTACAAAACGTTTCTCTCGATCAGGGCGTCATTCAAGTAGGAGGCGAATGATGGCAACCGTCTCCGCTCCAGACGTTACCAAGAAGCTCTTTGGCGGCATCTTCGATGTAGACGGGTCAGGACACTACCCGGGTCTCGAGCTCATAAATCTCGTTGTCTGCTGTGAGGAAGGCACCCTACCTAAAACGGACGAGGTTCACGTCCATCGGGCCGCGCACGATTTCGCCCGGCAGCTGATAACTGAGCAGCTGGATGAACATCGCAAAGCCGCCGTGCTTCTAAATGAACACACGTCGCTGGCGGTTGCCCATTTGCTACGCTGCCTAGAGCTGGAGGTGCCCAACGTTGTCAAGGCCAAGGGATGGGAGCGCACGCACTTCTTTCCGTACACACGATCACTGGTGCATTGGGACGCTCGAAAGGGTCGTCAGGCTGGGGTCGATGTACAGATCGAGCGGAGATACCTGAGGGGGGCCGGGGCCTACGCATTTGCCGTTCTGCGACGGGACGGCAACCAGCAGCGGCTTGAGGAGACCCGGGCAGGCTTTGAAGCGCTGTATCCCCGGGATCGGAGCTCTCCACTCGAGCTTCTGGCATCAACTCTTCGCGCCAAGGGGAAGTGCGATCCGGTCCACGCCCCATCACTGGATCAGGTCGAAGCGGCATCACAGGTCCGCAATGACGCGTGGGAAGAACTGTTCAGGGACGGAACGAGAAACATCCTCAGCCACCTCGGCTTGCCAGCGGTGCAGCGGGTCAGGGCTGTGATGAACTGGACGTCAATCTGGCTTGTACTGGCGGAGGCTGCCCGCGCCCTTGCGATCCAGTCTGACTCTGCGATGGCAATCGTTGTTGATTGTGCTGGCACACACTCGCAACTGCGACGCGCTGCTCAGCGCTGTTTGAAGGATCTCGTCAGCATGATCGAGCAGGTGTCACGCGAAGAAGGCGCGCGCCAAGGGCAGCTCAGTGCACAGCAGCTTGGCAAGATCCGAGCGTTCTTCGGAAATACGGCCGCGGCCGGTGGTCTGCTCAACGCATGGAAGGGACGACGCCACTTCACGTTCAGACTCCCTGCAATCGAGTCGCTTGTGTTGGCTGCGGTTCCTGCGGGCACAGAGTTGGAGTATGAGCGGTTCCTGACGCAATGGCTCTTCGAACGATGCCGGATCGTCGCCGGGCGGGAAGGTGCTGCGAGAGCAGGAATGCTGATGGCATTTGACGGGACCATCTTTGAAGAGAACGAGCGACAACTTGCTGAACAGATGCGTGCTTCTGGTTTGCTGAAGGTATTTTCAGACGCGACAAGAATGGTCTCTCCGGGAGGGCGCAATTGATGTCAAGGACTCTCGCACGGGTGGCCACAAGGATCGCCACTCTCGCGTTGACGCGTGATCGCCAAGCGGCCCATCAGTGCTTCCGGATTAAGAACCTCCATGCTGACGAAGTGGCGCAGCTTGTCAGCGAATGGGCGGACGCAGCTCGCGCTGCTGATCTGGAGCAGGTCCGACTTGTTGTGGCCGATAGCCTTGGCGGCGCTGTACCGCCGCAGTTTGTGGCTGAACCAGGCCATTCGATCACGCACTACCGGAATCACAACCGCGCGGGCCTCGTCTACGTAGAGATAAGTGTCCAGAGTGACGAGCAGGGCCTGCAGAACATCTTCAGTCTTCGCGACAGCAACTTCCTCGACGAAAGCTTCGATGACTACGCAAAAGCAAACCGCGGCGTTCCAGGGCTCTTGGTCGAAGAAGCGTGGCGAAGCGCTGGGGGGGTGGCCAGCGTTCCGCAGCTTCTGCTGGAGCGCCTTCTGCTTGTGATCAGTCTCGTTCATCCGGAGATCGAGCCCGTGCCGGTAAGGCGGTTTATCGCGTTCATCGAACTCGCCTGCAGCAATTGGGTAAGCCATGAGCGTTTGATCGATGAAGTGGAGGCGGATCGGATAGTTGGCCGCACGCTCTGGGCCATGGATATGTTTCCGGATGAGCGCTGGAACGAGGGTGGAGCAGAAGCGCGATGCCGCCGAAGGCTCGAAATGAATGCGAGGCACGCAGATCTGATGGACGGAAGTGCCGAACTCACCAGTGAGGATTTCCTCGCAAGGGTGCAGGCGGCGCGCTTCAGACTCCCCGATGGCAGCCCGATGCCCGGTTCCGATGCGGACCGATGGCGCAGGCTCTGCTCCGAATACGGACTCTCGCCGACGGACGAGCTTCGCCGGCAGATTCCCTACGAGATCTTCAGCCAGCTGTTTGTGAAGGACACGGCGGGGCTACGTCTTGGCGACAGAGTGCGCGCCGAGGTCGATGACGTTGCTCCCGACCGAGTGGCTGAGTTCGATGCCCTTGATGTCGCTGCGGGACTCAACGCCAGGAATAGCCATGATGCAAACCGCCTGCTTGAGGCTGTCCCTCCGCAAGGCATGGCCCCTCTTGCCGACATCGTCACAGCTGCGACCAGGAAATCAGTTGAGCGACTGGCTGTCCCTCCGCGGAGGCAGTTCTTCAATCCGGCCATTGAGATCGTGCGACTGGTGCAGCGAGTCCGCCTCGACACCACCACTTCAAGCGTCGCGAGCATTGCCCTGGAGCTAGGCAACGATGAAGCCGCAGGAACCCCGACGCAAGGACTCTTTACGTTTCTCTTCGGCGACACTCTACGCTCCATCTCCGCTGGCCTCGAGGGTCTCCCTGATGCCTGCCTGCTGAAGCCATCTGCGGAGCTGATTTCGCCGTTGCCGGTACCGCAAGTGCTCGAAGATCAGAGCGAAGACTCAGATGACCAGATCCGGGAGTACACGTGGGACCCCCTTCCGCTGCGCTTCACGCTACGCGACCGCGACCACAAAGTCCTCGAGGTCATGGACCAGATTGAGTGGCTGCCATCTCCCGTGGAGCAGTTCGCGCTCTTCTGGTTCCTGGCAGCGGCGCTTGAGTCTCCCTCTCTCGACACAGCCGGAGTATTGCGCGTCAGCCCGCCTACGGATGGCGACGATTGGCAGACGCCACTTGCCTACCGGGAGTCCGGCCTTGATTGCCTGACCCCTGATCCGACCCACCAGCCTGACGCAGTCAGCCCTTTGCTGAATGAGTTGGTGGAGTTGCGGCGCGGACTCCGTGACTCATTCCGAGTCTCCGGTTTGGAGTTGGAACGCGTCCAGTCGTATCTAGATGGATGGCAACAGCTTCTGCGGCGCGCACGCGAGCGCCTTGTTCCAGACGGTGTTCGCAGCAAGGAGCTCGACGCTTTCCTCGGCACCGATCTTGTCGCTGTCATCGGCTCCGAACGGCGACTGATGCTGCCGCTGCATCCGATTCGCCTCCGCTGGATCTGCGGCTATTTGGAGCAGACGCGGCGGCTCGCCCAGGAGTTCCTTTCCGGTATTGCCGGCTTTGCCGATGGAAAGGGTGAGTTCTATCTCGACTGGCTGGAGAAGCTGACCCCCCGGGAATCACCTCCTATTGCTGTCGGGAACGCGGGCCAGCTGTTGTACTCACGCTCCGAGTCAGGATGGTGGGAGGACTTCTCCCCGCTCACTACCGACACTGGAGACGTCTCGTTTGACGCGGAGGCTATCGGCTCCATAGCGGCCCGCATAGTCAGCTATCTGGATGCACATCCGTACAAGCGCGACGGCCTTTCGCTGCTGGTAGTCCTACCCACAAGTGACTCGACGCCGGCAGAGATCCTGCGCCGGATCACCGCCAAGGCAAATCGTTCGCTGCGCATCTCGATGCACGTGGCGGCGCCCAAGAGTCGATGGGAGGCTATTGCGAGGTCGGTCGAGAGACTTTCGGAAACCGTCGACAGGGGTCCGCGCGCGCGCCTGTTCCCAGACAGGGATCTGGCTTTGATCGACTACCGGGCCGGCGACAGCCTCGCTGAAGTGCTATCGGATCTGCAGCTCGACATAGCAGTCGTGACCCATGCGTTGCAGGAGCAGATTGTCAGTCAGCAGAACACTGAGGCACCTATCGAGCGTCCCGGCTCCTTTGATCCCCTGCAGCACCGGCCGCTAAGGATGGAGTCCGGGGGCGGTGGCGGCGCAATTTCCCTGGTAATGCTGCCGAAGTATCCAGACCCTGTGCTTGAGTCCTGGAGCACGCTCGCGGTACGCGCGAACAGATCCAGACCCGTGGCCCCCAGTCAACCGGAGAACACAGACTTGGTCGAGTTGCGAGTCAACTTCCAGGACTCTGCGAGGCTGTTCAAAGATCTGCATGAACATTGCCACTGGGTGATCACGCTCGAGCGACACATTTCTCGTGAGCAAATCGAGTCCGTCGAGGCCGGATCGCCCGATGTCTTGAGCATCGAAAACGGAGTCGGTGCGAATCATCTCAATACGCTCGTCGTTTCGTCGCGATCTGGCCGCGATCTGATACAGGCACGACTTGTCAGAAAGCTGCAGAGACTGATACCGCAGCGGAGGCAGTCGGGAAATAGAAGTGAACTGCTGGCGGGGCTCGCTGACGGAATCTACGAGTCCACGAGGCGGCTGTCACCGAGACTTGCGCTGCAGGCTCTGGGCGTCGCTCGAGTGACCGAGGAAATTATCGGACTAACGGTTGCGCGCAATCTTGCCGAAGAGCTCTACCCAGCCAGACTTGGGAGCGGGCTGGTGGCGTGGATCAGTCTGGACGAGCACACCGACTGGTTCGGCGGGCATGCCCAGGTACGCGCAGACATGTGCCGCTTGGTGCTGGAGCGAGCCGAGGATGGTCTCGTGCACATCGATGTCCTCGTGCTCGAAGGCAAGTTGCGCCAGCTGTACGACGGCCACGGTGTTTTGCAGGTGCAGCGAACCTGCGATTTCTTCCGTTCCGTACTCGGCGGACCGGGCCACGAAGGCGCACGCAATGTCGACGAAGGCATGTGGCGGGAGCAGATCGCGATGGCGGTGGAGAACCTCCCAGCGGATGCAGTCCAGATCGTGAATGCCGAGGGCAGCGGAGATCCAGACGCTGAAGCTGAACTCATACACCGCACAATCTCAGACTTCCGTTCTGGTTCGATTCGTCTGCGGGCCATCAATGGTGTGTACTCCGCATGCCTCTGGGATAGCGAGGGCGAGAATCTGGAGCGTTCGGACAGCGACGGAGTCACCGTGCTCAGATCGACGAAGTTCCACCTCGTTGACTACGTGCAGCTCCGGGAAGGCAGGATCTCCCGCGAGGTAGAGCAAACGACGCGAAGTGGGCCTTCGCAGGCATTGACTCCGGTTGAGACAGCAACTCCCCAGACTGGCATCGAGAGGTTGCCCGATCACGGACTTCCGGAGCAAGTCGCGGGAGTGCAGGCCCAAACGTCCCCTGTTGCCCCGTCTGCGCCGGGCGAACCAGCACTTCCGGACGGAACAGTCATTCCAGAGAAGGCACCTGAGACCCAATCAGCAATGTCGCCCGCTTCATCGCTGCCAACCACGAGGAGGGGTCTCCCACGCGAAGCGTTGCGTCGTTCCTATGAAGACATCCTTGGCTGCTTCGCCATGCATGGAATCGCGGTATCGGCAGCGCAAGAGGAGGACGAGCCGTACATCGAAGGGCCGGCCTCAATTCTCTTCAAGGTTCGGCCGGGTCCAGGGGTAGACCCTCGCAAGGTTTCGGAAAAGGCAGCAGCCCTGAAGCTGGTTCTTCAGCTGGAGCAGGAGCAAAACGTAACCTTCAACATCGACCGAGGCTTCGTGACCATCGATGTGCCGAAGAAGCCTGAACAGCGCTACTACGTGGACGCAGTGCATACATGGTCAAGGTGGAGCCGTCCCCCAGCCGCGCTCGCGGTGCCTATCGGAGAGGATCGCATTGGACACATCGTTGAGCTGAATTTTTCGTCCTCCAACAGTCCGCACCTCCTCGTCGCGGGGACGACCGGGAGCGGCAAGTCGGAGGCGCTCAACACCATCCTGTTCGGCATGACACGCCACTACAGTCCATCAGAGCTCCGTCTGATGCTGGTGGATCCCAAGGGAACAGAGCTCGCGCCTTTTGACGGATCTGAATATCTCGAAGGAAACATTGGCTGGGATGACGCGGATTCGGTTGCGCTATTGAAGGCTGCCGTCGAGGAGATGGAGCTCAGATACCGACTTTTTCGATCTACCGCCAAGCGCAACCTTGCCGAGTTCAACGCGGCAGCACGCGCACAGGATCGTCTTCCCTGGTGGGTAGTGGTTCTCGATGAGTACGCCGACCTCACGCATGATCCGCAGGCAAAGAAGGAAATTGAGGCAGAGCTGAAGAGGCTCGCCCAGAAGGCACGCGCTGCGGGTATCCACGTCATCATTGCGACTCAGAAGCCAAGCGCCGAGGTCATCAGCACCAACTTGCGAAGCAACCTGCCCGCCCAGCTCGCTCTGCGCGTCAAGAGCGCCACCGAGAGTCGGGTGGTGATCGATGAGGCGGGCGCCGAGAACCTCAATGGAAAGGGCGACGGTCTTCTGAAGGCGGATGGACGCCTGACCCGTGTTCAGTGCTCGCGCGTGGATCCCTCGGCGTGGCCGACGGCCCTGCTGGGGCCTGCGACCTGATACATCGCGCTCCGCGTGAGGCGAACGCGTCTGTGTCTGCTCCCGGCCCTGAGCAGGTCACTCCACGACTCCTTGACCGGCAGCCCGCCATCGGCTTCGCGCAGGAAGCCAATGATCGGTCCATCGGTGTATCGCTGGTTCATCGGTCCGACCTCCTTCTCGGGTTGATCGGACTCTAGACCTACGCGCTACAAACATTGGGCGGTAGCGCAGGCACAAGCCAACCCCAAAGGGGTGAGCAACGCTGAGGTGGCCAGTTTGCTTGGCTTGCGAAGTGACTACGGCGGTGGCGCCAAGGACTATCTCTCGTACAGCGTGCTTGGCTTGCTGCTTCGCGAGGCCAAGGTCGAACGACTACAAAGCACGCGCAAGCATGTGGTGCGCGTGCGCTGAAGCCCTCACTCCCGTTCCATCTCCAGATACACCCGGCTCCCATTCCCGGGCATCAGCTCCGCCGAATTGGCCAGGCGCTGAAAACGGGCGCCGTCAAACGACTTGATGGCGGCGCTGATGTCGGTGCCGTCGTCCACGGCTTTGCGCATGTGCTCGCGCAGGGCGAGCAGGTAGTCGCGCGTGTCCGCCTGCGCCTGAGCGAGTGTGGTGATCCGGCCGTGGCCGGGCACGATGCGTTTGGGTGCCAGGCGTTCGATCTCGGCAAAGCTGGCCAGCCACTGCCGGGTGCGACTGAAGGGCAGCACGCCCAGCATGCGGTCGACGTAGACCACGTCGCCACTGAACAGCACCTGCCGGTCTGGCAGCCAGACCATCATGTCGCCGGGGGTGTGGGCGCCGCCGCGGAGTCGCAACTCAAGCACCACGCCACCGAGTTCAAGGCGCGCGTCTTCGCCTTCGATCCAGCGGGTGGGCAACATGGGTGAGGTGCCGTCGGCCTTGGGGCCCAAGACCTGTTTGAGCGCCGCCAACTGTTCGCCGCCGCGACTGAGCATGTCGGCACGGCCGTCCGCGTGACCGATGAGTTCGGCGCCTTGCGCCGCGAAATAGGCGTTGCCCAGCCAGCGGTGGTCCTGGCCGCCGGTGTTGATGACCCACCTCACCGGCTGCTGGGTCACGCGGCGCACCGCCTCGTGGATCTGGCGCGCGCCCTGCCAGGTGGCACCGCTGTCGATCAGCACCGCGCCGTCGCGCGTGACCACCAGACCGATGTTGGCGTTGAGGCCTTCGTTCGATGCCGTGCGGCCACCGGTTTCCCCAACGAAGGCGTACACGCCATCGGCCACGGGATCGAAGCGCACCGACACGGCGTGCGCGGACACCGGTGCCAGCAGGCTGGCCGTCGCCCAAGCAAGGATGGACAGCAGGCGTGCGCGCATGTCAGCTCACGATGTAGGCGCCCGAGCCCGTCGCCATCAGCTTGCCGTCCGGCCCACGGAACTCCATGCGTGTGCTGGCCACGCGCGAGCCCAGGCGCAGCACTTCGGCCTGCATGTCGAAATGGGTGCCGATGCCGGGACGCAGGTAGTCGATGCGCAGGTCGATGGTGCCGAGCTTGCTGAAGCGCATCAGGCGCTGCTCGGGGGCTTCATCCATGTGGCGGGCGCCGATGGCGGCCATGGCGGCCAGGCCGCCCATGGCGTCGAGGCTGGCGCTGATGACGCCGCCGTGGATGCGGTTGTGGCTGTAGTGGCCCACGAGTTCGTTGCGCATGTCGACGCGGCCGCGCACGATGCCCTCGGGCAGGATGTCGGTGACCTTGAGGCCGATGACGCTGTTGAAGACGATCCTTTCTTCGAACAGCTGCGTCAGCATCTGCACGAACTCGGGCTCGAAGGTGGCGGGAGGGGCTTTGGGGGTGCTCATAGGCCGGATTGTCGGGCCGCGAGTTCTTTCATGATCTCTTCGGCGCCACCGCCGATCATCATGACCTTGACCTCGCGGTAGATGCGTTCGCAGGCGGTGCCGCGCATGAAGCCCATGCCGCCGAGGATCTGCACCGCCGCATCCGCGTTGGCCTGCATGGCCTGTGTGCTGTGGTTCTTGAGCAGGCACACGTTGGCCACCCAGTCCGCCCCCTCGTCGCCAGCGTCGATGTGATCGCCCAGCGCGTCCAGCCAGTGCTGGGTGGACGCGATGCGCATGCGCATGTCCATGAGCTTGTGGCGCACCACCTGGTGTTCCACCAGCGCCTGGCCAAATGTCTTGCGCTCGCGCGCCCAGGCCAGGGCTTCGTCGTGGCAGGCCTCGGCAAAACCCAGGGCCAATGCACTCATGGCCAGGCGCTCGCCGTTGAAGTTGCCCATGATCATGCGAAAGCCCTTGTGCTCCTCGCCCAGCAGGTGCCGCGCGGGCACACGCACGCCGTCGAAGCGGATGTGCGCGGTGTCGCTGGCGTGCCAGCCCATCTTGTGCAGCGCCGTGCGCTCGATGCCTTTCGCGTCGCAAGGCACGGCGATGAGGCTGATGCCACCGGCGCCCTTGTTGACCGCATCGGTTCTGACCGCCAGCGTGATCCAGTCGCAGCGCACGCCCGAGGTGATGAAGGTCTTCTCGCCGTCGATCACGTAGTCGGCGCCGTCGCGGCGCGCCGTGGTGCGCAGGTTGGCCACGTCGCTGCCGCCGCCGGGTTCGGTAATGCCCAGTGCGGCGATCTGCTCGCCCGCCAGCACCGGGGGGATGACCTGCGCCTGCACCTCGGGCGAGCCGTGTTTGAGGATGGGCGGCAGGCCGATGTTGTGGCTGAACAGGCTGGCCAGCAGACCACCGCTGGCGGTGCGCCGCGCCAGCAACTGCGACACCGCGTTGCGCGCGCGCCAGGGCGCGGGCGTGCCGCCCAGGTGTTCGGGGTAGCCCAGGCCCAGCAGGCCGATGTGGGCGGCCTGTTGGTACAGCGCGCGCGGAAAGCCGGCCGCTGCGTCCCAGTCGTTCACATGGGGCACCAGGGCCTCGCGCGCAAAGCGCTCCACCGTGTCGAGCAGGGCTGTGGTGTCTTGCGCAGTCCAGTTCATGCGGGTACCTCAACGGCAAAGCTGAGCAGCAACTGCCCGGGTGCGACCTGCTGGCCTGCAGCCACCTGAAGCGCGTCCACCACGCCGTCGCGCGGGGCCACGATCTGGTGCTCGATCTTCATGCTCTCGATGGCCAGCAAGGCATCGCCCTTGGTCACCCGCGCGCCGGCCTGCGTGTGCACCGCCACCAGCTTGCCGTTGAAGGGCGCACGCAGCTCGCGCGCCGCACTGGCGCCGCCGGCGCGCTCGCGCGGTGCCAGGCTCAGGTCCTGCAGGGCCAGCGTGTGCGCACCGACCTGCACCTGCCAGTGGCCGTCGCCCAATGCCACCGCCTGCGCCGCATGGGTCAAGCCATCGATGGCGATCCGACCCGATGACACCAGCGCCTGGTGCGTTTGCTCCCCGTGCACGATCTGCAAGGCGCCCTGCCCCAGCTCAAGCGTCGCCAGGTCGAGCACCGCATCGCCGTGGCGCCAGCGCAAGGGGCGCGCAAACGGGCACGGCAACGACGCCATGGCCGCGTGGCCATAGACCGCTGCGATCACGCCTGCGAGCACCACATCGGCCGACGGCGCCAACGACTGGCGCAGACCGTCGCCGTGCTCGGCCAGAAAGGGGATCAGCGCCTCGCCCGCGCCGAACACCGGGTGGCGCAGGCAGGCCGCAAGAAAGTCGCGGTTGACCGGCAGGCCCAGCAGCACAGTGGTGTCCAGCGCATGGGCCAGGCGCGCAATGGCCTGCTCGCGGCTGGGTGCATGGGCGATGAGCTTGCCCAGCATGGCGTCGTAGTGCGGTGTGACCTCGGTGCCGGCTTCGATGGCGTGATCGAAGCGCAAGCCTTCGGTCAGGGCAGGCTCGGAGAAGGCGCGCACGGTACCGGTGTGCGGCGTGAAGTGCGCGTCTTCCGCGCACAGGCGCACCTCGATGGCGTGGCCACTGAGCCGCACCTCTGGCTGGGTCAGCGGCAAAGACTCACCGCGCGCCACGTGGATCTGCCATTCGACGAGGTCGAGGCCGGTGAGCATTTCGGTGACCGGGTGCTCGACCTGCAGCCGCGTGTTCATCTCCATCAGGAAGAACTGTGGCCCCCACGCGCCGCCTTGGGGCGACCCGGCGGCGGCGTCCGTCTCACCATCGAGCAGAAACTCCACCGTGCCCGCGCCCACGTAGCCGGCCGCCTGGGCCAGCGCCACGGCGGCGGCGCCCAGGCGCTCGCGCAGTGCCGGCGACACCGCCGGGCTGGGCGACTCTTCGATGATCTTCTGGTGGCGCCGTTGCACCGAGCAGTCGCGCTCGCCCAGGTGGACGCAGGCGCCGTGCGCGTCGGCAAACACCTGCACCTCCACATGGCGCGGTCGCAGCACGGCGCGCTCGATCAGCAGATCGGCGTTGCCGAAACCGGCCAGGGCTTCGGCGCGCGCGCTGGCCAGCGCGGCGGGCAATAGCGCCGCGTCGGTCACCAGCCGCATGCCGCGGCCGCCACCGCCGGCCACCGCCTTCACCATCACCGGGTAGCCGATGCGCTGCGCCTCGGCGGCGAAGGTGGCGTCGGCCTGGTCGCTGCCGAAGTAGCCCGGCAGCACCGGCACGCCGTGTTGTTGCGCCAGCGCCTTGGCGGCCGACTTGCTGCCCAGTGCACGGATGGCCGCGGGCGGCGGACCGACCCAGGTCAGGCCGGCGTCGATCACCGCCTGTGCGAAGTCGGCGTTCTCGCTCAGGAAGCCATAGCCGGGGTGGACCGCATCGGCGCCCGCAGTGCGTGCAGCGGCCAGCAGCTTGTCGATGCGCAGGTAGGACTCGGCCGAGCTCGCCCCGCCCAGCGCCACCGCCGTGGTGGCTTCGCGCACGTGCATGGCAGAGGCATCGGGCTCGCTGAACACGGCCACCGTCTCGATGCCCATGGCGTGCGCGGTGCGGATGATCCGCCGGGCAATCTCGCCGCGGTTGGCGATCAGCAATCGCTTCATGCCTTGCCCGCCCATGGTGCGGGTTGCTTCTTCGCGAAAGCGGCCAGGCCCGCGGCGGCCTCCGGCCCGCGCAATGCACTGGCGAAGGCAATGGCCGCCTCGTCACGCAGGTCGGGCACATCGCCACGCAGGCGCTGCAGCAATTCCTTGGTGGCGGCCACGGCGCCGGGCGCGGCGCGCAACAAGGTCTGCGTGGTGTCCGCCGTCGCGGCATCGAGCGAACCATCGGCCACCACCGTGTTGACGAGGCCGGCCGCCTGCGCCTCGCGTGCGCTCAAGCGCACACCACTCAGTAGGCACTGGCGCGCGGTGGCGTCGCCCAGGCGCTGCCAGACGAAGGGCGCAATCTGCGCCGGTGGCAGGCCCAGCGTCACCTCGGGTGTGGCAAAGCTGGCGCGCTCGGTGGCGATCACCACATCGGCACAGCACACCAGACCAAAGCCGCCGCCCATGGCCGGTCCGTCGACGGCGCACACCAGCCACTGCGGCAATGCGCTCAGGGCGTGCAGCAAGTCACCAAAGGCCCGGTTCATGCCAATCAGCGGATCGGTCTCGCCGGGCTGCAGCGGCTGGCCGATGGCGCTGGCAAAACTGCCCAGGCTGCCGCCGGCACAGAAGGCGCCGCCCGCGCCGGTGAGCACAACACCCCGCACGGAGGTGTCGTCGCGCACGCGCAGGCAGGCCGCAAACAGCGCCACCACCATCGCATCGCTGAGCGCGTTGCGCGACGCGGGGTCGTTGAGCGTCCAGCGCTCGATGGCGCCGTCGCGTTCGATGATCAGGGCGTTGTTCATCGCTGCGGCCGTCATCGCACCGGACGCTTGGCGATCCCCATGATCTTGGTGAGGATGCCCAGCATGACCTCATCGGCACCACCGCCGATGGAGGCCAGGCGCCCATCGCGGTACATGCGCGCCACCTTGTTCTCCAGCGTGAAGCCCATGCCACCCCAGAACTGCAGGCAGGTGTCGGGCACCAGGCGGTTGAGGCGGCCCGCCTTGAGCTTGGCCATGGTGGCCCACTCGGTCACGTCTTCGCCGGCCACGTAGCGGTCGCACGAGAGGTAGGTCAGTGCGCGCAGGGCCTCGACCTCGGTCTTGAGTTCGGCCAGCTTGAACTGCACCCACTGCTGATCGGCCAGGTTGCTGCCGAAGAGCTTGCGCTCCTGCGCCCATTCGATGGTCCATTCGATGCAGTTGTTCAGGCTCTGCAGCGTGCTGGCCGCGCACCACAGCCGCTCCTCCTGGAACTGCTGCATCTGGTAGATGAAGCCCGCGCCCTCCTGCCCGATGCGGTAACGCTGCGGCACACGCACTTCGTCGAAGTACAGCAGGCCGGTGTCGCTGCTGTGCATGCCGATCTTGCGGATCTTCTTGCCGACCTCGAAGCCCTTGACCGTCTTGCCGTTCTCGCGCAGCGGCACCATGACCAGGCTCTTGTTCTTGTGCTGCGGGCCGTCGCTGGTGTTGACCAGCAGGCAGATCCAGTCGGCCTGCAGGCTGTTGGTGATCCACATCTTCTGACCCGAGATGACGTAGTCGTCGCCGTCCTTCCTCGCGTAGGTCTTGATGCCCGCCACGTCGCTGCCGGCGCCGGGCTCGCTCACGCCAATGGCGCCCACGGTCTCACCGCGGATGGCCGGCGCGAGGAACTGGTCCTTGAGTTCTTCGCTGCCAAAGCGCGCCAGCGCGGGCGTGGCCATGTCGGTCTGCACGCCAATCGCCATGGGCACGCCACCACAGTGGATGTGGCCCAGCGTCTCGGCCATGGCCACGCTGTAGCTGTAGTCGAGCCCGGCTCCGCCCTGGGCCTCGGGCTTGCACAGGCCGAGCAGCCCCAGATCACCCAGGCCCTTGAAGACCTCGTGCGCCGGAAACATCTCGGCGGCCTCCCATTCGTCCACGTGCGGGTTGATGTGGTCGTCGATGAAACGCTTGAGCGTCTTCTGAATCTCGCGGTGTTCGTGTGTGAACTGCATGGCTTGTCTCCTCTCTGGGGTGTCTGCGCTACATGCGGGCCACGCCGAAGGGCAGTGGCCGCAGATTGCGTTGCGAGGCCTCGGCGCAGGTGTCGAGGCAGAACATCAGCACGGCGCGGGTGTCGCGCGGGTCGATCACACCGTCGTCGAGCACCAGGCCGCTGGTGTGAAAGGCGTCGGCCTGGCTCTCGAAGACCTGCACGATCTGATCGAACTGTTGCTGCATCTGCACCGGGTCGGGTGTGATGCCTTTGCGCGCCATGCCGGCCTCGGCCACGATCTGCATGGTGCGCGCCGCCTGCTCGCCGCCCATGACCGCAGTACGTGCGTTGGGCCAGCTGAACAGGAAGCGCGGCGCGAAGCCGCGGCCGCACATGCCGTAGTTGCCGGCGCCGAAGGACGCGCCGCACTGGATGGTGATCTGCGGCACCGTGGCGCCGGTCACCGCCTGGATCATCTTGCTGCCGTGCTTGATCATGCCGCCCTGCTCGCTGTCCTTGCCGACCATGTAGCCGGTGGAGTTCTGCAGGTACACGATGGGGTGGCCGAGCTGGCACATCCACTGGATGAAGTGCGTGGCCTTGTTCGCGCCGGCCACGTCGATGGGGCCGTTGTTGCTGATGAGCCCTACCGCATGCCCGCCGATGCGGGCCTGCACGCACAGCGTGGCGGCGCCGAACAGTGGCTTGAACGGCAGCAGGTCCGAGCCATCGGCGATGCGCGCCATGATCTCGTGCATGTCGACCGGCTCGCGGTGATGCGTCGGCATGAGGGCGAGCAGGTCATCGGCGGGCAGCATCGGTTCGGCGAAGGCCGTTGCCGGGGCGCGCGCGAAGCCGTCGCGCAACTGTTCCACCACGCGCCGCGCCAGACCCAGTGCCTCGCGGTCGTCTTCGGCCAGGTACTCGCCCAGGCCCGACACGCTGGTGTGCATCTCGGCGCCGCCCAGCTCCTCTTCGGTGGCCACCTCGCCGGTGGCGGCCTTGAGCAGCGGCGGTCCGGCCAGGAAGGCACGCGATCGGCCGCGCACCATCACCACGATGTCGGACAGGCCTGGCATGTAGGCACCCCCCGCGGTGCCCGAGCCGTGCTGCACGGTGATCACCGGCAGGCCGGCGGCCGACAGGCGCGCCAGGTTGCGAAACAGCGCGCCACCATGGACGAAGCCCTCGACCTTGTACTTGGTGAGGTTGGCGCCTGCGCTCTCGACCAGGTGCACGAAGGGCAGCCGGTTCTCCAGCGCCATCTCCTGCACACGCAGGATCTTCTCCAGCCCGCGCGGCTGAATGGCACCGGCCTCGATGCCCGAATCGCTGGCCACCACCATGCAGCGCACGCCCGCCACAAAGCCGATGCCGGCGAGGATGCCGCCACCCGCAACCGACTTTGCAGGGTCGCGGGTGTCTTGCAGAAAACCCGCCAGCGAGCACAGCGGCAACCAGGGTGCGCCGGGGTTGAGCAGCAGCGCGATGCGCTCGCGCGGCAACAGCTGCCCACGCTTGTCGAACACCGGTTTGCTCTGCGCCGAGGTGGCCGCCGCGCGCGCTTCGATGGCGCGCAGTTGCCCGATGCGCTCAAGCATCGCCGTGCGGCGCAACTGCGCGGCTTCTCTGTGGGGGTTGAAGGCGGTGGCAAACGCCGTCACTGGAACACCTTCGGGGTCACGTAGCGATGAAAGCCATCAAAGGGCTTCACCGCATCGCGCTGTTGCACATCCTCAGGCGCGGCCACCTGGCCCCAACCCATGCGCACCTGCGGGCGGGCGCCATCGACACGCAGCACGCTGCCGCTGACGAAGCTGGCCGCGGGCGAGAGCAGGAACACGATCGTCGCGCTGGTCTCGGCCTCGTTGCCAAAGCGGCCCAGCGGCACGGTCTCGCGCATCTCGCGCAGCATGGGACCGGCCTCGGGCGGGTAGTGATCCATGCCGCTGGAGGCGATGTAGCCCGGCGCCACCGCGTTCACGCGCACGCCGCTGCGGGCCCATTCCATGGCCGCGGTCTCGGTGAAGCTGACCATGCCGGCGCGGGCGGCACCGCTGTGGCCCATGCCCGGCATGCTGCCCCACATGTCGGCCACGATGTTGACGATCGCGCCACCATGGGCCTGCATGCTTTGCAGATAGCACTCGCGCGCGACCAGAAAGCCGCCCATGAGGTTGGTGTCGAGCACGGCCTGCCAACCCTTGGCGCCGATCTTCTCGAGCGGGCTGATGTATTGGCCGCCGGCGTTGTTGACCAGGCCGTGAATGCGCCCGTGCGAGACGACGATGGCGGTCACCAGGGCCTGCACCGCCGCTTCGTCGCGGATGTCGGCCGCGTGAAAGCTGACGTGGCCGCCGTCGACCACGATCTCCTCGGCCACGGTCTGCAGCTTGTCCAGCTTGCGGCCCACCAGCACCACGTGCGCGCCCAGGGCGGCCAGTTCGTGCGCGGTGCAACGCCCGATGCCCGAGCCGCCGCCGGTCACCACGATCACCTGACCCGCCAGCAGGCCGGGGCGAAAGACGGAGCGGTAGCCCTGGCTCATGGCACGTCCTTGAGAAACAGTTGCAGCGTGGTGTCGGTCAGGTCGTCGAGCGAGGCGCGGCCGTCGGGCAGGTACCACTGGGCCGCCCAGTTGAGCGCACCGAACAGCATGAGCCGCGCCAGGCGTGGGTCGCCACCGAGTGCGCCGTCGCGCCGAAGCGCCTGCAGCACCGGCACCCACACCGCTTCGTAGTCGTCCTTGAGGCGGTTGACGGCGCGCTTCTGCTCGTCCGACAGCACGCGCCATTCGTAGAGCATCACCGGGATGTGATCGCTCTCAGGGCCGAGCAGGTTGTCGAAGTGCGCCCGCACCAGCACACGCAGACACTGACGCGCGGTCAGCGGCGTGGCCGATGCGGCCACCGCGGCGGCCATCTGCTCGCCCTGGTGTTGCAGCGCGCGCGCCATGCCCTCTTCCATGACCGCGGCCAGCAGCGCCTCTTTGTTGTCGAAGTGATAGAAGGGCGAGCCCGAGCGCATGCCCACCGCCGCCGCAATGTCGCGCGTGCTGGTGGCCGCAAAGCCCTGTTGGCGAAACAGCCGCGCCGCCGCGCGCAGCAGCGCCTGGCGGCGGTTGCCGTCGTCGCGTTCGTCGGCGGTCTTGCGGGGGCGGCCACGGGTGCGCCGCTCGGGCGCGGCGGTGGCGGGGTCGGCGATGGCGTGCATGCGCGCGACCTTAGCAGTGGCGGCTATTTATAGCAAGCGGTTGCTTGGTGAAATTATCAGACCGCCTGTAGCGGGTGCGACAACGCCGGGGGCAGGCCTCAGCCCAGGGCGCGGCAGGCCACCAGGGCGTAAGGCAGCTCAGGGTCCTCGAACCAGCTGTGCACGGCAAAGCCGCTCTGCGCGGTGAGCGACTGCACCGCGGCCTGGTCGTACTTCTGGGACTGCTCGGTGTAGATCACCTCGCCGCGCGCAAAGTGAAAGCCGGTGCCCAGCACCGTGCTGTGCACGGCCTGTGCCGCCTGGCTCACCAGAAAGCTGCGCGCCACGCCCTGCAAGGGGCAGTAGCTGGCGTAGTGCCGGAAGGCGTCGAGCGCGAAGTCCATGCCCAGCTCGCGGTTGAGGCGGCGCAGCAGGTTCAGGTTGAAGGCCGCGGTCACGCCCTCGGGGTCGTTGTAGGCAGCCAGCACGGTGTGCGGGTCTTTGCGCAGGTCCAGGCCCAGCAGCAGGCTGTCGCCCGCGCGCAGGTGGGCGCGCACGCGCCGCAGAAACCGCACCGCCTCGGTCTCGGCGAAGTTGCCGAGGTTACTGCCCAGAAACAGCGCCACCTGGTGGCGCCCGGCGCGCGGAATCGGCCAGGTCTGGAAGTAGTCGCCACACAAGGGATGCACCGCCAGATCCGGCAGCTGCTTGGCCATGCGCTGGCCAAGCCGGTCCAGTGCCTGCGCCGAAATGTCCATTGGCCGGTAGCTCAGGCTCGCCCCGGCCTTGAGCCAGGCACGGCACAGCGCCAACGTCTTGCGCCCGTCGCCACTGCCAAGCTCGAGCAGCTCGACGGCGGCACCCGTCGGGGCCAGTGCGTGCAACAGATCGCGCGCATGGCGGCGCAGCATGCGGGCCTCGACGCGCGTTGGGTAGTAGCTGGGCAAGCGCATGATGCGCTCGAACAACCGCGACCCCTGCGCGTCATAGAAGTACTTGGACGACAGCCGCTTGGGCGTGGCGCTCAGGCCCGCCAACACATCGCCGGCCAGGGTGCCGGGTTGGGGTCGTTCCTCTTCGGGTGAGGGTGCGGGCTCACAGGCCAGCATGGGGCGTCGTTTGCTCATCGTGCGAGGCGAATGCCGGTGTATTGCCAGCGCAGGGGCGGCTGGAAGAAATTGCGGTAGGTCAGGCGCGCGTGGCCCGGCGGCGTGGCAAACGAAGCCCCGCGCAGCACCTGCTGCCCCACCATGAACTTGCCGTTGTATTCGCCAACCGCGCCTTCGTCGCGCGCGAAGCCAGGGTACGGCGTGTAGGCGCTGCTGGTCCATTCCCAGCGCTCGCCCCAGGCCATGCCGTTGCCGGCCGCGGTTTCCCACTCGGCCTCGGTCGGCAATCGCGCACCGGCCCAGTCGGCGTAGGCGCTGGCCTCGTACCAATTGATGTGCGTGACCGGTGCGGACATCGGCAGCGCTTGCGGCCCTCGCAGGGTTTGGTGCCACCACTGGCCGTCGTCGCCGAGAAACCAGTACATGGGCGCACAGGCGCCGCTGCTGTGGCGCCAGTCCCAGCCGTCGGCATGCCAGTGGCGCGCACTGTCGTAGCCCCCCGCCACCATGAAGGCCAGGTACTCGGCGTTGCTGACCAGGCGATCGGCGAGCGCGTGCGGCTGCAGCAGCACTTCGTGGCGTGCGCCTTCGTTGTCGAACGCGAAGCCCTGACCTGCGTGGCCGATGCGCACCACACCACCGGCGTGGGCACGCCACGCCAGGGGCTGCGCCTGCGCGGCGTGCGCGTGGGGGTGTTCGTGCCCGACCGCCACGGCCGAGGTGTCGGTGTCGGCATACGCCGGGCGCAAGGGGTTGTGGCCGAGGATGTATTTGATGTCGGTGAGCAGCAGCTCCTGGTGCTGCTGCTCGTGTTGCAGCCCCAATTCGAGCCGCTCAAGCCAGCGCGACTCGGGCTGCGTGCCCAGCCAGGCCTGTACCGCGGCGTCCACGTGCGTGCGGTAGGCCATCACCTCGGCCACCGTGGGCCGGCTCAGGTGCCCGCGCTGCGCCCTGGGCACCCGGTCACCCGCGCTTTCGTAGTAGCTGTTGAACAGGTAGCCATAGGCGGGGTGAAACGGGCGGTGATGCTTGTCGGCCTGTGCCAGCAGCAGGGCCTCGAAGAACCAGGTGGTGTGCGCCAGGTGCCACTTGGGCGGGCTGACGTCGACCACGGGTTGCACCACATGGTCTTCGATGGTCAGGGGTGCGCACAGCGCCACGCTGCGCGCGCGCACTTCGGCAAAGCGCAGGGCGAGCTCGCCCGGGCCGTCGCGCTGCATCAGGGCGTCACCTGCACGCCGCGCCAGAAGGCCACCCGATCGCGCACCATCTCGGCCTCGGGTTTGGGGTCGGGGTAGTACCAGACGGCATCGCGGTTGAGCTCGCCGTCGATCAACAGGCTGTGGTAGCTGGCTTCGCCCTTCCAGGGGCAGAAGGTGTGGTGGTTGCTGGGCTGCAGGTACTCGGCGCGCAAGGCGCTGGCCGGGAAGTACGAATTGCCCTCGACCAGGACGATGTCATCGCTCTCGGCAATGACCACGCCGTTCCAGATGGCCTTCATGCGGTCTCCTGTGTGTTGTGCACGTCGTGGGTCGCATGCTGGTCGGATTTCTTACGCCCTGCAACCGAAGGGGCAAATGGCCAGACGACCGGCGAGCGTCACACGCACGCAAGATGGCTCAGGCAGCGATGCGCGCGGCCACCCGCTCGGCCTGTTGCGCGATCGTGCGCAGCAGGCCACCGGCCTGGCGGATGTCGAAGCCCACGAAGTGCACGCCTTGCAATGCGCCGTCGCCGTGCAGCACCGTCGGCAGGCCGCGCGCGTCCAGCGGCAGCGGCACGCTGCCAAACAGGGGTTGCAGCGCGGCCTGGTAGCCGGTGGCCAGCAGCACCACGTCAAAGGCCTGTTCACGGCCATCGGTGAAGCGCGCACCGTCGCGCGTGAGCATGGCGATGCCGGGGAACACGCCGATGTCGCCCCGCTTGATGCGATCGACGGTGCCGATGTCGATCATGGGTGTCTTGCCGTCGTGGCGCAGCTGGTGCAACGGCGAGACGGAGGGCGTCTTCAAGCCCCAGCGGGAAAGGTCGCCGACCGTGAGGTTGCGCAGCAGCGAACCCAGGGCATTGCCCAGGGGCTCGGGCAGCTTGCTCAGCGCAATGCTGGAGAGCTGGGTGGGCCGACCCATCACGTCGCGCTTGACGATGTTGACCGGTGAGCGCACCGACAAGGCCACTACCACGCCGTGTTCGGCCAGGTCGAGCGCGATCTCGGCCCCGGTGTTGCCAATGCCCACCACCAGCACGCGTTGACCGGCGAATGGCTCGGCATTGCGATAACTGCGGCTGTGCATCACGCGGCCGGCGAAGGCGTCCTGCCCGGGCAAGGTGGGCGCCACCGGCTCGCGGTTGGCACCGGTGGCCACGACCAGCACCGGCGCGCTGAATCGGCGACCCCCTGCGGTGTGGGCCAACCACTGCCCACCCTCGCGCTCAACGCTCACCACGGTCTCGCCACACACCGGCTCGATGCCGTGGTGCTTTGCATAGGCCTCCAGGTAGTCCACCACCCCCTGGCGCGGCACATAGCGCGGCGCGTCGTCCGGGAATGGCAGACCCGGCAAGGCCGAATGCGTCTTGACCGTGTGCAGGTGCAGACGCTGGTAGTGGTTGCGCCAGGCGTTGCCCACCCCGCAGGCCTGTTCGAGCACCGTTGCGCGAACGCCGCGCTGCTGCAGGCAACCCGCCACCGCCAGGCCGGCCGGGCCGGCGCCCACGATGAGAACGGGAGTGGTGGCGGCAGAGGTGGTGGTGGAAGTGGAGGGGTCGGCCATGGTGGCACCGAGTGTGCCGAGCGTGCGGGCCGCGCGCATCGGTGCTCACCCCGGTGCCGGCTCAGCCCTTGGCGGCAAGCCCCTGGGCGCGCGCCTGCATGAGCAAGCGGTCCTGCGCGTTCTCGGTGAGTGCGGCGGCGCGCTCGAAAGCGGCGCGCGCTTCGGCGCGCTGGCCCAGCTGTTCGAGCAGATCACCATGCACCGCGGCCAACCAGGGGTAACGCGCCAGCGCGGGCTCGTTCAGCAACGGCGCGAGCACTTGCAGGCCAGCGGCGGCGCCCGCGTGCCGCGACACAGCCACCGCCCGATTGAGCTCGACCACCGGCGACGGCTGCCGCTGGGCAAGGTCGGCGTACAACGCCGCCATGTGCGCCCAGTCGGTGTCTTCGGCGCGCACGGCGCGGGCGTGGCAGGCAGCGATGGCGGCCTGCAACTGGTAGGGGCCGGGGGCCGGTGCGATCGACTCGGCGCGGTCCAGGGCCGCCAGGCCACGGCGGATCAGGAGGCGGTCCCAACGGCTGCGGTCCTGCCGCTCCAGCAGCACCGGCCGGCCCTCGGCGTCGGTGCGGGCTGCCTGGCGCGAGGCCTGGATTTCCAGCAGCGACAGCAGGCCCAGCACCTCGGGCTCCTCGGGCATCAGGCCCACCAGAAGGCGCGCCAGTCGCAGCGCTTCGTCGCACAAGGCAGGGCGCATCCAGTCGTCACCGCGGGTGGCGGTGTAGCCCTCGTTGAACACGAGGTAGATCACCTCCAGCACCGAGCCCAGGCGCTCGGTCATGGCGTCGCCACGGGGCACCTCGAAGGGCACACCCGCGTCGCGCAGGCTGCGCTGCGCCCGCACGATGCGCTGCGCCACCGTGCTCTCGGTCTGCAGCATGGCGCGCGCGATCTCGCCGGTGGTGAGGCCCCCCAGCAGCTTGAGCGTGAGCGCCACGCGCGCATCGGCCGACAGCACCGGGTGGCAGGCGGTGAACATCAGGCGCAGCATGTCGTCGCCGATGACGTTCTGGCGCGCGGCATCCACCGTGTCGGCCACATCGGGCACGCGGTCGGCTTCCATGGCCTGCAGGTCGGCCGCGATGTCGGCCTCGTGCCCCTCGCGGGTGGCGCGCTGGCGCAGGTGGTCCAGCGCGCGGTTGAGCGCCACGCGCATCAACCAGGCGCCGGGTTTGTCGGGCATGCCGTCCACCGGCCAGTGTTCGAGCGCGGCCACCAGCGCGTCCTGCGCAATGTCTTCGGCCAGCCCCAGGTCGCGCACGCGGCGCGCCACGGCCGCCACCACGGCGGCCGATTCGAGCCGCCAGGTGGCGGCGATGCGTTGGTGAACCGCACTGTGCATGCGTGCCTGGGTGTGTGCGCCGGGTCAGAACTGCTGCGGCGCAGCGGCTTCGTCCATGTAGAAGACCTCCCACTGGTGGCCATCGGGGTCGGCAAAGCCGTGTTGCAGCATGAAGCCGTGGTCCTGCACCGGGTTGGGGGTCGTGCCGCCGGCGGCCAGTGCCTTGGCCACCAGGGCTTTCACCTCCTCGCGGCTGGCGCAGTCGAGTGCGTTGAGCACCGCCGTGGCCTTGGAGGGGTCGGCCACCGGCAGGTGGGTGAAGCCCTGAAAAAACGGTTTGACCAGCAGCATCACGTAGATGTGCTCGCTGACCACGATGCAGGCCGCCTGCTCGTTGGTGAAGCGTGGGTTGAGCGTGAAGCCCAGCCCGGTGTAGAAGGCCACCGACCGCGGCAGGTCAGCGACGGGCAGGTTGACGAAGAGTTTGGAAGGCATGGTGATTCCTTGTCGGGCACTCAGGGTTGCAGCAGGCGGCGAAAGCTCTCGACCGTGTCGCCCGGCGTGAATTCATCCAGGTCGATCAGCTGACGCACCTCGACCACCGCTTCGCGCCCGGCGCTGGCCGGATTGGGAAAACGCCGCGACCATTCGAGGGCCTCGTCGCGGCTGCGCGCCTGGATCAGCGTGTAGCCGGCGATCAGTTCCTTGGCTTCGGCAAACGGGCCGTCGACGATGCGTGGCGCGCCCGCGCCGTGCACCACACGCCAGCCCTTGCGACTGGGGTGCAGGCCAGCCGCGTCGAGCAACACACCCGCACGCGCGAGTTCCTCGTGAAAACGCGCCATGGCCTCGAACACCGCCGGGTCCGGATCGGGCGAGGTCTCGGCCTCGAACTCGGGCTGTGAACGCACGATAAGCATGAAGCGCATGTCAGCCCCCTTCGCCCATGAGCGGCTCGATCATGCTGTTGTGGTTGCCTTCGGTGTCAACGAAAACCACGTAGCGCCCCACGCCCGGGATCATCATGGGCTCGCCCAGAACCTGGCCACCGGCGGCGCGCACACGCTGCATGGCGGCATCGACGCTTTCCACGCCCACCACGACCGAGGGGTGTTGCGCCGGCCAGTCGGGCTTGAAGGGGAACATGCCGCCACCGATGGCACCCGCCGGCGCGCCGGGTTTGGCATCGGTTTCGGTGGTGGTGAGCAAGAGGTATTCGCCCATCTCGGGGCCGAGCGCCTGGGTCTTCCAGCCAAACGCGCTGGCGTAGAAGCGGGCGGCGCGGTCGCGGTCGCGGTAGGGCATCTCGAAGTGCACGACGGGATTCATCACGGCGTTCTCCTGTGGGCGGCGGCCGATTCCGTCGCCTTGTCCTGTCACGACGGACGGACTGCCCGGATTTCGACAGACCGTTGGTCGCTTGAGCGTTGGTGACGCCTCAGGCCTGGCTTTCGTCGTAGCAGGGCGCGAGCGAACGCACCTCGACCGTGGCCCATTGCGCGGCCGGGCATTGCTGCGCCAGGGCGATGGCCTCGTCGCGCGAGACGCCATCGAGCAGGTAGAAGCCGCCCACCATTTCCTTGGCCTCGGCAAAGGGGCCGTCGATGCGGCGCTGCGCGCCCGGCGCGGCACTCACCCGCACCGCGTCGCCCAGCCCGGCCAGCGACTCCACCGCACGCAGCTTGCCTTCGGCCTGCAGACGATCGCCAAAGGCCTTCATGCGGGCATAGGCCTCGCGGCCCTGGGCTTCGGTGCGCTCGGCGCGCTGGCCGACGGGTTCGACGATGAGCAGCATGTACGACACAACAAGTTCTCCTAGTGTTCTGTCCCGCAAATAACGGGCATTTCGTTCGATGGATGGGGGAGCTATCGGTGGGTGCCCAAAGGGGGTCAAGACTGGATGTCTTGACCCCCTTTGGGCGCCCGGCGAGAGCCCCGCAGGCGCCGAACCCTTCGGGCTGCGCCGAATCGGGGCGCATGCGTCGTTGCGGCCACAGGTCAAGCCGCCCAGGCTTGACCTGCGCCCACGCCTAGCCTGCGCCCCGATTTGGCGCAGCGAAATGCCCGTTATTTGCGGGACAGAACACTCGCATGACAGGCGCGCATGGTAGGCCGAGAATGCGATGCCATGGACACGTTGCATTTCGAGACCTTTCGCGATCAGGCCTTGATCGAGGGCTTTGACGAGGTGCTGGAGCGGCGCTGGAACCCGGACACTGTGCTGGACACCCACACCCACCCCTTCTCGGTGAAGGCCGTGGTCACCGAGGGCGAGATGTGGCTCACCGTGGATGCGCACACACGGCACCTGCGACCCGGCGACACCTTCACACTGGCGCGAGACGTGCCGCACGCCGAGCGCTACGGCTCGCAGGGTGCGGCGTACTGGGTGGCGCGCAAGAACGCGGACTGAGCCCGGCGGCGACCGCTCAAGGCGACAGAGGCCGGCGCAGATGCACGTACCAGCCCATCACGGGCTGGCGCTGGTCCTCGCGGATGGGGGCCGACCACAATGCCTCGACGTTCAGTCCGCCGGCCTTCGCCAGGGCCTCAATGGCGGCACGCCCGTGGGCGTAGCGAAGGCTGGGGCGCAGCTGCAGCGCGCGCCCTTCGTCGGCCTGTTCCACGCAAAAGGCGAATGTGCTCCCCGGCGCCAGCCGATCGGTCACCGCGGCAAACACCGCGTCCAGCGCGCCCACGTAGATGAACACATCGGCCGCCACGATCAGGTCGAAGTGCCCATTCGCATCGCGCAGGGCGTCGAGCAGGTCGGCGCGCACCACCTGCCGGTACAGCCCGCTGTCCTGCGCGCGCTGCACCATCTCCTCGGCCACGTCCACGCCATCGATGGCATCGGCATTCGGCGCCAGCACCCGCGCGCACAGCCCGGTGCCGCAGCCGAGGTCGAGCACGCGCTGCCAGCGCACACCCGCCGCCACCAGCGGGTTCAGCAGCGTCTGCGGTGCGGTGTAGCGCAGTTGCGCGAGCAGGTGGTCCTGGAAATCGTCGGCGTAGCGGTCGAACAGCGCCCGCGCGTACAAGGCCGGCGGCGGTGGCGGCTCGCGCACATCGCTGACCGCGGCCAGAAAGAAGCGGTGCAGTTCGTCGTCCGAGCCGTGCGCCATGGCCTGGCGAAAGCAGCGCGCGGCTTCGTCCAGCTGCCCGCCGTGGCGCATCATGTGGCCGCGCTGGGTCCAGGCCTCGGCCAGCCCCGGATCGATCTGCAAGGCCTCGTCCAGCGCCTGCAGGGCTTCGCGCGCATGCGCCAGCTGCAGTTCACACATGGCCAGCGACAGGCGAAGACCGGCCTGTGGCGCGCCCAGCGCCATGGCCCGACGCAAGGCCTGAGCGGCGCCCGCGAAGTCGTCGAGCGCTTCGCGCGCCAGCCCCAGCGCGGCCCAGGCGTCCACGTGGGCGTCGTCCGCCTGCACGGCGGCTTGCAGTTGCACGAGGGCCTCGCGCCAGTGGCCCAGGCGGCACAGGGTGATGCCCAGGTTGGCCAGCACCGACGGCCGCCCCGGCACATGGGCCAGCGCCGCTTCGTAGTCGGTGCGCGCCGCGTCGAACCGACCGGCCTCGAAATGCGCGTTGCCCGCAAAGAAGTGGGCTTTGGCTTGCTCGACGGCGTCGGCCACGGCGCGCTCCTCAGAGCGCCGAGAAGTCGGGCTTGCGGCGCTCCATGAAGGCGGTGAACGCCTCCTTGGCGGCCGGCTCGCGCAGCATGCGCCCGAAGCTGGCGCCCTCTTCGCCCATGGTGGCCAGCACCAGCTCGGTCTGGCCCTTTTTCATGAGGCGCTTGGTCTCGATCAGCGAGCTCAGCGGCTTGGCGGCGAGCTTCCTGGCCACGCCTTGCGCAATGCCGTTGGCCTCGGTGGGCGGCACCACACGGTTGACCAGGCCCACTTCGAGTGCGGCCTCGGCCATGAAGGGCTCGCCCAGCAGCAGCGCTTCGGCCGCGCGGTGGTAGCCCAGCATCTGCGGCACCAGCAGGCTGCTGGCCGCCTCGGGGCACAGACCCAGGTTCACGAAGGGCATGGAGAAGGCGGCGTTGTCGCCCGCGTAGACCAGGTCGCAGTGGAACAGCAGGGTGGTGCCCACGCCCACGGCTGGCCCGCAGACCGCAGCCAGCAAGGGCTTGGGGAAGGTGGCGATGCCGCGCAGAAAGCGAAACACCGGTGAGTCCATGCCCGCGGGCGGCTGGTTGAGGAAGTCGCCGATGTCGTTGCCGGCCGAGAACACCGTTTCGTGCCCCTGGAACAACACCACCCGCACCGACGCGTCGTCGACCGCGGAGGTCAGCGCATCGGCCATGGCGCCGTACATGGCGGCGGTGATGGAGTTCTTCTTGTCGACGCGGTTGAGCGTGATGGTGCGGATGCCGGCTTCGGTGTGGACGAGGATGTCGCTCATGGGGTGGGCGCGGGGCGCGGTGAGGGTGGAAACAGCCGGGCAAGGTATCACGAAGCGCGTGCCAGGCGTTGGGGTGGACACCCCAGGGACTGACCGGTTCGTGACAGCCTGTATCGCCCCCATTCGCGGCTTGTGTGACGCCGATCGGCACCTACACTTGCCGGCGTCACTCCCCCACCCCTCTCATGGCCCGTCGTCTGCCCTTGCTGTGGCTCTGTCTGAGCCTGCTGATCGCGCCCGCTTCGGCGCAGCAACCCGTTGCGGTCGACCCCTCGGCCGCGCCCGCCTTGCCGGCCCAGCCACGGCCGCGGGTGGCGCTGGTGTTGTCCGGGGGGGGTGCGCGCGGTTTTGCCCACGTGGGCGTGCTCAAGGCGCTGGAAGCGGCCCGGGTGCCGGTCGACCTGATCGTGGGCACCTCGATGGGCGCCATCGTCGGTGGGCTCTACGCCAGCGGCATGTCCGCCGACGAGCTGGAACGCGAGATCCTCGCGGTCGACTGGAACGGCCTGTTCAGCACCCGCCAGCCGCGCCAGATGCTGTCGCAGCGGCGCAAGGAAGAAGACTTCGAGCTGTCGCCGGTGCTGCTGCTGGGTTTTCGCGACGGCGAGTTCCGCCTGCCGACCGGGGCGGTGTCCAGCCGCTCGCTGGAGATGCTGCTGCGCCGCTACACCCTGCCCACGCGCCACCTGCCCAGCTTCGACGGCCTGCCCACGCGCTTTCGGGCGGTGGCCACCGACATGGAGACCGGCCAGGCGGTGGTGATGGACCGCGGCGACCTGGCGGCGGCGCTGCGCGCCAGCATGTCGGTGCCGGGCGTGTTCTCGCCGTTGGAGATCAACGGGCGCATCCTGGGCGACGGCGGCCTGGTCAACAACCTGCCGGTCAACGTGGCGCGCGAACTGGGGGCCGAGGTGATCATCGCGGTCAACATCGGCACACCGCTGGCCAAGCGCGACACCCTGGACTCGCTGCTGGGCATCACCACCCAGATGGTGAACATCCTGACCGAGCAGAACGTGCAGGCCAGCATCGCCACCCTGACCCCACGCGATCTGCTGCTCACACCGCCGCTGGGCAAGCTGACCTCGGCCGATTTCGCCCAGGCACCCGAGCTGGTGCGACTGGGCAACACCTATGCACGGACCGTCGGCAACTCGCTGGCGCGCTTTACCGTGCCTGCGGCGCAGTACCAGGCCTGGACCCAGGCGCGCACCACGCAGGCCGAGCTCAATGCCTCGCGCGTCGGCAAGATCGCCAGCATCCGCTTCGAGGGCGTGAACGAGCGCCGCGCCGAGCGCCTGGCGGTGGGTCTGGACAAGCTCGAAGGTGAGCGCGCCGACATCACGCGCATCGAAGACAGCCTGCAGCACCTGGCGGCCAGTGGCGACTACGAGCGCATCGACTACCGGCTGGTGCGCGACCCGGACAGCGGCGGCGAAGACCTGGTGGTCGGTCTGCGCGACAACAACTGGGGCCCCAACTACCTGCGCGTGGGTCTGGACCTGCGCACCGACTTTCGGGGCGAAGGCGCGTTCAATCTGCGGCTGAGCCACAACCGGCACTGGCTCACCGACAGCGGCACCGAGTGGCGCAACCGCATCCAGCTGGGCGAGACCCTGGGCCTGTTCTCAGAGATCTACCAGCCGCTGGGCCTGGCCGGCAGCACCTTCGCATCGGCCTACGCCGACCTGACGGTGCGCAAGGTCGATCTCTACGACGAAGCCACCCGCCCCTTGGTGCGCATCCGCCGCGAAACGATTCGCGCCGGCGCCGACCTGGGCTGGCCCATTGGCCTGCGTGGTGCCATTGGCGAGTTGCGGGTGGGCGTCGTGGCCAGCTCGCGTCGCTCGCAACTGGAGCTGGTGCAACCGGGCTTCAACCTGAACACCGGTGTGCTCGATGTGCACTGGAGCGAGGTGGGGGTGCGCTCGGCGGTCATCACCGACCAGCTCGACTACGCCAACTTCCCCTCGCGTGGCTACCGGGCCCTGGGCGAAGTGGTGGTGGGTCAACGCGAAGTTCGTGGCGGTGAGCGCGACAGCTTTGCGCGGATCGAGGGCAGCTTCACCGGCGTGAAGTCGTTCGGCCAACACACCTTCAACGTCGGCGCCCGGCTGGCGCACGCCAACCGCATTCCCGTCGGCGCGATCGACGAGTACTCGCTGGGAGGTTTCCAGAACCTCTCGGGCTTTCGCACCGGGCAGGTGGTGGGCAGCTATCTGGTGTTCGGTCGCCTCACCTACTACCGCAAGTTCGACTGGGACCCCGGATTTGCCCGCGCCATGTTCGTGGGTGGCTCGATCGAAGCCGGCAACGCCTGGCTGGACCGCAAGGATATTTCGCTGGGGAACCTGCTGGCCGGCAGCAGCCTGTTCATTGGCGCAGACACCGGGCTCGGCCCGCTCTACCTGAGCGTGGTGAGTGCGCCCAGGGGCTACACCGGTCTGTACCTGTTCCTCGGGCGCCCCTGAAGCGGCGGCGCCGCAGGATCGTCATTCCTTGTAGTAGACGACCTGGTGCGTCGTGGCCAGCAAGGCGCCGGCCTGGCTCCAGAGCTGACCGCGCTGGTCGAAGTAGCCGTTGCGCATCACGCTCGACTCGGCACGCCCCACCAGCCAGCCCTCGCCCACCGCGGCCAGTTCGGCCTGGCCGACATGGAAGTACGAAGTCATGGACACCGTGCCCGCGGGCACGCGTGTGGCGCGGCGCAACCACACCCGCGGAAAAAACACATCGCACAAGGCCGCCAGGCTGGCGAAATCGAGCGCACGCGGCGGCTCGTCGCGCACCCACAGCGTGGTGCGGCTGTGCTCGCCGGCGCCGTCCCACACGCGCGGAATGGCGCCGTCGGTGATGCGGATGTCGTAGCGCCTGACCCACTCGACCGGTGCCGCCATGTTGGGCTTGCCCAGCGCGTTGGGTGAGAGCACGCGCGGGGCGGGATCGTCCTGCGCACCCCAGGTGTCGCGTCGCACAGCAGTCAGAGCGGTGCCGGTGAGCACCGTCTCGCCGCCCTGCACGATCTCGAGCACCCAGTGCTGGGTCGAGCGGTTGGTGCGAACGGGCCGCGCGGTGAGCTCGTAGGCGCCGTCGTTGAGTGCCGCGCAGAAATTCACCGTGAGCGACACCGGATCGCCCAGGCGCGCCGGGTGGTCGAGCACCCCTTGCAGGGCCGCCGCCGCGGTGACACCGCCGAACGGGCCCACCATGTTGGCGTAGGCCGCCGAGGTGGCGCCGCCGTAACGGTGTTCGCCCAGCGGATGCAGGGCGACGGCCTGGTCGAAGGGATGGCTCATGGCGGTAAAGGCGAGGTGTTCAGACGCGCTCGAAGATACCCGCTGCGCCCTGCCCCATGCCGACGCACATGGTGACCATGCCGTACTTCTTCTGGTGACGTTGCAGTGCATGCACCACCGTGGCCGAGCGGATGGCACCCGTGGCGCCCAGCGGGTGCCCCAGCGCGATGGCGCCGCCCATGGGGTTGACCTTGGCGGGGTCGAGGCCGAGCGTGTTCATGACCGCCAGCGATTGCGCCGCGAAGGCCTCGTTGAGCTCGATCCAGTCCATGTCGTCCTGATTGAGGCCGGCGTACTTGAGCGCCGCGGGAATCGCCTCGACCGGGCCAATGCCCATGATGTGCGGCGGCACGCCGCGGCTGGCGTAGCTCACGAAGCGCGCCAGCGGTTTGAGGCCGAAGCGCTTGACGGCAGCCTCGCTGGCCAGGATCAGCGCGCCCGCGCCATCGCTGGTCTGCGAGCTGTTGCCCGCGGTGACCGAACCGCGCGCGGCGAACACGGTGCGCAGCTTCGCCAGGCCTTCGATGCTGGTGTCGGGGCGCGCGCCTTCGTCCAGGCTCACGGTGCGCTGGCTCGTGCTCACCTCGGCGCTGGCTAGGTCGACGCTGCGCTCGGTGACCTCCACCGGCGTGATCTCGTTGCTGAACTCGCCGTTCTTCATGGCGATGACGGCACGCTGGTGCGACTGCAGAGCAAAGGCGTCCTGCGCATCGCGCGAGACCTTCCACTGCTGCGCCACCTTCTCGGCGGTGAGGCCCATGCCGTAGGCGATGCCGTACTGCTCGACGTCCTGCGTGTTGGCAAAGATGGCGGGCGACAGGCTGGGCGAGTTGCCCATCATGGGCACCATGCTCATGCTCTCGGTACCGGCAGCGATCATCACGTCGGCTTCGCCCACGCGGATGCGGTCGGCCGCCATGGCCACGGCCGACAGACCCGAGGCGCAGAAGCGGTTGACCGTGATCCCGCCCACGCTGTTGGGCAGGCCGGCCAGGATGGCGCCGATGCGCGCCACGTTCAGGCCCTGCTGCGCTTCGGGGATCGCACAACCGCAGATCACGTCTTCGATGGCCTTCGGGTCCAGCCCGGGCGCCTGCGCCAGCGCCGAGCGCAGCGCAATGGCCAGCAGATCGTCGGGGCGCAGGTGTTTGAACGAGCCCTTGTGCGAACGGCCGATGGGCGTACGCGTGGCCGCAACGATGTAGGCGTCTTGAATTTGTTTGCTCATGGTGAGGCTCCTCAGTTGCGCACGGGCTTGCCGGTATTGAGCATGCCGAGGATGCGCTCCTGCGTTTTCGGGTGCGTGATCAGCGCGCAGAAGGCCTGACGCTCCAGCGTCATCAGGTAGTCCTCGTTGACCAGGGTGCCCGGGTCGACGTCGCCACCGGTGACCACGTTGGCGATCAGGCTGGCGATGTGGAAGTCGTGCTGACTGATGAAGCCGCCATCGCGCATGTTGACCAGCTGGCCCATGACGGTGGCCTTGCCGTCGCGACCGGCCACCGGGAACAGGCGCTTGTGCGGCGGGCGGTAGCCGGCGCGGAACATGGCCTTGGCTTCGTTGAGCGCCACGAACAGCAGCTCGTCCTTGTGCGGCACGATCAGGTCGGACTCGAGCAGATAACCGATGCTGCGCGACTCGATGGCGCTGGTGCCCACCTTGGCCATGGCCGCGGCGGTGAAGCCTTCGGTGAGGAAGGGCAGCAGGTCCTTGCCCGTCGACGTGGCGGCGTTCTCGGCCGCGCGGCGCGATATGTAGGTGAGGCCGCCGGCGCCAGGGATCAGGCCAACGCCGACTTCCACCAGGCCGATGTAGCTCTCCATGTGGGCGACGCGCTTGCTGCTGTAGACCGCGAGCTCGCAACCACCGCCCAGCGCCATGCCGCGGATCGCGGAGATCACCGGCACGCTGGCGTAGCGCAGGCGCAGCATGGTCTGCTGCATGAAGCCCTCGGCGTCTTCGATGGCGACCACGCCCACCGCCATGAAGGCCGGCAGCATGGCCTGCAGGTCGGCGCCCACGCTGAAAGGCTCGTCGCCCGACCAGATCACCAGACCCTGGTACTGCGATTCGGCCAGTTCCACCGCCTGCATCAGGCCTTCACACACCTCGGGGCTGATGGCGTGCATCTTGGTCTTGATGCTGGCGATCAGCACCTCGTTGTCCAGCGTCCAGAGGCGGATGGAATCGGTTTCCTCGATGGTGGTGCCGGCGTCGGCAAAGCGCGGACCGGCTTCGCCGAGCAGCAGCTCGGGGAATGCCTGCCGCTGGTACACCGGCAGTTCGCGGCGCGGCTCGAACACGCCCTTGGCCGGGTTCCACGAACCCTGCGCGGTGTGCACGCCGCCCGCACCACCATTCGATTCCACCACCGGGCCCTTGAACACCCACTCGGGCAGCGGCGCCTTGCTCAGCGCCTTGCCGGCGTCGATGTCCTCTTGAATCATCTTCGCCACCTCGAGCCAGCCCGCTTCCTGCCAGAGCTCGAACGGACCTTGCTTCATGCCAAAGCCCCAGCGCATGGCCTGATCGACGTCGCGCGCGGTGTCGGCGATGGTGGCCAGGTGCACGGCGGCGTAGTGGAAGCTGTTGCGCAGGATGGCCCACAGGAACTGCCCTTGCGCCCCGGTGCTGTTGCGCAGCAGCTTGAGCCGCTCGCCGGCGGGCTTTTTGAGCATGCGGCCGTACACCTCGTCGGCCTTCTGGCCGGCGGGCACATAGTCGCCGCTCTCCAGCTCGAAGCGCATCACGTCGCGGCCGACCTTCTTGTAGAAGCCGGCCTTGGTCTTCTGACCCAGGTGGCCCTTCTCCAGCAGGGCCTTGAGCACGGGCGGCGTGCCGAAGCTGGCGTAGAACGGGTCGGTCTCGGCGCTGAGGTTGTCCTGCAGCGTCTTGATGACGTGGTCCATGGTGTCCAGGCCCACCACGTCGGCGGTGCGGAAGGTGCCGCTGCTGGCGCGACCCAGTCGCTTGCCGGTGAGGTCGTCCACCACGTCGAAGGTGAGGCCGAAGTTCTCCACCTCTTTCATCGTGGCCAGCATGCCGGCGATGCCGATGCGGTTGGCGATGAAGTTGGGCGTGTCCTTGGCGCGCACCACGCCCTTGCCCAGGCCGCTGGTCACGAAGGTTTCGAGCTGGTCGAGGATCTCGGGCTGCGTGGTGGGCGTGGGGATCAGCTCCACCAGCGTCATGTAGCGCGGCGGGTTGAAGAAGTGGATGCCGCAAAAGCGCGGCTTGATGGATTCGGGCAGCGCCTCGCTCAGCTTCGTGATCGACAGCCCCGAGGTGTTGGACGCGACGATGGCGTGCGCGGCCACGTGCGGCGCGATCTTGCCGTACAGGTCGAGCTTCCAGTCCATGCGTTCGGCGATGGCCTCGATCACGAGATCGCATTCGCCCAGCAGGTCCATGTGCTCTTCGTAGTTGGCCGCGGCGATGAGGTCGGCGTCGGCCGCCACGCCGATGGGCGAAGGCTTGAGCTTCTTGAGGTTCTCGATCGCGCGGGTGACGATGCCGTTCTTCGGGCCTTCCTTGGCCGGGAGGTCGAACAAAACGACGGGCACCTTGACGTTGACGAGGTGGGCCGCGATCTGCGCGCCCATCACGCCGGCGCCGAGCACGGCGACTTTTCTGACGTTGAATCGGTTCATGTGTTTTCCGTGAATAGCTGGCGGGGTGTCATTCGACACGGTGCCAGATCTGCGTGCGGTAGAAGGGGCCGAGATAGCCGCGCATCTCGAGCTGAGCGCCGCCGTTGACCGGCTTCAGGCGCGCGCGGTAGCTCTTGCCATTGTTCGGGTCGACGATGGTGCCGCCCTCGTAAACAGCCTTGTCGCTCTCACTCTGCTGAATGCCACGCAGGATCTCCAGGCCCAGAACGGGCTTGTCCTTGCGGTCGTCGCTGCATTTGTCGCACACGCCCTTGGAGTCGCTGGCCGGGTCGAGCAGCTTCTCGATGCGACCACTGAAGACCCCGCCACTCTCGGTGATGCGCACCAGCGACTTCTCCTTTTTCGAGTCGTCGTCGATGGTCTTCCACACGCCCGCGGGCGTCATCTGCGCGTGAGCCAGGCCCGCCAGCGCCAACAGGGAAGTCGCAAACGTCGTCTTGAGCAACATGGTGGTCTCCAGGAGACAGGTGGGAACGTTCAGGCCAGCGCTGCTTCGGTGTCCATCAGCACCTTGCTGCCCGAGCGCGCCAGACGCATGAGCGTGGCCGTCTCGGGGTAGAGCTTGGCGAAGTAGAAGCGCGCGGTCTGCAGCTTGGCGGTGTAGAACGGATCGTCACTGCCGGCGTTGATGGCGCGCAGCGCGGCCTGCGCCATGCGTGCGAAGAAATACGAGAACACCAGGTGGCCGGCCACGCGCAGGTAAGGCACCGCTGCCGCGCCCACTTCGTCGGGGTTCTGCAGCCCCTTGAAGCCCAACTCGGTGGTGAACTTGGTCATCTGCTCGCCCAGGTAGCCCAGCGGGTTGATGAACTCGGCCATCTGTTCGTTGACGCCCTCTTCTTCCACCAGCTTGGCGACCAGCTTGCCGAACTTCTTGAGCGATGCACCGTTGTTGCCCAGCACCTTGCGGCCCAGCAGGTCCAGGCTCTGGACCGTGTTGGTGCCTTCGTAAATCATGTTGATGCGGGCATCGCGCACGAACTGCTCCATGCCCCATTCCTTGATGTAGCCGTGGCCACCGAACACCTGCATGGCGTGGTTGGTGGCCTCGAATCCGTTGTCGGTCAGGAAGGCCTTGGCGATGGGCGTGAGCAGTGCGGCCAAGTCGGCGCAGTCCTTGCGCACCTTCTCGTCGGGGTGCGTGAGTTCCTTGTCGAGCAGGATGGTGCAGAACATCAGCAGCGCACGGCCGCCTTCGGCGTAGGCCTTGGCCGTCAAGAGCATCTTGCGCACGTCGGGGTGCACGATGATCGGATCGGCCGGCTTGTCCTTGGCCTTCACGCCCGAGAGGCTGCGCATCTGGATGCGGTCCTTGGCGTAGGCCAGCGCGTTCTGGAACGCCACCTCGGTCAGGCCCAGGCTCTGGTTGCCCACGCCCAGGCGCGCGGCGTTCATCATCACGAACATCGCGCTCAGGCCCTTGTTGGGTTCACCCACGAGCGTGCCCACGGCGCCGTCGAGCACCATCTGGCAAGTCGCGTTGGCGTGGATGCCCATCTTGTGCTCCAGGCCGCCGCAGTAGATGCCGTTGCGATCGCCCAGCGAGCCATCGGCCTTGACGTTGAACTTGGGCACCAGGAACAGGCTGATGCCCTTGCTGCCCACGGGCGCGTCGGGCAGGCGGGCCAGCACCAGGTGGACGATGTTGGCGGCCAGGTCGTGCTCACCGGCGCTGATGAAGATCTTCTGACCCGTGAGTTTGTAGGTGCCGTCGGCCTGCGGCTCGGCCTTGGTGCGCAGCATGCCCAGGTCGGTGCCGCAGTGCGGCTCGGTCAGGCACATGGTGCCGGTCCATTCGCCGCTGGTGAGCCTGGGCAGGTACAGCGCTTTCTGCTCTGGCGAGCCGTGCGCGTGCAGGCATTCGTAGGCGCCGTGCGACAGGCCGGGGTACATCGTCCAGGCCTGGTTGGCGCTATTGAGCATCTCGTAGAAACACTGGTTGACGATGAAGGGCAGACCCTGACCACCGTATTCCGGGTCGCACGAGAGTGCGGGCCAGCCGCCTTCCACGTACTGCGCGTAGGCTTCCTTGAAGCCTTTGGGCGCGGTCACTTCATGGGTGGTCTTGTCCAGCGTGCAACCCGCTTCGTCGCCGCTGATGTTGAGCGGGAAGGTCACTCCTGCGGCGAACTTGCCACCCTCTTCGAGCACCGCATTGATGGTGTCGGCATCGATGTCGGCGTGGTTCGGGCAGGCCTTGAGCTCGTCAACGACGTTGAAGACCTCGTGCATGACGAACTGCATGTCGCGCAGCGGGGGGTTGTAGACGGGCATGGATGCTCTCCTGTGGTTTCGGCAAAGAGGGGGAAAGGGGTCAGCGCTTGCGCGGCACCGCCGTCTGCGCGCCGCAGCGCTCGAGGATGGCGTCGAAGCCGCGCAGGGCGCGCTGGATGCAGCCAGGGCTGCGCAGGAAGCGGGCCTCGTAGTGCAAGGCCAGAATCAATCCGTGGATTTCGAAGGCCGCTTGTGACGCGTCCGTGTCGGCGTGCAGGTGACCTTCTTCCACTGTGATCTCGATGGCGCGGCGCAAAGCGTCCTGCCAGGTGGTGACCGAACTGGCCAGGGCGTCGCGCACGGGCCCGGGGCGGTCATCGAACTCGACCGCACCGCTGATGTAGATGCAGCCCGAATCGATCTCGACCGAGGTGCGCTTCATCCAGTTGTCGAACATGGCGCGCAGTCGGGGCAGGCCGCGCGGTGCGCTCATGGCGGGGTAGAAGACCTCGTCTTCGAACCGCGTGTGGTACTCACGCACCACCGAGATCTGCAGTTCTTCGCGCGAACCGAAGTGGGCGAACACGCCCGACTTGCTCATCTGCATCACCTCGGCCAACGCTCCGATGGACAGGCCTTCAAGTCCGATCTGCGTGGCCAGGCCGAGAGCGGCGTCCACGATGGCGGCCTTGGTCTGCTGGCCCTTGGGAGCCTGGCGAGCGCTGGTGCCCGGCGCGGTGCGCGTGGCGGCGGAGCGTCGGCGATGGGCAAGCGGTTCGGTCATGCGGGTGTGATCGGTTCGGTGCAAACGAGGAAAGAAACGAACGGTCGTGCTATTTTGAGCCAGATTCGGATCAAACGTGCAAGCCATCGGGTCGCAGGACACGAAAGTTTTTAGGTACCGAGCCCTAATTCGTCTGGTAGACGGGCAAGAACGGATGACCTACTCGCGCTGGAGTAGGCCCTCCCCTTTCCTCGGTCAGAGCACTCAGGCGGTCGGCCACACGCACTCACCGCCGCCCCCACCGCCCATGGTTTGCCCTTCAGAGGTGCTCATTGATGCGAGACCGTGCGCGGAGCAAACGATGAACCGATCTATTGGTTCTTTCATCATCGTCTGATCTCGAATGTGTCTTGGCTGCGGCTCGACATCCTTGCCATCAAGCGACCATCATTCATTCGGCAACGACAAGAAGTGAGAGGACGCCCTCCCACTGACAGGTTCAAACACCTGTCGAAGTACCCAACAACTCAATGAATCGCTCATCAGGACCCATCTATGGAAGGAAATCCAGAGGACCCCGTAATTCGGCGCGCGCCGCGCAAGGACCGAATGACGAATCAACAATTGCCACTCGACGCGCTCGACTCGACGTGGTTTCGAAATTTCAGCAGTCCTTGTTTGACGCGCCCCGGCTGACACCTGAGATGAGGAGTTGGCTCAGCAAAAAGGCCAGCGATGACACCTCCGATATGGACCTGAGCGCACTCACCCACCTCAATGCGTATATGCCTGCGGAGGTAATCAAAGCATTCGCCGTTTACCGAGCATTTGAGGGCCACCCAATCACATCGCTGACACTTCCAGATCGATTGAGATCGACGCCGAAGTGGCTGTCGCACCTATCCGACATCGAGGCTCTGCGCGCACGCGGATTCAAGGGCAATACCATTGATCTGCGCAAAACAAAACGATTGGTCCACCTAACGCTGGACGACATCCATAGCAAAACTCTAACCGTCCTCGTTCCGCACGGGTGCAATTTCACTGCAACTGCGCGCAAGGGTTTCGACCTCGAGATCAAGTGCCAACAATATGACACACATACTGAGCACAAACTGGCGCTACTCATCGGCGACATCAATGGCATCGTGAAATTCGCCAACTCCGATATCGATGTTGTCTGCCGCCATTTGGCGCTGGTCAAACTCGTCGAGTGGGCGACAGGTGAAATCATTGATGGAGAAAATGCGCGCGCTGCAATGATTGATGTCGACTTCTTGCCGACAATTGCACAGATGAACCTTGACAAGGAACTCGTCGAGCTCATGTTCCAACCCAAATACGACTATGTCGTGCACCGCGATTTCTGGGGGAAGTTTGTTGAGCATATCTTCGCATGGATGGGACATTCAACCATAAAGAAGGGATTCGCCCTTCTCCATACCGAACGACATACCATGGCCATGCGGCTGGATGCCACAGACGCCACTCAACCAATCATTGAGGTCTTCGATCCAAATTTGCCCAACACGAACAGGATATGCAAACCACTCTTCTCGTTTGAAGACCTTTTTCACAATCCTGTGACGCAAATTCCTGCGTACTTCCACTGCACTCATGCAGAAACCAATCACTGGTTTGGTCCTTCTCCCCACTTTCGAGTGACTCTTGTCAAAAACCCTCTGACTCTGCGAAGCTCTATCCAAAAGAAGCCCGCCAAAGTGCGGTCTTCATTGAAATTCTCCAATCTGTCCCAGTCCTATCATCCGACAATCATTTCAGAACTTTTTTCTTATGGACTGGCGCCCAGACATCTTCCCAAGCTAAGAAGCTGGTTGCAAACAGTCAAGCCACATCTTGCGCAATGCAAGCTTGTCCTGCTAGGGGATGATGGAGAAAGAACCAATCTCAGCAACGCCATGCAGGTCGGTGCGCCCAGTCCAATACACGCAATTGGAGAAGCGATTTGTCATGCATTTGCGCACGGTACAACCATTGGATTTCCGCTCCCGGGAGGCACAGACAGGGTGGAGCCGCTGACGCAGCAAGACGTCTACGAATGGCTGCTCGCCATCGAGTCTGATCAAACGTGCGCCATCGACAAGGCCGTCAGAAGTGGACGGCCGGAGGCGATTGATGCGTATGCCGACGTGGTCTGCAATGCGTTCATGCTGGACGCGCTGACCTACGAACAAGCGAACGACTTGCTCACCAGCACTTCTTCAAGCGTGATCGATGCCTCGGTGGATCCGATGGACCCGATGCAGCAAGCTCTGCGTGGGGCACACAACAAGCTCAGGGCGATCTTCGACACGCCAAGCAATCCAGGCCTTGGCGCCCTAGGCCGAAGGGCGTCCGGGGGCGGGCCAACGGTGCCCGATGACTACGTGTAGATGACGTCTCTCCACCATTCGGCCGCCGATCGAAAGAGTGAAGCTGCTTCGACCCGCCCTGAAGAGCGGTCAACAAGGAATCACGCTTGATATGGGCGCTCAAGGGACCAGGTCCACCTTGGGTGGCACGCCAAAGACAAGACTCTTGCTTGGCCATCGCAGGGGACCCGTGCCATAGCACCTGGCGGCCAGCCATCACGCCCTGTGTCGCCCAACCCACCGCGGCAGGCGCGCGATCACTTCCACAAACAGATGCATGCACGTCCGCTGACTGCGAACACCTCCGAGGCCACGGGCGAGGCAGCCGACTGCCTCGTTCGAACCGGGCAAAGGCTGGCGTCCGGCAACACGTCCAGCCTGACAAGCTGCTGAGCGAGCTGAGCTCAAAGTCTGCCGGTTGGCAACAACAGCGCCAGGCTGTGCTCCAGGCTCTCGCCTGGCAATCGCTTGAAGCCACTGCGCGCGTAGCGCTGCAGCCGACCGACGCAGAAGGCGGTGACGACTGACGCATCGGCCTGGGCATCGACCGTGGGCATGCTGGTGTTGGTCAACACCGCAGCCTCGCGCAGGTTCTGGCGCAGCGTGGCCTCGATCTTGTCGAAGAACAGGTTCATGCGCTGCTGCAGCCGCTCGTTTTCGTAGACCAGTGCGTCGCCCACCATCACGCGCGTCATGCCCGGGTTCTTTTCGCCGAACTGCAGCAGCAAGGCCACCAGTTTGCGGCAGCGCACCAGGGCATCGGCTTCGCGTTCGGCCAGTTGGTTGACCAAGCCGAACACCGTCTGCTCGATGAATTCGATCAGGCCTTCGAACATCTGCGCCTTGCTGGCGAAGTGGCGGTAGAGCGCGGCTTCGCTGACTTCCAGGCGTGCCGCCAGTGCGGCAGTGGTGACCCGCTCGGCGCCCGGCTGCTCCAGCATGGTGGCCAGCGCCTGCAGGATCTGCACACGGCGTTCACCGGGCTTGGGCCGCTTTCGGGATGGCGCATCAGCGCCCCCATCGGCAGCGCTGGCGGTGGTACCCGCCAGGGCGGCGTCATCGGGCGGTGGCATCTCGGGCGCTGCAGAGGTCATGGCTGTCCTGTCGGTCCGTGAAGGGGCTGCGGTGGGCGCCGGGTTGGCCGCCGGTGGTCTCCGCCGCGGATTCTCGCACAGCCAGCTACATCTGGTTACTCAGGATTGGCGCGGCCTGGCAGGCGAGTGGGTGACCGCATCGAAGCGCACCGACACCCGCAACCCTCGACCATTCAACCCGTCGTCGAACTGCAGCTGGGTGTGGTGCACCCTGGCAATGCCATCCGCGATGGCCAAGCCTAGGCCGTGCCCGCCCGCGGCGGTACCGGGCACGCGGTAGAAACGTTGCAGCACGCGCTCGCGTTCGGCCGGTGCGATGCCTGGTCCATCGTCTTCGACCTCCAGCCACGCGTGTGTCCGGGCGGCGGTCTGGCTCAGGCCGCAGCGCAGGGTGACGCTGCCGCCTGCGGGCGTGTACTTGATGGCGTTGTCGACCAGGTTGATCAACAGCTCACGCAGCAACCAGGTGTGGCCCAGCGTCTGGGCCGGTGCCAGGTCCAGCCCCAGATCGATGTGCCGCGCGCTGGCCAGGTCGAGGTATTTGTCGAGGATGCCTTCGCACAGCTCACGCAAATCGATCTGCTCGAGGCCGGCATCGTCGTCGCGCAAGGCATCGGTGCGCGACAGCGCGAGCAGCTGGTTGGCCAGCTGGGTGGTGTTGCGCGTGGCATCGCGCAAGCGCAGCACCTGTTCGGCCCGCAGGCTCAGCAGGTCGCCCGCGCCCATGCTGCGCGTGGCCTGCGCCCAGGCTTCGACCTGCGCCTGCAGGCCCGCCAGCGGCGTGCGCAATTGGTGCGCTGCGTCGGCCACGAACCGACGCTGGGTTTCGCTCTGTTCGTTCACCCGGGAGAACAGGCGGTTGAGTGCCACCACCAGTGGACGCACTTCGGCGGGCGTCTGCTCTTCCTCGATGGGGCTGAGATCGCGAGGCGAGCGTCGCTCGACCGCCTGCTTGAGCTCGATCAGCGGCTGCAGGGCACGGGCAACGCCCCAGCTGACCACCACGGCCGCCACCACGAACAACAGCAGGTTGGGCAGCAGCACCCGCAGCAGCACGTTGCTGAGCCAGTGCTGGCGCGCATCGCTGCCGTCGGCAATCATCACGATCAGGTCGCCCGCCTCGGTGGCGACCCGTTGGGCCACCACGCGGTGGGTGACACCGGCCTCGACCACGCTCAGAAACTCGGGGTCGTCGGTGGTGGGCAACAGCGTCGGTAACCACTGTGCGCCCAACAAGCGACGGCCTTCGGCGTTGAACACCCCGATGGCCGCAAAGCCATCCCGATCGGACAGGAACTCCTGCACCTGCGGTGCCATGAGCAACGTGAGCTCAGGTGAGCCACCGCCGAGCGCACCCAGTCCGGTGGCGTCGCCTTCGACGGGAACCGCCACGCCGCCCTCACCGCGCCGCGCAATGCGCGAGACCACCACCGAGTCGGCCAGCATCGGCACCAGGCGCAGAAGGCGCTGATCCTGCTGCAAGGCCGCCGTGCCGGCACTCTGGTAGTGAAAGAAGACGCTGACCGAGACGATGATGGCGATGGTCAGCAGCAACATGACCAGCAGGCGGCGCTGCAGGCCGCCAATCATGTCGCGAACGACGGCCCGCTCAGGTGGGTTCGCCGGCACCAGCCGCATCGGCGATCTCCAGCCGATAGCCGAACCCGCGGATCGCGCGCAGGCCAATGCCGGCAGGCTCGAGCTTGGCCCTCAGGCGCGACACATACACCTCGATCGCGTTGGGCGTGATCTCTTTGTCCCAACCGGTGAGCGCGGCCAGCAGCTTGTCCTTGGCCGCGGGCTTGGGCGCCTGCAGCAGCATGTACTCCAGTACCGTCCACTCGCGTGGGCCGAGTTCGAGCGGCTGTCGGTTGAGCAGCACGCGCCGTTGCGCAGTGTCCATCTCCAGCGGGCCGAAGCTCAACACCGCCGAGGTGGCGGCCTGCGAGCGCCGCAGCAAGGCGCGAAGGCGCGCCAGCAGCTCGGGCAGCTCAAACGGTTTGAGCATGTAGTCGTCGGCGCCCAGGTCCAGTCCCTGCACGCGATCGCGCAACGCGTCGCGCGCTGTGAGGATCAGCACCGGCATGGTGAGTCCGCGCGCGCGAATGTGCTGCGTCAGTTCCAGCCCGCTCATACCGGGCAGGCCAATGTCCAGGATGGCGGCGTCAAAGCTCTCGCCGTCGATGGCCTGCTCGGCGCGTTCGGCGCTGCCCACCCAGTCCACCGAATAGCCGGCGTCGGTCAGCCCCAGCTTGATGCCGCTGGCCACCATGACGTCGTCCTCGACCAGCAACAGCCGCATGGTCGGCTCAGTGGCTCTTGATCATGGTGCCGAAGGGCTGGTTGCCCAGCACCTCCAGCAACAAGGCATGCGGCACGCGGCCGTCGATGATGTGCACTGCGTTGACCCCGCTCTTGGCGGCGTCCAGAGCACCGGCAATCTTGGGAATCATGCCGCCCGAGATCGTGCCATCGGCCACCAGCTCGTCGATGCGTCGCGGTGTGAGTTCGGTCAGCAGCTGGCCATCCTTGTCGAGCACGCCGCGGATGTTGGTCAGCATCAGCAGCTTCTCGGCCTGCAGCACGGTCGCCAGCTTGGCCGCCACCACGTCGGCGTTGATGTTGTAGCTCTCGTTCTGGGCGCCGAAGCCGATCGGACTGACGACGGGGATGAACTGATCGTCCTGCAGCGCCTTGACCGCCGCCGGGTCGATGCTCTCGATGTCGCCCACCTGGCCCACGTCGTGTTCGCGCGAGGGATCGGCCTGGTCGGCCAGGCGCAGCTTGCGGGCGCGGATCATGGCGCCGTCGCGCCCGGTCAGACCCACAGCCTTGCCACCGGCCTGGTTGATCAAGCCGACGATGTCTTGCTGCACTTCGCCGGCCAGCACCCACTCGACCACCTCCATGGTCTCGGCATCGGTCACCCGCATGCCCTGGATGAACTCGCCCTTCTTGCCCAGGCGCTTGAGCAGCGTCTCGATCTGCGGCCCGCCACCGTGCACCACCACCGGGTTGATGCCCACCAGCTTGAGCAAGACCACGTCTTCGGCGAAGTCCTGTTGCAGGGCCGGGTCGGTCATGGCGTTGCCGCCGTACTTGATGACCATGGTCTTGCCATGGAACTGGCGGATGTAGGGCAGTGCCTGCGCCAGGATTTCCGCGCGGTCGCGCGGGGCGATGGAGGTGATGTCGGGGTGGTCGGTCATGGCGGTTGGGCGTTCAGCGTGCGGCGTTGAGCGATGGGCGTTGACGGTGGATTCTAGAGACGCTCAAACGCCCATACCCGCTAGCACCAGCACGGCAGAAACTGCACGCCGGCTCAGAAGTGAATACCACGCATCATCTGCTGCATCGCGATCGCCTCGGGCGACAGCTGCGGCTTGGCGCCTTTCTCCCCCTTGGCCGCCGCCGAGTCGGGAAACATGCGAAAACTCGTGTTCATCACGATCTGGGCGATGCGAGGCACCAGCGCGTGCAGCACCTGCCCGGTGATGCCCAGGCGGGTGGCGATGCGCACCGGCTTGTCGATGCAGGCCTGGGCAATCATGTCGGCCGCCTCTTCGGGGCTGAGCGTGGGCACGTTGTTGTAGATCTTGGTGGGCGCAATCATGGGTGTGCGCACCAGCGGCATGTTGATGGTGGTGAAGGTGATGCCCTGGTCGGCAAACTCGCTGCTGGCGCAGCGCGTCCATGCGTCCAGCGCGGCCTTGCTGGCCACATAGGCCGAAAAGCGCGGCGCGTTGGTGAGCACACCGATCGAGCTGATGTTGACCACATGGCCCTTGCGCTTGCCCACCATGCCGGGCAGCAGGCCCATGGTCACGCGCAGGCAGCCGAAGTAGTTGAGCTGCATGGTGCGCTCGAAATCGTGAAAGCGGTCGTAGCTGCCTTCGATGGCACGGCGGATGGAGCGCCCGGCGTTGTTGATGAGGAAGTCCACGCCACCATGGTTGTCGATCAGCAATTGCACGAAGCGGTCGCAATCGGCCATGTCGGCGATGTCCGCCGGGTACGCAATGAAGCTGTAGCCCTTCTGCTTGGCCTCCTTGCAAGCCTCGTCGAGCTTGTCCTGGTCGCGCCCGCAGATCACGGTGATGGCACCGGCCTCGGCGAACTTGTGCGCTGCGGCCAGGCCAATGCCCGAGCTGCCGCCGGTGACCAGCACCACCTTGCCCGCCACCGTGCCCTTCAAGCTGCGGTCGCGGTGCAGGTCGGGGTCGAGGTGGCGCTCCCAGTAGTCCCACACGCGCCAGGCGTAGTCCTTGAGGTTGGGGCAGGCAATGTCGCTGCCCTTGAGGGCCGCGGTGGTGTGGCGGCAGTCAAACCGCGTGGGGTAGTTGACGAAGGTGAGGATGTCTTCGGGCAGGCCCAGGTCCTTCATCACCGCATCGCGCACGCGGCGCACCGGTGCCAACGCCAGCAAGCCTTTCTTGACGCTGCGGGGAATGAAACCCAGCAGGGCCGCATTGACGAACAGGTTCATCTTGGGCGCGTGCGCGGCCTTGCTGAAGATGTCGAGCACATCGCCCACGCGGTAGCCCACCGGGTCGACCAGATGGAAGCATTCGCCACCGCTTCGCTTGCCGTGCGCAATGTGATCGAGCGCCTTCACCACGAAATCCACCGGCACCAGGTTGATGCGCCCCCCCTCCAGGCCGACGCTGGGCATCCAGGGCGGCAGGATCTGGCGCATGCGCTGGATCAGCTTGAAGAAGTAGTAAGGCCCGTCGATCTTGTCCATCTCGCCGGTCTCGCTGTCGCCCACCACCATCGCGGGGCGGTACACCGTCCAGGGCAGTTTGTTCTCGGCGCGCACCAGCTTTTCGCTTTCGTGCTTGGTCATGAAGTACGGGTGGTCGACGTTCTCCGCTTCTTCGAACATGTCTTCGCGGAACACGCCTTCGTACAGGCCAGCGGCCGCGATCGAGGACACGTGATGGAAATGCCCGGCGCCAATGGCTTTGGCAAAGTCCAGCGTGTGGCGCGTGCCATCGATGTTCACCGCCACCTGGCTCTCTTCATCGGCCGACAGGTCGTAGACCGCGGCCAGGTGAAAGAAGTGGTCGATCTGCCCTTTGAGCGCTTTCACATCGTCGGCCGACACGCCCAGGCGTTTCTGGGTCAGGTCGCCATACACCGGCACCGCACGCGTGGGACCCACGCCCCAGTGCTCGCGCAAGGCCGCCACCTTGCCCGCGCTTTCGCGACGGATCAGGAAGTGCACCACCGCACCCTTGCGTTGCAGCAGCCGCGCGACGAGTCGCTTGCCGATGAAGCCGGTGGCACCGGTGACGAAGTAATGCATGGGGGGCTCCTGAGCGTGAAATGGGCAATGGTCGTGCCGATTCTGTTGCACGGCCCCTGGGGCAACATTCCGCAAAAACCCGCGTGCGGATTAGTTGCCCGACCCTACACACGGCGCACGCGCAGGGCCACCATGCGCGCCGTGGGCAGCCCTCGGGTCCGCCCTGCTTTTGCCAACCCCACTTCAGGAGTGCCCCGCATGGTCAAGAAAGTCTCCAAGAGCGGCTCCAGCCGCACCGCCGCCTCGCGCGCCGCCGGCACCTCGCCGCTGACGGGCGCCATCAAGGACTCGGCACAGCAGATCTGGCTGGCCGGTCTGGGCGCCTTTGCCAAGGCCCAGGAAGAAGGCGGCAAGGCCTTTGAGACGCTGGTGAAGGAAGGCCTGTCGATCCAGCGCAAGACGCAGGCCGTGGCCGAAGAGCGCATCAGCGAGGCCACCAGTCGCGTGAGCACCATGGCCAACGAGATCCAGAGCAAGGCCGCCGGCAGCTGGGACAAGCTGGAGAGCCTGTTCGAAGAGCGCGTGGCCAAGGCCCTGGGCAAGCTGGGTGTGCCGTCGGCCCGTGACGTCGAGTCCCTGATGGACCGCATCGACGCGCTGAACGCGCAAGTGCTCAAGCTAGGCGGCGTGGACACCGCTGCAAGCAAGCCGGCGCGCAAGGCCGCACCGCGCAAGACCACGGCCGCCAAGGCCCCTGCCAAGCGCGCGCCGGCCAAGAAGGCCGCTGCCAAAAAGGCCGCTTGATGCCCTCGCCAGGCCTGTTGCAGCGCAACAGGCCTGAAGCGGACCGCCCCCTACACTCGGCCGCATGACCCGACGCCCTCGCCGCGAACACCCGCCACGCATCGCCCTGGCCCTGGCTGGCGGTGGTCCGCTCGGCGCCATCTACGAGATCGGCGCCCTGTGCGCACTGGACGACGCGTTGACGGGGCTGGACCTCAACGCCTGCGATCACTACGTCGGCGTGTCGGCGGGCGGTTTCATTGCAGCGGCGCTGGCCAACTGCATCACGCCACGCGCCCTGTGCGAATCCTTCATCGAAGACCGCCCGCGCCTGGACGGCTTCGATCCAGCCTGGCTGATGCGCCCGGCCTGGGGCGAATTCGCGCAGCGTCTGCGCGCTTTGCCCGGACTGGTTGGCAGTGCCACCTGGGCCTGGCTGGTGCAAGGCAAGGCGCTGTCGCAATCGTTGGAGCGCCTGGGCGCGGCATTGCCCACCGGCGTGCTCGACAACGAAGCCATCCACACCGAGATCGCGCGCCTGTTCTCGATGCCAGGGCGCACCAACCGCTTCGCCGACTTGCGCGCGCGGCTCACCCTGGTGGCCACTGCGCTGGACACCGGCGAAGCGGCCCCCTTTGGCCAGCCCGGCTGGGATCATGTGCCCATCTCGCGCGCCATCCAGGCCAGCGCGGCGCTGCCAGGTCTGTTCCCGCCGGTGGCCATTGATGGGCGTCACTATGTCGACGGCGCGCTCAAGAAGACGCTGCACGCCACGGTGGCGCTCGACGAAGGCGTGGATCTGCTGCTGTGCGTGAACCCCCTGGTGCCCTACCACGCCACCCCCGACGCCACGCACGAGGGGCGCATCCCGGCGCTGGTCGAAGGCGGTCTGCCGGTGGTGATGAGCCAGACCTTCCGCTCGATGATCCATTCGCGACTGGAACTGGGCTTCAAGCAGTACGCGCGCAGCTACCCAGACACCGACATCGTGCTGATCGAACCCGACCAGCGCGACGCCGAGCTGTTTTTTGCCAACACCTTCAGCTACCGCCAGCGGCGAGAGATGGCCGAGCACGCCTATCAGCAGACCCGCGCCTTGCTTCGCCTGCGTGCCGGGCGCCTCGCGCCGCAGCTGGCGCGCCATGGCATCACCATTGACCACGCGGTACTGGCCGATCCGCAGCGCCACCTCATCGACACGCGACAGCGCCCGGCCGACAGCGCGGTGGCCCATCGCTTGCATCACGTGCTCGACGAGCTGCAGCGGCGCCTGCCCGAGCCCGCCCAGAGCGCCTGAGCCATGGCCAAGAAGGCACCACGCCGCACGGCCGAGCGCATCCTCGAAACCACGCTCGACCTCTTCAACCGATTTGGCGAGCCCAACGTCTCGACCACGCTGATCTCGGCCGAACTCGGCATCAGCCCCGGCAACCTGTACTACCACTACCCAGCCAAGGATGAGCTCATCAATTCGCTGTTCGAGCGCTACGAACGCGCGCTCAACGAATTGCTGGGTGCGGCCGACGGTGTGCGTCATGTGGAGGACGCCTGGTTTCTGCTGCACTCGATCTTCGAGCGCATCTGGGAGTACCGATTCCTCTACCGCGACCTCAACGACCTGCTGTCCAAGAACCGGTTGCTGGAGACACGCTTTCAAACCCTGCTCGCGGCCAAGACACGTGCCATCCGCGCCATGCTCGGCGGCCTGGTGCGCAATGGCGCCCTGCAGATCGACAACCGCGAGCTGGAGCCCACCGCCGACAGCATGGTGGTGCTGCTGACCTATTGGCTGAGCTACGAATACGTGCGCGACCCGCGCCGGGCGCTCGAACCCGAGCAGGCCCAGGCTGCTTTGCTGCGCGGCGCACAGCATGTGCTGCACCAATTGGCGCCGTACCTGGAGTCGGCACAACGGCAGCACCTGATGGGGTTGTCGTCGGCGTACCAGCGCTGAACCGCTCCTCCGGATCAAGTGGCGGCGGACCGACCGCCTCCCTTATCCTCATGAGATGCAGCCGCCGGTTGTCCGTGTCGAGCAATTGCGCCACGAGCAGATCCGCCTGCTCGCGCGCAACGTTCCTGCCATGGCGATGGGCTCCACCTTGCTGGGCGCCGGCGCGGTGACGCTGCTGCACCTCGTCGGCCAGAGTCTGGTGCAGGCACTGGTCTGGTTTGCACTGAACACCAGCATCACCCTCGTACGCCTGGCCTTGTCCCAAGGCTTTCTCCGGCGCGAAAACCCCGCGCTGTCGATCGACCGATGGGCCATGCTCTTCCTGCTGAGCTCCGGCCTGGCAGGTGCGTGGTGGGGCGCATTGGCGTGGTGGTTTCTCCACCCGCAGGAGACCGTCAACCTGGCGGTGATTGCGATTGTCCTGATGGGCAGCGTCTCGGGCGCCACCCAGTCCCAAGGGCCCTACTTCGCCTCTCATCTGGCCTACACCTTGCCATGCACGCTGCCTTTCACGGTCCGCTGCTTTGCCTCGGCCGACCCCATCGCCATCACGCTGGGTGGACTGGGTGTGGTGTACCTCGTCATGGCCGTGCTCTTCTCGCTGAGGATCGACCGCACCGTTGTGGAGGCACTGCGACTGCGTCTCGAAAACGAAGCTTTGGTGGCGGAGGTGTCTCGGGCGCGCGATGCATCCGAAGCAGCCAGCCGCGCCAAGACACGTTTTCTTGCCACGGCCAGCCACGATCTGCGCCAACCCATCCACGCCATGGGACTGTTCGTTCCAGCGCTCAAGGCCATGGCCGGCGGCGGACAGATCCTGCCCGCGACACTGATGGCCGTGGCCGACCGCATGAAGCTGGCATTGCAGACCATGAGCCAGTTGCTCGGCCGCCTGCTCGATGTGTCGCGTCTGGACGCCGGCGTGGTGGAAGTGAGACTCCGAAATCAGCCGCTGGCACCGATGCTGCTGGCGGCACTCGATGAAATCACCTCGGCGACGCACGCCAAGGGCCTGGACGTGCGGGTGCGTGAATCGGGGCTGCAGGTGCACACCGACCCGGCGGTGTTGCATGCAATCCTGAGCAACTTGCTGGCCAATGCCGTTCGCTACACCAAGGAGGGAGCCATTCTGGTGGCGGCCCGTCGCCGGGGCGGGCACGTATTGCTGCAGGTGTGGGACACGGGCATTGGCATCGCACCGGACGACCAGGTACGACTGTCGGAAGAGTTCTTCCAGGGGCGCAACGCGCTGGAGACCGGCAATTCGGCACGCGGTTTCGGGCTGGGTCTGGCCATCGCCCAGCGCTCGGCGCAGCTGCTGGGCAGCGAGCTGCGCTGGCGCTCACAGCTCGGGCGCGGCTCGGTCTTCGAACTCCTGCTGCCACTGGCGATCCCTCAAGGCGCAGCACACGCACCGCTCAGCGTCACGCCTGCGTCACCGCAACCTTCACCGACAAAGGAGTCGCTGCTGGTGCTCGTGGTGGATCAGGAGGAAGACATCCTTGCCAGCACGGCATTTTTGCTCAAGGCCTGGGGACACCAGGCCGTGCAGGGGCGCTCGCTGCAGGAGGTAGCCGCCGTCGTGGCGGAACATGGGACGGCCATCCGGGCCGGACTGATCGATTACCACCTCTGCGCCACGGAAACCGGGCTCCAGGTGGCACAGCTGCTGCGTCAGGAAATCCACCCTGACCTGCCGATCGCGATTGTCACCGGCGACACCACCCCCGATGTCATGGCCGCCGTGCGCGGTGCCGGCCTGATCCTGCTGCACAAGCCGGTCCACGCACAAACCATTCAGTCGTTTGTAAACAGCCTGCAAGAGCAGGTTGTTTGACCGCTCAGGACCAATGGTCGTCGGGCATTTGGCGCTCGATCAACCCTTCAGACCGTGAAGCGATTCTCTTGTTGCGTGGCCATGCCACACAGCAACTCCGGGCGATGGCGCACACCGCACGCCTCGACCATGCGCCGCGACGGCTCGTTGCCAGGCGCGACCAGCTCGTACACCGCTGTGGCGCCCAGCAACTGCGCCGCCAGCTGGATGGCGCGGGCGTTGATGTAGACGCCCAACCGACGCCCTCGCTGCGTGGGCGAGACGGCCACCAGGCCCACCCAGGCCGTCTTCTCGTGGGCACTGAACCGGTTGTGCGGCAGATAAGCGTGTGCGCAGGCCACCACGCGGCCCGCGCCATCGAGCAGGTAGGGCGTGGCGGCCGGGCCAAGCTGACCTTGCAGCATGCGCGACGAGAACGGCGCCATCCCCTGCTCCGCCAGAAAGGTCTGGATGGCCACCGCGCGGGTCTCGGGCTCTCCCGCGTCGAGCACGCACTCGGTCAGGCCGTCGGGCAATGGCATTGCAGGCTGTGACCGCAGGGTCGCCGAAGCGTCGGCCACCGTCGCATAAAACACATCCCAGGTGTGCAACTGGCAGCCCAGTTGCGCGAGGCGCTCGGCCAGGGCCTGCCGCTCTTGCGCCGGGCGCAGGCGAAAGCCAAAAACCTGGTCGCGCTGCAGCGCCGATTCGATGACATCCCAGCCCAGCCGCTGCGGGTCGTCGGTGCCACAGAAGCGGCCAGGGTGACAGCAGCCCGGGGTGTCGTAGAGCCAGGTGTGCAGCTCTTCTGCCCGCTGCTGCAGACGGATCTGCTGATCGGTGCCGGCGTAGGCCATGCGCCACCCCAGCGAAGCTGGCTGTCAGCCCGGACCCGCCAGCCCGTCCACGGCCTGAAACATGGCCTGGCGCGCCTGACTCACGATCTGGCCGCGCCAGGCGTCGGTGTCGGTATAGAAGGCGTCCTTCAGGCGCTGGCGGATCTGCGCCTGCAGTTCGGCCGGTGCCTCGGGGTGCTGGTACAGCCAATGGTCGCCGCGCAGTGCACCGATGACTTCGGTGATGGGCACGGTGCCGTACTCCAGCGCGATGCCGGTGTACTCGGCCTGCGGGCACTCGTCGTACACGGCGGCCCACATCATGCCGGTGAGCTTGGCCGACGTGGACGAGCCGTCGTAGATGCTGGTGATGGGCGTGGCGCCATCGCCACCCCACCAGGCGCGCGCGCGCTGAAATGCGGCGGCGTCGTCGCGGCACGCAAAGATGCGCTCGCCCAGGCCGCTGGGGCCCAGGCCGGTGTGCAGGTCGATCCACGCCACGCGGCGCGCGGCCTGGCCATGGTCGCGCAGCATCTGGCGCACGGTGCGGTTGTTCCAGGTGGGTGCCGTGCCACCGAAGAAGAGGCCATCGGCGAACTGGTGCTGACCGGTGGAGACCGCGGCCTGGTACTGGGTCAGGCCATGCTTCGCGATCCAGCCGTTGACGGCAGCCTCGTTCTCGGCCGTCGGCGGCCATTCGGGCGGCAGCAGCAGCGGATGCAGCTCGGCATAGGCAGCGTTGACCGGCAGCGGCTGGCCAAAGTCCTGGAAGTTGCGGTTGAGGTCCACGTTCTCGTGGGTCACCCGGCGCAACCACGAGAACCCATGCGGGTTGAGGGCGTGTACGTACAGAACGGCCACACCAGCGTCGCGTGCTCTGGCGCGCCATTCGGCATCGTGGGCCGCGTGGACCTGTACGCCCGAGCCGCAGAAACCCTCGGCGCCATGGCAGGCACTGCTGACGATCAGCAGCGACTCGGCGTCGGCAGGTCCGTCGACGGCCACATCCATGGCCAGCGTTTCACCTTCGCGCCCTTTGAGGGGGTGCTCATAGCTGTGCAGCGCCATGCCAGCATTGGCGGCCGCGCCCAGGAACTTGACCCGGGCCTGGGCGTAGGTGTCGGAGAAGGCGTTGTTGACCGGAATCACGCAGCACCCCCGGCGCGACGGGGCTGGGCCAGCCATTGTTCGGCCAATCGCACCCAGTAGGTCGCGCCCAGCGGGATGAGGTCGTCGTTGAAGTCGTAGCTGGGGTTGTGCAGCATGCAGGGACCGTCACCATGGCCGGTCTCGCGGTGCGTGCCGTCGCCGTTGGCGATGAAGATGTAGCAACCGGGCTTGGCCTGCAGCATGTAGGCAAAGTCTTCGGCGCCCATGGTCGGCTCCTGCTCGAGCACGCGCTCGGCGCCCACGATGTCGGCCAGCACCTGGCGGGCAAAGGCGGTCTCGTCGGGGTGGTTCACCGTCGGCGGGTAGTTGCGGTTGAAGCGGAACTCGCAGGTGGTGCCGTAGGCGGCACAGGTGTGCTCGGCGATCTCCTTCATGCGGCTTTCGATCAGATCGAGCACTTCGTAGGTGAAGGTGCGCACCGTGCCACGCAGTTCGGCCTGATCGGGCACCACGTTGTTGGCTTCGCCCGTGTGGATCATGGTGACCGAGATCACGCCGGCGTCCACCGGCTTCTTGTTGCGGCTGATGATGGTCTGAAAGCCCATCACCATCTGGCAGGCCACCGGCACCGGGTCGATGCCGTTGTGCGGCATGGCTGCGTGGGCGCCTTTGCCTCGGATGGTGATGGTGAAGTCGTTGCTCGAGGCCATGACCGGACCAACGCTGGCCGCGAAGCTGCCGGCGGGCAGGCCGGGCCAGTTGTGCATGCCGAAGGCGGCTTCCATCGGGAACTTGTCGAACAGCCCGTCCTTGATCATTTCGCGCGCGCCGCCACCGCCCTCTTCGGCCGGTTGAAAGATCAGATAGACCGTGCCGTCGAAATTGCGGTGCTGCGCAAAGTGCTGGGCCGCGGCCAGCAGCATGGCGGTGTGACCGTCGTGGCCACAGGCGTGCATCTTGCCGGCGTGGGTGCTGGCGTGGGCAAAGTGGTTGTGCTCCTGCATGGGCAGGGCGTCCATGTCGGCACGCAGGCCGATGGCGCGACCGCAGGCGCCGCCGTCGCGCCCGTGCACGATGCCCACCACCCCGGTAGTGCCCATGCCCCGGTGCACCGGGATACCCCATTCGGTGAGCTTGGCCGCCACCACGTCGGCGGTGCGCACCTCCTCGAAACACAACTCGGGATGGGCGTGGATATCGCGGCGCACCGCGGCGATCCCGGCGGCCTGAGTGACGATGGAATCGATGAGCTTCATGTCCGGTGTCCGGTTCTTGAAACCGGGCATGGTATCGGTTTGGCGCCCAGGGAAACCAACCCTGGGCGACATCACCGGCCCCGGCGCGGGTGAATGCGAGGCTCCATGCAGGGGCGGTCAGGGTTTGGCAGGGTGGATGTCGGTGATCACCCAGTACCTGAGCAGCTGACCCTCGTCATCGGGCGCCCGGTACATGCCTTTGCCGTCGAGCAGCCAATGGGCGATGGCCACCATGTTCTGCGCGTCACCGGTGTCACCCTGCCACCGTCTGGTGGTGAGCTGCTTGAACCCTTGCGACTGCCCCACCTCGCGGACGATCGACAGGGGCTGGCTCAGATGCTGAGGCACACCTTTGTCAGCCCAACCCCACAGCCAGGTATTGCTGCGCAGCGAAAACGAACCGACGTACACCACCTTGCCGACCAGGCCTGGCTCCCCACCCGTCGACAGCACGATCTCGCTGTTGCGCCCGGTGATGTCGAAGCGCTCGTATCGGCCGGCCTGGTGCTCTTCGATGAGCACGCGTTGCGCCTCCCGAAGCGCTGCGTCGCTGACGTCAATCAGCTCGTCCCAGGTGATCTCGGCGGCCGCCGCCAACAAAGGGACGACCAGGCTCAGCGCGGCAAAGACTTTGGGGATGTTCATGGTTGGGCGACGCCATTCAGACAGCACCCAAGAGTACGCATTTGCTGGTGGGCTCGCCCCATTTGTAAGACGAACAACCTCATTGTCGCGACCAGCGACAGTCAACGGGGGGCAGCGGTGCGGCTTCAGCGGCGGATGCGCCCGTCTTCGGTCAGCAGCGTCAGCTCGACGAACTTGGAGCCGGTGTGGTCGTTGGGGCCGAAGTCGATCGGGAAGCCCCCCAGGTCCACATTGCGCAGGGTCTCCAGCGCCGTGATGAAGGACTCACGCGACACCCCACGCCCGGCGCGCGTGAGCGCTTCGCAAAACACCTTGGCGGCCACGAAGCCTTCAATGCCGGAGTAATTGGGTGCACGCCCCTGCTTGGCACGCACCGCCGCCAGGTACTCGCCCGACAAGGCCGTCACCGGGCTGTAGGGGAACGGCATGACCTGGCTCACCGCCACGCCGCGTGCGTCCTTGCCCAGCTCGTCGAGCAAGGCCTGCGTGCCCACGAAAGACACGTTGTAGAGGTTGCCCGCGTAGCCCGCCTTGCGCGACGCACGGATGAAAGCCGCACAGGACTTGTAGGCGCTGATCTGCACGATGGCCTCGGGGTTGCCGGCCATGATGGACTTGATGGCCTCGGCCACGTCCACCGTGTTGCGCTCGACGGTGCCGGTGGAGGCCGGCGCCAGGTTGGCGGCCTTGAGCGCGCGCGTCACGCCTTCCAGGCCGGCCTTGCCGTACGCGTCGTTCTGATAGAAGACCGAGATCCGCTTGATGCCCACCAGCGTGAGCTGGCGCACGATGGCCGCCGTCTCGTCAAAGTAGGACGCGCGCACGTGGATGGCATAGCGGTTGAACGGGTCGCGCAGCGACTCGGCGCCGGTGAACGGGGCCACGAAGGGCACTTTGGCCTGGGTGGCCAGCGGCAGCGCCACCACACTGGTGGGGGTGCCGATGTAGCCGAACAGGGCAAACACGCCTTCGCTGATGAACTGCTTGGTGTTGGCCACACACCGGTCGGGTTCGTAGCCATCGTCCAGGCGTCGCAGCTCGATGCGCCGGCCGTTGATGCCACCCTTGTTGTTCACCTGCTCGAAAAACAGCTGAGCGCCCAAGTGAAACTGCAAACCCAGTTGCTCGGCCGCGCCGCTGAAGGGCGCCGACTGACCCAGCACCAGGGTGGTGTCGGTCAAACCGGCCACTTGGGCGCGCGCGCCGGTGGCTACCAGGGAAAGCGCGGGCGCGGCCACCGCCGCCGCCATCAGGTCTCGTCTTTTCATCGATGTCACCTCCACGGGCTGGTACACCCGAGGGGTATAACCAGCGCTTCATATGTTCAGGTGACATACCCGCCGAACGGTGCCGGCCGCGCCCTGGGCGCGCCGACCTATGATGCCGACGCAACATCCCCCGCCATGAATCAAGATTCCGTCATCGTGCGCGGCGCCTGCCCGCACGACTGCCCCGACACCTGCGCCTTGCTCACCACCGTGGACAACGGCCGCGCGGTGCGGGTGCAAGGCAACCCGGACCACCGGCACACCGGCGGTGTGCTGTGCACCAAGGTGTCCCGCTACGCCGAGCGCACCCACCACCCCGAGCGGGTGCTGCACCCGCTGCGCCGCACCGGCCCCAAGGGCAGCGGGCAATTCGAGCGCATCTCCTGGGAAGCGGCGCTCGAAGAGATCGCTCGTCGTCTCGGCGCCATTGCCGAGAGGGACCCCGAGGCCATCGTGCCCTACAGCTACGCGGGCACCATGGGGCAGGTGCAGGGCGAAGGCATGGCCGCACGCTTCTTCCACCGCTTGGGCGCCTCACTGCTCGATCGCACCATCTGCGCGTCGGCAGGCGGCGAGGCCCTGATGCAGACCCTGGGCGGCAAGATGGGCATGAAGGTGGAGCATTTCGCCGAGGCCCGACTGATCGTGATCTGGGGCAGCAACAGCATCGGCAGCAACCTGCACTTCTGGAAACTCGCCCAGCAGGCCAAGCGCGACGGCGCGCGGCTGGTGTGCATCGACCCGCGCCGCACAGAAACCGCCGACAAGTGCCACGAACATATCGCGCTCAGACCCGGCACCGACGCCGCGCTGGCGCTGGCGCTGATGCACGAACTCGTCGTGAACGACTGGCTGGACCACGACTACATCGCCCGCCACACCCTGGGCTGGGATGCGCTGCGTGAGCGCGCGCTGAAGTGGCCACCCGAGCGAGCCGCCGCCGTGTGCGATGTGCCGGTGCAGCAGATTCGCGACCTCGCACAGGCCTACGGCACGACCCGCCCCGCCGCGATCCGGCTGAACTACGGCATGCAGCGGGTGCGCGGCGGCGGCAACGCCGCGCGCGCCATCGCCTGCCTGCCGGCACTGGTGGGGGCGTGGCGGCATCGGGCGGGTGGGCTGCTGCTGTCTTCGTCGGGCCAGTTCCCGGTGCAGAAGCAAGCCCTGCACCGACCCGATCTGCTGGCCGGCAAGACACCGCGCACGATCAACATGAGCACCATCGGCGACGCCCTGCTGAGCGATGCATCGCCCACCTTCGGGCCACGCATCGAGGCCGTGGTGGTCTACAACAGCAACCCGGTCGCGGTGGCGCCCGAATCCGGCAAGGTGGTGCGTGGCTTCGCCCGCGAGGATCTGTTCACAGTGGTGCTGGAGCACTTCCTCACCGACACCGCCGACCACGCCGACATCGTGCTGCCGGCCACCACCCAGCTCGAGCACTGGGATGTGCACGCCAGCTACGGCCACACCGACGTGTTGCTCAACCGCCCGGCGATCGCACCACTTGGGCAATCGCGCACCAACACCGAGATCTTTCGCCAACTGGCCAGGCGCATGGGCTTTGACGACCCGTGCTTCGCTGAAGACGACCTGACGCTGTGCCGCACGGCGTTTGGCGACACCATCGACTTCCAGCAATTGCTCGACACGGGCTGGGTCACCCTGCCGGTGCCCGAGGCGCCATTTGCCGACGGCGGATTTCCTACGCCATCGGGCCGTTGCGAGTTCCACAGTGCGCGCCTGGCGGCCCAGGGCCTGGACCCGCTCCCCGACTACCTGCCGAACGCGGAACCTGCGGCCACCCACCCGGCCTACCCGCTGGCCATGATCTCGCCACCCGCGCGCAACTTCCTCAACAGCAGCTTCGTCAATGTGCAGAGCCTGCGCGACATCGAAGGCCAGCCGGTGCTGGAGATGCACGCCGACGATGCCGCCCCGCGCGGCCTGCGGTCGGGCCAGATGGTGCGGGTGTTCAACGACCGGGGTGAGTACCGCTGCGTGGTCGACATCTCCACCCGTGCGCGACCGGGTGTGGTCAATGGTCTGGGCATCTGGTGGCGCAAGCTCGGGCCCGCAGGCACCAATGTCAACGAGGTGACCAGCCAGCGCCTGACCGACCTCGGCCGTGCGCCCACCTTCTACGACTGCCACGTGCAGGTCGCAGCGGCGGAGGCCACCGGTTGAGGCGCCCTTTGGCTCTGACCCTGGCACTTGCCCTGGGGTTGGTGCTGACCACCGCGGGCTGCGCCCGCACCCAGGGGGCGGGCTACTACTGGCAATCGCTCACCGGCCATGCCGAGCTGATGTGGCGCGCCCGTCCGATCGACGACTGGCTGGACGATCCCCACACCCCCGATGCGCTGCGTCAGCGCCTGGCCCTGGCCAAGCGCATGCGTGCGTTCGCCGTGACTGCCCTGGACTTGCCCGACAACGCCAGCTACCACCGCTACGCCGACCTGGGGCGGCGCGCCGCGGTCTACAACGTGGTGGCGGCACCGGCCCTCTCACTCAAGCTGCAGACCTGGTGCTTTCCCGTGGCCGGTTGCGTGGGCTACCGGGGCTACTACCACGAAGGCGACGCACAGACCTTCGCACGCAGCCTCGACCCTCAGCTCGAGGTCGCGGTCTACCCGGTGCCCGCCTATTCCACGCTGGGCTGGATGAACTGGGCCGGCGGCGACCCACTGCTCAACACCTTCATCCAGTACCCGGAGGGTGAGCTGGCGCGCCTGGTGTTTCACGAACTGGCGCACCAGGTGCTGTACGTCAAGGGCGACACCGCCTTCAACGAGTCGTTCGCCACTGCGGTGGAACGCCTGGGCGTGCAGCGCTGGCTGGCCGAGGCCTCAACGCCCGCGGCCCGCGCCGAGTACCTTGCCTTCGACCAGCGACGCCAGTCGTTTCGCCGGCTCAGCGGCCAGCTGCGCTCGCGGCTCCAGGCCATATACGACGACCCGGCCCTCAACGACGCGACCAAGACCGAGCGCAAGCACGCGGCCATGGCCGGGTTCCGGCACGACTACGCGCAGCTCAAGGCGTTCTGGGGCGGCTATGCGGCGTACGACCCCTGGGTGGCGCGCGTGAACAATGCGTTGCTGGGCTCGCAGGGCGCCTACGACCAGTACGTGCCGGCCTTCGAGGCCTTGTTTGCCGCGCAAGGCCACGACTTCGCCCGCTTCTATGATGCGGTGCGTGCGCTGGCCGAACGCCCCGCCGCCGAAAGGCTGGCCGCTCTGCAGGCACTGACACCCGCCCCCCGATAACAGGAACCCGCCATGGCAGACATCCACATCGAGCGCGATCACAGCCTGGGCCTGGCCGCGGCCCGCAAGATCGCCTGGCGCTGGGCCGAACAGGCCGAAGAAGAGTTCGACATGAGCTGCACCTACGAAGAAGGCACCAAGGCCGACGAGGTGCAGTTCAACCGGTCGGGTGTCAGCGGCTGCCTCAAGGTGGACGGCGAGCGCTTCGTGCTCGATGCCAGGCTTGGCTTCCTGTTGGGCGCCTTCAAAGACCGCATCGAGGCCGAGATCGTCAAGAACCTTGACGTGCTGCTCAGCAGCAAAAAGCCCACGGCCAAGAAGGCTGCTGCCAAAAAGAAAGCCACCTGAAAACACAGGTGGCTTTGCGCCCAAGAGGGGCGGGAAGGCTCAGCTCAGGCTGTCGATCAGGTCGATGTACTGCTGCATGGCGTCGTCCGACGATGCGCCCTTGAAGCCGTTCCAGGCGTCCCATTTGGCACGGCCGACCATGTCACCGAAGCCGGGCTTTTTCTCGGTGTTGTCGCCGGCGGTGGCCTGCTTGTAGAGGCCATAGATTTTCAGCAGCGTGGTGTTGTCGGGGCGCTCGGCGAGCTTCTTGGAATTGGCAACGGCGGCGTCGAATCGGGCCTTGAGATCGGACATAGGGTCTCCTGAGGGTGTGCGCTGGATGGGATGGCGGTTTGTCCCGGTATCTTACGAAGGCCGACGCACACAGAATAGAGAACCCACCCGAGGAGTCAGCATGGACCACCGTCTCGCCGCCGTCACCCAGGCGTTGAGCAGCGCGATCGGCCTGGAAGGCGAGCGCATGAGCAAGGTCGACACGGCCTGGCTGCGCATGGACACACCCACCAACCTGATGATGATCGTGGGCGTGTGGGTGCTCAAACCGGCCATCTCGCGCGCTGCGCTCGCCGAGCGGGTGCGCGAGCGTTTGTTGCCCTACAGGCGCTTCAGGCAGATGGCACGCGAAGACGCCGCGGGTGCGGCCTGGGTGGACGACCCCGACTTCGATCTGAACCGCCATCTGGTCACCCACCGCCTCAAACGCACCAAGGGTCAGAGCGAACGCGCGGCCCTGCAAGCGCGCGTGGCGGCGCTGGCCATCGAGCCGCTGGACCACGCTCATCCCCTGTGGCGCTTCGAATTGATCGAGCACTACGACGGCGGCTCCGCGCTGATCGCCCGCATTCACCACTGCATCGCCGATGGCATCGCACTCATCGGCGTGATGATGAGCCTGGTCGACGGCGGCGCCCTGCCGGCACCATCCAGACAAGGCAAGGCCGCGCGCAGTGGCCTGGATGGGGCCGAAGACTGGCTGGCCGACACGCTGGTTCGCCCTTTCGGCGACATCACGGCGCGCGCACTGGATCTGGCCGGTGGCGGTGCCGCCAAATCTCTGTCGATGATGGCCCACCCCCAGCAGACCCTGGGCGGCACCCTGGACCAGGCCATGGATGTCGCCCGGGTCGGCACGCAACTGGCCACCGACCTCGCCACGCTGGCCCTGATGCCCGACGACGCACGCACCCGGCTGAAGGGCACACCCGGCGGGGCAAAGGCCGTGGCCTGGTGCGAGCCCATCCCACTTGACGCCGTCAAGGCCATCGGCAAGGCCTTCAATGCATCGGTCAACGACGTGCTGCTGGCGTGCGTGGCTGGCGCCCTCGGCAACTACCTGCGCGCACGCGGCGATGACACCGACGGCCAGGAGATCCGGGCCATGGTGCCCATCAACCTGCGTCCCATGGAAGAAGCCTGGAAACTGGGCAACCGCTTCGGCCTGGTGCCACTGCTGCTGCCCATCGGCATCACCAACCCGATCGAGCGCCTGTACGCCGTTCGCGCGCGCATGAACAGCCTCAAAGGCAGCCTGCAACCCTTGCTGACCTTTGGTCTGTTGAGTGTGGCCGGTCTGTTGATCAAGCCGGCGCAGGACGCGCTGCTCAACTTGTTTGGGCGCAAGACCACCGCCGTCATGACCAACGTGCCGGGGCCGGCGAAGAAACTGCAGGTTTGCGGCAGCACGCTGGAGCAGACCATGTTCTGGGTGCCGCAGACAGGCACGGTGGGGCTGGGCGTGTCGGTGCTGAGCTACGGTGGCGGCGTTCAGTTCGGTGTGATCGCCGACACCGCTCTGTGCCCGGATCCGCAAGCCATCATCGACGGCTTCACGCCCACCTTCAACCAGTTGCTGGCGCTGACGCTGATGCTGCCCTGGGGGCTCGAATAGGCAGGCACGCAGGCCTGGCCGATCGCATGGCGATGCTCAGCGTTCGGCGGCGCTGAGGTTCAGGCGGCGATTGGCGATGTGCAGCAAGCCATCGAAGATCAGGCTCTCGACCAGTTCGACCTCGGTCGACATCGAAGGGGCCATCTTCCAGCCGGCACCACCAGTCATGAAGACCACTGGCGGCTCGCCACAGTGCTTCGTCAGGTTCTCGACCATGCGTTGCACCGCGCCCGCAATGGCAAATGTGCCGCCACTGGTGAGGGCGTCGCTGGTGTTGGTGGGGAAGTCGCGCACCTCGCCGGTCGGCACGTGCAGGCCGGCGGTGCCAGACTCCAGCGCACGCAGCATGATGCCGTGACCCGGCAGGATGATCCCGCCCAGGAACTTGCCTTGCGTGTCCACCGCCTCGACGGTGACGGCCGTACCGACCATGACCACCACGCAGGGCCGCGCGCGCCCGCGGGCCAGAAGGCGCTGACGCGCACCGATCATGGCCACCCAGCGGTCCGAGCCCAGCCGGGCCGGGTGATCGTAGCCATTGGTCAGACCCGCCTCGGCATTGCCGGACACCACCCACTGGGGTGTCACGTCCCACATTTCCAACTGCTCTTCCACCCGGCGCTTGACCGCATCACCGGCCACCACGCAGCCGAGCACCCAGCGCGGCGACGGCAAGCGGCTCCAGTCGCCGTCCTCCAGTGTCTCGATGTTTTCCAGGAACTGGGCCCCGTGCGTGATGAGCCGGGCACCGACGCGGGGTTCGTCGTACAGGGCCCACTTCAAACGCGTGTTGCCGACATCCAGGGCGAGAAAAGCCATGGGGCGCGATTATGACCAAGCCGTGTCGGCTGGGGCAGCCCTTCAGATCAGGCCCAGCCAGCAGGCCCGTTGCACGGCCGCCAGCTTGTTGTCGGTCTGCAGCTTGGCCATGGCGTTGGCCAGGTGGTAGTTGACCGTGCGCTCGGACACTTCCATGCGCTGCGCCGTCTCGCGTGCGGTCAGGCCCTCGAAGGCCAGGTTGAGACACTCCAGCTCGCGCGGGCTGAGCGCCACGCGCTGCTCGGCCAGCGCACGCTTGAGCATGGGCCAGATATTGAAGGCCGACCAGGCCAGGGTCGCGGCTTCGGACCGACCGCCGAAGGCACGCGGACTGAACATGAAACATTCGAACGCGCGGCCGGCCGGCAGTGGAAAGGACACGCGCACCAGGCTTTGGTGCCCATAAGCCAGAAACAGTCGGCGCCAGCGACTGGTCTGCTCCGATGCCGACTTGGCGATGTCCTGCCAGGCCACCAGGGGGGCGTCGCTCTCGCGCCAGCTCGACCCGAAATCGCGGCTCTCGGCCAAGGCCTCTGCCGCACCCAGCACCTTGGGCGGGTGGGCGGCCAGCACATCGCGCTTGTCGCGCGGCCCGAGCGGGTCGGGACCCAGCACCACCAAGGCATCCACGCCCTGTTCCTTGAGCGCGCACAACCAGTCCGCGAGGATGCTGTCCACGCTGACACTGTCAAAGTTGACAGGGAGGGTCATGCACTTATCACCGACACTGGGCGCAGAATGCGCGCAGCCGATAGTGCCAAAGACTCAATGGCAGGGCATGCGGCATCACTGGAGACCATGTTGCGGCTGGACCGGTTGCAGTTGAAGAACACGATGGCGCGTTGGCGCCAATGGTGGCGCGACGAAGTCGTCGATACGCCGATGGAGCCCATTCTGCACCCATCGTCGCGCCGCCTGTGGTGGATTGGCATCTTCACCTTCGGCGGCCATATGCTTTTTTTCATGATTTGGTCGAAAGCGCTGCCGCAGCCCTACGAAAACCTGCTGGCCCGCCTCTTCATGGCGTTCACTGCGCTGATCTATCTGATGCCCAGCCTGCGGGCCGACCCGACGTCTGCACCCAGCGGTCGTTTGTTCACCCTGGCCACCTGGATTCAGTTGCCCTGGTTCTTCAGCTGGATGTACTGCATGAACGGTGGCAACCCGGTCTGGCTGGGCAGCGTCGTGGCCATGGTGCTCATCTACTACCACGCCACCGACTGGCGCCTGGCCACGCTGGGGCTCATTTCCGGGGGCCTGGCGGGCGGCGCCAGCGCGCACTTGCTGGGCGCGCCGCCTGACCTGGCCGATCAACCCATGGCCAATGTGGTGGTGATCGGCTTTGCGTGGTCGATGGGCCTGATGCTGGGCCTGTCCAGCGCCAACCTGCGGCGCGCCCGCCTGATCAACACCTTGTCCACCATGGGCGTCATGGCCCATGAACTGCGCACGCCATTGGCCACCGTCAACCTGATGGGTGACGTGCTGCGCAACCTGTCGCAAAACGACGTCAGTGACAGCAAGCGCAAGAAGTTCGAGGAACTCGCCACCCGCTTGCAGAACCTGGTGCGCAGCATGAACCGACAGATCGACACGCAGATCTCCAACGCCCAGCTGCTGCGCCTGCCCAGAGAGAACATGCCGATCCAGGCCGCCGACCTGGTGCACGAAGTGGTCTCCAACTTTCCCTACCGCAGCTCAAGAGAGCGCGACTGTGTGCGCGTTCAGATACAGCAGGACTTCGTGTTTCTGGGCTCGCGCGCCATGTTCGCCCAGGTCATCGTCAACCTGCTCAAGAACGCCTTGCATGCATTGGCCTCTGCCAGCCATGCGCCGCAGCCAGGCGACCTGCGGGTGGACGTCGGCATCCACCACGGCAAAGGGCGCATTGCCGTGTCCGACGATGGCATCGGTATTTCCCACGAGCTGCAGAGCCGCATCTTCGAACCCTTCTATTCCACCCAGGCAGGTGCCGGCAACGGACTGGGCCTGACGTTCTGCAAAAACGTTGTCGAGGCCGCGCACGGCCGCATCAGCGTGCACTCCGAGCCTGGCCTCGGGGCCGTGTTCATGATCGATCTGCCCTTGTCCCGTGCGTCCGCGACGGTCGCTGCGCCACCCACCCCCTGAGCCATGGCACTGACGCTTTCCCTGTTCCAGCGCCCCGGCGCCGTCCTGTTTCTCGACGACGACCCGGACTACCTTGAAATGCTGGGCATGGTGGTCCCCGGTCAAACCCAGGTCGAGCTGTACGCGCGGCCCTCCGGGTTCCTGGCGCGGATGCAGGCCGAGCCCGCCCACTGGGAGGCCGACGCCGCCCAGCAATTGCAGATGATCGAGCGCTGGCGCCAGGGCCAGGCGCTGATCCCGCAAATCCTGCGCTACTGGGCGGCGCGGCCCGAGCGCTATCGACTGGCCAAGATCTGCGTGGTGGACTACGCCATGCCGGGCACCGACGGCCTCAGCGTCTTCAACACCCTGCTCGACTGGCCCGGTTCACGTGTGCTGCTCACCGGTCAGGCCGACGAGCAGATTGCCATTCAGGCCTTCAACAATGGGCTGATCGACCAGTTCGTGCCCAAGCAGGCCACCGACATCACGCGCCACCTGCTGGGCGTGCTCAAGCGGTTGGCGCAGGCGCCGCATCCGCGGCTCAACACCATGTGGCGCGGCGTGCTGCGGCCACACCAGGTGTCACTGCTGCAGATTCCGTCGGTGGCGCAGTGGTTGCGTGACTACACGCACCACCACTGGGTCGAGTACGTGGTGATCGGCGAACCGTTCGGTTTGCTGGGGATCGATGCCGACGGTGGCGTGCAGTGGCTGCAGCTGGAGCCCGCCGCCAGTCTGGGCGACCTGGCTGAGCTCGCGGCCTCAGCGGCACTGGGCATGGACGTAGTGCAGGCGATCCGCGAGGGGCGCCGCCTGGCCGCGGTGGAGCTGCACCAGCAGCTTGGGCTAGGCGGATCGGTGCGAACCAGCGCCGCCACACCCATTGGCGAAGACGGCCTCCTCATGGCGGCGGTGTTTTCGTTGGCCGCGACCGACCTGCCGCAACCCATTTATCCGTACCGCAACTTCCTGCAGGAAGAAAACCACCGCAGCGTGCAGGATCACTGACCCTGCGGTGGTCTTTCGGACGGATCGCCGGATCAGTCGGCGGCCACCGCGCGGGCGCGGCGGGCAATCGGCCAGTCCCAGGGCTTGACGATGGGTGCCACTTCCGCCAGCACAGCCTCGATGTGGTCGAGTTCCGCATCGGTGAGCGCTGCGCTCAGCGTCAACCGCACCATGGCGCGGTTGCGGCTGGTGGCCGGCGCACAAAAGATTGCGCCGAACACACCCCGGGCTTCGAGCTCATCGCGCAACTGCATGGTGGCCAGCTCGGTGCCCGCCTCCAGCGCAATGATCTGCTCGGAGCCCTGGTGAATGGGATACCCGAGGTCGGTGATGTGCTCGCGCAGGCGGCGGGTGATCGCGAACAAGCGCTCCCGTTGGGCGTCCGCTCGCTGCAACACGTCCACCGTGGCGCGCAAGCCCGCGACCTCGTGCGGCAACAGGCACGAGCTGAAGATGTTGGGAAAGCTGGAGCTGAGTACGTAGTAGCGCATGCTGGCCGGCATGGTGAAGAACCCTGCCCTGCCCGCCATGGCCTTGGCCAGACTGGCCGAGATGAAGTGCACCCGGTTGGTCAATCCAAGCGCCGCGCACAGGCCTGCGCCATTGGGGCCATGGGTACCCAGCGAATGCGATTCGTCCACCAGGATCATGGCGCCGTGTTTCTCCACCACTTCGACCATTTCGAGCAGGGGACACAAGGCACCCGTGGTGCTGTAGACCGAGTCGACCACGACCACGCCCGGGCCCTTGCGCGCGAGCACGCGATCCAGGTGTTCGGGGTCGTTGTGGCGGAACACGTGCGCCTGGGCGCGCGCGGCATGGGCACCTTCCCACAATGAGGTATGGGCCATGGTGTCCAGAAACACCGGGGTATCGGGACCCGCGATCGACTGCAACAGGCCGACGTTGGCGGCGTAACCCGACTGGCACACCAGCACATCTTCCTTGCCCACCCATTCGGCCAGGGATTGCTCCAGCGCACGCGAGGGATGTTGCTGCAACAGGAAGACGCCCGACTGGACGACGAATTCGCTGCTGCGCGTCAGCGACGCCACTTGAGCACCGACGATGTCGGGGTGCCCGGTAACACTCAAGTAGTCATTGCCATCCAGGCGAACGGCGTTGGGGCCGGGCTGGCTGCCGTGCAGCACGAACTTGCCGCCCCAGTCTCCCTGCCAGCGGGGCATGAAGTCGCGCTCGATGCGGGCGCGCAAAGCGGGATTGAGGGCGGGCTCCCGAACCACCGCACGATCCACCGTTCCCAACGATTCCATGGAGTTCTCCTAGAAGGACAAGAGACTCCATTGAAAAAAAGAATGTGTGATGTTTCGCACGAACCCTGTCAGAGTTGACAGGGGTTGTGACGCTTTCGACTCAAGTTTCGGCTTGTCCAGCCGACCGGAGGTCGGGGAGGTGTTTCTTTTTCGCAGCGACTGTGGTTCAGAGCGCTTTCATTTCTGCCGCCACGGCAAGCCGCGCTTGCGCCACCCACCCTTCACACCGCGGTGCGCCTGCTCGTCCGGATCGCCCTCGAAACCTTCAAGGATGTTGTAGGCCGTCAGGCCCAGCGCCGTCGCACGCTGGGCTGCGGCAATGGAGCGCACGCCGCTGCGGCACAGCAGAACCAAAGACTTACCGCCTTCGGCCGCGGCGCGTACCTGGGCATCGAAGTCCGGATTGGGCGCCATGCCGGGCCACTGTTTCCAGGCCACCGGCACCGCACCCGGCACGAACCCCACCCACTCGCGTTCGGCGTCGGTGCGCACGTCGACCAGCACCGAACGGTCCTCCTGTACCCACTGCCACGCCAGTTCGGCCGGGACATCGCCGGCGTAGGTGCCCGCGTTGGCGCCTTCGGGCGGACGCGGGGCCAACAATGCATCGCCACCGGCGTCGTGGCGCAAGCCCGAACTGAGGTTGGCCGGCACCGCTTCGTCCATGCGCCGGGGTCTTGGCAAGTTCAGGCTGTCCATCAGTGCCACGAACTCTGCTTCGCTGCGTCCGGCCACCCGTGCGTTGTGCTGACGCTCCTGGCCGATGGTTGAGTGCTGACGCCCGCGGTAGTCGTGGCCGGGCCACACGATGGTCTCGTCCGGCAGGGCAAACAGCACCTGGGTGAGGCTGCGGTACAGGTCACGCGCGCTGCCCGACTGGAAATCGGTTCGCCCGCATCCGTCAATGAGCAAGGTGTCGCCGGTAAATACATGGTTGCGCCACACGAAGCTCATGCTGCCCGCGGTGTGTCCGGGCGTGTGCAACGCGCGCAGGGTCTGAGCACCGAACTGCAACTCGTCGCCGTGCTGCAGCTGCATGGCGGCGGTGCCGATGCCGCACCCCTGGGGTGCAGCCGAGCGCGCACCCGTGTGCTCGACCAGGCGCCCGGCGCTGGTGACGTGATCCGCATGGGCATGGGTTTCGATCGACCACAGCAGGCGCAGACCATTGGCCTGGAGCACGTCGAGGTCACGCTGCAGTTGGTCATCGACCGGATCGATGATCACCGCGTCGCGGCTGTCGGGGTCGAACAGGATGTAGGTGTAAGTGCTGGACGCGGGGTCGAAGAGCTGGATCGGTTCCATGGTGGCGAGCGGTGAATGAACGATGAGATCGATGGCTGTCAGAAAGTTGACAAGCCCCATGCGGGGAAACGCGGACCGGGAAAACCCGATCGTGCGTTGTTCGCATGCGAACGAACATATGCAGGTGCCGTCAAGGTGACCTGAACGAGGGCGCGGGCCCGGCACGTCAGCGAGCATAAACACACAGGAGACAACATGAGCGATTCGATTCAAGGCGCGGGCGTCAAGCCCGCACGACGCCGCTTCCTGGGCGCTGCAGCAGCCGGTGCAGCCGGTGCGGCCCTGACGGCCCCAATGATTGCGGTGGCGCAATCGCCGGTCGTCCTCAAGATGCAGGGGTCGTGGGGCGCCAAGGACATCTTCAACGAGATGGCCGAAGACTACGTCAAGCGCGTCAATGAAATGGCGGGCGGACGTCTGCGCATTGAGTACCTGACCGCCGGCGCGGTGGTCAAGGCCTTCGAGGTGACCGACGCCGTGAGCAAGGGCGTGCTCGACGCCGGCCACCAGGTGGCGGTGTACTGGTATGGCAAGTCCAAGGTGGCCTCGCTGTTCGGCTCCGGCCCGGTGACGGGCGCCAACGCCGAGCAGACGCTGGGCTGGATGATGCGTGGCGGTGGTCTGGACTTCTACGAAGAGCTGCAAAAGCAGCTCGGCCTGAACCTCAAGGGCTTCTTCGCCTTCCCGATGCCGACGCAACCGCTGGGCTGGTTCAAGAAGGCCCCGCCCCGCACCGAAGCCGAACTCAAGGGCTACAAGTACCGCACGGTGGGCCTCGCGGCCGACCTGATGCAGGAACTCGGCATGAAGGTGACCCAGCTGCCCGGCGGCGAGATCGTGCCCGCCATGGAGCGCGGCGTGATCGATGCCTTCGAGTTCAACAACCCAACCTCCGACCGCCGCTTCGGCGCCCAGGACGTGGCCAAGTTCTACTCGATGGGCTCGTACCACCAGGCGATGGAGTTCTTCGAGATCATCTTCAACCGCGACAAGTACAACGCGCTGTCGGCCGATCTCAAGGCCGTGCTGCAGTACGCCGCAGAAGCCGTGTCGTCCGCCAACACCTGGACCGCGCAGGACAACTACTCGCGTGACCTGCAGCAACTCATCGTGAAAGACGGCGTGAAGGTGTCTCGCACACCCAAGGCGGTGTTCGAGGCGCAGATCAAGGCCTGGGACAAGGTGGTGGCCAAGCTCGAATCCGAGGATCCCTTCTTCAAGAAGGTGCTGGCCTCGCAGAAGGACTGGGCGCGCCGCGTTGCCTACTACAGCTTCTTCAACGACGCTGACTACAAGACCGCCTACGAGCACGTCTTCAAGACCAAGCTGCCGGCCTGACGGTCGCGGCCCTGCCTCGGCCGCTGCCGCCTGGCGGTAGCGGCCTTTCTTTCGCCCACGGCGTTCTCTATCACCATGCTTGCCTTCATCCGGACGATCGACTACCTGTCGGAGACCATCGGGCGCACCTTCGGCTGGACCGTGCTGGTCCTGACCGCAGGTACGTGCTACGAGGTCTTCAAGCGCTATGTGCTCAACGACCCGACCGACTGGGCCTACGACATGAGCTACATGCTGTATGGCGCGTTGTTCCTCATGTCCGGTGCGTATGCGCTTGCGCAGGGCGCACACGTTCGGGGTGATTTCATCTACCGGCGGTGGACACCGAGGACCCAGGCCAAGGTGGACCTGGTGCTCTACATCCTCTTCTACTTCCCTGGCGTGCTGGCGCTGGTGTTCGCCGGGTTCTTTTATGGCCTGGACGCTGCACGCATTCAGGAAGTGAGCGTGAACAGTCCGGTGGGTGTGCCGGTGTGGCCACTCAAGATGATCATCTTCGTGGCCGGCGTGACCCTGCTGCTGCAGGGCCTGGCCGAGGTGTGCCGGTGTCTCCTGTGCATCCGTGATGGGCGCTGGCCGCCGCGTGGCAAGGACGTGGTCGAGATGGATGTGGCCCTTCGCGAACAACACGGCCAACACAGCGATGGAGGTGCTGCATGAGCGATCCGATCATCGCCCTGTGCATGCTGGGCCTCTTTATCGTCTTCATCTTCCTCGGCTTCCCGATCGCCTTCACGCTGATGGCGATGGGGATCATGTTCGGCGTGTACGCGTACCACACGCCGGGCCAGAACATCTTCGACAACAACATCTTCTACCTCTTCACGCAGAACACCTTCAGCGTGATGAACAACGATGTGCTGATCTCGATACCGTTGTTCCTGTTCATGGGCTACATCATCGAGCGGGCCAACATCCTCGACAAACTGTTCGCCAGCCTGCAGGTGTCGCTGCGGGGTGTGCCGGGCTCGCTTGCCGTGGCCGCACTCATCACCTGTGCGTTGTTTGCCACCGCCACCGGCATCGTGGGTGCGGTGGTCACACTCATGGGCCTGCTGGCCTTGCCGGCCATGCTCAACGCGGGCTACGACCAGCGACTGGCCACCGGCGTCATCGCCGCGGGTGGCACCCTGGGCATCCTGATTCCGCCCTCCATCATGCTGATCGTCTATGCCGCCACCGCCGGTGTCTCGGTGGTCAAGCTGTACTCGGCGGCCATGGTCCCAGGCATGCTGCTGGCCGGCCTGTACCTGCTGTATGTCATCGGCCGCGTCGTGATCAACCCGTCGCTGGCGCCCAAACCCAAAGAGGCCTCCAACGTCGGCTTCCTGCAGGCGGCGTACATGGTGATCACGGCCTTCGTGCCGTTGGCCGCGCTCATCCTCACCGTGCTGGGCTCCATCCTGTTCGGTCTGGCCACCCCGAGCGAGGCCGCGGCCATGGGATCGCTGGGCGGTGTGCTGCTGGCCATCATCTACCGGGCGTTCACCTGGCAGCGCCTGCGCGAGGCGGTGTTCCTCACTGCCAAGACCTCGGCCATGGTGTGCTACCTGTTCATCGGCTCCTGGACGTTCTCCAGCGTGTTCTCCTACCTCGGCGGCGAGAGCGTGATCAAGGAGTTCATGCTCTCGCTCGACCTGAACACGGTGCAGTTCCTGCTGCTCACGCAACTGATCATCTTCGTGCTCGGCTGGCCGCTGGAATGGAGCGAGATCATCATCATCTTCGTGCCGATCTTCCTGCCGCTGCTTGAGCACTTCGGGGTGGACCCGCTGCTGTTCGGCATCCTGATCGCCATCAACCTGCAGACCTCCTTCCTGACACCGCCCATGGCGATGTCGGCGTACTACCTCAAGGGCATCGCGCCGCCACACGTGCAGTTGTGGACGATCTTCAAAGGGTGCTTCCCATTCCTGGGCATGGTGTTTCTCACCATCGCGCTGGTGTACATCCAGCCCAAGCTGGTCACCTGGCTGCCCGACCTCATGTACAGCAACACGGTCGCGCCGGTCGAGATCACACCCGACGAGGAGGGTCACGTGATGGATCCGGCCTTCCTGGGTGGTGGTGCGGCGCCCGAGAGCAACGCGCCCGCGCAGGGCGGAGAATCCACCAACCAGGCGCCCGCCAGCGGTGGGCCTGCCACCGTCGACCCGGCCTTCCTGGGCGGCGGCAACAAGTGAACCGGAGCCCCGAATCTTGACGACACGACACTGCCACGAGATCGGCGCCAGCGAACTGGTGGCCGACCTCAATGCGGGCCGCATGGCACTGAAGGACTACCTGGACGCCATGACGCAGTACCACCAGGCGGTCGAACCCCAGGTGCATGCCTTTGCACACCAGGACCCGGCCATCGTGAGGCCCCAGGTCGAGCGCCTCGACGCCCTGCGGCAGATGGGCCTGCCTTTGCCGCCGCTCTACGGCGTGCCCATCGGCATCAAGGACAACATCGACACGGCCGACTACCCGACCGAACTCGGCTTTGAGGGTGCCATGGGGCGAACGCCCAGTGTCGACGCCTTCCTGGTTCATCGACTGCGCCAGGCCGGCGCCATCATCTGGGGCAAGACACGCTCCACCGAGCTGGCCTACATGACGCCGACGATCACCACCAACCCGCGGGTGCCCGGTCACACGCCAGGTGGCTCGTCGAGCGGCTCGGCCGCCGCGGTGGCGTCCGGGCAGGTGCCGGTCGCGGTCGGTACGCAGACCAATGGGTCGGTGATCCGGCCGGCGTCCTTCTGTGGGGTGTTCGGCTACAAGCCTTCGCGCGGTCTGATCTTCAATGGCGGTGTGCTGCCGTGTGCGCCGTCGCTGGATCAGGTCGGCGTGTTCGCCCGCCAGGTGGAGGACCTGGCCGACGTCGCCGAGGCCATGATCGGCGGCCACGAACGCAGCGATGGCGCACTGGTGTTTCCGATGCGCCTGGGTGAGGTCTGCCGCACCGAACCGCCCCTGCCACCCAAGCTGATGTTCGCGCGCACGCCGCAATGGGAGCGCATGGACCCCACTGCCCAGGCCGCGTTCGAAGAACTGATCGACGAGCTCAAGGACTGCATGGTGGTCGTCGACCTGCATGCCTCGGTGGCCAACGCCTGGGGCTGGCACAAGACGGTCATGGAAGCCGAGATGGCCCACCATCTGCAGCCCTGGGTCGAGACGGTCGGCGGCAAGGTAGGCGAACCCATCAGTGCCCTCATGGAACGCTCGCGCGCCATCACCGGCCCCGACTACGTGATGGCACGCGAACGCATGCAACGCGCCGCCACCTCGCTGGACGAGTACTTCGACCACTTCGACGCCATCGTCACGCCCGCCACCCTGGGCGCCGCGCCGTCGGGTTTGCAGTCCACCGGCGACCCATCGATGTGCACCTTGTGGACCTTCGCCGGCCTGCCCTGCGTGTCCTGCCCCTGGCTGGGTGACGACCAGGGACGTCCCATTGGTGTGCAGCTGGTTGGCGCCCCCAAAGGCGACGCCCGCCTGTTGCGCACCGCGCGCTGGCTGCACCCGCGTCTTCAGGCGGCCGCCCATTGATCCGCGGGAGAGAAACCATGTCCACCTCACGTCTCATCCAGTTCGTGGCCTTGTGCCTTCTGGTGCTGTTCTTCCTGCCGTATGTGATCAAGCTGCAGCAGGTCGATCTCATCATCGTGCTGCTGGCAGGCATTGCCATGCCGGTGTACGACTTCATCCGCAACAAGGACAACTGAGCGCTCGCGTCACAGTGGTCGGCCGATCAGCCGATTGGCCGAGACCACCAAACCGGCTACCATTGACGTTTACGTTAACGTCAATTCAAGCCCATCCCGACGGGGTAGGCTTGTGCCCCACACCGGAGACGCCATGCCACGCACCAGCGACGCCCGCCTGCCTTTTGACGAGCAGGTTCTGCGCGCGCGCAAGGCAAGCCCCTGGCGCGACTGGCAGATAGACCCCGAGGCCAGCCGCCCGGCGGTGTCGCTCAAGGCCATGGCGCCCGACGCCAAACCCTTCTCCGGCGGCGACAAGGCGACCGACAAGACAGCCATCGAGTCCCTGGCCGACGAGATCGACCAACTCCAGAACCTCTTCTATCCCGACGCCCGCTTCAAGCTGCTGGTGGTACTGCAAGGCATGGACACCGCCGGCAAGGACGGCACCTTGCGCGGCGTGTTTTCCCGCACCAGCCCGTTGGGGGTGCGCACGGTGGCCTGGAAGGCCCCCACCGAACGCGAGCGCGCCCACGACTATCTGTGGCGCATCCACCAGGCCGTGCCGGGCGCCGGCGAAATCGTCCTGTTCAACCGCAGCCACTACGAGGACGTACTGGTGCCCGTCGTCAACGGCTGGATCGACAAGACCCAGACCCGGCAGCGCTACGCGCACATCAACGACTTTGAGCGCTTGCTCGCCGAGACCGGCACCGTCATCCTCAAGTTCATGTTGCACATCAGTTACGACGAACAGCGTCAGCGATTGCAGGACCGGATCGACGACCCAGACAAGCACTGGAAGTTCAGCATGGGCGACCTCGAGGTGCGCAAGCAGTGGCCGCAATACCAGAAGGCCTACGAGGAATTCCTGGGCGCCACCAGCACTATCTGGGCCCCATGGACCGTGGTGCCCGCCGACAGCAAGACGCACCGCAACCTGATGATCGCCACCATCGTGCGCGACACCCTCAAGGGGCTCAAGCTGCGCTACCCGCCCGAAGACCCCGCGCTGAAGAACCTGCGCATCGAATGATCGCGACCCGCTGCGCCGATACCGTTTCACCCGCCCAAGAGAGACAACCATGACCCAGTTGAGCGCCGACTACCAGGCCCTGGCCAACTACCGACCCAAGCACAAGGTGCGTTTCGTCACCGCGGCCAGCCTGTTCGACGGCCACGACGCCGCCATCAACATCATGCGCCGCATCCTGCAGGGCATGGGCGCCGAGGTGATCCACCTGGGTCACAACCGCAGCGTGGACGATGTCGTCACCGCCGCACTGCAAGAGGACGTGCAGGGCATCGCCATCAGCTCTTACCAGGGTGGTCACGTCGAGTACTTCAAGTACATGGTCGATCTGCTGAAAGCGCGCGGCGGCGCGCACATCCAGGTGTTCGGCGGCGGTGGCGGCGTGATTGTGCCGAGCGAGATCGAAGAGCTGCAGGCCTATGGCGTGGCCCGCATCTACAGCCCCGAAGATGGTCAACGCATGGGCCTGCAGGGCATGATCGGCGAGATGGTCATGCGCTGCGACCACGAGCTTTCGGCGCACGCACCCACCGCCCTGGCCAAGGTGCAGGGCCATGAGGAGATGGCCTGGCGTTCGCTGGCCCAACTCATCACCGCCATCGAAAACGGCAAGGCCGACCCCGCGCTACTGCAGGCCGCGCGCGAAGCCGCTACCGGCCTGAAGGTGCCGGTGCTTGGCATCACCGGCACTGGCGGCGCGGGCAAATCCTCACTCACCGACGAACTCATTCGACGCCTGCGCCTGGACCAGGGCGACGCGTTGCGCGTGGCGGTGATCAGCATCGACCCGTCGCGCCGCAAGAGCGGCGGCGCCTTGCTGGGCGACCGCATCCGCATGAACGCCATCGGCCCCTGGCGCAACGGCTCGCGTGTCTTCATGCGCTCGCTGGCCACGCGCGACTTCGGCAGCGAAATCAGTGCCGCCCTGCCCGACGTCGTGGCCGCGTGCAAGGCCGCGGGCTTCGATCTGGTGGTGGTCGAGACCTCCGGCATCGGCCAGGGCGATGCGGCCATCGTGCCGCACGTGGACGTGCCCATGTACGTGATGACGCCCGAGTTCGGCGCCGCCAGCCAGCTCGAGAAGATCGACATGCTCGACTTCGCCGAGTTCGTGGCCATCAACAAGTTCGACCGCAAGGGCGCGGCGGATGCCTTGCGCGATGTCGCCAAACAGGTACAGCGCAACAAGGAAGCCTGGGGCAAGCGCCCCGAAGAGATGCCGGTGTTCGGCACCATGGCCGCCCGCTTCAACGACGACGGCGTGACCGCGCTGTACCAGGCCCTCAAACCACGGTTGGGCCAGCTCGGCATGGTCTTCACCGATGGCCGTCTGCCCACCGTTGCGGTGCGCCACAGCACCAACCAGACACCGGTGGTGCCGCCCGCTCGAACGCGCTACCTCGCAGAGATCGCCGACACCGTCCGGGGCTACAAGCAGCGTGTGCATGCGCAGGCGCGTCTGGCCCGCGAGATCCAGCAACTGCAGGCAGCGGCCCAGATGCTGCGCATCGGCAAGTCCGAGCGCGCCAAGGCCGCCGAGGCCGCCATCGACCTGGCCCAGCAACGCGAGTTCGACCAGGACCCGGCCGCGCGCAAGCTGCTGCAACAGTGGCCCGACATGCAAAAGGCCTATGCGGGCGACGAGTACGTGGTGAAGATCCGCGACAAGGAAATCCGCACCGCGCTCACCACCAAGAGCCTCTCGGGCACCGTGATCCGCAAGGTCGCCCTGCCCCGCTACGAAGACCACGGCGAGATCCTCAAGTGGCTGATGCTGGAGAACGTGCCCGGCAGCTTCCCGTACACCGCCGGTACCTTCGCCTTCAAGCGCGAGGGTGAAGACCCGACCCGCATGTTCGCCGGCGAGGGCGACCCGTTCCGCACCAACCGCCGCTTCAAATTGCTCTCGGAAGGCATGCCGGCCAAGCGCCTGTCCACCGCTTTCGACTCGGTCACGCTGTACGGCAATGACCCCGACCCGCGGCCCGACATCTACGGCAAGGTGGGCAACTCGGGTGTGAGCATCGCCACGCTGGACGACATGAAGGTGCTCTACGGTGGCTTCGACCTGTGCCACCCGGCCACGTCGGTGTCCATGACCATCAACGGCCCTGCGCCCAGCATCCTGGCCATGTTCATGAACACGGCCATCGATCAGAACCTGGAGAAGTTCAAGGCCGACAACGGCCGCGAGCCCACCGACACCGAGGCAGCCAAGATCCGCGAATGGGTGCTGGCCAATGTGCGCGGCACCGTGCAGGCCGACATCCTCAAGGAAGACCAGGGCCAGAACACCTGCATCTTCAGCACCGAGTTCAGCCTGAAGGTGATGGGCGACATCGCCGAGTACTTCGTGCACCATGACGTGCGCAACTTCTATTCGGTCTCGATCAGCGGCTATCACATCGCCGAGGCGGGTGCCAACCCGATCAGCCAGCTCGCATTCACGCTGTCCAACGGCTTCACCTTCGTTGAGGCTTACCTGGCGCGTGGCATGCACATCGACGACTTCGCGCCCAACCTGTCGTTCTTCTTCAGCAACGGCATGGACCCGGAATACACCGTGCTCGGCCGTGTCGCCCGCCGCATCTGGTCGGTGGCCTTGCGCGACAAGTACGGAGCGAACGAACGCAGCCAGAAGCTCAAGTACCACATCCAGACCAGTGGCCGCAGCCTGCACGCACAAGAGATCGCCTTCAACGACATCCGCACCACGCTGCAGGCGCTGATCGCCATCTACGACAACTGCAACTCGCTGCACACCAACGCCTACGACGAGGCCATCACCACGCCCACCGAAGAGTCCGTGCGCCGGGCCATGGCCATCCAGCTCATCATCAACCGCGAGTGGGGACTGGCGAAGAACGAGAACCCGAACCAGGGTGCCTTCATCATCGACGAGCTGACCGAGCTGGTCGAAGAGGCGGTGCTGTCGGAGTTCGAGCGCATTGCCGAACGCGGCGGCGTGCTCGGCGCCATGGAGACCGGCTACCAGCGGGGCCGCATCCAGGACGAGTCGATGC
>NZ_JAHBZK010000021.1 GCF_019635465.1 Hydrogenophaga sp.
TACCCGCAGGATGGTGTCAAAGCGCTGCTGGATGTTCTTGATGAACCAGCGCGCTTCCTGCAGGCGTTGCTGCATGGCCGCCTGCCCACCTTCTCCGCCATCGCGCGCGCCGCGGTTCTGGCGCAGCGCGTTGGCGTACACGTCGTGCACCCGCAACCGGGGCATCACGTCCGGGTTGAGGATGACCTTGAAGCCGCGACCGGCACGCGTGACGATCACGTCGGGCACCACCACGTTGCGCTCGACGTCGACGAACTGGCGTCCGGGCTTGGGCTCCAGGCGCGCGATCAGCGCAAGGGCAGCGCGCACGGTCTCGTCGTCGAGTCGGCAACTGCTGGACAGCTTGCGGACGTCGCGTTTGGCGATCAGCTCCATGGGCTGCCCACACAAGGCCAGCGCGGCACGCGCTTCGACGGTGTTGCGCAACTCCAGGATCTGCAGCCGCAGACATTCGGCCAGGTCGCGGGCGCCGACACCCGCAGGCTCCATGTGCTGCAACCACTGCAAGGCGGTGCGCAGCCGTTGCTCGGCCAGTTCCTGCAGTGCCTGCAGGTGTTCCGGATCGCCGGTGGTCGACACCCCTTGCAGGCGCAACAGGGCCTCGGCCAGCACCTCGATCGGTTCGTCGAGGTAGCCATCGTCGTTGAGCGACTCGATCAGAAACAGCAGCGCCGCGCGATCGTCGTCCGACAGGCGCAGGCAACGCGCCTGCTCGTGCAGGTGGTCCTGCAGCGACACGGGTACGCGCGCCAGGTCCGCCGCCGATGCGGTGTCCTCGTCGTCGCCACTGCCGCTGTTGCGCGCGGGTGCGTCGCCACCCCATTCGCTGTCGTCGGGTGTGACTTCGACCGAGCCATCGCCATCCCAGCTTTCTTCGATGGCACTGGCGCCCTCCAGCCGTGCCTCCAGCGCGTCGGCGTCGCCGCCATCGCTGACGGTCTCTGTGCTGGACTCGGTGGCGGACGACGTGCCCGCGAACTCGGCGATCTGCTCACCCGCCTGCACGGGCGCGTCGGCGCCATCGGCCAGACCGAAGTCTTCGCGTTCGCTGCCCTCTTCGGCGCGTTCGAGAAACGGGTTCTCGTCGAGCATCTGCTCGACTTCCTGCGCCATCTCCAGCGTGGACAACTGCAGCAGACGAATGGACTGCTGCAGCTGGGGCGTGAGCGCCAGATGTTGTGAGACCCGCAGCGACAGGCTTTGTTTCATGCCGACCTGCCGCGCTCACATGCGGAAGTGCTCGCCGAGGTACACCCGACGCACGTCCGCGTTTTCAACAATTTCCGAGGGCGTGCCGCTGGTGAGCACGTGACCGTCGTTGATGATGTAGCCCCGGTCACAGATGCCCAGCGTCTCGCGCACGTTGTGGTCGGTGATCAGCACGCCAATGCCGCGCGACTTGAGAAAGCCGATGATGCGCTGGATCTCGATCACGGCGATCGGGTCGATGCCCGCAAACGGCTCGTCAAGCAGGATGAAGCGCGGACTGGTGGCCAGTGCGCGGGCGATCTCCACCCGGCGTCGCTCGCCACCAGACAGCGCGGGCGCGGGCGAATCGCGCAGGTGCTCCACATGCAGGTCGCGCAGCAGCTCGTCCAGGCGCCGCTCGATGACGGCGTTGCTCAACGGTCGCCCGCGCTCGTCTTCCTGCAGCTCGAGCACGGCGCGCACGTTCTGCGCCACGTTGAGCTTGCGAAAGATCGACGCCTCCTGCGGCAGGTAGCCCAGTCCCAGGCGCGCCCGCCGGTGAATGGGCAGGCCCTCGATCGAGCGGCCATCGAGCATGATCTGCCCGCCATCGGCGCGCAGCAGCCCCACCAGCATGTAGAACGAGGTGGTCTTGCCGGCCCCGTTGGGACCAAGCAGCCCCACCACTTCACCCTTGTCGACGGCCAGGGAGACGTCCTTGACCACCTGACGGCTGCCGTAGGACTTTTTGAGCCCGCGCGCCACCAGGCGGCTCACGCCCATGGCCTGGGTGACCGCGAAATCGGCCGCTGCCGGCATCTGTCTCACTGGCGCTGACCCTCGAGTTGCGTGGAAGGCCGCAGCGGCGTGTTGGCGGCGCCGTTGGAGGGTGGGGTGCTGCCGTCACGCGGCACCGGGGTCAGGGTGGCGCGCACTCGGCCGCCGGGGTTGCCCGCGTTGCCAGCGGCCGGATTGCCGTCCACGGTGAAGACCTCGGTGCGGTTGTCGTAGACGATCAGGCTGCCGCGGGTTTCATCGTTGAGCTGCGTGCCCAGGTAGCGCCGCAGCACGGCCTCGCCGATGAAGCGCACCGTGTCGGCCTTGCTGTCGTACTCGATGCGTTTGGCCAGGCCCTCGATGTACTCGTCGAGGCCTTCGCGCTTTTGCTTGAAGTAGCCCGGGCTGCCCTGCACCACCCCGAACTGGTTGCCCTGCGGGTCCTGACGGACCTCCACCTGCGCGCCACGGATGACGATCGTCCCCTTGGTGATCACCACGTTGCCGGTGAAGACACTGACCTGGCGTGCGTCGTCGTAGCGCAGGTTGTCGGCTTCGGCATTGAGCGGTTTGAGGCGGTCGGCCTGCTCGGCCAGGACCGGCGCGGCGACAAACGCGGCAAGCACAAACGTGGAGGAAAGGATGAGGTGACGCATGGCAAGGGCACGAAACTTGCATGCGATTCTAATCACCCCAGCGTGGCGCGCACCGCCTTGGGGCTCTCATCCTGAGACTTTTTGTTCGGCGAGCGCGCCGACGGATCGTCAGCCCTTGCGGACTTCGGCGATCAGCGCGTTGGCCACCACGAGCGTGTTCGGCCCCTGCCCAGGCACCATGAACCGACCCGCCACGCCCAGTGCCGGCGTGCCTTCGATGGCATAGGCCTCTTGCAGCATCGCCGCGCCAGCGGCTTTGGCGCGGGTGGAGCCTTCGTTGTAAACCTGCGTGAACTTCGCGCGGTCGACCCCCTGGCGCACCACCCATTCGGTGATCGGCCCGGGCGTCGTCAGGGGCAGCCGCTCTTCGTGGATCGCCTTGAACACCTTGGCGTGCAGCGAGCCCAGCAGGTTCATCGATTCCAGCGTGTAGTACAGGCGCTGCATGGGCTCGAAAGCCGGGGAGAAGGCCACCGGCGCGCGGCGCAACACCACATCGGCCGGACGCCGCTTTTCCCAGTCTTCCAGCAGCGGCTCGAAGTTGAAGCAATGGATGCACGAGTAGGCGAAGAACTCGACCACCTCGATCTTGCCGGCCGGCGCCTGGACCGGCACCTGCTTGGGCAGGCGCTGGTACTCAACCCCTTCTTTGGGCGCGACGCGCTGGGCAAACGCTGGCAGCGTGGCGCCGCTGGCGATCAGGGACAGGGTGAAGTCGCGTCTGAGCATGAACTGGGTTCTCCGGTCATTGAATCGCCGGCTTGAGCGGCGCAGCGGCGCGAAAGTTCCCGCGTGGGCCGGCTTCAGCGCTGAACGCGCACCAGCGCCGCGTCAACGCGATTGACCTGCAGTTGCTCGATGGTCAGATCGGCCAGCGCCTTCTGGGCGAAGGGGCCGACGCGTACGCGGTAGACCGTGCGACCGTTCTGCTCGCGCTCGTCGATGCCGGCGGTGATGCCCAGCATGGCCAGCCGCGCACGCTGGGCTTCGGCCTCGTCGGGGTTGCGGAAGGCGCCCGCCTGCACGAAGTAGGTGAACGGGTCGGCGCCAGGCGGCAGTTCGGTGGCCGGCGCTGCCTTGGCGGTTTCGGTCACTGGCTTGGCACCGGACGCGTTGTTGTTGTTCTGGCTCAGGCGCGAATTCACCAGGTCACCCAGCGGGTCCTTGCTGGTAGTGCCCGCTGCCGGCAGGTTGCGCCCATCGGCTGGCGGCACCGAAATGGCGCCCTCGGCCCCGCTGGCGGGGGTGGCAGGGGCGGCGGTGGGCGCACCGCTGATGGCCCGGTTGGGGTTCCAGCCCTTGTTGCGCTCGGCTTCCTTGGCGTCTTCTTCGGCGCTGCGCGTGAGGCCGCGATCGACAAAGGGCACCGGCACCCGCGTGACGTAGACCGCTACGGCCAGCGCGGCGGCCAGGCCCACGAGCAGGCCGATGACGAAGCCGATGAGCGTGCCGCCAAGGCTGCTGCGGGACTTGTGGGAAGGGGATTTCTTCATGTCTCTCGATGGCCCTCGGGCCTTCACATCTTCTGCGGGGCACTCACGCCCAGCACGGCGAGGCCATTGTGCAGCACGCGGGCGGTCGCGGCGACCAGCGCCAGACGCGCGCGCTTGAGCCGCTCATCATCGACCAGGATGCGCTCGGCGTCGTAGTAACTGTGGTAACTGGCGGCAAGCTCGCGCAGGTAGAAGGTGACGTCGTGGGGCGCGAAATCGCGCGCGGCCGCGGTGAGCATCTCGGGGTACTTGGCCAGCTGGCGCATCAGTGCTTGCGCGGCCGGCGTGTCCAGTGGCGACAGATCGGCGTCGGCCAGCGTGGCGGCGTCGCCGCCCCAGCCGTTGAGCACCGAGCAGATGCGCGCGTGTGCGTACTGCACGTAATAGACCGGGTTGTCGTTGTTCTGCTGCACGGCCAGATCGACGTCGAAGGTGTACTCGGTGTCGGGCTTGCGGCTGAGCAGGAAGAAGCGCACCGCGTCCTTGCTGGTCCACTCGATCAGGTCACGCAGCGTCACGTAGCTGCCGGCCCGTTTGCTGATCTTGACCTCCTGGCCACCGCGCACGACGCGCACCATGGTGTGCAACACGTAGTCGGGGTAGCCCGCGGGGATGCCGACGTCGGCCGCCTGCAGGCCAGCGCGCACGCGGGCGATGGTGCCGTGGTGATCGGTGCCCTGGATGTTGATGACCTTGGTGAAGCCGCGCTCCCACTTGGCGATGTGGTACGCCACGTCGGGCACGAAGTAGGTGTAGCTGCCGTCGGACTTGCGCATCACGCGGTCCTTGTCGTCGCCGTAGTCGGTGCTGCGCAACCACAGCGCGCCGTCCTGCTCGTAGGTCTTGCCGTTGGCGATCAGCTTGTTCACCGCCGCCTCCACGCGGCCGCTGGTGTACAGGCTCGACTCCAGGTAGTAGTGGTCGAACTTGACGGCAAAGGCCTGCAGGTCGAGGTCCTGCTCGTGGCGCAGGTAGGCGACAGCGAACTGGCGAATGCCATCGAGGTCGTCGGCGTCACCGCTGGCGGTGAAGCTGCGGTCGTCCGCTTTCACCGTCTGTTTGGCGAGGAAATCGTTGGCGATGTCCTGGATGTAGTCGCCGTTGTAGGCGGCCTCGGGCCAGTTCGCGTCGCCCGGCTTCGCGCCTTTGACCCGCAACTGGGTGGACGTGGCCAGCGTGTTGATCTGCACGCCCGCGTCGTTGTAATAGAACTCGCGGTGCACGGCCCAGCCCTGGGTCTGGTACAGGTTGCAGATGGCGTCACCGAGCGCGGCCTGACGACCGTGGCCCACGTGCAGCGGGCCGGTCGGGTTGGCCGAGACGAACTCCACCATGAGGCGCTGACCGTTGTCGGGCTGGCTGCCGTAGCGCTCGCCTTCGGCCAGCACGTCGCGCACCACCTGCTGCCTGGCTTCGGCCTTGAGGCGGATGTTGATGAAGCCGGGGCCGGCAATCTCGATGGCGTCGACCCAGCGCTGGTAGGCCGGTTGCGCCAGCAAGGCGTCGCGCAACTGCTCGCCCACGGCACGCGGGTTCAGCTTCAGCGGTTTGGCCAGCTGCATGGCCGCGGTAATGGCGAAGTCGCCATGGGCCGCCACCTTGGGGGATTCGAAGGCGGCCTTGTCGCCCGCGCCGGGGCTCAGTTTGTCCAGCTCGTCGCGCAGTGCCGCGAGCAGGTCTTGTTGGATGTGGAGCATCGCGCGATTTTAGGTGGCCGTGTGCGCCTGCCCCAGCCACTCGCGCCAATGGTCAATGCAGGCACGCAGCTTGGGCAGGCGGTGGCGCTCGGGCAGCATGACGGCGTAGATCGGCACCCGGCTGCGGTCGAACCAGTCGTCGAGCACCGGCACCAGCGCGCCACTGGCGATGTGCGCACGCGACAGCAGATCGTTGACGCGCGCAATGCCCACGCCCTGCACGGCCAATGCCATGGTCACCGCGGAGTTGTCGCTGCGGGTGTGGCCCTGGGCCACGAACACCGCGCCGGGCGACGGCGCTTTGCCCGGCGCATAGGGCCAGCGGTTGAGGCCCGCGCTCACGCTGTGGCTGATCAGGCGGTGGTGGGCCAGGTCGTCGGGGTGCTGCGGCGTGCCGTGGCGCGCAAGGTAGGCCGGCGAGGCACACAGTCGCCGCCCGTGTTCGGCCAGTGGCATGGCGATCAACTGGTCGTTCTGCGTGGCCCCGGTGCGCACCGCGATGTCGATGCCATCGCGCGCCATGTCGCTGATGCGGTCGTCGGCCATGACCTCCAGGCGCAGCTGTGGGTAGCGTTCGTAGAGGCTGGGCAGGCTGGGCCCGATCACCGTCTCGGCCAACACCGGGCTCACCCCCAGGCGGACCTGGCCGGCCGGCCCGCCGCGGTGGCGGCTGAACTCGGCCGCCAGCTCGTTGCGGGTGTCCACCAGGCGGCGCGCGTGCGCCACAAAGGTGTCGCCCTCATCGGTGAGCGAGAGCCCGTGTGTGTTGCGGTGCATCAGCCGCGCCCCGCAGCGCGCCTCCAGCCGGGCCAGCGCACGCGAGACCTGGCTCACCAGCACATGCCGCTCGCGGGCCGCGGCCGACAGCGAACCCAGCTCGCTCACGCGCACAAACAGCTCGGCGTCGTCGAGGTCGATGTTCATGGCGCGAGCATCGCTTTGATTTGCACTTTTTGCAAAGCCATTTCGCGTTTCAAGGCGTTTCCGATGTTTGGTGTTGCACCTAGAGTTCGCCCACCGTCACCAAGGAGCACGCCATGTCCATCCAGCCGCACGATTACGCCCTCGCCCGGGCCACCGCGGAACAACTGCGCCAAGAAGCCTGGCAGGAACTCTGGCGCGACGCCGACGCCGTCTGGGCCCGCGTCAGCCACGACGCCGCCGAACGGCTGGCGCGCAGCGGCAACCGCTGGCGCGTGCGCCTGGCGGCGCACCGCGCGCGGCGCGAGCGCACCCGCCTGGTCTGCGGCTAGGGGTCGGGCATCGGTGCCAGTTGCGCCGCAGCCGCCTCGCGCACCGCCCGGGTCAGCCGTTGCGCCGACGGCGGCTCGTGCGCCCAGTGCTGCCAGTACAGGGCCACGTCCACCGTGGCGCCGGGCAACACCTCCACCAGACCCGGTCGCTTAGCCAGGTGCTGCTCGGGCACCATGCCCCAGCCCATGCCCAGCTCGATCGCGGTCTCGAAGGCTTCCACCGCCGGCACGTAGTGGCGCGGATAGGCCGGCTGGTCGAGCCCGAAGTGCTGTGCCAGAAACGCGTCCTGCAGCGCGTCCTTGCGGTTGAAGATCACGGCCGGCAAGGCCAGCAGCTTGTGCGGCGACACCGCACGCCGCGCTGAACGGCAGCTCGCCGCCACCGCCGGCGCCGCCACGCAGCGGTAACGCATCACCCCCAGCGGCTCGGCCACGCACCCGCGCATGGCGTCGGCGCGCGCCGTCACGCAGCCCAGCACATCACCGCTCTTGAGCGCGTCGTGGGTGTGGTCCTGGTCGTCGATCACCACCTCCAGCAGCAGGTGGTGGCGCGCCAGCAAGGGCGCCACCCCGGGCAGGAACCAACCCGCCACCGAGTCGGCGTTGATGGCCACCGACAGGCTCTGCCAGCGTTCGCCAGCGCGGGCCTCACCTCCGCGCAGGCCCGCCAGGAGATCGGCCTCCATCATGCGCACCTGCTTCACATGGCCCAGCAAGGCCTGACCGGCCGGCGTGGCCCGCACCCGCTTGCCACGCACCAACAGACGCTGGCCCAGCTGGTCCTCCAGCGCCTTGATGCGCAGCGAGACCGCGGCCAGCGTGATCTTCAGCGACTGCGCCGCCGGGCCGAAGCCGCCGTGCTCGGCCACCGCCGCCAGGGCATCGAGTTGCCGGGGGTCAATCATTGAGTTGTGCTTAATCAAATTGAGTTCGAATCAACACGATTAAACATCAATCCATTCTCAGGCACCATGCGCAGCCGGTTGGGCGTTGAGGGGTGAGCGTTGAGCGAAGCCCTGTCTTCACGCCCAACGCCCAACCCTCAACGCCCGATACCATGACCTTGAGCTTCCCCGTTTTCTCCGCCGGCATGGTGCTGAGCCTGTCCCTGATCATGGCCATCGGCCCGCAAAACGCACACGTGCTGCGCATGGGCCTGCAGCGCCAGCACCTGTGGCTGACCGTCGCCATCTGCGCGCTGGCCGACATCGTGCTGATCGCACTCGGCGTGCTGGGCCTGGCGCAACTGGGTGGCCTGTCCGACAAGCTGCAAGGCGCCCTGATCGGCGCCGGCGTGCTGTTTCTGCTGGTCTATGGCTGGCAGGCCTTTCAACGCTTTCGCGCGCCAGCCCAACGCACGCCCGATGGCCAGCCCCTGGCCCCGCCGCCCACCTCGCGCAAGCAGGCCGTGCTGTCGGCCCTGGCCTTTTCCTGGCTCAACCCGCACGCCTGGCTGGACACGGCCGTGCTGATCGGCACCGCCTCACTGGCCTACGGCTCGGCCAGCAAGGTGTTCGGCCTGGGCGCCGTCACCGGCTCGGTGGTCTGGTTCATCGGCCTGGGCAGCGCAGCCTTCTGGCTCGGCCGGCGCCTGAACTCGCTGCACATCTGGCGCGTGCTGGACGGCCTGGTGGCGCTCATGATGTGGGGCACCGCGCTGTGGCTGCTGTGGTCGCTGCGCGGGTGATCGCTTGCGATGACAAATGATGGCGGCTGCGCCGCACGTGACAAATGACGGGCGTGCGTGCCGTCCGGGTCATTGAAGCGGCAGCGCAGTCATTCGTCATCTGTCATTCGTCATGCGCAGCAAGTCATCTTCGGCGCAGCCGCCATCATTCGTCATCGCGTCACTGACCGAAAACCCCATGCCATCCACCCAACCCATCACCGTCTTCGGCCCTGACTTCCCCTTCGCCTACGACGACTGGCTGCGCCACCCCGCGGGGCTGGGCGCGCTGCCGCGCGACATGCTCGGCACCGAGGTGGCCATCGTGGGTGCGGGCATGGCGGGCATGACGGCCGCGCACGAGCTGATGAAGCTGGGCCTGAAGCCGGTCGTGTACGAGGCCTCGCGCCTGGGCGGGCGGCTGCGCTCGCAGGCTTTCGAAGGTGCGCGGGGGGTGGTGGCCGAGCTGGGCGGCATGCGCTTTCCACGTTCGGGCACGGCGTTCTTTCACTACGTTGACCGGCTGGGGCTGGGCACGCGCCCGTTTCCCAACCCGCTCACGCCCGCGGCCGGCTGCACCGTCATCGATCTGGAAGGGCGCACCCACCGCGCGCGCACGCTGGCCGACCTGCCGCCCCTGTTCGCCGAGGTGGCCCAGGCCTGGGCCGAGGCGCTGGAAGAAGGGGCCGGCTTCGGCGAACTGCAGGATGCCCTGCGCGAACGCGACGTGCGCCGCCTGAAGGCGCTGTGGGACGCATTGGTGCCGCTCTGGGACGATCGCACCTTCTACGACTTCGTGGCGCAGTCGGACGCGTTCAAGCGCCTGTCCTTCCACCACCGCGAGGTGTTCGGCCAAGTGGGCTTCGGCACCGGCGGCTGGGATTCGGACTTTCCCAATTCCATGCTCGAGATCCTGCGTGTGGTGCTGACCGGGTGCGACGAGAACCAGCACCTGGTGGTGGGCGGCGTGCAGCAGGTGCCGCAAGGGCTTTGGCAGCACGCGCCCGACGCCCGCACGCTGCGGTACTGGGGCGCCGGCACGTCGCTTGCGCAACTGCACGGAGGCGCGCCGCGCCCGGGCGTGGCCGCCATTGCCCGCGCGCCCGACGGGCGCCTGGCCGTGACCGATGTGCTCGGCAACACGCGCCGCTACGCCGCGGTGCTGACCACCTGCCAGAGCTGGTTGCTGACCACGCAGATCGCGGTGGAAGAGTCGCTGTGCTCGCACAAGCTCTGGATGGCGCTGGACCGCACGCGCTACATGCAGTCGTCCAAGACCTTCGTCATGGTCGATCGCCCGTTCTGGAACGACCTGCGCGACGACGGCTGGCCGGTGATGGGCATGACGCTCACCGACCGCCTCACGCGCGGCACCTACCTGTTCGACAACGGGCCCGACCAGCCCGGCGTCATCTGCCTGAGCTACGCGTGGATGAGCGACGCGCTCAAGATGCTGCCGCACCCGACCGAAAAGCGGGTGCAACTGGCCCTGTCGGCGCTGAAGAAGATCTACCCCGACGTCGACATCGCCAGCCACGTCATCGGCGACCCGATCAGCATCTCGTGGGAGGCCGACCCGCACTTCCTGGGCGCCTTCAAGGGCGCGCTGCCCGGCCACTACCGCTACAACCACCGCATGTACGGCCACTTCATGCAGGACGCGCTTCCCGCGCAGGAACGCGGCCTGTTCCTCGCGGGCGACGACGTGTCCTTCACGCCGGCCTGGGTCGAAGGCGCGGTGCAGACCGCACTCAATGCAGTGGCCGGCATCGTGCGCCACCTGGGCGGCCACAGCCACGACGACAACCCCGGCCCTTGCGAGGCCTACCCGCGGCTGGGCCCGGTGGCGCTGGCCGATTGAGTGCCATGTCGCCGCTGCGCCTGGCCTTGTGGCAAACGCCCCACCCGGCCGATCTGTCTCACCCCGCCGAGGCGCTATCGCGGCTTGATGCCGCCGCGGCCGAAGCGGCGGCCCAGGGTGCGCACTGGCTGGTCACACCCGAGATGTTCCTCACCGGCTACCTGATCGGGCCAACCCTGATCGCCGCGCGTGCCGAAGCCGCCGACGGGCCCTTGCTGCAGGCCGTGCGCAACTGCGCGCGCCGCCATGGCATCGGCATCGTCACCGGCTGGCCCGAGGCGCGGGCGCAGGCCCTGCCCTTCAACAGCGTCGCCGCCATCGATGAAACCGGCGCGCTGCTCGCGGTGCACCGCAAGATCCACCTCTTCGGCGACGGCGACGCGCAGCGCTTTTCGCCCGGCACCGACGCACCCGCGCACTTTCGCTGGCAGGGCTGGCATCTGGGCCTGCTGATCTGCTTCGACGTGGAACACGACCCGCCGCTGCAAGCGCTGGCCGACGCGGGTGTGCAGGCCGTGCTGGTGCCCACGGCCAACATGGTCGGCTACGACGAGGTGCAACAGCTTCGCCTGCCGGACGCGGCCAGGCGCTTCGGCTTGGCGATCGCCTACGCCAATGCCTGCGGGCGCGAGGGCAACACGGTCTACAACGCGCACACCATGCTGGTGGACCGCGACGGCACCTGCATCGCCGACGCCGGATCCGGGCCCACGCTGCTGCTGGCCGATCTGCCGGCCGCGTGACCAGGGCCTGTTCACACTATTTTTCCAAGTGCGAACAGGCCCTAGTTCGCGCGCCAGTAGTCGGCGCGGCCGTACTCGTGCTTGAGCAGGTCGATCCACAGGCGCACCCGCAGCGCCAGGTGCTTGCGTTGCGGAAACAGCGCGTAGATGCCGTTGGGCGGCGCGGCGAATTCGTCGAGCACGCTTTGCAGCCGACCCGCCTGGATGTCGGCCTCGACCTCCCAGGTGCTGCGCCAGGCAATGCCATGCCCGTCCAGACACCATTCGTGCAGCACCTGGCCGTCGCTGCAATCCATGGGGCCGCCCGGGCGCAGGTAGTGCACCTCGCGCTCCTCGGGTGAGCCGTCCACCGGCAGCGAGAAGGCCCAGCCACGCGTCTGCGACGCGTCGCTGGAGAGCGTCAGGCAATCGTGTTTGGCCAGCTCGGCCGGCGTGACCGGCGCACCGCGGCGCTGCAGGTAACCTGGCGCCGCCACACACAGCCGGCGGTTGTCGGCCAGTCGCACGCTCACCAGCGACGAATCGGGCAGATCGCCCACCCGCACCGCGCAGTCGTAACCCTCGCCGGCCACGTCGACCACGCGGTCCGACAGGTTGAGCGAGACGCTGACCTCCGGGTGCAGGTCGCGAAAACGCGGCACCAGCGGGGCCACGTGGCGGCGCCCGAAGCCGGCCGGCGCGGTGATGCGCAGATGCCCGCTGGCCTTGACACCGCCGGCACTGACGCTGGCCTCGGCGTTGGACAGATCGGTCAGCAGGCGCTGGCAGTCCTCGAGAAAGGCACTGCCCTCGTGGGTGAGCGAGATGCGCCGCGTGGTGCGCACCAGCAGCTTCACGCCCAGGCGCGACTCCAGCGCGTCGAGCCGGCGCCCGATGATGGCCGGCGCCACCGATTCGGCACGGGCCGCGGCGGTGAGGCTGCCGCGCGTGGCCACGGCCACAAAGGTTTCCAGTTGCTTGAGTTTGTCCACGCGGGCAGATTATTCAAACGGCACACACAAATCAACGCGTCGGCGCGATTTTTACCGCTGAATTGGTTTGCAATCTGCGTGCCAGAGCCCCAGTCGGGCGCTCACAGCGAGGGTGGCAGCGCCACTTCGCGCAGGATGAGCCGGGTGTAGGTCTCGCGCACGCCGGGGTGCTGGCGTAGGGTTTCGGTGAGCTGCATCAGGTCGTCGCGATCGGCGCAGGCCACGCGCACCGCGTAGTCGAACGAGCCCGTCATCAGCGTGGCGCCCAGCACCTGCGGCAGGTGGCGCAGGGCGGTCTCGAAATCCATCGCGCTGGTGCCGGGCGCCATCTTCACCTCGATCTGCGCGTGCAGGTCGCGACCGAGGGCACTCGGGTCGACAGTGGCGCGGATGTGCTGCACCACACCACTGCCGCACAGGCGGCGAAAGCGCTCGGCCACGGCGTTGGCGCTCAGGTGCACCGCCTCGCCCAGGTCGCGAAAGCTGATGCGCCCGTCCTGGGCCAGAAGACGGACGATTTCCCGGTCGATTTGATCCATGACCGCGATTGTCTCCGTACTTAAGAACTTTGTAAGAACTAATCAGCGCCAAATGCAGCCCATGTCGCACTAAGCTCTGCGCGCCACCGGACCGACACACCATGTACCAGATCGACCTGCCCGCACCCCCGACGACCCCTGTGCCCCTGAACGCCGGCAACGGCCGCCCCGTGCGCGGCCGCCCGGTGCGCCACGCCGACCTGGCCGAGCTGCGGCAGCTGCTGCCCGGCTGGCTGGTGCTGGACGCCGAACTGCGCGCCGCCCTGCCGGTGCTGTGGACGCGACTGCTCGGTCAGCCCGGCTTCAGCGCCGACGTGATCGAGGACCTGTCGCGCCCACCCGGCCAGCGCCTGGTCGGCCTGGGCATGACAGTGGCCCTCAGCGCCGACTGGCAGGCGCGCCTGCGCGAGGCGCCGCCTGCGCACGCCGGGGCGGTCTGGTACCGCGACTTCATGGACGGGCGCACCGCCCCCATGGACGACCGCACGCTGGCCCAGGCCAATGCGCGCGGCGAGGTCGGCATGCTGGTGCTGCACTACGCCCAGGACGCCATCGACCCGGCACGCCCGGAGGTGCAACAGGTGCTGCTGGCGGCCATGCAGCTGTTTCGCCACGCGCACGGTGGTCTGCATCTGCGCGACGTGTGGCAGGAGGCGCTGGCCGACGGCGGCGACTACCTGCTGGGCATGGGGTTTCGGCGCCGCACGCAGCGCGGTCCGGGCCAGCCCGACCTGTTCGGCCTGGCCCGCGACGAAGCCATGCGCATGTTCCCCGGGCCGCCGGCGCGCGACGTCTTCCAGTTCGTGCCGCCGGTGATGGGCTTTACCGCCGCCGAACGCCGGGTGCTGCGTCTGGCGGTGTGCGACCTGACCGACGACGACATCGCCGATGAAGTGGGCGTGACCTCGCACACGCTCAAGAAGGTGTGGCGCTCGGTGTTCGAGCGCGCCACCGACGCCCTGCCCGACATGTTCGGCCCGCCCAGTACCGACGCCGCCGCCGGCACCCGCGGGCCGGAGAAACGCCGCCACCTGTTGCAGTACCTGCGCCAGCACCCCGAAGAACTGCGTCCCTGGCCCTGAGCCACACGAGGGTCGACCACCCCTAATAGGTCACTACCCTTTTTGTGGTCTGGGCCGCGCAGGCCAGGTCTCGAAGAATCCGGGCACACCCCACCCACCGGAGCCCTAGATGCTGATGACCCCCGACAACCACCAGAGCGAGAACACGCAGTTCGTCTGCCACAGCGCACGCGTGCAGAGCTATCGCTTCATCCACAAGGCGCTGCGCGCGCTGATGTTTCGCACCCTGCAACAGGTGGCCAGCCTGGACGCCGACGACGCCGGCGAGCGCACCACCATGGTGGCGCAGGTCGAAGAGCTGCTGCAGGTCTGCAGCGACCACCTCGACCACGAGAACCGCTTCTTCCACAGCGCGCTTCGCGAACGCGCGCCGCGCGCCGTGATGCCCTTCGACGACGACCACGACGATCACGTCGGCACCATCGCGCAACTGCGCCACCAGCTCGACCAGGTGGCCATGGGCGGCTCGGCCGCCGCGCAGCACGCCTATGCGCTCTACCTGGGCCTCACCCGTTTCGTCGGCGAAAACCTCGAGCACATGGCCGAGGAGGAAACCACGCTCACGCGCACGCTGTGGCAGCACTTCAGCGACGACGAGATCCATGCGCTGGAGGGCCGGCTGCAAGCCAGCTTCGCGCCGCAGGAAAGCGCCTACTACCTGCGCTGGATGGCGCGCAGCCTCAACCACGCCGAGCTCGCCACGCTGATGCAGGGCGCGCGCGCCGGCATGCCGGCGGCCGCCTTCGCCGAGCTGTGCGATCTGGTGCGCGACGCGCTGCCGCAGAACCGCTGGGCCCGCCTGTCGCGCACGCTCGGCGTGCAGGCCGTGCCCGGCCTCGCCACCGCCTGAGTCGGCCATGCACCGACGGATTCGACACGCCGCCCTGGCGGTGGCGCTGGGGCTGGCTGCGCCCATGGCGGCGCTGGCGGGCGACTGCTGGGCGCCCGACGCGGCCACGGCCACGCCGCCAGGCGTGTGGGCGCGAGCACTCAACCACGCCGGCGAACGCATGCGGCGCGACCCCGCCATCCAGGCCATCGATCGTGTGCGCTACCGCCTGCACCGCTCCGTCAGCGTGCCGCAGCACAGCGGTGCGCCGGCGGCCGCCGAGGCCCATGTGATGCTGCACGGCCCCGACACCTGGCAAGGCGCTTGCGGCCTCAAGCCCGAAGCCGACCGCCTGCACGGCGCCAGCCTGAGCGTGCACCTGAACAACCTGCGCGCCGTGCTGAACCCGCTCGACATCGGCGGCGACGCGCAGCCACCGTTCTTTGTCGCGCCCACCGAAACCGGCCGCCGCGCCGGCCACCCGGTCTACGACGGGCGTTTGCTGGTGCTCACCGTCGGCCGGCTGCCGGCCTTCGTGCCCGTGAGCGTGGGCGAGTACCTGCAGGCCTGGCAGCGCCAGCTCGACCACGAGCAGACGACCACACGCCAGGACGCGCAGGCCCTGCAGGCCGACGAGGCGCAATGGCGCGAAGCCCTGGCGCAACTCGAACGCAGCGACCCAGCCGCCGCGGCCGACATGCGCCGCACCCTGGCCGAAGCGCGCGCAACGGCCCGCGGCGAAGGCGCCAGCGACCCGCTGGGCGAGCGCGCCGCGCTGCGCGCCCTGCGCCAGTCGCTGAGCGCCGCGCGCCTGGCCAGCCCGGCGTACGTGAGCTCGGCCGCCATGGAGCGGCAGCGCTTTGGCATTGCCCGCGCCGACGAACCCGGCGCCCAGGCCCTGGTGCGCGTGAACCCCGCGCTCTGGCAAGGCGCCCGGCCCGGTGATGTGCGCGTGGTGGCCCTGGAGGTCTACCTCAACCGCTCCGAGGCCTTCGATCACCCCGACACCCCCTTGCAGGCCGCCGCGCGCGGCTGGCTCTCCCGCGTGGACCCGGCGATCTACGCCGACCTGCTCACCCCATGAAACGACGAACCCTGTTGCTGGGCATCGCTGGCATGCCCTGGCGCAGCCATGCCGCGCCCGAGCCCCACCCCCCCCACAACCTGCTGGTGCGCGAGCGCGGCGTCGCGGTGGTCGCAGCCAGCTCGTCCTACGGCGGCAGCGAGGCCGACAACCTCGTGCCTTCGCTGCAGCGCCTGGCCGAGCCCGGCGTGACCCTGCAGGACTTCATCTGGTGCACCGAGGACAACGCGCCCTTTCCGCACTGGGCCTTGCTCGACCTGCAGCGCCCGCAATGGATCACCACGCTGGTGTTCAACAACGCGCTCAAGGACGAGCCGGCCTACCCCGGCATCTCGGCGCGCGGCGTCGAGGTCTGGCTGGGCCGCGAGTCGCGCGATCGGCTGCAGCGGGTGGCCTCGTTCGAACTTGAGCGTGGCCGCGCCCACCAGGCCGTGCGCATCGAGCCCACCGAGGCGCGCTGGCTCAAGTTTGTTGTGACCAGCAACTGGGGGCACCCGGCCTGGACCGAGATGAACCCCGCCGCCGCGCACGACGACGGCAGCCGACCGGCCGATCTGGCCCAGGCGCTCGACCGCCAGGGCCACGTCGACGTGTACGGCCTGTACTTCGACTTCGCCCGCGCCAGCCTGCGCCCCGAAAGCGAAGCGGTGCTAGCGCAGATCCTGGCCTGGCACCGCGCGCACCCCCAGGTGCGCCTGCGCATCGAGGGCCACACCGACGCCATCGGTGCGGCCAGCGCCAACGATGCCTTGTCGCTGGCGCGTGCGCAGGCCGTGGTCAGCGCACTGGTTGCGCGGGGCGCGCGTACCGACGCCCTGCAGGCCATCGGCCACGGCGCCCGACAGCCCGTGGCCCCCAACGACAGCGACAGCGCTCGCGCCCGCAACCGCCGCGTGAGCGTGGTGCGCGCGGACGCGCCTTCCCGACAACCCTGATTCATCCAGCCCCATGAAACGACTTGCACTGCTGATCGGCGCCACCTTGCTCGGCGCCGCCTTGTTCGCCTGCGGCGGTGGCGGCGGCGACGATGCCGCGGCCCCCACCACGCCCGGCACCACCCCCACCGAATCCCCCGGCGTCAGCACGCCCACCATCACCGCCGTGGGCGACGCCCTGGGCATGCCCAGCATGGCGCGCATCGGCCCGGCGGGCGGCACCGTCAGTTCCGGCGACGGCCAGGTCGTGCTGGAGGTGCCGCCCGGCGCGCTCGGCGAAACGGTGGACATCACGCTCACGCCGATCACCCGCCAGCTGCCCTCCGGTCGCGTGGGCGCGTGGCGCTTCGAGCCGCACGGCCTGGTGTTCCAGCAGCCCGCCACGCTGCGTGTCAAAGGCCTGTCGGCCAGCGAAGCCGAGCGTTTGCGACTGGCCACCCAGGACGCCAGCGGACAGTGGATCGCCATGGACGCGCCGCAGCCGGGCGCGGCCGGCGAGCTGTTGTTCGCCATGCCGCACTTCAGTGACTGGGGCTTCTATGAGCGTTGGTACATGAGCCCGGAGACCACCACCGCGCGAGCGGGCGAGACGGTGGTGCTCAAGGCCTTCGACCTGGGCTGCGATCCGTCGGCCGACGCCCAGTGCGACATGCTCACGCCCCTCGCGGGCAACGCCGACGTGCTGCGCTGGACCGTCAACGGCGTGCCCGGCGGCAGCGCGGGCAGCGGCACCTTGTCGGCCACCCGTGGCGGCGAGGTGGTCTACACCGCACCGGCTTCTCCACCGGCGGACAACCCCGTTGCCGTGACCGCCACCCTGGCCAACCCGCGCGGTGGCGTGATCCAGCTCGTCGCCCACATCCGGGTGCTGCCCGCCGAGTCGCATTGGCAGGGGGAGGTTCATCTGAGCTTCTTCGGCCTGCGCACTGACCGCGGCGGCCAATCGCTGGGCCGCCACCAGGTGCTGTTCGACAGCAGCTACCAGGTGCATGGCGAGGTGACCGATGCCATGGGCGACGACGGCGCCTTCAGCGCCTCACTGCTGACCTCGGCGCCCACGGTGGACTATCGCTACCAGTACGGCTACAAGGAGCCGGGCTACGAGACCCTGACCGAGCTCGAGAGCCGCCGCGTGGCGCCCGAGGTGTACGACGGACTGGGCTGGAACCCGGTGATTGCGCTCACCGGCTACAGCGACGGCACGCTGCAGTTCGGCTTCGCCAGCCTGCAGGCCTTCATGGACATGCGCGGCCAGCGCACCGAGTCCTCGTACGACGGCACCAACGGGCAGACCACGGTGCAGCGTTTCGCCCTGCACGACCCGGTGCACAGCGGCCCCGACCTCAGTGGCATCCCCACGGGCGTCTGGGCCCGCCACCCGATCACGGGCGCCCCGCTGGCCGAACTGCCCAGCACGCTCGAAGGCCAGCGTGTGAGCGGCGAAGCGGTGCCGACCTGGGCCGGTGAGTCCACGCTGGAGAACGTGCCACTGGTGTTCGAAGGCCAGACCATCACCGGCACGCTCAAGCTGCGCTGGCGCTTCAGTCGCGTCACCCCGCCCTGAGGCTGCGCCGGGCGTTCAGGCCACCACGCGGGCCTGGCGCAAGGCGTCCTGCTCGGCGGCGTCCAGGCCCAGTTCGGCGAGCAACTCGGTGGTCGCGTCGCCCAGCGTCGGCGGGCTGTGTCGCACACCCAGGCGCTCGCCGTCGAGCGTGAAGGGCAGCAGCGTGGCCTTGGCCGTCTGGCCCGCGCGTGGCCCGTCGGGCAAGGTCATGTCGGCCAGTCCGCCGGTGGCCAGCAGGTGCTCGTCGTCGAGCAGCTCTTCGGGTTTGCGGATGGGCGCATACGGCAGGCCCACGCGCTCGAACAGCGCGGCCAGGTCGGCCGCCCGCCAGCTGGCCAGGCGCTCGCGCAGCACGGGCAGCAAGGTCGGGCGCTCGCGCACGCGGTGGTTGTTGCTGCCGTAGCGCGGGTCGGCCTTGAGGTCGTCGTAGCCCAGCGCATCGCAGAAGGTGACCCACTGCGCATCGCTGACCGCGCTCAGAAAGATCTGCTCGCCGTCCTTGACGGTGAACACGTCGTAGATGGCCCAGGGGCTGATGCGCGCCGGCATGGGCGCGGCCGGCACGCCGGTCATGGCGTACTGCAGCATGTGCTGGCCCACCAGGAAGATGTTGTTCTCGAACAGCGCGCTCTGCACCTCCTGGCCGCGCCCGCTGATGCCGCGCTGGATCAACGCGCCCAGCGCGCCGATGGCGCCGAACATGCCGCCCATGATGTCGTTGACGCTGGTGCCCGCGCGCAGTGGGTCGCCGGGGCGCCCGGTCATGTAGGCCAGCCCGCCCATCATCTGCACCACCTCGTCGAGCGCGGTGCGGTGCTCGTACGGCCCTGGCAGAAAACCCTTGTGGGTGACGTAGATGAGCCGCGGGTTCTCGGCCGACAGGCTGGCGTAGTCGAGCCCGTACTTGGCCATGGTGCCGGGCTTGAAGTTCTCCGCCACGATGTCGGCGGTGCCGGCCAGGCGGCGCGCCAGCGCCGCGCCCTCGGGCTGGTGCAGGTCGATGGCGATGCTGCGCTTGTTGCGGTTGAACATGGGAAAGAAGCCCGCGCCGGCGCCCAGCAGGTGGCGGGTGCGATCGCCCTCGATGGGTTCGACCTTGATGACGTCGGCGCCCAGGTCGCCCAGCACCATGCCGCAGGTGGGGCCCATGACCATGTGGGTGAATTCGACGACGCGCAGGCCCTGCAGCGGCAGGTGGGAGGCGGGGGACGCAGCGGACACGCGGGACTCCTGTCTGATCGGTATTCGCAAGAAGGGGCGCAGATTACACCCAAAAAAGTCATGGATAAAACGCGCACACGGCCATCAATCATTGCCAAAGTCAGCAATACAGTCTGACCCCATGGACAAACCTTTGGCCGTGCTCTTTGACGCCTATGGCACGCTGTTCGACGTTTACAGCGTCGGCCTGCGCGCCGAGCAGTTGTACCCCGGACGCGGTGCGCGCCTGGCGGTGCTCTGGCGCGACCGCCAGATCGACTACACCCGCCTCATCACCATGAGCGGTGACCCGGCGCGCTACCGCCCGTTCTGGGACATCACCGAAAGCGCGCTGCGCTACGCCATTCAGGTCATCGTGCCGCAGGCAATCGACGACTTCGCGCCGCACGAGGACGCGGTGGCCAGCCTGATGAACGAGTACCGCCACCTCTCGGCCTTTCCCGAGAACCGCGAGGTGCTGCAGGCGCTGCGCGCGCGCGGCGTGGTCACCGGCATCCTCTCCAACGGCGACCCGGACATGCTCGGCATTGCGCTGCGCAGCGCCGGTTTGGACGGCCTGCTTGACCACGTCATCAGTGCAGACGCGGTGCGCCAGTACAAGGTGGCACCCGCGGTGTACGAACTCGGCGAACGCGCCACCGGCCTGTCGCGCGGGCAGATCCTGTTTGTCAGCAGCAATGCCTGGGACGCCGCCGGCGCCGCCTGGTTCGGCTACCGCACGCTGTGGATCAACCGCAACGCCATGCCGTTCGAGCAGCTCGGCAACCGGCCCGAGGCCATCGGTAGCTCGCTGCGCGCGGTGCTCGACCTCTTCTGATTTCCCTTCTCTTTCAGCAACCCATCCGGAGCCCACCCATGAGCGCCAGAACCCAAGTCCACAGCCTGCAAGTCGACACCGCCCTGCACGATTTCATCAACGGCCAGGTGCTGCCCGGCACCGGCGTGGCGCCCGCGGCCTTCTGGCAAGGCTTTGACACCCTGGTCAACGCGCTCGCCCCCAAGAACGCCGCCCTGCTGGCCGAGCGCGATCGCCTGCAGACCGAGCTGGACAAGTGGCACAGCGCCAACCCCGGCCCGGTGCGCGACATGGCGGGCTACCGCAAGTTCCTGGAGACCATCGGCTACCTCGTGCCCGATGCGGGCAAGGTCAAAGCCACCACCAAGAACGTGGACGACGAACTGGCGGTGCAGGCCGGCCCGCAGCTGGTGGTGCCCATCCTCAACGCCCGCTACGCACTGAACGCCGCCAACGCGCGCTGGGGCTCGCTCTACGACGCGCTGTACGGCACCGACGTGATCAGCGAAGACAAAGGCTGCGGCAAGGTGGGTCCCAAGGGCGGCTACAACCCCAAGCGCGGCGCCAAGGTGATCGAGTGGGCGCGCTACGTGCTCGACCGCACCGCTCCGCTCAAGAAGGGCTCGCACGTGGGCTCGCGCGGCTACCGCGTCAAGGACGGTGAGCTGGTGGTGACGCTGGCCGACGGCAAGACCAGCAAGCTCGAGCACAAGTCGCAGTTCGTGGGCTACCAGGGTGATGCCAAGGCGCCCAAGGCGGTGCTGCTCGAGCACAACGGCCTGCACCTGGAGATCCAGATCCGCCCCGACAGCCCGATCGGCAAGACCGATCCGGCCGGCATGAGCGACCTGGTGGTCGAAGCCGCACTCTCCACCATCCTCGACCTGGAGGACTCGGTGGCCGCCGTCGACGCCGAAGACAAGCTGCTGGCCTACCGCAACTGGCTCGGCATTCTGCAAGGCACGCTGACCGAGTCGTTCGAAAAGGGCGGCAAGACGCTCACCCGCGGCTTGAGCCTGGACCGCGAATACACCGCGCCCAACGGCAAGAAGACGGTGCGCCTGCATGGCCGCTCGCTGCTGTTCGTGCGCAACGTCGGCCACCTGATGACCAACCCCGCGATCCTCTGGGGCCCCGAGGGCAAGGAGATCCCCGAAGGCATCATGGACGCGGTCATCACCACGGCCATCGCCATCCACGACATCAAGAAGCACAAGCAGCACGCCTACCGCAACTCGCGCAAGGGCTCGGTCTACATCGTCAAGCCCAAGATGCACGGCCCCAAGGAAGTGGCCTTCGCGAGCGAACTCTTCGGCCGCGTCGAACAGCTGCTGGGCCTGCCCGCCGCCACCGTCAAGCTGGGCATCATGGACGAGGAGCGCCGCACCTCGGTCAACCTCAAGGCCTGCATCGCCGCTGCGGCGGACCGCGTGGCCTTCATCAACACCGGCTTCCTGGACCGCACTGGTGACGAGATGCACACCGCCATGCTGGCCGGCCCCATGGTCCGCAAGGGCGACATGAAGACCAGCGCCTGGATCCAGGCCTACGAACGCAACAACGTGCTGGTCGGCCTGGGTTGCGGCCTGCGTGGCAAGGCGCAGATCGGCAAGGGCATGTGGGCCATGCCCGACCTGATGAAGGCCATGCTCGAACAAAAGATCGGCCACCCCAAGGCCGGTGCCAACACCGCCTGGGTGCCCAGCCCCACCGGTGCCACGCTGCACGCCATGCACTACCACCAGGTGCTGGTGCGCGACGTGCAAAAGCAGCTCGAGAAGATCGACGCCGACAAGGAACGCGACAACCTGCTGACGGGCCTGCTCACCGTGCCGGTGAGTGCGAACCCGAACTGGAGCGCGGAAGAGAAGCAGGCCGAGCTCGACAACAACGCACAAGGCATCCTGGGCTACGTGGTGCGCTGGGTCGACCAGGGCGTGGGCTGCTCCAAGGTGCCCGACATCAACGACGTCGGCCTGATGGAAGACCGCGCCACGCTGCGCATCAGCAGCCAGCACATCGCCAACTGGCTGCACCACGGCGTGGTGAGCGAGAAGCAGGTGCGCGACACCTTCGAGCGCATGGCCGCCAAGGTCGACAAGCAGAACGCGGGCGACAAGCTCTACAAGCCCATGGCCGGCAACGCCAAGACCAGCATGGCGTACAAGGCCGCGCTGGACCTGGTCTTCAAGGGCAAGGAGCAACCCAGCGGCTACACCGAGCCGCTGCTGCACGCCTGGCGCCTGAAGGTGAAGGCAGCCGGCTGAGCACACCGACCTGACCCAGCGCAAGGCGCCCAAGGGCGCCTTGTTTTTTGGCCGGACGGGTCGGTTCGTACCATCGCGCGATGTACCTGATCTTTGACGCCATCGACAACGGCGACGACACCGGCACCTGGGAAGCCATGGCCAGCGTGCGCGCACACGAAGTGGCGGCGGTGCTGACCGAGGCGCAAACGGTGCTGGCACAGGCCGACGCGCGGGCGCCAGGCCCCCGCGGTGCACTCGACGACGGTGGCGCGTGGGACGCCGACCTGCAGCAACGCAAGGACGGCGAGTGGGTCGAGATCACGCTCACGCTCACCGGCCCGTGGCATTGGGGCGAAGCCTTGCTGGCCGGGCGCTGCACCCACGATCAGTGAGCCCCAAATGGCGAGGGGGGCCCCGAAGTGACCCCCCTCTGGTGCGACGCTTCGCCGCTCCTCAACTGGTGCCTGCCCTCACATGGACTTGGCGAGTTCGAACATCACCGCGGTGCCCAGCGCGTCGCGGATGTTGCCGCGGCCCACACGGGCCATGGAGTTTTCGCTGAAGCCCGACATCGCAAACGAGCTGTCGTCGGGTGAGATTTCCACGAACGGCATGTCGAGCAACTCGCGCAGCACGTCACGGCGGAATTGGTCGAACTCGGGGCCCTTGAGGTCCGCGTCGATGACGACGATGCCGGGCGTGCGGTGCGCGATCGCATCGCGCGCCTGCTGCAGATCGATCACGCTGTCGGCACTGACGCCGATCTCGCGCAGCGCGTCGCGCACGTCGGCGCGCACCTGCAGCGAAGGCGAGACCACCAGGGCGTAGACGGTCTGCAGCGACTTGAACATCGACGAGTGGTCGTCGCTGATGTCGATGGCGGAGATGCCGTCAACCGCCTGTGCCGTGCGCTGGAACAGTGCGGTGGCGGTGATGCCTTCGCCCGACACATCGCGTGTGATGTCGATGCCGCCAGCGGTCATCGCGATCTGGCGCACCAGGGCCCAGTCCAGGTTGTCCAGCGACCCCGTATGGCTCGACGGCGGCGCTTCGTCGCCATGAATGCGCACTTGAATCCGTGCGTGGGGCGGCCAGTTGTTGATGTCCACGCGCACATCGATGCGTCGCCCCAGGGGCAAGGCCCAGTCGAGCATCGCGGTCAGGAAGGCGTGCGCAATGGTCGGGTCGATCAGCACGTCCACCGGCTTGAGCTTGCGCCGCATTTCCACGCCCATCAGCGTGAACTCCTTGCGCCGCTCCTGCAGCAAGCCCTCGGCCAGCTGCGCCAGATCGACCTTCTCGTGGGACTGACGGATGCGCCCCGAATGGAAGCGCTGCAGCTGCTGCATCACCACCGACAGCCGCTTGATACGCGCCATGGGCACGCCCAGCGTCCACTGGTGTTTGGGGCCGAGGCGCTGCTCGGCATCGAGCTGGTCGATGCCCGCCTGCAGGGCTTGCAGCGCATCGCCAATCTGTTCGGCCGCCGACGCCAGCAGCGCCGGGCCGTGTTCCGACAAGGACCAGGGCGCGGGTTCGCGCGCCTTCCCCGCTGCCCCGGGGGCGCCTGGGAGGTCCTTTTTGAGCGAGGCCATTTGGAGTTTCACAGTGTGTCCATCGATCGCGGCGCCCGGGACCGAAGGTCGTTGCCGAAGGCCGGGCGGTGCGCGTTGATGAAATTGTCGCTACCCCCTGGGGATTTCGAACCACCGAACGAAGCGGGAAGTTTTAGTTTTCGTGTATTGCCGCACGTTGTGGGCCACTGAAATCAGGCCTTGGGCGCGTCATGCCGGGGTCGCGGGCCTTTTGCCACAATGGCGGCATGCACACCCCTGCCCCCTATCCCGCCACCCGGCCGCGCCGCTTGCGGCGCGACGCCTTCACCCGTGAGCTGGTGCGCGAGCACCGCCTGCATCCTTCGGACCTGATCTACCCGGTCTTCGTGCTCGACGGCCAGAACCGGCGCGAGGCCGTGGGCTCCATGCCTGGCGTGGAACGCCTGAGCCTGGACCTCTTGCTGCCGGTGGCCGAAGACTGCGTGAACCTGGGCATCCCGGTGATGGCCTTGTTCCCGGTGATCGATCCGTCGTTGAAAACGCCGGATGGCCAGGAGGCGATGAACCCCGACGGTCTGATCCCGCGCGTGGTGGCCGCGCTCAAGCAGCGCTTTCCGCAGCTGGGCGTGATGACCGATGTGGCGCTGGACCCTTACACCAGCCACGGCCAGGACGGCGTGCTCGACGCGCACAACTACATCCTCAACGACCCGACGGTGGCGATCCTGGTGAAGCAGGCGCTGGCGCAGGCGGCTGCGGGCGTGGACATCGTCGCACCCAGCGACATGATGGACGGGCGCATCGGCGCCATCCGCAGCGCACTCGAAAGCGCTGGCCAGGTGCACACACGCATCATGGCCTACAGCGCCAAGTACGCCAGCGCCTTCTATGGCCCGTTCCGCGACGCGGTGGGCTCGGCCGCCAACCTGGGCAAGGCCGACAAGAAGGTCTACCAGATGGACCCCGGCAACACCAACGAAGCCCTGCGCGAGGTGGCGATGGACATCGCCGAGGGCGCCGACATGGTGATGGTCAAGCCCGGCATGCCTTACCTGGACATCGTGCGCCGCGTGAAGTACGAGTTCGCCATGCCGACCTTCGCCTACCAGGTCAGCGGCGAGTACGCCATGCTCAAGGCCGCGGCCCAGAACGGCTGGCTCGACCACGACGCCGTGATGATGGAGAGCCTGCTGGCCTTCAAGCGCGCCGGCGCCGACGGCATCCTCACCTACTTCGCGCGCGACGCGGCGCGCCTGCTGCGCGGCTGAACGGAGCACCGTCGGGATGCGTGTCTTTCATGTCCAGCCCGGCGCCGTCAGCGAGACCGGCACGCTGCCCATGGTGCTGCCGCCGCGCGGCTTCATCTGGGTGGCCTGCGGCCGGCGCGAGTTCGAGTTGGAGCACGGCCACGTGCAGGCCACGTTGCAGGTCATGTGCGGCACCACGCTGGTGGACCTGCACGTCAACGACCTGCTCAACAACCAGCTGCCCTCGCACTACGACTACACCTCGCGCTACGACATCCTGGTGTTTCGCCGCCTGGCCGCGGGTCAGGCCGAGACCGACATCAGCGAGCCGGGCACCATCCTCACCGAACACGTCAAGCGCAGCGGCCCGCCGGTGCTGCGCCGCATCGACACCAGCCCGGTGGGCTTTGCGGTGTTCGACCGTGTGCTGCTGACGGTGCACCCGGCCGGCTGCGGCGTGCTCGATCACTACTCGAACCGCCTGCTGGCCAGCGCGACCAGCGCCTCGCGCACCGCCGGTGTGAGCCTGCCGGTGAGCCCGGCCGACACCATGCTGCGCATCGTCAACCTGATGGTCGACGGCTATCTGGACCTGCGCCGCGAACTCACCCGCCAGCTCGACCACTGGCAGTCCGAACTGCTCAGCCCGCGCCAGCGCTTCACCAACTGGGGCTCACTGCTGGACGCGCGCATTTCGCTGCACCAGCTCGACGAAATCTGCGAAGACCAGCGCAGCGCCGTGCAGGACTGGATCGAAGCGCTGGAAGACTGGGACCCGATCGAGCCCATCGGCGGCCAGCGCGGGCTGGAGCTGCTCAAGGTGCGCAGCCGCGACGTGCTCGAGCACATCGAGCGCGTGGTGCACCACGTGCGCCGGCTGGAGCAAAACGCCGAGACCGCGGTGCAGATGCACTTCTCGGCGCAAAGCAACCGCACCAACGACATCATGCGCACGCTGACGGCGCTCACCGCCGTCTTCCTGCCGCTCAACCTCATCGCGGGCATCTTCGGCATGAACTTCGAGTTCATTCCCTTCCTGCACGACCGCACCGGCTTCTGGTGGGCCATGGGCTCGATGGTGTTTGTGGCCGTGGGCCTGAGCGCGTATTTCTGGCGCAAGCGCTACCTGCGCTCGTCGGGCCGCTGAGCCTTCAGACGTAGGGCGGGCCCAGGCCTTCGTTGGCCATCACGCGCTGCACCGCCGGGCGCGCCAGCACCCGCTGCAACAAGGCGCCCAGGTGCAGCCGCTCGCGCGCCGCGCCCTGCGCAAAGTGGCGTGTCCAGCGGCACAGTGTGAACACATAGGCGTCGAGCACCGAATAGCGATCGCCCAGGAACCACAGGCCACCGTGGCGCGCGAGCTCGGCATCGAGCTGGTCCAGCAGCGGCGCGATGCGGCGCTGCGCCACGGCCTTGACTTCCTCGGCACCGGCCACGTTGCCGTCGTTCACCCAGCGGTGCGGGTAGAAGTAGACGATCAGCGTCATCTGCAACGTGGTGGCCAGCGACAGCAGCCATTTGTAGGCGTGCGCGCGCCCGGCCGACGCCAGCGGCGGCATCAACCCGGCCTCGGGGTGGGTGTCGGCCAGGTGCAACGCGATGGCGGCCGTCTCGTACAGCACCAGATCGCCGTCGACCAGCACCGGGATCAGGCCATTGGGGTTGAGCGCGCGGTAGGCGGCCGAGTCGAGTCCGCCGTGCTCGCGGTCGATGAGCACACGTTCATAGGGCACGCCGAGTTCTTCGAGCAGGATGTGCGGCACCATGGCCGCGGTGCTGGGGGAGTAGTGCAGCTTGATCATCGAAGCGGTGTGGGTTCGGGCAGGCCAAAGAGTCGTGCGCCGTTGCCCCAGGCGATGCGTTGGGCCACGTCGGAGGGCAGCGTGCCCAGCCAGGCGCGGTAGCCCTGCATCAGGCTGTCGTAGGCTTCCCAGCGCTGGTTGACCCAGGTATCGGAGCCGATCAGGAAGCGGTCGGGGTACTTGAGCAGCAGCGCGCGCCACTCGGGGCACAGCTGGCCGTCGCCACAGGTGAGCCCCGGGCGGTAGGACAGCTCGCCCATCAGCTGCGGGTAGCGCGCGAGCAGTTGGTCCACCCGTGCCACGGGCGAGCCGCCAATGCCGGTATGCGCCCAAATCAGGCGGGTGTCCCGCCCTTTGGATGCCCCGTGTGCCATGAGCTTGTCGATGGCGTCGTCGTCCACATGCGCGAGCACGGCCAGGCCTTGCCGGTCGGCCAGCGCCATGAGTTGTTTCGCGATCGGACCGTCGGCGTTGGCGCTGTCGTAGAGGTGGAATTCACCCAGGCCGCGGTACGGCCCCATGGCCGTGCCGCGCGCCAGCTCGGTGTCGACCATGGTTGCGATGCTCGGGTCGCGGAACCAATTGTTGTAGTCGGCCCGGTTGCGGTAGAGCCGCACGAAAGGCACCACGGCCACACCCGCCGCGCGCGCGGCGTCCTGGGCCGCCGCCAGCGCCCGCGTGCCCTCGTTGGGGCGCGAGTTGGCGACGATGGCGCGCACACCGTTGCGCTGCATGCGCGCCAGCACGTCGCTCAGGGGGTAGGGGCAATCGGCGCTGCGCTCGCTGCTGTGGGCGCAGGCCTCGACGTTGTAGTGCAGGTGGGCATCGAACAGCGGCCCGCGGTAGGGCTCGGCCGCCGCACCGGTGGCGGCCAGCGCCAGCGCCCCGCCGAGCAACCCACCCAGCCAGGCGCGCCACATGGCCTCAGCCCACGTGCTGGGCAAAGAAGGCCAGCGTGCGTTCGCGGGCCAGTTTGGCCGCGGCCTCGTTGTACGCGCCGCGCTGGTCGCAGTTGAAGCCGTGGTTGGCCTGGTAGACGTGCACCGTGACACCGGGTTGGGCCTTCTTGAAGGCCTCGACCGTGTCGAGCGGGATCCAGTGGTCCTGGTCGCCGAAGTGCGCCAGCACCGGCACCTGGGGCTTGCGCGCCGCCTCGTCGGGCGTGGTCATGCCACCGCCGTAATAGGGCGCGGCCGCGCTCAGGCCCTTGAGCGTGCAGGCGGCGCGCCAGGTCAGCAGACCACCCCAGCAATAGCCAACGATGCCGACCTTGCCGGCCTGTGCCGCCCACTGGATCGCGGCCTGCAGGTCGGCCAGCACGCCCGGCGCGGGCAGTTCCTCGACCGCGGTCTTGAGGCCGAAGCCCTGCTTCATGTCGGCCTCGGCATAGCCCAGCTCCAGCGATGCCTGGCCGGCACGCGAGAAGGTGCTGGGCGCCACCGCCAGGTAGCCCGCGGCGGCATAGCCGTCGGCCACCGAGCGGATGTGGGAGTTGACGCCGAAGATCTCCTGCACGACGACGATGCCGCCCTTGGGCGTGCCGGCTGGGCGGGCCACATAGGCGGGGCAGCTGTGGCCGTCGGCCGCGGTGAGGGTGATGGTTTCGCTCATGGTGGTGTCCTCTGTCTGTCTGCTTGTTTGTTCGGTCTCGCTCAGTTCTTCTGCAGCGCACGTTCGACGAAGTCGAGCCGGTCCTGGCCCCAGAACATCTCGCCATCGACCACGTAGCTCGGTGAGCCGAACACGCTCACGTCGATGGCGGCCTGAGTGTGGGCATCGGCCAGCGCCTGCGCCGCGTCGGTCTGCGATTGTGCGAGCCGCGCGGCGTCCAGGCCAGCCTCGCCAAGCAAGGCCGCCAGCGTGGCGGTGTCGGCGATGTCGCGCTCCTGCGCCCACACGGCCGACATCACCGCGCCACTCAGACGCAGCGCGGCCTCGGCGCCGTCCTGCTCGGCCACGACGCTGATCAGGCGCGCGGACGGGTCGCCCGCCACCGGAAAGTGCTTGGGGTGCAGGTTCAGCGGCAACTGCAGCCAGTCGCGGTAGCGCTGCAGCTCGACCAGGCGATAGGCCTGGCGCTGCGGGGCGCGCTTGCCCAGCGGCAAGCCCCCCGAGAGCGGAAAGATCTTGCCCAGGTCCATGGGGCGCACGCGCACCTCGGCGTTGGTGGCGCGGGCCATGCGCACGAAGCGCTCGTGGCCCAGGTAAGCCCAGGGGCTCATGGTGGCGAAGTAGTAGTCGACCTTGTGACGCATCGAAGTCTCCGGTGGCTGTTGTAATGGCGCCCGACATTGGCGCGCTGGCAGGGGCCGCGAAGGCGATCTTGTACGCGATGCGCGCGACAGTTGCAGGAGATCGGGTATGGACAACAAGGTTTTGCTGGTGACGGGCGGCTCGCGCGGCATCGGAGCGGCCACCTGCCACCTGGCGGCGCGCCAAGGCTGGGCAGTGGCGGTGAACTACACCGCCAACTCGCTGGCCGCCGATGAGGTGGTGCGCGCCACCCGCGCCAACGGTGGCCAGGCCATGGCGGTGCAGGCCGACGTCGCCGACGAGGCGCAGGTGCTGCGCATGTTCGAGCACATCGACGCCAAGTTCGGTCGGCTCAGCGGGCTGGTCAACAACGCCGGCGTGGTCGACGTCACCGCCCGCATCGACGAGATGAGCGTGGCGCGCTGGCGCCGCATGTTCGACATCAACGTCATCGGCAGCATGCTGTGTGCCCGCGAGGCGGTGCGCCGCATGAGCACGAAGCACGGCGGCAGCGGCGGCGCGATCGTCAACGTCTCCAGCGCCGCGTCGCGCCTGGGCTCGGCCGGTCAGTACGTGGACTACGCCGCGGCCAAGGGTGCCATCGACGTGTTCACCGTCGGCCTGGCGCGCGAGGTGGCCGACGAGGGTGTGCGCGTCAATGCGGTGCGCCCGGGCCTGATCGAAACCGACATCCACGCCAGCGGCGGCCTGCCCAACCGCGTGCGCGACCTGCAGCACCTGGTGCCGATGCAGCGCGGCGGCCGCCCGGAGGAAGTGGCCGAGGCGATCGTCTGGCTGCTGTCGGACGCGGCCAGCTACACGACCATGAGCCTGGTCGACGTCTCGGGAGGCCGCTGATGGGTGTCACCAAGAAGGAACCCCGCATCTGGTGGGAAGATCTGCAGACCGGCGAGGTGCGCGAGCTCGGCAGCATCACCCCCACGGCCGAGGAGATCGTGGCCTTTGCCAGCCAATGGGACCCGCAACCGTTTCACCTCGACCCCGAGGCCGCCAAGGACTCGGTGTTTGGCGCGCTGTGCGCCAGTGGCTGGCACACCTGCGCCATGGCCATGCGCCTGATGGTGACCAACTTCCTGCACGAGACCTCCAGCCTGGGCTCGCCCGGCCTGGACAGCCTGAAGTGGCTCAAGCCGGTGTTCCCCGGCGACACGCTCACGCTGCGCCACACCATTCACGAGAAACGCGTGATGGCCCGCCGCCCCGACGTGGGCCTGGTGCGCACCAGCTGGGAGATGGTCAACCAGCACGGCGAGCCGGTACTGCGCATGGAAGGGCATGGGATGTTCCGCCTTCGGGCACCGGAACATCCCAGTTGAGCGTTGTGCGTTTCTCGTTGAGCGTGCGCATGTTGGCGGGCGCAAAATCCACGCCCAACGCCCAACGCCCAACGCCCAACGCACAACGCACAACGCCCAACGCACAACGCACAACGCACAACGCAGCTCGCCCGACGCCGTGGACTTCAAACCCCTCATCACCCTGCTGGCGATCGTCAACCCGTTGGCGATCGTGCCCTTCTTCATCCATTACACGCAGGGCTTCAGCCGCAAGCAGCGCCAGCGCACGGTGCTGATCTCCTCGATCAGCGCGTTCGCGGTCATCGCCACCTGCGCGCTCATCGGGCTGCAGATCCTCGAGTTCTTCTCGATCTCGCTGGCCAGCTTCCAGGTCGGCGGCGGCATGCTGCTGCTCACCTCGGCGCTGTCCATGCTCAATGCGCGACCGGCCGAGGCCAAGGCCACCGAGCAGGAGGTGAGCGACGCCTCGTCGCGCACCAGCATTGCGGTGGTGCCGCTGACGATTCCCTTGCTCACGGGGCCGGCCAGCATGTCCACTGTGGTGATCTACGCCGACCAGGCCAAGACCTTTCTGCAGCACGCCGCGCTGGTGGGCTACGGCGTGGTGGTGGCGCTGGCCACGGCGCTGTGCTTTGCGCTGGCCGAACCCATTGCACGCGGGCTCGGCCAGACCGGCATCAACGTCATGACCCGGCTGATGGGCCTGATCCTCGCCGCGCTGGCGGTCGAGGTCATGGCCAACGGGCTGATCAAGCTGTTCCCGGCGCTGGCCGGGTAAGCCCCCGCCTCACTTCATCTTCTGCGTCTCGGCGCGGAACTCGGCCAGCACCGCGCGCGCGTTCTTGAGGCCGCGCGCTTCCGCTGCCGCCACCCACTTGTCTTCCAGCTGCGACTGCTTGGCCTTCACATCGTTGATGAAGGCCTCGTTGGCCATCTGGCGTTGCACGCCGGTGGTCTTCTGGATCTCGCGCGAGGCGGCGTCGGTGCGGTCCCAGCCGGCGGCAAACAGGCGCGCCGCGGCCTCGCCCGAGACCTTGTCGATGGCGGCCTTCTCTTCGGGCTTGAGGGCGTCGTACTTGCCCTGATTCATCATGAATACGAAGCTGGTGTTGTAGAGGCCGCCGGGGAAGGTGGTGGCGTACTTGACCATGCTCAGCCGCATGGACTGCAGCGACTCGTCGGGGAAGAAGGTGCCGTCCATCACGCCGGTGGACAGCAGCTCGAAGGATTCGGTGGCGGGCTTGAGCGTGGTGTTCCAGCCCATCAGCTTGGACAACTCGTTGATGTTGCCGCCACCGATGCGGAACTTGAGTTTGGCCGCGTCGGCCGCGCTGCCCACCGGCTGCTTGACGGTGAAGATGATGCCTGGGCCGTGCGTGAACACGGCCAGCGTCTTCACGCCCTTGTGCTCGCCCAGCGGCGCGAAGTACTTGTTGTAGATGCGCTGGTAGGCCACCGTGGTGGCGGTGGAGCTGTCGCCCAGGAAGGGGAACTCGGCCACCTGGGTGAAGACGAAGCGGCCGGGCGTGTAACCGTCCACCGTGAACGACACGTCGGCCAGGCCATCGCGCACCGCATCGAAGGTGCCGGGGGGCGCCGACACCGCCTTGGGCAACAGGTTGCACTTGACGCTGCCCTTGGTTTCTTTCTCGACGGCTTCGCACCACTGGTTCTGGGCCACGGTGGCGCCGTGCGCCGGTGGCAGCCAGGTCGACACGTTGAGCACGGTCTGCGCGCTGGCGGCGGTGCCGATGGCCATCAGGGCGGCCAGGGTGATGGGGTTGCGGGTCATGGGCTTGTCTCCGGGATGTGTTGTGGTGGGACGGGAACGGAAAAGCGGCTCAGGCCACCGGGGCGGGCTGCGCAGACAGGCGTTGCGCCTCCTGCTCGGCGCGCACGCGCGCTTCGAGCAGGCGACGGAACTGGATCAGCGCCGCGTCCATCGCCAGCGGCAACATCGGCAGCGTGGGGTTGTGCTGAATGTTGCGGTGCTGCGCGGTGATCATGTCGCGGTCTTCGTTGAAGGCGCCGATCAGGCTGTTGTAGATGCTCTCGGTCACGCTGGCGTCGCCCTCGCCCGTGGGGTGCGACTGCTGGAAGAAGTAGTGCGTGGTGGTGGCCGTCTCGGGCGTCAGGGTCTGGCACGAGTGCAGACGCACCGAGGGACCGGCGGCGTCGGGTGCCTGCCCGGTCGGACGCCCGCCAGAGTGCATCAGCAGCGTGCCCGGCAACAGGAATTCGTAGACGAACCAGCGGTCCAGGTTGGTGTCGAAGCTGCGAAAGCGTTGGTAGAACGGCGGCGGCGGCACGTCACTGACCTGGCGCGACACCTTGATGCCCATCTGCGGCCAGTCGGCATGGGCCCCGGCCACGGGCTCGATCGTCGGCCGCGCCTGCGCGATGCGCGTGGAGCCGCCCAGCGACTTCTCGTGCACATAGCTCAGGTGCGAGAAGTCGAGCAGGTTGTCGCAGATCAGCAGGTACGGTGTGTCGTAGTGCAGGTAGCCGGGCTTGTTCTGCCAGTCCGGCGAATCGCAGCTGAAGTTGTCGGGCAGCAGCGCGTCGTCGGCCAGCGCCGGGTCGCCCATCCACACGAACACCCACTTGTTCCTGAGCACCATCGGGTAGCGCTTGACGCGCGCCTTGGCCGGCACGATCTCGATGCCCGGTGCCTCCACACACTGGCCGCGGGGGTCGAACTTGAGCCCGTGGTAGCCGCAGCGCACGCAGTCGCCCTCGCGCCGCCCCACCGACAGGGGTGCGTGCCGATGGCAGCAGCGGTCTTCCAGCGCGACCAGATCACCCGCCTGGGTGCGGTAGACCAGCACCGGCTCGCCGAGCACGGTGCGCGTGAACAGCGTCGGCGAATCGGCCGACGGAATTTCGTGATCCCAGGCGATCACGTACCAGCAATTGCGAAGCCACATGGCCTTGTCTCCTCCTCTGGGGGTGGAGCGGCCATGCTAGGCGGGGGTGGGTGAGGGCTTGTCCCCTTCGGGGGGGATGGACGGGGACATCCAACCCGCCGCGGCATGATCGTGCCGTCAGCCCAGCCAGCGCGCCAGCCGCACCCGGTCCGCCGGTAAGCCCGCTTCGGCCAGCTTGGCGTAGGCGCGCTTGCGCAGGGTCACCACGGTCGACGGCGCGACGTCGAGCTCGGTGGCGATGCCGTCGGCGCTCATGCCGCTGGCGATGCGGGCGACCACCTCGGCTTCGCGCGGCGACAGCGTGGGCAGCAGCCGCTGCAACTGGTGGCGCGAGCGGACGATCTCGGCGCAGCGGTCGGCGGCCACGGCTTGCGCGCCCAGGGCAGCCTGGTGGGCCTGGCGCAGCAGCGGGGCGAGGCCGAGCAGGCGGTGGATATCGCCTTCGCTGAACTGGCCCTGGTGGTGGTCGCGGTAGAGGTGAATGGCCTGCACCGCGCCGGGCGCGGGTGCGTGCAACAGGGTGAAGCGCTCGGTCAGGCGCTCGCGGGTGTAGATGTCGTTGCGCCAGCCGGCCACGGGCAGTTCGTCGGCGCGGCAATGCAGCACCGCCACCTCGTGCGCCGGGCGCTCGGCCACCCGGTCGGCCAGCCGCATCACGGCGTCGCTGCGCCAGTAGCTGCGGCGGTAGATGGCAAAGCACTCGGCCACCACGTCGCGGTCGTGCGTGTGGCGCGAGCTGCCTTCGATGAGTTCGGGCGTGTCGCGACGAAAGTGCACCAGCGAGAGGTACTCAACCGGCACCACCGCATCGATGGCGCGCAGCAGGCGCGATGCGCTGGGCGGCGCGCTGGCGCAGTCGAGCAGGGCCGAGACGGCCTGCGGGTTCAGAGCAGGACTGTTGGCGGTGGGGGCGCTGTCGAACGACCAGATGGCGGGCATGGCCTCATTCTCGAAAGCACACCGCCTGCGCTGCCAGCGGACTAACCCTGTGCCTCGGGGTACAGCCCCAGCGTGCGCGCCTTCAGCCGCGCCAGGCCCATGAGCGCATCGGTGAACGGCGTGGGCACCTGGGTGAGGCGACCGAGCTCGGCGACCACGCCCACCAGTGCGTCAAGCTCGACCGGGCGCAGCGCTTCCACGTCCTGCAGCATCGAGGTCTTGAAGGCGCCGAGCTTGAGCGTCATGGCGTGGCGGTCTTCGGGTTGCTGGTCGATGGGGATGCCGATCTTCGCGCCGATGGCCTTGGCCTCGAGCATCACCGCACTGATGAAGCCGCGCACCTGCGGGTCGGCCAGGATGCGGTCGGTGGTGGCGCCGGTGATGGCGCTGACCGGGTTGACCGTCATGTTGCCCCAAAGCTTGTACCAGATGTCGCGCTGGATCTGCGGCGACAGCGTGGCGTCGACGCCCGCCTGGCGCAGCAGCGCCACCACGGCCTGCGCGCGCGGGCTTTGCTCGCCCGAGGGTTCGCCCACCAGCAGGCCGTTGCCAAAGTGATGGCGCACCAGGCCCGGGGCATCCACCGAGCAGCTGGCATGCACCACCCCGCCGAGGATGTGGCGCGCCGGCACGGCGCGTGCCATGGCACCGCCGGGGTCCACCACCGGCAGCGGCGTGCCTTTCAGCGCCCCGCCAAAACCTTCGAAGAACCACCAGGGCACGCCGTTCATGGCGGTGAGCACCGTGGTGTGACGGCCGATCAGGGGTTCGACGATGGGCGCGATGCTGGGCAGCGCGGGCGCCTTGACCGCCAGGATGACGAGGTCGTGCGCGCCCAGCTGGTAGGCGCGGTCGGAGGCCTCGACCGGGCACTGCAGCAGTTCGCCGCCCTGGTGCAGGCGCAATCCGTGTTGGCGCAGTGCGTTGAGCGTGTCGCCGCGCGCAAGCGCACTGAGCTGGCAGCCGGCGCGGCCCAGGCGCACGCCGAGCCAGCCGCCGATGGCGCCGGCGCCGACGATGGCCACGCTCTGGATGGTGGGTTGGGTCATGCGCGCGAGCTTAACCGCGGGCCCTGGGTGCCGGGATGACGCTCAGGCCCGGTAGCTGCTGTCGATGCGATCGACCTGGCGCACCAGGGCGTCGAACACGTCGCGCCCGGCCCCGTGGTTGGGGTTGAACTGCAGGGCGTCGCGCGTGCATTTGGCCGCGATGTCTTCGGGCACCGGAATGGCCGCCTGCGCACCGCCCATGCTGAAGGTGGCGAGCTGGATCTCGCAGGCGCGCTGCAGCGTCCAGAGAATGGCGAAGGTCTGCGGCAGGGTGGCACCCCAGGCCAGCAGGCCGTGATTGCGCAGGATCACCGCCGGCTTGCCGCCCATGCTTTGCAGCAGGCGCGGGCCCTCGTCGGCGTGGATGGTGATGCCCTCGAAGTCGTGGTACGCCACCATGCCGTGCAGCTGCGCGGTGTAGAAGTTGGTTTGCTGCAGACCGTCCTTGAGGCAGGCCACCGACACGCCGGCCGTGGTGTGCGTGTGCATGACGCAGTGCGCGCCCTCCAGGCCGTCGTGAATGGCCGCGTGCACCGTGAAGCCCGCCGGGTTGACGCGGTGCGCCGAGCCGTCGAGCACCTTGCCCTGCAGATCGATCTTGACGAGGTTGCTCGCGGTCACTTCGCTGTAGTGCAGGCCGAAGGGATTGATGAGGAACTGCTTGGCGCCACCGGTGACGCTGTCGGGCAGGCGCAGCGTGATGTGGTTGTAGATCATCTCCGTCCAGCCCAGCATGGCGAAGACGCGGTAGCAGGCGGCCAGCTCCAGGCGCGCGGCCCATTCGTCCGCGTGCATGCCGGGTGGCAGCACCGTGGTGTTTTGCAGGGGGGCGTTCATGGTCTTGTCTCCTCTCGAATGATCAGTAGGTGTTCGGGCCTTGCGGGCTGGCACGCTTGAACTGGCCGAGCAGCTGCGCCGCACCCGAGGCCAGCAACATGGTGTCGGCGCCCACGGCCACGAACAACGCCCCCGCGTCCAGCCATTGGCGTGCACCGGCTTCGGTGGTGGCCAGAATGCCGGGCGCCTTGCCCGCGGCGCGGATGCGGCGGATGCCATCGGCGATGACCGCCTGCACCTCGGGGTGCGCGGCGTTGCCGCGGTGGCCCATGCTGGCGCTCAGGTCGGCCGGGCCGATGAAGACGCCGTCGACACCCGGTGTGGCGGCGATGGCGTCGAGGTTCTGCATCGCCGTCACCGTCTCGGCCTGCACCAGCACGCAGACCTGGTCGTCGGCCTCGTGCACGTAGCGCGCGTGGGCCTGCCAGCGCGAAGCGCGGGCCAGTGCACTGCCCATGCCGCGCACGCCCACCGGCGCGTAGCGCGTGGCGGCCACCACCTGGGCGGCCTGTTCGGCGGTGTCGATCATGGGCACCAGGAGGGTCTGCGTGCCGATATCGAGGTACTGCTTGATGAGCGCCGTGCCGACCTCACCAATGCCCACGGGCACGCGCACCACCGGGTGCGAACGCGCGTCGCCAAAGGCCTGCTGCGCGCTGGCCACGGCCTGCAGCTGTGCCAGCGTGCTGCGCACGTCGTTGGGGGCGTGCTCGCCGTCGATGAGCAACCAGTCGTAGCCGGTGCTGGCGATGAGTTCGGTGCTGTACGGGCTGGCCAGCGCGGCCCACAGGCCGATCTGCGCGCGGCCTTCGCTCAGCGATTGCTTGAAGGAGTTGACAGGGATTTGCATGGGACGGCCATCGGACACATCAGACAAAACGGAAGCGCAGCACACCGAGCGGGCCGTAGTCGGCCTCGAAGCGGTCGCCGGCTTTCGCGGGCACCGGGCGGGTGAACGAGCCGGCGAGCACGATCTGCCCGGGCTGCAGCGACTCGCCCCAGGGGGCGAGCTTCTCGGCCAGCCAGGCGATGCCGATGGCGGGGTGACCCTGCACACCAGCGGCCAGGCCGGTCTCCTCGACCACACCGTTGAGCTTGAGCACGGCACCGCACCAGGGCAGGTCGGTGGTGAGCGGGTCGGCGCGAAACCGCGGATCGCCCTCGCCGATCACGATGGCGGCGTTGGCGGCGTTGTCGCTGATGGTGTCGAACACCTTGCGCGGCGCCTTGGTGTCGCGGTCGAACTGCTCGATGCGCGCGTCGATGATTTCGATGGCGGGCGTCACGTAGTCGGTGGCGGCCAGCACCTCGTCCACCGAGACCTTGCCGCTGAGCGCACGCTTGAGCACAAAGGCCAGCTCCACCTCGACGCGCGGCGAGAGGAAGCGCGTGACGGGAATCTCGAGTTCCTGCCCCGCGGGCACCACCAGCTTCATCGAGCCCAGCAGCGTGCCGAAGTCGGGCTCATCGATCTGGCTGGAGAGTTGCATGGCGCGGCTGGTGAGGCCGATCTTGTGACCGATGACCGGGTCGCCCCGGCCGCGCTGCAGGGCCACCCAGGCGCGGCCCACGCGGTAGCCGTCGGCTATGGTCATGCCGGGGTGGCGTTGCGAGAAGTGGCGCAGCGGCTGGCGCGACTGCGCGGAGCGGTCGAGTTCGGCCGCGAGCTGTTCGATGGTGGTGTCGTCGAGCATGTCAGCCCTTGGGAGACGTGAACAAGGGGTGGATGGAACTGTTCTTGGCGTCGAACACCTCGTGGCCTTCGTCCACCTGCGCGGTGATGCCGATGGCGCGCGTGGCCAGGTGCGTGGCGAAGTGCGCCTTGGCCACGGTCTCGATGGTTTCGCCCACGCGCAGGTGCACCAGCGCGCTGCGGCCCTTGGCCATGCGCACGTTGAGGTAGACGAAGGCGTAGTCGCCACCGCGGCCGGCAGCCTCACCGGCCGCACCGCCGTCGGCAATGGCCCAGTGCGCGGCCGGGTAGGCCAGTACGCGCGTGCCACCGGTGGGGAAGACCTGACGGTCCTGCTCGTCGCGCACCGTCAGCATGGCGTCGCACAGTCGGCGGCACAGCGCGCCCATGTCGGTGCCGCCGTCGTTGGGGTGCCGGTCGAGGTTGCCGCTGTAGAGGATGACGAGGTGGGGCATGGCGAGCTCCTACAGCCGCGACACGGCCTGAAAGCCCTGCGCCGACGACGCCTGCGCCTTGGGGATGGCCTCGCCGCTGACCTCAGTGACCGGAAACACCACGTTGATCTGCCCGGTGCCGGAGGCGCCGAAGTACGGCGTGATGACCTCGGCCTGGCCGCTGTACTCGCTCCAGCCGAGCGCGCCCAGCATCATGGCCGTATCGTGCATGAAGCCTTCGCCGTGGCCCTTGACCGCGTACTCGGGCAGCATCTCGCAGAAGGCCTTCCACTCGCCGGCCTGCCACATGCGCACCACCTCGTGGTCCATGGTTTCGAGGAAGGGGCTCCAGATCTTGAAGGCGAACTCGGGCGCCAGGCCGTTCTGCGCAAAGCGGTGGCTGAGCGAGCCGCTGGCCAGGATGGCGACGGTGCCGTCGTATTCGTCTTCGATGGCACGGCGGATGGCCCAGCCCAGGCGCGCGCTGTCGTTGAGGTAGTGCGCCATGCACAAGGCCGAGACCGACACCACCTTGAAGTGTTCGTCGGCGTTCATGTAGCGCATGGGAACGATGGTGCCGTACTCCGGCGCCAGCGTCGTGGCGTCGTGCGCCAGCGTGTCCACACCCATGCCGTTGGCCACCTTGGCCAGCAACTTGCCCAGCCCGGGGTTGCCCGGAATGGCGTAGGGCATGTTGCTGATGAAGTGCGGCAGCTCGTTGCTGGTGTAGTTGCCCGCCCAGTGGCGCGCGCAGTTGATGTGGTAGCTGGCGTTGACGAGCCAGTGGGTGTCGAAGATGACGATGCTGTCGACACCCAGGTCACGGCAGCGTTGGCCGATGGCCTTCAAACCATCGATGGCGTCCTGGCGCGTGCCCTTGCGCGGACCATCGAACTCGCTCATGACGATGGAGGGGACGTGGGTGATCTTGGCCACCAGTGCGAGCTTGCCCATGGGTTTTGTCTCCTGTGATCCGTTGCGCTCACACGCCCCAGTGGGGGATGTGGTGGCCGCCCAGCGACACTGCAACGTTCTTGGGTTCGAGGAACACCTCATAGCTCCAGGTGCCGCCCTCGCGCCCTGTGCCCGAGGCCTTGGTGCCGCCAAAGGGCTGGCGCAGGTCGCGCACGTTCTGCGAGTTGACGAAGCACATGCCGGCTTCGATGGCCGCGGCCACGCGGTGCGCCTTGCCCAGGTTCTCGGTCCAGACGTAGCTGGAGAGGCCGTATTGAATGTCGTTGGCCAGCGCGATGGCGTGTGCCTCGTCCTTGAACGGGATCAGGCAGGCCACCGGGCCGAAGATTTCCTCCTGCGCGATGCGCATGCGGTTGTCGACATCGGCAAACACCGTGGGCCACACGTAGTTGCCCTTCTGCACACGCGCCGACAACTCGGGCGCATAGCTGGGGCGGTCCAGGCCGCCGCACAGCAGCGTGGCGCCCTCCTTCGGGCCCAGCTCAATGTAGCTGCGCACCTTGGCCAGGTGGCCCTGGCTGATCATCGGGCCGATGATGGTCTGCTCGTCCTGCGGGTCGCCCACCACGATCTTCTTCGCACGCTCGGCGAACTTCTGCGCAAAGTCGGCGTAGATGCTTTGCTGCACCAGGATGCGGCTGCCCGCGGTGCAGCGCTCGCCGTTGTTGCTGAAGATCATGAACACCGCGGCGTCGAGCGCGCGGTCAAGGTCGGCGTCCTCGAAGATCACGAACGGACTCTTGCCACCGAGCTCCATGCTGAATTTCTTGAGGCCGGCGGTCTTGACGATGCGATTGCCGGTGGCGGTGGAACCGGTGAAGCTGATGGCGCGCACGTCGGGGTGCGCGCACAGCGGCTCGCCGGCTTCCTTGCCGAAGCCGTGCACCACGTTGAGCACGCCGGCCGGCACACCGGCCTCCAGCGCCAGCTCGCCCAGGCGCGCGGCGGTCAGCGGCGAGAGCTCGCTCATCTTGAGCACCGCGGTGTTGCCAAAGGCCAGGCAGGGCGCGACCTTCCAGGTCGCCGTCATGAAGGGCACGTTCCAGGGGCTGATGAGTGCGCACACACCCACCGGGTGGAACAGGGTGTAGTTGAGGTGCGTGGGTGTGGGGTAGGTGTGGCCGTCCACGCGCACGCACATCTCGGCGAAGTAGCTGAAGTTGTCGGCCGCGCGCGGCACCAGCTGTTTGCCGGTCTGCGAGATGGTCTGACCGGTGTCGTCGGTCTCGGTGCGTGCGATTTCGGGCACGTGGGCCGCGATCAGCTCGCCGAGCTTGCGCACGATCTTGGCGCGCTCGGTGGCGGGCCGGCCGGCCCAGGCGGGGAAGGCGTCCTTCGCGGCCTGTACCGCAGCGTTGACTTCGGCCTCGCCACCGGCGGCGACTTCGGCCAGCGTGGCCTGCGTGGCGGGGTTGACGGTCTCGAAGGTGGCGTGGCTGCCGACGGACTTGCCGTTGATGAGGTGCTGGATGGTGGTCATGCGGAACTCGCCGGGGCGGTAATGGTGTTGTGCAGATCGCCGATGCCGTCGATGGACGTGATCACCACGTCGCCGGGTTGGCAGTCGACCACGCCGTCGGGCGTGCCGGTGAGGATGAGATCCCCGGGCTGCAGGGTCATGAAGGAAGAGAAGTACGCGATGAGTGCGGGGATGTCGAACACCATGTCGCCCGTGTTGCCGCGCTGGGTGACCGCGCCGTTGACGGTGGTCTGCAACGCGAGGTTCATGGGGTCGGCCACGTCGGCGGCGTCCACCAGCCAGGGGCCGATGGGGGTGCAGGTGTCGCGGTTCTTCACGCGCAGGTTGGGGCGGTACCAGTTCTCGAGGTAGTCGCGGATCGCGTAGTCGTTGGCGACGGTGTAGCCGGCCACGAAGTCATAGGCGTCGTCGCGCTTGACGCGCCTGGCCGCGCGGCCGATGACCACCGCCAGCTCGCATTCGTAGTGCATGAACTGCACGCCGGCCGGTCGCACGGTGTGCGCGCGGTGGCCGATGAGCGAGGCCTCGCCCTTGGCGAAGGCCAGCGGCTCGGTGGGGGGTTTGAAGGCCAGCTCCTTGGCGTGGTCGGCGTAGTTCAGGCCCAGCGCGAGCACGGTGCGCGCGTGCGGCACCGGTGCCAGCGGCGGCAACCAGACCACGTCGTCAAACGCCACGCGCCGGCCCCTGAAGGCGGCCGTCTGCAACTCGAGCTGGCCGTCGATCTCGATGGCGTCGTGGACCGCGCCGGCCCAGGCGATGCGGGCGCGCTTCATGCCGACACCTCTTCCGCTTCAAAACGCTGCACGACGGGTTTGAGCCCGGCCGCGCTGATTTCCACCACGTCGCCATCGCTCACGCGAGGGCGCGATCCATCCGCCAGGCATTCGCTCCCCAGCAGCAGCACATCGCCCGGGCGCAGCGTCATGAACCCGGCCACGTCACGCAGCAGCGTGGGCATATCGCGCACCAGGTCGCGCAGGGCGGTGGTCTGTTTGTGCACGCCGTGGATGCGCAGCTCGATCTCGAGTCCGGCCAGACCGTCGAGCCCGCCCAGTACGCTCAGCGGCGTGGGCTCCAGCGGCAGGCCGAGAAAGCCGTCGCGATTGCGGAACTTGATGGCCGGGCGGTAGTAGCTGTCGTGCGCCACGCTCACGTCGTTGACCAGCAGGACATGCGAGGGCTGGCCATCGTCACCGATGAGCAGGCCCAGGCTGGCCGCCACCTCGATCGCCTCGCCGGGCGGCAGCGCCACGCTGGCGCCGTGCGGTGCAAAGGTGTTGGCTGTCTTGACGTAGAGCACCGGCGCCTTGGGCGCCCCGCCATAAGGCTTGTCGTCCATGCGCGGTTGCCACAAGGCCCACTCGCCGCGGAAGTTGAGCAGCGTGCCGTAGACGGTGCCGCGGGGGGCCCAATAGGGATGTGAGATCAAGCGGCTTCCTCGCTCAGGTTGTTGTCGTCGACGCCGCCTTCCAGCGCAATCACCTCGTCCAGCAGCGCATAGAGCTGCGCCAGCCGCGCCTTGCTCAGGCGCTCCTCCAGCCAGGCGTAGTGCGCCTCGATGGTGGCCGAGAGCTTGCGCACCAGCTTGAGCCCTGCCGGGGTCGCGCGGACCACCGTGCGCCGCGCGTCCTGGGTGCAACGTTCGCGGGTGATGAGGCCGTCGCGCTCCATGCGCGCCAGCACGCCGGTGAGGCTTGGGCCGAGCAGAAAGGCCTCGCGCGCAATGCGACCGGTTTCGATACCGGCCGGATCGCGCGCGTGTTCGCCCAGCACCCGAAGCACGCGCCATTGCTGGTCGCTCAGGCCGTGCTCGCGCAGGCTGGGGCGGGTGTGCTGCATCACGGCTTCGCGCGCCTGCAGCAGCAGGCGCGGCAAGTTGCGGTGAACGAAGGCGGTCTCTTGCATGCGGCGAATTATTTAATAAGTTAAATAATTCGGCAAGCCCACCGACCCTGCCGCGCATGGGTGTTTTCCCTCACCCGCCTCGCGCCACCACAATCGCCCCATGAACCGACTGATCAAACTGCTGGGCACCCCATGGCCCTTGATCCAGGCCCCGATGGCGGGCTCACAGGGCGCCGCGCTGGCGCTGGCCGCGGGCGAGGCCGGCGCATTGGGCTCCCTGCCCTGCGCGATGCTGGGCGCCGAGGTGCTGCAAAGCGAGCTGCACCTCCTCACTGACGCCGGACGGCCCTACAACCTCAACTTCTTTGCGCACACCTCGCCCGACGCGGACGCTGCACGCGAGGCCGCCTGGCGCCAGGCGCTGGCGCCGTATTACGCAGAGATCGGCCAGGACCCGGCCACCGTGCCTGCGGGCGCGGGTCGCCAGCCTTTCAGCGATGCCGTGGCCGACGTTGTCGCGCCCTTCAAACCCCGCGTGGTGAGCTTTCACTTTGGTCTGCCGTCGGCCGAGCTGCTGGCGCGCGTGAAGGCCTGGGGTGCGGTGGTGCTGTCGTCGGCCACCACGGTGGACGAGGCGCTCTGGCTGCAGGCCCACGGCGCCGACGCGGTGATCGCCCAGGGCCTGGAGGCCGGCGGCCACCGCGGCCACTTCCTCAGCGACGACCTGACGCGCCAGAGCGGCACCTTCGCCCTGCTGCCGCAGATCAAGGCGGCCGTGCGTGTGCCGGTGATCGCGGCCGGGGGCATTGCCGATGCGGCCGGCGTGCGCGCCGCCATGGCCCTGGGCGCCGACGGCGTGCAGGTGGGCACCGCCTACCTGTGCAGCCACGAAGCCACGACCAGCGCGGTGCACCGCGCGGCCTTGCTGAGCGAGGCCGCGCGCCACACGCAACTGACCACCCTGTTCTCGGGCCGGCCCGCGCGCGGCATGCCCAACCGGGTCATGCGCGAACTGGGCCCGCTGAATCCGGCCGCGCCGGCCTTTCCGCTGGCCACGGCGGCCATCGCGCCCTTGCGCGCGCACTGGGAGAAGCTGGGCAGCGGCGACTTTTCGCCCTTGTGGTCGGGGCAGAACGCCAGCGCTTGCAAGGCGGCGCCAGCGGCGGACATCACGCGCGAACTGGTACGCGGTTTCACGGCCTGAGGGCCCCGGCCGCTCCTCTATAGTCGCGCCCTCATGGCCAAGGACAAGACCGTCTACACCTGCAGCGAATGCGGCGGCACCAGCCCGCGCTGGCTGGGCAAGTGCCCGCATTGCAACGCCTGGAACACGCTCATCGAAGGTGTGGCCGAGGGGAGCGGCGCGCCCGCCAAAAACCGGTTCGCGGCCCTGGCCCGCACCAGCGCTGTCACGCCGCTGGCCAGCATTGAAGCGCGCGACGTGCAGCGCACGCCCACCGGCCACGAAGAGTTGGACCGCGTGCTGGGCGGGGGCATCGTCGAAGGCGGCGTGGTGCTGATCGGCGGCGATCCGGGCATCGGCAAATCGACCCTCCTCCTGCAGGCGCTGGACAGCCTGCAACGCGCGGGCATGGCGGCGCTCTACGTCACCGGCGAAGAAAGCGGTGCCCAGGTGGCGCTGCGCGCACGCCGGCTGGGCATCGAAGGCTCGCAGGTGCAGGTGCTGGCCGAGATCCAGCTGGAGCAGATCCTGGCCACGCTGGAAGCGACCAAACCGGCCATCGCGGTGATCGACTCGATCCAGACCGTGTATTCGGAGCAGCTCACGAGCGCGCCCGGCTCGGTGGCCCAGGTGCGCGAATGCGCGGCGCATTTGACGCGCGCGGCCAAGGCCTCGGGCACCGCCATCGTGCTGGTCGGCCACGTCACCAAAGAAGGCGCACTGGCCGGACCGCGCGTGCTGGAGCACATGGTCGACACCGTGCTGTACTTCGAGGGCGACACGCACAGCAGCTTCCGGCTGGTGCGCGCCATCAAGAACCGATTTGGCGCGGTCAACGAGATCGGCGTGTTCGCCATGACCGACAAGGGTCTCAAGGGTGTGAGCAACCCAAGCGCGATCTTCCTGTCGCAGCACGCCGAGCCGGTGCCCGGCAGCTGCGTGATGGTCACGCTCGAAGGCACCCGCCCGCTGCTGGTGGAGCTGCAGGCCCTGGTCGACACCGGGGGGCCCAGCCCGAGGCGCCTGTCGGTGGGCCTGGAGCGGGACCGCCTGGCCATGCTGCTGGCGGTGCTGCACCGCCACGCCGGCGTGGCCTGCATGGACCAGGACGTGTTCGTCAACGCCGTCGGCGGGGTGCGCATCAGCGAGCCCGCGGCCGACCTGGGCGTGATGCTGGCCATCACCAGCAGCCTGCGCGGCAAGCCCTTGCCCAAGGGCTTCATTGCCTTTGGCGAGGTGGGGCTGGCCGGCGAGGTGCGCCCCGCGCCGCGTGGGCAGGAACGGCTGCGCGAGGCGGCCAAGCTGGGGTTTTCGGTGGCGGTGGTGCCCAAGGCCAACCTGCCCAAGAAGAACGACAAGGCCTTCGAGGGCCTGCAAGTGCATGGCGTGGAACGCATCGAGCAGGCGCTCGAGCTGGCTCGCCGACTGGATTGAGGACGATCGGACCATGACTTTTCAACGCATCGGCATCGTGCTGGTGGCCGCCTTCTTGCTGTTCTGGGGCTACCGCCAGTTCGGCTGGGGTGGCGTGGCCGGGGTGAGCGGCGCGCTCTTTCTGTGGCTGATGCTGCACGTGACCCGTTTGATGACGGTGATGCAGCGCGCAGCGCGCCGGCCCATCGGCTATGTGGACAGCGCCGTCATGCTCAACGCGAAGCTGCGTGCGGGCCAGAGCCTGTTCCATGTGGTGGCGCTCACGCGCGCCCTGGGCGAGCGCCAGTCGGCCGAAGGAGAACAGCCCGAGGTCTATCGCTGGACGGACAACGGCGGCTCCTGGGTGCAGGCGCGCTTTCAGGGCGGGAAACTGGCCGATTGGGCGATGCACCGACCTGAGGCCACGCCGGCCGAACCGGCGGAAGGATCGGGTGCCGACGCGCCGTAAAATCGCCGGCTGTCCCGAACACCCTCACCCCCCAAGGATTTCCATGAGTTCCATCGTTCCCTCGATGTCCGACCGCGACGGCAAGATCTGGATGGACGGCCAGCTGGTGGATTGGCGCGACGCCAAGATCCACGTGCTCACGCACACCCTGCACTACGGCTGCGGCGCCTTCGAGGGCGTGCGGGCCTACAACACGGTCAACGGCACGGCCATCTTCCGCCTGCAGGAGCACACCGAGCGCCTGTTCAACAGCGCCAAGATCCTGCGAATGCAGATCCCCTTCACCATGGACCAGGTGAACGAGGCCCAGAAGGAAGTGGTGCGGGTCAACCAGCTCGAGAGCTGCTACATCCGCCCGCTGACCTGGATCGGCGACAAGAAGCTGGGCGTGAGCCCCAAGGGCAACACCATTCACCTGATGGTCGCGGCCTGGGCCTGGGGCGCCTACCTGGGTGACGAAGGCCTCAAGCGCGGCATCCGCGTCAAGACCAGCAGCTACACCCGCCACCACGTCAACATCACCATGACGCAGGCCAAGGCGGTGAGCAACTACAGCAACAGCATCCTGGCCAACCTTGAAGCCACCGAAGACGGCTACGACGAGGCCCTGCTGCTGGACGCCACCGGCTTCGTGAGCGAAGGCGCGGGTGAGAACCTGTTCATCATCAAGGGTGGCGTGATCTACACGCCCGACCTGTCGGCCGGCGCCCTCAACGGCATCACCCGCAACACGGTGTTCCACATCGCCAAGGACCTGGGCCTGGAGATCGTGCAAAAGCGCATCACCCGCGACGAGGTCTATATCGCCGACGAGGCCTTCTTCACCGGCACCGCGGCCGAGGTCACCCCGATCCGCGAACTCGATCGGGTGCAGATCGGCGCCGGCAGTCGAGGGCCGATCACCGAGAAAATCCAGACGGCCTTCTTTGACATCGTCAATGGCCGCAATCCCAAGTACGCCCACTGGCTCACCAAAGTTTGACCCCCCCGCGTCGCCTTCGGCGCCACCCCCCAGGGGGCAACACCAGCGGCCCGGCAAAGCCGGTTCCGCGGTGTCCCTGGATCAGGCCCGTGCAGGCAGAGCGATCAGGAGAATCCGATTGAAGAACGCAGCGATCGAACTCAAGGCCAAGGACCTCAACGCCCAGGGCGGTGTGTTCTGCCCCAGCCCGCTGGCCGACATGAAACTCTGGAACAGCCACCCCAAGGTCTACCTGGACGTGGCCAAGACCGGCGAAGCCATGTGCCCGTACTGCGGCACGGTCTACAAGCTCGCTGCGGGCGAGCACGTGGCCCACGGCCACTGAACGCGCAGTGAGGCGGGCGGCCATGAACCGACACCGCAGAGGGAGACGATTCGAATGATCCTGGTCACCGGCGGCGCCGGCTTCATCGGCAGCAACTTCGTGCTGGACTGGCTCGCGCAAAGCAACGAGCCGGTGGTCAACCTCGACAAACTGACCTACGCCGGCAACCGCCGCAACCTGGCCAGCCTGGACGGCGATGCGCGCCACGTGTTCGTGCAGGGCGACATCGGCGACTCTGCGCTGGTGGCGCGGCTGTTGGCCGAGTACCGCCCGCGCGCGGTGATCAACTTCGCGGCCGAGAGCCATGTGGACCGCTCCATCCACGGCGCCGACGATTTCATCCAGACCAACGTGGTCGGCACCTTCCACCTGCTCGAAGCGGTGCGGGCCCATTGGGGGCACCTGCCCGCAGCCGAACGGGCGTCATTTCGCTTCCTGCACGTGAGCACCGACGAGGTCTACGGCAGCCTGGCACCCGACGCGCCGGCCTTCACCGAAGACCACGTCTACGAGCCCAACAGCCCGTACAGCGCCAGCAAGGCCGCCAGCGACCACCTGGTGCGCGCCTGGCACCACACCCACGGCCTGCCGGTACTGACCACCAACTGCAGCAACAACTACGGGCCGTACCACTTTCCCGAGAAGCTCATCCCGCTGATGATCGTCAACGCGCTGGCCGGCAAGCCGCTGCCGGTCTATGGCGATGGTCAACAGGTGCGTGACTGGCTCTACGTGGGCGACCACTGCAGCGCCATCCGCCGCGTGCTCGAGGCAGGTCGCGTGGGCGAGACCTACAACGTCGGCGGCTGGAACGAGCAGCCCAACCTGGCCATCGTGCACACCATCTGCCGGCTGCTCGACGAGCTGCGGCCCAGCGCCGAGGGTTCGTACGCGCGCCTGGTCACGCACGTGAAAGACCGCCCCGGCCACGACCGACGCTACGCCATCGACGCGCGCAAGATCGAGCGCGAACTGGGATGGCGCCCGGCAGAGACCTTCGAGACCGGCATCCGCAAGACGGTGCAGTGGTACCTGGACCATGCCGACTGGGTGGCCGAGGTGCAGAGCGGCAGCTACCGCGACTGGGTACAGACGCAGTACGGGGCCGCGGCATGAAGATCCTGCTGCTGGGCGCCATGGGGCAGGTGGGTTGGGAGCTGCAGCGCAGCCTGGCGCCGCTGGGTGAGGTGGTGGCGCTCGACCGCGACACCGCCGAGACGGCCGATTTCTCGCGCCCGGACACCTTGCCCGCGTTGGTCGCGCGGCACGCGCCGGACGTGATCGTCAACGCGGCCGCCCACACCGCCGTCGACAAGGCCGAGAGCGAGCCCGAGCTCGCCCACACCCTCAACGCCACTGCGCCCGGCATGCTGGCACAGGCGGCCGCCGGGCGCGGCGCGCTGCTGGTGCATTACTCGACCGACTACGTGTTCGATGGCAGCGGTGAGCAAGCGCGCAGCGAAGACGCACCCACCGGCCCGCTGAGCGTGTACGGCCGCACCAAGCTCGCTGGCGAGCAGGCCATCCGGGCCAGCGGCGGGCGCCACCTCATCCTGCGCACCAGCTGGGTCTACGGCACGCGCGGCCAGAACTTCCCCAAGACCATGCTGCGCCTGGCGCAAGAGCGCGAGGTGCTGCGCATCGTCGACGACCAGGTGGGCGCCCCGACCGGCGCCGACCTGCTGGCCGACGTAACCGCGCACACGGTGCGCGCCACACTGGGCGATGCCCGCCTGGGCGGCACCTACCACGTGGCCCCGCAGGGCGAGGTGAGCTGGCACGGCTTCGCACGGTATTGCATCGATACGGCCCGCGAGCTGCGCCCGGACTTGCGTTGGCAGCTGCAGCGCCTGGACGCCATCCCCAGCACCGACTACCCGACGCCGGCGCGCCGGCCGCTCAACTCGCGCCTGAACACAGCCAGATTGCAAGCCGCTTTCGGCCTGGCGCTGCCGCGCTGGGAGCCCGGCGTGCGGCGTATGCTCGCGGAGTTCCTCACCCCATCATGAGCACCACGCAACGCAAAGGCATCGTCCTGGCCGGCGGATCGGGCACACGCCTGCACCCGGCCACGCTGGCCATCAGCAAACAGTTGCTGCCGGTCTACGACAAGCCCATGGTCTACTACCCGCTCAGCACCCTGATGCTGGCTGGCATCCGCGACGTGCTGATCATCAGCACCCCGCAAGACACCCCGCGCTTTCAGCAACTGCTGGGTGACGGCAGCCAGTGGGGCATGAACCTGCAATACGCGGTGCAGCCCAGCCCCGACGGCCTGGCGCAGGCCTTCATCATCGGCGCCGACTTCGTGGGCAACGGGCCCAGCGCGCTGGTGCTGGGCGACAACATCTACTACGGGCACGACTTCGCCAGCCTGCTGGGCCAGGCCGACCGCAAAAGCGACGGCGCCACGGTGTTCGCCTACCACGTGACCGACCCGGAGCGCTACGGCGTGGTCGCCTTCGACGCCACCGGCAAGGCGCTCAGCATCGAAGAGAAGCCGACACTGCCCAAGAGCAACTACGCGGTCACCGGTCTGTACTTCTACGACGCCCAGGTGGTCGACATCGCGAAGTCGATCAAGCCCAGCGCCCGCGGTGAGCTCGAGATCACCGCCGTCAACCAGGCCTACCTCGACCGCGGTCAGCTCGACGTGCAGATCATGCAGCGCGGCTACGCCTGGCTCGACACCGGCACCCACGACAGCCTGCTTGACGCCAGCCAGTTCATCGCCACGCTGGAGCACCGGCAAGGCTTGAAGATCGCCTGCCCGGAAGAGATCGCCTGGCGCAGCGCCTGGATCGACAGCGCGCAGCTTGAGCGATTGGCCGAGCCGATGAAGAAGAATGGGTATGGGCAGTATTTGATGCGGTTGCTCAAGGATCGGTTGATTGACTATCGCGAACATGAATAACCAACTGAAAGTCACAACCACCGCCATCGACGGAGTTCTCCTGCTGGAGCCTCGAGTGTTTGGCGACGAACGCGGCTTCTTTCTCGAGAGCTACAACCAGCGCACATTTGAAGAGGCCACAGGCCAAGTCGTCCAGTTCGTTCAAGACAACCATAGCCGCAGCGCCCAGGGTGTGCTGCGCGGGCTTCACTACCAGGACGAGCCATACGCCCAGGGCAAGCTGGTGCGTGTCACGCGAGGCGCCGTGTTTGACGTGGTGGTCGACATTCGTCCCCGTTCGCCAAGCTTCGGCCAGTGGATTGGCGTGGAACTCTCCGAATCCAACCAGTTGCAGGCCTGGATCCCACCCGGACTGGCGCATGGTTTCTGCGTCACCAGCGAAAGCGCCGATTTCCAGTACAAGACCACCGAGTACTACAACGCGGCGCACGAGCGCTGCATCGCCTGGAACGACCCCGATCTCGCCATCGGCTGGCCCGCCGGCATCGAGCCCGTCTTGTCCGCGAAAGACCGCGCCGGACGGTCTTTTCATGCAGCTACCGGGCGCCAAGTACCCCAATGAAATCTTCGATGCCGCCTTTGATCTATGTGGCCGGCCACCGCGGCATGGTGGGCTCCGCCATCGTGCGAGCTCTGCTGGCCAACGGCCACCCGCAGGAGCGGATCGTCACGCGTACCCACGCCGAGCTCGACCTCACCAACCAGCAGGCGGTGCGCTCATTCTTTGCCGACACCCCGGTGGACGAGGTCTACTTGGCGGCGGCCCGTGTGGGTGGCATTCACGCCAACAATACGGAGCCGGCGCAGTTCATCTACGAGAACTTGATGATCGAGGCCAACGTGATTCACGAGGCCTACCGCGGGGGCGTTAAGCGGCTTCTGTTCCTGGGTTCAAGTTGCATCTACCCGCGCATGGCGCCCCAGCCCATGCGGGAAGACGCCTTGCTGACCGGCCCGCTCGAGGCCACCAATGAACCCTACGCAATCGCCAAAATTGCCGGCATCAAGCTCTGCGAGAGCTACAACCGCCAGTACGCAGCAGAGGGGGTCGACTTCCGAAGCGTCATGCCGACCAACCTGTACGGACCCGGTGACAACTACCACCCGGACAACTCCCACGTGATCCCGGGCCTGATCCAGCGCTTTCACCGGGCAAAGGAGGAACAATTGCCGGAAGTGAAGATCTGGGGCACCGGCCTACCCCGGCGGGAATTCCTGTATGTGGACGACATGGCAGCTGCGTCGGTGCACGTGATGAACCTGCCAAAGTCCACGTACGACAGCCTGACCTCCCCCATGCAGAACCACATCAACGTGGGCTATGGCAGCGACGTGTCGATCGGTGACCTGGGCCACCTGGTTGCCCGGGTCACCGGCTACAACGGCCGCATCGAGTTCGACACGACCAAGCCCGACGGCACGCCGCGCAAGCTGATGGACAGCCAGCGCCTGCGTGACATGGGATGGCGCCCGGCCGTCGACTTGGAGCAGGGCCTGGTGAAGGCCTACCAGGACTTCCTGCACCACAACGTACGCGGAAAGTCGATCCAATGACCCATACAGCCAAGGTCGCCCTCATCACAGGCATCACCGGGCAGGATGGCTCGTACCTTGCCGAGTTTCTGCTTGAAAAGGGATATGTCGTCCACGGCATCAAACGCCGGGCCAGTCTGTTCAATACCGACAGGGTGGATCACATCTACCAGGATCCCCACGTCGACAATCAGCGCTTCGTATTGCACTACGGCGATCTGTCCGACACCAGCAATCTCGTGCGCATCATCCAGCAAGTGCAGCCCGACGAGATTTACAACCTCGGCGCGCAGAGCCATGTGGCCGTGAGCTTCGAGAGCCCGGAGTACACCGCCGACGTGGACGCGGTGGGCACGTTGCGTATTCTTGAGGCCATCCGCATTCTTGGCCTTGAGAAGAAGACGCGCTTCTATCAGGCCAGCACCAGCGAGCTCTACGGCTTGGTCCAGGAGATTCCTCAGAAGGAGACCACGCCGTTCTACCCGCGCTCACCCTACGCAGTAGCCAAGCTGTACGCCTACTGGATCACGGTGAACTACCGCGAGGCCTATGGCATGTACGCATGCAACGGCATCCTGTTCAACCACGAGAGCCCGCGCCGAGGCGAGACCTTCGTCACCCGCAAGATCACCCGCGGTCTTGCCAATATTGCGCTGGGGCTGGAGAAATGCCTCTATATGGGCAACATGGACGCGCTGCGCGACTGGGGTCATGCCAAGGACTACGTCCGCATGCAGTGGCTGATGCTGCAACAGGAGCAACCTGAAGACTTCGTCATTGCCACCGGTCAGCAGTACAGCGTGCGGCAGTTCATTGAATGGTCTGCGTCCGAACTGGGCATTCGGTTGCGTTTCGAGGGACATGGCGTGGATGAGCGGGGGATCGTGACCTCGGTCGACGGTGATCGCGCGCCGGCAGTCAAGCCGGGCGACGTGCTGGTGAGTGTCGATGCGCGCTATTTCAGGCCGACCGAAGTCGAGACCTTGCTGGGAGACCCGACCAAAGCCAGGGAACGTCTGGGCTGGGTGCCCGAGATCAGTGCGCAGGCCATGTGCCGCGAGATGGTGGAGCACGATCTCGCGCAAGCGCGAAAGAAGGCGCTGCTCCAGCGCCATGGGTTTGCAGTCACCTTGAACCGGGAATGAGCATGGCCCACTTCAGCCTGATCGAGCTGCCGACGTTCAGCGACCCGAGAGGGTCGCTCACGGTGATGGAGAACTCACTGCCGTTTGCGCCGGTGCGTACCTACTGGATCAGTGGTGCGGACGGGCAGGTTCGGGGCGGACACCGTCACCACCAAACCCGCCAGGCGCTCATCGCTGTCGCCGGCACGGTCGTCATCTATATGAACGACGGAATCACCGAAGAGCACATCGCGCTGGATCACCCGTCGCGCTGCCTGCTGGTGGAGCCCAAGGACTGGCACACCATGACATTTGGCCCGGGCTCGGTGCTGTTGGTGATGTCGTCGCATCCCTACAACCGCAGTGACTATATCGACGACCCCTACGACCGGAGAGTGTCGTGATCGAGTACGAAAGTCTGGCCCGATCCAACGCTGCCTTCATGAGCGAGCTGGAGGCCGCCGCATCGCGCGTCCTGCGCTCGGGCTGGTATGTGCTGGGTAACGAAGTGAATGCGTTCGAAGAGGAGTTCGCTGCCTGGGTGGGAGCACGTCACTGCATCGGCGTGGCCAACGGACTGGACGCGCTCATCCTGTCCATCGAGGCGCTGGACCTCCCTGCTCGCAGCGACATATTGGTCGCCTCCAACACTTACATCGCCACCATCATCGCCATCGTTCGCGCAGGCCATCGGCCAGTGCTGGTCGAGCCCGAGCTCGAGACCTTCAACATGGATCCAAGCCGCCTGGCAGCGGCCATCACACCCCACACCCGGGCCATCTGCGTCACGCACCTGTTCGGCAAGGCATGCCGCATGGATGCCATTGGTGCATTTGCCCGAGAGCATGGACTGAGCCTGATCGAGGATTGCGCCCAGTCCCACGGTGCCCGCCTGGGCGGTCAGACCACAGGCACATTTGGTGACGCCGGCTGCTTCAGCTTTTATCCCACCAAGAACCTGGGTGCCATCGGCGAAGGCGGCGCCATTGTTACTAACGACGACTCGCTTGCCGAGCGGCTTCGCATGACGCGAAACTACGGTTCCGAGCGCAAATACGTCTTCAAGTATGTGGGGGTGAACTCACGCCTGCACGAGATGCAGGCCGCACTGTTGCGCGTGAAGCTGCGCCATCTCGATGCCATGACCTCGCACAAGCGCGCGCTGGCGCAGATCTACTTCGATAGACTGCCCGACTGGGTGGACAAGCCCGTGCAGCGCGCCGACGAACACGACGTGTTTCACATTTTTGGCATCCGATGCCGGAAACGGGACGCCCTGCGACAGCACCTACTCGAGCATGGCGTCAAAACCGAGATCCACTACCCCATCCCACCGCACCGTCAGGAGGCCATGCGCGGCATCCTGAGCGGCGACTATGCGGTGGCGGACGAACTGCATGGCACGGAGCTGAGCTTGCCAATCTCCAACGGCCACAATCGCCGGGATATCGAGTCGGTTTGCTCAATCATTGGGCGCATGTCGCGCTGACAGCCTGCCTCGCCAGGATCAACCACAATCCAGACCCCAGATCGACATGAGCACCGAAGCGTACTACGGCCTCCCTCCCCAAGTGGAGTTCTGCTCCAACTGCGTCATTTCCAATCAAAGGCCCAGCTCCACTGTGGAATTCGGCAGTCGCAAGGGCGAGAGGAAGTCAACGATTTCTTTCAAGGATGGGCTGTGCTCGGCCTGCGCCTATGCACGCGAGAAGGAAAGCAATATTGATTGGAAGCTGCGCGAGGATCGCTTGGTGGAACTGCTATCCCGCTTTCGCCGCAACGACGGTCGCTATGACGTGATCGTGCCAGGCAGTGGCGGTAAGGACAGCGCCTACACGGCCCATATCCTCAAGGCAAGGTACGGAATGAACCCTCTGACCGTCACCTGGGCGCCACACCTCTACACCGACATAGGTTGGAAGAATTTCACCAACTGGATGCACATTGGCGGACTGGACAACATCCTTTACACGCCCAACGGAAAGCTGCATCGGCTGCTGACGCGGCTGGCCTTTCTAAACCTGCTGCATCCGTTCCAACCGTTCATCATCGGCCAGCGCATCATCGGCCCAGCCATGGCGGCTCGCTTCGGCGTACCGCTGGTGATGTACGGAGAGAACCAGGCCGAGTACGGTAACAACGTCGACGACAACCAGCGCCCTACCATGGATCCAGCGTTCTTCTCGACAGGCGACCCACTGGACATGAAGTTTGGCGGTGTCACCATGCGAGACATCATGGCCGAGCATGGGTACGCCATGGGCGATTTCGCGCCCTACATCCCGCCGCAGCGCGAAACGCTGGAGCAGGCCGGCATCGAGGTGCACTACCTCGGCTACTACCTCAAATGGGATCCGCAGGAGTGCTACTACTACGCGGTCGAGCACACCGGCTTCCAGGCTAACCCGGAGCGCACCGAAGGCACCTACTCCAAGTACAGCAGCATCGACGACCGTATCGACCCGTTCCACTACTACACGACGCTGGCGAAGTTCGGCCTGGGACGCGCCTCCTACGACGCCGCGCAGGAAATCCGCAACGGCAAGATCACCCGCGAAGAGGGCGTCAATCTGGTGCGCAAGTTCGACCAGGAGTTCCCGGCAAAGTACTTCCCCGACTTCCTCGAGTACATCGGCATCAGCGAGGCCGAGTTCCACGAGACGGTCGACCGCTACCGCTCGCCTCACCTCTGGCACAAGGTGGACGGCCAGTGGCAACTCAAACACGTGGTGAGCTGACCATGACCCAGACCCCCGAATTCCAGATCCAGGGCCGCAGGATCGGCGCTGCCCATCCCCCGCTGGTGATCGCCGAGATCGGCATCAACCACGAGGGCAACTACGACAAGGCGATCCAGATGGTGGACGACGCGCGCCAGGCAGGCTGCGAATGCGTGAAGTTCCAGTACCACGTGATCGAGGATGAAATGATCCCCAACGACGTGATTCCGGGCAACGCCAAGGAGTCCATCTGGGACATCATGAAACGGTGCGCACTGACGCCGGCCGAAGAGCGCCGGCTCAAGCAGTACGTCGAGGACAGAGGCCTCATTTATCTCAGCACGCCGTTCTCGCGCTCCGCCGCCAACGAGTTGGAGATGCTGAACGTCAACTGGTACAAGATCGGTTCGGGCGAGTGCAACAACTACCCGCTGATCCGCCACGTGGCGGCCTTCGGCAAGCCGGTGATCCTGTCGACCGGCATGAACGACATTGACAGTATCCGGCCTGCGGTGGATATCTTCCGTGCCGCCGGGGTGCCGTTCGCCCTGCTGCACTGCACCTCGATGTACCCCACGCCATACGACAAAGTGCGGCTGGGTGCGATCGCCGAGCTGCAGGAGGCATTCCCCGACGCGGTGCTCGGCCTGTCCGATCACTCACTGGGCCCCTACACCTGCTTAGGCGCCGTACCGCTGGGCGCGTCCATCCTCGAGAAGCACTTCACATCCAGCTTCGACTGGCCCGGGCCGGACATCCCGATCTCGGTTGATCCGGTCCAACTGGCCGAGATGGTCAAAGGCAGCCGCGCCATCCACCAGGCGTTGGGTGGGTCCAAACGTATCCTGGCCGAAGAACAGCCAACCATTGACTTCGCGTACGCCTGCGTGGTAACCACCCGACCGATCGCCGCAGGCGAGGCCTTCAGTGCCGACAACATCTGGGTCAAGCGCCCGGGCACCGGCGAGATCAAGGCGCGCGACTACGAACGTCTGATCGGCAAGGCGGCTACGCGCAGCCTGCCACTCAACACGCAGGTCGCCTGGTCGGACGTGGACGGTATCGAGTCCAGCACATGACTGCGGTTGATCGCCCGATCAGGGTGCTCCATCTTGCGAGCTTCGTCGGCAACATCGGCGACCTCGCCAACCATGCGGGTGCGCGGCGCCTATTGGCCAAGCACGTGCCTTTTCGCCTGGAATTCACGGAACTGGAGATCCGTGAGTTTTACTGGAAGCAGCGCACCTTCGACGCTGCTTTTGTTGACTATGCCAACAGCTTCGACCTGCTGATCATCGGAGGCGGGAACTACTTCGAGCTGTGGGTCGACCATTCGATGACCGGTACATCGATCGACATTTCGCCCGATCTGATGCAGCGGCTCACCGTACCGACGCTGTTTCACTCATTGGGCGTGGACACCGGTCAAGGCTATACCGAGCGCTCGGCCGGTCGCTTCCGCGCGTTCATAGAGACAGTGCTGGATCGCGACAACATGTTTGTGAGCGTGCGCAACGACGGCTCCACACGTGCCCTGAACGAGGTACTTGGCACGACCATGGCGCAGCACATTCCCACGATGCCGGATGGGGGCTTCTTTGCAGCGCCGCCCCGTTCCGCGACAAGCGGGCGCAGTCCCTGCATCGGTATCAATATCGCGGGCGACATGCTGGACAAGCGATTTGACGGTGGCCTGAATGTGGACGGATTTCTGGAGGAACTGGCCACTGCTTGCTGCGGGCTGCTGGACCAGCAGCCCGACATGCGCATCGTACTAATGCCCCACATCTGGCGCGACGTCTCCCTGATTGCACAACTCCTTCCCCGGTTTGCCGATAGCTACCTGCGAAGGCGCGTGGCCGTCGGCCGTCTGGAGCCCACACAGAACGGTTTGGACGAATTTCTCGCCAACTACCAGGCCTTCGACTTGGTACTGGGCATGCGGTTTCACGCCAACGTCTGCCCGATCGGGATGGGCGTTCCTACCCGGGGCTTGCTCAACTATCCGCAGGTGCAACGCCTGTACGAGGAACTCGATCTGCCCGAGCGCCTGGTGGATGTGCGCGACCACGGTTTCGGCGTTCGGCTGCAGGATGCAGCAAGCTCGGATCTGGCCGCGCTACCTGAAAGGCGGGCCGAAAGCCTCCAAAGTGTCGGGCTCATCGAGCAACAGGCGCAGCGCACACTTTCGTCCATCAGCGCCTGGTTGCAACGCGCGCTGAACTGACCGTGAATCTTCTTTTCTTTAACCCGCACGCCGCCCTGTGGCCACACACCGCGCCCGAGGCCTTCATCGCCCGCTCTCTCGCGGCGCAGGGCCACAGCGTCAATTACCTGACCTGCGGCAAGGCGCAGACTTACTGCGCACCCATGACGGCGCGCCGGCACGCCCCGGGTTGCAGCCCGGAAGACGTCGCACGCATCTGCTCTGAATGCCGGGCGAACAAGGATGCTATTGGTTTCGTGTACCGATTTCCCATCGACGAACTCGAGAACCATCTCGTCCCAAACGACAAAGCGCGGCTCGATGCGATCGCAGCCGATGCTGTGACACACGGCTCCCTGGACACGCGATACCTGGGGGTCGACGTTGGTCGAATTGCGCTCTACGAGTTCACGCTGGCGCACAAGAAGATGAGCAGCGAGCTCACCCCTGTCCAGTGGCAACAGTACCAAGTGTACCTGGCCAACGCGCTGCGCACGCTGGAGGCTTTCTCGCGCTACCTGGACCGACATTCGGTCGATGTCGTCTTTGCCTTCAGCCCCCAGTACTCGAACATCAACTCGTGCATGCAGTACGCCATTGCGCGTGGCGTGAAGGTCATGTTCATGGAAAGCGGGACCAATCTGTCAGACAGGTTGAGTTCCATGCGCGTGTGGGACTGGAAGGTTCATCGGCTGGTCAATCCGGCACTGACTTACTGGAAGCAATCGAGTCTGAATCCGGTGTCGGCCAGCGGTGTGGCGGCAGTCATCGGGCATTTCGAGCAGCTCCTGTCTGGCCAGCATTTCGCGGTGTTCTCTGCCCCCTACAGCGAAAGCCGCGACTTGCGGCAACGCTGGCATATCCGTCATGACCAGAAGGTGCTGCTCATGACCTTGTCCAGCTACGACGAGGCCTACGCAGCGCTGCTGATTTCCGCATTCCCGCAAAGCAAGGTTTTCAGTGACGTGTTCGAAACCCAGGCCGACTGGGTACGTGCCACCATCGAATGGGCGCGGGACAGGCCGGACGTGTTTCTGGTGATTCGCGTGCACCCGCGAGATTTCCCCAACAAGCGTGAGAACTTCCGTTCCGAACAGTCCTTCATGCTTGAGGACCTGCTGGCCAGCGTACCGCCCAACGTTCATGTGAACTGGCCATCGGAGGGCGTACCGCTGTACGAGCTGCTGGAGGATACGGACGCCCTGCTCACGGGGTGGTCCGTCACAGCGCTGGAAGCCCTGATCCTGGGTATTCCGGTCGTCACCTACGATGCCCGATTGCCGTCGTATCCAGCAGATGTGCACTACACGGGGCGATCGGCCAGCGAGTATTTCGGCAACATCGACCGTGCATTGTCCGATGGATGGTCGCTGAAGAATGCCATCAACGGGTTCCGCTGGATGGCCTACAACTTCGTGACCTGTACCGTGAGAGCGTCGGACCGCTTCGGGCGCTTCGAGCTCGGCCAGACGGCCGGACCGATTCATCGCTTGGCATCGCGGGTCATGAATCGGCTTCCCAGGATCTCCCATGCCATGGACCTGGTCCATTGGCAGTCTGCACGAGACGCCGGACGCATCGTTTCGTGCATGATTGAACAAGGATTCGACGCTTTGCCGCCAGCGCGTGCAGTGCTCGGCGAGATGCCGGTATCGAGCGGTGACGATCGAAATCTGGTCCTCGAAGGCTTGGCCCGGCTCCATGCGCTCCTGTACGGGGACAGCAAGCTCCCGACCGACAAACCTGGACTTTCACTGCGTATCCGCAATCTGCTTGCGCAGGAGGGCGTCGCATGACCCGCAAGGTGCTATTCATTACTGGTACACGTGCCGACTTCGGCAAGCTCAAGCCACTCATTCAGGCCGTCGATGCGGCTGAAGGCTTCGAGACCGCGGTGTTCATCACGGGGATGCATACCTTGTCCCGCTACGGTTACACGCTTGACGAGGTATACCGCGTGCTCCCGGAGCACCGGTTGCGCGACGGCACGCGCAGCGTGTACGTCTATCACAACCAAGTGGTCGGCGAGCCCATGGAACGTGTGCTCGCATCCACCATCGAGGGCCTGTCGAGGTACCTGACCGAGTTTCGCCCCGACTTGATCGTCGTCCATGGCGATCGCGTAGAAGCGCTGGCTGGCGCGATCGTCGGTGCGCTGCGCAACATCCTGGTGGCGCATGTGGAAGGCGGCGAGGTTTCGGGCACGGTGGACGAACTGATCCGCCATGCCGTAACCAAGATGTCCCATATCCACTTCGTCGCCAACGACGAAGCATCGCGTCGCCTGCTTCAACTCGGTGAGCGTCCAGAGACCATCCATGTGATCGGGTCCCCTGACATAGATCTGATGATGTCGCCGTCGCTGCCCGACATCGCCGAGGTCAAACGCTACTACGACATTCCGTTTCAGGATCACGGCGTCGTGCTGTTCCACCCCGTCACGACCGACCTCGAGGACACGCAGCGCTCGGCTCAAGGGATCGCCGACGCGGTTCTTGCCAGCGGACGTGACCATGTGGTCATCTATCCGAACAACGACGAGGGTTGCGAGTTGATCTTCAGCGCCTGGGAGCGCTTCAGGAATCAGCGACGCATCAAGCTGCTGCCTTCGATGCGCGTCGAATACTTTCTGGTGATGCTACGCAACGCGCGTTACCTCCTGGGGAACTCCAGCGCGGGCATTCGAGAGTGCCCGGTCTTTGGCGTACCGGCCATCAACGTTTCGACGCGCCAGAACGGTCGGTCCAACGCCGCCTGCATCATCAACGTGCCCGGTGAGACATCCGCGCTGACTGCGGCCATGGACTCGGCCTGGGACAATCTGGAGCGGCATGCGCCTGACCTCTCCTTCGGCAAGGGAAACAGCGCCGGCATGTTCGTGTCCGCCCTGAGCGACGCCCACTTCTGGAGCGCGTCAACCCAGAAGCTGTTCAACGACATCTGAACGCCATGCAGCGGATCATTGCCCGGCTGGACATCAAGAATGGCATGGTCATCAAGGGCATCCACCTTGAAGGCCAGCGCCGTATCGGCGACCCAGTGGAGATTGCGCGCAAGTACTATGCGCAGGCCATCGACGAGATCATCATGATGGATTCGGTTGCAGCGCTCTACGGCCGCAGCAACTTGTTTCACACCATCGCCGAAGCCTGCCGCACTGTGTTCGTGCCCATCACCATGGGTGGTGGGATTCGCTCGGTCACCGACGTTGAGGTGGCACTTGCCGCCGGAGCCGACAAGGTCGCCATCAACAGTGCGCTCGTGCAGGAGCCGAGTCTGGTCGACCGTATCGCGTCGATCTACGGCAGCCAATGCCTAGTCGCCTCGATAGAGGCCAAACGCCGAGACCAAGGCTGGGAGGTGTACGTGAGCAACGGGCGCGAGCCGACAGGGCGTGACGTGATCGACTGGGTGCGCGAACTGGAGCGACGCGGCGCCGGTGAAGTGCTCGTGACCTCAGTTGATCAGGAGGGCACGCAGCGCGGTTTCGATATCGCCCTGTGCCACGCCGTGGTGGAAGCCGTCCGCATCCCCGTCATTGCCTCTGGAGGTGCGGGCAAGCTTGAACACCTGAGCCAGCTGAATGCCGGCGCTCACGTGCAAGCCATCGCCATCGCCTCGATGCTGCACTACAACAAGGCCTTGGTGGACCAAATCAAGTCCGTGCTACCTGACACCGTTCGGCACACGAAGGGGTTTGCATGATCGCGGTGATCGACTACGGCATCGGAAACGTGCGCAGTGTGATCAACGCGCTTGAGCACGTGGGTGCCAGCGCGACGTTGACCCGCGATCCGGTCAAGCTGCGTGCCGCTGACGCGCTGGTGTTACCAGGAGTGGGCGCATTCGGTGAGGGCATGCGCCGGCTGGCAACCCATGGCCTGACCGAGCCACTGCGCGAATTGGTGCTGGCTGGCCGCCCCCTTTTGGGCATATGCCTAGGTTTCCAGATGCTGATGCGCTCAAGCAACGAAATGGGAAAGCACGCCGGGCTTGGACTGATCGATGCCGACGTGGTTCGCCTGCCTGTGGACGCGCGTCTTCCCCATATTGGGTGGGCTCCAGTGCATGCAACCGCCTCTCCGAGTGCGCCCCGCTTGCTGAAAGGCCTCGAGGGAGCGCGTTTCTACTTCGTTCACTCCTACGGCGTGATCGGTTCCACCTTCACGTTTGCGGCCGGCATTGCAGAGTGCGACGGCCTGCCGTTCGCCGCGCTGGCGGAATCGGGTCGTGTGTTCGGCACCCAGTTCCATCCGGAGAAAAGCGGTGAAGCCGGCCTGACCATGTTGCGAAACTTCATGGATGTCTGCACATGACAGCGGGCTATCTGGCGATCGTGACCGCGCGCGCTGGCAGCAAGCGGCTGCCGGACAAGAACATCCGACCGCTTTGTGGGCATCCCCTGTTCGTGTGGTCGGTGAAGGCGGCGCTTGCCGCAGCTTCGGTCAGCCGCATCATCGTGTCCACCGATTCGCCTTACTACCGCGAGATCGCCCTGAAGGCGGGTGCGGACTGCCCCTGGCTGCGACCGCCCGAGCTGGCGACCGATACCACCTCGAGCGCCGACGTGGTCGCTGACATGCTGGACCGCCTGGGTGATGAACTTGCGCGGTACCGTGGCCTGGTGCTGCTGCAACCCACTTCGCCGTTGCGCGTAGCAGCGGACATTGAGGCGGCAATCGGACTGTACGAAGCCCGGCAGGCGCCTGCCGTCGTCACTGTGAGCGAAGCGGAGTGCCCGCCTGCCTGGATGGGCCAGCTGCCCGCGGATGGCTGCATGGATCATTTTGTGCAGCCGCAGTTTCGCGGCATTCGCAGCCAGGATCTTGGGCTGTGGTATCGCCTCAACGGTGCTGTGTACGTGATTGGCATCGATACCTTCCAGCGCGAACACGGGTTCATGCCAACAGGAACGCTGGGCTACGTCATGCCACGAGAGCGCTCAGTTGACGTGGACACAGCCTTCGATTTCCAGGTGGCCAATGCGTTGATGAGCGCGCGGGCGCACCGAGACACCTGATGAGTGGCAGTCACATCGATCGGCTCTCGGGGGTTCGTGGCCTGGCCGCACTCGTGGTGCTCCTGGCGCACCTCGCGCAGATTCACCTGCTGCGATTCGAGGGACTGGGTACGCCTCTGCATCGGGTGTCGTCCGTAGCGAGCGAATACGCCGTAATTGTCTTCTTCGTCCTGTCCGGATACCTCATCACCCATACGCTGGAAGCGAACATCCGCCGCAATGGATCCGTGGACATGGGTGAATACCTGACCGCTCGCATAGCGCGCCTGTACCCTCCGTTTCTACTGGCCGTCGGGGTGTCGATCGCCGTCTATGGCAGCCTCGACACCCTGGCGCTACCGGGTCGAGGCGGAGCCATGTCCCTGCCCGGCGACCTGTACGCCGCGCGAGAGATTGTTCATCTGCACGGAAGCGAGGTACTGAACGCGCTATTCATGATACGAGGCATGCTTGAGATCAACGGGCCTTTGTGGAGCCTGTATATCGAGGCGAAACTGTACTTGGTGTTCGCCTGCGCATTGGCGCTGATGACCGGTCACCGGCGGCGATTGGCACTCGTGGCCACGCTCGCAGTGGTCCTGTGGAGTGGATTCAGGCACAACCCGGGGTTTGCGCTCTACGCTGCAATCTGGCTCTGCGGCTCCCTTGGCTACTACCTCTGGAATGAGGAAGGACGCGCGTTGCATCGTCGCAGGGCGCAGCTTTGCGGCCTCGCGGTGGTCGGACTGGCGATGGTGGCCGCCCGCGACACGTTGGTCGCGAATGCCCCGCTGTATGAGCCCGCTGTCCAGTTGGCAGCGTCGGTCGGAATCGCGTGGATGCTGTTCCATGTCAAGCTCCCCTGGCCACGGATGCAAGGACTGGCCGGTTGTTCATACAGTCTTTACGTGACGCATTTCCCCCTCCTGCTGCTAGTGCAGGCAATGGTGGTATCTGTGGACTCGCGTACACCGTTTGGCGCTCTGTCGGCCGTCCTCGTGAGTTTTGCCCTGGCGGGAACTGTCGCCTGGCTGGGCGGTGTGCTCGAGCGGCGCAAGAGCGCCATTCAGGCCGGGCTGCTCAAGGCCCTGACCACGATGTCGCGCGGCCTCGGACTGGACAGCCAGGGGAGGACTCCGTGAGCGCGCCTGCTTCACGCATGCAGCGGGCACGCGCCTTGGTGGGCTTTTTCGTTGCCCTGCTAGGAAGCGTCGGTGTCCTTCGCGTGTTCTTGTCCGGACTGGCCGTGTCCGCGCTCGAACTAGGTGGTCTTGCACTGCTTTTCCCGTTTCTCAAGCTGGTGACGGACCCCGCGTTTCACCAGAGCCTCCTGCAGTGGGCAGGAGACGCTCCCATGGCCTACATGTTGCGTGACCATCGCGAGTCGGTCTTGGTTGCAGGCCTTGCGCTGATGCTGCTGTTCGTGATCCGGGGCTGGGCCACGGCTGCTTTGGTGCGTTACCAGGCGACTGTAGGGGCTCGCATCAACCGGGAGAGCAGTGGTGAACTCATCAATACCGCCCTGAGTTCACGGTATCAGCTGTTCCTCAAACACAGCCCCGTTCAGATTGCAGGCATTTCCTACTCAAACACGACGCATGCGGCGCTGCTGTTCCAGTCCATGGCCACCGCACTAAATGAAGCCCTTCTGCTCGCGGTCGTCTTGATCGGCCTGCTGGTGACCAACCCTGCGGTGTTCGTTTCCCTCGTAGCCCTTGCGGTGGCACTCGGTCTGGGCGTGTTTCGGCCCCTGTCGCGGCGGGTCGCCAGGATCGGGCGCCAGACGCAAGACATCGATCTCGCCCGCCATCGCTTTGTCTTTGCCATGGCCAACGCGATTCGTGACATCAAGATCATGGGCATCGAGATTCCGTTCTCCCGCCGCAACCAGTCGTTGGTGGACCAGCATGCCAGCCTGGCCGCGGACTACCAGACCATCGCCACGGTCCAGCGGGTCGCGGTCGAGGTGGTTCTCTTTTGCAGCGTCGTCGCAGCGGCCATCTGGTTCGCATGGCTCGATGCCGACATCAACCATTCCGCACCCATCATCGGCACACTCGGCCTGGTGGCGGTCCGGGTGGCCCCGGCGCTCTCGCGCCTCGCGGCGGCTGTCAACGGCATGCGCTACTCGCTGCCCTTTGTGGAGCGTCTGCTGGACACCCGGGTCACTCTGCGCGAGTTCCCGCATCAGCGGACTGCGCAGGCCGCTGACTTCCCGGGTCCTTATCGTGCCGAGGGCATTGGCTTCAACTACGGCGATCGGCAGGTGCTACAGGACGCCACGATCAGTATCGGCCAGGGCGAAGTGGTGGCAGTGGTCGGACCCTCGGGGGCCGGGAAGTCGACTCTGCTGGATCTGCTTGCCGGGCTCATGCCTCCTGACTCGGGCCGGTTCTTCCTGGGCAGGACGGCATTTTCGCCCTTCACCAGCCTTCATTTTCCAGCCCGACTGGGTTACGTGCCTCAGACCATCGCGACCTTCGACGGCTCGATCGCCTTCAATATCGCACTTGAACCGGCACCGGATGCGGAGCGTCTGCAGCGTGCGATCACTCGCGCGCGACTGGAGACCTTTGTCAACGAACTGCCCCAGGGCCTGCAAACCTGGATCGGAGAAGGGGGGCGCAAGCTCTCCGGCGGACAAAAGCAACGGCTGGGAATCGCCCGGGCTTTGTATCGGGACCCCGCCTTCCTGATTCTCGATGAAGTCACGAGTGCACTCGATGACGCCACGGCCCAGGAGGTGATGGGTGAACTGATGGCGATGCGGGGAACGGTTTCCATGTTGTTCGTCACCCACCATCTCGGGCAGATCCCAGCCGATCGCGTCTATCGGCTGGACAATGGACAGCTTTCACGCGTCGCCACTACCGGAGGCGACCTGGTCACGGACACGCCACCCACATGAACCTGATGTCCATATTGACCCGACTTGGTCTGTGCGATCCTGACCTGACTCCGCAGAAAAGCTACGGACAGGACGGTGAGGATCTGATCCTCGATCGTCTGCTCGAGCGACTGACCACTGGCTTCTACGTGGACGTGGGCGCGCACCACCCCGCGCGCTTCTCCAACACCTATTTGTTCTACCGGCGCGGCTGGCGCGGCATCAATATCGATGCCCAGCCGGGTTCGATGAAGCCATTCGACCGCCTGCGCCCGCGCGATATCAATATCGAGTGTGGCGTGGCGGGCTCCCCCGGTCGCCTGACCTACCACCGATTCGATGAGCCGGCGCTCAACACCTTCGACGCAACTGAAGCGCAGCGAAAGAATCGCGCGCCGTACCACCTGATAGAAACAATCGAAGTGGAGGTCCAGCGGCTAGACGCCTTGCTGGATGAGTACCTGCCGCCTGGGCAGGCAATCGATTTTCTTTCAGTGGATGTCGAGGGTCTGGACCACGATGTGCTGGCGTCGAATGATTGGACCCGCTACCGCCCGCGTTTCGTATTGGCCGAGACCCTGCGCACCGACATGCTTCAACTGGCGGATTGTCCTATAGCGGAATTGATGCGCAATGTGGGCTACACGCCGGTCAGCAAGGCCTACAACACCACGTTCTTTGCGCGGGAGGCACAGTGATGGATGACACGACGACGTGTTCCATGCCATGCCCCGTGTGTGAAGGAAGGACATTCCAATCCGTGGCCCACGTGTACGACGACCGATATGGAGAGCCCAATCGGTACCGGCTCGCACGGTGTACGCAATGTGGCCACCTTGCCACCGCACCGCGGCTGGACGAATCTGTCCTGCCGGTGCTGTATGGCACCTACTACCCGCGAAAGGGCACGAGCCCAGAGCAGGTGTCGCGCTCAGCCGCGAGCGCGACAGCGCCTTTCGCGCGTCTGCGGCGATGGTGGCAGGGCGTGAACAACCAGGGCCAGTATCTGGTGCAACCGGGTGAGGTGATGCTGGACATCGGTTGCGGCAGCGGCATTTCGCTGCTCGAAGCCCAGGCATTGGGCGCGCAGGCATTCGGCATCGAAGCGGACCCCAACGTGCGACCGATTGCGCTCGCGCTCGGCCTGAACATTCACTTCGGTAGCCTACATGACGATCCTTTCCCTGGCCAGCGCTTCGACCTTGTGGTGCTCAACCAGGTGATCGAGCATCTGCCCGAGCCTGACCACGCCCTAAGGCACTTGCGTGATCGCCTCACGCACAGCGGGCGTATCGTGTTGGTTTTCCCCAATGTTGGGTCGGTCTGGCGTCGCATTGCCGGGCTGCGCTGGATCAACTGGCACATTCCCTATCACCTGCATCACTTCGACCGAGCGGGCTTCGCCCGGATGGCTGATCGTTGTGGGTACCGAGTCCACTCGACGCGCACCATTACGCCGAATCTCTGGACCCTGCTGCAGGCACGTGCCTCTCGAATACCGGCCCAGCCCGGCGTACCTCATCCGCTGTGGGCCACACGTCCGGCGGCCGCCGATGAGGGCAAGGAGGCACGCCGCTCCGCCGGCATCAAAACCGCTTTGCGTTTGCTGGTCTTGCTGCCCATCGCAATACTCAATCGCACCCTGGATGCCGTCGGTCAGGGGGACAGCCTGATGGTGGTGCTCCATCCCAAGGGGATCAGATGACCGTGCATGTCGTGATCCCGGTGTTCAACCGGCTGGCCATGACACGCGCTCTGGTAGAGTGCCTGCGCCGGCAACAGGTGGACCAACCACTGCACTTGTTGGTTGTCAACGATGGGTCTAGCGACGGCACTGCCGCATGGCTGGCTATGCAAGCAGGCATCACCGTGCTTGACGGCGACGGCACACTCTTCTGGGGCGGCGCTATCGATCTGGCCTTGAAGCACCTGATGAGTCAAGTGTCGGCCAGCGATTGGGTGCTGTTCATGAACAACGACACCCATGTTGCGGACGATTTCGTGCAGACGCTTCTGAACGTCGCGCGGGCCCATGCCCCAGCCGCCGTAGGCAGCGTCATTCGGGATGAAGCTCGTCCAGAGCGCTTGCTTTCGATCGGCGCTCGCGTTGACGCTTGGCGCATCCGGACAGTGGATCTGCTGGACGTTCGCGAACCCGGGCGCCCATGGCCCGAGGCCGTCGAGGTGGATGCGCTGTCTGGTCGGGGCGTGCTGTTTCCTTTGGAGAGCCTCAAAGCTGCCGGAGGCATGCGCCCGCGCGCACTGCCTCACTATCTGGCCGACTACGAACTGTCGCTGCGAGTACGGGCGCGCGGTTGGCGACTGCTGGTGGCCTCGGCTGCCGCCGTGCTGTCCGCGCCCGAATACGGCAATATGCGGCGGGCCGCCACGTGGCGCGAGCGCCTCTGGTCAATCCGCTCACCCTGGTATCTGCCTGCGCTCGCAACGTTCTGGTGGGAAGCCAGCAACTGGCCGCAACGCCTCACAATTCCCCTGCGGCTCCCTCTCTTCGCGCTGTTCCCGCGCCTACGCCGGCCCGCTCCATGAAGATCCTGATTGTCGACACCTACTACGCGGCCTTTCTGGCCCGCCTTTACGCCGATCAGCCAGTGCTTTCGAGCCAGTCGTCAGACCTTCAGCGCCGCGCCTTGCTTGACGCCTGCTTCGGAACGTCAGATTTCTACAGCCGTCACCTGAACGAGTTGGGCTGCGATGCGCAGGACCTGATCGTCAACTGCGTCCCCTTGCAGCAGGCGTGGGCCGCGGAGAACAAGGTACCGCTGTCGAAACTGGCACTGAAAGTACCGCACCGCGTGTTCCGCCTGCCGTTGGTAGGCAAGTTCCTGTCCAGTCTGCCCGGCCTGCTGGAAGTCGCCATTGCCCAGGTCAAGGCGTTCCGGCCTGACGTGCTTTATTGCCAGGACCTGTCCTTCTTCCCGGGCGAAGTCCTGCGAGAACTTCGTTCGCACGTACGCCTCGTGGTTGGCCAGATCGCCTGTCCTCTGCCACCCGAATCCTTCCTCAAGGGCTACGACCTGATCCTCACCTCGTTCCCGCATTTCGTGCCGCGGCTGAAGACGTTGGGTGTCAAATCCGAATACTTCCGCATCGGCTTCGACGAGCGCGTTCTGCCGTTGCTGGGCAATGTCGAGCGCGACGTGGGCTTCAGTTTTGTGGGAGGCATCAGCCGTCACCACGGCGGCGCGATCCCCCTGATGGAACACCTGGCGCGTCACACCGACATCCGCTTTTTCGGCTATGGCGCGGACAGTCTGCCAGCGACATCGCCCATCCGCGCGCGACACGGCGGCGAGGTTTGGGGCCTGGACATGTACCGCGCTCTCGCGCGCAGCCGCATCACCTTGAACCGTCACATCAATGTGGCGGAGAACAATGCCAACAACATGCGGCTGTACGAGGCCACGGGCACCGGTGCCTTGCTGCTGACCGACCGCAAGGACAACCTGGGCGAGCTGTTCGACGTGGGGCGCGAGGTCGTGGCCTATTCGAGCGCAGAAGAGGCCGTAGAACTGGTCAGGCATTTCGAAGCACACCCGGAAGAAGCGCGCGGCATCGCGGATGCCGGCCAGGCCCGCACACTCAAGGAGCACACCTACGCAAGGCGCATGGAAGAACTGGTTCCGATCCTCAAGCGACATCTGAGCTATACATGAAGGCTGTGCTGCGCTCATTTCTCAATCGCGCGCCACGCTTAAAGCGTTTGCTGCGGACAGTCCGTGACGCAGTGCTGCCGGGCCGATCGGTGTCGACCCACTATGTCGCGCTTCAGGGCGAAGAGGCCACCGTTGAAGGCCAGCGCCTGCGGAACGCGTGGCAAGACGACAGCATGCCGGCCAAGCAACGGGCACTGGTGGATGTTCAACTGGAGCAGTACCGGCGCGGCGATCCCATTGATGTCTTTGATGTCTTCGTTCGCTCGTTGCAGGAACTGCCCGACCTCAAACCCGACATGTCGCTGCTTGAGGTGGGCTGCTCCAGCGGCTTCTATGCTGAAGTCGTAAACATCGCCAAGCTACCCCTTCTCTATGAAGGTTGCGACTACGCCGAACCCTTCATCGAACTGGCGCGCCTCCGTCATCCGGACAATGTGTTTTCGGTAGCTGACGCCACCGCCTTGCACCATGCCGACGCCTCCTTCGACATTGTGGTGTCCGGCTGCTGCCTGTTGCACATTCCTGACTACGACAAGGCTGTGGCAGAGACGGCACGCGTGGCAAGGCACTACACCGTCTTTCATCGCACTCCGGTCGTGTGGGGAGAGCCCGAGCGCTGGTACCGCAAGGAAGCCTACGGTATCCCGACGGTCGAGATTCACTTCAATGAACCCGAGTTTCTGGCCCTTCTCGCGCGAAACGGACTGCACTTGTTGGCAACCTACACGCTGAACGAACAGCGTTCGGGGGACGGATCACGCGGCAGCGCGGTCAGAACCTATGTCTGCAGGAAGACAACACCTTGAAAGCACACCATTTCTGCACGCTGTTTGACGGCGGCTATCTCGTCAAAGGCGTGGCCATGCTGGAGAGCCTGGCCAGGTATTGTCCCGGTGCCCACGTGCATGTGCTGTGCATGGATGTACGGACGCACGACATCCTATCTCGCCTGGGCCTGTCCTTCGTTTCTCTGATCCACCTTCACGAGATCGAAACCGCGGCCCTGCTTGAAGCAAAGAAGGATCGAGGCGTTGCAGAGTACTGCTGGACCCTTTCGCCCTGCCTCCCCCACTTTGTTCTTGAGAACAACCTGGACATCGACTTCATCACCTACGTCGATGCCGATCTGCTGTTCTACTCACCAGTAAAACCACTGTTCGACGAAATCGGAAACTCATCCATCGCTATCATCGAACACCGCTTCAGCGATCGCCTGAAGGATCGAGAGGTCAACGGCCGCTTCTGCGTGGAGTGGGTAAGCTTTCGCCGCGACGAGCAAGGCATGAGTTGCCTGGCTCGTTGGCGCGATCAGTGCATCGAGTGGTGCTACTACCGGCTCGAGGAAGGGCGCATGGGGGACCAGAAGTACCTTGACGAGTGGCCCGCCCGCTACAGTGCTTGCCACATTCTCATGCATGCTGGTGCAGGCATCGCACCCTGGAACTACTCGCGCTACCAGTTTGGGTGGGATGGAGACGGACAAATCACTGTGGACGGTGCGCCGCTGATCTTCTACCACTTTCATCAGTTCCAGATGTTGAGCAACGGCGGCTTCGATCGCCTGTCCGAGTTCTATACGCGCGAATGCAGCGAGCCTCAAAGCGTCTATAGCGCCTATGAAGCGACACTGGAGGCAACACTCGCACGCGTTCGCAAGATTGACCCAGGGTTTTCCGCCGGACTCAAACCCGCCTCGAAAGTCGCCAGCCGGCGCTGGGCGCAAAAGTATTTGCCTCGGAGGGTCAAAGACCTTCTGCACCGCCTTCTTCGGTACTGAGATTCGGACTCGCCCTGGCCCCATCCGGCATGTGCCGACCACGCAGCCAAATTCGAGGCAACACCGCAATGATGAAGATGCTGAGCAATCTTTCAGGCAAAACAAAGCTTCGCCTGAAGTCACTGATCTCGGCCGTCGGCTTGATGCCCATCGCTCGGGTCATCTATCGCCGCCAGTACGGCATGAGCCACTATGCAGACAAGATCGCCTTCATCAAACGATGGGCCTGGCTGGATACCGAGGACTCCAACTTCTACTACCGACTCACCGAGATGAACCGGGACCAGCTGGCGCAGACCGTGGCAACGGTCACCGGAGTCACACCGACGCAGGTGCTTGGCTACTTCGCGGAACTCGAAGGTGATGACCGGCTGCGGGAACACATCAAGAGCGGAATCTCCTCTGCCCGCTACGGTCGCGACATTAGGGTGGAGTTCGGGCGCCGCCTCGGTTGGTATGCATTCATCAGGGTGTTGAAGCCGCGCGTCGTGATTGAAACGGGCGTTGACCATGGCGTTGGGGCCTGCGTCATCACCAGTGCACTGATGATGAATGCCAGCGAAGGCAAGGAGGGCAGGTACTACGGCACTGAGCTCAGACCGGATGCCGGCAAACTCCTCAGCGGCGACTATGCCCGCTTCGGCCAGGTGCTGTACGGCGACTCCATCGAAACGCTGCAGAAGTTCGACCAACCGATCGACATCTTCATCAACGACAGCGACCACAGCGCCGACTATGAGTACCGCGAGTACCAGGTGATATTGGACAAACTTGCTCCAGAAAGCCTAATCCTCGGCGACAACAGCCACGCCACCGACAAGCTGTCGCGCTTTTCGGCCGAGCAGCAGCGCAGCTTCCTGTTCTTCGCCGAGAAGCCACTTGACCACTGGTACCCCGGTGCCGGCATCGGCATCTCTTTTCGTCGAGGGGTTGCCTCACAGGTGGCGTGCTGAATCCGGGTCTGCCTGAAACCGGTCCGTAATTGGTCATGCGAATCTCCGTCATCACGGTCTGCTTCAACAGCGCCGCCACCATTGATCGCGCACTGCAGTCGGTTGCCGCACAGGATTGGCCAGAAGTCGAGCACATCGTCATTGATGGTGCATCCCGGGATGACACGATGGCGGTGATTGAACGTTACCGACAGCATCTGGCCGTGGTGGTCAGCGAGCCCGACAAAGGCATCTACGACGCCATGAACAAGGGGCTCGCGAGAGCCACCGGTGAAATCGTTTGCTTTCTTAACGCAGATGACGCTTACGTCGCACCTGATGTGCTCTCGCAGGTGGCACACGAAATGTCGACTCATAGGCTGGACGCCTTGTTCGCGGACGTGGCGTTCTTCCTACCCGAGGCACCCGAGCGGATTGTGCGCCGCTACCGCTCCGACCGATTTCACCCCGACCGTCTGGCCTGGGGCTGGATGCCCGCTCATCCAGCCTTGTTCATGAGGCGCAGCATTTACAACCAGTTGGGTGGATTTCGCACGCACTTCCGCATCGCTGGCGATTTCGATTTCGTTGCTCGCGCCTTCGGCCCGGGGCAGCTGCGGTACCGACACTTGCCCAAGGTACTCGTGCGCATGCAGGCGGGTGGTGTCAGCAATGCCGGGTTACGCAGCAAGTGGCGTTTAAATCAAGAGGTGCTGCGTTCCTGTCGCGAGAACGGCATACGCACGAACATCTTCAAGATACTGTCCAAGTACCCGGCCAAGCTGATGGAGCTGGTTCACCCATGAAGGTCCTGGTTACGGGTGGTTCGGGGATGGTGGGCAGCGCCCTCGCCTCTGCCTTAACCTCTCGCCAGACGCTCACCGTGGTGTCAGCATCACGGCGTAGCGGAAGGGTTCGCAACACTCATACGGCACCCATGGCCGAACTGGCCTGTCGCGCAGATCACGGCGCTCTGCTTTCTGGCATTGACACCCTGTACCACCTCGCAGCGCGCGTCCACATCATGGACGACCCCGCCGCCGACCCCCTGACCGCCTTTCGCGAGGTCAACACCGCCGGCACGCTCAACCTAGCCCACCAGGCCGCTGCAGCAGGCGTGCGCCGCTTCGTCTTCGTCAGCAGCATCAAGGTCAACGGCGAGGCAACCGAACCGGGCCACCCATTTCACCACGACGACCCGCCCGCCCCACAGGACCCCTATGGCATCTCCAAGCGCGAAGGCGAGGACGGCTTGCGCGAGATTGCTGCGGCCACCGGCATGGAGGTCGTGATCGTGCGCCCACCCCTGGTTTACGGGCCCGGCGTCAAGGCCAACTTCGCCGCCATGATGCGCGCCGTGCAGCGAGGCCTGCCCCTGCCGCTAGGTGCCGTCACGCACAATCGCCGCAGCCTTGTGGCGCTGGACAACCTCGTGGACCTGCTGATCACCTGCATCGATCACCCCGCCGCCGCCAACCAGACTTTTCTGGTCAGCGATGGCGAAGACCTGTCCACCGCCGGATTGCTGCGCCGGCTGGGTCAGGCCATGGGCAAACCGGCGCGGCTGCTACCGGCTCCGCCGTCGCTGCTGCAACTGGGGGCCACGATGGTGGGCAAGCGCGATATGGCTCAGCGTCTGCTGGGCAACCTGCAGGTCGACATCGACCACACCCGGCAGACCCTGGACTGGACACCCCCAATCTCTGTCGACGAAGGCCTGCGCCGCGCCGCCGCCGGGCTGACTGCCAGATGAAGCGCCTGTTCGACCTCGCGCTGGCGTTGCCCGCCGCGTTGTTTCTGCTGCTTCCCATCACCGCCATCGCGCTCACCGTTCGCCTCACGTCGCCCGGCCCCGCCCTGTACTGGAGCGACCGGGTCGGTCGCCACAACCGCATCTTCCGCATGCCCAAGTTCCGCAGCATGCGCATCGACACGCCGGCGGTGGCCACGCATCTGCTCACCGATCCAGCCCGCTGGCTCACACCGATCGGCCCCTTCCTGCGCAAATCCAGCCTCGATGAGCTGCCCCAGCTCTGGAGCATTCTCAAGGGCGACATGAGCTTCGTCGGCCCGCGCCCGGCGCTGTTCAATCAGGACGACCTGATCGCCCTGCGCACAGAGGCGGGCGTGCACGCGCTGGTGCCCGGGCTCACCGGCTGGGCGCAGGTCAATGGACGCGATGAGTTGCCGATTCCGCAAAAAGTGGCACTGGATGCGGAATACTTGCGTCGCCGCAGCCTGGCCTTCGACCTTCGGATCCTCTGGCTGACGGCGGTCAAGGTGTTGCAGCGCGACGGCGTTCGGCACTGACCGGCCACACACAATCAGGAGACCCTTACGCATGGACCAGCCACTTCCGCTGGTGATCGTTGGCGCCGGCGGCCATGGCCGCAGCGTACTGGAGCTGGTTCGCCAGTTGGGCGCCTACATACCTGCCGGTTTCCTGGATGACACCCTCGAACCCGGCACCGAGATCATGGGCATGCCGGTGTTGGGCAGCACGGCGGTGCTGGCCGATCTGCCCGCCAAAGGCATTGCCGACATTCACGTGGCGATTGGCCACAACTCCACGCGCCAAGCCCTGCTCACGCGCGCCGGATCGGCTGGCCTGCGTTGCGCAACGCTGGTCCACCCGCGCGCCTTTATAGCCCCCAGCGCCACCGTCGGCAGCGGCTGCGCAGTGATGGCCATGGCATCGGTCGGTACCGAAGCCGTATTGGCCGACGGGGCCATCGTCAACATGGGCGCCGTGGTGGATCACCATGCGCGCGTCGGGCCGTGCGGTCACCTTGGCGCCAACGCCACGATGGCCGGCGGCACGTCGATCGGCGCCCGCGCATGGATGCAGGCCGGCAGCGCTATCGGCTACCACGTCCATTTGCCGGACGACGCCATGCTGGCACCTGGCGAGGGTCGCGCATGAACCCCAAACAATCCCCCACCGACACCGCAGACGACGACGCCCTGTCGAGCGCCTTGCTCGGCATGCCGCGGCTGGCCAAGCGCGCGCTGGCAGTGACCGTCGACGTTGCGCTTTGCGTGCTGGCGGTCTGGATTGCGCTGTACCTGCGGCTCGAGGTGTGGTTGCGGCTGGAGCCGCCCTACCTCTGGGCGGTGATCGGCTCGGTGCTCATTGCCATCCCGCTGTTCATTCGCTTCGGCCTCTACCGTGCGATCTTCCGCCATGCGGGCTGGAACGCCACGCTCAGCCTGGGCCAGGCGATGGCGTTGTACGGGCTGTTCTACGCCACGGTGTTCACCGTCATCAGCATCCCGGGGGTCCCGCGCTCGGTCGGCATCATCCAGCCGCTGCTGCTGTTCGTGTTCGTGGCAGGGAGTCGGCTGTTCGTGCGCCTGTGGCTCGGTGGTCTTTACCGCAACCTCCTGGCGCGTGGCCGCTTGCCCGGCGTGCTGATCTATGGCGCCGGCAACGCGGGGCGGCAGTTGGCGGCCGCGCTGGCCCGCAGCCCGGAGCACCGCCTGCTGGGCTTCATCGACGACGATTCGAAACTGCAGGGCAACAGCCTCGACGGGCGCAACGTCTACGCGCCCGACGCGCTGGATGCCCTCGTCCAGCAGATCGGCGCCACCGACGTCTTGCTGGCCCTTCCCTCGGCCTCGACACAACGTCGACGCACCATCATCGAGTCACTGCGCCACCTGCCGCTGCACGTGCGCACCCTGCCTGGTGTATCGGATCTGGCCTCGGGTCGCGTCGATCTGAACGACCTGCGTGAACTGGACATTGAAGACCTGCTGGGGCGAGACCCCGTGGCGCCCGACCCGGCCTTGCTCGCGCGTTTGATCGCCGATCGCGTGGTGGCCGTCACCGGCGCCGGTGGCAGCATCGGCAGCGAACTGTGCCGCCAGATCGTGGCCCAGCACCCCCGTACGCTGCTGCTGATCGAACAAAGCGAATACGCGCTCTACGCGATTCACCAGGAATTGCAGCGCCGCCTCCAGGACGACGCCATCGAACTGGTGCCATTGCTGGCGTCGGTGCAGGATGCCAGTCGCATGGCTCAGATCCTCGGCGCCTGGCGGCCCTACACCGTCTATCACGCAGCCGCCTACAAGCATGTGCCCCTGGTGGAGCACAACGCCGTACAAGGCCTGCGCAACAACGTGTGGGGCACATGGACAACGGCCCGCGCCGCACTGGAGGCCGGTGTGCGCCACTTCGTGCTCATCAGCACCGACAAGGCCGTGCGCCCCACCAACATCATGGGCGCCAGCAAGCGCCTGGCCGAGTTGGTGCTGCAGGCCATGGCCGAGCAGTTCGGCGATCGCCTCACCTTCAGCATGGTGCGTTTTGGCAATGTGCTCGGCTCCAGTGGCTCGGTGGTGCCGCTGTTTCGCGAGCAGATCGCCGCGGGCGGGCCCATCACCGTCACCCACCCCGACATCACACGATTCTTCATGACCATCCCCGAGGCTGCGCAACTGGTGCTCCAGGCGGGCGCCATGGCCCAGGGAGGCGATGTGTTCGTGCTCGACATGGGGGAGCCGGTGCGCATCATGGATCTGGCCGAACGCATGATCGAGCTCTCGGGCCTGCAGGTGAAGCGTGCCGATCAAACCTGGGGCGACATTGAAATCCACGTCACCGGTCTGCGCCCGGGCGAGAAGCTCTACGAAGAGCTACTGATCGGCGACAACCCCCTGCCGACCGAGCACGCGCGCATCCTGCGTGCGCAGGAAGCGCTGCTTCCGATGTCTGAACTCGGCGCGGGGCTGGCCACCCTTGAGCGCGCCATGCAGGCCCAGGACGTGACCGCCATCCGGCGCCAGCTGCAGCACATGGTCCATGGTTACCAGCCGCTGGGCGAGGTGGTGGACTGGCTGCACAGTGGCCCCAGTCCCGAGCTCGCTGCAGTCGATGCAGCAGGCAACGCTTCGGCCCCTCACTGACAAAAAAAAGCCACCTTGCGGTGGCTTTCTCAAGTCCTTGGAAGGACGTCGTTGGGAGACCTGTTCGTTTGTTCTGGAGCAGCGTTGGGTGCATTTTTGGTGCGCCAGCGCCGCAATGGCCCGTCGTGACAGCGACTGGGCGGCATTGTGCGGGGCAGCATAGAACCGCGCCATCCCCCAAATAGGGGATAAACGCGATCCACGGCCGTCAAACAGGCAGACCAACCACGAAGCGCGCGCCACCACCGACCCTGTCTTCGCAGCGAACCCAGCCGTCGTGCCGCTCGACGATGGTTCGCACCAACGCCAGCCCCAATCCGACGCCGCCTTCGCGTTCACTGGCGCCGGGCAGGCGAAAGAAGGGCTCGAAAATGCGCTCGCGCAGATCCGCTGGCACGCCCGGGCCGTGGTCTTCGACCGCCAGCACAACCAGGCGCCCGTCGGGACTGCGCCCAAGGCTCAGGCTCACCTCAGCGTTGGCGGCGCCCACCGCGCGGCCATAACGGCGCGCGTTCTCCAGCAGATTGCGCACCACGCGCCGCAGCAACCTGGCGTGGCCTTGAACCACCAGATCGTGCGCACCCTCGGGCACGTCGAGCTGGGCTTCGGATCGTGCACATTCCTCGGCCGCCAAACCCAGCAGATCTACCTCCTCGGTCGGCCCGAAGGCGGCCGGATCGGCCCCGTCTCGCAGGTCGAGCCGGCTGGCCAGCAGGATTTCGTCAATCAGCTGGTCAAGCTCGTCGATGCTGCGGGAGATTTCGGCCCGCTGGGCGCGGTGTGCCGGGTCATCGCCCACCAGGGCGAGCCCCATGCGGATGCGCGCCAGCGGCGATCGCAGCTCGTGCGAGGCATTGGCCAACAGCCGCTTGTGGGCCTGCACCAGGGTCTGCACGCGTTCGGCCGCCACGTTGAAGCGCTCGGCGAGAAAGGCCACCTCGTCTTGCCCGCTGACCGGCATGCGGGCGCTGAGGTCGCCTGCGCCCCAGCGCTCAACGCCCTTTTGCAGCGTCTCCAGCCGCTTGGTCAGTCGCCGCACGATCGGGTAGGCGCCAAACGCCACCGCCAACGCCACCAGGCCCAGCAACCAGGCAAAACCAGCAGGCGTGAGCAGCCATGCCGGCGCCCGGCTGCCCGGGCCGGGTGGTCCACCGGGCTGGCGGTTCGGACGCGGCAGCGTGACATAGAGCCTCTCGCCGTCGTTCATCACGACCTCGAACCGCCAGCCCCCACCCGGTATGCGCTCGGCCCGCGCGGGCGCGTCGCCCAGAACGTCCCCCGCCGCGTTTTCAACCACGATGGTGCGCGTGACCCTGGCTTCGCGCTCGGCGCGGTCGCGTTCCAGCGCCTGCTGCCATAACCACCCGACCACCAGCGTCAGCACGGTGACCGCCGCCACCACCGCCAGCCAGATGCGAAGGTACAGGCGTTGCCCAAAGACCGACAGGCTCATGCGCGTGGACCCTCAGTCCTGCTGCTTGGCAAACACATAGCCCACCCCGCGCACGGTCAGGATGCGCTTGGGGTTCTTGCTGTCGACCTCGATGGCGCCACGGATGCGGCCGATGTGCACGTCGATCGAACGATCGAAGGCTTCCAGCTCACGCCCCCGCACGGCTTCCATGATCTGGTCGCGCGTGAGCACGCGGCCCGCGCGCTCGGCCAGTGCCACGAGCAGATCGAATTGGTACGAGGTGAGCTCGCACAGCGCGTCATTGACCGCCACGGTACGTGCGTCGCGGTCGATCTCCAGCGTGCCGAATCGCATCACCGGCGTCGACCGGGTCGCGCCCGCCGAACCGCCCTCTGCCCGCCGGCGCAGCACCGCCCGCACCCTCGCCAGCAGCTCGCGCGGCTCGAAGGGTTTGGGGAGGTAGTCGTCGGCACCGAGCTCGAGACCAATGATGCGGTCCATCGGATCGCCTTTGGCGGTCAGCATGAGCACCGGCACCCGCGCCTGTTCGCCCGACATGGCACGGATGCGCCGGCAAACCTCCAGACCGTCGATGCCGGGCATCATCAGGTCCAGAATCACGAGTTCGGGTTGAACCAGCGGCAGCTGGGCCAGCCCTTGCTCGCCATCGGCGGCGTGGGTCACGTCAAAGCCCGACTGGCCCAGGTACTCCTTGACCATCTGGGCAAGGCGCGCGTCGTCTTCGATCATCAACAAGCGGGAGGTCGTCATGCGGTTCAGTGTAGCGACGGGGACACGTTCGTCGAGCATGCTGACCAGTGGCCGTTTCCCCGGATTGAGGGCCACGTAAAGTAAGGTAAATGCCGTTGGAAGCCGCAAACACCCTGGGCGCCCTGCTCTCGCAGCGCGCCACCACCCACGCCATCCACACCGCCCTGCAATGGGACGGCGCGGATGCGCGCTGGCAGCGCCTGGACTACGCGACCTTCGCCGAGCGGGTACATGCGCTGGCGCGCGCCCTGCCGGTTGAACGCGGCTTGCGCGTCGCCTGGCTGGGGTTCAACCACCCGGCACAGCTGGCCCTGCTGTTCGCGCTGGCATTGCGCGGCGCGGTGCTGGTGCCACTCAACCACCGCCTTTCGCCGGCCGAGTGGGCCACCATCCTCGACGATTGCGCGCCGGTTTGCCTGCTGCACGACGACGCCTTTGCCGAGCCGGCGCGCGCCCTGGCCGCCGCCGAGGGGCTGCAGGCCATCGACGTGGCCACCTTCGATCTTTCGCCGGTTGAGCCGGTGCCCGACCAGGGGCGCGCCAGCGACCCGGTGTTGCTCGTCTACACCTCGGGCACCACGGGCGATCCCAAGGGCGCCGTCCATACACACGCCAACCTGCTGGCCAACATGGCCATCGCCAGCGAGGTGCAGCAAATGAGCGACCGCGACACCGTGCTCACGGTGTTGCCCCTGTTTCACGTCGGCGGCCTGTGCATCCAGACCTTGCCGGCGCTGTCGGTGGGCGCGCGCGTGCTGTTGCAGCGCCGCTTCGACCCCGGCACCGTGCTCGACGCCCTGGCGCACGAGCGCCCGACGCTCACCCTGCAGGTGCCCGCCACGCTGCAGGCGCTCATCCAGCACCCGCATTGGTCGGCCGTCGATCTGAGTTGCCTGCGCGCCATCTGGGCCGGCTCCAGCCTGCTGCCGGCCGAGCTGCTTCGCGCCTGCCACGCGCGGGGCGTGCCGGTGTGCAACGTGTATGGCGCCACCGAGACAGGGCCGTTCTCCATCGCGCTGGGGCCCGATCGGGCCGTCGAGCTGGCGGGCTCCTGCGGGTGGCCGGCCCCCGGCGTCGAGGTCAAGCTGGTGGACCTGCAGGGCGATGCCGTGGCCCGGGGGCGGGTGGGCGAAATCTGCGTGCGCGGCCCCAACGTGGTGAGCCTGTACTGGCCCGATGTTGACGCCGTCGATACCGAGGGTTTCTTCCACAGCGGCGACCTGGCGCGTCAGGAAGCCCAGGGCAACTACGTCGTGGTCGGCCGCTCCAAGGACATGATCATCTCGGGCGGCGAGAACATCTACCCGGCCGAGATCGAACACCTGCTGGCCGAGCACCCCTGGGTGGCCGAGTGCGCCGTGGTCGGCCGCCCCGATGAGCGCTGGGGCGAGGTCTGCGTGGCGGTGGTGGTGCTGCGCGATGCTGCGCCGGACGACTGGTCAGCAGGCGTCGAGGCCTCACTGAACGGGCGCCTGGCACGCTACAAGTGGCCGCGCCACTGGCACCGGGTGGACGCGCTGCCGCGCACCGCGCTGGGCAAGGTCGTCAAGCCTGCGATCCGGGCCTGGCTGGTGAGTCAGCGCTGACCTCGGCACTGACCTTGGCACTGACCTTGGCGCTGGCCGGCAGCGGCGTCCAGCGCGTGGCCAGCCACACCAGCAGCAGCACCGGCGCACCCAGGGCCGCCGTGCCCAGAAAGAATGGCACATAGCCGTACGCGTCCACGAACGCGCCCGAATAGCCGGCCACCCACTTGGGCGCCAGCAGCATCATCGAGCTGAACAGCGCGTACTGGGTGGCCGAGTAACGCACGTTGGTCAGGCTCGACAGGTAGGCAATGAAGGCGGCCGAGGCCACACCGGCGCTCAGGTTGTCGGCCGAGATCACGAACACCAGCGCGGTCAGGTTGGCGCCCTGGCTGGCCAGCCACGCAAACAACAGGTTGCTCGCAGCCGACAGCACCGCGCCCAGCATCAGCACGCGCATGACCCCCAGCCGCATGGCCAGCGCGCCGCCAACGAATGCGCCCAGCAGCGTCATGATCACGCCGAACACCTTGCTCACCGCGGCCACCTGGTCCTTGGTGAAACCCATGTCGACATAGAACGGGTTGGCCATGATGCCCATCACCACATCGCTGATGCGGTAGACGCCGATCAACGCCAGGATGAGCAGCGCCTGGCGCCCGTGGCGGCGCAGGAAGTCCGCAAACGGGTCGATCAAGGCGCCGCGCAACCACTCCGAGGGGTTGCGTGCCGGAGGCAGCTCAAGCCGCGCCGGCTCGCGCGAGAACAGCACGGTGAGCACGCCCACCGCCATGCTGGCCGCCATCACCAGGTAGGCGGTGCGCCAGGCCACCTGCTGGTAACCGGTGGCGCCCAGCAGCTCGCTGCGCGCGGCAATCCACAACACACCGGCGCCGGCCCAGATCATGGCCAGGCGGTAACCGGTCTGGTAGGTTGCGGCCAGGGCGCCCTGGCGCTGCACGTCGGCAGACTCGATGCGAAAGGCGTCCAGCGCGATGTCCTGCGTGGCCGAGGCAAACGCCACCGCCAGCGCGCACCACACCACCACCTCCAGGCCTGCACGGGGGTCGGCCAATGCCATGCCCACCAGGCCGCCCGCGATGCCCAGCTGCGACGCCAGCAGCCAGCTGCGCCGGCGCCCGAGCGCGCGGGTGAGCCCGGGGATCGGCAGGCGATCGACCAATGGCGCCCAGCACCACTTGAAGCCGTAGGCCAGCCCCACCCAGCTCAGGTAGCCGATGGTGGTGCGGTCGATGCCGGCCTCGCGCAGGCGAAAACTCAGGGTGCCCAGCACCAGCACCAACGGCAGGCCGGCCGAAAAGCCCAGCGCAAACATGCGCAGACTGGCGGGTTCGAGGTAGACGCGCAGCGTCTGGGCCCAGGTGGGGCGGGGAGCGGGATTTTCGGTGGACGGCATGAGCTGATGAGCCGTCACGCACGGGTGAGCAGCATTGCCTATTATTCGCGCATGTGCCTGCTCTGCGATCTGAAGTCCCACCCCGTCGCCGACACCGCGGTGCGCGAACGGCCCGCCCACGTCTGGAACGCCCGTCGCGGCTTTCTGCTCGCCGCAGGCGCCGCTGCAGCCGAACCGGCCCTGGCCCAGGTGGAGGTGGGCAAGTCCTCGGCGCTGCGCAACCTGGTGTCGGCCGACCAGCTGGAAGGTGCCGCCGACAAGCAGTACGCCCAGATGCTGGCCGAAGCCAAGGCCAAGGGCGAACTCGCACCCAGTGGCGATGGCCAGTTGCAGCGCCTGCGCACCATCGCACGGCGGCTGATTCCGCACACCGCACCCTGGAACTCACGCGCCTCGCGCTGGCAGTGGGAAGTCAACCTGATCCGCAGCGAGCAGATCAACGCCTTCTGCATGCCCGGCGGCAAGATCGCCTTCTACACCGGCATCCTCGAGAAGCTCAAGCTCACCGACGACGAGGCCGCGATGATCATGGGCCACGAAATGGCCCACGCGCTGCGCGAACACGCACGCGAGCGCGTCGCCAAAACCAGCGCCACCGGCATGGGCCTGTCCCTGGCCGCCCAACTGCTGGGCCTGGGCCAGCTGGGTGACGTGGCCGCCAACCTCGGCACCCAGTTGCTGAGCCTCAAGTACAGCCGCGATGACGAGACCGAGGCCGACCTCGTCGGCCTGGAGCTGGCCGCGCGCGCCGCCTACCTGCCGCGCGCCAGCGTCACGCTGTGGCAGAAGATGGCCGCGGCCGGCGGTGGCGCGGGCGGGCCGGGCTTTTTGTCCACCCACCCCAGCGGCCCCAACCGCATCCGCGAGCTGGAGGCCAACCTGCCGAAGGTGCAGGGCTTGTACGAACAGGCACGGCGCGGCTGACGACGCGCCTGCGGCTCAGGCGCGCAGCGCTTGCGCCAGAACGCTCACCACGTGGTCCTGTTGCGCCGTGGTGAGGCCGATCCACAACGGCAGGCGCACCAGTTGCTGTGACAGCGCCACCGTGTTCGGCAGCTCGCCCACGGCCCGGCCGAAGCGCTGACCCGCCGGCGCCGTGTGCAGCGGCACGTAATGAAACACCGCGTTGACCTGCGCGTCCTTGAGGCGCTGCAGCACCGCCGCACGATCGACGTCCGGCGCCAGCAGCACGTAGTACATGTGGGCGTTGTGCTCGCAGCCGTCGGGGATCACCGGGCGGCGCAATCGCCCGGCACGTTCCAGCGGCTCGAGCAACCCGTGGTAGTGCTGCCAGCTGGCCAGGCGCAGGTCGGTGATCTGGCGCGCCTCCTGCAACTGCGCCGCCAGAAAGGCGGCGATGATTTCGCCCGGCAGGAAGGACGAGCCGACGTCCTGCCAGGTGTACTTGTCGACCTGGCCGCGGAAGAAGCGGCTGCGGTCGGTGCCCTTCTCGCGCAGGATCTCGGCGCGCTGCACCAGGTCGTCGCGGTTGACCAGCAACGCACCGCCCTCGCCCGAGATCACGTTCTTGGTTTCGTGAAAGCTGTAGGCACCGAGCTCGCCGATGGCACCCAGCGCGCGGCCCTTGTAGCGGGCCATCACACCCTGGGCGGCGTCCTCGATCACCAGCAGGCCGTGGCGTTTGGCGATATCGAGGATGGTGTCCATCTCGCAGGCCACGCCGGCGTAGTGCACCGGCACGATGGCGCGCGTGCGCGGCGTGATGGCCGCTTCGATCAGCGTCTCGTCGATGTTGAGCGTGTCGGCGCGGATGTCCACGAACACCGGGACCGCGCCGCGCAGCACGAAGGCGTTGGCGGTGGAGACGAAGGTGAACGAGGGCATGATGACCTCGTCGCCTTCCTGCACATCGGCCAGCAGCGCAGCCATGTCGAGCGCCGCGGTGCATGAGTGCGTGAGCAGCGCCTTGCGCGTGCCGGTGTGCTGCTCCAGCCATTCGTGGCAACGGCGCGTCATGGGGCCGTCGCCAGCCAGCACACCGCGCAGATGCGCCTCGGCGATGTTGGAGAGCTCGCGCCCCGTCATGTAGGGGCGGTTGAAGGGGATGTGTTCCATGGCGTGCCCTTGCGACGTGCTCAGTCGCCCTCCCATTGCGCCAGGCCGAAGCCGCTGCGGCCGTGGCCATTGCCGTTGTAGAGCATGTAGCGTTGACCGCCGTGCGTCCACACAAAGGGGTACTCGACCATCTCGCTGTCCCAGCCGTCGGCCGACACATCGATGCCGGCCTCGTCCAGACACAAGCACCAGGCCAGACCGTCGGCGCTGCGAGCGCGGCCGATGCGGTAGGCGCACCCGGGCGCACCGCGGTAGGAAAACCACATGTCGAAGCCGCCACGGTCGTCGACCACCACCGTCGGGCGCGAGAAGGCCTGCGCACGGCCAAGCTGGAACGGCACCGACAGGCCCTCACGCGTCCAGTGTCGGCCGTCCACTGACGTGGCGGCGTTGATCACATGCAGCATCTCGCCGTTGCCCGCGTCCCAAGCCAGCGTGGAGCCGTACCAGAGGCGCCAGGTGCCGTCGGCCAGGCGCAGCGACCAGGGGTAGGACAGGCTCATGGGATCGGTGGCGTCGACGCCCATCCAGGGGCGATCGCCATCGAGCGATAGCGAGAGATCGTTGCCCACGCGCAAGGCACCGATGTCGCCTCGCCAATGACCACCTTCGGGCGTTTGCCAGCCCATGAAGAGCATCCAGGTCTGTTCACCCACGGTGTGCAGACAGCCGATGCTCACGCCGGCTTCGAAGAAGCTGCCAGGCGGACCATGAACGAAAAATGGCTCGGCGTGCACCTGCACCACCTCGCCCCGCACCACGTCCACATCGACCGCTCCGACCGAGGACCGGTTGGCGCTGTCGCGTCCGCTATAGAAGACCCGGTACACGTCGCCCGCCAGGTGCACCGGCAAGGGGTTGGCCGCGTGCGTGGCCAGTTTGGGATGCAGCGCCACCGACGGCGGCGCGTACACGCAGCCGCGCTTGCGCCAGCGTCCGTTCATAGCTTTCTCAGCCGCGTGCTGGGCACGCGCGAGCGCTCGGTGGCCTGGCCGATGTAGACACCCTCGGGCTCGGCGTCGGCCAGCAACAGGGCGCCGGCGCCCACCACGCAGCGCGCACCGATGGTGATGTGATCGCGCAGTGTGGCGTTGACGCCGATGAAGCACTGCTCGCCGATGTCCACCCCGCCCGAGACCACCACCTGCGACGCCATGAACACGTGGTCGCGGATGACGCTGTGGTGGCCGATGTGGTTGCCACTCCAGAGCGTGACGTTGTGGCCGATGCGCACGAACGGCTGGATGGTGTTGTCTTCGAGGATGAAGGCGTTCTCGCCGATGGGTTCCTCGCTGAGCACGCTGGCGCGGCTGCTGACATAGCTGGCGATGGGGTAGCCCAGGGCCTTGCACGCCTCGTACTTGCTGCGGCGCACGCCATTGAGGGCCGAATAGCTCAATGCAATGAAGCACTGGTGCCCGGCCGCGGGGTAGCGCGCAGCCACCTCTTCGAAGGGCACGACGGGCAGACCTTCAAAGTGGTCTTCCTTGACGTAGGCGCCATCGACGGTGAAGGCCTTGGGGCGCAACGTCGAGTCGCGCCTGAAGTAGAAGGCCGCCAGCTGCGCGATGTCGCCCGCGCCGAAGATGATCAGGTCGCTGCTGCTCATGGCTTCCTCACGATCACGGTGAACTCGTACAGGCCGTAGTCGTGCAACAAAGCCACCTGCCGGCTGTAGCGCGTCTTGCAGTGGTGAAACAGCGCGCAGGGGTCGGCGTAATGCAGATCGGCACGCATGCGGTCGGCGTCCGAGTAGCTGGTCAGGCAGTTGAAGGCGAAGCCGCGGCGCGTGCTGGCGTGCATCGTGTCCAGCGTGTCGAGCACATAGGCCCGCCATTCGTCCTCGCTGCGCGACAGGCGCACGTTGAAGATGCCGCTGGCCACCGCGTAGTCGACCGGTTGTGCCGGCCGGGCGCCGAGCTCGAAACGCGCCAGCGGGTCCGCACCGTGGCGCTCGCGCGCCGCCGCCACCATCGGGGGTGACACATCCAGGCCCAGGTAGCGCAGCTTCTGGAACCGCGGCCGCAAGGTGTCGAGCAGTGCGCCATAGCCGCATCCCAGGTCCAGCAGTTCGCCTTCGCCATCGGGGGCAACCACCTGCAGCAGTTGCGCAAAGCGCAGCCGCTGTCCTTCTTCGCCGTTCCAGTCCACCCCCTGCGGCGTGCTGCCGTGCTGCGCCAGCCTGTCGGCGTAGTAGCCGGCCACCTCGTCGAGCAGCGGTGCCTGGTTCATTGCAACCCCCGGCGCGCCAGGTATTCGTCGATGCTGCGCGGCTCCTCGGTACCGAGACCGAACAGGCTGCGCTGCTGCGCACTGAGTGAGCCATCGCCCGCGAAGCCGGCGCTCAATCCGATCTGCTGGCGGATGTGCGGAATGGCGTAGACGTGGTTGATGGCGCGGCGCGCGCGCGGGCTGTGGTTGACGCCGCCGCAGTGAAAGGTCATGGCGTCGAGCACGATGAAGGCGCCCGCGGGGGCCGAGACCTGCACCGCGTGTTGCTTCAGGTCGGCGTCAGACGCAAACGCGGCCTGGGTGTGCGAGCCCGGCAGCACCCAGGTGGCACCGTTGTCGGCGCGGAATTCGTCGAGGCAGAACAGCGCATTCACCGCGATCGGACGATCGGCCACGAAGTGCTGATACGGCAGATCGCGGTGCCAGGCGCCCTGGTTGTAGGCCTGCCCGCTCGGGTTGATCACCCCGTTCTGCTGGTTGAGGATGAAGCGCCCGGTGATGAGCTGCCCGACCAGCGCCAGCATGCGCGGCCAGCTGGCCAGGCGCACGAACCAGGGCTCGCCCTGCAGCAAGGGGGCGCGAATGGTGTTGTGTTCGTCGATGGCGGCCATGCGGGCCGCACCGTGCACGGCCAGGTACCGCTCGTGCAGCCGGTCGAACGCGGCCGACAGCTCGCCCAGTTCGGCGGCACTCAGGCCGGCGTCGATCACGCAGTAGCCCACGCGGCGCAGCTGTGCCGCGGCCGACGACAAGGCATCGGCGTCGGTGGCTTGGTCGAGCACGCCGTAGCGCGCCAGCGGGACGGCGGCGTCTGCGGGGCTCATGGGGCTGCCTTCAGGGCCTGCATGAGCGCGAGTGTAGGTCGCTCAATCCCGCGGGTAGCGCAGGAAAAGCGGGGCATCCGGCCCGCAATTGAAGAGCAGATCGAGCACGCTGACCCCGTGCACGAAGGGCCCCCAGAGCTGGGGGTACTCCGGGAAGCCGGTGTAGTCGAACCAGCGCAGGGCGATGCCGGCGGCCTCGAACAGGGCCGGGTCGAGGTAGTCGCGCGCGGCCGGGCCCGAGATGTATTCGGTGGCGCCGGCCTGGCGGCACAGGCTGACCAGGCGCTCGGTCTTGCCCTCGTCGAGCCGGTAGTCCCAGCTGTTGCTCAGGCGGGTGGTGATGCCCAACTGGCCGCAAATGGCTTCGATGAAGCAACGGTTGAGCACCGAGAGGTGGGTATGCGCCGGACCCCGGTACAGCGGCTCCAGCCATGCGGCGGTGGCGTCGAAATGGCGGGCGCGCCGGTGGTTTTGCACCAGCGCCTTCCAGTGGTCCTCGCGCCAGTCATCGCCGTCGATCTCGGTCTCGCGGATGGTCTGCAGGAACTTGCCCTTGGCCTTCACTGGCACCGTCAACCATTGCAGGCCCTGCGGCGTCTTGATCTGGTTGCGGTTGCGCCAGTCACGGCGCGTGTACTGCATGTCGTCGTAGAGGATGAACTCGTCAACGGCGGCGATCAGGTCGAAGTAGCCCTTCCAGGGGATGTAGTTGGACTGCAGGATCGCGACGCGTTTCACGCCCGCGCCTCACCCACGTAGGGGTTGAACCGCCGCTCCTCGCCGAAGGTGCCCTCGGGTCCGTGGCCCGGGATGAACACCGTCTCGTCGCCCATGGGCCACAAGCGCTCGCGGATGCTGGCCAGCAACTCGGCGTGGTTGCCGCCGGGGAAATCGGTGCGCCCGATGCTGCCGGCAAACAGCACGTCGCCCACGAAGGCGCGTTGTGCCTCGGCGCAGTGGAACACCACATGCCCCGGCGTGTGGCCCGGGCAGTGCCGCACGCTCAGCGTGCAATGGCCGATCTGCACCGTGTCGCCGTCGTGCAGCCAGCGCGTGGGCGTGAAGGACTCTGCGGGCGGAAAGCCGAACATCGCGCCCTGCTGGGGCAAGGCGTCGATCCAGAACTGGTCGCCCTGGTGCGGGCCGATGATGGGCAGCGACAGGCGCCGGGCCAGCTCGGCAGTGGCGCCCGCGTGGTCGATGTGCGCGTGGGTGAGCCAGATGGCTTCGAGTTTGACGCCCAGGCGCTTCACCTCGGCCAGCAGCCGCTCGATGTCGCCACCCGGGTCGATGATGGCCGCGGCCTTGGTCTCGTCGCACCAGACGATGGAGCAGTTCTGGGCGAAGGCGGTGACGGGGACGGTGGCGTAGCGCAGCATGTCAGAGCTTGAAGTCGTAGCCGATGGTGAGCGGCGCGTGGTCGGAGAAGCGCTGGTCCTTGAAGACCGACTCGGTCCTGGCGTGGGCCGCCAGGGCCGGCGTGGCCAGGTGGTAGTCGAGCCGCCACCCCACGTTGTTGGCCCAGGCCTGGCCGCGGTTGCTCCACCACGTGTAGCAATCGGCGGTGGTGTCCGGCCGCAGGTGGCGGTACACGTCGACCAGACCACCCTCGCCCAGCAGCCTGGTCATCCAAGCGCGCTCCTCGGGCAGGAAGCCGCTGTTCTTCTGGTTGCTGCGCCAGTTCTTGAGGTCGTTCTGGGTGTGGGCGATGTTCACGTCGCCGCACAGAATGAGCTCGCGATCGCGCTTGAGCGCCTGCAGGTGCGGGTAGAACGCGTCGAGAAAGCGGTACTTGGCCTCCTGGCGCTCCGGGCCCGAGGAGCCGCTGGGAAAGTAGGCGCTGATGATGGACAGCTTGCGCTGGGGGGTGTCAAAGCGCAGCTCGGTGTAGCGGCCTTCGGCGTCGAACTCCGGCGAGCCAAAGCCGCTGATCACCGCGCTGGGCTCGTGCCGGGTGTAGACCGCGGTGCCCGAGTAGCCCTTTTTCTCGGCAAAGTGAAAGTGCCCGCGCAGCCCGGCCAGGGCCTCGAAGCGGCCGGCCACATCCGGCGCCTGCGCCTTGACCTCCTGCACACAAATACAATCCGGCGCACTTTTCGCCAGCCAGTCTTCGAGGCCCTTGGTGGTGGCCGAGCGGATGCCGTTGAGGTTGAGGCTGGTGAGTTTGAACAAGGAAGATCCCATGGTGGTAGACGGCAGCGCCGGAAACGAGACACTGGCCCAGGCCTTCGTGCGGTTCTGCGTGGGCGCGGGCGCGCTCAAATTCGGTGAGTTCAAGACGAAGGCCGGCCGGCTTTCGCCCTACTTCTTCAATGCCGGCCTGTTCGACGATGGCGCCAAGCTGGGGCAGCTCGCCGGATTCTATGCACGCGCCCTGCTCGACAGCGGCATCGCCTTCGACATGATCTTCGGCCCCGCCTACAAGGGCATTCCGCTGGGGGCGGCGGTGGCGATCGAGCTGGCCCGCCTGGGCCGCAACGTGCCGTTCGCCTACAACCGCAAGGAAGCCAAGGACCACGGCGAAGGCGGCACCCTCGTGGGCGCGCCGCTCAAGGGGCGGGTGCTGATCGTCGACGACGTGATGAGCGCCGGCACCGCAGCGCGCGAATCGATCGCCCTCATCCAGGCCGCCGGCGCCACGCCAGCGGCGGTGGCCATTGCACTCGACCGTCAGGAAAAGGCCACCGAGGTCGGCGCCGACGGCGTGGTTCGCGACGTGGATCACAGTGCGGTGCAATACGTGCAGCGCCAGCTCGGCTTGCAGGTTTGCGCGATTGCCCGGCTGGACGATTTGCTGCAGTATCTGGCCGCTCAGCCCGGCAATGACGTCGCCGAGCACCGCGAACGTGTGCTGGCCTACCGCGACCGTTACGGTGTCTGACACCCCTTAAACGCCCACCCCTGCCCAGCTCGATGAATCTCCGCTCCACCACCGCTTTGCTCATCGGCCTGGCCTGTGCGGGGGGTGCCTGGGCGCAGGCGCAGAGCATCTACACCTGCATAGACGCCAAGGGCAGACGCATCACCTCCGACCGCCCCATCGTCGACTGCCTCGACCGCGAGCAGCAGCGCCTGGGCAAGACCGGCACGGTGCGCGAGGTCATTCCGCCCAGCTACACCCGCGAAGAACGCGAGAAGCTCGAAGCCCAGCGCCGCATCGACGCCGAGAAGGAAGCCCGCATCCAGGAAGAAAAGCGCCGCGACCGCGCGCTGCTGGTGCGCTACCCCAACCAGGCGGTGCACGACAAGGAGCGCGCCGAGGCGCTCAACCAGATCGACGAGGTGATCGCCGCGGTCAACAAGCGCGAGGTGGCGCTGGCCGATCAGCGCAAGGAGATCGACACCGAGTTCGAGTTCTACGCGGCCGAGCCGAACAAGGCGCCGATGTGGCTCAGGCGCAAGCGCGAGGACAACGAGAAACAGGTCGAGGTGCAAAAGCGCTTCCTGGCCGACCAGATCCAGGAGAAGGCGCGCATCAACGCCCGCTTCGACGAAGAGCTGGTCAAGCTCAAGCAGCTCTGGGCGTCCCAGGCGTCCATCGGGCGCTAGAGCGCAGCGTCCTCCTCAAGCCAACGGGGGCCGTTCAGGCCCCCGTGCCGTTTCAGCCCAGCTTGGCGCGCAACAGGTCATTGACCTGCTGCGGGTTGGCCTTGCCCTTGCTGGCCTTCATGACCTGCCCGACCAGCGCATTGAACGCCTTGTCCTTGCCGGCGCGAAACTGCGCCACCATGTCGGCGTTGGCGGCCATGACCTCGTCGATGATCTTCTCGATCGCGCCGCTGTCGCTGACCTGCTTGAGGCCTTTCGCGTCGATGACGGCGTCGACATCGCTGCCCTCGCCCTTCCACAGCGCATCCATCACCTGCTTGGCGGCGTTGTTCGACACCGTGCCGTCGGCAATGCGTTTGAGCAGCGCCGCCAGTTGCGGCGCGTCCACTGGCACCTCGGCGATGTCGCGCTCCTCGCTGTTGAGGCGGCGCGAGACCTCGCCCATGACCCAGTTGCTGGCCATCTTGGCCTGGCCACTGTCCCTGGCCGCGGCCTCGAAGTAGGCGGCCATGGCCGGGCTCTGGGTCAGCGTGGTCGCGTCGTACTCCGGCAGGCCGTACTGCTGCACGAAGCGATCGGCCATGGCGCGCGGCAGCTCGGGCATGGCCGCCTCGACCTCGGCCACCCAGTCGCGCGAGATCACCAGCGGCGGCAGATCGGGGTCGGGGAAGTAGCGGTAGTCGGCCGCGTCTTCCTTGGTGCGCATGGCGCGGGTCTCGCCCGTGTCGGGGTCGAACAGCACGGTGGCCTGCTGGATGGCGTGGCCGTCCTCAATCTGCTCGATCTGCCAGCGCACCTCGTAGTCGATGGCCTGCTGCATGAAGCGGAAGCTGTTCAGGTTCTTGATCTCGCTGCGTACGTCGAAATTTTCCTGTCCCCGCGGCCGGATGCTCACGTTGGCGTCGCACCTTAGACTTCCTTTTTCCATGCTCAGGTCGCTTACGCCCAGGTAACTCAGGTTGCGCTTGAGAGTGGTCAGGTAAACGTAGGCTTCCTCGGGGCTGCGCAGGTCCGGCCCGCCCACGATCTCAATCAGCGGTGTGCCGGCGCGGTTGAGATCCACCAGCGTACCGGTTTCCATGTGGATACTCTTGCCGGCGTCTTCTTCGAGGTGGGCGCGGGTGATGCGGCAGATTTTGGGGTTGCCGGCCTGGTCCATCAGGGGCAGCTGCAGCTCGCCGTCAAAGCACAATGGCTCGTCGTACTGGCTGATCTGATAGCCCTTGGGCAGGTCAGGATAAAAGTAGTTCTTGCGGTCGAACTTCACGCGATGCGCGATCTGACAATTCAGTGCAAGCCCGACACGGATGCCGTACTCGACGGCCAACCGGTTCACCATGGGCAGTGCGCCGGGCAGGCCAAGGCACACCGGGCAGGTCAGGCTGTTGGCGGGCGAACCAAACTGCACGGCGCAGCCGCAGAGCATCTTGCTGCGGGTCTTGAGCTGCACGTGAACTTCCAGGCCGATCACAGGCTCAAAGTCAGTTTTGGTCGCGGTAGTCATCGTTGCTGATTGTGGATTGAGGCGCAGGGCTTGACCAGCACAGGCCAGGCGGCGCTATCGAATCGAGGGCAGAAGTTGAAGCAAGGCCTTGATGTCCGCGGCCTCGTAATCGGGTACGTCCTTGAGGTCACGGGGCTGTTGACGTGTGCCGTAGCG
>NZ_JAHBZK010000022.1 GCF_019635465.1 Hydrogenophaga sp.
ACCGTCAACGTGCTCGAGGACGACGCCATCCGCCAGGGCATCAAGGAATACAGCAACTGGCCGACGATCCCGCAGCTCTACGTCAAGGGCGAATTCGTCGGTGGCTCGGACATCATGATGGAGATGTACCAGTCGGGTGAGTTGCAGCAGGTACTGTCCCCGCAGGACTGAGCCCCGTCTGCGCACCCCACGAAGCCGCCCAATGGGCGGCTTCGTGCTTTTTGGCACACGCTGCGCGAAAGTGAACGCCAGCGGGGAATTCCCGGGCTTTTTCGGCGATCAAGCCAGGCACACGATGTGCTTGAATGAAACCGTCGTCCCCGCATGAAGGAGAACCCCATGAGCAGCTCGCGCAGCCTCGTGACTTCACCCCCCATGGGACTGCCCATCGCCCAGATGCGCAGTGTGTTCAAGCCTGAGGACGTCGAGCGCAAGCTCGCCAAGCTGCAGGCAGCAGGCAACGACCGCGAACACGAATGCCTGCGCACCACCTGGCAGCGAATGCTGGAGCGTGGCCCACAGCGCTTTGCCGTCAAGCCCTCCGGCGTGCCCGACATGGCACCGTTGTACGAGCTCATGCCCAACTTTGGTGAAGCACTGGACGACGTGAAGCGTCATGTGGCGCTCAGCCAGGACAGCCGCGATGGCCTGGAGGTCACCCCGATGCTGTTGCTGGGCCCGCCCGGCGTGGGCAAGACCCACTTCGCGCGCCAGATTGCCGATCTTCTGGGCACCAGCATGAACCTCGTGCCCATGAGCAGCATGACTGCCGGCTGGCTGCTGTCGGGTTCGTCGTCACAGTGGAAAGGCGCCCGCCCGGGCAAGGTGTTCGAGGCCCTGGTCGATGGGCAATATGCCAACCCGGTGATCGTCGTGGACGAGATCGACAAGGCCAGTGCCGACGCGCAGTACGACCCGCTGGGCGCGCTCTACAGCCTGCTCGAGCACGACACGGCCCTGAGCTTCATTGACGAATTCGCCGAGGTGCCCATCGACGCCAGCCAGGTGATCTGGGTGACAACGGCCAACGACGAGCGCAGCATCCCCGAGCCCATCCTCAACCGCATGAACGTGTACGAGATCCAGCCACCGTCGCTGGAGGCGGCGCGCAAGATCGCGGCCAACCTGTACCGAAGCATCCGCAGCGAGCACGACTGGGGTCAGCGTTTCGAGCCCGACGCGGCGGCCGATGTGCTCGACGCACTGGCCGTCATGCCGCCGCGGGAGATGCGGCGCGCGCTCGTCACAGGCTTTGGCAACGCGCGCCTGGATGCGCGCTACACGCTTGAAGCCGACGACCTGCCCCGCAGCGGTCCGGGCAAATCGCGCATCGGCTTTCTGCAATAGGCCGCGTCAGGCGTCCGGATGCGCCCAACGGCGCATCGCGGCGTAGACCGCGTTCGGGTAGGCGGGACGCCCGCGACTGCCGTTGTAGCGCCCCAGGGCCATGAAGGTGTCGCCGCGCTCGCGGTCAAGGTAGTGACGCAGGATCACGCAGCCGAAGCTGATGTTGGCATTGAGCTGGAACAGCAGCCCCGGGTCGCCATTGCCGATGAGGCGCGCCCAGAACGGCATGACCTGCATGTAGCCGATCGCGCCCACCGAGGAGATCGCGTACTTGCGGAACGCGCTTTCAACCTGCACGACCCCCATGACCATCGTCGGGTCCAGTCCTTGCCGGACCGCGTAGTACCAGACGGTTTCCAGGAATTCGGCCCGCTCCAGCGGATGCCGCTTCTGATTGGCCAGGCGTGGCCCGACGTCGCGACTCCAGCGCGTAAAGCGTTCGCGCGAGCCAGCGGGCAACAGATCGTGATTGGGCGGTCCAGCCGACTCGATGGCGCGACGCAAAGCGCCGCGCACCGCGTCTGCCATGGGTTCCTCAAGCTGACCACCCGCGTGGGCCTGCAGCGGCAGACAGGACGCACCCAGCGATGCCAGCCCCAGCAGGCCTTCGCGACGCGTCCAGCATCGCAGACTCATGCCTGCAGGCGGCCCCTGACATGGGCCACGATGTCGGACAGCTTCACCGCTGTGGCCGCGGCATCGCGGCGGTGCTGGTACTCAACCTCGCCCGCCTTGAGACCGCGGTCGCCGATGGTGACGCGGTGCGGGACGCCGATGAGCTCCCAGTCGGCGAACATCGCCCCGGGTCGTTCTCCACGGTCATCAAGCATCACATCCACACCTTCGGCCAGCAGTTGGGAGTAGAGATTTTCTGCCGCCTGCTTCACTTCTGGGCTGCGGTCCATGCCGATCGGGCACACCACCACCGTGAACGGCGCAATGGCGTCCGGCCAGATGATGCCGCGCTCGTCGTGGTTCTGCTCGATGGCTGCCGCTGGCAGGCGGGTGATGCCGATGCCGTAGCAGCCCATCTCGAAATGCTTGGGCTTGCCGTCCTCATCAAGGAATGTTGCGTTCATGGCTCGGCTGTACTTGGTACCGAGGTAGAACACGTGCCCCACTTCGATGCCGCGCTCAATGGCCAGCACGCCTTGGCCATCGGGCGATGCATCGCCCTCGACCACATTGCGCAGGTCAGCGACCACGGCGGGCTCGGGCAGGTCCCGGCCCCAGTTCACCCCGGTCAGGTGCACATCGACCTCGTTGCCACCACAGATCCAGTCGGCCATCACGGCGACCTCGCGGTCAACCACCAGTTGCAGCGGTTGCTTCAGTCCGATGGGCCCCAGGTAGCCCGGCTTGCAACCGAAATGGGCTTCGATTTCGGGCACGGTGGCAAACCGGAAGCCCTTGTCCAGCCCGGGCACCTTGCCGACCTTGACTTCATTCATGTCGTGATCGCCACGCAGCAGCAACAGCCAGACCTGGCTCTTCGCCACCTCGCCCGCATCGTCCAGCTCGTCGGTGGCCAAGACAATGGACTTCACCGTGGTGGCCAGCGGTACCCCGAGCAGCGATGCCACGTCGGCACAAGTGCTGCGCCCCGGCGTGGGCGTGCGCGCCAAGGCGTTCGCGGGCGCAGGGCGAGGCCCTGCAGGCGCAAGCGCCTCGGCCTTTTCCATGTTGGCCGCATAGCCGCTGTCGGGGCAATAGACGATCGCGTCCTCGCCAGTCGCCGCGATCACCTGGAACTCTTCGCTCAAGTCTCCGCCGATGGCGCCGCTGTCGGCTGCAACGGCGCGATAGCGCAAGCCGAAGCGGTCAAAGATGCGACGGTAGGCCTGCGCCATGACCTCGTAGCTGCGCTTGGCGCCGGCCTCGTCGCGGTCGAAGCTGTACGCGTCCTTCATGATGAACTCGCGCCCGCGCATCAAGCCGAAACGCGGACGGCGCTCGTCGCGGAACTTGGTCTGGATCTGGTACAGGTTTCGAGGCAGCAATTTGTAGCTGCGCAGCTCCTGGCGCGCCACGTCGGTGACGACCTCTTCGCTGGTGGGTTGCACGACGAAATCGCGGTCGTGGCGATCCTTGATGCGCAGCAGCTCCGGGCCCATCTTGGAGAAGCGCCCGGTCTCCTGCCAGAGCTCGGCCGGTTGCACCACCGGCATGGTCATCTCGACCGCACCCGCACGGTTCATCTCCTCGCGCACGATCGCTTCGATCTTGCGGATGACGCGCAGGCCCATGGGCATGTAGTTGTAGATGCCGGCCCCCAACTTGCGCACCATGCCGGCTCGCGTCATCAAACGATGGCTCACCACCTCGGCATCGGCAGGCGCTTCCTTGAGCGTGGTGATGAGAAACTGACTGGCTTTCATGGAGCGGGCGCGCTGTAGAGGCGCGGCGAGATGACGTTGAAAAGGGGGGATTTCCAGACTGCCCGCGGGTAATTCCCTAGGCCTGGCACTGGCCTGAACGGTGGGCGATCACTTCGCGTCGCGAAGGGTGCGATGCATAATGACCACAGTTCAAAAATCGAGGGTGATTATGCTTGACAGAGAGGGTTTCAGACCCAATGTCGGCATCATTCTGCTCAACCAGAAAAACCAGGTGTTCTGGGGCAAGCGCATTCGCTCGCACTCATGGCAGTTTCCGCAAGGCGGCATCGACAGAGGCGAAACGCCCGAGCAGGCGATGTACCGGGAGTTGCATGAAGAGGTCGGTCTGCTGCCCGAACACGTGAACATCGTGGCCCGTACCCGCGACTGGTTGCGCTATGAAGTGCCAGACCGATTCATCCGCCGAGATGCACGCGGTCACTACAAAGGACAGAAACAAATCTGGTACCTGTTGCGCCTGACCGCGCAGGATTGGCACCTGAACCTTCGCGCAACCAACCATCCCGAGTTCGATGCTTGGCGGTGGAACGACTACTGGGTGCCGCTCGATGTGGTCGTGGAGTTCAAGCGCGGCGTCTACGAGATGGCGTTGACCGAACTGGCCCGCTACTTGCCGCGTTCTCAAGGGCACCGCCATCGACCGCCCCGCAATGAGGCATTCCAGCGAGCCGTGCCGCCCTTGCAAATCACGGGCGCCCCGGTTGGGCTTGAATTGCCACCTGGCGCCAGCTTCGACCCAGACCCCCAGCCCGTGCACCTACCTCAGCAAAGCAATCTGGCGAAATGACTGTCCACACAGCCCTGCGCGCGGCACTCATCGGCTCACTACTGGCCACACTGGGCACATCAGCCTTTTCACAGGTCGACGACCCACCCCCATGGGAAGAGGCGCAGGTGGCACCCCCTGCTTGGTCGCTGGATGGCCTGTCGACCTTTCGCCTCGAGGGTCAGGGGTCAATGACGTTTGCCATTGACCCCTCGACCATCACCTTCGCTCCGGATGGCGTGGTTCGCTATGTCTTCGTGGCCCGTAGCAGCAGTGGCGCTGTCAATGCACTGTTCGAAGGCGTCCGATGCCAGACCGGTGAGGTCAAGCTGTACGCGCGCTGGGACACGGGGGCGTCGAAATGGCGAACGTCCGGCGACCAGACCTGGCAACCGCTGGAATACCGCGGGCCGACGAGAAGGGCCATGCAGATGGCGCAAGCCGGCGTTTGCGACAACAAGGCGCCTGCGCGCAATGTGGCTTGGCTGCTGGAATCCCTCAAACGGGGCAGGACCGATCAGACGCGATAGGCGCTGAGCTCAGCGACTGAGCACAAGGTTGTCGCGATGGATCATCTCGGGCTCGGCCGCATAGCCCAGCAAGCGCTCGAAGTCCGCAGACGATTTGCGGCACAGCAAACGGGCTTCGGAGCTGGCGTAGTTCGCCAGACCACGCGCGATTTCGGCACCTGCCGAGTCACGCACGGCAATCACGTCCCCGCGAGAGAAATCTCCCTCGACCGACGTCATGCCAATGGGCAGCAGGCTCTTGCCTTCGCGCACGATCTTTCCAACAGCGCCATCGTCCACGCGCACTGCCCCGCGAAGCTGCAGGTGATCCGACATCCACCGTTTGCGCGCCGTGTGTTTGGCCGTCTGCGCAATCAGCGCGGTACCGATTGACTCACCCGCGCACAAGCGCAGCAGCACGTCCGGCTCGCGCCCCCAGGCGATCACCGTGGACGCACCCGAGGCAGCAGCGCGCCTGGCAGCCAGGATCTTGGTAAGCATGCCACCCTTGCCAATCCCCGATCCTGCCCCGCCGGCCATGGCTTCCAGTGCAGCATCGCCAGCGCGCGCCAGATGCACGAATTGGGCCGAAGGATCGCGACGTGGATCGGCGGTGTACAGACCCTTTTGATCCGTCAGGATGATCAGAACGTCGGCCTCGACCAGGTTGGCCACCAGAGCGCCCAAGGTGTCGTTGTCGCCGAACTTGATTTCATCGTTGACGACGGTGTCGTTTTCGTTGATGACCGGCACCACGCCAAGATGCAACAAAGTCAACAGTGTGGACTTGGCGTTGAGGTAGCGCTCGCGATCGGCAAGATCGGCGTGCGTCAGCAAGACTTGCGCACTGCCAACACCGCAGTCCCGAAGCTGGGTCTCGTACATCTGGACCAGACCCATTTGTCCCACCGCAGCGGCCGCCTGCAACTCATTGATCTCTTTCGGGCGCTGGCGCCATCCCAGGCGTTTCATGCCTTCGGCCACAGCGCCGCTGCTGACCATGACGAGTTCGCGCCCTTGTTGCACAAGTGCAGCGAGCTGCTGACTCCATTGCCGAATGGCTGCCTCGTCGAGCCCCCGCCCCTCGTTGGTTACCAGGCTTGAGCCGACCTTGACGACGATGCGCCGGGCTTCGCGCAACAGCCTGGCTGCGTCGTCACTGCTCATTTCAGACATGACTGGCATGACAGGCTGGCCTTACTTGTCAGAGGAAGGGGCTTCAAAGCGAGGGTCAATTTCAATCGGCCCTTCCTGCGCCCGCCGCACGCCATCGATATGCTCGAACACCTTCTGCACAAGTAGTTCACACCCTTCGCGCGTCAAGGCCGAAATTTGAAACACCGGCCCCTTGTATCGCAAGCGCCGAACAATGGCCTTGATCCTTTCGGCTCGCTCCTCCTCGGGCAGCATGTCGACCTTGTTGAGCACCAGCCACCGAGGCTTCTCGAACAGCGCCTGGTCGAACTTCTTCAACTCGCCAGCAATCGCTCGCACTTGCACCACCGGGTCCACGCCTTCATCGAAGGGCGCCGCGTCGACCAAATGCAGCAACAAGCGGGTGCGCTGCAGATGGCGCAGGAACTGGTGCCCAAGCCCCGCACCTTCCGACGCGCCCTCGATCAAGCCAGGAACGTCTGCGACCACGAAGCTCTTCTCAGGCCCAACACGAACCACTCCCAGGTTGGGATGAAGCGTCGTGAAAGGGTAGTCCGCGATCTTGGGTCGTGCGTTGGAGATCGCCGCGATCAGGGTGGACTTGCCTGCATTCGGCATGCCCAGCAACCCAACGTCGGCCAATACCTTGAGTTCGAGTCGCAACGATTTGCGCTCGCCGGGCCACCCCGGTGTCTTCTGCCGTGGAGCACGGTTGGTCGAACTCTTGTAGTGCAGATTGCCAAAACCACCGTCCCCACCTTTGGCGATCATGACCTGCTCGCCCGGGCGCAACAGCTCGCACACCACCTCGCCAGTTTCCGCGTCAGTGACAACAGTGCCCACCGGCATCTTCAGCACCACATCGTCGCCCTTGACCCCGAACATGTCGGAGCCCTTGCCGTGTTCGCCGCGCTGGGCCTCGAAACGGCGCGTGTAGCGAAAGTCGACCAACGTATTCAGACCCGCATCCGCTAGGGCAAAGACGTGTCCGCCACGCCCCCCGTCACCCCCGTCGGGGCCGCCGAACTCCTTGAACTTCTCGTGCCGGAACGACGCGCAGCCGTTGCCGCCGTCGCCAGCGGCGACATCGATGGTGGCTTCGTCAACGAACTTCATGGTCTGCACTGGCCCGTCTGGGCGAAAGGTTCAAGAAAAAGGCCCGCACGCGCGGGCCTCTTGGGGTCAGTTGGACGTGCGGATCAAACCGGCGTCACGTTGACCACATGGCGCCCGAGAGCTCCTTTGACAGCAAAGTTCACGTGACCATCAACCGTCGCGAACAGGGTATGGTCCTTGCCCACACCAACATTGTTGCCCGGGTGGAATCGGGTACCACGCTGGCGAACAATGATCGAACCAGCTGACACGAGTTCACCGCCGAAAGCCTTGACACCCAGCATCTTGGGCTTGGAGTCGCGGCCGTTGCGCGTGGAGCCGCCGCCTTTTTTCTGTGCCATCTTGCCTGCTCCTTATGCCGAAATCGAAGCCACTTCGATCTCGGTGAAATTCTGCCGATGACCCTGGCGCTTCTGATAATGCTTGCGACGACGCATCTTGAAGATGCGGACCTTGTCGTGACGGCCATGCGCCACAACCTTCACCGTGACCGATGCGCCGGAGACCAAGGGCGTGCCAACCTTCAGTTCAGCGCCGTTGCCGACCGCCAGAACCTGATCAAACACGAGTTCCTGGCCCACGTCCGCAGCAATCTGTTCTACTTTGATCTTGTCGCCGGCAGCAACGCGATACTGCTTGCCACCGGTTTTTATGACCGCGTACATAGGTTTCCTCTCGAAGTTAACCTGGGGCAAATGCCCAGGCACCGACGGACGGATTTCCGCCGAACTGCGCATTATAGCCAGCTTCGATCTGGTCAACAATCCACCCGGCCTGCTTGGTCCGGCCCGTATACGGGTGCCCTTCCTATAATTCACCGTCGCCCCTGCGACCGCCCTCTCGATCTCAGCTTACTAAATGTCTCAACCTCTCGACCTCGTTCTCGCCGACATGACGCGCGTAGACGAGGAGATTCGGTCTCGCCTGACGACCGACGTTCCTCTGGTTCAAGAGGTGGCTCAATACATCATCTCCGCAGGTGGCAAGCGGTTGCGCCCCGCGTTGCTCTTGATGATGTGCGGTGCGCTTTCATGCGATGACCCCCGCCGGGTCACTCTGGCGGCAGTCGTTGAGTTCATTCACACAGCCACGTTGCTGCACGACGATGTCGTGGACGAATCCACATTGCGAAGAGGCAGAGCAACCGCCAACCAGGCGTTTGGCAACGCCGCTAGCGTTCTGGTAGGCGACTTCCTCTACTCGCGCGCCTTCCAGATGATGGTTGATGTGAACAACATGCGCGTCATGGAAATCCTGTCTGACGCAACCAACGTCATCGCCGAGGGCGAAGTGCTGCAACTCATGAACATGCACGACCCTTCACTGGACGAGCATGCCTACCTTCGCGTCATCCGATCCAAGACCGCCAAACTGTTCGAAGCCAGCGCTCGACTCGCACCGATACTCGCAGGCGCAGACGCCTCCTTGGAGGCAACCTGTGCAACCTACGGTCAAGCGCTGGGGACCGCGTTTCAGGTGATTGACGACGTCCTTGACTATGAAGGTGACGCCCAGGAGTTGGGCAAGAACCTGGGCGACGATCTGCGCGAAGGAAAGGTCACACTGCCCATCATCTGCGCCATGCGCCAAGCCAGCGAGTCGCAGAAAACCGTGCTGACCGACGCCATCGTTCATGGCAATGCGGACAACCTCGCTGAAATCCTGAAGATCATCAACGACACTGGCGCGCTGGATGCGGCGCGCAAGGCAGCTGAAGGCGAAGCTCAGCGCGCCATTGATGCCGCGGCCGCTCTGCCCACGAACCCACACCAAGCCGCTTTGCTACAATTGGCGGCTTCGCTGCTCGGACGTCGTTCCTGACCTGGGTCAAGTGAAATGCTGAGACAGCCAGCCCTGTCTCAGCGGGAATTGCGATCCAAATCGGGGTGTAGCTTAGCCTGGTAGAGCGCTACGTTCGGGACGTAGAGGCCGGAGGTTCGAATCCTCTCACCCCGACCATCTTCTCGATGGTCTGACCGCACCATCCAGGACCCATAGCGCGTCATGGATACAACGCCATCTGACGTGACCCGCATTTTTCCGGATAACTGGCGTCAATAAGCACGTCCAAGTTGTTGATTTCCGTTAGATTACGCAAATATGGCGTCAGTCGATACGGTCAATCAGGAAAGTCCGTCCATGGCACTCCCCGGCTTGGGACGTGCGCTTGTGTCTGCGGGCAAATTGGGGCAAAAGGCCGCCGAGGACCTTTACAGAAAGGCCCAAAGCAGTCGCACAAGCTTCATCGCAGAGCTCACCGAGTCGGGCGCCGTGTCGCCAGCGGACTTGGCGCACACCATGTCCACGGCCTTTGCCGCGCCGCTGCTCGACATCGACGCAGTCGACACGCAACGCCTGCCGACAGGTCTGCTGGACCCCAAGATCTGTGCAGACTTCCGGATCGTTGTGCTCAGCAAGCGCAACAACCGATTGATTGTCGCGACGGCCGACCCATCGGATCAACAAGCCGCAGACAAGATCAAGTTCGCCACGCAAATGGGCGTGGATTGGGTCATCGCAGAGTTCGACAAGCTCAACCGACTGGTCGACACGCTGACCAAATCAGTCACCGAAGCGATGGAGAACATCGTCGGCGACGTGGAGTTCGATGAGCTCGCTACCGAAGCGGCGGTTACCGACAGCCCGGAAAAGACGGCGGAGGTAGACGACGCACCGGTCGTCAAGTTTCTCCACAAGATGCTGATCGACGCATTCAACATGCGCGCGTCCGACCTGCACTTTGAACCGTACGAACACAACTACCGGGTGCGCTTTCGCATTGACGGAGAGCTGCGCGAAATTGCATCACCTCCGGTCGCCATTAAGGAGAAACTGGCCTCGCGGATCAAGGTGATTTCGCGCATGGACATTTCCGAGAAGCGCGTGCCCCAGGACGGGCGCATGAAGCTCAAGGTCGGCCCCGACCGGGTGATCGATTTCCGCGTGAGCACCTTGCCGACACTGTTTGGCGAGAAGATCGTGATCCGTATCCTCGATCCCAGCCAAGCCAAGCTGGGCATCGACGCACTGGGCTACGAGCCGGAGGAGAAGGAGCGCCTGCTTGACGCCATTCAGCGTCCCTACGGCATGGTGTTGGTGACCGGGCCAACCGGTTCCGGCAAAACGGTGTCCCTGTATACCTGCCTGAACATCCTGAACAAACCTGGCGTGAACATATCGACGGCGGAAGATCCGTCCGAGATCAACCTGCCTGGCGTCAACCAGGTCAACATGAACGAGAAGGCTGGGTTGACGTTCGCGGTCGCTCTGAAGGCCTTCCTCCGGCAGGATCCTGACGTGATCATGGTCGGCGAAATTCGTGATCTGGAAACGGCGGACATTGCCATCAAGGCTGCGCAGACCGGCCACATGGTGATGTCGACCCTGCACACCAATGACGCGCCCACGACACTGACCCGGATGATGAACATGGGCATTCCCACGTTCAACATTGCGTCCAGCGTCATCCTTATTACGGCGCAGCGACTGGCTCGACGGCTGTGCCCCAACTGCAAAGCGCCCCTCGATGTGCCGCGCAAGTCCCTCCTGGAAGCCGGCTATCAGGCCGAAGAACTGGACGGGACCTGGACACCGTACAAACCAGTGGGCTGCGGATCGTGCAACAACGGCTACAAGGGCCGTGTCGGTATCTATCAGGTGATGCCCATATCCGAAGAGATCCAGCGGATCATTTTGCGGGGGGGCTCTGCGATGGACATTGCACAGCAGGCAAGCAAGGAAGGTATTCGCTCTTTGCGCGAATCCGGCTTGCTCAAGGTCAAGCTGGGACTGACCTCTCTCGAAGAGGTGCTCAGCGTGACCAACGAGTGATCCCCGCACAGACATCACGAATCCTGAGGATTTCGCATGGCAACCGCCGCTAGCAAAAGCAAACGCGCCAAGGACTTCGTCTTTGAGTGGGAAGGCAAGGACCGCAATGGCAAGGCCGTTCGCGGCGAAACGCGCGCTCAGGGCGAAAATCAGGTCACAGCCACCCTGCGTCGCCAGGGAATCATCCCGGTCAAGATCAAGAAACGGCGCACCAGTTCGGGCAAGCGCATCAAGCCCAAGGACATCGCGATCTTCACGCGGCAGTTCGCCACCATGATGAAGGCGGGCGTTCCTTTGCTTCAGGCGTTCGACATCGTTGGCCGAGGGAACCCCAACCCCAATGTCACTCGCCTGCTCGGCGACATTCGGGCCGACGTCGAAACTGGTACGTCGCTGAGCACCGCGTTTCGCAAGTACCCCATGTACTTCGACAGCCTGTATTGCAACCTGGTCGAAGCGGGTGAAGCGGCCGGTATTCTGGAAGATCTGCTGGATCGGTTGGCCACTTACATGGAGAAGACCGAGGCTCTCAAATCGAAGATCAAGTCGGCGCTGATGTACCCAACGGCCGTGATCATCGTCGCCTTCGTGGTCGTGGCAGTGATCATGATCTTCGTGATTCCGTCTTTCAAGCAGGTTTTCTCGTCCTTCGGTGCCGACCTGCCTGCGCCCACGCTATTCGTCATCGGCATGAGCGAGTTTTTTGTCGAGTATTGGTGGCTCATCTTTGGCGGATTGGGGGGGGGCTTCTACTTCTTCATGCAGGCGTGGAAGCGCAACGAAAAGGTGCAGCGGTTCATGGACCGACTGCTGCTCAAGCTCCCTATTTTTGGCGACATGATTGAGAAATCGGTCATCGCACGGTGGACGCGAACCCTTGCCACCATGTTCGGTGCAGGCGTGCCCTTGGTAGAGGCGCTTGACTCAGTGGGCGGGGCCTCCGGCAATTCCGTGTATGCGATCGCGACCGAAAAGATTCAGCAGGAAGTGTCGACCGGCACCAGTCTGACCGCGGCCATGACCAACGCGAACATCTTTCCATCGATGGTGCTGCAGATGTGCGCGATCGGCGAAGAGTCAGGTTCGATCGATCACATGCTGGGCAAGGCCGCTGACTTCTATGAGGCCGAGGTGGACGACATGGTCGCTGGCATCTCCAGCCTCATGGAGCCCATCATCATCGTGGTGCTGGGCACGGTGATCGGCGGCATTGTCGTCTCGATGTACCTTCCCATCTTCAAGCTCGGTCAGGTGGTCTGATGGTGGACTTGCCCGCGGGCGTGCTCGCCGCGGCGGTTCTCGGCGTGTTCGGGTTGCTCGTGGGCAGCTTCCTCAACGTCGTGATCCATCGCTTGCCCAAGATGCTCGAGCGCCAATGGGCGGCAGAGTGTGCTCAGCTCCAAGGCACCGAACCGACAACTGCCGGCGTGGACACCTACAACCTGGTCGTGCCGCGATCGGCGTGCCCGCATTGCGGGCATCGCATCACCTGGTACGAGAACATTCCGGTGTTCAGCTACCTTGCACTGCGTGGCAAATGCAGTGAGTGCAAGGCCCCCATCAGCGCACGCTATCCAATGGTCGAGCTGGTGACCGGTGGCCTTTTCGCCTGGATCGGATGGCAATGGGGTATCGGTCCGTCTGCGCTGACATGGTGCGGGTTTGCCGCAGCCGTGCTCGCGTTGGCTTGTATTGACTGGGACACCACCCTGCTCCCCGACGACATCACCTTGCCATTGGTGTGGGCGGGCCTGGTAGCGGCGGGTCTTCACTTCACACCGGTCGGACTCGCGGATGCGTTGTGGGGTGCAGTAGCGGGCTACCTGTCGCTTTGGACCATCTATTGGGTCTTCAAGCTACTCACCGGAAAAGAGGGCATGGGGTACGGCGACTTCAAGCTGTTCGCCGCGTTCGGGGCCTGGTTCGGTTGGCAAGGCCTGGTGCCCATCATCCTCATGGCTTCGGTGATCGGAGCCATCGTTGGCATCGGCATCAAGCTGGTTGGCCAGCTTCGTGAAGGCAACTATGTGCCCTTCGGCCCCTTCCTCGCCTTGGGTGGCTTGACCGCAATGATCTTTGGACCCACGGCCATCCTGAAGGTCGTCGGCCTGTGAGCCTTTCGCGCCCCTGGCGGGTTGGCCTGACGGGCGGCATCGGCAGCGGCAAAAGCACCGTGGCCGCTCGATGGCGAGAAAGAGGCGCCAACGTGATCGACGCCGATGCGATCTCCCGCGAGAGCACGGCTGCCGGCGGCATTGCAATCCAAGCGATTCGCGAGTCGTTTGGCGACAGGTTCATCAATGAACAAGGCGCCCTGGACCGAGGCCGCATGCGTGAGCTGGTGTTCGCCGATCCGACGTCTCGCCAAAGGCTCGAAAGCATCATTCATCCGCTGGTTGCCGCTGCTGTCGACGCCAAGGCCGCGGCATCTCGTTCGCCATGCATCCTGTTCGATGTGCCACTCCTGGTGGAGTCACCTCGATGGCGCCACCGCCTGGACCGTGTGGTGGTGGTCGACTGCAGCGAGGCCACGCAGCTGCGGCGCGTGCGAGCACGCAGCGGCTGGAGCGACGACACCATTCTGTCGGTCATGCGTGAACAGGCATCGCGCACCCGGCGAGTAGGCGCCGCAGACGCGGTGATCGACAACGATGCCGACGAACTTGACCGCCTGCACCGGTTGGTCGACCGACTGTCTTCCCGCTTCGGGCTATGATCGTCGGGGCCTACCGCCCCGCCTGCATGCGTCGATCAAGCCTGTGATTCTTTACGAATACCCATTCAACGAGCGCATTCGCACTTACCTGCGGCTCGAGCAACTGTTCAAGCGACTCGCATTGCTCGTGCCGCGCGAACACGCGCTGGACCACCATTTTGCGATTCAGACGCTGTTCGAGATCATGGACGTCGCCTCTCGCGCAGACATGAAATCCGATGTGCTCAAGGATCTCGATCGGCAGAAGCAGTCGTTGGCCGCCTACCGAGGCAATCCTGCCATATCCGAGGACGCCCTCGACGCAGTGATCGGACAGCTTGACACCTGTTTCTCTCGCATCGCCGAAACGCCAGGCAAGCCTGGCCATGCGCTGACGGAGAACGACTGGTTGATGGCGATCCGCAGCCGCATCGGCATTCCCGGTGGCACCTGCGAGTTCGACTTGCCCGCCTACAGCCATTGGCAGCATGCACCCAGCGAACAACGCCAGGCCGACCTGAGCCATTGGTCGCAAGCCCTGTCGCCGCTGGCCGATGCGGTGCTGTTGTTGCTGAAGATGATGCGCGATACCGGCACACCTCAGAAGGTGGTCGCTGTTGGCGGCCAGTACCAGCAAAACCTGCCACAAGGACGCAGCTTTCAGCTGCTTCGCCTGCGAATCGATCCTCAATACGATCTGGTACCTGAAATCAGCGGCAACCGGTTGATGTTTTCCGTGCGTCTGATGCGCCTTGGTGACGATCAGCGATTGCACCCCGCTGGCGAGGACGGCAGCTTTGAACTCACGCTCTGCGCATGACGCTGTGAACAAGCCGAGTCAGCGCGTCGTCCGATGCCCTGCGTGTGGCGGGGACAGCGTGTTCGACTCCAGCAACCGATGGCGCCCATTCTGCAGTGAGCGGTGCAAGCAACACGACTTCGGCGCCTGGGCGAGCGAGCGGTACGCAATGCCTGAGCAAGAAGGCCAGAGCGATCCGGACTTCGAGCAGAGCTGACAGCGCGTCAGCCGCCTGCGGCTTCTTCTGCCAGCCAGGTCAGCACAGGCACCGTGCCCGGCAGCACCGGTTCGCACAGAACCGGCAACGACGTCCACACGAATTGCTGGCCTTCGTGCATCTGCAGCGCTCCCGTCCAGTCGTACACCTTGCAGAAGTTCAGGTGAACCAGCGCATGCGGGTAGTCCACCAGTTGGGTGCGCCAGATCTGCGCCTGTCCGATGGTCACGCCCACCTCTTCCTGCAACTCCCGCCGCAGTGCCTGCTCCACCGTCTCACCTGACTCGACCTTGCCACCCGGGAACTCCCAGTAGCCCGCATAGGCCTTGCCGGTTGGGCGGGTCGTCAACAGATAGCGACCTTGTTCGTCAATGAGGATACCGACGGCAACCTCTGTGGCGGGTCGATGCGGCTGCGCCGCCGCCCGCCCACCATCCACCACCAACACGCCGTCACTCATGCCAGTGCCGAATGGGATCCAGCGAAATCGCGTGCGAACTGATAGGCCACCCGACCGCTGCGTGATCCGCGCTCGAGTGCCCAGACCAGCGCCTGCGGACGCGCCGCCTCAATGTCGCCTGCGGACACACCAAACGACAACAACCACTGCGCCACGATGGTGAGGTATTCGTCCTGACTGAAGGGGTAGAAGCTGATCCACAGACCAAAGCGCTCAGACAGGGAGATTTTTTCTTCAACGACCTCGCCTGGGTGCACCTCGCCATCGGCTGTATGCGTGTACGTGAGGTTCTCTTTCATGTACTCGGGCAGCAGGTGTCGGCGATTGCTGGTCGCATAGATCAGCACGTTGGCGCCCGTGGCCGACACCGAGCCATCGAGAATGGACTTGAGTGCCTTGTAGCCCGGCTCGCCGTCTTCGAAACTGAGGTCGTCGCAGTAAACGATGAATCGCTCCGGCCTGTCCGCGACCACATCCACGATGTCCGGCAAGTCGACCAGGTCCGCCTTGTCGACTTCGATCAGTCGCAGGCCTTGGTCGGCATAGGTGTTCAGGCAAGCCTTGACCAAGGACGATTTGCCAGTGCCGCGCGCCCCTGTCAGCAACACATTGTTGGCCGGCAGGCCTTTCACAAAGTGCTCGGTGTTGCGCTGGATACGCTCCTTTTGACCATCGATCTCCTTGAGGTCTTCCAGTGCGATGCCTGCCACGTGACGCACGGGCTCCAGGGTGCCGTGGCCGCTGCTGCGCTTGCGGTAGCGAAATGCCGTCGATGCCGCCCAATCGGGTGCGCCAAGTGGTCGCGGCAGGACTGCTTCAATGCGATCGATCAGTGCTTCTGCACGCTGGAGCAGACGCTCAAAAGAAGGGTTCATGAGCGGTAGTCAGCATTGATGGTCACGTACTCGTGGCTGAAGTCGCATGTCCACACAGTCTCAGAGGCGTTGCCACGCCCGAGTCCGATGTGCACGTGGATCTGGGACGGCTTCATCACGCGCTGGCCATCCTCCTCGCGGTAGTCTGGGTGGCGACCACCTTGGGCCACCACATGCACATCACCCAGCCAGAGGTCAATGCCGACAATGTCGAGGTCATCCACCCCCGCGTAGCCCACCGCGGCGAGGATGCGCCCCAGGTTGGGGTCGCTGGCGAAGAAGGCTGTCTTGACCAAGGGTGAATGCGCCACCGCGTAGGCCACCTTCAGGCATTCCGCAGCATCGCGCCCACCCGAGACTTCGATCGCAATGAACTTGGTGGCACCTTCGCCATCGCGAACAATCGCGTGCGCAAGGTGCTGCGCCAGGGGCGCGAGCAGCGACACCAGCGCCTTGCCTGCCGGCGAATCGATGTCTTCAATGGGATTGTTGCCCGCGCGCCCTGTTGCCACCACCACAAACGAATCGTTGGTGCTGGTGTCGCCGTCCACCGTGATCCGGTTGAACGACACATCGGCCAGTCGACGAGCAAGATCGGATGCGGCCTTCGGGGAAACCGCGGCATCGGTCGCCAGGAATCCCAGCATCGTGGCCATGTTGGGCCGGATCATGCCGGCGCCCTTGGCAATGCCCGTTGCACGAACTGGCTTGCCATCCACTGTTCCCGCAACGCTGGCCGCCTTGGGCAAAGTGTCGGTGGTCATGATGCCTTGCGCAGCGGCCAACCAATGGGTGCCACTGTCGTGCTGTGGCTGCGCGGCATGGGTCAGTGCTGCGGGCAGCCCACCCAGCAACCGGTCCATGGGCAATGGCTCCATGATCACGCCGGTTGAAAACGGCAGCACCTGCTCATGGTGCAGATTGAGCGAGCGGGCCAGGGCAGAACAAGTCTGACGCGCGTTGGCCAGCCCGCTGGTGCCAGTCCCCGCATTGGCGTTGCCGGTGTTGATCACCATGGCACGAATGGGTTGTTCGCTGGCCAGATGTTCCCGGCACACCTGCACTGGGGCCGCGGCATAACGATTGCGCGTGAAGACGGCCCCGACAGCACAGCCCTCGTCCAGCAGAAAGACCGTCAGGTCCTTTCGATTGGCTTTGCGAATACCGGCTTCGGCAACGCCGATACGCACGCCCCCGATGGGCAGGAGGTCCGTCTCGATGGGAGCGGCAAGCTCAACAGGCATGGTTGTGTCTCCGCAGATTCGTCAGCGCTCAGTCGAGCTTGCCATGGCAATGTTTGTACTTCTTGCCACTGCCGCAAGGACACGGATCGTTGCGCCCGACACGCGGTACATCGCCGGCCCCCTGCGAAGAAGACGCTGCACCCGCCACGGTCTGCGCCTCGCCGGACTCGGTGGGGGCGGTATAGGTCACGTTGCTGATGGCCTCTGCGCGCTCTTCCATCTGCTCGGCAGCCTCGGAGATCTGCTCTGCCGATTGCACGCGCACGTTCATGAGCACCCGAGTGACATCGTTCTTGACCGCATCGAGCAACTGACCGAACAGCAGGAAGGCCTCGCGCTTGTACTCTTGCTTGGGTTGCTTTTGCGCATAGCCACGCAGGTGAATGCCCTGGCGCAGGTAGTCGAGTGCGGCCAGGTGTTCGCGCCATTGGGCATCGATGGTCTGCAGCAGCACCACCCGCTCGAAGGCGGTGAAATGCTCATCGCCCACCAACGCAACCTTGCCGTCAAAGACAGTCTTCGCAGCGCCGATGACGCGCTCAACGATGTCATCGACGTCGATGGATTCCGCTTCGCTGACCCAAGTGGTCACAGGCGCCTCGATCGACCATTCTTCGCGCAAGCCCCGCTCCAGCGAGGGCAGGTCCCACTGCTCTTCAACACTGCCTTCGGGCACGAACTGGTGCACGAGATCGGTGACCGCGCCTTCGCGCAGTGAATCGATCTGCGCCCGCAGGTCGCTGGCGTCGAGGATGTCGTTGCGCTGCTGGTAAATCACCTTGCGCTGGTCGTTGGCAACGTCGTCGTACTCCAGCAATTGTTTGCGGATGTCGAAGTTGCGCGCTTCGACCTTGCGTTGTGCGCTCTCGATGCTACGCGTGACGATGCCTGCTTCGATGGCCTCGCCTTCGGGCATCTTCAACCGGTCCATGATTGCGCGCACCCGGTCGCCCGCAAAGATGCGCATCAACTGGTCGTCCAGGCTCAGGTAGAAGCGCGAAGAGCCAGGATCACCCTGACGGCCCGAGCGCCCGCGGAGCTGATTGTCGATACGGCGGCTTTCGTGGCGCTCGGTGGCGATGATGCGCAGGCCACCCAGCCCAACCACCTTCTCATGGTCGGCCTGCCACTGGGCACGCAGCGCATCGGCGCGAGCCGACTTGGTCGCCTCGTCGAGCGCCGGATCGTTAATCACCGCCTCGACCATCTTCTCGAGGTTGCCGCCCAGCACGATGTCGGTGCCGCGACCGGCCATGTTGGTCGCGATCGTGATCGCCCCGGGCTGCCCGGCCTGCGCAATGATGTCTGCCTCGCGCGCATGTTGTTTGGCATTGAGCACCTGGTGAGGCAACTTCCTGGCGGTCAGCAACTGCGCAATGATTTCCGAGTTCTCGATCGACGAAGTGCCCACCAGCACAGGTTGACCACGCTCGTGGCATTCCTGAATGTCGGCAATGGCTGCGTCGTACTTTTCCTTGGTGGTCTTGTAGACGCGATCGAGTTGGTCCTGGCGCTTGCTCGGTCGGTTGGGTGGAATGACCACGGTCTCGAGACCGTAGATCTCCTGGAACTCGTAGGCCTCGGTGTCGGCCGTACCGGTCATGCCGGAGAGCTTGCCGTAGAGACGGAAGTAGTTCTGGAAGGTGATAGATGCGAGGGTCTGGTTCTCGGGCTGGATGGCCACGCCTTCCTTGGCTTCAACGGCCTGGTGCAGGCCATCGCTCCAGCGACGCCCCGACATCAGGCGGCCCGTGAATTCGTCAACGATGACGATTTCGCCGCCCTGGTTCACGTAGTGCTGGTCGCGGTGGTACAGGTGATGCGCCTTGAGCGAGGTCACCAAGTGGTGCAGCAAGGCAATGTTGGCGGGGTCATACAGCGAAGCACCCTCGGCCAGCAACCCGGCCTTGACGAGCAATTGCTCGGCGTGCTCATGGCCTTGCTCCGTCATGTGGATGTTGCGCGCCTTTTCGTCGAGCGTGAAATCGCCCGGCTTGATCACACCCTCGCCGGTGCGCGGATCTGCCTCGCCCTCTTGTCGGGTCAGGTGGGGTACCAGTGCATTGATGGCCAGGTAGACAGAGGTCTGGTCCTCTGCCTGCCCGCTGATGATCAATGGCGTGCGGGCTTCGTCGATCAGGATCGAGTCCACTTCGTCGACGATGGCAAAGTTCAAGCCACGCTGAACACGGTCCACCGCCTCATAGACCATGTTGTCGCGAAGGTAGTCGAAGCCGTATTCGTTGTTGGTGCCGTACGTGATGTCGGAGCGGTAGGCGGCCTGCTTTTCTTCGCGCTGCATCTGTGGCAGGTTCACACCCACGCTCAGACCGAGGAAGTTGTAGATGCGGCCCATCCACTGCGCGTCGCGGTTGGCGAGGTAGTCGTTGACCGTCACCACGTGAACGCCCTTGCCGGCCAGGGCATTGAGATACACCGGCAGCGTGGCCGTCAGCGTCTTGCCTTCGCCGGTTCGCATCTCGGCGATCTTGCCGCTGTGCAGTGCGATGCCGCCCAGCATCTGCACATCGAAGTGGCGCATCTTCATGACGCGCTTGCTTGCCTCGCGCACCGTCGCGAACGCTTCGGGAAGCAGCGCATCGAGCGTCTCGCCGCCCGCCAGTCGCTGCTTGAAATCCTCGGTCTTCGCACGCAGCTCGTCGTCGTTGAGCTTTTCGAACTGGGGCTCCAGCGCGTTGATGCGGTCGACGGTCTTGCGGTACTGCTTGAGCAGCCGATCGTTGCGACTGCCGAAGAGCTTGGTGAGGAAGTTGGTGGCCATGTTGGAGCGCCGTTGGCCACGCCAAGCGGCGGACCATGGTGGCATTGGTGAATCTGGGTGAGCGGTGCGGCGCCCCGGGGCGGGCCGCCATGGCACCTGGCCTCAAGATGCCGGCGCGCGCACGGCTTTCAAGCGCAAAGCGGGCATTTTAGCCGTCGGGCCTTGGTGCTCAGCGACTGGTGGATTTGGTCTGGGGCTGGTGCTGGGCCAGCGCCTCGCCCGCCTTGAGAAACTTCTGGGGGTTTTGGGCCACACCAGCCACCCAGACCTCGAAGTGGAGGTGCGGGCCGGTGGAGCGCCCGGTAGAACCTACCTCAGCGATCTTCTGGCCGCGCTTGACGATGTCGCCCTTTTTGACGAACACGCGAGAGGTGTGGGCATAACGTGTGACCAGGTCGTTGCCATGATCGATTTCGACGAGGTTCCCATAGCCCGCATGGAACTCTTGCGCAATCACCACGCCACCTGCCGCCGCCAGAATGGGTGTGCCCACGTCGGCCGGAAAGTCCAGCCCGGTATGCAAAGCCTTCTGCCCCGTGATCGGGTCGATCCTGAAGCCAAACGGCGATCCAACGCGGACGCCTTCCACCGGCTTCTGCGTCGGAACCAGAGAGCGTTGGATGCGTTGATCAAACAGTCGCGACTCGATGGCCGTCAGCCAGTCGATGCCCGCGTCGCTGTGCTCGTCGAGCGCGTCCATCTCCTTGGAAAGCTCTTCCAGAGTCAGCGACCGATTGGCCACCAGAACCCCACCTGAGCCAGGCAACGGCGGCCGCCCTTTGGCGGGTTCCAGACCTGCTAGGCCTGAAACGCGCTCGCCCAGCGACTCCACCTGCATCAGGCGCGCCTGCATCTCACCCAATTTGCGGGCCATGGCGTCAATGTTGGCACGGAGGTAGGCATCGCGGTCCCCCGTGTCGTCCTTGTGAACAATGCGTCCGACCGAGGTGAAGCCGGGCCAGCCTTGGCGAATACCTTCAAGGAATACCCAGTGGTAGGTAGCGACGGCACCCAGCATGAGCATCAGCACCGACAGCACAGCGGCGGCGATGAGCTTCCAACCGTTGAGGTGGATGGCCTGGCGCCGCGCCATCCAGGCGTCGGTGATGATGATGTGCACGACTCGGTCCTTTCTGCCGGCACGCCGACAGCGCACTGGCGGCGTCGAGGACAATCGCACGATGGCAGTGCCCAGAACACCCGGTTGTTTCAGTCTGCAAGAGGCCGTGGGAGCAGCGCCCGCCCTGGCTCAATTGCGCGAGCGTGCCGATGCGTCACGTCGGTGCCTGGAACTGGTGCGCCCGATGTTGCCACCGGGGCTGCGCCAACAGGTTCTGGCCGGCCCGATCGGTGACGGGGAATGGTGCCTGTTGGTAAGTCATGCGGCCGCCGCCGCCAAACTGCGCCAGTTGGTGCCCGCGATGTGTGACGCATTGCACGCAAACGGGGCGCAGGTTAGCGCAATCCGCATAAAGGTCCAAACCGTCGGACGATGAGCGTGGCGCAGACTGGCGTGGATGGTGCCGCTTGTCTGACTCGAACAGACGACCTATCGCTTACAAGGCGATTGCTCTACCAACTGAGCTAAAGCGGCGGGGCGAAGCATTTTAGCGAGATGGTCTGCGCGCCGCCGCACATGGCGCGCCAGACGGGCGAACTTTGGCGCTACTTGATCCGTTTGAGCTGTGGCCGGCCGCCGCCGCCCGGTCGCCCGCCCCCATCGTCTGAGGGCGAAGGCGAGTCGGAAGGTACCGAGCGCAAGGGCGCAGGCGTGCTGTCCACAACAGGTGGCGCTTCGGGTGTTGGAGACGGCGCGGGGAAGGCCATGCCCTGGCCGTTTTCACGTGCATAGATCGCGATCACATGGGTCACCGGCACCACGATGTCGCGGGCCACGCCGCCAAAACGCGCCTTGAACTCGATGAATTCATTACCCAGACGCAAGCCGTTGGTGGCATCCATGCTCACATTGAGCACGATCTCCCCGTTCTTGACGTACTCAAGTGGCACCTGGACCGAGGCGTCCACATGGACAGCGATATAGGGCGAGAAGCCGTTCTCACTGCACCACTCGTAAAGCGCCCGGATCAGGTACGGGCGCGTCGATGGAACGGGGGATTCCTGTCGGCTCATGGCGAGCGAGACGTTTCGCGCTTACTTGCGCATCACCTTCTCGGAAGGCGTCAGCGCTTCGATATACGCGGGGCGAGAGAAGATGCGCTCAGCGTACTTGAGCAGCGGTGCGGCGTTCTTGCTCAACTCGATGCCGTAAAAGTCCAGACGCCACAGCAGCGGCGCAATGGCGACGTCCAACATCGAGAAGTTGTCACCCAGCATGTACTTGTTCTTCATGAACACCGGGGCCAACTGGGTCAGGCGATCCCGGATGTGCGAGCGCGCTTTCTCCAGCGCCTTCTCGTTGCCTTTGCTGCTCCGCGACTCGAGCACCGAGACGTGGGTGAACAGTTCCTTTTCGAAGTTGAGCAGGAACAGGCGCACGCGCGCGCGATCGACCGGGTCACCCGGCATGAGCTGGGGATGGGGGAAGCGCTCGTCGATGTACTCGTTGATGATGTTCGACTCGTACAGGATGAGGTCGCGCTCGACCAGGATCGGCACCTGCCCGTAAGGGTTCATCACGCTGATGTCTTCGGGCTTGTTGTACAAGTCCACATCGCGGATCTCGAAATCCATGCCCTTCTCGAACAGCACGAAGCGGCAGCGATGCGAATAGGGACAGGTCGTGCCCGAGTACAAAACCATCATGGTTGGCGTCTCCTGAAACAGAAAACAGTGGCCAGCCATTGTGCCTGTCGGCACTGCCAGCCACTGTGGACGGACTCAAGGGCGCCAGGCGCCCCAGAACCGAGGGGGGTGTTACTTGATGTCTTTCCAGTAGGCGGCGTTCAAGCGCCACGCGACCACCGTGAACACAGCGAGGAACAACAGCACCCACACGCCGATACGCACACGGTTGTTGGCGGCTGGCTCGCCCATCCATTGAAGGAATGCCACCAGGTCACCGACGTTCTGGTCGTACTCGGCCTGCGTCATGGTGCCCGGCTTGACCTGTTCCCAACCGGCAATGACCTCGACCTCGTGGCCATGGCTTTCAACCTTGCGGTGGATGGGCTCGCGCTCGCCTTGCAGCTCCCACAGGGGATGCGGCATGCCGATATTGGGAAACGCCGCGTTGTTCCAGCCGGTCGGCTTGGACTCGTCGCGGTAGTAGCTGCGCAACAGCGTGTAGACGTAGTCAGCGCCCGTGCCGGCGTGGCTTGATCGCGAGCGGGCGATCAGCGTCAGGTCGGGGGGGTTCTTGCCGAACCAGGCCTTGGCCAGGTGCGGGTCGATGGCGGCCTTCATCGTGTCACCGATCTTGTCGGTGGTGAAGGTCAGGTTCTCGGCAATTTGCTTGTCGGTCAATCCGATGTCGCGCAGGCGGTTGAAGCGCATGAACGCGGCGGAGTGGCAGCTCAGGCAGTAGTTGACAAAGAGCTTGGCCCCGTTTTGCAGGGCCGCCATGTCGTTGGTGCGCTTGGGAGCGCGATCCAGAGGGATGCCGTCACCGGAGGCCCAGGCACCGCCCACCACTCCCAGGCACAACGCGAGACTCAGCAGGATCTTCTTCATGTCAGTTTTTCTCCAGAGTTCGCTCGGTGTCAGTGCGGCTGGAAGGTCACGCGGCTGGGCACAGGCTTGAACTCGCCCAGTCGGCTCCACCACGGCATCAGCAGGAAGAAGCCGAAGTAGAACAGGGTGCCAGCCTGCGAAACGCGCTCACCCACCGGGGACGGCGGTTGAATGCCCAGGTAAGCCAGCACAAAGAAGTTGATCACGAACACGGTGTACAGCCACTTGTTCCAGCTTGGGCGGTAGCGGATCGACTTCACCGGGCTCTGGTCCAGCCAGGGCAGGAAGAACAGGATGATGACGGCACCGCCCATCACCACCACGCCCCAGAACTTGGCGTCGATCGACATCATGGCGGCGCTGACAGCGACTGCGGCCACCACGATGCCGCCTTTGACGGCACCGCCCACCTTGGCCTTGAGCACGCCCAGCAACGCACCCAGGATCACACACGCCACCAGCACGTACATCATCTCGGCGGTGATGGCACGCAGCATGGAATAGAACGGCGTGAAGTACCAGACCGGGGCAATGTGCAGCGGTGTGGTCAGCGGATCGGCCGGAATGAAGTTGTTGTATTCGAGGAAGTAGCCACCGAATTCGGGTGCGAAGAACACGATCGCAGAGAAGACCATCAGGAACACGGCCACGCCCAGGATGTCGTGAATCGTGTAGTAGGGGTGGAAGGGGATGCCATCCACCGGCTTGCCGGACGCGTCCTTGGTGGCCTTGATCTCGACGCCATCGGGGTTGTTCGAGCCCACTTCGTGCAGCGCGATCAGGTGAGCAACCACCAACCCCAGCAGCACCAGCGGCACGGCAATCACGTGGAAGCTGAAGAAGCGGTTGAGCGTTGCATCACCCACCACATAGTCACCGCGGATGAGCAAGGCCAGATCAGGACCGATGAACGGAATGGCAGAGAACAGGTTCACGATCACCTGCGCGCCCCAGTAGGACATCTGGCCCCAGGGAAGCAGGTAGCCCATGAAGGCTTCGGCCATCAGGCACAGGAAGATCGCGCAACCGAAGATCCAGACCAGTTCGCGCGGTTTGCGGTAGCTGCCGTAGAGCAGGCCACGGAACATGTGCAGGTACACCACGACGAAGAACGCCGATGCGCCGGTGGAGTGCATGTAACGGATCAGCCAGCCCCATGGCACGTCGCGCATGATGTACTCGACCGACGCAAACGCCACCGTTGCATCGGGTTTGTAGTGCATGACCAGGAAGATGCCAGTGACGATCTGGATCACCAGCACCAGCATGGCCAACGAGCCGAAGAAGTACCAGAAGTTGAAGTTCTTCGGCGCGTAGTACTCGGCCATGTGCTCGTTGTAGAGCTTGGTCAGCGGGAACCGGTTGTCGACCCAGTTCAACAGCTTCTGGCTGGCCGGTGCGTCGGGGGAGATTTCTTTGAATTCAGCCATGGGGTGCCTCGAAGTTCCTCAGTGGTTCGCTGCGGCGGCCTCAGGCCGGCTTGTCTTCACCGACCACCAGGACGGTCTCCGACGCGTAGTAGTGCGGCGGGATTTCGAGGTTGTCGGGGGCAGGCTTGTTCTGGAAGACGCGACCAGCCATGTCGAAGGTCGAGCCGTGGCAGGCACACAGGAAGCCACCGGGCCAGGTATCGGGCAACGACGGCTGGGGACCGGGCGTGAACTTGTCGCCGGGCGAGCAGCCGAGGTGGGTGCAAATGCCGATGGCAACCAGGTACTCGGGTTTGATCGAGCGATAGCGGTTCTTGGCGTACTCAGGGGTCGGCACGTTGGTGCGCTGGGAATTGGGGTCGGCCAGCTGCGCCTCGTCCTTCTCCAGCGTGGCCAGCTGCTCAGGCGAGCGATGGAAAATCCAGACCGGCTTGCCGCGCCACTCGACCACGATCTTCTCGCCCAGCGGAATGTTGGAAACGTCGACCTGGACCGCGGCACCTGCCGCACGCGCGCGCTCGGACGGCTGGAATGAGCTCACAAAGGGCACGGCCACTGCAGCGGCGCCCACGCCGCCCATGGCGCAAGAGGTGATGAGCCAGGTTCGGCGGCTGCCGTCCACAGCGCCTTTGCCGTTGTCGGCCCCAGCGGCTTGACCGCTGTTGGCAGTTGCTTCACTCATGGGGGTGTCTTTCTCGGTATCGAGGATGATGGGTACTCAGGGACAACCCGGCATTGTACTGGACCGAAATGCGTCCACTGCTGGGTTCCGTGCACCGCAGTGGGCTATAGGTGTGCCGCGCCACAACCCGCGCCTGGCATCGCGGCACGTGTGAGAATCGCCGCCACCCCAACCAACCGAGGAGCACAGGCATGGGCATGATGCAGGAGTTCAAGGAGTTCGCCGTCAAGGGCAACGTCATCGACCTTGCGGTCGGCGTGATCATCGGCGGCGCCTTCGGCAAGATCGTCGGATCGCTGGTCGAGGACGTGATCATGCCGATCGTGGGCCTCGTCTTCGGCAAGCTCGATTTCAGCAACCTGTTTGTGGTCCTGGGAACGGCGCCGGAGGGCACGGCCCGCACACTGGCGGCGATGAAAGCGGCCGGCGTGCCCGTTCTGGCCTATGGCAACTTCCTGACGGTCGCCATCAATTTCGCCATTCTGGCGTTCATCATCTTCATGATGGTGAAGCAGATCAATCGGCTCAAGCGGGAAGCGCCTGCGGCGCCACCAGCGCCGGCAGCACCGCCCGAGGACATCGTGCTGCTGCGCGAAATCCGCGACAGTCTCAAGCGCTGAGTGCGCTGGCCGCGTCGGCGGCCTCCAGTGCGGCGATCAGGCTGGCGGCGCTGGCTACGCCGCGCCCGGCAATGTCAAACGCCGTGCCGTGATCCGGGCTGGTGCGAATCAGCGGCAGCCCGAGCGTGGTGTTCACCCCATGCTCGACACCCAACAACTTCACCGGGATGAGTCCCTGGTCGTGGTACATCGCTATCACCACGTCGAAGGCGCCCTGCCGAGTTCGCATGAACACCGTGTCCGGCGGGAACGGTCCGCTGACCGTCAGGCCTTCTGACTGGGCATCCTGCACCGCCGGTGCGATGTGTTCGATCTCCTCAACGCCAAACAGTCCGCCCTCGCCCGCGTGGGGATTCAAGCCCGCCACGGCGATGCGCGGCTGCGCAATGCCCGTGCGGCGCAAATGTGCGTGGGTGATCCGGATGGTCTCCAGCACAGACTGCCGTGTCACCGCATCGATCGCCGCGCGCAAAGACACATGAATGCTGACCAGCACCGTCGCCAGGTCAGGCGCGCTGAGCATCATGCGCACGGGCACCTCATCCACCGGCCGCCCCAGATGATGAGCGGCCATGGCCTGCAGCAACTCGGTATGGCCCGGGAAAGGCTCACCGGCCGCGTGCAGGGCTTCCTTGTGGAGGGGAGCGGTCACCAGGGCCCGCGCCACACCTTGCAGCACGGCATTGGCGCCCGCACGCACTGCGCGGGCGGCGGCCGCACCGGCGCGAGGGTCCACCCGCCCCCAGGTCAGCACCGGCAGTGGGTCACCCAGCTGAAGCACACCCACCGCCCCCCGTGGCTTCTCACGCCACTGGTCGAAGTCGCCCAGTTCAGCGAGTGGCAGCGCGGCCAACGCACTGGCCACATCCGTTTGGCCCAGCGCCGCCGCCCTGCGCAAGCTACCGGTGTCGCCCAGAAGGATCACCTTCTCCCGCCAGGTTGGGCGCTCGCGCATGGCCCGCATGGCGATTTCCGGGCCGATGCCCGACGGGTCGCCCATGCTCAACACGATGGGTCTGGCGGTCATGCGGGATTCGGAATATCGATGAAATGGTGCGCGATGCCCAGCTCGGCGGCCACCTGAGCGCCCACCGCAGGCGCCCCATAGCGCTCGGTGGCGTGGTGACCGCACGCGAGGTAGGCCACCCCGGATTCGCGCGCGTAGTGGGCCTGAGGCTCGGAAATCTCGCCGGTGATGAAGGCATCGACGCCCGCGGCAATGGCGGCTTCGAAATAACCCTGGGCACCGCCCGTGCACAGGCCGATGCGTCGCAAGGGTCGTCCATCGCCCGGCACCAGTGTCACTTCGCGGCCCAGCACGGTTTGCACATGCGCCGCCAATTGCTGGGCGCCATCAAACCCGCGCTGACCTATGAAGCCAAGTGATTGGTCCCCAAAGCGCGCGTCGGCTTCCAGGTCCAGCCCCAGCACCCGCGCCAGTTGCGCGTTGTTGCCCAACGCGGGGTGGGCGTCCAACGGCAAGTGGTAGGCAAACAGGTTGATGTCGTGCGCCATCAGCTTGCCCAGGCGCTGCCGCATCCAGCCCGTCACCCGGCCGTCCTGGCCACGCCAGAAGAGGCCATGGTGCACCAGGATGGCGTCCGCCTGCGCCTCGATGGCGGCATCGATCAGCGCCAGGCTTGCCGTCACACCGCTGACCAATCGGGCAATCCGGGCCTTGCCCTCCACCTGCAGGCCATTGGGGCCGTAGTCCTTGAACTGGCTGGGTTGCAGCAGACGGTCCAGGGTCAGACCGAGTGCGTCGCGCGTGGAGCTCATGGCAGCTGTCGAACTTGAAAACCGCGATTCTGACAGCCACCTTGGACGGTAGTGAATGCTGGACAATCGCTCTTTTTGATTCGCGCCGTCTCTGAATGAAACGCCTCTGGCTCGTCTTCGCCCAAACTGTCACCGTGCTGGTCGCGGTGTTTTTCGTGGTGGCCACCTTGCAGCCTCAATGGCTGGGCCGGCGTGCGCTGCCCTCGGTGGTACCGGTCTTCGAGGCCTCGCCAACCAGCAACCCCGTGGTCGACCCGGGCACGGTGAGCCTGCGCGCTGCGGCCAAGGCGGCTTCCCCTGCGGTGGTCAGCATCAACACCAGCAAGGCCCCGGCCGACAACCCCAACAGCACGGACCCCTGGTTTCGCTTCTTCTTCGGCGACCAACTCAACAATCAGCCGCAGACGGGCCTCGGCTCCGGCGTGATCCTCAGTCCGGCCGGCTACCTGCTCACCAACAACCACGTGGTCGAAGAGGCCGACGAGATCCAGGTGATCCTCAACGACGGTCGCCAGACCGCGGCCAAGGTGATCGGCACGGACCCCGAGACCGATCTGGCGGTGCTCAAGATCGAACTCACCGATCTGCCGGTGATCACCCTGGGCAATTCCGACGCACTGCAAATTGGCGATCCGGTGCTGGCCATTGGCAACCCCTTTGGCGTCGGACAGACCGTCACCAGCGGTATCGTCAGTGCGCTGGGTCGCACCCAGCTCGGCATCAACACGTTCGAGAACTTCATCCAGACCGATGCCGCGATCAATCCGGGCAACTCTGGCGGCGCTCTGGTCGACGTCAACGGCCACCTGATGGGCATCAACACCGCCATCTACTCGCGCTCGGGCGGATCGATGGGCATCGGCTTTGCCATTCCGACCTCCACCGCGCGCAGCGTGATGGAAGCGATCGTCAAGGACGGTCAGGTGACCCGCGGCTGGATCGGTGTGGAGCCGCAGGACCTCACGCCGGAACTGGCCGAGAGCTTCGGCGTGGGTACCAAACAGGGCGTCATCATCACGGGCGTGCTGCAAAACGGGCCCGCCGCCCAGGCCGGCATCCGCCCGGGTGACGTCATCACCCGCGTCAAGGGGCGTGAAGTCAAGGATGTGCCCCAGCTGTTGTCCGCAGTGGCCGCACTGGCGCCGGGAGAAACCGCCGAACTCGACGTGTTGCGGCGAACCGAGTCCCTCAAAGTCACCGTGACGGCAGGTCGCCGCAATCTGGCGCGTCAGGCGGTGAATCGGCGCTGATCGGCTCGGCCGTTCAGCTCGAAGCCTTCTCCTCGGCGTTCTCTGCTTCGTCGTCGGCACGGGTGCTCTTGACGAAGGCCTGCGCGCCCCAGATGCCCAGTTCGTAGAGCAGGCACATGGGCAGCGCCAGGGCGAGCTGCGAGATCACATCAGGCGGCGTGACCACGGCGGCGACGATGAAAGCCACGACGATGAAGTAGCCGCGAAAGCTCTTGAGCTTGTCGACCGTCACCATGCCCATCTTGACCAGCAGCACCACAACGATCGGCACCTGGAAGGCCAGACCGAAGGCCAGGTACAGGCCAAGGATGGCCTCCACGTAGGAAGCGATGTCGGGCGTTGCAGCCACGCTGGCGGGCGTGAATTTCTGGATGAACCCGAACATCTTGTCGAGCACGAACAACTGCACGAACGCGATGCCCGCATAGGCCAGCAGGCTGCCGACGACGATCAACGGAATGGCGAAGCGCTTCTCGTGGCTGTAGAGGCCAGGCGCGACAAACGACCACACCTGATACATCCACCAAGGCAGTGACAGCAGCACTGCGGCCATGGCCAGCACCTTCAAAGGCACGAAGAACGGCGAGAACACCCCCACGGCAATCAGGCGCGCGTCGGGCGGCATGTGCGCCCGGATGGGGATGGCGATCAGGTCGATCAGCCCGCTGGGACCTGGCCAGACGGCCAGCACCGCCATGCAGACGGCCAGACCGATGATGCTGTAGATCATGCGATCGCGCAGCTCCATCAGGTGCTGCACGAAGGGTTGTTCGGTACCGGCGAGTTCGTCGACCGATTCGGACTTGTCAGACATCAGGACCTACCGGATGGGCGAGGCCGGAAGCGCGCCACCCGCGCGGCACCCGACTGGGTGCGCGTGCGAACGCCGGTACGGGCCTTGAACCATTGCGGCACGGCCTTTTGCTTCAGACGGAAGTTTTTCTTGGGGTGCTTGTAGACCGGATAAACCGGCTCACCCAGTGACTGCAGCGCAGCGTCCGCACCATCCAGCCCTGCTGTGGCATCGGACCACGATTTCTCGAAATCGCTGGCACCGGATTCGACGGAAGACTGCACATCGCGCGCAGCGTTCTCCATCGAATCCTTCATCTTTTTGAGCTCTTCGAGCTCCATGGACCGATTGACTTCGGCCTTGACGTCGTTGACGTAGCGCTGCGCCTTGCCCAGCAGCGTCCCGACGGTGCGGGCCACGCGAGGCAACTTCTCAGGGCCGATGACGATCAGCGCCACCGCGCCGATGAGCGCCAGCTTGGAGATGCCCAGATCGATCATGTGTCAGCCTTGGCAGAGACAGGACGGGGCTGTGAACCAGCCCCGCAGATGTCGGCAAAGAAGACGCTGTGGCTTGACGCCTCAGCTCTTTTGCTTGGCCTCGACGTCGATGGTGCCCTTGTCGGCCGACGCGTTTTGCGTGACCTGGGGCGCAGGCGCGGCGGCTTCTTCGCTCTGGCCGCCCTCTTTCATGCCGTCTTTGAAGCCTTTGACGGCGCCACCAAGGTCAGAACCGATGTTCTTGAGCTTCTTGGTGCCAAAGACCATCACCACGATCAGCAGCACGATCAGCCAGTGCCAGATGGAAAACGTACCCATGTCAATCTCCGGAGGATGGGGGGTGCGCGAAGGCGCAATGCTGGGATTCTAAGGCCGGCAAAGGGTTCACTTATGAACACTGCGCATTGCCCTGCCCCGTTGATCAGCCACGCAGCCAGGGACGCGGACCGCCCATGACATGCACATGAAGGTGGTGCACTTCCTGTCCGCCCTCGGCGCCTGTGTTGCACACGATGCGAAATCCGCCGTCGGGATAGGGGTTGCACCCTTGCTCCGCAGCAAGCCGGGGGGCCAGGGTCATCAGCCGCCCCATCAAGCGTTCGTGCTCCGGACCGACCTGCGCCATCGACGCAATGTGCGCCTTGGGCACCATGAGAAAGTGCACCGGCGCCCAGGGGTTGATGTCGTGAAAGACGAACAGATCGTCGTCTTCATAGACCTTCTTCGACGGAATCTGGCCGGCGATGATCTTGCAGAAAATGCAGTTGGGGTCGTGAGCGCTCATGGTGAAGGCAATGGGGGGGTCAACGCGGCATGGGGCGGTTGTCGTTCATGCTGACCATGCCCCGCACGATGCGGTAGAGAAACCAGATCGAGATCAGGCCCCAGGCAATCCAGCCCGGCAAGACCAGCAGGAACCACAAGGGGGCAGTGACGAGGTACAGGATGGCGGCCCAGATCACGGTGCGGATGCGCCAGCTGAAGTGGCTGGCCTGCCAGGTACCTTCGGCGTCGCCGCGTTTGACCAGATCGATCACCAGGGCGACGATGAGCAGCGCGACGCTGGGCTGGGCCGATGGCAGCACCGCGCCTACGGCCACGATCAGGTGCAGGAGGTAGCTGAGCCAGCCGACGCTCTTGAGCGACTGCGCCTGCTCACTGTCAGTGGTTTCCACATCGATGACATCGCTCATGACTCACTCCTTGGCTTCGCGCTCACGCACCTTGCGCAGGGCTTTCTCTTCCAGCCCGCTCAGACCCTCTCGTCGCACCAGTTCGGCCACCACCTCGGCGGGGCCGAGCCCGTGGTGCGCCAGGGCGATCAGGCAATGGAACCACAGATCGGCGGTTTCGTTGACCAGCTTCTGCGGATCGCCGCCGTGCTCCAGGTCCTTGGCGGCCATCACCATCTCGGTGGCCTCTTCGCCAACTTTCTTGAGGATGGCGTCGTTGCCTTTGTGCAAGAGCCGCGCCACATAGCTCTTTTCGGGGTCCCCCCCGTTGGCTGGCTGGCGGGAGTCGATCACAGCGGCCAGGCGGGCCAGGTCGTCGGCTTGAGTCATGGCGTCACTTGTAGATGGATTCGGGGTCTTTGAGCACCGGCTCCACCGCGTGCCAGGCGCCATCCTGGTAGCGCTGGAAGAAACAACTGTGCCGGCCCGTGTGACAGGCAATGCCTGGCTCATGACCGAGTTGCGTCACCTTGAGCAGCACCACGTCGTTGTCGCAATCAAGCCGAATGTCGTGCACCGTCTGCACGTGACCGGACTCCTCGCCCTTGAACCAGAGCTTGCCGCGCGAGCGGCTGAAGTACACCGCCCGCCCGAGCTCGGCCGTCTTTTGCAAGGCCTCGCGGTTCATCCAGGCGAACATCAGCACATCACCGCTGCTGGCCTCTTGCGCGATCACGGGGACCAGGCCCTGGTCGTCCCATTTGACGTCGTCGAGCCAGTTCATCACAGCCGCACCGCAATGCCACGCTCGGCCATGCGCGCCTTGGCCTGGGCCACGGTGTACTCGCCGTAGTGGAAGATGCTGGCCGCCAGCACCGCGTCAGCGCCCCCTTGCTGAATGCCATCGGCCAGGTGGTCGAGTGTGCCCACACCGCCCGAGGCAATGACCGGCACGGCCACCGCATCGGCCACCGCACGCGTGAGCGCCAGATCGAACCCGGCCTTGGTGCCGTCGCGGTCCATGCTGGTGAGCAGGATCTCGCCCGCGCCGAAATCGGCCATCTGGCGCGCCCATGTCACCGCGTCCAGGCCGGTGTTCTTGCGCCCGCCATGGCTGTACACATCCCAGCCCTCACCGCGTTGGGCCAGGTCGTCGCCCTGACGCCGCTTGGCGTCGATGGCCACCACGATGCACTGCGACCCGTACTTGTCGGAGGCTGCACGAATGACCGGGGGGTTGGCGATTGCCGCGGAATTGAAGCTGGTCTTGTCGGCGCCCGCGTTGAGCAGGCGGCGAACGTCTTCGACCGTGCGCACGCCGCCACCCACGGTCAGGGGGATGAACACCTGGGAGGCTACCGCTTCGATGATGGGCAGGATCAGGTCACGGTCGTCGCTGGTGGCCGTGATGTCCAGGAAGGTGAGCTCGTCGGCACCCTGCTCGTTGTAGCGGGCCGCGATCTCGACCGGATCGCCTGCATCGCGCAGCTCGACGAAGTTGACGCCCTTGACCACACGGCCACCCGTGACATCGAGGCATGGAATGATTCGCTTGGCCAGCACGACGGCCTACCCGTTCAAGTCGTCGGCGAGCTTCTGGGCCGCCTCGAAGTCGAGATCGCCGCTGTAGATCGAGCGACCGCAGATCACCCCCTCGACGCCTTCGTCTTCGACAGCGCAGAGGTTGCGGATGTCGTCGAGGTTGGACAAACCGCCCGAAGCAATCACCGGGATGCTCAGCGACTGCGCCAGCTTGACGGTGGCGTCGATATTGATGCCCGTGAGCATGCCGTCGCGCCCGATGTCGGTGTAGATGATGGACTCGACGCCATAGTCCTCGAACTTGCGCGCGAGGTCGACCACTTCGTGGCCGGTGAGCTTGCTCCAGCCATCGGTGGCCACCTTGCCGTCCTTGGCGTCGAGGCCCACGATGATGTGGCCGCCAAAGGCGGTGCAGGCGTCCTGCAGAAAGCCCGGGTTCTTGACCGCGGCGGTGCCGATGATCACGTAGCGCAGGCCTGCATCCAGGTAGCGCTCGATCGTGTCGAGATCGCGAATGCCGCCACCGAGCTGCACATCGACTTCGCTGCCAATCTCCTTGAGGATGGCGCGAATGGCCTGCTCGTTCTTCGGTTTGCCGGCAAACGCACCGTTGAGATCGACGAGGTGCACACGGCGTGCACCTTTGTCGACCCAGCTGCGGGCCATGGCGGCCGGGTCTTCGCTGAAGACCGTGGATTGCTCCATGTCACCTTGCTTGAGGCGAACGCAGTGGCCGTCCTTGAGGTCGATGGCGGGAATCAGCAGCATGGTGTTGTCAGGCGCGTGGCGGGCGTCAGGGACGCCAGTTGAGGAAGTTTCGATAGAGCGCCAGGCCTTGATCGGCGCTTTTCTCGGGGTGGAACTGGGTCGCAAAAATGTTATCGCGGGCCACGGCGGCTGCAAAGCGCCCACCATAGTCGCACTCGCCCACCACATGTTCGGCCCGGGCGGGCGCAGCGTAGTAGCTGTGCACGAAGTAGAAGTAGGCGCCCTCGGGTACACCTGCCCACACCGGGTGCACCGGGCGGCCCAACTCGTGAAACACCCGGTTCCAGCCCATCTGGGGCACCTTGAAGCGGCTGCCGTCGGGCTGCAGTCGACCTTCGAGCTGGAAGCGGCGCACCTCTCCAGGAATCAGGCCCAGTCCGTCCGTCGGCCCCTCTTCGCTGCGATCGAGCAACATCTGCATGCCCACGCAAACGCCAAACAATGGCTTGTGTGCGCACGCTTGCAGCACGGCGTCCTTGAGGCCGGCGTCGGCCAGGGCACGCATGCAGTCGGCCATGTGGCCCTGCCCCGGCAACACCACACGCTCGGCGGCCAGAATGTCTTCGCAGCGCTGGGTAACGACGACCTTGACGTCGGTGTCGCGCGCGGCGTGCATGACCGCCTGCGACACCGAGCGCAGATTGCCGCTTTCATAGTCGACCACCGCGACGGTCCGGGATGTCATCGCAAGAAACCCGAGAAATGGCTCAGAGCGAACCCTTGGTGGAGGGAATCACGTCGCCCAGGCGCGGATCGCGCTCAAGCGCCATGCGAACCGCGCGAGCAAACGCCTTGAACACCGTCTCGGCCTGGTGGTGCGCGTTCTCACCGTGCAGGTTGTCGATGTGCAGCGTGACGGCGGCGTGGTTCACGAACCCCTGGAAAAACTCATAGGTGAGCTGGGTGTCGAAGGCGCCGATCATGCCGGCCTTGAACGGCACGCGCATGTGCAGGCCTGGTCGCCCGGAGAAGTCGATCACCACCCGCGACAGCGCTTCGTCCAGCGGCACGTAGGCGTGCCCGTAGCGGCGAATGCCCTTCTTGTCGCCTACGGCCTTGGCAAATGCCTGGCCCAGGGTGATGCCCACGTCTTCCACCGTGTGGTGCCCGTCGATGTGCAGATCACCCTCGGCCTTGATCTCCAGATCGATCAGGCCATGGCGGGCGATCTGGTCGAGCATGTGGTCGAAGAATCCAATGCCGGTGGACAGGACCGACACGCCGGTGCCGTCGAGGTTGATGCGCACACCAATGCGGGTTTCGCTGGTGTTGCGCTGCACCTGGGCGGCGCGGTCATCGGGGCCCGGATTCGGGAAGGCGGGCAGCGTGGTGGTCATAGGGCGGACTGCAGGGCTCGAAGCAGCTGGGCGTTTTCGTCGGGCGTGCCGACGGTGAGCCGCAGGCATTGCGCCAGCAGCGGGTGCATTGTAGAAACATTCTTCACGAGCACCCGCTGGGCCTTGAGCGCGTCAAAGGCCTTCTTCGCGTCGGGTACGCGCACCAGCACCATGTTGGCCTGGCTGGGGAACGGCGTCACGCCGGGCATGGCCGCCAGGGCCCCGATGAGTTGTTCGCGCTGATCGCGAATCGTGGCCGCCTGCTCGGCAAATTCCGCCGCGTGCTCGAGCGCAAACAGGGCGCACTCGGCGTTTAGCACGCTCACGTTGTAGGGCGGGCGCAGCTTGTCGAACTCCTGCACCAGGGCCTGCGGCCCGACGAGATAGCCGATGCGAACACCCGCCAGACCGAACTTGGACAGCGTGCGCATGAGCAGCACGTGGGCGTTGGCCTCGGGATGTGCGCGCATCTCGTCCAGCCAGGTGCGGCTGGAAAAAGGCTGGTACGCCTCATCGATCACGACCAGCCCGCCAAAGGTTGCCGCCTCGGCGATCAGGCGGCGCACAGTGGCCGCGTCCCACAGGTTGGCGGTGGGGTTGTTCGGGTAGGCCAGGTAGGTGATGGCTGGCTGGTGCGCGCGCATGGCCGCCAGCATGGCCGCCTCGTCAAGCTCGAAGTCGGCCGTGAGCGGCACGCCCTCGAAGCGCAACCCTTGCAACTGGGCGCTCATGGCGTACATCACGAAGCCCGGCAGCGGCGCCAGGATGGTGGCGCCGGGCAGGTCGCAGCCCATCGCCAGCAAGGAGATCAGTTCGTCGGAGCCATTGCCCAGCATCAGGGCATGACCAGCCGGCAACTGGATGTGCCGCTCCAGCGCCCGCTTGAGGTCTTCGACCCGCGCACCCGGGTAGCGGTTGATGGCCACGGCGCCCAGGCGACGGCCCAGCTCGGCCTGCAAAGGCAGAGGCAGCGCGAAGGGGTTCTCCATCGCGTCGAGCTTGACCATGCCGGTCGCGTCCTGGATGGCGTAGGCGTGCATGGACTGCACGTCCTGGCGAATGCGGGCCATGGGGTTGGTGTTCATCGGGCGGTTCATGCGGCACCTCGCATCGGTGGCACATCGTTCAAGCGCAGTTCTGCGGCGCGGGCGTGGGCCTGCAGGCCTTCACCGTAGGCCAGTTCGGCCGCCACGGCGCCCAGCGCCTGGGCGCCAGCGGCACTGACCTCGATCAGGCTGCTGCGTTTCTGGAAATCGTAGACACCCAGCGGCGAGGAAAAACGCGCGGTGCCACTGGTAGGCAGCACGTGATTGGGGCCGGCGCAATAGTCGCCCAGGCTTTCGCTCGTGTAGGCGCCCAGAAAGATGGCGCCCGCGTGCTTGAGCAGCGGCTCCCAGCGGTGCGGCTCGGCGCTCGACACCTCCAGGTGCTCGGGGGCGATGCGGTTGCTGATGGCGCAAGCCTCTGCCATGTCGCGCGTGTGGATCAACGCGCCGCGGTCGCTCAGGCTCTTGGCGATGATGGCCGCACGCGGCATGGTGGGCAGCAGCCGCTCGATGGCCGCCTGCACCGCATCGATGTAAGCCGCGTCGGGGCACAGCAGGATGCTTTGCGCGAGTTCGTCGTGTTCGGCCTGGCTGAACAGGTCCATCGCCACCCACTCGGCCGGTGTGCTGCCATCGGCCAGCACCAGGATCTCGCTCGGGCCGGCGATCATGTCGATGCCCACGGTGCCGAACACGCGCTTCTTGGCGCTGGCGACGTACGCGTTGCCCGGGCCGGTGATCTTGTCAACCTTGGGCACGGTGGCGGTGCCGTAGGCCAGCGCCGCCACGGCCTGGGCGCCGCCGATGGTGAAGGCGCGCGTGACACCGGCCACGTAGGCGGCAGCGAGAACCAGCTCGTTGCGCTCGCCCCGCGTGGACGTGGCCGAAGCGCCACCACCTTCCACACCGCCCGTGGCCACGCTGCCACGCACCGGCGTTGGCACCACCATGATGATCTCGGGCACGCCGGCCACGTGTGCCGGCACGGCATTCATGATCAAACTGGACGGATAGGCCGCCTTGCCGCCCGGCACATAGATGCCCACGCGGTCCAGCGGCGTGACCTTCTGGCCCAGCAGGGTGCCGTCCTCGTCGCGGTAGCTCCAGCTTTCGCCATTCGCCTTTTTCTGCGCCTCGTGGTAGCGGCGAACGCGCGCAGCGGCGTTTTGCAACGCCTCGCGCTGCGCAGCGGGCAAGGCATCAAACGCCGACTTGAAGTCCGCCTGCGTGAGTTCGAGTTCGCCCATGCTGGCAGCCTGCAGGCCGTCGAAGCGGGCGGTGTAGTCCAGCACCGCCGCATCGCCGCGCTGCTTCACGTCGGCCAGGATGTCCGCCACCCGCTGTTCGATCGCATGGTCCGTCTCGCTCGACCAGTGCAAGCGCTCGGCAAAGCGCGCCTCGAAGTCGGGCTGGGCGGTGGACAGGCGAAGGGGCGTGGCAACTGGGTTCATGCAGGGATGGGCGTAACGGCCTTGGCAAAGGCGTCGAGCAATGGGCGCAGGCGCGCCTGTTTGAGCTTGAGGGCCGCCTGGTTGACCACCAGGCGGGAGCTGATGTCCATGATGCGCTCGACCTCGACCAACTGGTTGGCTTTGAGCGTGTTGCCGGTGGACACGAGATCGACGATGGCATCGGCCAGACCGGTCAACGGCGCCAGTTCCATGCTGCCGTAGAGCTTGATCAGGTCCACGTGCACGCCCTTGGCCGCGAAGAAGTCGCGCGCGATGCTGGTGTACTTGGTGGCCACCCGCAGGCGCGAACCCTGGCGCACCGCAGAGGCGTAGTCGAAGTCGGCACGCACGGCCACGCTGACGCGGCAGCGGGCAATGTTCAGGTCGAGCGGTTGGTACAAGCCCTGGCCACCGTGCTCGATGAGCGTGTCCTTGCCTGTCACGCCCAGATCGGCGCCACCGTGCTCGACATAGGTGGGCACGTCGGTGGCGCGCACCAGCACCACACGCACGTCGGGCTGGTTGGTCGGCAGGATCAGCTTTCGCGACTTCTCCGGGTCTTCCAGCACCTCGATGCCGGCCGCGGCCAGCAGTGGCAGGGTCTCGTCGAAGATGCGCCCTTTGGACAGGGCCAATGTGATGGTCGGGCTCATTTGATCCGCTCGATGTCGGCGCCCAGGGCGCGCAATTTCACTTCCATCTGGTCGTAGCCGCGGTCGAGGTGGTAGATGCGGTCGACGGTGGTTTCACCCTCGGCCACCAGGCCCGCAATGACCAGGCTGGCGGAGGCGCGCAGATCGGTGGCCATGACGGTGGCACCCGACAGGCGCGGCACGCCCTCGACCATCGCCACCTTGCCTTCGGTCTGGATGCGCGCGCCCAGGCGAACCAGTTCGTTCACGTGCATGAAGCGGTTCTCGAAGATGGTCTCGGTGACCTTGCTGGCCCCTTCGGCCACGCAGTTGACCGTCATGAACTGGGCCTGCATGTCGGTCGGAAACCCCGGGTACTCGGTGGTGCGGAACGACTGCGCCTTCATGCGTCGGTTGGCGCGCACGCGGATGAACGGGCCCGCGGCATTGGCGCCCGCCTCGACCTCGGCACCCGCCTCGGTGAGCTTGTCGATGACGGCGTCCAGGTGGTCGGCACGGGCCTGTCGCAGCAGCACATCGCCGCCCGCAGCGGCGACCGCACACAGGAAGGTGCCGGCTTCGATGCGATCGGCCACCACGTCGTGCGCACAGCCGTTCAGGCGCTCCACGCCTTGCACATGGATGCGGCTGGTGCCATGGCCTTCGATCCGTGCGCCCATCTTGATGAGCATTTCGGCCAGATCGGTGACCTCCGGCTCCTGGGCCGCGTTTTCGAGCAGCGTCTCGCCTTCGGCCAGGGCCGCGGCCATCAGGAAGTTTTCGGTGCCGGTCACGGTGACCATGTCGGTGGCGATGCGCGCGCCGTGCAGCCTTTTGCGGCCTTTGGGCAGGGTCGCCACCATGTAGCCGTGATCGACAACGATCTCGGCGCCCATGGCCTGCATGCCCTTGATGTGCTGGTCCACCGGGCGTGAGCCGATGGCACAGCCACCGGGCAGCGACACCTTGGCCTTGCCGAAACGCGCCAGCAAGGGGCCGAGCACAAGCACTGAGGCCCGCATGGTCTTGACCAGGTCGTAGGGCGCCTCGGGCTTGAGCCCGTGCGGCGCACGCAAGGACATGCCACCGCGCTCGCCATGCGTCTCGGTGTGCACACCCATGTGGCTGAGCAACTGGCGCATGGTGGCCACGTCGCGCAGGCGCGGTACGTTGGTCAGCATGACCGTGTCTTCGGTCAGCAAGGCCGCACACAGCTCGGGAAGGGCCGCGTTCTTGGCACCGGAGATCGTGACTTCACCGCTGAGCGGGCGGCCACCACGAATGAGAAGCTTGTCCATGGGTGATCAGTTCTGCGCGGCCCACTCGGCCGGCGTGAGGGTCTTCATCGACAAGGCGTGCACCTCGTCCGTGTGCATGCGCTGGCCCAGGGTGGCGTACACCGCCTGGTGGCGCTGGATCGCGCGCTTGCCTTCAAAAGCGGTCGACACGATGACGGCCGACCAATGGCGGCCGTCGCCGGTCACGTCGACATGGTCGCAGGGCAGACCAGCGGCGATCAAGGATTGCAGTTCTTCGGCAGTCATGGGCAAGGTGGTACTCGGACGGCGAGACAGCCCGCCGTCGCTAAGGAATCAATGGCGGACTTTGTAACCCGTGCGCAGCAGGTGCAGGGCGATCGCGCTCACGAAGGCCAGGGCCACACCCACGAGCGCAAGGCTCAGCCAAGGTGACACGTCGCTGCGACCAAAGAAGCCATAGCGAAAGCCGTCGATCATGTAGAAGAAGGGATTGAGGTGGCTGACCCGTTGCCAGAATTCAGGCAGCGAATGGATGGAATAGAACACGCCCGACAGAAAAGTCATGGGCATGATGATGAAGTTCTGGAACGCCGCCATCTGGTCGAACTTCTCGGCCCACAGGCCCGCGATCAACCCCAGCGTGCCCAGCAAGGCCGCCCCCATGAAGGCAAACACCAGGATCCACAACGGCGCCACCAATGTCGGGCGGGCAAACCACCAGGCCACGACCATCACGCCGGCGCCAACCACCAGCCCGCGCACCACCGACGACCCGACATAGGCCACGAACCAGGCACGATGAGACAGGGGTGTGAGCAGCAGGAACACCACATTGCCCATGATCTTGCTCTGGATCAGTGACGAGCTGCTGTTGGCAAACGCGTTCTGCAGCACGCTCATCATCACCAGGCCAGGCAGCAGGAAGGCCGTGTAGTTCACCGAGTCGTAGACCTGTACCCGGTCTTCCAGCACATGGGCAAAGATCAACAGGTACAGCAGCGCGGTCATCACAGGCGCTGCCACGGTCTGGAAGGCCACCTTCCAGAAGCGCAGGATCTCCTTGTAGAACAGGGTCTGCCAGCCGGTCATGGCGTCACCTCCGTGCCCTGGGCCTGGGGCAGCCGCTGGGGGCCACTGCCGGTGAGGTCGAGGAACACATCTTCCAGATCGGCTTTACGCACCTCGATGTCCTCGGGCATGACACCCACCTCGCGCAGGCGCGACAGCACATGCTCGACCGCGTGTGCGTCCAGCGCCGGCATCTGCACCACTCGGCCGGTGATGCGCGCCTGCGCGGCCAGATCGGCCGGCAGCGCCGCGTCCGTCTTGAAGCGCAACACGTTGGAGGCGGCCCGCGCCAACAGTTCGGACGTGGACTCCAGCGCCACCACCTGGCCATGCTTGAGCATGGCGATGCGGCTGCAGAGGGCTTCGGCCTCTTCGAGGTAGTGCGTGGTCAGCAACACGGTGCTGCCCAGACGCTTGTTGAGACCGGAGACAAACTGCCACAGGGTCTGCCGCAGCTCCACATCCACCCCCGCCGTCGGTTCGTCCAGCACGATGACGGAGGGCTTGTGCACCAAGGCCTGCGCAATCAGCACGCGCCGCTTCATGCCACCCGAGAGCTGGCGCATGTTGGCGCTTCCCTTGTCGGCCAGGCCCAGTCCGGCCAGGAGTTCATCGATCCAGTCGTCGTTGTGCTTGATGCCGAAGTAGCCCGACTGGATGCGCAAGGTCTCGCGCACATTGAAGAACGGGTCGAACACCAACTCTTGCGGCACCACCCCCAATTGACGGCGTGCCGCCTGGTAGTCGCTCACCACGTCGTGGCCGTGCACCATGACACGGCCCTCGCTGGCCCGCGCCAGCCCGGCCAGGATGCTGATGAGCGTGGTCTTGCCGGCACCGTTGGGACCCAGCAGGCCAAAGAACTCGCCCGGCTCGATGTCGAACGACACCGATCGCAGGGCGTGAAGGGGGCCACGGGCGGTGGTGTAGGTCTTGGAAACGTTCTGGAATGAGACGGCAGGCATGCGCAGCAACACCGCTGAAGCGCGCGCAGCCCACGGGACATCCGGGGCGGCGGCGAACCGGGGATTTTACGGCGGGGGCCCGCCCCCACGGGCCGCAGGGCTGTGATGCGCTCAGGCGCCCAGCAGTGACTCCACGCCGTAGACCTGCACCAGGTCGCGCAATCGGGGGGGCCAATCGCTCACGGTCAGGGTACGGCCCTGGGCCTGAAGGTCCCGGCGCAGCTCAAGCAACACAGCCACGGCCGAGGAATCGAACTGCTTCAATTCACCCGCCGCCACGCAGACCTGCGCGCCCTGCTCCAGCGCCAGCGCCTGCCGCAACGACGCCAGCGTTGCCGCGGCGTCGTCGAGCATCAGGCGCGCGGGCAGGTGCGGCGCAGCCATCAATTGGCCTTGGCGGTGGCGCCACCCTTGTTGCGCTGGGCCAGCGACGCGATGAGCCCGTCGATGCCCTTGGCACCGATCTCCTGTGCGAACTGGGTGCGGTAGGTCTCCACCAGCCACACGCCCAGCACGTTGAGGTCGTAGATCTTCCAGGCGTCGCCCGATTTCTCGAGGCGGTAGTCGAGCTGAATGGGCTCGCCCTTGCCGCGCACTTCGCTGCGCACCACCACCTCGGTGTCTTCGGGCCGCATGCGCATGGGCTTGAAGCTCAGGGTCTGGTCCTTGACCTCGCCAAGCGCGCCCGAGTAGGTGCGCACCAGCAAGGACTTGAACTCGGTTTGCAGACGCTCTTGCTGCTCCGGCGTGGCCTGACGCCAGTAGCGCCCGACCGCCGACGCCGTCATGCGCGTGAAGTTGACGTTGGGCATGATCTTCGCGTCGACCAGCGCCACGATCTTGTTGACATCGCCGGCCTGGATGGCCGGATCGGCCTTGATGGTGTCCAGCACCTCGGTGGACAGGCGTTTGACCATGGCGTCGGGCGCCTCGGCGGCCGCAGCCGGGAGCGTCCAGGCGGCCAGCATCAGCGCCAGCGAAGCAAACCAGGTACGGCGGGACAGAAGTTGTTTCATTGGTTTCTCCAGGTGGTGCCACCCAACGGGGGACATCCTAGGCCTCGGAGGCGCAGGGACTGTGTCGGGTTCCGGTGGAAAGGTAGCGATTCGTATCGTGGGTTTGCGCTCACTTACTCGCTATTCCCCATCGCCGAGACCGATGCCCTTGTCGATCATGTCGTCGATCTGGCGCTGACGGCGGTTGAGGTAGAAGTCGCGCGTGAAGCTGTATTTGTCCAGCGCCGCCCCCTCCAGCAGGTTGGAAGCACGCAGCAACTGGGCACGGGTATCGACCGCGCGAAGCGCGTACAGGCTGTTTCGGGTTGGCACGTGGTCGACGTAGCCCACCGGGTCACCCACGGCATCCACCACCAAGCCGCCGGTATCGCGCACGGTGGAGGGCCCGAATATCGGCAGCACAAGGTAGGGACCCGACGGAACACCCCAGCGGCCCATCGTCTGACCGAAGTCGATGCGCGTGCGCGGAATGCCGGCTTCGCTGGCAATGTCGAGCACCCCCCCGAAGCCCAGCACCGTGTTGATGCTGAAACGCAGCAGGTTCTCGGTGGTTTCGCGAGGACGCAACTGAAAGCCGGCGTTGACCGCTGACCACAGGTCACCCAGGTTGCCAAAGAAGTTGTTGACCCCGGTGCGCAGCGGGCTGGGCGCCACATTCACATACGCGGTGGCCACCGGCTTGAACACGGCTTCGTCGGCGGCATCGTTGAACTTCTGCACGCCGCGGTTGAACGGCTCGAGCGGGTCGCGCGGGTTGGCATCGGGCCCGGTGGCACATCCAGCCAGCAAAGCGGCCGTCACCAGAATGGCCGCGGGCATTCGTAGCGCGCACGGTTGTTGATTCGACAGCATGAATACGTCCCTTCGATGGCCCGACGCGCTCAGGGCGCCTTCTCGCCGGCCGGCTTGTCACCGCCCTCGGCCGCCTTGCTGAACAGAAACTGGCCGATGAGATTTTCCAGCACCAGCGCCGACTGCGTCTGCGTCACCACCGCGCCGTCCGCAAGGTTGGCAGGGTCTCCGCCGGGTTCGATCCCGATGTACTGGTCACCCAGCAAGCCGCTGGTGAGGATCTTCATCGAGCTGTCCTTGGGAAAGCCGTAACGCTTTTCCAGGGACAGGGAAATGCTGGCCTGAAAGGTCTGGTCGTCAAACGCAATTTTTTCGACCCGACCCACCACGACGCCGGCGCTGCGCACCGCTGCGCCCGGCTTGAGCCCGCCGGCGTTGTCAAAGCGCGCAGTCACCCGGTAGGTCGGCTCGAAGTTCAAGCTCAGCAGGTTGGCCGACTGCAAGGCCAGGAACAGGATGGCCGCGCCGCCGATCAGGACGAACAGGCCCACCCAGAAGTCGTTCTTGGAGGTAGTCATGGTGGTTCTCCGAATCCGGTTCAGATGCTGAACATCATGGCGGTCAGCACAAAGTCGAGGCCCAGCACCGTCAGCGATGCCATGACCACCGTGCGTGTGGTGGCCCGGGACACGCCCTCGGGCGTGGCATGCGCCAGGTAACCCTGCAACAGGGCAATGAAGGTCACGGCGAATCCGAAGACGACGCTCTTGAGCACCCCATTGCCCACATCGGCCCAGACGTCAACACCGCCCTGCATCTGGCTCCAGAAGGCGCCGCTGTCGAGACCGATGAGGCCCACGCCGACCAACCAGCCACCCATGATGCCCACCGCACTGAACACCGCTGCCAACAGCGGCATGGTGATGACACCCGCCCAGAACCGCGGCGCGAGCACGCGCCGCACCGGGTCGACCGCCATCATCTCCATGGCGCTGAGCTGCTCGCCCGCCTTCATGAGACCGATCTCGGCCGTGAGCGAGGTGCCCGCCCGACCGGCGTAAAGCAGGGCACTGACCACCGGGCCGAGTTCGCGCACCAGGGACAGTGCCACCAGCAGCCCCAGCGCATCGGTCGCGCCATAGCGCTGCAGGGTGTAGTAGCCCTGCAAACCCAGCACGAAGCCCACAAACAGGCCCGAGACGCCGATGATCGACAGGGAGTGGTTGCCCAGAAAGTGGATCTGGTCGCGCACCAGACCAAAGCGCCGCATGGCCACGCCAACCAGGGCCACCAGCCGCATGAACAGCCGGGCGCCGTATCCCAGCGCCGTCAGGTGACGCCGCACGGCCGCGCCGACGCGGGTGGGATGCAGGGGGTTCATCGCCGGCCTCCGCCACCGAAGTCCTCGGCCAGCGACGGCGCGGGGTGATGGAAGCGCACCGGACCGTCGGGCCGGGCGTTGACGAACTGCGCCACCAGCGGATCGGTGCTGTGGCGCACTTCGTCGGGCGTGCCCTGAGCGGCAATGCCGCCGTTGGCCAGCACGATCACCTGATCGGCAATGCCAAAGGTTTCGTCGAGGTCGTGCGACACCACGATGCTGGTCAGGCCCATCGCATCGTTGAGCTCGCGGATCAAGCGCGCCGCGGTGCCCAGCGAGATGGGGTCCAGCCCGGCAAAGGGTTCGTCGTACATCACCAGCTCGGGGTCGAGCGCGATGGCGCGGGCCAATGCCACGCGCCGCGCCATGCCACCAGAGAGTTCGCTGGGCATGAGCCCGCGCGCACCGCGCAAACCCACGGCGTTGAGCTTCATCAGCACGATGTCGCGCACCAGGGACTCGGGCAGGTGGGTGTGTTCGCGCAGGGGGAAGGCCACGTTGTCGAACACGCTCATGTCGGTGAACAGCGCGCCGAACTGGAACAGCATGCCCATGCGCCGTCGTGCCGCGTACAGCGTGCGCTGGTCCATGGCGGTGACGTCGTTGCCATCGAACAGGGTCTGCCCGCTCTGTGCGCGGATCTGCCCGCCAATGAGGCGCAGCACCGTGGTCTTGCCACCACCGGAGGCGCCCATGAGCGCCGTGACCTTGCCACGGGGGACGGTGAGCGACACCTTGTCGAGGATGACCCGCTCACCGTAGCCGAAGGTGAGATCGCGCAGTTCGACAAGAGGGGGAGACGGGTCGGCACTCATGAAACAAAAGGCCGGGCAGAACCCGGCCGCCGCATGATACGGGAATCGGGGGTTTGCCCACCCCCGCACTTCCTTACGTTGCGGTAATCCAATGTCGGGCGCCGCGCGGACGGTCGCTGCGCGCGACCGGACGGCGCCCGCCGACGTTTCAGCGCGGCAGGTCGGAGAAACCCATCAGGAACTCGTCGACCGCGCGAGCGGCCTGGCGGCCCTCACGGATCGCCCACACCACCAGGGATTGGCCACGGCGCATGTCGCCAGCGGCAAACACCTTGGGCACGTTGGTGGCGTAGCCGCCAGTGAAGTCGGTGCTGGCCTTGGCGTTGCCACGCGGGTCCTTGTCGACGCCAAAGGCATCCAGAACGGTCGCCACCGGGTTCACGAAGCCCATCGCCAGCAGCACGAGGTCGGCCTGGTATTCCTTCTCGGAACCGGGGACCTCGACGAACTTGCCGTCCTTGAATTCGACATGCACGGTCTTGAGACCGGTGACCTTGCCGTTCTTGCCCAGGAACTCTTTGGTTGAGATGGCGAACTCGCGCGTGCAGCCCTCGTCGTGGCTGGAGCTGGTGCGCAGCTTGAGCGGCCAGTAGGGCCACACCAGGGGCTTGTTCTCCTGCTCGGGCGGCTGGGGCATCACTTCGAACTGCGTGACGCTGACCGCGCCGTGGCGGTTGCTGGTGCCCACGCAGTCGGAGCCGGTGTCGCCACCGCCGATCACGATCACGTGCTTGCCGTCGGCGCGCAGCTGGCCCTTGAGCTTGTCGCCGGCGTTGATCTTGTTCTGTTGCGGCAGGAACTCCATTGCGAAATGAATGCCCTCGAGGTCGCGCCCCGGCACCGGCAGGTCGCGGCTTTGCTCGGAGCCTCCGGTCAGCACCACGGCATCGAAGTCGGCCTTGAGCTGATCGGCGCTGACCGTCTCCTTGGCCCAGTTCGTCACCTTGCTGCCCGTGGGCATGGCGCCCACCAGCACGCCGGTGCGAAACGTCACCCCCTCGGCCTCCATCTGCGCCACGCGACGGTCGATGTGCGACTTCTCCATCTTGAAGTCGGGAATGCCGTAGCGCAGCAGGCCGCCGATGCGGTCATTCTTCTCGAACACCGTCACGTCGTGACCGGCACGCGCGAGCTGCTGAGCCGCCGCCATGCCGGCCGGGCCGGAGCCGACAACGGCGACCTTCTTGCCCGTCTTGTGTTTGGGCGGCAGCGGCTGCACCCAGCCTTCGGCCCAGGCCTTGTCGATGATGGCGTGCTCGATCGACTTGATGCCGACCGCATCGTCGTTGACGTTGAGCGTGCAGGCGGCCTCGCAGGGTGCGGGGCAGATGCGGCCGGTGAAGTCGGGAAAGTTGTTGGTGCTGTGCAGCACGGCGCTCGCGTTCTTCCAGTCGCCTTGGTACACGAGGTCGTTGAAGTCCGGAATGATGTTGTTGACCGGGCAGCCGCTGTTGCAGAACGGCGTGCCGCAGTCCATGCAGCGCGCGCCCTGGACCTTGGCCTGCGCGTCATCGAGCCCGACCACGAACTCTTTGTAGTGCTTGAGGCGGTCCTTGACGGGCGCGTAGCCCTCTTCCAGGCGCTCGAATTCCATGAAGCCGGTGACTTTTCCCATGGTGTGCTTCCTTCGATGTCGTGGGTCTGGTTATTTGGCGGGCGCGACCGCGGCCTTCTTGGCCGAGCCTTTGGCCTTGGTCGTGGCATCGGAGGCGGTCTGGCGGGCGTGGATTTCGGCCAGCGCGCGCTTGTACTCCGTCGGGAACACCTTGATGAACTTGGTGCGGGCCTGCTCCCAGTTATCCAGCAACTCACGCGCGCGCTTGCTGCCGGTCCAGCGGTTGTGGTCTTCCAGCAGTTTCTTGAGCTGGGCTTCGTCGGTCTGCCCACGGTGCCAGGTGGCGCGGTCGACGGACGTCTCCTGCACCTTGGCCGGCAGCACCGGCTCCAGACCCACCATTGCCGTGTTGCAGCGCTTGGCGAACTGGCCATCCTCGTCGTAGACATAGGCCACGCCGCCGCTCATGCCGGCCGCGAAGTTGCGCCCGGTCTTGCCGAGCACCGCCACCGTGCCGCCGGTCATGTATTCGCAGCCGTGGTCACCCGTACCTTCCACGACCGCGGTGGCACCGGACAGGCGCACCGCGAAACGCTCGCCGGCCACGCCGGAGAAGAAGGCTTCGCCGGTGGTGGCGCCGTACAACACCGTGTTGCCCACGATGATGTTCTTGGTGGGTTCGCCGCGGAAGTCGATGCTGGGGCGCACCACCACACGGCCGCCGGACAGCCCCTTGCCGGTGTAGTCGTTGGCGTCACCAATCAGGTACAGCGTGATACCGCGCGCCAGGAAGGCGCCAAACGACTGCCCACCCGTGCCTTCGAGCTGGATGCGGATGGTGTCGTCGGGCAGACCTTCGGGGTGGTGCTTGGTCAGCTCACCCGACAACATGGCGCCCACCGAGCGGTTGACGTTGCGCGCCACCTCGATGAACTGCACACGCTGGGCCTTGTCGATGGCCGGGCGGCACTTCTCGATCAACACCTGGTCAAGGGCCTTCTCCAGGCCGTGCTCCTGCGTTTCGGTGTGCAGGCGCGGCACGTCGGCCGGCATGGCCGGCGTGGCCAGCAGGCGGCTGAAGTCCAGTCCGCGCGCTTTCCAGTGCTCGATGCCGGCGCGCATGTCGAGCAGGTCGGCGCGGCCGATAAGCTCGTCGAACTTGCGCATGCCGAGCTGGGCCATGATCTGGCGCACCTCTTCGGCGATGAAGAAGAAGTAGTTCACCACGTGCTCGGGCTTGCCCGAGAACTTCTTGCGCAACGCGGGGTCCTGCGTGGCCACGCCGACCGGGCAGGTGTTGAGGTGGCACTTGCGCATCATGATGCAACCCTCGACCACCAGCGGCGCGGTGGCAAAGCCGAATTCGTCGGCCCCCAGCAGCGCACCGATGACGACGTCGCGGCCGGTCTTCATCTGACCATCGGCCTGCACACGGATGCGGCTGCGCAGGCGGTTGAGCACCAGGGTCTGCTGGGTCTCGGCCAGGCCGATCTCCCAGGGGCTGCCCGCGTGCTTGATGGACGACCAGGGCGATGCGCCGGTGCCGCCGTCGTGGCCGGCGATCACCACGTGATCGGCCTTGCACTTGGCCACGCCGGTGGCGATGGTGCCCACGCCCACTTCGGACACCAGTTTGACGCTGATGCTGGCGTGCGGTGCCACGTTCTTGAGATCGTGAATCAGCTGGGCCAGGTCTTCGATGGAGTAGATGTCGTGGTGCGGCGGCGGGCTGATGAGGCCCACACCGGGCACGCTGTAACGCAGCTTGCCGATGTACTCCGACACCTTGCCGCCGGGCAGCTGACCGCCCTCGCCCGGCTTCGCGCCCTGGGCCATCTTGATCTGCACCTGGTCGGCGCTTTGCAGGTATTCGGCCGTGACACCGAAACGGCCGGAGGCCACTTGCTTGATCTTCGAACGCAGGCTGTCACCGTCTTCGAGCGGCAGGTCGACCTCGACCACGTTGTCGCCAATGATGGACTTGAGCGTCTCACCCTTGGTGATCTTGATGCCCTTGAGTTCGTTGCGGTAACGGTTCTCGTCTTCACCACCTTCGCCGGTGTTGCTCTTGCCGCCGATGCGGTTCATGGCCACTGCCAGCGTGGCGTGCGCCTCGGTGGAGATGGATCCCAGCGACATTGCGCCGGTGGCGAAGCGCTTGACGATCTCCTTGGCGGGCTCAACTTCGTCCAACGCAATCGCCTTGGCCGGGTCGAGCTTGAACTCGAACAGGCCGCGCAGCGTCATGTGACGACGGCTCTGGTCGTTGATGATCTGGGCGTATTCCTTGTAGGTGTTCCAGTTGTTGGCGCGCGTGCTGTGTTGCAGCTTGGCAATGGCATCCGGCGTCCACATGTGCTCTTCGCCGCGCGTGCGCCAGGCGTACTCGCCACCGGCGTCGAGCATGCCCGCCAGCACCGGGTCGTCGCCAAAGGCTGCCCTGTGCATGCGGATGGCCTCTTCGGCGATCTCGAACACGCCAATGCCCTCGACCCGGCTGGCAGTGCCGGTGAAGTACTTGGCCACGGTGTCGGTGTTGAGGCCGATCGCTTCAAAGAGCTGGGCACCGCAGTAGCTCATGTAGGTGCTCACGCCCATCTTGGACATGATCTTGGAGAGGCCCTTGCCGATCGCCTTGATGTAGTTGTAGATCGCCTTGTCGGCGCTGAGCGCGCCGGGCATGTCCTTGTGGATGGCGGTCAGGGTTTCCATCGCCAGATAGGGGTGGACGGCTTCTGCGCCATAACCCGCCAGCACCGCGAAGTGGTGCACTTCGCGCGCGGTACCGGTTTCAACCACCAGACCGGCGCTGGTGCGCAGGCCTTCGCGGACCAGGTGCTGGTGAATGGCGGACAGTGCCAGCAAGGCGGGAATGGCCACCTGACCGGGGCCCACACCGCGATCGCTCACGATGAGGATGTTCTTGCCACCCTTGATGGCGTCGACGGCGGCCGCACAGAGCGAGGCCAGCTTGGCCTCCACGCCTTCGCGGCCCCAGCTCACCGGGTAGGTGATGTCGAGCGTGACGCTGCGGAACTTGCCCTGCGTCACCGATTCGATGTTGCGCAGCTTGGCCATGTCGCGGAAGTCGAGCACGGGCTGGCTCACTTCCAGGCGCATCGGCGGGTTGACCTGGTTGATGTCGAGCAGGTTGGGCTTGGGTCCGATGAAGGACACCAGCGACATCACGATGGCCTCGCGGATCGGATCGATCGGCGGGTTCGTGACCTGCGCGAACAGCTGCTTGAAGTAGTTGTAGAGCGCCTTGTTCTTGTCCGACAGCACGGCCAGTGGGCTGTCGTTGCCCATGGAGCCAATGCCCTCTTCGCCGTTGGCGGCCATGGGGCTGAGCAGGAACTTGATGTCTTCTTGCGAGTACCCGAAGGCTTGCTGCATGTCGAGCAGTTCGGGCGATACGCGCTCGACACCCGCGCCTTGCGGCTCGGTGCTGACGATGGGCAGTTCGCGCGCGTCTTCGCCCGCCACCGGCTGCTCGACGTCGTCGAGGCGGATGCGCAGGTTGTCGATCCACTGCTTGTAGGGCTTGCTGTTGGCGAGGTTGGCCTTGAGCTCCTCGTCATCGATCATGCGGCCCTGCTCCAGATCGATCAGGAACATCTTGCCCGGCTGCAAACGCCACTTGCGCACGATCTTGTTCTCGGGCACCGGCAGCACGCCCGACTCGGACGCCATGATGACCAGGTCATCGTCAGTCACGCAGTAACGCGAGGGGCGAAGGCCGTTGCGGTCGAGCGTGGCGCCAATCTGGCGGCCGTCGGTGAACACGATGGACGCTGGGCCATCCCAGGGCTCCAGCATGGCGGCGTGGTACTCATAGAACGCGCGACGACGCGGGTCCATGAGGGTGTGCTGCTCCCACGGCTCGGGGATCATCATCATCACCGCCTGCGACAGCGGGTAACCCGCCATGGTCAGCAGCTCCAGGCAGTTGTCGAAAGTCGCCGTGTCCGACTGCGTGGGAAAGCTGATGGGGTAGAGCTTTTGCAGGTCGGGGCCGAGCACCGGAGAAGACATGACGCCTTCGCGCGCCTTCATCCAGTTGTAGTTGCCTTTGACCGTGTTGATCTCGCCGTTGTGGGCGACATAGCGGTACGGGTGCGCCAGCGGCCACTCGGGGAAGGTGTTGGTGGAGAAGCGCTGATGCACCAGGCCCAGGGCCGAGACGCAGCGCGGGTCCTGCAGATCCTTGAAATAGGTACCGACCTGATCGGCCAGCAGCAAGCCCTTGTAGACCACGGTGCGGCTGCTCATGCTCACCACGTAGTACTCCTTGGAGTGCGTGAGCTTGAGTCGCTGAATGGCCGCGCTGGCGGTTTTGCGAATCACGTAGAGCTTGCGCTCCAGGGCGTCCTGCACGATCACGTCATTGCCGCGGCCAATGAACACCTGGCGGATGATGGGCTCTTTGGCGCGCACCGTCGGCGACATCGGCATGTCGAGGTTGACCGGCACGTCGCGCCAGCCCAGCAGCACCTGGCCCTCGGCCGCCACGGCGCGCTCCATTTCCTGCTCGCAAGCCAGTCGGCTGGCGTGCTCTTTGGGCATGAAGATCATGCCGACGCCGTACTCACCGGCGGGCGGCAGCGTCACGCCTTGTGCTGCCATCTCCTCGCGGTACAACGCATCGGGCATCTGGATCAGCAAGCCTGCACCGTCGCCCATCAGCTTGTCGGCGCCGACGGCGCCACGGTGGTCGAGGTTCTCCAGGATCTTGAGGGCCTGCTCGACGATGGCATGGGACTTCTCGCCCTTGATGTGGGCGACGAAGCCGACGCCACAGGCGTCGTGTTCGTTGGCGGGGTCGTACAGACCGTGTTGCTGGAGATGCTGCTGCTCGGCGACCGTGTTCATGGTGCGTCCTTCTGTCTAGGGCCTGACTGTCGAGGGGGAGTGCGAGCTTATTGCATTGCACCATGCGTGCCAAGCATTTTAAATGGGTTCTGACCCCATTTAAATACGGAGTACAAACGGAAAACCCTTTAATAGGGACACATCAAATCGAAGGCACGCCCGCACCCGCGAATGGAGGCGTGACAGCAGCGATCAACGGCTGACTGTCTCGGGGGTCTGCGCCGGCGGGCGACCACGGCGCGCGCGGGTCGGACGCCGTGGTGTGACGCGCTGCAGTGCCTGGAGAAAAGCCTCATCGCCCAAGGCCCATCCGTGTTCGACCGCATCGGCAATCTGCCGTTCGAGCGCTTGCGGCAGGCCTGCGCGAACCCGCTCCCGATAGGCTTCTTCTCGCGCGAATGGGGTGTTGCCCAGCGCCCAGTAGGCGGCAGGCGGGCTCAATCCACGGCTTTGCTCCAGCCCCACCAACTGCCGGTGACTGGACCAGGCGTAGTCCCTTGCTTCTGCCGCCAAGCCTGCGCGCACCGGCTGCCACTCGACATATGCCATGCAATCGATCATGTGGCGCTCAGCCTGCACCACCGTGGAACGGTATCGCCCTTCCCATAAGGTGCCCCGGCGCTGGTGCCGCTGATTGAAGCGGCGGACGTAACTTCGACCGATGGCCTGCATCATCTTCGGCACACCGTCTGGGGTCGTGGGCGTCGCCAACAGCAGCAAACGATCTTCGAGCAAGGCCCAGGCGTGCAGTGCCACGCCCAGCCCTTTCGCTTGCTGCAATATCAAGCCCACCAGCGCTTCGCGATCCTCGTTGTCCAGGACGATGGCCTGGCGCCCATTGCCTCGCTGTGAGACGAGATGTGCCACATTGGGCAAGGTCAGACGAGGCAGGCGGGCCATGAGGGCAATCGTTGCGTCAGCGCTTGGCGTGCACCGCCAGGGCCGCATGGATCCGCTGAGCGACCCACAGACCCAGCAGGCTGGACGCCCCGGTCACCACCCAACTCCACTGCCACCCGCCGACCCGCGTGGCCAACCACGCCACGATGGGTGGCCCTGAAAACTGACCGAGCGCCGAGAGCTGCTGCATCCAGCCGACGGTGGTCGACACGGTGTCGTCGCCCGGCGCCAGACGCACGGCCAAACCGAACAAGGTACCGGGAATCAGCCCCCCCACGCCCGAGAACGCCAGCACACCCAGGTACCGCACCAGGAACGGCCCACCTGGCGCGAAGGCCAGCACCGCCCCCACCAACATGCAAGCGTAAGCCACCCTCAGCAACACAAGTGGCCGGACACCGTGCGCCACCAAGCGGCCTGCCCCGATGTTGCCGACCATGTTCACCGCGGCAGCCAGTGCACTGAGCCACGCCGCTGCGACACCGCCCAAGCCGGCGTCAACGAATATGGTGGGAAGGAACCCCACCACGGCCAGCCACTGCCCGGAGTAAAGCAAGAACGCAACCGCGACCAGCCAGGGTCCGGTGGTCGACAAGGTCTTGCGCAGTCGCGGCCACAGCGCAGCGCCGCCCCTTTCACCCGCAGACGTCGAGGGCACTCCCCACGCCATCAGACATGCGGCGACAAGGGACAGTGCGGCGAGCCCAAACCACACGGCACGCCAGCCCCAGGCGTCGATCACTGGCGCAGCCAGCAGCAAGGCCAGGGCTGTACCCAAAGGCATGTAGGCCCCCCACCAGCCCAACGCCTTGACCAGGAGGTGATCGTCGTGCCGTACGTGCAAACGGATCAACGCGGGTGCGGGCAGTACCGCCAGCAAGAACCCCAGACCTTCGACTGCCCGCGAGATCAGCAGCGATTCGGTGGAATGTGCAAGCCCGCCCCAGGCGCTGCCCAGCGACATGATGAGCAAACCCACCAGGCTGACGCGGCGTGGACCATAGCGGTCGGCGCCTAGCCCGACGACCAGCCCCAGGAACATGCCGGCCAACTGCACCAGCGACAGAAGGAATCCGGCCTGGATCAGGGAAATGTGCAGATCGACCTGCAAGGCGCGAACCGCCGGTGGCAATTTGCCAATGTGCAGCGCACAGGTCACGCCGACCAGCACGACCAAGGCTGCAATTCGGCGCGGACTGGCCATGCCAGTCATGGGAACATCACCTCGCCAAACAAGCGCTCATGCTCACGGATCGCGAAGCGGTCTGTCATGCCGGCGATGTAGTCGGCGACCGCGCGCGGTTGTCCTGCTGGGCGTTGGTAAGCCGCTGGAAGCTCACCCGGTTCTTCCAGATAACGCTGAAACAAATCACCAATGATCTGGCGTGCGCGGCCTGTGGTTTCCATGACCTGAGGATGCCGGTACAGATTGCGAAAGAGGAAGGACTTGAGAGCCTGACTCCTGGCGCGCATGTCATCGGAGAAGGTGACCAGCACAGGCGCCTGGCGCACCTCATCCAGCGTCTGGACGCCTTCTACAGCCAATCGCGTGCGGGTGGCATCGATCACGTCATACACCTGAGCGCTCAACATGCGGCGAATGGCCTCGAACAACAGGCGCCGCCCCACCAGCGAGGGATGCTCGTGCAAGGCCTCGCACCGATGGGATTCAAACAGATCGACGGCTTCAAGTTGTTCGAGGGTGATGAGACCGGAGCGCACGCCGTCGTCGATGTCATGTGCGTTGTAGGCGATCTCGTCGGCGAGATTGCACAACTGGGCCTCCAACGAAGGTGATCCGCCGACGAGAAAGCGCGAAGCCACCCCACCAGGTTCTCGCAGCTCCAGCCGCTCGGCATTGCGTCGTGAACAGTGTTTCAGAATGCCTTCGCGAGTTTCAAAACTGAGATTCAGACCATCGAACGCCGGGTAGCGTTCTTCAAGCTCATCCACCACTCGAAGGCTTTGCAGGTTGTGCTCGAATCCCAGAACCACATCTTCGGCTCCCTCAGAGGACACGGCGCGTGCGCTCGCAGCGCCCATCGCTGCGTGCAAGGCGTCCTGACCCGCGTGACCGAATGGCGTGTGCCCAAGGTCGTGTGCCAGGGCAATGGCCTCGACAAGGTCTTCGCACAAAGACAAGGAGCGCGCAATGCTGCGGCCGAGCTGCGCCACCTCGATGGAATGCGTCAGGCGGGTGCGAAACAGATCACCCTCGTGATTGAGAAACACCTGCGTCTTGTAGACCAGGCGCCGGAACGCCGTCGAGTGGATCACCCGATCTCGATCACGCTGGAACCCGGTGCGTGTCGGCGCAGGCGCTTCGGGGTACCGCCGTCCGCGGCTCTCTGCCGGGTCGCAAGCGTAGGTCGCCAGCGCAGCCATCACGCAATACGGCAGCCGGACTCGATCACCTCGATCGCCAAGGCCGGATCCACCGGACGCAGCATGGCGCGCCCAGGACCGTCAATGAGCACGAAGCGAATGGCGCCAGCCTCGGCCTTTTTGTCGTGACGCATCAGTTCGACGTATCGGCTGGCGTTGTCGCTGGCATCGATCACTGGCGCAACCGTTGGCAGCTTTGCGCGCTGGATCAGGGCGACCAACCTGTCGACAAACTGCGCGTCCACCAGGCCCAAACGCTGAGACAACCTGGCCGCCAGCACCATGCCACAGCCCACGGCCTCACCATGCAACCAGGACCCATAGCCCATGCCCGCCTCAATGGCGTGACCAAAGGTATGCCCAAAGTTCAATATGGCGCGCAGACCGCTTTCGCGTTCATCGCTGGCGACGACTTGCGCCTTGATTTCGCAGCTCCGTTTGACCGCCACAGCCAACGCGTCCGGATCCCGTTGCATCAAGTCATCCATGTGGTCTTCCAGCCAGGTCATGAACGCCATGTCGGCGATCGGGCCGTACTTGATGACTTCCGCGAGCCCGGCACTGAGTTCGCGCTCCGGCAGGGTGTTTAAAGCGCTGAGGTCGCACACCACGCGCAGCGGTTGATGAAACGCGCCCACCATGTTCTTGCCCAACGGGTGGTTGATGCCCGTCTTGCCGCCGACGGAGGAGTCCACTTGCGCAAGCAGCGTCGTGGGCACCTGCACAAACGAAACACCACGCATGTAGCAAGCCGCGGCAAAACCCGTCATGTCCCCGACAACGCCACCCCCCAGAGCGTACAAAACCGTCTTTCGATCGCAACCATGCTTGAGCAGCCCGTCGAAGATGGTCTGCAATGTCGACCACTCCTTGTGCGACTCCCCATCGGGCAAGACGACCGAATGAACTTGCGCATGACGGGGTCTCAATGCCGCCAAGAGCGATGCCAGGTAAAGCGGCGCTACAACTTCGTTTGAGACAACCAACGCGATGCCGCCGTCGGGCAGACCCTCGAACGTGGCCGAACTGCCGATCAAGTGGCTGCCAATTTGGATGTCGTAGCTGCGCTCGCCCAGATCAATGTGGACCTTGTTCTGCAGATTGGCGGTGGAAGCGGTCATCACGCGAGTGTATGTCGCGTGAGGTTCGGGCTGCGTCGCCCTCAACCGGCCTCATTCGGGGCGTCGCTGATCAATATGCCCGCGAGTTCCAGTTGCATGACGATCATGTTGACCAATGTCGCCACCGAAGGGCGGCCCGTCTCGATCGTGAAATGGGCTGTCTCGGCATACAAGGGGTGGCGCTGCGCATGCAATTCCCGCAGTTTCGCCAGCGGATCCGCGACCTGCAGCAGTGGACGATTGCGATCATGCCGAAGGCGGCGGATCAACTCTTCGGGTGAAGACCGCAGGTAGACGACAGATCCCCGTTCCCGCATCAGGTCTCGATTTTCGGATCGCAACACCGCGCCTCCCCCCGTCGAGATGATCTTCGACGGGCCCATGCTGAGCTCGTCGAGCATCATTGATTCGATGGCCCGAAATGGATCCTCGCCCTCACGCTCGAAGAACGACCGGATGGAGCAGCCGATGCGCGCCTCAATGGCGTGGTCCACATCAACAAAGGGCAAACCCAGCCGCCGGGCCAGCTGGCGACCGACAGTGGATTTGCCCGATCCTGGCAGACCGACCAGGAAGACCGGAGAGGTCAGACTCAATTGATTGCGGTACGGCCCAGGACGCGCGGCGTGATGAAAATCAGCAACTCGGAACGGCTGTCGAGCTTGTCACGGGACTTGAACAAGTTGCCCACGCCCGGGAGATCACCGAGCAGCGGAACCTTGCGCAACTCGTTGCGTTCGGTGCGCTCGAAGATGCCGCCGATGACCACCGTGCCACCGTTTTCGACCAGCACTTGCGTCTGCACGTGCTTGGTGTCAATCGCGATGCCTTCGGCGGTAGTTTCGCCACGGGTGTCCTTGTTCACATCGAGGTCAAGAATGATGTTGCCCTCGGGGGTGATCTGCGGCGTCACTTCCAGCTTAAGGTTTGCCTTGCGGAAGGAGATTGCCGTGGCACCACTGGACGTTGCCGTCTGGTACGGGAACTCGGTGCCTTGCTCGATCAAGGCCTTCACCTGGTCTGCCGTCACGACACGCGGGCTCGACACCACGCGACCTTTGCCATCCGACTCAAGGGCGGAAATTTCCAATGCCAGGAAGCGTGTTGCGCTGGGGTTGAACAACGACAGCGCGTAGGTGGCCGCCGTCGCGTTCGTGGGCACCGCCGGCAGGTTGACGAACGGCGATGAGGTCAGCGTAGGGCCAGTGGTGACCGCCGAGTAGTTGCTGCCGAAATTGCCCCGCACTGCGTTGCCATTGACAGAGCCGGCACTGAAGTCACGGATACCACCACCCAGCCGAACACCGATGGACTTGCTGAAGTCGTCATCCGCTTCGACGATGCGGGCTTCGATCAGCACCTGACGAATGGGGATGTCGAGCTTTTTGATCAGTTCCTGCACCTGTTCCAGACGCGAGGGAATGTCGGTCACGAAGAGCTGGTTGGTGCGGGGCTCGGCGATCACGCTGCCACGGTTGGACAGGATGCGGGCATTGTTGGCGCCTGAAGAACTGCTTGTTGAGGCTCCGCCTGCAGTCAATTGCGTCGCAATGTCGGCCGCCTTGGCGTAGTTCATCTGGAACGACTGCGTGCGCACCTGTTCCAGACTTTCCACGGCCGCGCGGGCTTCCAATTCCTGCTTCTCACGGGCAGCGATCTCGTCACGCGGTGCGATCCAGAGCACATTGCCGGACTTGCGCAAGCCAAGACCTTTGGCTTGCATGATGATGTCCAGGGCTTGGTCCCAGGGCACGTCTTTCAATCGCAACGTCACCGAGCCACCGACTGAGTCGGAAGTCACGACGTTGAAGTTCGTGAAGTCAGCAATCACCTGAAGCAATGCGCGGACTTCGATGTTCTGGAAGTTCAGCGAGAGCTTTTCACCGGAGTAACCCGGCCCCTGCGTCAGCTTGGACGGATCGATCCGCTGCTCGCGCACTTCCAACACGAACTGGTTGTCGCTCTGATATGCCGAGTGCTCCCAGTTGCCCACCGCGCTGACGACCATGCGCACACGGTCACCGTTCTGCGTGGTGGTGACGGTTTTGACGGGTGTGCCGAAATCGGTCACGTCAAGACGGCGGCGCAGGCCCTCGGGCAGGCTGCTCTTGAGGAAATCGACCACGAGGCCAGTGCCTTCTTGCCGAATGTCGACACCCACCTGGTTGTTGGGCAGTTCCACCACGACGCGTCCGGAACTGCCCGTGCCGCGACGGAAGTCGATGTCGCGAAGCGCATCCACATCCACATTGCGACTTTCCGCAAACGCAGACGGCGGATTGGTTTGGGCTGTCACCGCTTCCGAACGCTCCAACACCACCAGCAGCGCGTTACCGTCGATCTTGGTCTGATATGGCGCAGCCTGCTTGAGGTTGATCACCACACGCGTGCGATCACCGGCCTGCACCACTGTGGCAGATTTCAGGTTGCCTTGATTGATATCGACCGTGCTGCGGCCCAATGCGTTGGCCACGCCTGGAAAATCGAGCGCGATGCGCGCAGGGGACTGAATCGAAAAGCTGGCAGGAATGGCCTTGAGCGGTTCACTCGTGTTGATGCGAATGACTTCAACACCGCTTTGGATGCCGCCAGTGACCGATTGAATGGCCATCTGCGCATGCGCCAGACACGAGGCGGCCAGCAGGCACAAGGCCAAACCACCCTGGGTCATCCTCCGCCCCCACGACGCGCTGGACATCGTTTGCTTCGGGTTCATCATTTAGCTTCCTCTACTAGCTGCAGCGCCGTCGGGCGCTCGATCCATTCGCCCGCTGCGTCTTGCACGATCTCGCGCAACGTCACTTCGGTTTCACTGATGCGGGTCACCCGGCCGAAATTCTGGCCAAGGTAGTTACCCGGTCGAACCTGGTACAGAAGCCGGTCCACCCTGACCAGCGCAATGAGCTCGCCATTGCGATCCAGGCTACCCACCATGGCCATGGCATCGAGCGGAAAAGCCTCAAGCGGCTGCCGACGACGTGCCAGTTCCGGTTCGATGAGCGCGGCCGAATTGGCACTCGTGGCACTCTGCGTGCCTCTCAACAGACTGGCCAGCTTCTCGGTGCTGAACGGCGGCACGAGTCGCTCCACGCTGTAAGGCTGCGGAACGAACCGCGTGGGTTCTGGAATCGGTTGTACCGAGGGCTTGATGGCGTTGCGCTCCGCCTGCATCCAGGCCTGCAGTTCGTCTTCGCCAGACGAGGTGCATCCCACCAGCAGCGCCGCCGTGCAGGCAACGATCAAAAAAGAGGGACTGCGCGGCATCACTTCTTGGCCCCCTTGCCTTTTTGCTGGGCGGCGACCTCTTCGGGATCGAGGTAGCGGTAGGTCTTGGCCACACCGTCCATGGTCAAGTAGCCCTCACGGCCGCCGATCGGCGTCAACGTCAGATCGTTCAGCGTGACGATGCGCGAAAGGTTGGCAATGTCACCCGCGAACAGACCAATGTCGTGGTAGGTCCCGGTTACACGAATGGTGATCGGCAACTCGGCGTAGTACTCGCGCACGGCCACGTTGCCGGGCCTGAACAGGTCAAACTGCAGACTGCGACCCAATCCCGCCTGGTTGATGTCAGACAGCAGTGCATCCATCTCAGCTTTGCTGGGCAGTTGCTTCTCAAGCTGGGTCACATATTGCTGAACCTGCTCCAACTGCTTGCGCAATGCATCCAGATTGACCGCCTGCACAAGCTTTTTCTTGTAGGTTTCGCGCAGCTGCTGCTCTTTGGCGGTTTCAGCCACCAATTCTTCGTCGACACTCTTGAGCCAGAAGAACCAGAGGCCGGCCACCACAGCTACGCACACTGCCACAAACAGCAGATTTCGGGGAAGTGCAGGCCAGAGAGATGGATCGTTGGGATCGAGTCCGGTGAACTGGGCGCGGACCTTGTCCTGCAGCGCCTTGAAGTCAATGGAAGGTGCGGATGATTTTGCCATGTCGTCTACCTCACACCTTCCCTGCCGGGGCCTCGGTCGCGGGAGCCGCTGCTGGGGTCGGTGCGGCCGGTTTGCGCAAGGTAACGCGCATGGTGAAGTTCGCGACGCGGCGTGCGTCGCGCCCACTGATGGCGGCGTTGGCGGACACGATTTCCACCAACTCTGGCCGGGTCAGCGCCGGGCTGTTGTTGGCCAGGTTGCGCAACAACTCCGACACACGCTCCTGGGACTGTGCCGTACCGGTCAGCAACACCGACGTGCCCTGCTGCTTCATGCTGCGCAGGAAAACACCCTCGGGCAACTGATTGACCAGTTCTTCCAGCAGATAGACAGGCAAATTCCGACCGGCCTGCAAGTCTTCCACCGCCGTCTGACGGGCGCGCAACGAGGCAATTTGTTGCTGTAGCGTGGCAATGTCCTTGATTTCCTTGTCCAGCTTGGCAATTTCCTGGGTCAGGAAGCGGTTGCGGTCCTGCTGATTGGAAATCTGGCCCTGGTACCATGTGTAGATGGCCCCGCCGATGATCCCGCCCAGCAAGGCGGCCAAGGCCAGCTGCGTGAAGAATTGGTCCTTTTGGCGCTTGCGAGCCGCTTCTCGGTGCGGCAACAGGTTGATGAGGATCATTGGTAGAACCTCCGCAACGCCAGTCCGGTCGATGTCAGGTAGGCAGGGGCTTCACGCGAAATCTTGCGCGCCTGAATGCCAGAACCCAGTTCCATCGCGTCGAAAGGGTTGATCAGCATGCAGGCAAACGATGTCTGGTGCGTCACCGCTTCGGTCAGACCCAGCAAGGCCGCACTGCCGCCCGCAAGCAGGATGTGATCGATCTTGTTGTAGGGCGTGCTCGTGAAGAAGAATTGCAGCGCGCGTCCAACTTCCTGGGCCATGCTTTCAATAAACGGGTCGAGCACAGCGGTTTGATAGTCCTCCGGCAGGTCGCCAGAGCGCTTTTTCGCTTCCGCTTCATCCTGAGAGAAGCCGTATTGACGAATGATCAACTGTGTCAGCTGGTTACCGCCAAACGCCTGGTCGCGCTCGTAGAGAACTTCGTCATTGCGGATCACCTGCAAGCTCGTGGTCATCGAACCTACCTCGAACAGGGCGACCAATGCATCCACGCCCTGGTTGGGCAGCGTTTCGATCACGCGGGCGGCAGCCAGACGCGACGCATACGACTCGACATCCATGACCACGGGCTTGAGGCCTGCGGCTTCAGCCAGGCCCTGACGGTCCGACACCTTCTCTTTGCGCGAAGCAGCGATCAGCACCTCGACATCACCCACGGATGTCGCACTCGGACCGACCACACAGAAGTCAAGGCTGACCTCGTCCAGCGAAAAGGGGATGTACTGGTTGGCCTCGGATTCGACCTGAGCTTCGAGTTCCTTGTCGCTCATACCACCCGGAAGAATGATCTTCTTGGTGATCACCGCTGAGGCGGGCAGCGCCAATGCAACGTTCTTGGTTTTGCTGCCGCTCTTGCGCACGACCCGGCGAATGGCGTCGGCCACTTCATCGAACTTTTCGATGTTGCCGTCCGTGATCCAGCCCCGCTCGAGCGGCTCCATGGCGCAGCGTTCAAGAACGAATTCGCCTGCACGGTTTCGGTTGAGCTCCACCAACTTGACGCTGGACGAACTCACATCGATGCCGAGCAACGGCGCCGGCTCCCGGCTGAAGAGTGATCCCAATGAGACCAAGGTAGCCCCCAAAACGCGAGGCCATCGGCCGCGCCAGACTTAAGAATTCACTTCAATGCTAGCAGTAAGCCCATTGAGCAGCAAAGAATTTTTGCCCAAGCGACAAATCGAAACGTTGTCAAAAGCCGACGTATCGAAATGCCTGCGTGATGCAATGAACGACAGGGCAGGAACCCGGTCACATGCCCACACAAGGACGCTTGGACCCAAATGCGCCGCTCACTGAGCCGACTCCTACAATGTCGTCCGCCTTGCCTGGAACCTGAATGACCCGAGATCCCAAGCCCATGCCCGCCGACAGTGCCAAGCCAGTATCTGCGGCTCCTCACACACTCACTTTCCTGGGGCGCTTGGTGGTGGCTGTGGCCGGACTGGCGGCTGCGGGTGTTGCGGCAATGTTGATGGCTCTTGGCATTGCGCTGGCCGTCGCCTATCCCAATTTGCCCGACGTCACTGGCCTCGCAGACTATCGCCCAAAGCTGCCACTGCGCGTGTTGGCCGCCAATGGGGACCTCATGGGCGAGTTCGGCGAAGAGCGCCGAAACCTCCTCACGATCGACCAGATTCCGGACATCATGAAGCAGGCGGTGCTGTCGATCGAAGACGCTCGCTTCTTCGAGCACAGTGGTATTGACTACAAGGGCATGGTGCGAGCGGCGCTGGCCAACCTCCGCGAGGCCAAGAGCCAGGGCGCATCGACCATCACCATGCAGGTGGCTCGCAACGTCTACCTCTCGGCGGAGAAGAGCTACACCCGCAAGATCTACGAGGTGCTGCTGACCTTCAAGCTCGAGCACATGCTGAGCAAAGAGCAGATCCTCGAGATCTACATGAACCAGATCTTCCTGGGTCAGCGTGCCTACGGGTTTGCCTCGGCGGCGCAGACTTACTTCGGCAAGCGATTGCAGGACGTCTCGATCGCCGAGGCAGCTTTGCTTGCCGGCTTGCCGCAGGCGCCCTCCGCCTACAACCCGTTACGCAACCCCAAGCGCGCCCAGATCCGACAGCGGTACATCATCGACCGCATGGTCGAGAACGGCTTCATCACGGCGGCTCAAGCTGAAGCCGCCAAGAAGGAGGTTGTCCAGCTCAAGCGGCCGGCCAAGGAAGACAACCTGCCGGCCGAGTTCATCGCCGAGATGGTGCGTCAAGCCATCGTCGCGCAATATGGCGAGGCCGCCTACACGCGTGGGCTGGTGGTCAATACCACCATCGACCCCAAGGCACAGGAATCGGCCTATCGCTCGCTGCGCCAAGGCGTGCTGGACTATGAGCGACGTCAGTTCTATCGCGGCCCGGAACTGTTCGTGAGCCTGCCCGCCGACCCTCAGCAACGTGATGCGGTGATCGACGATGCACTGTCCGATCGGCCGGACAACGGGGACTTGCTGTCGGCTGTGGTGCTCGAAGCGAGCGCCAAGAAGGTGGTCGTGGTTCGCCAGGACGGCGACCCGATCGAAATCACCGGGGAAGGGCTGCGACCGGTTCAGTCAGGGCTGTCCGACAAGGCCGGTCCCAACATCAAGATTCGCCCGGGCGCGGTGGTGAGGATCGTGCAGGTCAACGAAAAGTCTTGGCGCATCACACAGCTGCCAGAGGTCGAGGCCGCCTTCGTGGCCCTGGACCCACGCAATGGTCGAATCGCCGCCTTGGTCGGTGGCTTCGACTTCAACAAGAGCAAGTTCAATCACGTCACGCAGGCGTGGCGTCAACCCGGTTCCAGCTTCAAGCCCTTCATCTATTCAGCCGCACTGGAGAAGGGCCTGACCCCCAGCACCGTGGTCAACGATGCGCCTTTGTTCTATTCGGCAGAGGACACGGGTGGCAAACCGTGGGAGCCCAAGAACTACGACGGGCAGTTCGAAGGCCCGATGTCGGTGCGACGGGCGCTCGCGAAGTCCAAGAACATGGTGTCCATTCGTGTCCTGCAGTTGGTGGGCACACAAAGCGCCCAGGAGTGGGCGACCCGCTTCGGGTTTGAGGCCGACAAGCACCCTCCGTTTCTGACGATGGCACTGGGCGCCGGATCGGCGACGCCGCTGCAGATGGTGTCGGCGTACTCCGTGTTTGCCAACGGCGGTCACCGTATCTCGCCGGTGCTGATCACACGCGTGACCGACGCCCGGGGCCATGTGCTGTTCGAGGCACCGCAGATCACACTGGACAACGCGCCGCGGGCTATCGAGCCCCGCAACGCATTCATCATGAGCAGCCTGCTGCAGGAGATCACGCGATCGGGCACCGCTGCACGAGCGCAAGCCACCCTCAAGCGGCCCGACCTGTACGGCAAGACCGGCACCACCAACGATGCCGTCGATGCGTGGTTCGTTGGTTATCAGCCCACGCTGGCCGCGGCCGCCTGGGTGGGTTACGACACCCCCCGCAACCTGGGCAGCCGTGAAACCGGCGGCGGCTTGGCGCTGCCGATCTGGATTTCGTTCATGCAGGACATGCTCAAGGACGTGCCCGTGGCCACTTATCCCGTGCCGCCTGGCGTCGTGAACATTGGCGGTGAGTGGTACTACGAAGAATTCGGCCCGGGCAATGGCGTGCACGGCATCGGTCTGGCAGACCCCTGGCCTGGCGCCCCCAATGGCACCGAGGTCGACGCCAATGGCATGCCGGTCGCGGCGCCGCTGCCTGCCGTCGAAGAGCGGCGCAGCATTCTGGACCTGTTCAGGAACTGAAGCAAAGCGTCCGCCCGGCCTGCTCACTCGCGTAGCGGCTCAGGTTCTCGAAAAACTCGCCATTGCCCTTGGTGTCCAGCCACGACGCGCCGTCGTGCTTGTAGTGGAAGCCGCCGGCTCGCGCGGCCAGCCAGACTTCGTGCAGGGGCTTTTGCAGATTGATCACGATCTGGCTGCGATTGGCAAACGTGATCGTGATCATCCCGCCCACACGCTGGTTGTCGAGGTCGGCGTCGGTTTCCTCGTTGATGCGGTCGCAGGCCAGCTCGATGGCGCGCAACAGCGCTTCGGCTCGGTCCTGGTATTCGAGGTCGGTCATTACAATGCGCGGATGATCGGGTGGCTGCGCATTCTAGGTTGCTGTTTCGGCCCCGCTCGGGTCATGGCCTTGTCGCTGCTGTTGTCGGGCTTGACTGCGTGCGGGCAGAGAGGCCCTTTGTACCTGCCGTCGCCACCTTCGTCCGACGCCACCACCAAACCCGCACATGCCCCTGCCCGCGCACCTGACGCAACGCAACGGTGAGTTGTACTTCGAGGACGTCGCCCTCGATCACCTGGCCCAGCAACACGGAACACCGCTGTTCGTCTACAGCAAGGCCGCCATGCTTGACGCGCTGTCCAGCTACCAACGCGGTCTGGCCGGGCGCGATCACCTGATCTGCTACGCGATGAAGGCCAACTCATCGTTGGCCATTCTGCAAACCCTGGTGCGCGCCGGTTGTGGCCTGGACATTGTTTCCGGGGGCGAGCTCGAACGCGCGCTGGCTGCGGGTTGCGCCCCCGAGCGCATCGTGTTTTCCGGCGTGGGCAAGTCGCGCGACGACATGCGCCGCGCACTTGAGCTGGGTATCGGATGCTTCAATGTCGAAAGCCGCAGCGAGTTGGACACGCTCGACGCGGTGGCTCGCAGCGTGCAGCGGCGCGCGCGCGTGAGCGTTCGCGTCAACCCCGACGTTGACGCGCGGACGCACCCCTACATTTCCACTGGACTCAAGGGCAACAAGTTCGGCATCGCACATGGCGAGGTCCTGGAGACCTATCGCCACGCGGCATCCTGTGCGGCGCTCGAAGTCGTGGGCATCGATTGCCACATCGGCTCGCAGATCACCGAATCGTCGCCCTACCTCGACGCCATGGACCGCGTGCTGGACCTCGTTGACGCGATCGAGGCCGCCGGCATTCGCCTGCACCACATTGACTTCGGCGGCGGGCTGGGCATTGACTACAACGGCGACACCCCGCCGGCCGCCGATCAGCTCTGGCCTCAATTGCTGGCACGGCTCGATGCGCGCGGCTACGGTGACCGCAAAGTGACGATCGAGCCCGGCCGCTCGATCGTTGGCAACGCCGGGGTGTGTTTGACCGAGGTGCTGTACACCAAGCCCGGCGAGCACAAGAACTTCCTGATCGTCGACGCCGCCATGAACGACTTGCCTCGCCCTGCGATGTACCAGGCGTTTCATCGCATCGAACCAGTCAAGCCGCGCGCAGGCGATCCTGCCATCTGGGACGTCGTTGGTCCGGTCTGCGAAAGCGGTGACTGGATCGGCCGAGACCGGGCGCTGACGGTGCAAGCTGGCGACCGCCTGGCCGTGTTGTCGGCCGGTGCCTACTGCATGAGCATGGCCAGCAACTACAACACCCGCGGACGGGCCGCTGAAGTGCTGGTGGACGGACAGACCACCACGGTGATCCGCCAGCGCGAGAGCGCCGCCGATCAGATGCGACTGGAAACCCTGCTGCCCTGAGGCATGAGGCGCCGCCACAGGCGCCAGCCCAGCAACACAGCAAAGATGGCCGCGTAGACACCCACCTCGGTGAAGTTGTGCTTGCCCGCGCGCATCCAGAAAAAGTGCAACAGCGCCAGGCCCACGATCGCGTAAACGCTTCGATGCAAGGCTTGCCAACGGGCCGCACCCAGCGCGCGTATTGCGCGGTTGAATGAGGTTGCCGCCAAGGCGAGCAACAGCAACCAGGCAGCCGTACCGACCAAGATGAACGGACGCTTCGGAATGTCGGCCACGACATCGGCCCACACAAAGCCCATGTCAAAGGCCACATAGGCCAGCCAATGCAGGGTGGCATAGAAAAACACATACACACCCAGCATGCGCCGAAAGCGCGCCAGCGCTGGCAAACCCAGTTGCACACGCAGCGGTGTGACCAGCAACACCAGCACCAAGGCACGCAGGGTCCAGTCGCCCAACGACCGGATCAGTGCTTCGGCCGGATTGGCTCCCAGTGCATCCGCGGCGGCCGCGTAGAACAGCCAGGCAAACGGCAGCAGCCAGACGACGAACACCAAAGGTTTGGCCAGCGGGTGCAAAAGCACCCGTTGCACAGCAGCGCGTTGCATCGCGATCAGTAGTTCTTGCGCAGATCCATGCCGGCGTAGAGCTGACCCACCTGTGCCTCGTAGCCGTTGAACATCTGCGTCTGACGCCGCTTGGCGAACAAGCCCACCGACTCGCCAATCCGGCGTTCGTTGGCTTGGCTCCAACGGGGGTGCGACACCTGGGGGTTCACGTTGGAATAGAAGCCGTACTCCTGCGGCGCGGCTTCGTTCCAGGAGGTCTTGGGCTGCTGCTCGGTGAAGCGGATGGCCACGATCGATTTGGCGCTTTTGAATCCGTACTTCCAGGGCACGGCCACCCGCAGGGGCGCCCCGTTCTGATTGGGCAAGACCTCGCCATACATGCCGAAAGCCAGCAGGGTCAGCGGGTGCATGGCTTCGTCCATGCGCAGCCCCTCCACATACGGCCAGTTCAACACACGTGAGCGCACGCCGGGCATTTGCTTCTCGTCCGCCAGTGTCACGAACTGCACGTACTTGGCACTGCCCTGCGGCTCCACCCGCTTGATGAGTTCTGCCAGCGAGTAACCCACCCAGGGGATCACCATGGACCAGCCTTCCACACAGCGCAGGCGGTAGATCCGTTCCTCCATCGGGGCCAGTTTGAGCAGGGCGTCAAGGTCGAACCGGCCCGGCTTGTTGACCAGACCCTCGACCTGCACCGACCAGGGGCGCGGTTTCAGGCTGCGCGCATAGCTGGCCGGATCACTCTTGTCGGTGCCAAACTCGTAGAAGTTGTTGTAGCTGGTGGCGTCGTCATAACTGGCCACCGCCTCCCCCGTGCTGGCCCCGGGCACCGCAGACGGCTTTCCGGGCAGCGCTGACAACTTGCCTGGGGGGGCGACGGTGGCGGCCAAGGCGTCACGGGTGGCCCAGGTGGCACCGGCCGCGGCGGCCGCCAGCAACCAGGAGCGTCGCTGCAGCACCATCGACTTGGGCGTGATGTCGCTGGCCAGCGGGTGGTTGAAACCGTTTTGTTGGGTGCGAATGAGCATGGCAAGACCTCCGGTTGGATGGGAGCGCCGGAAACCGCGCCCCATGCGGGTCCGTCGTTCGACCCGCGAAAGTCTTACCGGTTTCCGCGATCAGAGTTCTCCGTAGCTGTGCAATCCCGACAGGAACATGTTGACGCCCAGGAAGGCGAAGGTCGTGATCACCAGGCCAACCAGCGCCCACCAGGCCGCCACCGTGCCTCGCAGGCCTTTCATCAGGCGCATGTGCAGCCAGGCGGCATAGTTGAGCCAGACGATCAGCGCCCAGGTCTCCTTCGGGTCCCAGCTCCAATAGCCACCCCAGGCCTCGGCGGCCCAGAGTGCACCCAGCACGGTTGCAATGGTGAAGAAGGCAAAGCCAACCGCGATGGCCTTGTACATCACGTCGTCGAGCACCTCGAAGCTGGGCAGCCGCTCGGCAATGCGGCGGCGCCCGCCGAGGATGCTGCCCACGATCAGGGCAGACACGCCGAAATAGATGAACCAGTAGCTGCCACCCTTCTCGGCCGCGGCCTGACGGAACACCAGGGGCTCGAAGCACAAGACCACGCCCAGCACCCACAGCGGTGCCAGCTTGTACCAGCGCGTCTCGCCGGCGCTTTGTTTGATCAGGTAGGCAAAGGCCAGCATGGCCGCGATGGCGAAAGTGCCGTAGCCGATGAAGTTGGCCGGTACGTGCAGCTTCATCCACCAGCTCTGCAGTGCGGGCACCAGCGGCTGGATTTCGTGTGCGCCGCGCACCACCGTGTACCAGAGCAGGAAGCCCACCGCGGCACTCACGATCAACATGGCAAATGCACCCATGCTGCGCGTCGCGTAACGGTCTTCGTAGTAGAGGTAGAACGACGCGGTCAGCCAGCAAAACAGCACGAACACTTCGTACAGGTTGCTCACAGGGATGTGGCCGATGCCGGTGCCGATCTGGTGGCTTTCGTACCAGCGAACGAGCGAGCCCACCAGTGCCAGGCCCACCGCCACCCACGCCAGACGCGAGCCCAGCGCCTCGAAGGCACTGCCCGCGCGCGTGAACATGCCGACCCAGTAGAACGCCGTGCTCATGAAGAACAACACGCTCATCCAGAGGATGGCCGACTGGCTGGACAGAAAGTACTTCAGCAAAAAGACGGTGTCCCCGCGCGCCAGATCGGCGCTGCCCGTGGGCGACTGGTACAGCGAGATCGCCAGCAAGGCGATGGCGCCGACCAGCACGGTCAACAGGCGCACCGGGCGCCAGAACCAGCCCAGCCAGATCAGACTGGGCACGGTGCCCGCCAGGATGGCCTTTTCATAGCCATCCATGGCATTGCCGTAGCGCATGAATGCCAGCACGCCGGCGCCGATCACCAGCACGGCAAACAGCCATTCCCACACGCCGCGACGCGCAAAGTAGCCGGGCTGCAGGCCCACGCCGTCGCGGGATTTCTTCAGGTCGATGGTCTGGGTAGCGGTATTCATGTGTTCCCCTGCAGCAGCTGGGTCTTGATCAGCTCGAATTCGCGGTCCGCGTCGAGTGTCTTGCGGTTGGTCGACAAGGCCAGACTGGCCTGCGACCCCTCGCCCTGGGGCGCGAGCCACACCCACACGCGACGCTCGCGGACATAGAGCATGGCAAATACGCCAAGGATGAGCAACAGACACCCCAGGTAGACGACGGTCTTGCCAGGGGCCCTCGCCACCTGGAAAACGCTGGCCTGCACATGGGTGAAGTCCTCCAGCATCAGCGCCATGGGCGCCGGATAGAAGAATGTGTCGGACAGGCTGATGACGGCCTGGGTCATGAAACGCTGCGTGGCGTCGTCGCGCGCCAGGGGCGCCAGGCCCGCCTTCTCGCGGCTGAGCTGCAGCAACTCGAACAAGGTGCCGTTGAGGATGCGGATCAGCACGTCGCTGGCGCGCTCGCGCTCGGCCTCGGGGACGTTCTCTTCAAGAAAGTTCGATACGGCCTGCAAGCCACCGATGGCGCGCGCATTGGGAGAGGCCGTCTGGGCCTGCGCCTCGGCGCCGGCAAAAAGCGACAGGGCACGCCCGGCCGAGGCGGCCAGGGCCTCGGCCAGATCGGGGCGCCCGCCTTCGACCGACTGCACCGCATAGCGCCGCACGGCCTCGGCACGCATGGCCGGGTCGTCCAGCGCTTCGCGCATTCGGGCAAAGCCCGCCATGCTGTCCTGGTCGTCGGCCGGCACCCGGAGGTAACGGAAGCTGTCCTGCGGCGTCTCGCGCATGCCCAGCAGGAACACGCGCTGTCCGTCCAGATCGACCGGAAGCATGTAGTTGTGGTACTCGACGGCCTGGCCCGCGTTGTCGCGCAGCTTGTAGGTCACGCTCGGTCCCACGTTGCGCAAGGTCTTACCGGCATTGGGCTTGTGCGCCGCACCCATGGCGTTCTGGATCTCGTCGCGCAAGTCCACCTTGCGCACATCGGCACCACTGCCCTGCCCCGCGAAGTTCTCCACGTTGATCACACGCAGGCCGGTGTACTCCAGGGTAAGTTGCTGGTCGCCGTTGGACAGCTGCGTTGAGCCACCGATGGTGCCCTCCACCTCAAAGGGCTTGGTGGCGCGGGTAACCGGGATCGCCTTGAGCTTCACACGCGAGCCGCCATCATCAAAGCTCGACTGGTAGATGGCCACGCCGCGATGAAACACCGGGTGGTTGACCTCCACACGGGCGGGGGTCTGCTCACCGGTGTCGTTGTCATGGATGACGATGTCACTGGCAAACAGCCGCGGCATGCCGGTTTCGTAGTACTCGACGATGAACTTCTTGAGCTCGACGGAAAACGGCAACTCTTGCAGCAACACGCCAGTCGGCTGCGACAGGATGGCCGTGCTCGACGCCGTGCCCTCGGTGACCAGCAGGTTGCCGCGAAAGGTTGGGTTGCTGGCCGACAGGCGGTGTTTCTCAGGCACATCGGCAATCAGCCCACCGCCGGAAAACACCTGCTTGCCGTTGAACCACGTTTGGGCGCGCACCATCAGGTCGCCGTCGAGCAAGCCTCCCACGCACACCAACACGATGGCGCTGTGCGCGGCCAGATAGCCCCATTTGTTGGCAGCACCTTTCTTGGCCGCCACCATCCAGCCCTGGCCGGCAGGCGTGTCGCGCGATTGCAGACGAACCTTCCAGCCCGCCTTGAGCAAGGTCTGGCCGATCCGGTTGGCCGCCGCTTCGGGTGCCGCGTCGAGCGCCGACTCGGCGCGGTGCGGAAAGGCCTTGAGGCTTTGCTCGCGCAGGTTCTCTTTGAAAGCCTTGAAGTCGGCCAGGATCTTGGGCGTGTTGCGCGCGATGCACAGACTGGTGCTGGTCACTAGAAACGCCAGGATCAGCAGGAACCACCACGCGCTGTAGACCGTGTACAGGTTGGCCGATGCAAACACGTCGGCCCAGAACGGTCCGAACTGGTTGACGTAGTTGTTGAACGGCTCGGCCTGTTTGACCACGGTGCCGATCACCGAGGCGATGCAGATCACGCTCAGCAGCGCAATGGCAAAACGCATCGACGACAGCAACTCCACCGCGTCGCGCAGGGCACGCGAGCCTGCACGCAATTCAAGGCCTTGGGTGGAAACAGTCATCGTGGTGGGCGCTCAAGAAAAAAGGCGCGTCCTGTGATGGACAGCGCCCCGTTGAGATGCAATCGTCGGCTGGCGGTTCAATCCTTCCTGTGGCAAGGCCCGGATTGTGTCGCCAAACATTAATGACGACTTATATTGAAACCCCAATCGAGGGAAAACCCTCGGCAGACAGCGCGTCAGCGCAGGCCGGCGATGTAGTCCGACACCGCCTTGATTTCCTGGTCGGTCATCTTGGCCGCCACGCCGGTCATCTGCAGGCTGTTGGCACGCGTGCCGTCGCGGAACTGCTTGAGCTGCGAGGCTGTGTATTCGCTGTGCTGACCGGCCAGACGCGGGTACTGCGCCGGAATGCCGGCGCCGTTGGGGCTGTGGCAGCCCGCGCAAGCGGCGATACCGCGATCGGCCAGGCCACCACGGTAGATGCGCTCACCCTGGCGGACCAAGTCGGCGTCCGAGGCAAAACCCGGGGCAGCCTTTTGCTCGCTCAGCCAGTGAGCGATGTTGGCCATGTCCGCCTCGGACAGCGCGGCCACCATGCCCTGCATCACCGCGTTCTTGCGCTTGCCGGACTTGAACTCGTTCAGTTGCTTGATCAGGTACTCAGGATGCTGGTGCGCCAGCTTGGGGTTGGCCGGCGTGGTGGAGTTGCCGTCGGCCGCGTGGCAGGCCACGCACACATTGCCATAGGAGGCCGAGCCCTTGGCCAGATCCGGCTTGGCCGACTGGGCGTGCACGTTCAGGGAAAGGGCTGCAACAGCAGCGGCCATGAGGAAGGAAGCGAGCAGTTTCATGTCGGGGCTGGCGTCGCAGACGACGGCATCGGTTGGGGGCGAGTGGGGTTCGGCCGGTCAAAACCCGCAGATTTTACAATGCGCCGCAGAGAACTCCCGCAATGACCCACCACACCCCAGCCCCCGCATCGGCTGATGCGCGCCGCGCCCACGCCTGGCTGCACACCGCGCGCTTCCTGACCACCGCCCCCACACTGGAGACACTGCCGCCAGTGTCGGTGCCGGAGATCGCGTTCGTGGGCCGCTCCAACGCGGGCAAATCGACCGCCATCAACACGCTGACCCAGCAAAAGCGCCTGGCCTTCGCGTCCAAGACGCCTGGGCGGACGCAGAGCATCAACCTGTTCTCGTTGGGCAAACAGGGCGTGACCGACGCCGTGCTGGCCGACCTGCCGGGCTACGGCTATGCCGCGGTACCGCATGAGGCCAAGCAGCGCTGGCAGCGGGTGATGCTCAATTACCTGCTCACCCGCGAGAGCCTGGCGGGCGTGGTCATGCTCACCGACCCGCGCCTGGGCCTGACCGAGCTCGACGAAGCCCTGCTCGAGGCCATCCGGCCCCGCGTACAGCAGGGGCTGAAGTTCCTGGTGCTGCTCACCAAGGCCGACAAGCTCACGCGCAGCGAGGCCAGCAAGGCTTTGTCGATTGCGCGACTGCAAAGCGCGGGTGGTGAGGCCAGACTGTTCTCGGCCCTCAAGAAGCAAGGCCTCGACGACGTGGCCACGCTGCTGTGGGATTGGACCCACGTGCCCACCGACGCCGGCCAAGCCGCCGAAGACCCCGACCTCCCACCGCCCACCGCTTGATCCGGTGGGCCTTCGCTGCCCACCCATGATCGAAACGTTCGACGCCCACCTGCCCCACGGCATCACCTTGAGCTGCCGTGCGGCCGGCACCCCCGGCCAGCCTGTGCTGCTGTTCCTGCACGGATTTCCGGAGGCCGCGTTTGTCTGGGACGACATGCTGGAGCGCTTTGCACGCGACGGCTACCGGTGCGTGGCCCCCAACCTTCGGGGCTACGAGCGCTCCAGCGCCCCCGCCGAACCCAAGGCCTACCGCGCCCGTTACCTGGTGCAGGACATGGACGCCCTGGTGGAGCAGATCTGCGCCAACAGCCCCACCCCAGGACGGGTGGCCATGCTGGTGGCGCACGACTGGGGCGGTGCGCTGGCCTGGGCCTTTGCGGCGCAACACCCGCAACGCATGGCGCGGCTGGCCATCCTGAACGCACCGCATCCGGCACCGTTTCAGCGCGAGTTGACCCGTTCCGCCACGCAACAGGCCGCCAGCGCCTACATGAACTTCCTGGCGCGCCCGGATGCACCGGCACTGCTGGCCGAGAACGACTTCGCCCGGCTGTGGCCCTTCTTCACTGACATGGCGGCCTCGCAGGGCCCCCATGCCTGGCTCGACGATGCCATGCGTGAGCGCTACCGCGCCGTCTGGCGCCAGGGCCTGCATGGCGGCTGCAATTACTACGCCGCGTCGCCCCTTCGCCCGCCCTCGCCGGCGGACCCGGGTGCCACCGCTGTGCAATTGCCCGACGAAGCGGTGACGGTGCGTGTGCCCACGCTGGTGATATGGGGCGAAGGCGACACGGTATTGCCACCTTCGCTGCTCGAGGGATTGGACGCCTGGGTACCCGATCTGCGAATTGAGCGCCTGGCCGATTGCACCCACTGGCTGGTGCACGAGCAGCCGGCCCGGGTGGCCAGCTTGCTTGAGGACTTCCTGCGTCAGACGCCCTGATAGAAGTCAGGCTCGCCGGGCGGGCGGGTCTTGAAGCGTTTGTGCACCCAGTAGTACTGCTCCGGCATCGTGCGGATGTACCCCTCCAGCACGCGGTTCATCCGGGCGGTGTCTTCCTCGACCGATTCGGTGGGGTAGCCCTCCCAGGGGGGGTGCACCGTCACCTCGTAGCCCTCGGGCACCATGCGGGTGGTCACCGAGACGACCTGCGCCTTGCCCAGTCGCGCCAGCCTTGGCAACGACGTGACGGTGGCCGCCTTCACGCCAAAAAACGGAACAAACACCGCATCGCGCTCGCCATGGTCCATGTCGGGCAGCAGGTAGAGCGGAAAGCCGTCGCGCACGGCCGACACGATGGCACGCAAGCCCTGCCATTTGTTCACGATGTGGGGGTGTCCGAAGCGTTGGCGCCCCTCGGCGATCCAGCGATCAATGGCGGGATTGGCCTGCTCGGCATACACACTGCAGAAGCGCCGTGCCACCTTGGCCGACAGGGCGGTACCCCCCGCATCCAGGCCCACGAAATGGGGGGCGAACATTACCGTTGGCTTGTCGCCATCGAAGACGGCCAGGTCGCCTTTGAGCATGAGCCGACGCTTGACGAGGTGCTCGGGGCCTTCCCACAACCAGCCGCGGTCGAGCCAGGCCTGCGCAAAGAAAACGAAATGGCGCCGCACCGCGGCCCTGCACTCGGCCTCGGACTGGTCTGGAAAACACGCGCGCCAATTGGCCAGCGCGATGCGGCGACGCCGGCCCGCCAGCGCGTGCAAGACATGGCCCAGCACCCGGCCCAGAGCACGCACCCAGGGCAGGGGCAGACGGGCCAGCAGCCGCATGAAGCCGATGCCCAGACGCGTGCCAAGGTTGGGCTGGGCATTCGGGGGTGGGGTGTCCACCGCGGGCGCTGTCATTTGCGAGGGGCCTTGTAGCGGTCGTACGACCAGAGGTACTGGGCGGGCGATTCTCGCACCAGGCTTTCCATCGCGGCATTGATCACCGAGGCCGCCGCCTGGGGCTCCGTTGGCAAGTCAGCGCCCAATGGCCGCACGTGAATCACGTAGCCGCGCCCCCAGGACAGGCGCTCGCCCCAGCTCAGCAGCACGGTCGCATCGGCCGAACGTGCAAGGCGGGCCGACAAGGTCATGGTGTAGGCGTCCTGCCCGAAGAAGGGTGCCCAGACCCCCAGGCCCAGGGGCGGCACCTGATCGGGCAGCAGGCCCACCGCCTCCCCCGCTTTGAGCGCGCCAATCAACTGGCGAACGCCCGACAAGGTGGTGGCCGCGGTGCGCAAGCCCGGGCGCTCGCGGGTTTCGTCCACCAAACCCCGCAGCCAGGGCTGGCGCGAGGGACGGTAGAGAACGGTCATGGGCTTGACGGCGCCAAACCGGGCCGCGTACGCCTGGGCCGTGACTTCGAAGCAACCGAGGTGGGGCGTCAGAAACAGCATGCCGCGCCCGGACGCGAGTGCGGCATCGATGTGCACCACACCGTCCCAGCGCACCGGCACCGGCGCACCCAGCCACAGACGCGGCAACTCCGCCACCATGCGACCCGCCTGCCCCACCGACTGCAGAGCCACCCCGAGCGGTTGCTGGGCCAGGCGGGCGTTGGCCAGCAGGCGCCGCCGGTACAGGGGCGACCCCAGAAACGTCAGCCAGCCCAGCACCACGCCCAGCGCGTGCAGCACCGCCAGTGGCATGCGGGCACCCAGGTGAAAAAGGTGGCGAATCAGGAAAGCCAAAGGCAAAACGCAGGGTGTGGACGGCGGGTGACTGGACTAGAATCACGCCTTCGCCGAGTTGATGAACTGATTGCGGGGCGATTCAAAAATACCGCTAAAGCGTTCGCCGACTTCTGACAGACCGGCAACGCCGATCCAGCAACCTCAGGAGTTTAAATGGCGAGCGATTTCCTCTTCACGTCCGAATCCGTGTCCGAAGGCCACCCCGACAAGGTGGCGGACCAGATCTCCGACGCCATCCTTGATGCCATCTTCGAGCAGGATCCGCGCAGCCGCGTGGCCGCCGAAACACTGACCAACACCGGCCTCGTGGTGCTGGCGGGCGAAATCACCACCAACGCCCACGTCGACTACATCCAGGTCGCGCGCGACACCATCAAGCGCATCGGCTACGACAACACCGACTACGGCATCGACTACAAGGGCTGCGCCGTCATGGTCTGCTACGACAAGCAGTCCAACGACATCGCCCAGGGTGTGGACCACGCCTCCGACGACCACCTCAACACCGGTGCCGGTGATCAGGGCCTGATGTTCGGCTACGCCTGTGACGAAACGCCCGAGTTGATGCCCGCGCCCATCTACTACGCGCACCGCCTTGTGGAGCGCCAGGCGCAGCTGCGCAAGGACGGCCGCCTGCCTTTCCTTCGTCCGGACGCGAAGAGCCAGGTGACCATGCGCTACGTGGATGGCAAGCCGCACAGCATCGACACCGTGGTGCTGTCCACGCAACACTCGCCCGACCAGAGCGAGTCGCCCACCAAGATGAAGGCCAGCTTCAACGAAGCCATCATCGAAGAGATCATCAAGCCGGTGCTGCCCAAGGAATGGCTGAAGGACACCAAGTACCTGATCAACCCGACCGGGCGCTTCGTGATCGGCGGCCCGCAAGGTGATTGCGGCCTCACCGGGCGGAAGATCATCGTCGACACCTACGGCGGCGCCTGCCCGCACGGCGGAGGCGCCTTCTCCGGCAAGGACCCCTCCAAGGTCGACCGCTCCGCTGCCTACGCCGCGCGCTACGTGGCCAAGAACATCGTGGCCGCCGGTCTGGCCAAGCAATGCCAGATCCAGGTCGCCTACGCGATCGGCGTGGCCCGTCCGATGAACATCACGGTCTACACCGAAGGCACCGGCGTGATCCCCGACGAGCAAATCGCCAAACTGGTGCAGGAGCATTTCGACCTGCGCCCGAAAGGCATCATTCAAATGCTCGACCTGCTGCGCCCGATCTACGGCAAGACCGCCGCCTACGGTCACTTCGGCCGCGAAGAGCCCGAATTCACCTGGGAAAAGACAGACAAGGCTGCCGCGCTGCGTGCAGCGGCCGGGCTCAAATAAGCCATAACACCTAAAAAAAAGCCCCACTGGCGCCAGTCAGCGGGGCTTTTTCGTGCGCTTTCGCACCGGTGGTCCGGGTGCGAAAGACAGGCCTGAATTTTTCCGTGACGCCGCCGATATGCCCAGACAAGAACCCCTTTGCCTGAGCCTTTCAGCCGGAGCTTTCATGGACCTCGACCTGCCCTTGACCGATGCGCAAGCCGCACACGGTGGCGCTGATCCCTTCGATCTCGCCCCTTGCGGACTGCTGGCACTTGACGCGCACCTGCAGTGCCTGCGTGCCAACCGCACCCTGTTGCAATGGCTCGGTCACGAGCATGCCCAGGCCGACGCCATGGCTCACCTGATAGAGCCGGCAGACCATGGCAGCGCAGAACAGCTGCGCACCCACCTTGACATGCTGCGCCAGACTGGCGAGCCCCAGACCCTGGTGCTCAGCCTGCGGCGGGCCAATGGCAGCGTCATGCACGCCACGCTGAACTCGGCAGCTGTTTTCGACAGTCAAGGCCACTTCCTCTACGCCAGTGGCACCGTCATGCCGGCCACCCCGACCAGCAAGGTCGACACCGACGCACCGACACCAACCGAAGCGCTGTTGCGCAACATCACCGATCGCATCCCCGCCCGACTGGCGTACTACGACAAGGACCTGATCTGCCGCTTCGCCAACGCCGCCCACGCCGGCCGCTACGGCAAAAGCCCGGATGACATGGTCGGCTCTCACTTGAGCGAAGTGGTGCGCCCAGAGGTGCTGCAGGACATCCTGAGCCGCGTGGCCGCCGCACTCAGCGGTCAGCCTCAACAGTTCGAGGCCGAGCGCGTCGATGCCGCCGGTGGCCGCCATTTCTACGAGATCCACTACCTGCCCGACCAGCAAGGCGATGAGGTCAAGGGCATCTTCATCGAGCTGCACGACATCAGTGAGCGTCGCCTGACCGAAGAAATGGTGCTCAACGCCAACCGCGACCTCGAAGAACGCGTGCGCGAGCGCAGCACCGAGCTGTTCGAGAGCGAGCAGCGCTACCGGCTCATGGTGGATGCCTTGCAGGACCACTGCATCTACTTCATCGACGAAGCCGGCCACATCACTGATTGGACCGAAAGCGCACAGCGCATGCACGGTCATGCCAAAAACGCCATGACCGGCCAGAAGTTCGGCACGCTCATGTGCACCGAGAACGCGGGCGAAGACGAGATCGACGCTGAACAGGTGCTGCGCCTGGCCAAGTCGCACGGCCAGTGGGAAACCCGCGGCTGGCGGCTGCGCGAGGACGGCTCTCGCTTCTGGGCGCTGACGGTGGTCACCGCGTTGCGCAGCGAGCAGGGCGAACTGCGTGGCCTCTCGTGCATCACGCGCGACATGACCGCCGCCAAGAACCTCGAGGACGTGATGAACGACCTCAACCGCGAACTGGAAAAACGCGTCGCCGAGCGCACGCGCCAGTTGGTGGCGGCCAACAAGGACCTTGACGTCTTCTCGCACATGGTCTCGCACGACCTGCGCGCCCCACTGCGCCACATTGCCAGCTTCACCTCCCTGCTGCACGAGCAGTTGGGCGAGCACGACGATCCGATGGTGCAACAGTGCATGCAGTCGATCAGCAAATCGAGCAAGCGCATGAGCCAGATGATCGAGGGCTTGCTGGAGTACGCCCGCCTGGGCCGCGTGGCGGTCGAGTCGCAACCCGTGCCGCTGGGGCCGCTGCTGAACGGCGTGATCGCCCACGTGCGCCAGGACAACGCCCAGCGCCAGATCGAATGGGTGGTCGACTCTGATCTGCCCGTGGTGCGTGGCGACGCCATGCTGCTGGCCCAGGCCTGGGGCAACCTGCTCGACAACGCCGTCAAGTACACGCGCAAGCACCCACATGCGCGCATCGAGGTGGGCTGCAAGGTCAACCCGGTCGGCGGCCACATGTTCTTCATCAGCGACAACGGCGTGGGCTTCGACCTGGAGAAGGCGCACAACCTGTTCGTAATGTTCCAGCGCCAGCACCACTCGATGGACTTCGAGGGCAACGGCACCGGTCTGGCGCTCACGCAGCGCATCATCGAACGCCACGGCGGGCGCATCTGGTGCGAGACCGCGCCGGGTCGCGGCTGTACCTTCTACTTCACACTGCCCTTCGAAGGGTCCGAAGCGGTGATGGACTTCACCCCGTCGGCCATGGCCGCCCTCTCCGCCTGAGTGAGCGCGCATGGCCCGGATAATCCCGGGTCATGCAAGCGAGCCAACCATCCCCATCGCTGTTTGACCTGAGCGGACAGGTGGCGCTGGTCACCGGCGCCGGGCGCGGTCTGGGTTTGGCGATCGCGCGGGCCCTGGCAGACCACGGCGCCGCTGTGTGGTTGGGGGGCCGCGACGCGACCCATCTGCAATCGGTCGCAAACGAAATCGGCCCTTCGGCGCGGGCCTTGCCCTTTGACATCAGCGACGAAGCCGCCGCCAGTGCCGCGGTGCAGCGGGTGCGTGCGGCCTGCGGCCGGCTCGACATCCTGGTCAACGCCGTGGGGCAGCGCCGCCGCGAACCCCTGGACAAGCTGCCACCAGCCGCCCTGCGTGAGCTGCTGGAAACCAACCTCGTGGCCGCCTGGCACCTTTGCCGCGAGGCCGGCGCCGTCATGCGCCAGCAGGGGCATGGCCGGCTGATCAACCTCACCTCCATCGCCGGGCCGATTGCGCGCGCCGGCGACGCGGCCTACACCACCAGCAAAGGCGCACTGGAGGCCATGACCCGGGCGCTGGCGGCCGAACTCGGCGCCCATGGCATTACGGCCAATGCCATCGCACCGGGCTATTTCGCCACCGAAACCAATGCCGCTATGGTCGATGACCCAGGCGTGGCCCACTGGCTCCAGCAGCGCACCTCGCTCGGTCGCTGGGGCCAGCCACAGGAGATCGCTGGCGCGGCGGTTTTTCTGGCCTCACCTGCCGCCAGCTATGTCACCGGCCAGGTGATCGTGGTCGACGGCGGCTACCTCGCGCACTTCTAAAACCGCGACCAAAGCGGGTTGCTGACGCGCAACAGCGTCCCTACCGGGCGACCCGATGTTGCAGCGCACGCGTGCGCGTTCGATCACTTGGGCATCCGATTGGGGCGAAACACCCCGCATTTCCGCTCTTCCCAAGCCATGGGGCGGCCGATTCTGCGCAGCACGGACAGGCCCACAACCCTTCAACAGGAGCCCCCATGCGTGTGAATCTTCCCGTGTCCCAACGCGAGTTCGTCATCGGTGACGGCGCGACCCTCATGTCGACCACCGACGCCGACAGCCGCATCACCTACGTGAACGAGGCCTTCGTGGCCGCCAGCGGTTTCACCCGCGAGGAGTTGATGGGTCAACCCCACAACCTCGTGCGCCATCCCGACATGCCCGTCGAGGCGTTTCGCGACATGTGGCAGACCTTGCGCAGCGGTCAGGCCTGGTCGGCCCTGGTCAAGAACCGGCGCAAGGACGGCGACCACTATTGGGTGCGCGCCAACGTGACACCGCTGCACCGTGACGGCCAGCTCACCGGCTACATGTCGGTTCGGACCCGGCCTGCGCCCGGCGAAACCGCGGTGGCCGAGCGTTGGTACGCACGCTTTCGCGAAGGCAAGGCCAGTGGCTTCGCCTTCCGCCAGGGCCTTCTGGTACGCACGGGATGGCTGGCCGTCTTGTCGCGGGCCCAGACCGCACGCACCGGCGTTCGCTGTGCGGTTCCCGTGGCGCTGGGCGCGCTGCCCGCCTGGGTGGTGGTGGCTCAGTCCGGGGCCAGTACCGCCACCTGGACGGGGCTTGCGATCGCCCAGGGCGCCGCGCTGGCCGCGGGTGCCTGGTGCCATCGCGCACAAATCGGTCGACCGCTCGAGGCGCTGCTGGCGCAGGCGCAAGCCCTGGCGCGCGGCCAGCTGGGCTGCCAGACCCTGCCCAACCGGCTCGACGCTGTCGGCCTGCTGCAGCGCTCGCTCAACCAGGCGGCACTGAACATGAAAGCACTGGTGGACGACGTGAGCATTCGCGCCACCCGCGTGGCCGAAGCCAGCCAGCAGATCGCCGCCGGCAACGGCGATTTGAACCAGCGCACCGATCAAGCAGCCGCCAGCCTGCAAGAGACCGCGGCCTCCATGGACGAGCTCTCACGCAGCATCCAGCACAACGCGGTGGCCGCCCGCGACGCCGCCGCGCGAGCGCGCGACGCTTCCACCGTGGCGCAAGCGGGAGGCGAGGCCGTGCGCGACGTGGTGGCCACGATGAGCCAGATTGCGCAATCGAGCCGGCGCATGAACGAGATCATCGCGGTCATCGACTCCATCGCCTTCCAGACCAACATCCTGGCGCTCAATGCCGCGGTGGAGGCCGCGCGCGCCGGCGAGCAGGGCCGCGGCTTCGCCGTGGTGGCGGGCGAGGTGCGCTCGCTTGCGCAGCGCAGTTCGTCGGCAGCCGGCGAGATTCGCTCGCTGATCCAGCAGGCCATCACAGCGGTCGACACGGGCGTGCGCATGGTCGATTCGGCAGGCCAGACCATCGAGCGCACCACCGAGCGCGTGGCGGGTGCCAACGCCCTGATCGACGACATGGGTGCTGCCGCAGCGACGCAGGCGGACAGCGTTGCCCAGGTGAGTCAGGCCGTGGGGTCGCTCGATCAGGTCACCACTCAGAACGCGGCACTGGTCGAACAGTTGGTGGCGGCGGCGCGCAACCTGCAGCACGAAGCGGCGGCCCTGGACGCAGCGGTCGGCGTGTTCGCCTGACGCCGGCTCAGGCGCACGTTCCGTCAGACGCTGTCGTCAGCATCCCATGCCAGCGATCGATCTTGGTGAAGTGCCCGCGCTCAATCAGGGCGCCGATGTGGCGCGCGACCGTTTCGCGCCGGGCACCCAGTACACGCCCCAGCTCCACGTGGCTCGGGATACGGAACGCCTTGTGACCTTCTTCGAGGGATATCAGGTGCAAGGCCTGACAAAGCTGGGTAGCGATGCCCTCCTCGCGCAGGATCCGCGACCAGTCGGCCAGGTTGTCGATATAGCGCGCCAGCGCCTTGTACAGGCATCGCCGGAAGTTGCGGTCGGTTGCGCCGAGGTCATCGATCACATCAATGGGCACCTCGCAGACGCGCGCCGGTGTGATCGCCACCACCGACAACGAGGCTGGCTGTCGGTACAGGCCACTCAACCCCACGATGCGGCCTTTGCCTTGCAGGCAGACAGCCCGACGCTCGCCTCGCGCCGTCAGGCGAGTCCCTTTGAACAAGCCCAGTTTGACGATGCGCACGGTGTCCGGGCGGGCACCCTGGGTCTCGATCTCCCGCCCCACAGGAATGACCCGCTCGACGATCTGCGGCTGCAACGCAGCAAACTGTTCCGCCGAAAGGCAAGACACGATGCAGCGCTGGCGCGTGGTGCACTGCTCGCACCGGTTGCTGCCGTGCGCAAGTTTCTGAGGAGCCCTGGGTGTCATGGTGATCGAAACAGATGGACATGTACGCGGGCGCGCGCCCTGATTCGGCCGAGGCTCGACCGCGCTCGAATTCATTGTTGGCGCAACTATCAGCCCCATAAGCCATGGCAGGACATCGCAATGAGCGTTCGGTCACTAACGTGCACGCCATTACTACCAGAGTTCGCAGGAGTGGCGCCATGATCAGGATCAGCAGTTCGCCAAATGCCTACCGCCGTGGCGCCATGAACCGCATCGCCTATGCCGCAGAAGCTACAGGATCAGGAGCAATCGGAGACATCGACATGAACGGCCAGGCCTTGCCCAAGGCACTGACGCTGGTTCCGGCATCAGACGACGCCACCACACCGGAAGCCGACATCGAAGCCTCCCCGCCCAGCGAAGCCGGATTGGATGATCTCGGCGATTGGCTGCAGGTGTTGCGGCGCATCGTCGAGCACAGCGACAACATGGTGGTCATCACCGACCGCGATCAACGCATTCGCTGGGTCAACAGCACCTACGGCGCGGTGACTGGCTGGAGCCTGAAGGAGGTTCAAGGCCGCCGAGCCAGCGAGTTTCTGCACGGCCCACTCACGAGCACGCGCGTCACCGCCAGACTCAAATCCGATCTTTCGGCAGGCAGGGCCATTTCCGGCATTGAGCTGATCAACTACCGCAAGGACGGCCAGGCCTACACGGTGTTGCTCAACATCGAGCCCATCCGGGACGCGGCCGGTGAGGTGGCGGCCTACTTTTCGATCCAGACAGACATCAGCGAGCGCAAGGTCCTGGAGCAGGCGAACCTGCGCCTCCAACACCATCTGGAAGTGGCGCAGCAACTGGCACAGCTTGGGCGCATCGAGTACGACCACCAGCTGGGACGCTCACGTTGGTCCAGCGAGGTGTTTCGTATTGCCGATCGTCCCATCAGCAACGAGCCCCTGGACTTTGATACGCTGGTGGCTTTGTGCCCGCAAGGCACCAGGGTGAGCGTGCGGCAAAAGCTGGACGAATCCCTGCGCACAGGCGAGGAGTTCGACGAAGAGTTGCCCCTGATCTCCGCGCAGGGCAACCTGCGCTGGGTACGTTGCCGCGGCATTCCAGAGTTCAACGGGCAGGGTTACCGCATGCCCAGCACCTGGATGGTGCAAGACGTCTCCGTCTACTACGAGCTGATCGACGAACGCCGTCGCACCAACGACAAGCTCAATCACATGGTCCAGGAGCGCACCGAGCAGCTGGAAGAGGCCAACCGCGCCCTCACCGACTTTTCGCACGCGCTGTCGCACGACCTCAAAAAGCCGATTCGGCACATGGTGAGCTATGCCGAGATCCTGCAACTCCACCTGGACGCCGGGGAGCTCGAGCAGGCACGCGCTTACTGCGATCGCGTGCGCACCGCTGGCGCCCGGCTGCACAACCTTGTGGAGGCGATGCTCAAGTTCTCGCGCCTGGGCCGACAGGCCATCGCCCACGCACCGGTGGCACTGGCGCCCCTGATATCGGGGGTGGTCGAAGACGCCCGCGCCTCTTGGCCACAGCGGGACATCCGTGTCACTGGGCTGGGGGAACTGCCCACCGTGGACGGAGACGCGGTGCTGCTGCAAGAGGTCTGGGCCAACCTGGTTGACAACGCCATCAAATACAGCAGCCAGTGCGATACCGTCGACATCGGCTTCGGCCATGCACATGACGCCGAAGGGACCGAAGTATGGATACAGGACCACGGCAAGGGTTTCGATCCGAGCCAACTGGAACTGATGTGGCAAATGTTCGGCCGGGCCTGTGACGACCCCGCCATCACCGGTGACGGCATTGGCCTGGCCCTGGTCAAACAGATCGTCGACAGCCACGGCGGGCGCCTGTCGGCACAGTCCGCCCCGGGGCAAGGGGCCCGATTCGGCGTGTGGCTGCCTCGCGCCAGCTGAATAACCCAGGCAAAACGCCCGTTCGGCGGCAGATTTTGGGGGCCATTCTTGAAATGGTCATCGGGCGCCCTTATGATTAGCACTCGCTGGCGCTGAGTGCTAACACCAGCGCCGTGGCCCTGGCATCTCTGCCGGGCAATCCCCGTTTCCCATCCATTCGACATCAGGAGATGCAATGAAACTTCGTCCCCTCGCCGACCGCGTGATCGTCAAGCGCGTCGAGAGCGAAACCAAGACCGCCTCGGGCATCGTCATCCCCGACAACGCCGCCGAGAAGCCCGACCAGGGCGAGGTCGTGGCAGTGGGCCCGGGCCGCACCAACGACAAAGGCGAAACCAAAGCGCTGACCGTCAAGGTCGGTGATCGCGTGCTGTTCGGCAAGTACAGCGGCCAGACCGTCAAGGTCGACGGCGATGAGCTGCTTGTCATGAAAGAAGACGACCTGTTTGCCGTCGTCGAGAAGTGATGACAAATGACTCGCTTCGCCTCATGACAAATGACTGCCTGTCATCTGTCATCAACGGCGAAGCCGAAGTCATCCGTCATCCGTCATTCGCACTGAACTGATTTTTGGAGATTTAGACATGGCAGCTAAAGACGTGGTTTTCGGCGGTGACGCCCGTGCCCGCATGGTCGAGGGTGTGAACATCCTGGCCAACGCAGTGAAAGTGACCCTGGGCCCCAAAGGCCGCAACGTGGTGCTCGAGCGCTCGTTCGGCGCCCCCACCGTCACCAAGGACGGTGTGTCGGTCGCCAAAGAGATCGAACTGAAGGACAAGCTCCAGAACATGGGCGCCCAGATGGTCAAGGAAGTCGCTTCCAAGACCAGCGACAACGCCGGTGACGGCACCACCACCGCCACCGTGCTGGCCCAGGCCATCGTGCGCGAAGGCATGAAGTACGTGGCCGCCGGCATGAACCCGATGGACCTCAAGCGCGGCATCGACAAGGCCGTCGCCGCTCTGGTCGAGCAGCTCAAGAAATCGAGCAAGG
>NZ_JAHBZK010000023.1 GCF_019635465.1 Hydrogenophaga sp.
TGGAGACGACGCACGACCCACCCGCATGGAGCTCGGCGATCGGGTAGCCGACGTGCGCCAGATCGGGCACGTCCTTGATGCCCGGGTCCGCGTAATAGCCACCGGTGACCTGCGCGCCGCATTCCAGCAAATGCCCGGCCATGGTTGCGCCGGCCAAGCGGTCCCAGTCGTCCATGGCCCACCCGAAGTGGTGCAGGGCCGGTCCCAGCGCCAGCGAGGGGTCGGCCACCCGGCCCGCCACCACCACATCGGCGCCGTCGCGCAGCGCTTGGGCAATGGCCTCGGCCCCGATGTACGCATTGGCGCTCACCAGTTGCAGGCCGTCGAGCGCGCCGCCCAGGGCTTCGCGCAGCAGGCCACGGTGCGCGACGTCGCTGAGGTCATCGCCCTCGATCACCGCAACGCGAGCCTGGCGAAGCCCCAGCTCGCGGCAGATGCGGTGGATGTGGCGCGCCGCTCCCCGCGGATTGGCGGCACCGAAATTGCCCACGATGCGTACGCCGTGGTCCAGGCAACGCCCCAGCACCGGTCGCAGCATGTCGTCGAGCAACGGTTCATAGCCCCGCGACGGGTCGTCGCGGCGCGCCAGCTGCGCCAGCGCCAGCGTACGCTCGGCCAGGGTCTCGAACATCAGGCAGGCCGGGCCACCAGCGCGCACCAGCGCGTCGACCACCGGGCCGGCGGCGTCGGCACGGTCGCCCGAAAAGCCGGCGGCCGAGCCGATCAGCAATGTCTCCTTGGCTGTCATGGAGCGGCACTTTAGGGATCACTGACTGATCTGTGAAACTTGAATTGCCGATACATTTATCTGCCATGCAGATCAATATGTCGACCCGCGAACTGCGCGCTTTCGTGGCACTGGCCGAGTTGCGCAACTTCACCCGCGCCGCCGAGCGCTGCCACCTGTCGCAGCCCGCGTTCTCGGCATTGATCCGCTCGCTCGAGGAACACATCGGCGGCCGGCTGTTCGACCGCACCACCCGCCAGGTCGAGCTCACGGTGGAAGGCGCCGGGTTTCTGGAAGCCGCACAACGCCTGCTGCGCGAAGCCGACACCGCCGTGGCCGACGTGCGCGATCACGTGGCGCGCCGCCGTGGGCGCGTGGCCATCGCCGCACTGCCTTCACTGGCCGCCGGCTGGCTGCCCCCCTTGCTGGCGCGATATCACGCGCGCTACCCGGACATCGAACTCGACGTCGCCGACGTGCTGTCAGACGACTGCATTGCGCGCGTGCAGACCGGCCGCGCCGACTTTGCGCTGGCGTCCACGCAGGCCAGCGCCAATGGGCTGCGCGCCGAGCGCTTTTGCGCCGACAGCTTTCATCTGGTGTGCCGCGACGACCACCCGCTGGCCGCACAGACAGGCCATCTCAAGCTCTCCGAACTGAGTGGCTGGCCCGTCATCCAGCTGGCGCGCTCCAGCAGCGTGCGTCAGCACGTCGATGCCGCCCTCCACCCCAGGCGCCTGTCCTCGTTCCTGGAACTGGAGCAGCTCAGCACCGTGGCGGCCATGGTCCGCGAGGGACTGGGTGTGTCCGTGGTGCCCACGCTCACGCTTTTTCACTTCGACCACCCTCGCCTGCGCGCGCGGCCGGTGGTGGCCGCCGGGCTCAAGCGTCAGGTCTACCTGCTCAGGCGCGCCGACCGCGCACTGTCATCTGCGGCACAAGGCCTGTACGAGCTTCTGATGGCTCAGCGCCCAGGCTTCAGGTCGGCAGCGTGACGCTCACCCGCAAGCCCGGGTGGGCGTTGCGGATGTCCAGTTGCCCCCCGTGGGCCTGCGCCACCAAGCGGCACAGGTAGAGCCCCAATCCCACCCCACCGGCATCGCGTGTGCGCGCGCTGTCGGGGCGGTAGAAGGCCTGGCCGAGTTGGCCGATGCGATCTTCGGGCACGCCCTGGCCGTGGTCGCGCACCTCGAAGCGCAACTGCCGGCCCTCGGCGCTCAGGTGCAGCTCGGGCGGCCGCGCGGCGCCCGAGCTGTGGCGCAGGGCGTTGTCGAGCAGGTTGCGCAGCAGCAGCCGCATGCGCACGCGGTCGAGCGAGGCCAGGGGCAAGGCCTCGGGCAGGTGCAAGGCGATGTCGCGCGCCTCGGGGCGCACCGCTGCCAGCTCGTCCACCACCTCGCGCGCCAGCGCCACCGGGTCGGTCAGCTCACGGTGCAGCGCGGCGTGGCGCCCGGCCAGGCGTTCGCTCTCGAGCAGATCGCTGATGAGGCGCGCCATTTCGTTGAGGTCACGCAGCAGCGCCTCGCGCTGTGGGCTCACGTCCTCGCGCTCAGGCAGCAGTTCGGTGTTCAGGCGGGCACGGGTCAGCGGGCTGCGCAGCTCGTGGCTGATGGCCAGCAGCAGCGCGCGCTGGGCCTGCAGCATCTGTTCGATGTCGCGCCCCATGGTGTTGATGGTGCCGGCCAGCTGGCCGAGCTCGTCTTCGCGGCGGCGGCGCGGCACCTCGATGGGTTGCGAAAAGTTGCCGGCACCAAAGCGCATGGCGCCGGCGCGGATGGCGTCCAGCGGTCGCAGCAAACGGCGCAGGTAGAGAAAGGCCAGGGTCGTCACCAGCAACAAGGCCACCAGCGCGTAGATGAACATGCGCGGGCGGCGCTCGAAGGCGTCTTCGTTGAGCCCGAACTCGATCAGGTGGCCGTCGGCGGTGCGCCGCTGCAGCAGCTCGATCCAGTCCTGATCGTCACCCCAGTCGTCGCGCCCACGCCCCTCGGGCCGATCGCGCAACCAGTGCGGGCGCGACTGCGCCGGGTGCGAGCGCCATTGAACCTGCGGGCCGGTGATGTCGATGGTGACCAGGGGCACGCGCGCCACCAGGGCCTGCGCGCGCGCCACATCCGGCGTGCCGGCCGGCGCCACGTCGTCGGCCAGACGGTTCACGTAGTCCATCAGCAAGGGCCTGGCCGCTTCCTTCCAGCCCAGCGAGAAGGCCTTCTGCGCGCCGCCGATGAAGATGAACGCCAGCGCGAACGCCAGCAGCAGGAACACCGCCAGCAAGCGCAGCTTGAGCGAGTGGCGCCACAGCAGCTTCTTGCCCATTCAGTCTCCCGCCGCGCGGCGCAGGGCCAGTGAATAGCCCGCGTTGCGCAGCGTCTTGATGCACTCCAGCGGTTCGAGCTTCTTGCGCAGGCGGCTCACCACAATGTCGACCGCGCGCGTCAGCAGCTCGGCCTCGTGTCCGCGCAGGTGGTTGAGGATGTCATCGCGGCTGAGCACACGGCCCGGCTCGCGCGCCAGCAACAGCAGCAGCTCGAACTCGGTGCCGGTCAGGTCGACCACCTGCCCCTGGCGACGCACTTCGCGTCGCGCGGGGTCGATCACCAAGCCGTCGAACTGCAACACGCCGGGCTCGGGCGTGGCCACCCGGCGGCGCAGCACGGTCTGCAGGCGCGCCACCAGCTCGCGCGGCTCGAAAGGTTTGGGCAAGTAATCGTCGGCACCGAGTTCGAGGCCGACCACACGGTCCATCACGTCACCGCGCGCAGTCAGCATCACGATGGGCAGGTCGTTTTCCTTGCGGATGGTGCGGCACAGCTCGAAGCCGTCCATCTCGGGCAGCATCACGTCCAGGATGGCGGCGTCGAAGCCGCCGCGGCGCAACTGGGCCAGGCCTTCGCTGGGCTTGAGCGCCTGCACCAGGCTCATGTCGAAGCGCTGGAAGTAGCTCGCCAGGGGTGGGCCGAGCTGGGCGTCGTCGTCGATCAACAGGATGCGGGGCATGCGCGCATTCTCACACCGGCCTGGACGCCAACCGCTTCAACCACACCTCAGGCAGCGCCCGCGCCCGTCAAGGAACGGTGGCGCATGATGAGGCGCCGTACCCGGCGTTGTTCGCTGGTTTCCAGCGCGTCGTAGTCCTCGGCCATACCCAGCAGCGCCGGCAACACGGGCGCGGCCTGCTGCGGCTCGCGCCGCGACAGGCGCGACCACAGCCACATGGCGTGCTCGCGGTCGAAGCGCGGGCCCCACACCAGGGCCATCACCTCGTCGTGGGGGTTGTCGACACCGGCCACCAGGGCCGGGCCGTGCTCACGCCATGGGCGTGCGATGGTCTGCAGGGCGGGTGACATGGATCGCCCCATGCTCAGCCGCGCCGAAACCAGCCCCGGCGGTGCTCGAGGAACTCGCGCACTTCGGCTTGCTGGGTGGCGTTGAGACTGTCGTAGAAATCGCCCAGCGCGTTGATCACATCGGGCGTGCTCAGCTGCAGCACGCGGGTCTTCTCGTCGAGCAGGTTCAGTGCGCGGGCGCGGTCGAACTTCTCGCTGGCCACCAGGGCCCGCATCTCTTCGCGCGGGTGGCCGCTCTGGCCGATCATGGCGGTGCGTTGGGCGATCAGCTTGTCGGCCAGCACTTCCAGCTTCTGACGCTGGGCGCCATCCAGATCGAGCTTGCTGCTCACGCGGTCGATGGCCTTGCCGCGCCACTCGGCAACCTGATCGGGCGACGCCGGGCCACGGGCATGGTGGTCGCGGTGGCCACAGGCGGCCAGGCCGCCCGCCAGCACGGTGATGCTGGTGAGGCCGATGAGGGTGCGCTTGATCCAGGGTTTCATGACGGGGTCCTTTCGGGACGGGTGGAACATGGCCGTCATGGTGCGCAGCGGCTGGCGCTGCCGGGTCTCGCCGCGGTATCGCTTCTTGTCGTTTTGTTTCAGCGCAGAATGCGGTGCCCCCAAACCAGCGCCCAGGAGGACCACCATGCACCGCTTCGCCGCCCTGCTTTGCCTGCTGCTGCCGCTGACACCGGCCCTGGCCACCGCGCCCGCCACAACGCCCGCCAACGACCTGCCCGCCGACTGCGCCAAGGCCGAGACGCAGCGCCAGCTCACGGCCTGCGCCTACCGCGATTTCGAACATGCCCAGGCGGGCTACGCCGCCACCTTCCGCGACCTTTCAGCGGTGCTGGACAGCGCCCAGCGCACCCTGCTGCGCAACGCGCAGACCGCCTGGCTGCAGTTCCGCACCACCGCGTGTGAATTCGAGGCCAGTGGTGTGCGCGGCGGCAGTGCCGAGCCCATGGTGCGGCAGATGTGCCAGGCGCGCCTGACGCGCGAGCGCACAGCCGAGCTGCGCCGACACATGAGCTGCCCGGAGGGGGATGTGGCCTGTGTAAGGCCCAACCGGCGCTGAGGCATGTTCAGGCCGCGAATACCTCGGTATCGACCTCGCGGTTGCTCTGCTCGCTGTAGCGGTTGCCGTGTACCGACTGCTGGTTGATGAGCCGATCCAGCCGCTGCATGACATCGGCGCTCAGTGTCACGGCGTCCGCGCCCAGGTTCTCGCGCAGATGATCCACATTGCCGGTGCCGGGCAAGGGCAGGATGTGGGGCGCCTTGTGCAGCAGCCAAGCGAGGGACAACTGCGCTGGCGTACAACCCACCTCCGACGCGATGGCGCGGTACCCCGGCAGCAAGCGCAGGTTGCCAGCCCAGTGCGCGCTCTGGAAGCGCGGCATGGCGCGCCGGATGTCTTTGGCATCAAAGCCATCGGGATTGAGGTCGGTGGCGAGGAAGCCCCGCGCCGTGGGGCTGAAGGCCACGAACGCAGCTCCCAGCTCGGCGCAAGCATCGAGCACCGCAATCTCCGGGTTGCGCGTCCACAGTGAGTACTCGGTCTGCACCGCGGCGATCGGGTGTACGGCGTGGGCCTTGCGCAGCGTGGCGGCCGACACTTCCGACAAACCGATCGCGCGGATCTTGCCGGCGCGCACCAGGTCGGCCAGGCCGCCCACGCTCTCTTCGACGGGCACCTGCTTGTCCCAGCGGTGCAGGTAGTACAGGTCGATGACGTCGGTGCGCAGGCGCTTCAGGGCGGCCTCGCAGGTGGCGCGCAACGTCTCGGGTCGCCCGTCGATCACGCGCACCAGTTGACCGTCGCCCTTGACGTCCACACCCTGCATGCCGCATTTGCTGGCCAGCGTGAAGCGGCTGCGGTGCGCGGACAAGACCTTGCCCACGATCGTCTCGCTGGCGCCAAAGCCGTACAGCGCCGCAGTGTCGAAATGCGTGACGCCTTCGTCCAGCGCGGTCAGCAGCAGACGCTCGGCCTGTGCCTCGGGCACCGGCGGCCCATAGGCGTGGCAGATGTTCATGCAGCCCAGGCCGATGGCCGAGACTCTGAAAGGGCCGAGCTTGCGCTGCTGCATGGGATCAACCCTTCGCGTTGAGCTGCTGCTCCAGCTGGTTGAGCACCTGGTAGCACGCAAACACCTTGCCCACGCTCGAGTTGGGCTCGCGGCCCTCGCGGATGGCGGCGAAGAACTCGCGGTCCTGCAGCTCGATACCGTTCATGCTCACGTCGACATGGGACACGTCGATCTTTTCTTCCTTGCCATTGAAGAGATCGTCGTAGCGTGCGATGTAGGTGGCGGTGTCGCCGATGTAGCGGAAGAAGGTGCCCAGCGGGCCGTCGTTGTTGAACGAGAGCGAGAGCGTGCAGATGGCGCCGTTGGCCGCCTTGAGCTGGATGCTCATGTCCATGGCGATGCCCAGCGTCGGGTGGATCGGCCCCTGGATGGCGTTGGCCTGCACGATGGGGCTGTTGGCCTGGTAGGCGAACAGATCGACCGTGTGGGCAGCGTGGTGCCACAGCAGGTGGTCGGTCCAGCTGCGCGGCTGGCCCAGCGCGTTGGTGTTGGTGCGGCGAAAGAAATAGGTCTGCACATCCATCTGCTGGATGTTGAATTCACCGGCAGCGATTTTTTTGTGCACGTACTGGTGGCTCGGGTTGAAGCGACGGGTATGACCGCACATGGCCACCAGACCAGTTTGCTTTTGCAGGTCGACCACCGACTGCGCACCCGCCAGGCTGTCAGCCAGCGGAATCTCCACCTGCACGTGCTTGCCGGCCTTGAGGCAGGCCAGGCTTTGCTCGGCGTGCATCTGGGTGGGTGTGCACAGGATGACGGCGTCCACCTCCTTCAAGGCCAGCGCGTCGGCCAGGTCGGTGGTGACATGGCCGATGCCGTACTTGGCCGCCACTTCCTTCGTCTTGTCGAGGTCGCGGCTGATGAGGGATACCACCTCGACGCCGTCGATGTTCTTGATGCCGTCCAGGTGCTTGACGCCGAAGGCGCCCGCGCCCGCGAGCGCGACTTTGATGGTCTTGTTGGTCATGTCAGTTGTTCTCCAGGATCAGGTGACCCACGGCGGTATTGCTGGCCGGAACGTGGAAGAAGCGGTGCGCCACCTTCGGGCGCTTGCCGCCGCCGGCGTCGGCCATGGCGCCGCGCGCAATCAGCCACATCACGAGCTCTATGCCTTCGCTGCCGGCCTCGCGCACGTAGTCGATGTGCGGGATCGCGGCCGCCGCTTCGGGGTCGGTCTCAAGCAGGTCGAGGAAGCGGTTGTCGAAGTCCTTGTTGATGAGGCCCGCGCGCGGGCCCTGCAACTGGTGGCTCATGCCACCTGTGCCCCAGATGTGCACGTTGAGGTCTTCGTCGTAGCTCTCCACCGCCTTGCGGATGGCTTTGCCGAGGTTGTAGCAACGCTGGCCACTGGGCACCGGGTACTGCACCACGTTCACGGCGAACGGAATCACCGGGCACGGCCATGCCTGCGGCTGGCCACACATCAGCGACAGCGGCACCGTCAGGCCGTGGTCCACGTCCATCTTGTTGACGATGGTGAGGTCGAAGTCCTGCTGGATCACGCTCTGCGCAATGTGCGAGGCCAGTTCGGGGTGACCCTTGACGACGGGCACCGGGCGCGGTCCCCAGCCTTCGTCTGCGGGCTTGAATTCGGCCGCCGTGCCGATGGCGAAGGTCGGGATGATGTCCAGACTGAACGCGGTGGCGTGGTCGTTGTAGACCAGAAAGATCACGTCGGGCTTGTGATCCTTCATCCACTGCTTGGAGAACTCATAGCCTTTGAAGACCGGCTGCCAGTAGGGCTCGGCGGTCTTGCCGAGGTCGAGTGCGGCGCCGATGGCGGGCACGTGCGAGGTGTAAACGGATGCGGTGATGCGGGCCATGTCAGTGCTTCCCTTGCTTGCCTTGGGGTTGGTGATGCGCCTGCGCATCCCCGTCTTCGCCGATGTAGCGGTTGCCGTCGGCCGAGCGACCACCCGCGACCATCATGGCGCGGTACTCGTCCTCGGTCATGCCGGTCATGGAACCCGCCATCTGCTGAAAGCTCTTGCCATCGGTGGCGCCGATCTTGGCCAGGAAATAGATGTTGCCGCCCAGACGGATGCACCAGTTGAGGTCGCGTGCGAGCACGGCCTGCTTCTGCTCTTCGGTCATCGCCCACTCGTCGAGGTAGGCGCGCTCATCCTTCTTGAAGCGCTCACGGTTCTCGGCCTTCATGAGGCTCATGCAGAACTGGTTGAGCCAATAGCCTTTGCGGCTTTGTTCGGCGTCGAAGATGGTCGTGCCGGGCACGTCCTTGTAGGGTTTGTCGAGTGCCATATCAGACCTCCTCCGGCCAGTAAAGACGCATCGGGTTGTCCACCAGGAGCTTTTGCTGCAACTCGGCGGTCGGCGCGATGTGCGGGATGAAGTCGACCAGCAGGCCGTCGTCGGGCATGTGGTCTTTCAGGTTGGGGTGTGGCCAGTCAGTGCCCCAGAGCACGCGGTCGGGGAAGGTCTCGACCACCTTGCGGGCAAACGGCACCACGTCGCGGTAGGCGGCTTGCTCGCCGTTCAGGGCCTTGGGGCCGGTGACGGACAGGCGCTCGGGGCAGCTCACCTTGCTCCACACGTTCGGGTGTTCGCGCATGAACTTCAGGAACAGAGCGAACTCGGGGCCGTCGACGGGCTTGCTCACGTCGGGGCGGCCCATGTGGTCCACCACCACGGTGGTGGGCAGCGCGGTGAAGAAGTCCCACAGCTCGGGCAGGTCCACCGCCTCGAAGTAGATCACCACGTGCCAGCCCAGCGCCTTGATGCGCCCGGCAATCTCCATCAGCTCGTCCTTGGGCGTGAAGTCCACCAGCCGTTTGACGAAGTTGAAGCGCACGCCGCGCACGCCGGCGGCGTGCAAGGCCTGCAATTCCTCGTCGGTGACGCTGCGCTTGACGGTGGCCACACCGCGCGCCTTGCCGCCACTGTTCAAACAGGCATCGACCATGGCGCGGTTGTCGGCGCCGTGGCAGGTGGCCTGCACCACCACGTTGCGCGCAAAGCCCAGGTGGTCGCGCAGCGCATAGAGCTGCTGCTTGCTCGCGTCGCAGGGCGTGTACTTGCGCTCGGGTGCGTACGGGAATTCGGCGCCGGGGCCGAACACGTGGCAGTGCGCGTCCACACTGCCCGCAGGCAGCTGGAAGCGCGGCTTGCTCGGGCCCTCGAACCAGTCAAGCCAGCCCGCGGTTTTGGTGAAGTCTCCGGATGTGGGTTTGCTCATGGATTGGTCTCAGTCGATGTAACGCAGACCGGCCGCTGCCAGCGGCTCGCGCATCTTGTACATGTCCAGGCCCAGCACGCCGCTGGCCAGCTTGTCGCGCTTTTCGCCTTCGTTGGCTTCGCGTTTGCGCGCGGCCTCCAGCGTGGCGGCCGCCTTGGCACGCGGCACGCAGACCACACCGTCGTCGTCGGCCACGATCACATCGCCCGGCGTCACCCACATGCCGGCGCACACCACCGGAATGTTCACCGAACCCAGCGTGGCCTTGATGGTGCCCTTGCTGCTGATGGCCTTGCTCCAGACCGGGAAGTTCATTTCCTTGAGGGTCTTGACGTCGCGCACGCCAGCGTCGATGACCAGCGCGCGCGCGCCGCGAGCCTGGAAGCTGGTGGCCAGCAGGTCGCCAAAGTAGCCGTCGGTGCACTCGGCGGTGACAGCCGCCACCACGATGTCGCCGGGCTGAATCTGCTCGGCGGCCACGTGCATCATCCAGTTGTCACCCGGGTGCAGCAGAACGGTGACGGCGGTGCCACTCACTTGCACGCCGCTGTAGATGGGCCGCATGTAGGGCTTGAGCAGGCCGACACGGCCCATGGCTTCGTGCACGGTGGCTGAGCCCAGCGACGCCAGCGCGTCGGCGGTGGCGCGGTCGGTGCGCTGAATGTTGCGGTAAACGACGCCGAGTTCGTACATGTCTTGTCTCCTTGGGAATCAGTGGCCCTTGGCCTTGAGGCGGACGTCCAGGCGCGGGAACACGCGGCGCACGTTGCCTTCGTAAATGGCGTGCTTGTCGTCGGCCGACAGGATCGTCGACGCCTCGATGTAGCGCTTGGTGTCGTCGTAGTAGTTGCCGGTGGTCGGGTCGATGCCACGCACCGCGCCGATCATCTCGGAGGCGAACAAGACGTTCTTGACCGGGATCACGGTATTGAGCAGGTCGATGCCCGGCTGGTGGTAGACGCAGGTGTCGAAGAACACGTTGTTGAGCAGGTGCTCGCTCAGCAGGGGCTTCTTCATCTCCTGCGCCAGGCCACGGAAGCGGCCCCAGTGGTAGGGCACCGCGCCACCGCCGTGCGGAATCAAAAAGCGCAGGGTCGGGAAATCCTTGAACAGGTCGCCCTGGATCAGCTGCATGAAAGCCGTGGTGTCGGCGTTGAGGTAGTGCGCGCCGGTGGTGTGAAAGCACGGGTTGCAACTGGTGCTCACGTGAATCATGGCCGGCAGGTCGTGCTCCACCATCTTTTCGTAGATGGGGTACCAGTGGCGGTCGGTCAGCGGCGGGCTGGTCCAGTGGCCGCCCGAGGGATCGGGGTTGAGGTTGATGCCGACCGCGCCGTAGTCCTTGACGCACTTCTCCAGCTCGGGGATGCAGGTCCTGGGGTCAACGCCCGGGCTCTGCGGCAGCATGGCCACCGGCACGAAGTGGTCGGGGAACAAGTTCGAGACGCGGTAGCAGAGCTCGTTGCAGATCGCTGCCCAGGTGCTGGACACCGCGAAGTCGCCGATGTGGTGGGCCATGAAGCTCGCACGCGGGCTGAACAGCGTGATGTCGCTGCCGCGCTCCTTCATCAGCTTGAGCTGGTTGGTCTCGATGGACTCGCGCAGCTCGTCGTCGCTGATCTTCAGGTCGGCCACCTTCGGCATCTGCGCCGGGTCCTTGATGCCCGCGATCTGCGCGTTGCGCCAGTTCTCCAGCGCCTTGGGGGCCGTGGTGTAGTGGCCGTGGCAATCGATGATCAGTGACATGCAGTCTCCTCGGGTTGTTCTGTGCAAGACAAATTCAGGCCGGCGCCATGCCCTGGCGCTGCTTGGCGGCATCGGCGTCGGCGGAAGTCATGAAGGCCAGCAGTGCGCGCACCGCGTCGGCCCGCGGCGTGTGGGCGCCAATGCCGGCGCTGAACACGGTGACGATCCGGATCGGTTCAGGCAGGCCGCCAACGATGGTGATGCCGGGCACGTGCAGCAGTTCGCTCAGCTGCTGAAAGCCCAGCGCCACCTCGCCGCTGGCCACCAGCGAGGCCACCGGCACGCCGGGCGGCGCTTGCACCGTCTTGCCCGCCACGGCCTCGGCCATGCCCCAATCGGCAAACAGCTTCTGCAAGGCCACGCCGCTGGGCCCGGTTGAATAGCTGACTTTACCGGCCGCCAGCACGGTGGCTTTCACAGCCGCCTCGCTGGACAGGTCGGGCACCGGCGCGCCAGCCGGCACACAGGCCGCCACGCTGCTGACCACCAGATCGACGCGACCGGGCAATAGGTGGCCGGCCGCGATGAGTTTGTCGATGGCGTCGCTGGCCAGGATCACGAGGTCGAAGGCTTCGCCGGCCTGCACCCGCTTCGCGGCGTCCACGCCGCCCACCGACGCGATGTCGGTGCCCTGCCCGCTGCGTTCGGCATAGGCCTGGGTGAGTTCGGCCAGCACCTGGCGGGTGGCCATGGAAGAAATGCCGCGAAGGGGGACGGTGTTGGATTCGGTCATCAGCCGGGGATTGTCGCGAGTCAACATCCTGAACAAAACCCACACCACCGGCTAGCAGCTAGAACAAAATCACATACCTCTACGGCGCAACCCATGGATCTGAAACAGCTTGAATATTTCGTGCGCGTGGCCGAACTCGGCAGCTTTACTCGCGCCGCCGTGGCCCTGGACGTGGCCCAGCCTGCCCTCTCGCGCCAAGTGCGCCTGCTGGAGGTGGAACTGCGCCAGACCCTGCTGGTGCGCAACGGGCGGGGCGCCACGCCCACCGAGGCCGGCAAGCTGCTGCTGGCGCACGGGCGCGGCATCCTGCACCAGGTGGAGCGCGCCAGGGAAGAACTGGGCCGGGTGCGCGGCGCGCTGGCCGGGCGCGTGGCCATCGGCCTGCCACCCAGCCTGGCGCGGGTGCTGGCGGTGCCACTGACCCGGGCCTTCAGGCAACAGTTGCCTGAGGCCAGCCTGTCGATCAGCGAGGGCCTGTCGGCCAACATGCAGGAATGGCTGCTGACCGGGCGCATCGACATCGCTGTTCTCTACAACGCGCAGCCTGCGCCCGAGATCGACCTGCAGCCGCTGCGCGAAGAAGAACTCTGGCTGGTGCAATCGCGCCCGCCCGGCCTGCCCGAAGACCCGCCGCCCACGCCCATGCCACTGCGCGAGTTGGCCGAGGTGCCCTTGATCATTCCCAGCCGGCCCAACGCCTTTCGCATGCAGGTGGAAGCCGCGCTGGCCGGCATCGGGTGTCGACCGATCGTGGCACTGGAGATCGACGGCGTGTCCGCCATCCTCGACCTGGTGGCCGATGGCGCCGGTGCCGCCCTGCTCTCGCGCAACGCCGTGGCCAGCTCGATCAAGCCCTCCGCCTATCGCCTGCGCGCCATCACGCCTGCCCTGCGCACGCGCCTGAGCCTGGCCACCAGCTCACAACGCCCGGCCACGCTGACACAGCAGTCCACCATCGAGCTCATCGGCCAGACGCTGGAGCGCATTGCCTCGCGCTGAACTGATCTGCCAGGCTTTCGCACCCGAGCCTCAGAGCGACAGCGCCCAGTCCCGCAGTGGTTGTGCACCGCGACGCCGCAGTCCTTCCAGGTAGGCATGCACGATTCGCCGGGCCGCTTCCGGCGAGCGTTGATGGCTCACCCAGTCGCCGGCCAGGTTGGGCAGCGAGCGCGCCCAGGCGAGGCGTTGCGCCTGCGGCCAGCGGTTCAGCGTGACCGGGTTGGGCTGGCGGGTGGTCATCGCTTCCAGTGCCTTCAGGCCACCGTCGTAGGCCCGGGACATGGCCTCGCCAGTGGAAGCTGAATAGTGGCGCCCGGCCTCGCGAAGAATGCCTTGAACCTGCGCGGGCATCGACTGGAATCGCCCCTTGTTCATCACCAGGCCGCCCGCATACATGCAGCCGACATCGACCAGCGACACGTGCGGGGCCACCTCGTGAATCCGCAGGGGCACGACTCCCGACGTGACGGAGATCGTCCCGTCACTCACCCCCGTCTGGATGTCGGTGTAGTAGGAGGTGAGCGCACCGTCGACCGCGACGGCCCCAGAGCCCTTGAGCCACTGCCCCAGCGCGCCCGGCACACTGATGCGAAGCCCCTGAAGTTGCGCAAAACCCTGCAACGGCGTTCGGGTGAACAGGTGGTAGGGGTCGGACACCACGGCCCCCAGAAACACCAGCCCGTTGCGATCCCATTCTTCGGCCAGCTCCGGCACAGAGTCATTCATCTCGTTCACGACGGCCAGGACCGCCCGCAGATCGGCGGATGCAAACGGCATGGCGGCACTGAACTGTGACAACGGCAACCGGGCGGGTTCGGCGGGCGCAAGCACCCAGCCGATGTCGGCGATGCCGTCGCTCACGCTGGTGAGCGAGGCATTCATCTTGTAGAGCTGGCCACCATAGAACTCGCTGATCTGCGTCGACCAGCCGGGGCCGAGCGCCGCCACGCGTTCGCGAACTTCCGGAACAAATTGCTCGGCCATCAGCCGCACCCACGGCGTGGTGGCCGGGTGCGCCGCTGCCACGGTGAGATTGATGGTCTCGGCGGCCATGGCCCCGGGCGCGATCACACAGGTGCCGGCCACCGCCAATGCCGAACGCAACAGTTCCCGCTTGTTCATGGTCACCTCTCCAGTCACGATCACCGTCGAAAGACCTACGCCTCCCCAACTGCCGGGCGGATGCGGAGCCTAGCACCGCCACGACGCGCTGTCGCCTATCGCTTGCCACGGATTCTTGACCGGCCCAATACCAAGCCAAAACCAGCCTTCCCAAGGTCAGGACTTGTCACGACAATTCCACGAACCTGCCTGGGCATCCGATGCACTCGCTCCCCCACCCCACTCGCATCCCCTGGTTCGGCGTGCGATTCGAGGTCGCGCACCAGGGCCCCCTCACCGACCTGAGTGCCGGCGGGTGCGCACTCGAAGCAGCGACGGGCGCACGCTGGCAGGACTGGTCCATTCTGGTACCCGCCTCGCGCAAGGCCATGCTGTCTGCTCTGGCGCGCCCGGACTCGTTCGAGCTCGAACTCCAGCTCGTGCCGCCCCCCCCCGGCCAAGCCGGTGCACCTGCACTGTGCCGCCCACTGGAACGCGACCCGTCGGGCACACGTCTGCCAGCTCGCGGACACGAGTGATCTGCACCTCGCCCGGCAAGCCACCGATCTGCGATTGCAGCTGCTGCAACAGATGGTGGACAACCTGCCGCTGCTGGTCATCCAGCTGGATACCGGCCCGCGGCTGCGCTGTGCACTCGCCAGCGGCGCCCTGCTCGAACTGGTGACACCCCACGGCGCGGACGCCGTGGGCCGTGACGCACTGGATCTGTTCGGCCCAACCCTCCATGGCGAGCTGCTCGCCCTGTTGCAGCAAAGTGCCCAGGAGCCTGCCGTGCCATTCACCTGGCGAGTGGTGGACGCCCAAGGGAACCGTCGAGTACTGGATGGTCACCTGCGCACGCTCACAGACGATACGGGCCGTGCCAGCGGCCATTTCATCGATGCGCTGGACACTACGGCCTACCACGAAACAATGGGTGAGCTGCAGTTCACCGAATCACGCTTGCAGCGCTTCGTCATGGCCAGCAGCGACGGCATCGTGGTGCACGTGAACCAACAGATCATCAACGCCAATCCTGCCGCATGTCGACTGCTGGCCAGCACACCCTCGGCGGTGTACCAACAGCACTTCGCGTCGTTGATAGCGCCCGAGTACCACGCGACCTACGAAATGCTCATGAAACAGGCCTCACACGAGGCCTTCGAATGCGAGTTGATCAACACCCAGGGCGCGCGCATCGCTGTGGAACTCATCGGTCGCACCGTGCAGCGCCACGGCTCATTCATGCGCATGGCCATCGTTCGCGATGTACGCGACCGGCGGGATGCACAGGCACGCATCCGCGCGCTCATCGACAACCTGCGCATGCAAAAGGACCGCGCCGAGTCGGCCGATCGCGCCAAATCGCTGTTTCTGTCTGCGGCGAGCCACGACCTGCGCCAACCCATCCATGCGCTGGGTCTGTTGCTCTCCAGCCTGGAGGCCCTGACCGAGTCACCCCGCGTGTCCACCCAGACACTCGAGGAACTGACGCGCCGCATGGCCGCGTCGCTCGATGCACTCAGCCGCCTGCTCAACTCGCTGCTCGACATCTCCCGCCTGGATGCCAACGCGGTGGTGGTCCACGCAGCGCCGGTGTCACTGGCAGCGATGTTCAATGAGCTCGCCGATGATCTGGCAGACGCAGCGCAGTCAAAGCGTTTGCGTCTGGATGTGGTGCCGACCGACGCATGGGTCCAAACCGACGCTGTGGTGCTGCGACGCATTCTGGACAATCTGGTGTCGAATGCCTTGCGCTACACAAGAGCGGGGCGCGTGCTTGTGGTCGCCAGATCGCGGGGCACCGAGGTGGAGGTTCAGGTATGGGACACGGGCATCGGCATTGCCTCGGACCAGCTGGACGGCATCTTCAAGGAGTTCTACCAGGTGCACCCGCACGCGCCATCAAGCGGCGGCTTGCGCGGCCTTGGGCTCGGCCTGTCGATCGTTCAGCGCTCCGCCAGATTGCTCAATGCCAGGCTGCAGGTGCGCTCCACGCCGGGCAAGGGGTCCATGTTCTCCATCACCCTGCCGCGTGCAGAAGCCGTCGCCACACCACCCAGTGCGCACACACCCATCATTCGCGACAGCGCCCCGAAGGACACGCCACGGCGCGTGCTCGTAATCGACGACGACGCGATGGTGCTGATGGCCATGCAGCAACTGCTTCAAGCCTGGGGGCACGAGGTCTGGTGCGCCTCCGACGCCGACCAGGCCATCGTGCTGGCCATCTCGCACGCCGAAGACATCGACCTGGTGCTGTCCGACTACCACCTGGGCGATGGCATCCATGCCACGCAGTTCATCGACGCCGTTCGGGCCTGCCTGGCCCGTCCGGTGCCCGTACATGTCTTTACCGCCGACACCTCGTTGCACGCAGCGCAGGCCATCCGTTCACTGGGCCTGTCGCTGCTGCACAAGCCGGTTCGGCAGGACGACCTGCGACGGGTGCTACAGCAGGTCGATCCATGAAAAGAGGCGCAACCTCCGCGCCGGTGGGTGCCAGGGACGATGCCGAACGGCGCTCCTGGGTTGAACAGATCGATGGTCCGGCCGTCCTGGTGCGCGCAGCGCCCTGGCGCTTGAACGGCAATGCGGCATTTGAGCACCTGCTGAGCCTCAGCGAGCAAAAGCCCGGCGCATTCGTCAAGGCGTTTGAAGCAGCAGGCTTCGATCTGATCGCCCTCATGGCCGCGGGTCAGGCCTTCGAGGGACGGATGCGCACGGGCAACCCCCGCTCTCGTGTGGGCCAGCGCCTGCTGCAGGCGGCATTCGTGCCACTGGAGGGGTGCGAAGACTGGTTGTGCACCTTTGTCGATGTCTCCGCCGTCGAGAACCGGCGCAGTCGCCGGGCATTGGTGCTGGAGCGGCTGTACCAGACGCTCGATCGTCTGGATGAACCCATCTCCCTCATCGATCACGACGACACCGTCCACTACATCAATGCCGCCTACGCAAGCTTCTTCGGCGCTGCGCAGCCTCGAACGTCCGGCCTTCCGCTGCGCGAAGTCATGGGCGACGAGAACTACGAACGCACCCGCGCTTCGCGCGAGGAGTTGTTCAGCACGCTGTAGCCCGTGCGCTATGAACGCGCGCTGGTAGACAGCAGCGGCGAGGACCGCGTCATGGGTGTGCTGCTGTGGCCGATCGAGGGGTCCGGTGGCACCAACGCCAAGATGGCCACCCTCACTCGCGACGTGACCTTGCGTCATCGCGGCATGCAGGCCTTGCGCCAGACCCTGGAACGGCTTGACACGCTGTTTGAAGCCGGCATTGAAGGCATTCTGCTGTGTGACGGTGAGATGGTGAGCGACGCCAACCCGGTGGCGTGCAGACACTTCGGCCAAACGCGCGAGCAACTCGTCGGTCAAACGGTTGTCCAGGCGTTGCAGTCACTGGGGCTGTCGCCCGCCACCCTGGTTCTCGACGGTGACGCACCCACGCACCTTCACTTGAGTCTGTCGCGCGGAGAAAGCGGGCTGCCCCCCTTGCTGATCCAGGGCGTGAGCTATGTGGACGAAAACGTCACTCGCTGCGCCTTGCTGATCCAGGACATGAGCTACCGCTATCAGGCGCAACGGCGCATCGATCGGCTCGTGGGCGATCTCAGGCAACAGACCGCGCGCGCCGAGGCAGCCGACCGCAGCAAATCGGTGTTCCTGGCGGCAGCCAGCCACGATCTGCGACAGCCCATTCATTCGCTGGGGCTCTTTCTCACCACCATTCAGAGCCTGAACCGGGCAGCCCATTCGCTCAGCAGCGAATCGCTGCGTCCGATCGCACAGCGCATGCGCTCTTCGCTCGATGGCCTCATGGAGCTGCTGGACTTGCTGCTGGGTGCATCGCTGCTCGACGCGGATCAAAGGCCACTGCAGGCCGGGCCGATGCCGCTGCAGGTGGCCTTCGATGAAATGCTCACCCAGTTTGGCGCGATGGCCGCCGGCAAGGGCCTTGAACTGCGCACCGTGCCCACGCGGGCCTGGGTTCGGGCCGACGCCACCGTGCTGCGGCGCATCCTGGCCAACCTGGTCGCCAACGCGGTTCGTTACTGCGAAAGCGGTCGCGTCGTGCTCGGCGCGCGAATTCGGGGCCCCCATGTCGAGGTCCAGGTGTGGGACACCGGCATCGGCATCGAACACGCGCAGCTCGAATCCATCTTCGAGGCCTTTTACCGCGTGGAGGCGCGCACGCCACAAGGCGATCGGTCGGAGGGACTTGGCCTTTCCAATGTCAAGCGCGCAGCCGCGCAGCTGGGCGCGTCACTGGACGTGCGTTCGACGCCGGGGCAAGGCTCCATGTTCTCGGTCCGCTTGCCCCGGTGCGAGCCCGGAGCCGTCGAGACAGGCAGAGGCACACGCAAGCCTGAAGCAGAGGCGGCCCAAGGCATGCGCGTGCTGGTCATCGACGACGACGAACAGGTGATGGAGGCCACCGTGCGCTTGCTCCAGTCCTGGGGTCATCTGGTCCTGAGCGCATCCAGCGCGGGTGAGGCCATCCGGCTGTGCGAGGCCACGCCCCAGCACATCGACGCCGTGATTTGCGACTACCTGCTGGACCCGTCCACCGATGCAGTGGCCTTCCTGCTACGCCTTCGGCAGCGCCACCAAGGCCCGTTGCCGGTGTGCATGGTCACCGGCGACATGTCGGCTCAACGCATCGAGCAGGCCGGCCGGTATGGCTTCAGCCTGCTGCACAAGCCGGTCAGCGCGAGCGCGCTGCGGCGGTTTCTGCAGGGTGGGGCATGAGCAGGACAAGCCGGGCGTGGCCCGCCGCCCAGGTCATTGCTTCGGGATTCCCGCGCGCTCGATCACCGCACCCCAGCGCTTGATATCGCCCGCCAGCAGGTCGGCGGCTTGCTCGGGCGTGGACGAGCGCGGGTCGATGTTCAGCGCGCGCAGTCTGGCCTGCACATCAGGGTCGGCCACGGTGGCCGCGATGTCGCGCTGCAGCCGGTCAACCACGGCCCGGGGCGTTTTCGACGGCACCGCCAGCGCATTCCATGACGAGGCCACGAAGCCGGGCACACCCGACTCGACCGCGGTCGGCACCTCGGGCAGGACGACCGAGCGGCGCTCACCACTGACCGCCAGTGGACGCAAGGCGTTGGCGCGAATCTGTGCGAGCACTGGAGCGAGAATCTCCACACCGACGTCCACCTGTCGCCCGCGCAGGGCGCCGATCAGGTCGGGTGTGCCTTTGAAGGGAACGATCTGCGCGTCAATCCCGGCACTGCTCTTGAACAACTCGGCCGCCAGGTTCTGCGTGCTGCCGACATTGATGCTGCCGATGTTGAGCTTTCCCGGGTTGGCTTTGGCCCAGGCCAGCAGCTCGGCAAAGGTCTTGTAGGGCGCATCGGGGTTGGCCACGACCACGATGTCGAACGTGCCCAGTGTGGACACGGGCGTGAAGTCTCGCACCGTGTCGAACGGCAATGACTTGAACAGGCTGGCAGTGACCGCCGTACCGTTGGACATCAGGAACATCGTGTGGCCGTCGGGGTCGCTGCGCGCCACCGAATCGGCGGCCACCACGCCACCTGCACCAGGTCGGTTCTCGATCACCACCGGCTGACCCAGGCGCGTGGACAGGCCGGCCGCGACGATGCGGGCGGTGAGGTCGCCCACGCCACCCGCGCCAAAGGGCACGACCACACGCAGGGGTTTGACCGGAAACGTCTGGGCAGACGCCAGGCCCGCCACCCCACCCAGGGCCAGCGCAGACACCAGAGCGAGGAAGCGACGGCGCATGTCAGAACCTCAGTACGAAGGTCACGATCGAGGGGAAGGCCACCAGCAAGGCGGTGCGGATGAAGTCACTGGCCACGAAGGGCATCACGCCCCGGTAGGTGGCCATGATGGGCACATCCTTGGCCATGCTGTTGATGACGAACAGGTTCATGCCCACCGGTGGCGTGATCAGACCGACCTCGACCACGATCAGCACCAGGATGCCGAACCAGATCGCGAAGTGCTCGGGGCTCATGCCGAAGTCCAGCGCGGTCACCACCGGGAAGAACACCGGGATGGTCAGCAGGATCATGGACAGCGAGTCCATGAAGCAGCCCAGGATCACATAGATCACCAGGATGGCGATCAACACCACGGTCGGGCTCAGGCCCGAGCCCGCCACCATCTGCGCGGCCTCTTGCGGCAGCTGCGACAGCGCCAGGAAGGTGTTGTAGACACCCGCACCAAGCACGATCATGAAGATCATGCCGGTGGCCACCGCCGTGCCCAGCACCGCGCCGAGCAGGGTCTTGCGGTTGAGACCGCCAGCGGCCCAGGCGGCCACGCCGGTGCCGAAGGCGCCCACAGCGGCACCCTCGGTGGGCGTGAAGAAGCCCAGGTAGATGCCGCCCACCACCACCAGGAAGATGGTGATCACGGGCCAGACCTTGAGCGTGGCTTTCCAGCGCTCGGCCATCGGCATCGGCGGGATGGTGCCCATCTCCTGCGGCCGCACGCGGGCGTAGACCGCGATGACGATCATGTAGCCGATGGCGGCGAGCACACCCGGCACGAACGCGGCCAGGAAGAGCTTGGCGATGTTCTGCTCGGTCAGGATGGCGTAGATCACCAGCACCACCGACGGCGGAATCAGGATGCCCAGCGTGCCGCCGGCGGCCAGCGTGGCGGTGGAGATGCCGCCCGCATAGCCCGCGCGCTTGAGTTCGGGCAGGGCCACCTGGCCCATGGTGGCGGCCGTGGCCAGCGAGGAGCCGCAGATCGCGCCGAAGCCGGCGCAGGCACCCACGGCGGCCATGGCCACGCCACCCTTGCGGTGGCCGATCCAGGCCTCGGCCGCCTTGAACAGTGCCTGCGACAGACCGCCGAGCGCCGCGAACTGTCCCATCAGCAGGAACAGCGGAATCACCGACAGGTTGTAGTTGGAGAAGGTGCTGTACGTGACCTGCTTGAGCTGGTTCAGGATCGGCAGGTACGAGCCGTACACCAGCCAGGCCCCGACCAGGCCGCATGAAAGCATCGCGAGCCCGATGGGCACGCGAACGAAGATGAGCAACAGCAGGATCGGGAACGACCAGGCCGCGAGTTCGACGCCAGACATCAGTGCACCCCCGCTTCGGTGGTCCAGCCCTCAGGCTCTTTCGCCAGCCCGAACAGGGTGAGCGTCTTGGCGATGTAGGCCATGCAACCGATCACGGCCCCGACGAAGCAGGCCGCATAGGCCCACCACACCGGCATCGCCAGGATGAAGGTGGTCTCCAGGTACTCCTTCTTCTCGACCATGCCTTCGTAGAGCTTCCAGGTGAGCACCAGCCACACCAGCAGCATGATGACGTCGCTGAAGATCACGATCGCGCGCTGCCCCCATTTGGGCAGGTGCATGTAGAGCAGGTCCACCGTGGCATGCCCACCCTTGAGGTAAGTCCAGGGCAGGAAGAAGAACACCGCGACGGCGGTGCCGACCTCGACCAGTTCGAAGTCGCCAGGCACAGGGCCCAGGCCGATGCCGATCATGGCGCGGCCACTCACGCTGGCAACGATCATCAAGGTGAGCGCCACCAGGACGATGCCGCCGACGATGGCCGCCCATTGGGAGAGCCGGTAGACGAATGCAATCATGCGAAAGACTTTCAGCTGACGGATGAGAAGAAGCGGCGATTGTCCAACATCGACACGGCGCCACCGCCCTCAATAAAAAGGCCGTCCCCTCGCGAGGACGGCCGGTGGCCACCGGGGCCGGGGATCACTTGCTGTATTTGGCGATCAGTGCGCGGGCCTCGGCCGCCAGCTTGGCGCCATCGATGCCCTTGCCCTTCATTTCGTTGACCCAGTCGGTCTCGACCGTGGCCGCGGTACGGCGCCAGCGCTGCGTCTCCAGCGCGTCCAGGGCGACGATGTTGTTGCCGGCCTTCTCGGCAATGGCACGGCCGGCCTTGTCGCCGTCGTCCATGGCCTTGCCGAACATGGCGGCCGTTTCGATGCCGGAGTTCTTGTCGATCACCGCCTTGAGGTCGGGCGGCAGCTTCTCGTAAGCGGCCTTGTTCATCGAGAAGGCAAAGGTCTGCGTGTACAGGCCGTCCTTGCCGGCAAAGGTGGTGTGGTTCTTCACCAGCTCGGTCACCTTCAGGGCCGGCGTCACCTCCCAGGGGATGGTGGTGCCGTCGATCACGCCTTTGGAGAGGGCTTCGGTCACAGCCGGCACGGGCATGCCCACCGGCGTCGCGCCCAGCTTGACCAGCATGTTGTTGATGATGCGCGAGCCACCGCGGATCTTCATGCCGCGCAGGCTCTCCAGGCCGGTCACCGGCGTCTTGGTGTGGAACAGGCCGGGGCCGTGGGTGTGCACGGCAATCAGCTTGACGTCCTTGAACTCATCGGCGGCGTACTTCTCGACGTACTCCTGAATGGCACGCGACGAGGCCTCGGCACTGCCGCTCATGAAGGGCAGCTCGAACACTTCGGTCTTGGGGAAGCGGCCCGGGGTGTAGCCCAGCACGGTCCAGGTCAGGTCAACCACGCCATCGCGCGCCTGGTCGAACAACTGTGGTGGCGCGCCGCCCAGCTGCATGGCGTTGAACAGCTGGATCTTGATCTTGCCGCCGGATTCGGCCTCGACCTTCTGTGCCCAGGGCGTGAGCGCGCGCGCCGGAATGGTGGCCTGTGGCGGCAGCATCTGGTGCAGGCGCAGCGTCACGGTCTGGGCCATGGCGGTGCCGGCCAGGGTGGCGGCGGCCACAGCACCCATCACCGCCAGCGCGGTGCGTCGCTTCAGGAATTTCATCGTCGTGTCTCCGGTCGGGTGTGTTGACTCGTGCCCAGAACCGCGTCTGCGCGCGGCCCGGGCCTGGAACTGAAACCACCGCACTGTGCATGCGCTCACCGGGAGCGGCCAGCCCCACGGCCGACTTTCAGCTATGCCGTTATGTTATGAAACGAGTGCAAACCCTCGGTTTGCATCTGACTGGGCCGCCAGGTCGCCGTCGGGCCGGTACGCACTGTCCAGGCAGACGCTGCCCACCACGCGAGACACACAGGCGCACAGGCGCTGGTTGCCCTGGCGCTCGCCCTCGCTCAAAAACACGTCGCGGTGGTCAATCTCGCCCTGCAGATCCACCACGTCCATGGCACACAGGCCACATTCCCCGCGGCGGCAGTCGCTCATCACCGGCACCCCGGCCGCTTCCAGCGCGTCCAGCAGCGACTCGCCCGCCGCCACGGTGATGTCCACCCCATGGCGCGGCACCTTCACCTGGAAGCTGCCGGTGGGCAGCCGCCCGCCGCTGCCAAAGGTCTCGAAGCGCAGGTCGGCCGGCGCACGGCCCTGCGCCGCCCACACCTCGCGCACCGCGTCCAGCAGGCCGGCGGGGCCGCAGACATAGCAAGGCGACCCCATCGGCAAGGCCGCGAGGGCGGCCAGCAGGTCCAGCCGCTCGCCGCGATCGGACGAGGCGCACACCAGCGCGTCGCCCAGCGCCACGCGCAGATCGTCGGCGTAGGCCAGCTCGGCGGCACTGCGCGCGGCGTACAGCAAGCGCACCGGCGTGCCGCGCTCGCGCAGCTGGCACGCCATGCCCACCAGCGGCGTGATGCCGATGCCACCCGCAATGAGCAAGGTCCCGGGCGCATCGAGCGAGAGCGGAAAGTGGTTGTTCGGTGCGCTTGCGGGCAACACATCGCCCACGGCCAGGTCCCACATCGCCATCGAACCACCGCGGCCATCGGCCAGGCGCTTCACGGCAATGCGGTAGGCACCGGGCACATCGGCCGGCAGACCGACCAGCGAGTACGAACGCGTTTGCTCGCGTCCTGCCACGCGCACGCGCAGCTGCAGGTGGGCGCCGGGCGCCCAGTGCTGTGCCACCCCTTCGACGGGTTGCAACACGATCTCGCGCACGGTGGGGGTGAGGTCACGCAGCGCGCTCACGCGCACAGCGCTCCAGTGGTTCTGGCTCTTCATGGTTTCAACGGCGACGGATGAGACGCAAGGCGGGCATGGCCGCATGGGCCTGCCCCTGGGTGTGACCGGCCAGGACCGCGCGCAGGTTGCGCTGGGCCAGACGGGAGTGTTCGCGCAGGATGGCTTCGGCACGCGCGCCTTCGCGGCGCTCGATGGCGTCGAGCACCTGGCGGTGCTGGTCCTGCGCGACCACGAGCATGTCGCGCGCCTGGCGCGACTCGGCCTCGGCCAGCACGAAGCCCGACGGCGAGGCAAAGGGCAATGCACACACGCGCTCGAGCTGGCGTTCCACCGTCGGGCTGTCGGCCATCTCGGCCATCAGCACGTGAAAGCGGCTGTTGAGCGCCACGTAGTCCGAGAAGGCCTCGTCGTCGAGCGTGGGTTCGGCCAGCACCGCATCGATGCGCGCCAGCACACTGCGTGCTTCGGTCAGCACTGCAGCGGGTGCCCCGCGTTCGGCCGCCAACCGCGCCAGCAGGCCTTCGAGCGTGCCGCGAAGTTCGATGGCATCGGCGATGTCTCGCTCCGAGAAGGTCACCACCACGTAGCCGCCACCGGGCAGTGCACGCAGCAGGCCCTCTTGCTCGAGCCGCAGTAGCGCCGCGCGCACCGGCGTGCGCGACACACCCAGGCGCTCGACGATGGCCAGCTCGGCGATGCGCGAGCCGCCACTCAGTTCACCCGAGAGGATGAGCTCGCGCAGTTGCAGCAGTGCGCGCACCTGCGCGCTCTCGGGCACACCTTCAAGTTGGTTGGGGTGGGCCATGGCTCAGCCCGCCTTTCGGATCGGGATCACCTTGGTGCCCGGGTCGTGTTCGGCCTCGACCATGCGGTCGATCAGGCGCCGCGCCCACATCGCACCAGCGTCGATGTTGAGGTTGTAGAAGCGGTGGTCCGGGTGCTCTTCGATCGCCTTCTGCTGCGCCTCCAGCACCAACTCGTCCTCGCGAAAGATGCCCGCCACGCCTTCGCGCAGCTGGTGCGTCAGGCGCTGCTCGCCCAGGCAGTAGTTGCGTGCAAAGGCCCAGAAGTAAAGGCAGGTGTTGTCGGTCTCGGGCGTGATGGTGTTGAGCACCATGCCGTTGACGCCCTGGCTGCGGTCGCCGCCATCGGCCGGCAAGGCGCCCGCCCCGGCCGGCGCCACGCCCACGTCGATGGCGACCGTGCACGGCGCCTCGAAGCGGATGATCTGCCAGCGGTCCACCGGCCCACGGTAGCCACGCGCCTGTTCGATCTGCCCGGCCCAGAATGGCGGCGCCTCGATGCCGCCCATCCAGCGTGTGACGGTCGCCGTGCGGTCACCGTGCGTGGCCACGAAGGGCGCCTCGGCCACGGCACGGTTGCCGATGCTGCTGCCGTGCACGAAGGTCTCGTGCGTGAGGTCCATGAGGTTGTCGATCACCAGCCGGTAGTCGCACTTCACCCGGATCATCTTGCCGTCGCCGGCCCAGGCGGGGTCGTGGTTCCAGTGCAGGTCGGGGATCAGCGACTCGTCGGCCAGCGCCGGGTCGCCGGGCCAGATCCACACAAAGCGGTGCTTCTCGGCCACCGGGAAGCGGCGCACGCACGCCGACGGGTTGATGCGCTCCTGGCTCGGCATGTGGGTACAGCGCCCTTCGGCGTTGAACACCAGCCCGTGGTAGCCACAGACCACCTGATCCCCGTCCAGGCGCCCCATGGACAGCGGCAGCAGGCGGTGCCAGCAGGCGTCCTCCAGCGCGGCCACCTGCCCGTCCGTCTGGCGAAACAGCACCAGTTTTTGCTTGCAGATGGTGCGCGCCAACAGGCTTCGACCCACCTCGACGTCGTAGGCGGCCGCGTACCAGGCATTGAGGGGAAAGTGGTTGCGATCGGTGTTCATGGATACGCACTGTATACATACAGCACCTATTTCATCCAGTTTTCCGCCTGATTCTCTCAACTTACCGGCCTTTATGTATCCAGAACAACTTCTCCCATTGTCAGCCCATCGGCCTTCCGCTACCGTCGCGGGCTTTCGAATCCGCAAAACCCTGAGGAGACCTCATGAGCCTGAATCCCCCGTTCCGCGCCGACCACGTCGGCAGCTTTCTGCGCCCGGCCTACCTGCTGGAGGCGCGTGAGAAGAAGGCCAAGGGCGAGATCACGGCCGCACAGCTGCGCGAGGTCGAAGACCGCGCCATCACCGAGATCGTGAAGTTCCAGGCCGACGTCGGCCTGCAGTCGATCACCGACGGCGAGTTCCGCCGTACCTACTTCCACATCGACTTCCTGGAGCAGCTCGGCGGCGTGAAGACCGACATCCCGGTCACCATCCGCAAGCCCGACGGCACCGAGGAGCTGGCCCCGCCCGTGATCCGCGTGATCGACAAGGTGCGCCACGCCAAGAACATCCAGCTGGCCGACTTCCAGTTCCTGCAGGCGCAGGTCAAGGCGCTGGGCAAACCCGGCCTCATGCCCAAGGTGACCATCCCCTCGCCCACCATGCTGCACTTCCGTGGCGGGCGCGCCGGCATCAGCAAGGCCGCCTACCCCGAGCTCGACCCGGTGTTCTACGACGACGTGGCCCAGGCCTACGCGGACGAGCTGCAAAGCCTGGCCGACGCCGGCTGCACCTATGTGCAGATGGACGACACCAACATGGCCTACCTGTGCGACGAGAAGATGCGTGAGGCGGCCCGCCAGCGCGGCGACGACCCCAACGAGCTGCCGCACCGCTATGCCGGCTTCATCAACAAGGTGGTGGAGCGCAAGCCGAAAGGCATGACCCTGGCCATGCACCTGTGCCGCGGCAACTTCAAGAGCACGCACGCCGCAGCCGGCAACTACGAGCCGGTGGCCGAAGCGCTGCTGTCCGAGATGAAGCTGGACGCCTTCTTCCTCGAGTACGACGACGACCGCTCGGGCGACTTCCGCCCGCTGCGCTACCTGGGCAAGGGCAAGACCGTGGTGCTGGGCCTGGTCACCACCAAGTTCGGCCAGCTCGAAAGCAAGGACGACCTCAAGCGCCGCATCGACGAGGCCGCGAAGTACGCCCCGCTGGAACAGCTCTGCCTGTCACCCCAGTGTGGCTTCTCCAGCACCGTGCACGGCAACAACATTGCGGTGGAAGACCAGCGCCGCAAGCTGGCGCTGGTGGTGGAGACGGCGCGCGAGGTCTGGGGCGGTTGAGCGCCACGCCCTGGCCGAAGACCAACGGGCTGGCACAGGCCCGTTGGTGTCTCCGCTCACTCGTGGTCAGGCTTGATGGCGATCACGTTGACGCGAACGGCATACATGAAGGCGCCGTCCTTCACGCACTGCTGGCCTATGCGATGAAGCGTTTGCTCGCAATTGGCGAGCCCCGTGTTGCCGTCCTCGGAAACCAACTCCGCTGACTCGACCGTAAACGCATCCAGCCTGTCGACGAGCACCCTCATCTGACTGCCATCGGGGCGAACCGCGTCAATGAAGACGCCGCCGGACTTCGGCGTCAACCCCGCCTGCACGATGCTTCTCACAATCTCTGCCAGAGCGTGAGCCTGGCCGTGTTCCATGCGGCTGGAGACGTGATAGAAACTGCAGAGCACTTCGCCACCCGGTGCGAGCGCCGTCTTCGCATCGCAGAAGAATTGGTTGCGCTGCTCCTCAGTCATGTAGGGAATTGCGCGGTCGATGCGAATGCTGTGTACGCTGCCTGGCTTCAACTCCAGTGCGGACAGCGTTTGGGCCTGCACATAGGTCACGCCCTCGTGAACGCCCGGGTTCTCCGACTGGTGCTGTTGCAGTCCGTTGATTTCGATCGGCGACGGCGAATACGCGATCACCTTCATGCCCTTTTTGCCCAGTTCGCGTGCCGCAATGGCCAAACCACAACCCGCGTCGACGATCACGGAGCCGGGCGCAAGCTTGTCATAGCGCTTCATGTCCTCCGGCAGCATCGGCTTTGCGCCGGGCGCGGTCACCGAGTTCAGGGCACCTTTGAATCCGGCCTCGGTATTGAATGAGCCTGTTTCCGGGCTGATATTGGTCCTGACGTACTGCAGGCTGGCTTCGCGCATGGCCATTGCATGAGGGTCGGCAGGGCCACGGGGCGAAAGGATGGTCGATTGGGGACGTCCAATTTGGCTAGTAGATATCCTGAACATGGTGTTTGGGTCTCTCAAGGTTGTGGGAGCCTTATTGCTCACCCCCATAAGTCGCCAACCCGGCAAATGCGTTGCAGCACGTGGCCTAGATCGTCTGGCGATGGCAATCAACCCGCGGCGTAGGCAATTGCCTGTGTTTCCGGGTCTGGCACTCGTGCCGTCGAAACGCGTCGACAACCAGGGCTTTCGAATTGCCTTGGTCGGCAGGGCAATTCATGCGCGTGGTGCCAGAATTCGTGCCTGCCCTCTTGCCTCTGCGTGGGTAGATCCACCGCAATGCAATCCCTTCAGCATCGGCGGATGGTCAACGCGCGCTTGCTGTCTCTCAATTCATCGGCCTTGCCATGCCCTCCCCGATTCACTTTCACTTCGACTTCATCTCGCCTTACGGCTATTTCGCCTCCCTGCGGGTGGAGTCGCTGGCAGCCCGCCATGGCCGCAACGTGCAATGGCACCCGATGTTGCTGGGCGTAGCCGTGCTCAAGGTGATGGGGCTCAAGCCGCTGATGGACACACCGCTCAAGGGCAATTACGTCGAGCGCGATGTGTTGCGCTACGCACGCGAGCACGACGTGCGCATGCAGCGTCACCCCCGCGACCCGGTGATGAACCCGCTGCCCTGCGCCCGTGCACTGGCCTGGGTGAACAAGCACCAACCCGGGCAGGCGGCGGCGGTCACGCATGCGCTGTACGGCGCCTACTGGGGTGAGGCGGCCGACCTGTCCACGCCGGCATCGCTGGCGCCTGTGGTGGGTGAAGCGATTGCCGAGGCCGCCGGCAGCGAGGACGCCGCCGCCTTGCTGCGCGCCGAGGTCGACGCTTCGCTGAAGGCCGGCATCTTCGGCTCGCCCTCCCTGGTCATCGATGGTGAACCGTTCTGGGGCGTGGACAAACTCGAGCAGGCCGAACGCTGGCTGGCGCGGGGCGGTTGGTAACCCCGTCGCGCCACGCCGACCGGGTCAGCCGAACCGCACCTCGGTCGGCACCGCAATAGCCGCCAGCGCCGATTGGAGGCGATCGGCAAGTGCTTCGTCGGCCTCGCCGTCAAAGCGCACCGTCGCGCGCTGACGGCCACCGTCGTCCACCGCCTGCACCTGCACCGCCCGATCGGGCGCCAGCTCGCGCGCCAGATCGGCCAGACGCAATTCGATGGCGCGCAATCGCAAGGCCGGCTTGAACACCTTGCCCACCGCGGTCAGCGGCAAGGCCTCGACGATGACCACGCGCTTGGGCACGGCCGGTCGCTCGTACACCTGGGGCGTCACCTCGCGCAGCAAGGCATTGGCATCCACCGATTCACCAGCGCGCAGCACCACGAAGGCGGCGGGCACTTCGCCGGCATAGGCATCGGGCTCGGCCACCACGGCGCACTGCGCCACCGCGGGGTGCGTGAGGAACGCGTCTTCCACCAGGCCCGGGTCGATGTTGTGCGAGCCGCGAATGATCACGTCCTTGGCGCGGCCGGTGAGGTGCACGCGCCCATCGGCGTCAATGTGGCCGAGATCGCCCGAGACGATCCAGCCCCGCTCGAACATGCCCGCATTGCGTTTGGCATCGAGGTAGCCCGGGCTCATGTGCGGCCCGCGCAGCACCACCACGCCGGTCTCGTCGGGCGCGCAGCGCTCGTCCAGCTTCACCTCGCCATCGCGCCAGGGCACGGCATGCACCTCGGTGAACGGCAGTCGCCAGCCCGCCGAGCCCGGCACGCGCGGCGCGTGCAGCGGTTCGATGCTGACCAGTCCTGCGCACTCGGTCATGCCCAGGATGTTGCGCACCGCAATGCCGGTGGCGGCCTCGAAGCGCTGCGCCAGTTCGGTGGGCAGCGGCGAGCCGCCGGTGTAGGCCGCGCGAATACGTGAGATATCGGCGTCGATGGGCACGCCCAGCAGGCTGGCCAGCACCGTGGGCACGCAGGCCAGGTGGGTCACACCCTCGCGCTCGCAGAAACGCCAGTAGTGCCGCACGAAGCCAGTGTTGCGCATGCCGCTGAGCGTGGGCAGCACCTGGCGCGCACCGATGGCCAGCAATGCCAGCCCGTACACGAAGGCGCCGGCCACGTGAAACAGCGGAAAGCCGTTGACCTCGACGCTGTGTTCGTTGCAGTCGTAATAAGCGTGCGCGAACCAGGCGGTGTGCGCCTCGTTGCCAGCAGTGTGCTGCGCCAGCTTGGGCGCACCGGTGGTGCCACCGGTGTGGAACAACGCCACCACGCGATCGGGGTTCAGGTCGGGCGCGAAGCTCAGCGTGTCCGGCTGCGCGGCCATCAGATCCTGCAGCGAGCTCAGCCCAGGGACCGCTTCGTCCACCACGATCGGCACCAGCGTGCACGCATGGTGGGCCTGCGCCTGCAAGGCCGTGGGCCACACCGCCAGCTCGGCGTTCGGCCCCAGCGCCACCAGTACTTTGGCGTTGGCGGCCTGCATCAGCGCGGCGATGTGATCGGGCTGCAGCAAGGTGTTGATGGGGCAGACGCGCCCGGCCAGTTGCGCACCCCACAGCACGGCGTGCGCCTCGGGCATGTTGGGCGCCAGCAGCGCCACGCTGTCGCCGGGGCCGATGCCCAGCGCGCGAAACGCATTGGCCGCCCGGTGCACCATGGACAGCAGCTCGCGATAACCGATGCGGCGCGCTGGCGTGGCCAGGTCGGCGTCGGGCAGGTAGGTGAAGGCCTCGCGATCGCCGAAGCGCTCGGCGGCGGCGCGGATCAGGCCATAGGGTGTGCGCTGGGGCGCGACCTCGTGCAGCGGGCGTTGCTCAAGCGCTTCGATGTCGGCCAGCGAGGTGAAGGCCTTCATGCGAGGCCCAGCAGCCGGATGGCGTTGCCCTTGAGGATGCCGGGCATCACCTCGGGTTTGAAGCCGGCCACTTCGAAGTCCTTCATCCAGCGCTCGGGTGTGATCAGCGGGTAGTCGCTGCCGAACAGGATGCGGTCCTTGAGCAGCGTGTTGGCGTACTGCACCAACTGCTTCGGAAAGTACTTCGGGCTCCAGCCGCTCAGGTCGATCCACACGTTGGGCTTGTGCGTGGCCACGCTCAGCGCCTCGTCCTGCCAGGGGAAGCTCGGGTGCGCCATGACGATCTGCATGTCGGGGAAGTCGATCGCCACGTCGTCTAGGTGCATGGGGTTGCTGTACTCCAGCCTCAGCCCGCCACCACAACGCATGCCGCTGCCGATGCCGCTGTGCCCGGTGTGAAAGATCGCGGGCATCTTGTGCGCGTTGATCACCTCGTAGATCGGCCAGGCCATCTTGTCGTAGGGGTGGTAGCCCTGCACCGTCGGGTGGAACTTGAAGCCCTTGATGCCCTCTTCCTTGATCAGCCGCTCGGCCTCGCGCGCACCCATCTTGCCCTTGTGCGGATCGATGCTGGCAAAGGCCATCATCATGTCGCTGTTCTCGCGTGCGGCCTGTGCAATCTCTTCGTTGGGAATGCGCCGACGCCCGAGCTTGCTCTCGCTGTCTACGGTGAACATCACCAGGCCGATCTTCCTTTCGCGGTAGTAGGCGATGGTCTCGGCAATGGTCGGTCGCCGGTCGCTGCCGAAGTACTTGTCGGCGGCGCGGTCGTATTCCTCACCATAGTTGTCGAAGGGGTTCCAGCAACTCACTTCGGCGTGGGTGTGGATGTCGATGGCGATCAGGTTCTGATGGTCCATGGCTTGTCTCCAGCGGGCGATTTCCGGGTAAACCCGTACGCCAGGGCCGGGGCGTCGGGTTGATTTGGTTATGGTTTATAACAATAATCCACGACCACCTCAAGCACGAGCGAGACCATGCCCATTCAGACCAACGACCTCACGATCGAGCTGCGCGGAGACCAGCAGCAAGTCGCTCTCATCACCCTCAACCGCCCGACCAAACGCAACGCGCTCAACGACGGTCTGGTGCTCGCCATTCGCGACGTTTTCCAGGGCATGCCGCACAGCGTGCGCGCAGCCGTCATCCATGGCAATGGCGACCACTTCTGCGCCGGCCTCGATCTGTCCGAGCTGAGCGAGCGCGACGCGGCCGCCGGCCTGCACCATTCCCGCCTGTGGCACGCCGCACTCGACTGCGTGGAACGCGGCCCGGTGCCGGTGGTGGCCGCACTGCACGGAGCCGTCGTCGGCGGCGGCCTGGAACTGGCCAGCGCCTGCCACGTGCGCGTGGCCGATGCCTCCACCTTTTTCGCCCTGCCCGAGGGTTCGCGCGGCATCTTTGTTGGCGGCGGTGGTTCGGTGCGCATCCCGCGCCTGATCGGTACCGCCCGCATGGCCGACATGATGTTCACCGGCCGTGTGCTCAGCGCCGACGAAGGCGAGCGCGCCGGCCTGGCCCAGTACCTGGTGCCGCAGGGCAACGCGCTGGACAAGGCCATGGAACTGGCCACGCGCATTGCCGCCAACGCGCCGCTGACCAACTACGCGCTGATGCAGGCGCTGCCGCGCATCGCCGACCAACCGGCCGACCACGGCTTCTTCACCGAAGCGCTGATGTCGGCCATCGTGCAGGACGCGCCCGAAGCCAAGGCCCGCGTGCGCGAGTTTCTCGAAGGCCGTGGCCCCAAGGTGAAGAAGCAATGAGCGCTTCACCACGCTACCGGCCGATGGCCTTCGGCGTGACCGAGGCCGACCTTCGTCACACCGACGACGGCACCGCCTACCTCAAGGCCACGGTGCCCTTGCAGGCCTGGCCCCACCGGCTCACCGACCGCCTGGTTTACTGGGCCCGGGTCGCACCCGATCGCACATTCATGGCGCGCCGCGAGCGCCTGCCCGACGGCAGCACCGGCGACTGGGTGCACCTGAGCTACGCGCAGGCGCTCGACGCCGCGCGCCGCATCGGGCAAGGCCTGATCGATCGCGGCCTGAGCGCCGAGCGCCCGGTGCTCATCGCCAGCGAGAACGACCTCGAGCACGCGCAGATCGCCCTTGGCTGCCTGTACGCGGGCATCCCCTGGGCCCCCGCATCGCCCGCGTATTCGCTGGTCAGCCAGGACTACGACAAGCTGCGCCACCTGGTGAACACGCTCACGCCCGGCCTGGTCTATGCGGCCGACGCGCCGCGCTACGAGCGCGCGCTGCTCGCCACGCTGGGCGACGACGTCGAGATCGTCACCGGCAGTGGCACGGTGCCCGGGCGCGCCACCACCAGCTTCGCGACCTTGCGCGCGACCGAACCCACGCCGGCCATCGACGCGGCCATGCAGGCCACCGGCCCCGAGACCATCGTCAAGTTCCTGTTCACCTCGGGCTCGACCAAGCTGCCCAAGGCGGTCATCAACACGCACCGCATGTGGTGCGCCAACCAGCGGCAAATGGCGCAAAGCATGCCGCTGCTGGCCGACCCCGACGTGCCGCCGGTGCTGGTGGACTGGCTGCCCTGGAACCACACCTTTGGCGGCAACCACAACGTGGGCCTCACGCTCATGCACGGTGGCACGCTCTACATCGACGACGGCAAACCCACACCGGCGCTGATCGGCGAGACCTTGCGCAACCTGCGCGAGATCGCGCCCACCGTGTACTTCAATGTGCCCACCGGCTTCGAGGCCATCGCCAACGCCATGAAGACCGACACCTTGCTGCGCGACACCCTGCTCAGCCGCGTGCGCATGTTCTTCTATGCCGGCGCCGCGCTGGCGCAGCCGGTGTGGGACACGCTGCACGCGGTGCAGGAGCAGGCCATCGGCGAGCGCGTGGTGATGGGCACCGGACTGGGCATGACCGAGTCGGGGCCCTTCGGCATCTTCATCACGCGCCCCGAGGTGAAGTCTGGCGATCTGGGCCTGCCCGCGCCGGGCCTGGAGCTCAAGCTGGTGCCCAGCGGCGACAAGGTCGAGGTGCGCTACCGCGGCCCCAACATCACGCCCGGCTACTGGCGCAGCCCCGACGCCACCGCCGAGGCTTACGACGACGAAGGCTTCTTCTGCACTGGCGACGCGGTGAGCTGGATCGAACCCGGCAACCCGCACCTGGGCTTGCGCTTCGACGGCCGCATCGCCGAGGACTTCAAGCTCGCCACCGGCACCTTCGTGAGCGTGGGGCCGCTGCGCGCGAAGATCATCGCCGCGGGCGCCCCCTTCGTGCAGGACGCGGTCATCACCGGCCTCAACGAGAAGGAAGTCGGCGCCATGCTCTTCACCACCGGTGCAGTGCGTGGCCTGGCCGGCCTGCCGGCCGATGCGCCCATGGCCGAGGTGCTGACCGCGCCCAAGGTGCTCGCGCACTTCCAGCAGGTGGTCAACGACCTGGCCGCGCAGGCCACCGGCAGCGCCAACCGCGTGGCACGCCTGATCCTGCTGGCCGAGCCACCCAGCATCGACAAGGGCGAGGTCACCGACAAGGGCTCCATCAACCAGCGCGCCGTGCTCAAGCACCGCGCCGAGCTCGTCGCCGCGCTGCACGCCGGCACCGCGCCCAACACCCTCAAGCCCCAATGAGCCAACCGCAGATAGACACCATCCGGCGCTACCTCAAGGCACTGCACGCCAGCGACACCGCCGGCCTCATCGCCAGCTTCGAGGCCGACGGCATGGTGCATTCGCCCTTTCTGGGCGACATGCTCGCGCGCGATTTCTTTCCGCGCCTGGCGCAGGCCTCGAGCAACAGCGTCATCACGCCCATCGACCTCTTCGCCAGCGTCGAGCCGGCCACCCAGCACACGCGGGTGGCCGCCTACTTCCGCTACGACTGGACGCTCAAGGACGGCAAGGTCGTCACCTTCACCTGCGTGGACGTGTTCACCTTCCGCCCCGGCAGCGACCGCATCGCGGACATGAACATCGTCTACGACACCCATCCACTGCGCGAAGAGGTCGGCGACAAGTACGCCTGACGCGCCACAACCACCACCCAACAGGAGACACCATGAACATTCAAGGACAGGCCGCACTCGTCACCGGCGGCGGCTCCGGCCTCGGCGAAGCCACCGCACGCGAACTGGCCCGCCTGGGCGCCAAGGTCGCGGTGCTTGACGTCAACCTCGAAGGCGCGCAACGCGTGGCGGCCGACATCGGGGGCATCGGGCTCAAGTGCGACGTGACCGACACCGCCAGCGTGCAGGCCGCCATCGATGCCGCCGCTGCCGCGCACGGTCCGGCGCGCATGCTGATGAACATCGCCGGCATCGGCACCGCCAAGCGCGTGGTGCAAAAGGACGGCAGCGCCGCGCCGCTGGAAGACTTCGCCAAGGTCATCAACGTCAACCTCATCGGCACCTACAACGCCAGCCGCCTGTTTGCCGCGGCCTGCGCCAAGCTCGACCCCATGGAAGACGGCGAGCGCGGCGTGATGCTGTTCACCGCCAGCGTGGCCGCTTACGACGGTCAGGTCGGCCAGCAGGCCTACAGCGCGTCCAAAGGTGGCCTCGTCGGCATGACGCTGCCGATGGCGCGCGACCTCGCACAGCACGGCATCCGCGTCTGCACCATCGCCCCGGGGCTGTTCTCCACGCCGCTGATGCGCCAGCTGCCCGAGCCGGTGCAGGCCTCGCTGGCGGCCAGCATCCCCTTCCCGTCTCGCCTGGGCAAGCCCGAAGAGTTCGCAGCGCTGGCGGCGCACATCGTCACCAACACGCACCTCAACGGCGAGGTGATCCGCCTCGACGGCGCGCTGCGCATGGCGCCGCGCTGAGCTGTCCATCTCCGTGGAACACCGGTTCCATGCCCTCTCCTGAAAGCCGTTGCTCATGACCAAGGTGGTTGTCTATGAAGTGGAGGTGATGTTCGGCGATTGCGATCCCGCCGGCATCGTCTTCTTCCCCAACTTCAGCAAATGGATGGACGCGTCCTCGCTGAACTTCTTCGTGCAGTGCGGCGTGCCGCCCTGGCGCGAACTGGTCAAGACGCGCGGCATCATCGGCACACCGCTGCTGGAGATTCACACCGTGTTCAAGCGCCCGGCCACCTATGGCGAGCGCATCCAGGTGCACACCAGCGTCATCGAGTGGGGGGCCAAGGTCTTCAAGCACCAGCACCGCGTGATGCGCGGCGACACCCTGCTGTGCGAAGGCACCGAGGTGCGCGCCTTCTGCGAGCGTGATCCGGCCGATGCGTCGCGCATCCGCGCGATACCCGTGCCCGATGACATTCGCCGCCTGTGCGAATAATCCCGCCCATGCCGGAGACCTCCATCGCCAACGCCATGCGCCGCCCTCGTGGTGCGCGCAAATCGTCGGCGCCCGAGCCGGCACCGGCCGCCGCGCCGATGGGCGACGGCCTGCCCGACACGCGCTACCTCGAGACCCTGGTGGGCTACAACGCGCGCCGCGCGGCGCTGTCGGTCATCGCGATCTTTCTGCGCCGCATGGCCCCGTACGACCTGCGCCCGGTCGACTTCTCGGTGCTCACCGTCATCGCGCACAACCCGGGGGTCACCTCGCGGCAGATCTGCGCGGCGCTGGACATCCTGCCGCCCAACCTGGTAGGCATGGTCAAGGCGCTGATCAAGCGCAAGCTCATCGTGCGCAAGCCCCACCCCAGCGACGGCCGCGCCTTCGGCCTGCACCTCTCCGCCGCGGGCGCGAAGCTGCACCGCGAGGCCCAGGCAACGGCCAGCGCGCTCGAGGCCGAGGCCACGGCGGCCTTGTCCAGCGACGAGGTCGAGACCCTCATATCGCTGCTGCGCAAGGTCTACCGCCCGGGTAGCGCCGGCGCCGGCAACGGCGACGCCGGGCTCTGAACCCGTCGCGCGCGCCTGTCAACGGGCGCTAACCCGGGTGGCCCGATCGCCACATTGCTGCACCGCACACAGCTAGCAACTTGGTAGCGCGCCCTTGCGTGCCTATAGTGGACCGCTCTGGCAAGAACAGGCCCCGTCCAGGCCGCGCGAGGAGACCGCCCATGAGCAAGGACAACGACGCCCTGATCCAGCTGTTCGAGCTGCTGGAGTCACGCTACGCCATGCGCATCGTGTGGGCACTGGCCGATGGCCACCCGCAAACCTTTCGGCTGCTGCAGGACAGCGTGGGCGGGGTGACCCCCAACACGCTCAACACCCGGCTGAAGGAATTGCGCGGCGCCCACCTGATCGACCACAACGGCAGCGGCTACCTGCTCACGCCGCACGGCGCCGAGCTGGTGCGCCGCCTGGCCGATCTCAAACCCTATGCGGGGCGCTGGCAACACCAGCAGCAACGTCAGGCCGCCCGGGCAGACCACAACGGCCATGCCGGTGGCCATGCCAACGGCAATGGCAGCGCCAAGTCGCTGGCACCGGCCGGGCGCAACGGCAGCGCGCGATCGGCACCCAAGCGCCATGCCGCCGTGCGCCACGGCCTGCGCGCGGCGGCCTGAAGGCCGCAACCCGGGCAACCCGGGCAACCCGGGTCGCCCATGTGGCGCTCAGGCCGCCGGGCTGTCCACCACCACCTGACGCTGCTCGCCCAGGCCGCGCCCGCCCAGGGTGATCACGTCGCCCGCCTTCAGATACAGCGGCGGCTTGTGGCCCATGCCCACCCCCGGCGGGGTGCCGGTGGGGATCACGTCGCCGGGTTGCAGCACCATGAAGCGGCTGAGGTAGCTCACGATGTGGGCCACGCCGAAGATCATGGTGCGGGTGTTGCCGCTCTGGCGGCGCACGCCGTTCACGTCCAGCCACAGGTCCACGTCCTGCGGGTCGCCCAGCTCGTCGGGCGTGATCAGCCAGGGGCCGATCGGGCAGTGCGTGGGGTAGCTCTTGCCCTTGACCCACTGGCCTTCGTAGGCCATCTGGTAGGCGCGCTCCGACACGTCGTTGACCAGGCAGAAGCCCGCTACGTGGCTCAGCGCATCCGCCTCGCTCACATGGAAGGTGCGCTGGCCGATCACGATGCCCAGCTCCACCTCCCAGTCGAGCTGGGTCGAGCCCGGCGGCAGCCACACATCGTCGTTGGGGCCGCTGATCGCGGCGCTGTGCTTGTTGAACACGATGGGCTGGCCCGGCGGCTTGAGGCCGGCTTCGGCCGCGTGGTCGGCGTAGTTCAGCCCGATGGCGACCACGTTGCCCACACGCCCCACACACGGGCCCAGGCGCGTGCCGAATGGCACGGGCGGCAGCGTCAGGGGGTCGAGCGAGGCCAGGCGGGCCATAGAATCCGGGCCCAGCGTGGCCGGCTCGATGTCGGCCAGCACGCCCGAGAGGTCACGCAGCGTGCCGCTGGCGTCGATCAGGCCGGGCAATTCGGCGCCCGGCTGCCCATGGCGAATCAGTTTCATGGTTCGGCTGTGAAGGAATGCGAAGGGCGCCGATTCTGCCCGGGCCACCAACCAGGCGCAGAAAAGTTTCCCGCTCCCCCTTGAAAAGCGGGTCAAGCGCCCCAATTGCCCGACTTGTCGGGCAAACCCGCCCTATCCCACCCACCGCAACGCCCTGAAACGATGAGCCAGACGCCTCCCCACGACCCGAAAGCCCCTCAGGACACCGCGCCCATGAGCCCCGAGGAAGCCGAGGCCGCGCAGGCCGCCAACGAAGCCGACGCTCAGACCGCCTTGCAGGCCGAGCTGGACAAGGCCAAGGCACAGAACGCCGATCTGGCCGATCAGTACCTGCGCGCCAAGGCCGAGGCCGAAAACGCCCGCCGCCGCGCCGACGAAGAGGTGTCCAAGGCGCGCAAATTCGCGGTCGAGAGCTTTGCCGAAAGCCTGCTGGCGGTGGCCGACAGCCTCGAAGCCGGTCTGGCCGTTCAGGAAGCCACGCGCGAGCAGCTGCGCGAAGGCACCGAGGCCACGCTCAAACAACTCAAGAGCGCGCTGGAGCGCCACAAGGTGGTCGAGATTGCTCCGGCCGCTACGGCAAAGTTCGACCCCCACCAGCACCAGGCCATCAGCATGGTGCCCGCCGACCAGGAGCCCAACACCGTGGTGACGGTGCTGCAAAAGGGCTACCTCATTGCCGACCGCGTGCTGCGCCCGGCGCTGGTCACGGTGGCGGCCCCCAAATGAACTTGTCCACAGCAGGGGCTTGAAAAGCCCACTGCTTATCCACACCTTCCGCACATCACTTTCACACCTATTTCCACATTCGGACGGAGAACCACATGGGACGCATCATCGGCATCGACCTCGGCACCACGAACTCGTGCGTGGCCATCATGGAAGGCAACAACACCAAGGTGATCGAGAACAGCGAAGGTGCACGCACCACGCCGTCGATCGTTGCCTACCAGGAAGACGGTGAGGTGCTGGTCGGCGCCTCGGCCAAGCGCCAGGCCGTGACCAACCCCAAGAACACGCTGTACGCCATCAAGCGCCTGATCGGTCGCAAGTTCACCGAGAAGGAAGTGCAAAAGGACATCGACCTGATGCCCTACTCCATCGTCGCGGCCGACAACGGCGACGCCTGGGTCGAAGTGCGCGGCAAGAAAATCTCGGCCCAGCAAGTGTCGGCCGACATCCTGCGCAAGATGAAGAAAACCGCCGAGGACTACCTGGGCGAGCCGGTCACCGAGGCCGTCATCACCGTGCCCGCGTACTTCAACGACGCCCAGCGCCAAGCCACCAAAGACGCCGGCCGCATCGCCGGCCTCGACGTCAAGCGCATCATCAACGAGCCCACCGCTGCGGCCCTGGCCTTCGGCCTGGACAAGCAGGACAAGGGCGACCGCAAGATCGCCGTGTATGACCTGGGCGGTGGCACCTTCGACGTGTCCATCATCGAGATCGCCGACGTCGATGGCGAGAAGCAGTTCGAAGTGCTCTCCACCAACGGCGACACCTTCCTGGGCGGTGAAGACTTCGACCAGCGCATCATCGACCACATCATTTCCGAGTTCAAGAAAGAGCAAGGCGTCGACCTGAGCAAGGACGTGCTGGCCCTGCAGCGCCTGAAGGAAGCCGCCGAGAAGGCCAAGATCGAGCTGTCGTCCTCGGCCGCCACCGACATCAACCTGCCCTACATCACGGCCGATGCCTCGGGCCCGAAGCACCTGAACATCAAGCTCACCCGCGCCAAGCTCGAGGCCCTGGTGGAAGAGCTGATCGAACGCACCATCGCGCCCTGCCGCACCGCCATCAAGGACGCCGGCGTGAGCGTGGGCGAGATCCACGACGTGATCCTGGTCGGCGGCATGACCCGCATGCCCAAGGTGCAGGACAAGGTCAAGGAGTTCTTCGGCAAGGAGCCGCGCAAGGACGTCAACCCCGATGAAGCCGTGGCCGTCGGCGCCGCCATCCAAGGCCAGGTGCTCTCGGGTGACCGCAAGGACGTGCTGCTGCTCGACGTGACTCCGCTGTCGCTGGGCATCGAAACCATGGGTGGCGTCATGACCAAGATGATCGCCAAGAACACCACCATCCCGACCAAGTTCTCGCAGGTGTTCTCCACCGCCGACGACAACCAGCCGGCCGTGACCATCAAGGTGTTCCAGGGCGAGCGCGAAATCGCATCCGGCAACAAGCTGCTGGGTGAGTTCAACCTCGAAGGCATCCCCGCCGCACCGCGTGGCCTGCCGCAGATCGAAGTGACCTTCGACATCGACGCCAACGGCATCCTGCACGTGGGCGCCAAGGACAAGGGCACCGGCAAGGAAAACAAGATCACCATCAAGGCCAACTCGGGTCTGTCCGAAGCCGAGATCCAGCAGATGGTGAAAGACGCCGAGCTCAACGCCGCCGAAGACAAGAAGAAGGTCGAACTCGTGCAGGCCCGCAACCAGGCCGAAGCCATGGTCCACAGCGTGAAGAAGAGCCTGGGCGAACACGGCGACAAGCTCGAAGCGGCCGAAAAAACCGCCATCGAAGACGCGCTCAAGGCCCTGGAAGAAGCCGCCAAGGGCGAGGACAAGGACGACATCGAAGCCAAGACCACGGCCCTGATGACCACCAGCCAGAAGCTGGGCGAGAAGGTCTACGCCGCGCAACAGGCCGAACAAGCCGCCGCCGGTGCAGGCGCCGAAACGCAAGCCGAAGCCAAGCCCGCGGCCGACGACGACGTGGTCGACGCGGAAGTGAAAGAGGTCAAGAAGGGTTGATCGTTTCGCCCGATCTGCCATCGCGCCGCGTCGGGGCAACCTGACGCGGCGTTCGTGCTCACAGACAACGCTCCAACAACATGGCCAAACGCGACTTTTACGAAGTGCTGGGTGTGCCCAAGAACGCCTCCGATGAGGAGATCAAGAAGGCGTACCGCAAGCTCGCCATGAAGCACCACCCGGATCGCAACCAGGGCGATGCGGCCAAGGGCGCCGAAGAGAAGTTCAAAGAGGCCAAAGAGGCCTACGAGATGCTGTCGGACCCGCAGAAGAAGGCGGCTTACGACCAGTACGGCCACGCCGGTGTCGACCCGAACATGCGCGGTGGCGCAGCGGGTGGCGCCGAGGGCTTTGGCGCCTTTGGGGACGCCTTCGGCGACATCTTTGGCGACATCTTCGGCGGTGCCCGCCGGGGTGCGGGCGGCGGCCGTCAGGTCTACCGCGGCGCCGACCTGTCGTATGCGATGGAGGTCTCGCTTGAAGAGGCCGCCAACGGCAAGGAAACGCAGATCCGCATCCCGAGCTGGGACGACTGCGAGACCTGCCACGGCAGCGGCGCCAAGCCCGGCACCAGCGCCAAGACCTGTGGCACTTGCCATGGGCAGGGCGTGGTGCAGATGCGCCAGGGCTTCTTCAGCGTGCAGCAGACCTGCCCGACCTGCCAGGGCCGCGGCAAGGTGATCCCCGAGCCCTGCACCACCTGCCACGGCCAGGGCAAGATCAAGAAGCAGAAGACGCTGGAGATCAAGATTCCCGCCGGCATCGACGACGGCCAGCGCATCCGCTCCACCGGCAACGGCGAGCCGGGGCAGAACGGCGGCCCCGCGGGCGACCTGTACATCGAGATCCGGCTGCGCAAGCACGACATCTTCGAGCGCGACGGCGACGACTTGCACTGCCAGGTGCCGGTGCCCATGACCACCGCCGCCCTGGGTGGCGAGATCGACGTGCCCACGCTGCAAGGCAAGGCCACCATCGACCTGCCCGAGGGCACGCAAAGCGGCAAGACTTTCCGCCTGCGCGGCAAGGGCATCAAGGGCGTGCGCTCCAGCTACCCCGGCGACCTGTACTGCCACGTGGCGGTGGAAACGCCGGTCAAGCTCACCGAGCACCAGCGCAAGCTGCTCAAAGAGCTTGACGAGTCGTTCAAGAAAGGCGGGCACAAACACAGCCCGAACGACAAAGGATGGTTTGAAAAAGCGAAAGACTTTTTCTCGTGAGAGAAAAAGGCACAGGCGGGCGACAGCACGCCTTTCGCTTTTCTGCAGAAGGCCAAAGACTTCTTCTCGCAAGGGAAGAAGTGCGCAGCGCCAGCGACAGTTGGCCTTTGGACTCTTGCTAAAAGGCGAAGGATTTCTTCTCGTAAGCAGCTACCCCACAAGCAAGCGGCACCTCGGTGCCGCTTTTTTTTTTGGACGCTGGCGCCTGGTCAGGTCGCGGCGCCGTACCGGTACCGAATCGCCTCGTCCTTGCGCGGCCCGCGGATGGTCCAGGCCACGCTGATCGCATCGGCCTCGCAGTGCAGCTGCGCCGCATAGACATCGGCCGCGCACAGGTGCGGCTGCACGGTGTGCCAACTGCCCTCGCCGGCCCAGGCCAGGTCGAACAGAAACACCGGGTGGTCCGGCCCCTGGCGCAGGTGCTCCAAGCGCAGCCGCTCGCCCACCGCCGTCCAGCGAAACACGTTGCGGAAAGCCACGCCCGCCGCGCCGGGCCGCTCGGCCTGCCACACGCCGGCTTCCTCGAACAGCACCACGCCCGGTTGCGGGCTGCTCACCCGCACCTCGCCCGTGCCCACGCCGTCCCAGCCCGTGCCGGCCTGGCTGCGCGCTTCGAAACGCAGGGTGCGCACGCGGCTCAACGCTGCGAGCACATCGGCCAGGGCCTCACGCGCAACCAAGGCCTCAGCCATGCAAGGCAGCGGTGAGCCGGTCCAGGTTCTGTTCGTTCGCGGGCACCAGCACGCCGCGCATGGCTTGCATGAACTTCGGGTCGTCGAAGGTCTGCGTCCAGTCCAGACGCGTGCCCTGGGGCGCGGGTGTCAGCGCCACGGTCAGCGTGAACCAGGGCGCGCAATCGTGGCGGATCACCACGCACTCGCCGGCCACCAGCCGCTGGAACACGCTGCGATTCGCGTAGCGCTGGCCATCGGGGCCGATCATGTCGAACACCCAGGCACCCCCTTCGCGGAACTCGAACACCTCGAAGGCGTTGCTGAAACCCGCCGGCCCCCACCAACTGGCCAGCGTCGCGCCATCGGCAAAGGCGCCGTAGATGGCGGCCGCGTCGAAGGGCAGTACCCGTTGGGTGTGCAGGCTGCGCTCGTCGGTCTGGGGGCTGTCCATGCGGTTCTCCGCCAGTGAAGGAGCCGCGAGTCTGCACCATCCGCCCGCGCACACACACGGCGGGCCTATGCCCCCCATTGGGACGATCGATTGGCCTTGATTGATAGCTTTTGGCAAACTCATCGCTCACATCGATTGACGGAGCACCCATGGCCACCCTTGTCCGCCAGATCCAGCCCGTGTGGGCCCAGTTGCAGCAGCTTGAACTGCCGGTGCCGGCGCACGCCCTGCGCAACGCCCTGCTGGCGCTGGCCGCGGGCGTGCTGGCCATGGCGGGGCTGGCGGCGGCGTCCACCTTCTGGGGGCCCACGCGGGCGTGGTGGATGGCGGTGGAAGGCGGCACCGCGCTGGTGGCCGGCGTGCAGGCCTCGTTGCTGGCCGCGGTGGCCACGGCGGTGGGCGCCTTGCCCGTGTTCGTGGTGCAGCGCATCGGCAAGCGGCAGGAGTCGGCCTTCATGTCGTTTTCGGCCGGAGTGATGCTGGCGGCCGCCGTGTTCTCGCTGCTCATGCCCTCGCTGGACGCGGCCAGGGCGCTGGTGGGCGCGGGCGGCACCAGCGCCCTGCTGTCGGGCCTGGGCTTGGCGCTGGGCATGGGGCTGATGCTGCTGATCGACCGCGCACTGCCGCACGAGCACGCCGTGCTGCCGCCGGCCGCGCACGGCCACACCGCCGCGTGGGGCGCCGCAGATGCCGAGACCAAGGCCGACACCCAGCGCGCCTGGCTCATGGTGCTGGCGCTGATGATCCACAACGTGCCCGAGGGCCTGGCCGTGGGCGCCGCTTACGCCGGCCCGGCCAACGCCAACACCGTGCACGACGGCGCGGCCGTGGCGCTGGCCATCGGCCTGCAGAACATGCCCGAAGGCCTGATCGTGGCCATGGCCCTGCGCACGCTGGGCATGGGCGCGGGCAAGGCCTGGGGCGTGGCCGCCCTCACCGGCCTGGCCGAACCGCTGGGCGCCCTGCTGGGTGTGCTGGTGCTGGGCAGCGTGCCGGTGTTCTACCCGCTGGGCCTGGCGCTGGCCGCGGGCGCCATGATCTTCGTCGTGAGCCACGAGATCATTCCCGAGACGCACCGCAACGGCTTCGAGGGCGCGGCCAGCGCCACGCTGCTGGCGGGCTTCATCTTCATGATCTGGCTCAACGAAGCCTTCGCCTGAGGCTCAGACGCATCCGCACACGGGGCTAAGATGCCCTGCCATGGGCGTTCACATCCGATTCCTCGGCGGCACCGGCACCGTCACCGGCTCGAAGTACCTCGTCGAACACGACAACCAGCGACTGCTGGTGGACTGCGGGCTGTTCCAGGGTTTCAAGCAGCTGCGGCTGCGCAACCGCGACCCGCTGCCGGTGATTCCGGCGCAGATCGGCGCGGTGGTGCTCACCCATGCGCACATCGACCACAGCGGCTACTTTCCGCTGCTGGTCAAAGAGGGCTTCAAGGGCAAGGCCTGGTGCAGCACTGGCACACGCGACCTGTGCCGCATCATGCTGCCCGACAGCGGCCACCTGCAGGAAGAAGACGCCGCCTTTGCCAACCGCAAGGGCTTCAGCAAGCACAAGCCGGCGCTGCCGCTCTACACCGTTGAAGACGCCGAAGACAGCCTCAAGCACCTGCGCGCCGTGCGCCTGCACGAAACCTTCGAGCCCCTGCGTGGCTGGCAGGTGCGCCTGAGCGGGGCCGGGCACATTCTGGGCGCCACCAGTGTGTTGATTGAGGTGGGTGGGCGCCGCCTGCTGTTCTCGGGCGACCTGGGCCGCCCCGACGACATGCTGATGCTGCCGCCCGAGCCACCGCCCGAGGCCGACGTGGTGGTGTGCGAATCCACCTACGGCGACCGCACCCACCCCGCCGAGGACCTGCTGGCCGAGCTCGGCCCCGCGCTGGCCCGCGTGGCCGCGCGCGGCGGTACGGCCGTCGTGCCGGTGTTTGCCGTGGGGCGTGCGCAAGCGCTGCTGCACGCCATCGTGCAACTCAAGGCGCAGGGCGTGGTCCCGCAAGGTCTGCCGGTCTACCTCGACAGCCCGATGGCGATTTCCACCACCGACCTGTACGACCAGCACCTGGGCGAGCACCGACTGAACGCCGCGCAATGCCGCGACATGGAGCACGTGGCCAAGATGACGTCGAGCGTCGAGCAGTCCAAGGCCATCGCCCTGCAGCACGGGCCCAAGATCGTGCTGTCGGCCAGCGGCATGGCCACTGGCGGGCGCGTGCTGCACCACCTGGTGCAGTACCTGGGCGACCACCGCAACATGGTGGTGCTCACCGGCTACCAGGCGCCCGGCACGCGCGGCGCCACGCTGGCCAGCGGCGCCACGCAGCTGCGCGTGTTCGGACAAGAGCTGCCGGTGCGGGCCGAGGTGGTGCAACTGGCCTCGGCCTCGGCCCATGCCGACAGCAATCAACTGATGGCCTGGCTGCAGCAGCTGCCCAAACCGCCGCACCGCGTGTTCGTCACCCACGGCGACATGGCCGCGTCCGACGCGCTGCGCGCGCGCATCGAACACACGCTGGGCTGGCACGCCATGGTGCCGGAGCACGGCAGCACCTGGCTGGCCTGAACCGGATGGCCTGAAGCGGCCCGCGCGGTCGATTGCACTGAACTTCTGGCGCGCAACGCGCCTCCCTCTGCCATGCACACCCCCACCGCACTGCTGACACCCGCTCTCGCGCTGGCGCTGACCGCGCCCTGGTCGGCGCTGGCGCAGACCAGCGCCGCACCAACTTCCGAACCCGCCACCTCACCCGCACCCGCACAAGTCGACTCGCCATCCGACACCCTCGCCCAGTGCCTGGCCAAACTGCGCCCCAGCGCCATCGCCAGCGGCGTGCGCGGCGACACCTTCGACACCCACACCGCCGGCCTTCAGGCCGACACCGGCGTCATCGCCAGCCTGGACACGCAGCCCGAGTTCAAGACCCCCATCTGGGACTACCTGGCCGTGCTGGTGGACGACGAGCGCGTGGCCGACGGCCAGGCCATGCTGCAGCAGCACGCCGAGGTACTGCAGCGCGTGCACACCACCTACGGCGTGGACCCCGCCACCGTGGTGGCCGTGTGGGGCGTGGAGAGCAACTACGGGCGCGGCTTTGGCCGCACGCCCATCGTGCGTTCGCTGGCGTCACTTTCTTGCGAGGGGCGGCGGCAAAGCTACTTTCGCACCGAGCTGTTTGCCGCGCTGCGCATCCTGCAGGCCGGCCACTTTGCGCCCGAGCGCTTCACCGGCTCGTGGGCGGGTGCTTTCGGGCAGACGCAGTTCATGCCCAGCACCTTCGAGCGCCTGGCGGTGGACTTTGACGGCGATGGCCGCGCCGACTTGTTCGACAGCGCGGCCGACGCCCTCGCCTCCACCGCCAACTACCTGCAGCGCGCGGGCTGGCGCGACGGCCTGGCCTGGGGCTTTGAGGTGAAGCTGCCGGCCGGCTTCAGCACCGCCGGCGAGGGCCGCCGCAGCAAACGCGCCGGCAGCACCTGGGCCGCGCGCGGCGTGCGCCGCGCAGATGGCGAGCCCCTGCCCGGCGACCTGCCCATGGGCCTGCTCACACCCGCGGGCGCCGAAGGGCCGGCCTTC
>NZ_JAHBZK010000024.1 GCF_019635465.1 Hydrogenophaga sp.
GGTGCCATTGATGATGAAGGAGCCCTTGTCGGTCATCAGGGGCACTTCACCCATGTAGACCTCTTGCTCTTTCACTTCCTTGACCACCTTCGATTGCGGGGTCGAAGACTCACGGTCGTAGATGATCAACTGCACGCGCGCGCGCACTGCCGAGGCAAAGGTCAGACCACGGGTCTGGCACTCACGCACATCAAAGGCGGGTTTGGCCAGGTTGTACTCGACGAACTTCATCTCGACGAAGCCGTTGTGCGAGACGATCGGGAACGCCGCCGTGAACGCGGCCTGCAGACCTTCGTTGGTGCGCTGTTTGGGGGGCACCTCCGCCTGCAGGAAGGCGGTGTAGGCGTCCTTCTGCATCTGCAGCAGGTAAGGAATGGCCAACACGTTTTCGCGCGTACCGAAACTTTTTCGGATGCGCTTGCGTTCGGTGTATGAGTACTTCGATGCCATGAGATCTCCGGGCTTGAGGTCTTGGCGACTGTCGGTCGATCACACACGCTGGCGTGCGACGACGAGCTTGGTGGCTGGCCTCTACCAACCATTGGCGGACGGCCCACGCATTGCACGCGGGCCCGAACCAAGTGGTCTTCTGCAGTCGGGTTCAGAAGACACTTGGAATGGCTGGGAAGCAGCGATTCCAGGTGTGCTCTGAAAGCACACAAGGCTGGAGGCCCTTTCGAGCACTCCAGCCTGCGGGGTCAAGCGGATTACTTCAGCTCGGCCTTGGCGCCGGCTTCCACCAGCTTCTTGACGGCGGCTTCGGCGTCGGCCTTGGCAATGCCTTCTTTCACGTTCTTGGGCGCGCCGTCGACCAGGTCTTTGGCTTCTTTCAGGCCCAGACCGGTGATTTCGCGCACGGCCTTGATGACGGACACCTTGTTGGCGCCAGCCTCGGTCAGCACGACGTTGAACTCGGTCTTCTCTTCAGCGGCAGCGGCGCCACCACCAGCAGCACCGCCGGCGGCCGGAGCGGCCATGGCGGCGGCGGACACGCCGAATTTCTCTTCGATGGCTTTCACCAGCTCGTTGAGTTCCATGACCGACATGCTGTCCAGGGCGGTCAGAAATGCGTCTTTATCGAATGCCATTTGGGTTTCCTATCAATCGGTTGATGTTTGCGGGACGCTGCGGCCATCAGGCGGCAGCGGTTTCGCCTTCGCCTTTTTGCTTGGCCAGCGCGCCGAGCACCACCGCGGTGCGCGAGATCGGCGACATGAGCAGGCCACACAGCTGCGCGAGCAGGACCTCTTTCGAGGGGATGCTGGCCAGCTGCTTCACACCTTCGACGTCGAGCTTCTTGCCGGCGTAGACACCACCGCGAATGACCAGCTTGTCGTTGGTCTTCGCGAAATCGGCCACCACTTTCGCGGCGGCCACGGCGTCTTCGGAGAAGCCGTAGACGAGCGGGCCGGTCATCTCTTCGGATGCCACCTCGAACGCACTGCCGGCGACCGCACGGCGGGCCAGGGTGTTTTTCAACACACTCAGGCTCACACCGCTCTTGCGGGCGCTCACGCGCAGTTGGTCCATGGAGGCAACCGTGATGCCGCGGTATTCCGCCATCACGAGGGTTTGAGCTTTGGCGGCGAGGCCGGTCACTTCGGTGATGACCGCTTCTTTCTCACTGCGATTCAGACTCAAGGTTCACTCCTTCAATGTGCGGGGGTGTTGCCACCCGCCACACGCCTCATTGCAGCGATTCAACCGTTGTCCGAAACCCTGGGATTTCTTTCAGCGGCGGGATCGCCATCTGCGTTGGCCCCCTTGCGGGCATTAAGTGCAGCTCGCGCCGCACGCCAACGGTCTTGGATGGCCCCGACGCCAGTGTTTCCACCGACGTCGGACCCACCACACCCGGGCAGCCAAGGCCGCCCGAATTCGTTATGCCATCAGGCCGACAGGGACTGGGTGTCCACGCGGACGCCCACACCCATGGTCGACGAGACAGCGAGCTTGCGCAGGTACACACCCTTGCTGGTGGCCGGCTTGGCCTTGTTCAGGGCGTCGATCAGTGCCAGCAGGTTGCCCTGCAGCTTCTCGGCGTCGAACGAGCGACGGCCGATAGTGCCGTGCACGATGCCCGCCTTGTCGACTCGGAACTGGACTTGACCCGCTTTGGCGTTCTTCACGGCGGTGGCGACGTCCGGCGTCACGGTCCCGACCTTGGGGTTGGGCATCAGGCCACGGGGGCCGAGCACCTGGCCCAGGGTACCGACGACGCGCATGGCGTCCGGCGAGGCGATGACCACATCGAAGTTGATGTTGCCGGCCTTCACGTCGGCAGCCAGGTCGTCCATGCCGACGATGTCGGCGCCAGCGGCCTTGGCTTCTTCGGCCTTGGCACCCTGGGCGAACACTGCCACGCGCTTGGTCTTGCCGGTGCCGTTGGGCATCACGACGGCGCCGCGCACCACCTGATCCGACTTCTTGGCGTCCACACCCAGCTGGATGGCCACGTCGATGGATTCATCGAACTTGGCGTTGGCGCAGTCCTTGATGATGCTCAGCGCTTCGCCCAGCGGGTACAGCTTGGTGCTGTCGACCTTGCCTTCGAAGGACTTCTGCTTTTTGGTGAGCTTGGCCATTTACACGCCCTCCACGATCACGCCCATCGAACGGGCAGAGCCGGCGATGGTCTTGACGGCGGCGTCCAGATCGGCCGCGGTCATGTCTTTCATCTTGGTCTTGGCGATTTCCTCGAGCTGGGCACGGGTGATCTTGCCGACCTTGTTCTTGTTGGGCACAGAGGAGCCCTTGTCGAGCTTGATGGCCTTCTTGATCAAGGTGGTCGCCGGGGGCGTCTTGATGATGAAGGTGAAGCTCTTGTCCGCAAACGCCGTGATCACCACGGGCAGCGGCAGACCGGGCTCGACGCCCTGGGTCTGGGCGTTGAACGCCTTGCAGAACTCCATGATGTTCAGGCCGCGCTGACCCAGCGCCGGACCGATCGGGGGAGAGGGGTTGGCCTTACCAGCTGGCACTTGCAGCTTGATGAAGCCGACGATTTTCTTCGCCATTTTTCAGCTCCTGCGAGTGCAAACGGTGGGGTTCATGCCACCTCCTCGCGGTTGAGGGCCCGAGAAAAACTTCAGCACTGGTGTCGGGCCTACCCACCAGCGCCTGATGCCATCAGGTCTTTTCGACCTGACTGAATTCGAGCTCGACGGGCGTGGCGCGACCGAAAATGGTCACCGACACGCGCATCTTGTTTTTCTCGTAGTTGACCTCTTCGACCGTGCCGTTGAAGTCGGTGAAAGGGCCTTCCTTGACGCGCACGTATTCGCCAACCACGAACTCCACCTTGTGGCGCGGCTTGTCGGTGCCTTCCTGCATCTGGCTGACGATCTTCTGAACGTCTTCCTCGGAGATCGGCACCGGGCGGTTGCGCGCACCACCCACAAAGCCGGTGACCTTGTTGGTGTGCTTGATCAGGTGCCAGGTGTCGTCGTCCATCACCATTTCCACCAACACATAGCCGGGGAAAAACTTGCGTTCGGTGGTGCGCTTCTGACCGTTCTTGACCTCGACCACCTCTTCGGTGGGCACCAGGATGCGACCGAACTTGTCTTGCATGCCAGCGCGATTGATGCGCTCGATGATGTTGCGCTCGGCCGCCTTCTCCATGCCGGAGTAGGCGTGCACGACGTACCAGCGCATGCCCTCGGTGGGCAGGGTTTGGGAGACGGGCGCTTGTTGTTCGGTCATGGGTTACTTCCTCCAGCCCAGGATCAGGTCGTAGAACACCCATTCCAGGGTTTTGTCGGTCAGCCAAAGGAACAAGGCCATGACCACCACGAAGGCGAACACGTAGGCGGTCATCTGAATGGCCTCCTTGCGGGCGGGCCACACGACCTTCTTGACCTCTTTCCAGGAGTCGCGACCAAAAGCAATCAGCTGCTTGCCGGACTCGGACACAGCGAAAACACCCACCGCCACGGCCAACGCGACGATCAGCGCACCCCACTGCGCCAGGGCACCACGCCCCGCGAGCAGATAGAAAGCCACGAAGCCGCCGACCACCAGCGCGAGCGACAGGCCGAGCTTGGCCTTGTCGGCACCGGAGTGAACGGTTTGAACGTCAGTGGAGGCCATGAAGGTTCAGACGATGGTTATCAAAAAAGCGCGTCAGACACCCGAAGGTATGAGACACGCAAGCCCACCAGAGGTCTTGACGACTTCGGTGGGCTTGTTTGCCACGAAACAGGAGAGCCTGAAATGGATCCTTGGTTCCTGTCAGGTGGCAGGGGCAGAGGGAATCGAACCCCCAACCTTCGGTTTTGGAGACCGACGCTCTGCCAATTGAGCTATACCCCTAAGCGGCTGTTGCCCTGGATGTCCAGGTGATTACTCGATGATCTTGGCCACGACGCCGGCGCCGACGGTGCGGCCGCCTTCGCGGATGGCAAAGCGCAGGCCTTCTTCCATGGCGATCGGGGCGATCAGCTTGACGGTGATCGACACGTTGTCGCCGGGCATGACCATCTCTTTGTCCTTGGGCAGCTCGATGGAGCCCGTGACGTCGGTCGTGCGGAAGTAGAACTGCGGACGGTAGTTGTTGAAGAACGGCGTGTGACGGCCACCTTCGTCCTTGGAGAGCACGTACACCTCACCGGTGAAGTGCGTGTGCGGCTTGATGGAGCCGGGCTTGCACAGCACCTGGCCGCGCTGCACTTCTTCGCGCTTGGTGCCGCGCAGCAGGATACCGACGTTGTCGCCCGCCTGACCCTGGTCCAGCAGCTTGCGGAACATTTCCACGCCCGTGCAGGTGGTCTTCTGGGTGGCCGCGATACCGACGATCTCGATTTCTTCGCCGACCTTGACCACGCCACGCTCGATACGACCGGTCACCACGGTGCCGCGACCCGAGATGGAGAACACGTCTTCCACGGGCATCAGGAAGGCGCCGTCCACCGCGCGCTCGGGCGTGGGAATGTAGCTGTCCAGTGCTTCGGCCAGTTTCATGATGGCGCCTTCGCCGAGTTCGCCCTTGTCGCCTTCGAGGGCGAGCTTGGCCGAGCCTTTGACGATGGGGGTGTCGTCACCAGGGAAGTCGTACTTGCTCAGCAGTTCACGCACTTCCATCTCGACGAGCTCGAGCAGTTCGGCGTCGTCCACCATGTCGCACTTGTTCAGGAACACGATGATGTAGGGCACGCCCACCTGACGCGCCAGCAGGATGTGCTCGCGGGTCTGGGGCATCGGGCCGTCAGCGGCCGAGCACACCAGGATGGCGCCGTCCATCTGGGCGGCACCGGTGATCATGTTCTTCACGTAGTCGGCGTGGCCCGGGCAGTCCACGTGGGCGTAGTGGCGGTTGGCCGTCTCGTATTCCACGTGCGCGGTGTTGATCGTGATGCCGCGCGCTTTTTCTTCCGGAGCCGCGTCGATCTGGTCGTAGGCCTTGGCCGCACCGCCGAACTTGCTCGCCAGCACCGTCGTGATCGCCGCCGTCAGCGTCGTCTTGCCGTGGTCCACGTGACCAATCGTGCCCACGTTCACGTGAGGCTTGGTCCGCTCGAATTTTTCCTTCGCCATTTCTTAGCTCCAAAAAACAAATTGCCGAAACACCGATCAAGCAACTGGTGCCCATGGCGGGAATCGGACCCGCGACCTCTCCCTTACCAAGGGAGTGCTCTACCACTGAGCCACATGGGCAAAGGGTGCCGACACCTGGTCAGCACCCGGAAACTTCACTCACCACCGACAGGACATGGAGCGGGAGACGGGAATCGAACCCGCGTCATCAGCTTGGAAGGCTGGGGTTCTACCATTGAACTACTCCCGCCCGGGCTGGCATGCCATCTCGGTCGCGCTTGGTGGAGGAGGCTGGATTCGAACCAGCGTAGGCGTAAGCCAACAGATTTACAGTCTGCCCCCTTTAGCCACTCGGGCACCCCTCCGTAGCGCAGCCGGCGATTATGCCATGGAAATATGGCGGCTCGCCAGCACCCCAAGCTGCTCGTCACCAATCCACAGCCGCCAGCCCTTCACGCTCAAGCCACGTGTTGGCAAGGCCGAAGTGCCCGCATCCAATGAACGGCATAGGACCCCGACGTGCCGCCAGCGGTGAAGGGTGGTTGGCTACCAGCACGTGATGGCGGGCATCGATCAGTGGCGCCTTCTTTTGAGCGTGCGCACCCCACAGCAGATAGACCTTGCGTCCTCCGGTCTGGGAAGTGTGGGCAATCAAAGCGTCAGTGAGCACTTCCCAACCCTGTTTCGCATGGCTGGCCGGGGCCCCCTCTTCCACCGTCAGACTGGTGTTGAGCAGCAATACCCCTTGCTCGGCCCAGCGGACAAGGGAACCACTCATGGGCGGCGGCAACCCGAGGTCGCGCAGGCGCTCCACAAACAGATTGCGCAGACTGGGCGGCCATGCCTGGCCATCAGCCACCGAAAACGCGAGCCCCTCGGCCTGGCCTGCACCGTGGTACGGGTCCTGACCCAGGATCACCACCCGCACGGACTCGGGCGACGTCAGGGACAGCGCCCTCATGGGCTCGTTTGGGTAGACCGTGGCGCCGCACGCCAGCCGCGCGCTCAAGAACTGCCGCAACGCCTGGCCGTCCTCGGAGCGCCAGAAGGCATCGACCACAGGCCGCCACCCCGGCGCCACCGCCCATTGCGCGGGATCCGCCGCCACCAGCTTCACGCAAACAGCTCGGCCAGGGCCAGTCCGGGCTCGTCGGCGCGCATGAAGGCTTCGCCGACCAGGAAGGCGTTGACGCCAGCGGCACGCATCGTCTGCACATCGGCGCGCGCCAGAATGCCGGATTCCGTGACCGCCAGCCGGTCGGCCGGCAGGTCGGGCAGCAGGTCCAGAGTGGTTTGCAGCGACACCTCGAAGGTCCGCAGGTTGCGGTTGTTCACGCCCACCAGAGGCGTCTTGAGCTTGAGCGCACGATGCAGTTCGTCGCGATCGTGGACCTCCACCAGTACCGCCATGGACAAAGAGCGGGCGATGGCCTCGAACTCCACCATTTGCGCGTCATCCAGGCAGGCGGCAATGAGCAGGATGGCGTCAGCCCCCATCGCGCGGGCCTCGAACACCTGGTACGGGTCGATCAGGAAGTCCTTGCGCAGCACAGGCAGATCGCAACTCGCGCGCGCCTGCTTGAGGAAATCGGCCGAGCCCTGGAAATACTCGCGATCGGTCAGCACCGACAGGCAAGCCGCACTCACCACCCCATCGCCCTCGGCGTAGCTCTGGGCGATGTCGGCGGGCACGAAGTCTTCGCGCAGCACGCCCTTGCTGGGGCTGGCCTTCTTCACCTCGGCGATCACGGCGGCCTGGCCGGCGGCCATCCGGGCCCGCAGCGCACCTTCAAAGTCGCGCGTAAGCACGCGACTTTCGGCGTCGGCACGCACCACGTCCAGGGGCTTCTTCTTCTTCGCTGCGGCCACTTCTGCGCGCTTGGTGGCCACGATCCGGTTCAGGATGTCACTCATGGCGTTGTCCTCATGCCGACCCGAAGGCCTTGAGCTGGTCCAGCCGGGCAAGCGCAGCGCCGGAGGTAAGCGCTTCCCGGGCGCGCGCAATACCCGATTCGATATCGGGTGTGACGTTGGCGGCATACAGCGCCACCCCAGCGTTGAGCACCACGATCTCACTTGCCGCCTTGAGGGCGGGATCGTCCCGACACGACAGCACGCCAAGCAGCATCTCGCGCGAAGCCTCAGGCGTTTCCACCCGCAAGGCGCGGTTACTCGCCATGGTGAGGCCGAAGTCTTCGGGGTGAATTTCGTATTCCTGCACTTCGCCGTTGCGCAACTCACCCACCATGGTGGCCGCACCCAGCGACACCTCGTCCATGCCGTCACGGCCATAGACCACCACGGCGTGCTCTGCACCCAGACGCTGCAGGGCACGCACCTGGATGCCCACCAGGTCGGGGTGGAACACGCCCATCAGGATGTTGGGCGCTGACGCCGGATTGGTGAGCGGCCCCAGGATGTTGAAGATGGTCTTGATGCCCAGCTCGCGTCGGACCGGTGCCACGTTCTTCATGGCCGGGTGGTGGTTGGGCGCGAACATGAAGCCCACGCCCACCTGCTCAATGCAGCGAGCGATCTGCTCGGGCGTCAGGTTGATGTTGACTCCCAGGCTCTCGAGCACATCGGCGCTGCCGCTCTTGCTGGAGACGCTGCGCCCGCCATGTTTGCTCACGCGCGCCCCGGCAGCCGCGGCCACGAACATGCTGCAGGTCGAGATGTTGAACGTGTGCGAGCCATCGCCGCCGGTGCCCACGATGTCGACCAGGTGGGTCTTGTCGGCCACATGCACCTTGGTGGAGAACTCGCGCATCACCTGTGCGGCGGCCGTGATCTCACCGATGGTCTCTTTCTTGACGCGCAGTCCGGTGATGAGTGCGGCCATCATCACCGGCGACATCTCGCCGCTCATGATGAGGCGCATGAGGTGCAGCATCTCGTCGTGGAAGATCTCGCGGTGCTCGATGGTGCGCTGCAGCGCTTCCTGCGGGGTGATGTGGTGCACGCGTTGAACCATGGTCGTGTCTCCTCAGGGTCTGACGGGGTGATCGGAAAAGGCCAGGCGCAGACCGAAGCCGATGAACAGCACGCCCGCGGCGCGGTCCATCCAGCGCATGGCGCGCTGCAGCGTCTGCAAACGTCGTGCTGCCCAGGCGGCCAGCCAGGCGTAGCCGAAATTGATGGGCAGCGAATTCAGGTTGAACAACGCGCCCAGCAGCAGGAACGTGAGCGCCGGATGCGGTGCATCGGGTCGGATGAACTGCGGCACGAAGGCCAGAAAGAACAGCGCGACCTTGGGGTTGAGCACGTTGGTGAGAAAGCCCCGACGCCAGACGGCCCACAAATCGGCCTCAGGCGCGGGCGCCTCGGCCAGCTTCAAACGAGCGCCGCGCGAAAACAGCAACTTCACACCCATCCAAAGCAAGTAGGCCGCACCCACCCACTTGAGCACGGTGAAGGCGGTGGCCGATGTCGCCAGCAGCGCACTCAAGCCGGCCGCTGCGGCAAACACGTGCACAAAGCAGCCGCCAACGATGCCCAGCGCCGCCACCATGCCGGCGCGCGCACCGCTGCGCAGGCCATGACTCACGATGTACAGAACGTCCGGTCCCGGCGTGAGGTTGAGCAGCCAACCTGCCGCGACGAACAGAAGCAATTGCGGCAGATCGGGCATGGCGCGCCTCGCTCAATAAACCGCGCGACCGCGTGACGCACTGCCCGCGGCCACCGGTTGATCGAAGAAGCCACGCACAGCCGCCAGGGCGCGATCGACGCCGGCTGCGTCCACGCCCAGGTGGGTGACAAAGCGCAGGCCGATGAGGCCGGTGGCCAGCACGCCCTGACGCTCAAGGTGCGCCAGCAGGTCGGGGCCGCGGTTGTCGGCCACGTCGGCGAAGACGATGTTGGTCTGCGCCGTGCGCACGGTGATGCCATTGATGCCCGCCAGCCCCTTTGCCAGGCGCTGCGCCAGCGCGTGATCGTCGGCCAGGCGGTTCACGTGGTGGTCCAGAGCGTGGCTGGCAGCTGCCGCCAGCAAGCCCGCTTGACGCAGACCACCGCCGACCATCTTTCGCCACCGGCGTGCGCGATCGATCAGCTCGCGCGAGCCACACAGGGCCGAGCCCACTGGCGCGCCCAGGCCCTTGCTGAAACAGACCGACACGCTGTCGAAGCGGTCGGTGATGGCGCGCAATGCCGCCAACGGATTCCCACCGACGCCGGCCGCCGCCACCGCGGCGTTGAAAACCCGCGCGCCATCGAGGTGGGTGGCCAGACCGTGCTGGCGCGCCAGAGCGGTCATGCTGTCCAGGTAGGCGTCGGGCATGGGGTGCCCATTCCAGGTGTTCTCCAGGCAGAGCAAGCGCGAGCGCGCAAAGTGCGGGTCGTCGGGCTTGATCGCGGCTTCGAGGTCGGCGAGTCGCATCTGGCCTTGCGCGTCCTGTGCCAGCGGTTGGGGTTGGATGCTGCCCAGCACCGCCGCGCCACCGCCCTCGTAGCGGTAGGTGTGGGCGTTCTGGCCCACGATGTATTCGTCGCCACGACCGCAGTGGGCCATCATGGCGCACAGGTTGCTTTGCGTGCCGCTGCTCATGAACAGCGCGGCCTCTTTGCCGGTCAGTGCGGCGATCTGGTCCTGCAGCGCATTGACCGAGGGATCATCGCCAAACACATCGTCGCCCAGCGGCGCGGCCATCATGGCCTCGCGCATGGCAGGCGTCGGCTGCGTCACGGTGTCGCTGCGCAGATCAACGGTCTTCATCGGGCTCGCTCCAGAAAGTTCTTGAGCATCGCGTGGCCGTGCTCGGTGAGGATGCTCTCGGGGTGGAACTGCACCCCTTCGATGTCCAGCGACTTGTGCTTCACGCCCATGATTTCGCCATCGTCGGTCCAGGCGGTGACCTCAAGGTCGGGCGGGCAGTCGCTGCGGCGGATGGCCAGCGAGTGGTAGCGGTTGACCGTGAAGCGCTCGGGCAAGCCGGCAAACACGCCCTGGCGCGTGGTGGTGATCTCGCTGGTCTTGCCGTGCATGAGCTGTTGCGCACGCACGATGGTGCCGCCAAAGGCCGCGCCAATGCTTTGATGCCCAAGGCACACACCCAGGATCGGCAGCTTGCCTGCGAAGTGACGGATGGCAGGCACCGAGATGCCAGCCTCCGCCGGCGAACAGGGGCCGGGCGAGATCACGAGCCGATCGATGCGGCCGCCATCGAAACGGGCCTGCAGTTCGTCGACGGTGATTTCATCGTTGCGCACCACCGTGACCTCGGCACCCAGCTCGCCCAGGTACTGCACGATGTTGAAGGTGAACGAATCGTAGTTGTCCACCATGAGGACTTTGACGGCGGCGCTCATTCCAGGCCTTCCTCGACCAGTTCGGCCGCGCGCAGCAGCGCACGCGCCTTGTGCTCGGTTTCGCGCCATTCCATCTCGGGCACCGAGTCGGCCACTACGCCGGCTGCGGCCTGCACGTACAGGGTCTGGTCTTTCACGATGGCGGTGCGAATGGCAATGGCCACGTCCATGTCGCCGGCGTAGCTGAGGTAGCCGCAGGCGCCGCCGTAGATGCCGCGCTTGACCGGCTCCAGCTGGTCGATCAGCTCCATCGCATGCACCTTGGGTGCGCCGGTGAGGGTGCCCGCGGGGAAGGTGGCTTTGAGCACGTCCATGTTGGTCATGCCGTCGTTGAGGATGCCTTCGACGTTGCTCACGATGTGCATCACATGGCTGTAGCGCTCCACCACAAAGGCCTCGGTCACCTTCACGCTGCCGATCTTCGCGATGCGTCCGATGTCGTTGCGCGCCAGGTCGATCAGCATCACGTGCTCGGCGCGCTCCTTGGGGTCGTTGATCAGTTCGACCTCGGTGGCCTTGTCCTTCTCCGGGGTGGCACCTCTGGGCCGGGTGCCTGCCAGTGGGCGGATCGTCACCTTCTGGCCCTCGTCGGTGTGCTCCTGGCGCACCAGGATCTCCGGACTCGCCCCCACCACATGGAAGTCGCCGAAGTGGTAGTAGTACATGTAGGGCGACGGGTTGAGCGAACGCAGCGCGCGGTACAGCGACAGCGGCGACTCGGTGTAGCGCTTCTGGATGCGCTGACCCACCTGCACCTGCATGAAATCGCCAGCGGCGATGAGTTCCTTGGCGCGGTCCACCGCATTCAGGTAGTCGGCCTTGGCGAAACCTCGTTCGGCCGGATGGCTTTGCGAGGGCTTGACCTGCGGCGCACTCACCGAGTACTTGAGCGATTCCTTGAGCTCACGCAGTCGCTTCTTGGCGCTGCTGTACGCCTCGGGCTGGCCCGGATCGGCGTAGACGATGAGGTAGAGCTTGCCCGACAGGTTGTCGATCACGGCCAGTTCTTCGCATTGCAGCAGCAGGATGTCTGGGCAGCCCAGCGTGTCCGGCGGACAGGACTGCTCGAGCTTCTTCTCGATGTAGCGCACCGCGTCGTAGCCGAAATATCCCGCCAGCCCTCCGCAGAAACGCGGTAGTCCCGGGCGCAGCGCCACCTTGAAACGCTGCTGGTACGCGGCGATGAAATCGAGCGGATTGCCATGGGCCGTCTCGATCACTTCGCCATCGCGCACGACCTCGGTGCGAGCGTCACTGCCAAAGCCAGTGGCGCGCAGCAAGGTGCGCGCAGGAAGACCGATGAAGCTGTAGCGCCCAAAGCGCTCGCCACCCACCACCGATTCCAGCAAAAAGCTGTGGCGGCCATCACCACGCCCATGGGCGAGCTTCAGGTAAAGGGACAAAGGCGTTTCGAGATCGGCAAACGCCTCGAGCATCAAAGGGATGCGGTTGTAGCCCTGCTGGGCCAGGCTCTTGAATTCCAGTTCGGTGATCATGTTCTGTCCATCCGTCCGGGGCCGCGCTTGACGTTGCAATGGGCGGCCGGGGGTTCCTGTCGGGTCGGCGCATGGGGCACCGACGGGGAGAGCGGGTGGGGGCTGGACTCAGGTGGTCGAGCAGCACCCGCAGGGGAAGAGGCGCGTTCAGGCTGGCTTGCGCCAGGGCCAGGCTCCCCCGCCGAAAAGGCGCGGCGCAAAGCCAGAGATGAACGTGCCGGGACAAGACATGGTGCGCGGACTATAGCAAAGCCCGATGCCAGCCCGACGCGCTGCGAACCGTGGCGATCGGACCACATCGGGCGCCGCGACGTGCGCGACATCACACGGCCAAGCTTTTGGTTTACGGCCTTTCCCGATGACAGGATAGGGGTGGGGGTAGGACAATCCATGCATATCGAACGACCGTTCGCTTTTTCGGGTTTTCACATGACATTCAAGCCTCTGCGCGTGCTGGCGCTGGCCAGCACTCTCTTCGCCTGCCTGTCGGCTGGCGCAGCCACCGTCGAGGTCGGTGGTGTGCCACTGGAGGACCGCGTCACCGTGGCAGGTTCCCCGCTTGTCCTCAACGGCGCCGGCGTGCGCTACAAGGCGGTGTTCCAGGTCTACACGGCCGGTCTGTACCTGAGCGAAAAGGCCGACACGCCCGACGGCGTGCTGGCCGCGCCGGGCGCCAAGCGCATGACGATCACCATGCTGCGCGACATCGACGCTGCCGAACTGGGCAAGCTGTTTTCGCGTGGCATGGAAGACAACATGGACCGCTCGGCCTTCTCCAAGCTCATCCCCGGTGTGCTGCGCATGAGCCAGATCTTTGCGGAGTACAAGCGGCTGAACAAGGGTGATGCCTTCCAGGTCGACTGGGTGCCAGGCACCGGCACCATCCTCACCGTGCGCGGCCAGGTGGAAGGCGCGCCGTTCAAGGAGCCCGAGTTCTTCAACGCGCTGATGCGCATCTGGCTCGGCCCCAAACCGGCCGACTGGCGCCTCAAGGACGCCCTCCTAGGGAAAACCCGATAGGGCAACCGCCCGCCGTGGGAGGGGCGCCGGCCATCCAGCCGAAGCCGGTTCGGGGTCGAAGTCCGACGACTTCCTAGGTACGGTACGGAGTACTCAAAACTCCGTACCAAGTCCTTACATCCCATGCGCCGTCGTCACGTCCTTCAGGCCGCAGCCGCTGCCGCCACCGCCACCCCGCTGTTTGTTCGCGCCCAGGAATCCAACGAGATCACGGTCGCCCAGATTTCGCCCTTCACCGTGCTACCGGCGCCCGACGCCAAGGAGCTCTTCGAAGGCGCCCAGGCGGCCTTCGACGAGATCAACGGCAAGGGCGGTGTCGGCGGGCGAAAGGTGAACCTGCTCAAGTACGACGACGCCTACAGCTACGACGGCTTCAAGGCGCGACTGGCCGAGGCCATGGCACGCAAGCCGCTCGCCCTGTTCTCGCCCATCGGCTCCGGCACCTTGAAGCAGATGCTCGACAACAAGGTCCTGGACACCACCGATGTCATCGTGCTCAACGCCATCCCCGGTGCGGCGGTGATCCGCGAGCCCGGCCACCCCAAGCTGTTTCATGTGCGCGCGGGCGACGAGCAGCAGATCCGCAAGATCGTGGCGCACGCGCAGGCGCTGAACATCCGTTCATTGGTGGTGCTGTACCAGAACATCCCCATGGGGTCCTCGGGCCTGGCTTCCGCACAGGCCGCGGCGCAAGGAACGGACCTGAAGGTATCGGGCGCGCAGTCGAGCCCGGCCGTGGCCGACCTGGAAAAAGCCGCCGGCAACCTCGTGGAAAGCAATCCGCACGCGGCGCTGGTCATCGGCGCGCCCAAGTTCATGGGTCAGGCCGTTGCCGCCCTGCGGGCCGCCGGCATGTCGCAACAGATCTTCTCGCTGTCGTACCTGCCGGCGCCTGCGCTCAAAGCCCTGGCCGGCGCCGGTGCACGCGGCGTGGGCATTGCGCAGACCTTCCCCAACCCGAACGGTGTGACCCTGCCGCTGCAGCGCGCGTTTCGCGCGTCGATGCAACGCACGCACCAGGACCTCAAGACCTACACGCCCTTTCACCTCGAGGGTTACCTGACGGCACAGGTGTTCACGGAAGCCGCGCGCAAGTCCCGAGCACTGACGCCCACCGCGCTGGGCGAATCGCTGCACCGCATGGGTGAGCTGGACCTTGGCGGCTTTCGCGTCGACTTCAGCAAGGGCAACGAGGGCAGCCACTGGGTCGACATCGGCGTGGCGACCGCCGACGGCCGCTTGATCTACTGAGGCCGTCGATCGACGCTGCCCAGCCACGCAGGCAGCGCGTCGAGCCGGTCCACCACCGCATCGGCGCCGGCATCATGCACCGGTGCGCCGTGGTTGTACCCGTAGCTCACCAACACCACCGGACACCCCGCGCCGCGAGCAGCCTGCGCGTCGTTGAGTGAATCGCCCACCACCAGGGTGCGCGCGGGCGCTGACGCCAGCGCCCGGCAGGTTTCGATCACGGGCAAAGGGTCGGGTTTGCTGCGCGCAAAACTGTCACCGCCAAACACCTGCGCGAAGTGGACATCGAGCGCCTTGGTACGCAGCAATTCGCGTGCAAAGGCCAGTGGCTTGTTGGTCAGGCAGGCCAGCCGAAGGCCTTGCTTTCGCAAAGCCACCAAGCCCTCGACAACACCTGGGTAGACCTCGCTGTGCTGCCCGTTGACGGCACGGTAGTGCCGTTGGTAGTGCGCCCAGGCCGAGTCCAGCACCGTCGCCACCGACGGCCCATCCAGCCCGCCGTGCGCCAGCGCGCTGCGCAACAGGTGCATCGAGCCCTTGCCCACCATGCGCTCGATGTCGGTGCGCGCCACGGTCGGGCGGTCCAGATCGCGCAGCGTTGCGTTGAGCGCCGCATCAAAGTCACCCAACGTGTCCACCATCGTGCCGTCCAGGTCCACGATGACGGCATCCACCGGGCTCCCCGCACTCACTTGAGTGCCACACGCATCTGGTCGATGACCGACTTGTAGTCGGGCTTGCCGAAGATGGCGCTGCCGGCCACGAAGGTGTCGGCACCGGCGTCGGCCACGCGTCGGATGTTGTCGGGCTTGATGCCACCATCGACTTCCAACCGGATGTCCTTGCCGCTGGCTTCGATGCGCTTGCGCGCCTGCTCGATCTTGCGCAACGCCGAGTCGATGAAGCCCTGACCGCCAAAGCCCGGGTTCACGCTCATGATGAGGATCAGATCGATGTCGTCGATCAGCCAGTCGAGCACATCCAGCGAGGCGCCCGGGTTGAAGGTCAGGCCGGCCTTGATGCCACGCGCCTTGATCGCCTGCACACTGCGGTGCACGTGGGTGCTGGCGTCGGGATGAAAACTGATGAGGTCGGCCCCTGCATCGGCAAAGGCCTGGGCCAGTGCGTCCACCGGTTGCACCATCAGATGCACATCGATAGGGACAGCAGTCCCATCCGGTGTCTTGGCATGGGGTTTGAGCGCCTGGCACACCATGGGGCCGAACGTGAGGTTGGGCACGTAGTGGTTGTCCATCACGTCGAAGTGGATCCAGTCGGCGCCGGCGGCAACGACGTTCTTCACCTCGTCGCCCAGGCGGGCAAAGTCGGCCGAGAGGATGGAGGGTGCGATGCGGTAGGTGGTCATGGTGTGCAGGGGCTGGAGCGGGCGGGACTGGCGCGCATTGTCTCAGGCCGCAGGTAACATGCCGCCATGCCCAAGTACCTCTTCGCCTGCGAGGCCGAGCCGCAGTTCCTGAGCGAGCAATCCGCGCCCGAGGAGGACCTGTTCGCCTTCGCCTACACCATCACGATCACCAACGCCGGTGACACCACGGCCCAACTGATCGCCCGACACTGGATCATCGAAGACGCCCTCGGCCACACCGAAGAGGTCAAGGGCCTGGGTGTGGTGGGTCACCAGCCCCTGCTGCGCCCTGGCGAGTCCTTCCAGTACACCAGCGGTACGCGCTTGCGCACACCCACGGGCAGCATGCGCGGCAGCTTCTTCTGCGTGGCCGAAGATGGCGAACGCTTCGAGTCCCCGGTGCCCGAATTCGCCCTGCATGCGCTGGACGTGGGCGGTGGCGACGCCGCCTCCCGTGTGCTGCATTGACCCCCGCACGGCCCATGGACCTGCCGGCGCTGCTGGACACCCTTGATCCCGCCGCGCCCCTGGCCGAGCGCCACCTCTGGTTGGTGGACGCGCTGGCGTGGGTGCGCGGCGAAGGCAACGACGTCAACGCCAGCGTGGCGCGTCTGCGCAGCTTTGTCGAAGCCCTGGAGCACAACGAGGCCCTGCAGGCGCGTTGGCGTGACTGGCTGCGCGTTTTCGTTGGCGCCATCGACATCACGCCGTTGCTGGCCGACTTCGGCTTCGGCCCACGCAGCGCGTTCATGAGCGAGCTGGCGCACCGGCTGCGCCACAAGGTCCTGCCCGGCACGCCTGAGACCACCGACCTGGCCGAGCTCTTCGCCCTGCTGCTGCCCGCGCGTGCCGACGTGCACTGGATCAAGGCGCTCGACACCCACACGCTGCAGCGCCTGGGCCAGTTGCTGCCCGACGGCGCCACGCAGGTCTGGAACGACGCCCTGATGGACGCGCTCACCTTCTGTGTGAGCCAGGTCAGCGCCACCGGCTTCGCCTCCGAGATCCGCATCCGCATGTCGGACACGGCCAAAGCCGAAAAGCCCTTTCACGAACTGCCCTCCACCCTGGAAGGCCTGCGGCGCGAAGTGCGGGTGCACGGCACGCACAGCGAGGAAGCCGCGCAGGCGGCCGAACGCTTGCGCGAGCAGCTCGACGAATGCCGGCATGCCGCCTACACCGTGTACCACCACCTCGAGGAACACGGCGTGTCGGTCGGCATCGTGTTCCGCCTTCGCCAGATGCGCGAGCACATCGTGCGCATCAAGCAGTTGCTGGACTGCCTGCTGTCTGACAAGCCCGGCCGTGCCAACGCCGCGCTGCTGGGTGACCTGGTGCAGATCGGCATCGACAACCGCAGCGTGCGCGCGCTCGTGGCCAGCAGTTCGCACCTCACCGCGGCCAAGGTCGCCGAGCGCAGCGCTGAGAGTGGCGAGCACTACATCACCCGCAACGGCGCCGAGTACCTGGGCATGCTGCGCAAGGCCGCCGGTGGCGGCTTCGTGCTGGGCTTCACCACCTGGCTCAAGTTCGGGCTGGTCGGGCTCGGCCTGTCCGCCTTCTGGTCGGGCTTTGCGGCAGGTTTCAATTACGCGGCCAGCTTCGTGCTCATCATGCTGCTGCACTGGACGGTTGCCACCAAGCAGCCCGCCGTCACCGCGCCGGCCATGGTGGCCAAGCTCAAGGACATCAAGGCCACGGGGGCGGTGCGCCGCTTCGTCGACGAAGTCGCCAACCTCATCCGCTCGCAGATCGCGTCCATCCTCGGCAACATCGGCCTGGTGATTCCCACCGTGGCGCTGCTCAGCTTGGCACTGCAGTTCGTGACCGGCACACCCATGATCGATGCCGACAAGGCCCATCACACGCTGGACGATCACCACCTGCTCGGGCCCACCGTCATCTTTGCCGCCTTCACCGGCGTACTGCTGTTTGCCAGCAGCATCATCGCCGGGTGGGTCGAGAACGGGTTCGTGTTTCACCGGCTGGATTCGGCCCTGGCGCACAACCCGCGCTTCACCCGCGTGCTGGGCAAGGCGCGCGCGCAGCGCTGGGCCGGCGTGCTGCGCAACAACATCTCGGGTCTGGCCGCCAACATCTCGTTGGGCTTCATGCTCGGCCTGCTGCCGGTGATTGCCGAGTTCTTCGGTCTGGGCCTGCAGGTACGCCACGTCACGCTGTCGGCCGGGCAGGTCACCGCCGCAGCGTTCGCGCTGGGCACCGATGTGCTGCGGTTGCCCGCGTTCTGGTGGGCCGTGGCCGGTGTGGCGCTCATCGGCCCGATCAACCTCACCGTGAGCTTCTACCTGGCCTTTCGGCTGGCCCTGCAGGCACAAGCCATCAGCACCACCAACCGCCAGCTCATTGGCGCGGCCATTCGCCGGCGGTTGCGCTCGGCCCCATTGAGCTTTGTGCTGCCGTGGCGCGTACGCACCGAGCCCGACGACGACGCGGCGCCCGACAGCCCCGGCGGCACCCATGGGTGAGTTCGACCTCATCGCGCGCCACTTCACGCGCGCGGCACCGAGCGGCAGTGCGGTGGTGCTGGGCGTCGGCGACGACGGCGCGCTGCTGCAACCCACACCCGGGCACCAGTTGGTGATCAGCAGCGACATGTTGGTCGAGGGTCGACACTTCTTCCCTGGCGCCGATCCCGAGCGCCTGGGCCACAAGGCGCTGGCGGTCAACCTCTCCGACCTCGCCGCGATGGGCGCCCGCCCCATCGGCTTCACCCTCGCCCTGGCATTGCCAGAAGCCGACGACACCTGGCTGGCCGGCTTTGCCAAAGGTCTGTTCGCCCTGGCCGATGCCTGCGCCTGCCCGTTGGTGGGTGGCGACACCACGCGCGGCCCACTCAACCTGTGCATCACCGTCTTTGGCGAGGTGCTGCCCGGGCGCGCACTGCGACGCGACGCAGCCCTGCCCGGCGACGATCTCTGGCTCAGTGGCCGCACCGGCGAGGCACGCCTGGCGCTGGCCCTGCGCCGCGGCGAAGCCTGGGCCCGGGGCGATCTGGCCTCGGTGGCCGAGCGCATGGACCGCCCCACACCGCGCCTCGCACTGGGGCAGGCACTGGCGGGAATCGACGGCGTGCACGCCGCACTGGACGTGAGCGACGGCCTGCTGGGCGATCTGGGCCACATCCTGCGGGCCAGTGGCGTGGGGGCTGACGTCTTTGTGGACGCGCTGCCGGTGGCGCCCGCGTTGCGCGGCCTGGATGAGAGACACCGCCTGGACTGCATGGTGGCCGGGGGGGACGACTACGAGTTGCTGTTCAGCGCGAGCACGGCCAGCGCGCCGCACATTGATCGGATCGGTACCGAGCTGGGCCTGAACGTGACGCGCATTGGTCGACTGGTCCCGGCGGAGGGGCTTCGCCTGATCGACGCGACGGGGCAATCGCGTCTGGCGCAGCCGCTCGGCTTCGATCACTTCGGCAGCCACTGACAGCGAGTCGCGACTTTGGCTGTCGCGCCCGCGCCAGGCGTCGCGCCAACGCACCAGCTTTGACAAACATCATGCGCAACGGGTCGAGCATCCCCTAGCATCCGTGCATTGCCGAGCCTTCGCTGCGGGACACACCGCCTCGACAGAACGCCGGCCGAGGAGATGAGATGCCTTCCCGTTTGCGGTTGCCGTTCTGTGCCTGCTGTGCGGCCGCTGCATTGCTGGCGGGGTGTGCCAGCTTCGTCAACGACGACACCCACCCGCTGCGCATCGAGTTGGCTCAAGCCGACGGCCGCCTCGTCGACGGCGCCCCCTGCACGCTGATCCGCGGCGCCCAACAGATCCAGGTCTGGTCCGGCGAAACCATGCCCGCCCTGCGTGGACGCGACGACATCCACGTCACTTGCCGCGCCAACGGTCAGAGCGAGGCCACTGGCACGCTGATTTCGCGCGCCAATGTCGGCCTAGCCGGCAACATCTTCTTTGGCGGTGGCGTGGGCGCCATCGTCGACCACAGCAACGCCCGCGCCTACACCTACCCCACCTGGGTTCGACTGGTTGTCGGCGAAACACGCGTCTACGACCGGCGCGACGAAGTGGACGGCCAACCGCTGCTCGGGCAACCGCCCACGCCCAACAAGCCATGACGGCACATATTCCCTTCCCAACCACCCGAGGCCCTCAAATGCCCCTGTCCCGTCGCATCCTCACCCTGACGCTGGTGCTGTTCGCCGCGCTGCTCCATGGCTGCGCCATCCGCACGCCGCCCTATGCCCCCAGCGTGGACAACATCGACCTGGCGCGCCACAGCGGCGCCCGGCCTGTTGCGCTGGGCAGTTTCGTGGTCGGGGCTGGTCTCGACAGCGGAACACGCATCGGGCTGCGCGGCGCCAGCATGGAATCCTCCGTGGGCAGCGACTACGCGGCCTATCTGGCGCAGGCGCTTCGCCAGGAGCTGCACCTCGCTGGCAAGCTCGACCCGAAGTCCACGATCGAGATCTCGGGAACGTTGGTGGGCAATGACATCGCCGCCGCCGGCATCTCGACCAACAGCGGCTACGTAGAAGCACGGTTCGTGGTGCGATCGGCCGGGCAGGTGCGCTACGACGCCGTCAAGCGCGCCGAGGCCAGTTGGGATTCCTCCCTCATGGGCGCCATCGCCATTCCCAAAGCCCAACAGCAGTACCCCGCCCTGGTGCAAATGCTGTTGAAAGCACTGTGGTCGGACCCCCGGTTCGTCGCCGCCCTCCAATAACACCCTCGAAAGGCACTCCCATGCTCAAGCGTTTCCTGCTCCTGATGGCCCTGCCTGTTGTGGCGGCCCTCGTGGGCTGCGCCCACCCGATCTCGCTCACGGCCGACACAGCGCCTTTGATGGGCCTGGGCACCGGACAAAAGGTCGACCGCACCGCCGTTCTCGTCATGACGGAGGCCCAACTGGCGCAAGAGGTCGTGAGTCCTGGTGGCGGCGGCGACAAAGTCAGCTACAAGCCCTACAAGGACATGCAGTCCGGCCTGTATGTGGCCTTGAACGAGGTGTTTGCCCAGACCCGCGTCGCCACCAGCCTCAACGACCCGCGCGTGGGCAACGATCCGGCCACGCTGGTGGTGATCCCGACCATCACCACCACGTCCTACTCGCCCAGCCTGTTCACCTGGCCACCCACGATCTTCACGATCACGGTCGAGCTGAGCCTGACCGACGCGGGTCGCACGACGCCATCGGCCAAGGTGCGCGCGCAGGGCGAAGGGCGCGCGGAGTTCGATGAGTTCAAGAGCGATTTCTCGCTGTCGTCCAAACGCGCCGCACAGGACGTGCTGACCAAGCTGATCAACGCGCTGCAGGCACAGGCCGACAACGTGCGCCGCTGGACCACCACCCAGGCCGAGCAGCCCGCGCATTGATCGGCAGCGGCGCTGGCCTCATTCGCCCGCCAACGCCGCCACCACCACCCGCACGCCGCGCTCGTCCAGCCGTTCGCAAGTCACCCAGACGAAGCGCCCAGCGGGCGCTGAAACGGCATCCGCTTCGGCCGTGGCCCGATCGGTGTGCCCGTCCACCAGCACCACCACGCGCTGCAGATGCCCGGCCGCGGCCAGCACCGTCAGCTCGTGGCGGCACCCTTGGTTGTGGGCCTGAAAGCCGCGCAGGTCCATGAGCACGATGTCGGCGCGCCCGACCAGGGCGTTCAGCGCCAGTTGCCAGGTGTTGTCGTGGCAGTAGCACTCCTCCACCCGGTAGCGGCCATCGGGGTCGGGGTCCGTGCGCATGGCGTCTTCGCGCCGCCACAGCTGCTCGGCGTCGCCAATGAAGCGCTCGTTCAAACGCCCATTGAGGAAGGTGAAGACGTCGTCGGGGTCGATGGTGCGGCTGAGCAGGTCGGTGCCCGCGATCAGCACCGTACGCCCCACCAGGCGCCAGCGCTCAATGACGCGATCGAACAGCACCTGCACCGCTGCGTCCTGCTGGAACACCCGCAGCACCAGCAGCGTGGCGGGCGTGCCCTGCGGCCGCAGCCATGCGCGCATGGCCCACTGCATCAACGGCAACCACAACCAGGGCAGCAGCGTGACCAGGCCGACCCAGCCGCTGCCTTGCAGCGATGGCAGCGCGCTGGCCGACAACACCACCGCCCAATACGCCGCCACGAGAAAGCCCAGGTCCGAAAAGCGCTGTGCCTGGTAGGCCTGCGCCAGCACACGCGCCAGCCACCAGGCCGGCCAGGCCAGCACCAGCCACGGCAACACCGCCAGCAGCACGATGCTTGGCCAGGCGCCCAGCACGCCCACCAGCCAGAGCAACCACGCCGGCGGCGACCCCAAGCCGTCAAGCTGCCACAGCTGCACCGCCAGCGTGCCGGCCGACCACAACAGCCCGATCGGCAGCAGGTACGGCGCGATGGCGCGAATGCGCCCACTGGCGCCGATCAACAGACTGACCACCGCCGGCAAAGCCACCAGTCCGGCCAGCCAGCCCGCGCTGCTGCCCAGCGACAAGGGCTCGACCGAGCGCCAGCGCACCAGCAGCAACATCACCAGCAGGTACACGCCCACCGCCAGCCAGGTGCGCGTCCAGCTCCAGCGCCACAGCAACCCCCAGGTCAGCACCAGGGGCCACGCGTACACCAGCCCCAGCGTGAGCCAGCGCCCCGGCGTCAGCAGGCCCTCGCCGTACAGCAGCGCCAGGGCCAAAGCGGCATGGGTGAGGCCGATGAGCAGACCAACGCCAGTGAGCGCGAGCATCTGGCGTCGCATGGCGCGATGCAGTCGATGCGCACCGGGCAACGGTGTGCGCGGCTGCGACGGTGTCTGCGTGCCAGGCGTTGTGGCACCGCGCGCAGCCGGCGTGTTTGGCGTCAGCCGCATGAGCGCGAGCATGCGACGCCGGTACAGGCCGCCGATGAGCCAGGCCGCCACCACCGCGATCAGCACGCCCAGCAGCAAGGCCGTGAGGATGGCTCCCGAGTTCAAGGTCTGCCTCCGCAATGGTCCGGCGGGCAGTATCGGACCGCCACCTATCATTCGGCAATGACCGCGAGCCCCGTCACCTCCCCCACCTGGCGATTTCTGCTGAGCCACCCGGCCCACTTCATTGCCCTGGGTGGCGGCGCCGGCCTGGCCCGCGTGGCCCCCGGGACCGCGGGCACCTTGTGGGCCTGGGTCGGGTGGCTGGTGTTGCAGCGGGTGCTGCCCCACGACAGCCTGGGCCTGGTGATCGCCATCGCGACCCTCATCGGCTGGTGGGCGTGCACGGTGACGGCTCGGCACATGGGCATTGCCGATTCGGGCCACATCGTGTGGGACGAAGTGGTGGCCTTCTGGCTGGTGCTCTGGCTCATCGCGCCCAGCAGCTTCTGGGCGCAACTGGTGGCGTTTGCCCTGTTTCGCCTGTTCGATGCCGTCAAGGTGGGCCCCATGGCGTGGGCCGACCAGACCTTCAAGGGTTTCGGCCCGCGCGGCGGCTTCGGCATCCTGCTTGATGACTTCGCCGCGGCCTTGTGCACGCTGCTCGTGATTGCGCTGTGGCGCTTCTGACGCGGAGATCCCGATGGACGACCCGACCCTGCTGAACCTTGTCACCCGGCTGTCGCACCACCTGCTCGATCGCGGCTGGATGATGGCCACCGCCGAGAGCTGCACCGGCGGCCTGATCGCGGGCGCGTGCACCGAACTCAGCGGCTCCAGCGACTGGTTCGAGCGCGGCTTCGTCACCTACTCCAACCTCGCCAAGACCGAGCTGCTGGGCGTGCCCGACGCGCTGATTGCCGAGCACGGCGCGGTGAGCGAGCCGGTGGCGCGCGCCATGGCGCTGGGCGCGCTGGACCGGTCCCCGGCACGCTGTGCGGTGGCGGTGACCGGCATTGCCGGCCCCACCGGTGGCTCGCCCGACAAACCGGTGGGCACCGTGTGGTTCGGCTGGTGCACCCCGGCCGGTCAGTTCACCCAACGCGAGCAGTTCGACGGCGATCGCGCAACGGTGCGCCGTGCCACGGTCGCCCACGCGCTGGCGGGTCTTCTGCAACGCCTGCCCTGACGCCGCGGCGCGCGATGGCCGAACCCTTCAAGCTGCTCATCAATGCCGAGACGGTGCGCCACGCCAGCGCGCACCTGCGCAGGCAATGGCGCGGCTTCGACACGCGCCGCTTCGAGACCACCCTGCTCGACGGCCTCGACGCGCTCGAGTTCAAGGCCCGCGCCATGCGCTGGGCCGATGCGCTGCAAGCCACGATGCCCGCGGACTTCGACCGCGCCTGTGGCCTCATCGAGCAGGCCCTGGCACCGCCGCTGTCCGTCGACGAGGCCGGCGAACCCATTGGCCTGCAAGGTGGCCTTCACCCGGACGGCATCGCCGGCTGGGCGTTGTGGGGCACGGGCGAGTGGGTGACGCGCAGCGGTCAGCACGCGCCGCTGCGCGCGCTGCAATGCCTGCACGCCATTACCCAACGCTTCACCGCGGAATTCGCCATCCGGCCCTTCATCGCGCAACACCCCGAGGCCGTGTGGCCGGTGCTGCGGCAATGGGTGCACGACGACAGCGCCCACGTGCGCCGCCTGGTGAGCGAAGGCAGCCGCCCTCGCCTGCCCTGGGGTTTGCGGCTGCAAGCCCTGGTGAAAAACCCGGCGCCCACGCTGCCTCTGCTGCTGGCCCTGCAGGACGATCCCAGTGCCTACGTGCGGCGCAGCGTCGCCAACCACCTCAACGACATCGCCAAGGACCACCCTGCCCTCGTCGCCCAGTGGGTCGGCCAGCACCGACCGGGCGCCTCGCCCGCGCGCGAAGCACTGCTGCGCCACGCGAGTCGGGGTCTCATCAAGGCCGGGCACGCGCCCACCCTGGCGGCCTGGGGCCTGACGCAGGGCTTCGACGGCAGCGCCACGCTGCGCCTGTCGGCGCGATCGGTGCGTGTGGGCGAGCGCATCGACCTGTTGGGTGAACTGAAAGCCACCAGCGCGCAGCACCTGGTGGTCGACTACGCGGTGCACCACGTCAAGGCCAACGGCGGCACCGCCCCGAAGGTCTTCAAGGGCTGGAAGCTGTCGATGGCCGCGGGCGAGACCCGCTCGCTGCAGAAGTCGCACTCGCTGCGCGAGGTCACCACGCGGCGCCTCTACCCGGGGCGTCACCGCATCGAGTTGCTGGTCAACGGCGTGGCCGTGGCCGACGCCGCCTTCGAACTCAAGCCTTGATCAGCAGCGGCGCCAGCCCGCGCCGCGGCGCGGGCTGCACGGTGGGCCCCTTGCCCAGCCGGGCCCACATCTGCACCGTGTGCGCAGGTGCCGGCGCGCCCAGCAACGCGTGAATCTCGGCGTACAGGTCGCGCATTTCGGGGTACTCCTGCAGGGCCTGCGAGATCGGCTGCATGGCCAGCCCTTGCGCGGTGGCCGCCAGTTGCGCCCGCACCCAGGCACGCCCCGCCGCGATCTGCGTCGGGCGGTCGTTGCCCTGGGTGACGAGCCAATAGAAGGCCGGCGTGCCGTCGATCTTGCGGTTGAAGTCGTCGAGCTGGCCCGTGGTCGCCATGTCGTCGGGGCCGGGCGCCACGGTACGGTCGAACACGCCGGTGGCGTCCATCAACCGCACCAAGGGGTCGTTGAGCGACAGACCATCGCGGTGGCGGGTAATCTCGTCGGGCCCGATGCGCAGCCAGCGGTAGGACTCCAGCACCGTGCGCGGGGTCGTCAGCTCGATGCGCCACGCCGCTTTGGCGATGTCGCGTTGGCGGGCGAAGCTGTCGCCGTCGGCTGCGGTGCTGACACCGGCGCGCATCGACGGCCCACCCCCGGCGGCCACGATGGCCGCCATGGCCGAGGGCGACGGCGCGGTGGCTTCGTACATCTCGCGGTTGGTATGGCGCAGAAAGACCTGCGCGAACAAGGGATCGGGCCGCTGCGATGCGTCGGGCACCAGGCGAATCCGCGCCGTCGGCCGGTCGTCCACCGCGTCGGCGGCGAACACGCCGTCGGGAAACAGCGTGATGTCGGCGCGGTGGCCGCGCTGGCGGGCCGCCTGATCGAGCAGCTCGATGAAGGTGCCCTGGCTCATCAGCATCTGGCGCGACAACGGGTCGGTCTCGGGCAGCAGCCGCGTTCGGTCCAGGTGCAGGGTGATCTGGTCGGGCACCGACAGGTCCACCAGCCAGCTCTGCAGGTTGTGCGAATGGGGTGCCAGCAAGGCGTGCGACAGCACCCAGCGCCGCAGGTCGGCTTCTTCCTGGGGGCCCTGCCAGGCCAGCAGCGCCCCCTCGGGCAGGGCTTTGCTGCAGCCGGTGGCCCCCAGGGTGGCGGCGGTGATCACACCACCGCCCAGAATTCGAAGCAGGTGTCGACGTTGCATGTTGCACTCCAGGGCGAACGATGTCAGCGATTGTGCGCAGCAACCACTTGAACAACAATCGCCCAACCCGGCACACCAGCCATGCACATATGCATACCCAGGACTTCAACTGGACACTGATCCGCTCCTTTCTTGCCGCCCTGGAGCACGGCAGCCTGATGGGCGCTGCACGCGCCCTCGGCATGCACCAACCGACACTGGGCCGACACATCGCCGAGCTCGAATCGCAACTGGGCGTCACGCTGTTCGAACGCACCGGGCGCGGCCTGCAGCCCACCGCCGACGCGCTGCGCCTGGCCGAACCTGCGCGGGCGATGGCGGGCTCGGCAGACCAGCTGGCGCGCCAGGCTCGTGGGGCGCAGGCGCGGGTGCAGGGCACGGTGCGCATCAGCGCCAGCCAGCCCGTGGCCTGCGTGCTGCTGCCGCCGGTGCTCGTGCAACTGCGCACGCGCCTGCCCGACATCCACATCGAACTGGTGGTGAGCAACGCGGTGAGCAACCTGCTGCAGCGCGAGGCCGACATCGCGGTGCGCATGGTCAGGCCCGAACAAGGGACCCTGGTCGGCAAACGGGTGGGGCAGGTCGGCATCGGCGCCTACGCCCACCGCGACTACCTGCAGCGGCGCGGCACGCCCCGTCGCCCCGAGGACCTGCTGCAGCACGAACTGGTGGGCTTTGACCGCCAGCCCGACATCGTGCGCGGCTTTGCCGCCATGGGGCACACCCTCACCAAAGACCAGTTCGCCTTGCGCACCGACGACCTCGTGGCTTACGAGGCGCTGGTGCGGGCCGGCGCGGGCATCGGCTTCCTGGCGCACTACGTGGCGCGCCAGTCGCCCGAACTGGTGCACCTGTTGCCCCTGGCCAGCATCCCGCCCCTGCCGATGTGGCTGGTGGTGCACCGGGAGATTCGCAGCAACCCGCACATCCGCTCGGTCTGGGCCGCCTTGTCGACCCAGTTGCCCGCGGTGTTGGGGTCATGACGCGCCGGCCCGGGGTTACACGCGGCTCCTATACTGGCCCGTCTTCCCGACCCACCCACACAGGAGCACGACATGGGACTCTTCAGCACCATCCTCGACAAACTGGGCATTTCCAAGGCCGAGGCCGCCACGCCACCCGCAGCGCCCACCGCGCCCGTTGCGCCGGCCCCTGCCCCTGTGGCCGCCGCACCCACGCCCGCAGCCTCCGCACCGGCCGTGGTCAACCCCATTGCCATGGTCGACGTGGTCGCCCTGCTCGAGAAGAAGGCCAAGGCCAACCCGCAGAAACTGAACTGGCGCACCTCCATCGTCGACCTGCTCAAGCTGCTCGACATGGACAGCAGCCTGCAGGCCCGCAAGGACCTGGCCAAGGAGCTCTACTGCCCCGACGAGCTCATGAACGACTCGGCCAAGATGAACATGTGGCTGCACAAGAACGTGCTGGGCCACGTCGCGGCCAACGGCGGCAACGTGCCCAAAGAGCTGCTCGACTGAGCGCCACGTGGCCATGATCCGCGTCCACCACCTCAACAACTCGCGCTCGCAGCGCGTGTTGTGGCTGCTCGAAGAGCTGGGTGTGCCCTACGAGATCGTCCGCTACGAGCGCGACAAGAAGACCATGCTGGCGCCGCCTGAGCTGCGCAAGGTGCACCCGCTGGGCAAGTCGCCCGTGGTCACCGAGGGCAAGCTGGTGCTGGCCGAGTCGGGCGCCATTCTTGAGACGCTGGTGGAGCGCCATGGCCCGCAGCTGCGCCCCGACCCGGCCTCGTCGGCCTTCCTGCGCTATCGCTACTGGCTGCACTACGCCGAGGGCTCGCTCATGCCGCCCTTGCTGCTCAAGCTGGTGTTCGATCAGGTCGAGAAAGCGCCACTGATCGTGCGCCCGGTGGCCAAGGCCATCTCGGCCACGGTCAAGGCGCGCTTCATCACGCCCAACCTCACGCAGCACCTGGACTTCCTCGAAGGCGAGCTGGCGCAGAGCCCCTGGTTCGCGGGCGATGCGTTCAGTGCCGCCGACATCCAGATGAGCTTTCCGGTCGAGGCCGCGGCGGCACGCGCCGGGCTCAACAACAGCCGGCCCCGCCTGATGGAATGGTTGCAGCGCATCCACGACCGGCCGGCCTACCACCGCGCCATCGACAAGGGCGGTCCGTACGAGCTGCTGGGCTGAGCGGATTCCGCCCGGGCGCGCTCAGGCGCCGTGGCAGCGCTTGAACTTGATGCCGCTGCCGCACCAGCACGGGTCGTTGCGCCCCGGCGCTGGCGCCTGACGCACCGGCGCCTGGCGCGGCCCCAGGCTGTGCCAGATGCGGTACAGGTCGTAGACGGACCAGATGGCGGAGGCAAACGCGTCCAGGCGCGGCTCGCTCACGCTGGGCGCGGCCTGCTCGTTGTGCAGGTTGACGGATGGGCGCGCTGTGTCGTCCTGCGTCAGTGCATCCACCTCGTCCAGCGCCCGCTCGATCCAGGACGCGGTTTCCTGGTCGCGCGGCAGCGCCCATTCCTCGGTCCATTGCTCCACCACGAACAGGTAGCCCAGGGCCCAGACCTGGCCGTACGACGGGATCGGTACATCGGCCGCAGGGCGTTCGGCCTCGGGCAGTGCGGCAATGGCGCCGCGCACGTCCATCACCTCGGGGTGGTAGCTGCGCGGGTCGTCCAGCGCCTCGATGTCGGCGGACAGCGCCTCACGCACCTCGGCTTCGCGCCGCTGCCACAGCGACAGGAAACGCTCGTACGCGGCGGTGTTGGGAAAGTGCGTGCCGTCGGCATGCGGGACGGTCGGCAAAGGGCCTGTTCCGAGCAACACCGGCAGCCACTCTTCGGCGGGCACCGGGCGTCGGGTGCACAGCAGCGCGGCCATGGCGCCTTCGAGAAACTCCCACTCGGGAACCTCGTCATCGCGTGTGCGCAACTCGTCGAGCAGCGCGTCGAGTTCGTCGAAATCGGCCCCTTCAAGGGGCGAAGGCTTGGCGGTGTCCATCTGGCGGGCGCCCCGGTGGGGCCGAAAGCCCGCCAGTGTAGGTCAGGGCGATCAGCCGCGGTGGCCGGGCGTGGGCTCGACGACGCCGAACGCCAGGGCCGCCAGCGGTGTGTGCGATGGGGTGGGGTTGGGTGAGGTCGCTTCGCGCCGCGCCTTGACGTCGCGCCGAACGGGCCGCTGCGCGCCACGCCAGGCGTCCTGCAGCATCTGCCAGGCCACGGGCTTGACCTTCATCGACTCCGGCTCGTCCATCATGATCGGGAACATCGCACTCTCCTGGAACCGCAGGCTGGCAATGGCCCTGCCGCGTTGCCTGCCTCTCGCGGTGGGTCGGTGAGGCCATTGTTCGCTTGTACAAGGTGATCGCCAATAATGCGCACGCACCATTTCGCGGACCCCGCACGCCGCCTGTCACTCGCCCGCCCATGCTTGATCGCCTCAACGCCGTCTATCCCGTCCGGTACACCGTTCTCGCCCTGTGCGCGGTGCTGACCCTGTTGAGCCTGTTCACGCTGGTGGCCTTCGGCATCGGCGGATTCTGGGTGCTGTTGTTCGGCGCACTCACTCTGCTGGGGGGCTGGGACTTGCGCCAGACGCGCAGCTCGGTGCTGCGCAACTACCCGGTCATCGGCCACCTGCGCTTCATGTTGGAGTACGTGCGACCCGAGATTCGCCAGTACTTCATCGAGAGCGACACCGAGGCCATGCCGTTCTCGCGCAGCCAGCGCAGCCTGGTCTACGCCCGCGCCAAGGGCGAGACCGACAAACGACCGTTTGGGTCGCAGCTGGACATGCAGAACAACGGACACGAGTGGCTCAACCACTCGATGGCGCCCACCCAACTGACATCGAACGACTTTCGCGTGCGCATCGGTGGCCCGGCCTGCACCCAGCCGTATGAGGCCAGCGTCTTCAACATCTCTGCCATGAGCTTTGGCGCCCTGTCGGCCAACGCTGTCCAGGCGCTCAACGCCGGTGCTGCGCGCGGGCGATTCGCACACGACACCGGCGAAGGTTCCATCTCGGCCTGGCACCGTTTGCACGGCGGCGACCTGATCTGGGAAATCGGCTCCGGCTACTTCGGTTGCCGCAACGACGACGGCAGCTTCAACGAGGAGAAGTTCGTCGCCAACGCGCTGGACCCCCAGGTGCGGATGATCGAACTCAAGCTCAGCCAGGGCGCCAAGCCCGGCCATGGTGGCGTGCTCCCGGGTGCGAAGGTCACCGCCGAAATCGCGGCCGCGCGTGGTGTACCGGAAGGCGTGGACTGCATCTCGCCCGCCGCCCACAGCGCCTTTGGCACCCCGATCGAGCTGCTGCAATTCATCGCTCGTCTGCGCCAGCTGGCCGAAGGCAAACCGGTGGGCTTCAAGCTGTGCATCGGCCACCCCTGGGAGTGGTTCGCCATCGTCAAGGCCATGCTGCAGACCGGCCTCACGCCAGATTTCATCGTGGTCGACGGCGCCGAAGGCGGCACTGGCGCGGCGCCGCTGGAATTCACCGACCATGTGGGCGCGCCTTTGCAGGAAGGTCTGCGCCTGGTGCACAACACGCTCGTGGGCGTGAACCTGCGCGATCAGATCCGCATCGGGTGTGCGGGCAAGGTCGTCAGCGCCTTCGACATCGCGCGCGCGATCGCCATCGGCGCTGACTGGTGCAACAGCGCGCGGGGCTTCATGTTCGCGCTGGGCTGCATTCAGGCGCAGCACTGCCACACCGGTCAATGCCCGACCGGCGTCACCACGCAGGACCCATTGCGGCAACAGGCGCTGGTGGTACCCGACAAGGCCGAGCGCGTCTGGCGCTACCACCAGAACACCCTGGCCGCGCTGCAGGAGCTGGTGCAGGCCGCAGGGCTGCAACACCCCAACGACATCACCGCACACCACCTGGTGCGGCGTGTGAGCGACAACGAGGTGCGCTTGCTGGCCAACCTGTTGCCAACCACATCACCCGGCGCGCTGCTCGACGACGACCCAGAAGGCGAACACGCCGTCTTCACCACTTGGTGGCGACGCGCGAGAGCCGACAGCTTTGCGTTGGCCTGATGCCCTGTCTGGTCCCCTGAACCAGGAGACTAAGTCCCGGCGTCGTCTTCGTTGACCCGCTCGGTGCGCTGCAGCCGGCCGCGCGCGTCGTAGACCTTGCGCCGCAGCAGCACGCCGCGCTCGCTGTACTCCTCTTCGCGCTGCAAGACGCCGCCCGGCGCGTGATAGCGCTGCCAGCCCATCAGGCGGCCATTGCGCTCACGGTTGAGGGCCGCGGGGGCGCCGTCCTCGTAGAAGCTGCGCGTCTCGCGCAGTTCGTCTCGCCCCATGCGCTGGATGGTCTGGTCCAGCTTGAGCTGGCCTTTGAGGTACCACTGCCGGATGCGGGCCTCATGCCCTCGCACCCACTGCACCTCCTGGGTGAGCTGCCCGGACTCGGCGTACTCACGGCCCACGCCCTCGCGCCCTTGGTAGTCCTCCTGGGCAGGCTCGATCAGATCGATCTCGTGGCGCAGACGCCCGGAGGGATAGAACACCCGCTTGATGCGGTGATCGGGCTCGCCGCTGCGATCCTCGAACGTTTCACTGCGCACCAGCTGACCCTGCGGATTGACGATGGTCAGGTTCATCAAGACCCCGTGGCGGTAGCGCACCGTGCCCAGTGCCTTGCCGGGCTCCTTGAAGAGCGAGATGTCGCGCACCTTCGCGTCGTGTCCGCACACCTCGCGGTCGGCTGGCAGCAGGCTGGTGGGCGCGCACCGCAACTCGGCCAGCGTGCCGTCGGGCCAGCGGCGCAACAGCACGGACGCCCGCCGACCATCGGCCGTCATCACGCGCTCCAGCACCGAGCCATCGCTGGCCTGGCACCGTTGCTGTCCGGGCGGACCCAGCGCCGTGCAACGCAGCTCGTCGGCCAGCACGTGGCCGACGGCGTGGCCCATCGCCATGACGCAGGCGATGCGCGCCACGAGGCGGGTCATGCCGCGTTCTCCAGCACCAGGTCGCGCGGGGTGCAGGCCTTCACACCGACCCGCGCCAGCCGTTTGGCCAGCGCCAGCACCAGCGCGTCTTTGCTCAGCAGCAAGGCCTGGTGTGCCACGGCCAGGTCAATGAAGCGCTGGTCGTCGGCGTCGCGGCAGGTGTAGGGCGCCTTGGGCGCTTCGTCCACGCGGTGGCTCATGTGCACGAAGCGTTCGAGCACCGGAGCGGCGCCGCCGTCGCCCAGGCGGCGCGCGATGTGCGGGTAGTCGAGCACGCGCCGCAATTCTTCGTGCATGCCGTCGCTGGCCAGCCAGCGCAGGCGGGCCTGCTGCAAGGCCTCGTGCAGATCGGCGCAGGCCGGGTCGTTGAAAACGAACAGGTCGAGCACGACATTGGTGTCGATCACGACCGGCGCCATGTCAGGCCTCGCGCGGTTCGGCGCGCGGCGCGCGCGCGGTGAGGTCGAAGCGGAACAGGCGGCATTCGATCGGCCCGTTCCACAGCGGCACGCGGCGCGACTCCTTGAAGCGCATGCGCCCGGGCAGCTTCAGGTCGGGCGTCAGCAGCCACGCGCTCCAGCCGGCGTAGTGCGTCTTCCAGTGGGCGGCCAGGCGCTCGAAGAAGGCGTCGGCGGTGTGACCGTCGTCGTCACGCGCCTGCTCGCGCCCCACGGTGAAGGTGCGTGCCCGGTCGGCCGCGTTGCGCCCCGCCACACCCGCCGCGGCGATGCGTTCGCCATAAGGCGGATTGAGCAGCAGGATGCCGGCGCGCGCGCTCGGCGGTTGCCGCTGCAGGGCGTCACCACCTCGGAACTCGATGGCCTGTGCGACCCGGGCGCGCGCGGCGTTGCGCTGCGCGAAGTCGACCATGCGAAAGGCCACATCGCTGCCGAACACGATGGGCGCCTGGCCGGCCGGCCAGGGGCGCTCGGTGGCACGGGCCTGCTCGCGCAGCGCTTGCCACACGTGCGACTGGAACGGCAGCAGCTTCTCGAAGGCAAAGCGGCGCTGGCCACCCGGCGCGATGTTGAGCGCCATCTGCGCCGCCTCGATGGGGATGGTGCCGCTGCCGCAGCAGGGGTCCACCAGCGGCGGGATGTCGGCCAACGTCGGCGCTTCGCGCGCGAGCGCGTCCCAGCCCGTAGCGACGATCATGGCCGCAGCCAGCGTCTCCTTGAGAGGCGCGTCGCCCTTGTCCTCGCGCCAACCCCGCTTGAACAGCGGCTCGCCCGTGGTGTCGATGTAGAGCGTCAGCGTGTCTTTGGTGAGGTGCGCGAACAGGCGCACATCGGGCCGCGCGGTGTCCACACTGGGACGCTCACCGCGTTTGTCGCGAAAGCGGTCGCACACCGCGTCCTTGACCTTGAGCGCCGCGAAGTTCAGGCTCTTGAGCGGGCTGTGCTGGGCCGTGAGTTCGACCTTGATGGTCTGGCGTGGCGTGAACCAGATTTCCCAGGCCACCTGGCTGGCGGCATCCTGAATGTCCTGCTCGCTGCGGTAGGGGCCATGCCACAGACGCACCAGCACGCGCTGCGCCAGGCGACTGTGCAGGTTCAGCTGCAGCGCGTCGCGCCAGGCACCTTGCAGGCTCACTCCGCCGCGCGAGCGCTGCGTGGCCTCGATGCCGGTCACGCGTGCCACCTCGGCGGCAAGAAAGTCCTCCACGCCGGCAGCGCAGGGCAGAAACAGGTGCAGCTGGTTCACAGTGATTTGCGCAGGTTCGCGGGCGCGATGCGCATGGCCTCGCGGTACTTGGCGACGGTGCGGCGCGCGCACTCGATGCCCTGCTCCTTGAGCAGGTCGGACAGCTGGTTGTCCGACAGCGGTTTGTTGGGTTCCTCGGCGGCGATGAACTGCTTGAGCAGCGCGCGCACTGCCGTGCTCGACGCGTTGCCACCGGTCTCGGTGCCCAGCGAAGAGCCAAAGAAGTACTTGAGCTCGTAAGTGCCGAAGGGCGTGGCCATGTACTTGGCGGTGGTCACGCGGCTGATGGTGGATTCGTGCAGACCCAGCTCGTCGGCGATCTCGCGCAGCACCAGCGGGCGCATGGCCAGTTCGCCATGCACGAAGAAGTTCTTCTGCCGCTCGACGATGGCGTTGGACACGCGCAGGATGGTGTCGAAGCGCTGCTGGATGTTCTTGATGAACCAGCGCGCCTCCTGCAGCCGCTGCTGCAGGGCCTGGTGGCCTTCGCCCTTGTGGGCCTTGAGCGCGCCGGCATAGATGTCGTGCACGCGCAGGCGCGGCATCACGTCGCTGTTGAGCTGCACCCGCAGGCGCGCCTGCCCGCCGCGGCCCACCTGGGTCACGATGACATCGGGCACCACGACGTTGCGTTCGACGTCCACGAAGCGGCGGCCCGGCTTGGGCTCCAGCCGCGCAATCAGCGCGATCGCGGCCTTGACCTGCGCCTCGGTGCTGGCGCTGAGCTGGGCGAGGCGCTTGATGTCGCGGCGCGCCAGCAGTTCCACGGGCTGCGCGCACAGGCGCAGCGCGGTGTCGCAGGCCTCCTCGCCCTCGCCTGCCGCCTGCAGGGCTTGCAGCTGGAGCGTGAGGCATTCCCCCAGGGTGCGCGCGCCCACGCCCGGCGGGTCCAGGTGGTGCAGCAGGCGCAGCGCCACGGTGAAGCGGTGCACCAGCTCCTCGAGCTGCTCGTCGTCATGGCCGGCCAGCCCGAGAGCCAGGGTCTCGATGGAGTCATCGAGGTAGCCATCGTCGTTGAGCGACTCGATCAGGAAGCGCAGCGCGGCGTTGTCCTCGGGCGACAGCCGCAGCATCAGCGCCTGGCGGTGCAGGTGCGATTGCAGCGACTCCTGGGATCGCGCCAGCTCGGTGGCGTCCATTTCGCCGTCCTCGCCGAGGTTGTTGCGGCGCGCCGGCGCATCGCCGCCC
>NZ_JAHBZK010000025.1 GCF_019635465.1 Hydrogenophaga sp.
GTTGCTGAGCACGAAGCGGTCGCGGTCGGCCCAGTGCGGGTTGGCCGGGTTGTGGCGCAGGTGACGGTGCCACAGGGCGACCGCCATGTCGGCCATGCCCATGGGCGCGCCGGGGTGGCCGGAATTGGCGGCTTGCACGGCATCCATCGCGAGCGCGCGAATGGCATTGGCCATGGTCAGGGGGGTGGCGGTGACGACGGCGGAGTCGCTCATATGGACCTCGGGTGGGATCGGGCGCTGCGCGACCCGATATGGGCGGACTGGCCGGGGAGAAACCGCGAATTTTAGCGGCTGGGCCTTCGCATGGCCGATGGGGCCTGTTGCACCCTGGGCCGTACCATCGCGCCCAGCCATGTCCGAGCTGCCCGTCTCCATCCTGCTGTGCGCCTTTGGCGCTGCGGCGCTGGTGGTGGCCTGGGCCGGCGTGGCACTCACCCGCGCCACCGACGCGCTGGATCAGGCCTTCGGTTGGGGCGAGGAGATGGGCGGCCTCGTGTTGCTGGCGCTGGTGACCAACCTGCCCGAAATCGCGATCACCGTGAGCGCTTCGCTGGCCGGGCGGGTTGAGGTGGCGGTGGCCAATGTCCTGGGAGGCGTGGCCATCCAGACCTTGTTGCTGGCCCTGTTCGATGCCGTCGGCAATCGCGGCGTGGTGCCCCTGGCCCACCGCGTGGCCGGAGCGGCCACACGACTGGAGGCGGCACTGGTAATGTGTTTGCTGTCCGTTGCCTTGCTGGGGCACTGGTTGCCGCCGTCGGCCATTCTGGGCGGGCTCACACCCGACGGCATGTTGATTCTGTGCACCTGGCTGATCGGCCTGTGGTGGGTACGTGCCATGGGCAAGACGAGCGCACACCGCCGGGCAACCCCATCCGCTGGGCAGCGCCTGACAACCCGGCCCGGGGGCCGTCGGGCCGTGTGGATTTTCGGCTTCGGTGCGGCGCTGACCTTGGCGGGCGGGGTGGTCCTCGAATTGAGCGGTGATGCCCTGGCCGCCCACTGGGGCATGAGTGGCGCGGCATTTGGTGCGACGGTACTGGCAGCGTCTACCGCGCTGCCGGAAGTGGCCACTGGTCTTGCGGCTGCGCGGCGAGGCGAGCACCGCCTGGCCGTGAGCGACATCCTGGGTGGCAACGCTTTGCTGCCCGTGCTGCTTGTGCTGGCGACCGCACTGTCAGGGCGGGCCGTGATGCCGGCTGCGGGTGACGGCACGCTGTTCATCACCGGTCTGGGTCTGGCCATGACCGCGGTGGTGTGGGTCGGGCTGTGGCGCCCGGCTGCGCGCAAACGGCTGGGCATGGGGCCGGACAGCTGGATGATGTTGTTGCTTTACGGCTTCGGCATCGCCCTGATGCTCCATCTGGGGCTCGAATGAGGGGCGCGGGGCGGCTACAGTCAGCGACCACACCATGGCCTCTCCTGCCCAAGCCATCATCCTGGCCGCCGGTCGCGGTCAGCGCATGCGTCCCCTGACGGACCACACCCCCAAACCGCTGCTCAAAGTGCGGGGAAGGCCTCTGCTGCAGTGGCATGTGGACGCGCTGTCCGCCGCTGGCGTCAACCGGTTGGTGATCAACACGGCCTGGCTGGGCGAGCAGATTCCGGCCCACTTTGGCCACCCGGCCCAGGCCAGCGATGGCGAATCGGTTGACGTGACCTTTTCTGCCGAAGGCGAGGATTTTGGCTACGCGCTGGAGACGGCGGGTGGCATTTCCCGCGCCCTGCCTTTGCTGGAGGAAGTGTTCTGGGTGGTGGCGGGCGACGTCTATGCGCCCGACTTTCCGTTCGACGCGGCCGCCTACGCGCGTTTCGTGCAGAGCGAGCACCTCGCTCACTTGTGGCTGGTGCCCAACCCACCCCACAACCCCAAAGGCGATTTCGGCCTGGGTACTGATGGTCTGGCCATCAACGGCGGTACCGAGCGGCTGACCTACAGCACCATCGGTCTCTACCGGCGGGAGTTGTTTCTGGCGCCCTGGTGCGACATCCTGCCCGGCAACCCGCAGGGCACGGCCGCCCCGCTGGCGCCCTTGTTGCGCCAGGCCATGGACGCCGGCCGTGTGAGCGCCGAGCGCTACGACGGCACCTGGATCGACGTGGGGACACCCCAGCGGCTGGACGAACTCAACCGCTAGCCGCTTGCAGCGCCAGGGGCAATCGCTTGCCCCCACAATGGCGCGATGGACGCTTCTTCCACCTTTCGCCTGTACGCCGAGCGCCGCGCGCGCGTGGCCGCTTCACTCGGTCCCGGCGGTATCGCCATCGTGCCCACGGCGCTGGAACGCCCGCGCAATCGCGACACCGATTTCCTGTACCGGCACGACAGCTACTTCTACTACCTGAGCGGATTTGCCGAGCCAAATGCCTGCCTCGTGATCACCGGGGAAGGAACGGTCACGCTGTTCTGCCAGCCCAAGGATCTGGAGCGGGAGATCTGGGACGGCCTTCGTCTCGGCCCCGAGGCGGCCCCCGGTGTGCTGGGTGTGGACGAAGCCTTTTCGATGGGCGAACTCGATCAGCGGCTGCCCCGTTTGCTGGAGAACCGGTCGGTGGTCTGGTACCCGTTTGCCACCCATGCCGGACTGGAAGGTCGGGTCGATGGCTGGCTGCAGAAGGTGCGGGCACGCGTGCGCTTTGGTGCCCTGTGCCCTGAGCGCCAGCAGGACCTGTGTGGCGTGCTCGACGAGATGCGATTGATCAAGGACGCCCACGAGCTCGACATCATGCGTCGCGCTTCGAAGATCAGCGCACGGGGCCACATCCGGGCCATGCAGCGCAGCGCGGCCATGCTGCGTGCGGGCCAGGACGTGCGGGAGTACCACCTCGACGCCGAGCTGCTGCACGAGTTTCGCCAGCACGGCTCGCAATACCCCGCTTACGGCAGCATCGTGGCGGCTGGCGCCAACGCCTGCATCCTCCACTACCGTGCCGACGCAGCGCCCATTCGCGACGGTGAGCTGGTGCTGATCGATGCCGGTTGCGAGCTCGACGGCTATGCCAGTGACATCACCCGCACTTTCCCCGCCAACGGCCGCTTCACCGGGCCACAGCGTGCGGTGTACGAACTGGTGCTGGCCAGCCAGGACGCCGCCGTGGCAGCGACCCGGGCGGGCATGCGCTTCACCGATCCGCACGAGGCCACGGTGCGCGTGCTCTCGCAGGGCCTGCTTGACCTCGGTCTGCTCAATGCCGACCAGGTGGGCACGGTCGATGACGTCATCGCCAACCGCAGCTACTTTGCGTTTTACATGCACCGCACCGGGCATTGGTTGGGCATGGATGTGCACGATTGCGGCAGCTATGTCGAGCCGGCCGAGGTGGGCAAGGTCAGCGAGCGCAAGGACCCCTTGTCCGGCGAACTCATCAAGGACCGCCCCAGCCGCGTGCTGCGCCCGGGCATGGTGCTCACCATCGAGCCGGGTCTCTACATCCGCCCGGCCGAGGGCGTGCCCGAGGCCTTCTGGAACATCGGCATTCGCATCGAGGACGACGCCGTGGTCACGAACGATGGGTGCGAGCTCATCACCCGCGACGTGCCGGTGGCGCCTGACGCGATCGAAGCGCTCATGCGCGGCTGAGGCGAGCGCCGCACGCCACCGCCCTCATTGAACGGTTCGGTGGGCAGGCAAAGGCGCCATGGCACCTGGGGGCGTCTGCACGCCCAGCTCCAGCAGCCAGCGCGCACTCAGACGCGCCAGCAGTTGCCGCATCGGGGCCGACAGCGCCGGGTGATGCGACAGCTCGGTGAGGTTGCTCACCACCTTGCCGACCATCAATTCACGGTGACAGACCGGGCCGCTATGTTGCGCGCAGCCGGTCATGAGCGCCAGCGTCCCGGCCAGCAGGGCTTCGGTAGGCGGCAGGCTGTACTCCTCGTCGCAATGGCGTTCGGTCTGGGTCATCATGGTGGCTCCTGCGTTGGCTTGGGCACGATCATATGCGAACGATTCGCATTTGCAAGACATACGCCCCTGCCACCCTCATGGCATGGACCGACAATGCCGCCTTCCACATACCGAACAAGGAGCAGCCATGAAAGGCGATGACAAGGCCATTGCACACCTGCAAGCGCAGCTGAAAAACGAACTCACGGCCATCAACCAGTACTTCGTGCACTACCGCATGCTCAAACACTGGGGCCTGGACAAGCTGGCCAAGAAGGAATACGAGGAGTCGATCGGCGAGATGAAGCACGCCGACCTGCTGATGGACCGCATCTTCATGCTCGATGGCCTGCCGAATCTGCAGGACCTCGGCAAGCTGCATGTTGGCGAGGACGTGCCCGAGATCCTGCGCAGCGACCTCAAGCTGGAGCAGGGCGCGCAGGCCACGATCAAGGATGGCATTGCCCACTGCGAATCCGTGCGCGACTACGTGTCGCGCGACATCCTGCAAGGCATCCTCGACGACACCGAGGAACACATCGACTTTCTCGAAACCCAGATCGAGCTGATCGAGAAGGTCGGCTTGCCCAATTACCTGCAGAGCCAGATGGGCGAGATCAGCTGAGCTCGCAAGGGGCTGCCACCGCCTGTCGGGCGGTGGCCCGAGGGACTTGATCAATGAATGCGAGCCATTATCATTCGCAGGCGTTTCAAGCTCTTCAAGCCCATGATCATCTGCGTCTGCCGCCGCGTCAGTGACAAGACCATCGCCCAATGTGCGCGATCGGGCATGGCATTCGACGACATCCAGCTGGAGCTGGGCGTGGCCACGCAATGTGGCCAATGCGAAGGCTGCGCACGCGACATCGTGGCCGAATGCGCCCCTGGCCAGTCTGTCGCTCACCTGCAGCAGCACAACGCCGAACCTGGCCGCGTCAGCATCGCCGCCTGAGGCCGCCGCGCCCACGCACGGGCGCACCGATTCCCGCTACTGTGGTCACAGGCCCTTCAACCAAAGGGACACCTGCTGGCCGGGGGTTTGCCCCAGGGGTCAGACTTAGAATGCGAATTCGCCTTTCGCATGGCAGAAAGCACAACGGCTGGAGACACGCATGACCGCACCGACCACCCCCGAGAGCAAACGCGCCGAGCTGCGCCGGGCCGCGCTGGACTATCACGAGCGGCCCACCCCGGGCAAAGTGGCAATCGCGGCAACCAAGCCCCTGTCCAACCAGCGTGATCTGGCGCTGGCCTACTCTCCCGGGGTGGCCGCGCCCTGCGAAGAAATTGCGGCCGACCCCAGTGCTGCTTTCCGGTACACGGCGCGCGGCAACCTTGTGGCCGTCATCACCAACGGCACTGCGGTACTGGGCCTGGGTGATATCGGTCCGCTCGCGGCCAAGCCGGTCATGGAAGGCAAGGGCGTGCTCTTCAAGAAGTTCTCCGGCATCGATGTGTTCGACATCGAAGTGGCCGAGAAGGACCCGGACAAGCTGGTCGAAATCATTGCCGCACTCGAGCCCACTTTTGGCGGCATCAACCTCGAAGACATCAAGGCGCCCGATTGCTTCTATGTCGAGCGCAAGTTGCGCGAGCGCATGAAGATCCCGGTCTTCCACGACGACCAGCACGGCACCGCCATCGTGGTGGGTGCGGCCATCCTCAACGGTCTCAAAGTCGTCGGCAAGGACCTCAAGCAGGTCAAGCTGGTCACCTCGGGTGCCGGCGCCGCCGCGCTGGCCTGTCTGGGCCTGCTGGTCAAGCTTGGGCTGCCGCGTGAAAACATCTGGGTGACCGATCTGGCGGGTGTGGTCTACGAAGGCCGGACCGAGCTGATGGACGAGGACAAGATCCAGTTCGCGCAGAAGACGTCTGCCCGCACCCTGGCCGACGTGGTGGCCGGCGCAGACATCTTTCTCGGCTTGTCCGCCGGTGGCGTGCTCAAGCCGGACATGGTCAAGTCGATGGCGGCAAAGCCGCTCATCCTCGCCCTGGCGAACCCCAACCCGGAGATCCTGCCCGAAGACGTCCAGGCGGTGCGCAACGACGCCATCATGGCCACAGGCCGCACCGACTACCCGAATCAGGTCAACAACGTCCTGTGCTTCCCGTACATCTTCCGCGGCGCGCTCGACTCGGGTGCCACCACCATCACCGACGAGATGGAAATCGCTGCGGTGCACGCCATTGCCGAACTCGCGCAGGCCGAGCAAAGCGAGGTGGTGGCCGCGGCCTATGCGGGTGAGAAACTGGCCTTCGGCCCTGAGTACCTGATTCCCAAACCGTTCGATCCGCGGCTGATGATGAAGATCGCGCCTGCGGTCGCTCAGGCAGCCGCCGACAGCGGCGTCGCCCTGCGCCCCATCGCCGACATGGCCGCCTACAAAGAGAAGCTGCAGGGCTTCGTGTTCGCCTCGGGCACCGTCATGAAGCCGATCTTCTCGGCCGCCAAGACCGCCGCGCGCAAGCGGGTGGCCTACGCCGAGGGCGAGGAAGAGCGCGTGCTGCGCGCCTGCCAGATCGTGGTGGACGAAAGCCTGGCCCGCCCCACCCTCATCGGTCGCCCGGCCATCATTGCAAAACGCATCCAGCAGTTTGGTCTGCGCCTGCAGGAAGGGCTTGACTACGACGTCGTGAACGTCGAACAGGACCACCGGTATCGCGACTTCTGGCAGACCTACCACCAGATGACCGAGCGAAAGGGCGTCACCCAGCAACTCGCCAAGATCGAGATGCGCCGCCGCCTCACGCTGATCGGCTCGATGCTGCTGCACAAGGGCGAGGTCGACGGTCTGATCTGCGGTACCTGGGGCAGCACCCATGGCCACCTGCATTACATCGACCAGGTCATCGGCAAGCGCGCCGGCGGCAGCCCCAGCACCGCGCAGGACGTGCGCATCTACGCCTGCATGAACGGGCTCATGCTGCCCAACCGCCAGGTGTTTCTGGTGGACACCCATGTCAACCACGACCCCTCGCCCGAGGAGCTGTGCGAAATCACGGTGATGGCGGCCGAGGAGATGCTGCGCTTCGGTTTGCAGCCCAAGGCCGCGCTGCTGTCGCACTCCAACTTCGGCTCTTCCAACGAGGCTTCGGCGGTCAAGATGCGTCGCACGCTGGACCTGCTGCGCGAGCAGGCGCCCTGGCTGGAGGTCGACGGCGAAATGCACGGCGATGTGGCACTCGACCCCGATGCGCGCCAGGCGATCATGCCCAACTCGACCCTCAAGGGCGCGGCCAACCTGCTGGTCCTGCCCAACATCGACGCGGCCAACATCGCCTACAACCTGCTCAAGACAGCCGCCGGCGGCAACATCGCCATTGGCCCCGTGCTGCTGGGCACCGCTCAGCCGGTGCATGTCTTGACCCCCAGCGCCACCGTGCGCCGGATCGTCAACATGACAGCCTTGACCGTTGCCGACGCCAACGTCGGCCGGTAAGCCACTCAGCAAAAGCGGGCGCTAACTTTTTCTTACCAGTCTGCCCATATCCCAGTGCCCATTTCTTGGGCATTGGCTTGCTTTTTGACCCGCCTTAGGGCACACTCTCGCGCTTGTATTTCAGGGTTAACCCGGGCACTACGGGTGGGGGTTGACCCGCATCAGGAGCAAGCCAACCTCATGGATTTGCGGCGGTTGCGCCCGAATCGGGGCAAGGGCAAAGCGGGCTTCCTGGCGGTCTTGGCGGCCACACTGGCCATTTCCGTCGGCACCATTTTGGTGCAAGCACGCAGTCCGGTCCCGGTCGATTCACCGCCAGCCACGTCCGTGTCGGAGTCGGCCCTGCCTACGCAGGGTCAGCAGGTCATGGGCCTTATCCGCCAGGGCGGGCCCTTTCGCTACGAAAAGGACGGCACCGTCTTCTTCAATCGCGAACGCCTGCTGCCCCCACAGAAGCGGGGGTACTACCGGGAATACACCGTGCCCACACCGGGGCTGAACGACCGGGGAGCGCGGCGTATTGTGTGCGGCGGCGAGCGGATGACCGCGCCTGATGCGTGTTACTACAGCGAGGACCACTACGCGAGCTTTCGTCGCATACAGCAGTGACCTCGGCAAGAACGATCGGCATTTCAACTTTGATTCTGGAAAGAGACGCGGAGATGGACACACCACTTCGTAACGTGCGCCCCAACATCGTCCAGTCCATTCGCGCTTACGGCGTGAAGGACCTGCAGGCCGCGGCCGAGCAGCTGGGCCACCACTTCCTCTACGCCAACCTGGCCAAGGCGCAGAGCAAGCAGGACGCGCTGGAACTCATCGCGGCGCAGTACACGCTGCCGCCGCACTTCGGCAAGAACTTCGACGCCCTGTACGACTGCATGACCGACATGGTCCACAAGTCGGGCCCGCAAACGGGCTTCATCGTCGTGCTCGAGCACATCCCGGCCAACACCAAGTTCGACAAGGAAGCACGCGAGCAACTGCTCGACATCTTCCGCGACACCGCCGATTACTGGGCCGAGAGGAAGATCCCGTTCCGCTGCTTCTACTCGTTTTCGGTGGCGCGCAGTCCCAAGGGCGAAGAACCGATCGAGGTGAGCGAAGAGCCCATGCCGACGGACAAGATTCTGGACGTGAGCCCCATGGCCTTGCGCATGAGCAGCCCGTTCAACGCCGGCTACTGGCTGGCCGCAGCCTGATCACCCCACCCGGCGTTCGCCCAACGTTGAAGCCCCGACCCTGTCGGGGCTTTTTCATGCGGGGCTGGTTGCCTGGGCCAGCGCCACGTACTCGGCCACCGGCACCTCTTCAGCGCGTCGCTGCAGGTCGAATGCCACCGTGCTATTGCGTTGCTCCAGCCAGCGGCCCAGGGTGTGCCGCAGCAGCTTGCGGCGCTGACTGAAGGCCACCTGCACCAGCTCGGCGAGGTGCGTCGGCACAAGCTGCGGCGGCTCGGGCAACGGCACCATGCGCACCACTGCGCTGTCCACGCGCGGTGGCGGATCGAAGGATTCGGGTGGTACGAACAGCACGTTCTCCATCGCATAGCGCCACTGCAGCATCACCGACAAGCGCCCATAGTCGGCCGTTGCGGGTGCCGCCACCATGCGGTCAATGACTTCCTTCTGCAGCATGAAATGCTGGTCCTTGATCACCTGCACGTGATCGAGCAGATGGAACAGGATGGGCGTGGAAATGTTGTAGGGCAGATTGCCCACCACACGCAGCGTGCCGGGCGCCGCACCCGGCAAGGATGAGAAGTCGACCGAGAGGACATCTGCCTCCACCACCTCAAGCTGCCGATGCTCGCGCAGTCGCGCGGCCAGATCGCGATCGAGCTCGATCACCATCAGACGACCCAAACGCTCCACCAGGGGTTGGGTCAGCGCGGCAAGCCCCGGTCCGATCTCGACCATGACGTCGCCCGCACGCGGGCTGATCGCGCGAACGATGGCATCGATGATGCCGGGGTCGGTCAGGAAGTGTTGGCCGAATCGCTTGCGCGCGATGTGTTTCACGGCTGGGGCGCTTCGCGAATCTCGACGAAGGCGCGAGCGCGGATGTCGCGCGCCCACAGGGCCAGCGCCTCTTGTGCCTTTTCTTCGCGCACCAGGCCACGAATGCGCTCGCGCTGGTCGCGCTCGTTCAACGGCACCGTGCGGCGCTCGTCGACCCGAATCAGGTGCACGCCAAAGCGGGACACCACCGGTTCGGAGATTTCGCCTGGCTGCAGTTTGGCCATCGCCTGCTCGAACTCCGGCACGAACATGCCCGGCACGGACCAGCCGAGGTTGCCGCCACCGGCTGCGGAGCCATCCTGGCTGTGTTCACGTGCCAGGTTTTCAAAGGTGGCCTGACCGCCGACGATCTGCTGGCGGTATTGCGCCAGTCTGGCCTGCGCGTCCTGCTCGGTGAGCTGAGGCCCCGGGCGGAGCAGGATATGGCTGACCCGGGTCTGGGTCACGTTCATGGCGGGCAGACCACCGCCACGGCGATCGTTGACCTTGAGCACGTGAAAACCCGCCAGGCTGCGGAACGGCCCGGCGATTTCGCCCGGCGCCAATGCGCGCGTCTGGCTCACGAACACGTCGGGCAAGCGCGTCGCCGCGCGCCAACCGAACTGTCCGCCGTTAACGCGCTCGGGCGCGTCGGAGAACTCGCGTGCCAGCGTGGCGAAGTCTTCACCGGCGCGGGCCCGCTCTGCCACGCGTTGCGCACGGGCCTGACGTTCGGCCACCAGCGCAGCGGACGCGTTCTCGGGCACGCTCACCAGCACGTGGCTCAGATTGAGTTCGAGGTTGGCCAGATCGCTACCGCCCTGTTGCTCGCGGATGTAGTCGTCAATGTCGGCATCGGTCACACGCACGGTCGAATTGACCTCACGCTCGCGCACGCGCTGCAGCAGCAGCTGCTGGCGCAGTTCGCTGCGGAACCGGCTCACGTCGATGCCTTCGGCCGCGAGACGGCGACGAAACTCGTCCTGGCTCATCTGGTTCTGGGCGGCGATGTTCTGCTCGGCCTGATCGATTTCCTGATCGTTGACCCGCAAGCCCGACTGGCTCGCGTGCTGAATCTGCGCGCGCTCGTTGATGAGCTGCTCGAGCACTTGCCGCGCCAGTTCGTCGCGCGGTGGTGCGCCGGCGATGCCGCGCTGCGCGATGTTCTGCTCGACCTGGCGCAGCCGCACGCGCACGTCGTGGTTGGTGACGGGCTCGGAGTTGACCAGGGCCACGATGAAATCGGCGGTGCGGTTGCTGTTGCCCGAACCGGTGCCCTCGGGCAGGCTCAAGCCGCCGGGGGTGCGCTGCGTGGCCGCAGGCACCTGTGCCAATGCTGCCGTGCAGGACAGTGCCACGAGCAGTGTGAGTGTGGAGAGCAGGGAGCGTTCAGTCATAGCGTTGGAAGCGGCTCGGCGCCGCGATCTCCTCGCGCAGGTATTGGTAGCGCGGCACGTTGTCCTTGAGGGTTTGCAGCGGGTTGGACCCGATGCGCGAGAACCCGGAGAACTCGAGTTGGAACAGGATGCGCTGGTTGGCCGACGACGCGCTGCGCTGCAGCCGCTCGACCACGATGCGCCCGATCCAGCAGCCGGCATCGTACTCAAAGCCCGCCACCAGATCGACGATCTTGCGATCGGGCACGCTGTAGTTGATGCGCCCGACGCTGTACCACTGCCCGGCGCCCAGACCACGACCGGGCACGGGCTCGGGCGCCTTGGCAAACAGGCCGCTCAGTGGCCATTGCCAGCCGAAGTCGAACTGCTCGGACGTGCCACGCTGCAGGCGCCAGGCGGCACTGAAGACCCGGAACGGGCCCGGCGTGTAGCGCGCCGCCAGGGTCGTGCGCACCGATTCGCCACTGCCCGGGTTGTATTGAAAGTTGGTGTCGAGCAGCCAGCGCGGACTCCATTGCACGCGCGCAGCGACCAGCACGTCGCTGAAGCGTTCGGTGACCGGGTCGCCACCGGGTTGGCCGCTGGCGTTGGGCAGGGTGACGGTCTGGTCCTGCAGCAGGTAGCGCTGCGCCACGCCCAGGCGAACGATCTCTGCGCCCGACGATGGGTCGAGCAGGCGCGAACTCACGCCCAGGGTGACGCCGCGCGTGTCCGAGATGCGGTCATTGCCGGTGAAGGCGTTCTCCGCAAAGATGGTGGCGAAGTTGAAGTCGGTGGCGGCCGAGTCGTAGTTGGGCAGCAGGCTCTGGTCGCGATAGGGGGTCCAGGTGACAAACGCACGCGGCTCCAGCGTCTGCACGAAATCGCGTCCGAAGTAGCTGGCCGGGCGCTCGAACACCAGCCCCCCGTCCAGGCTGACGGTTGGCACCGAGCGCGAGAAGCGGGTGCTGCCGTCGGAGAGGGCGCTGTCGAACCGGTACTGCGACGTGTGCATCCGCGCGCGCGGCTCCAGGTACCAGCCGGGCGCCTGCCAGCGGTGGCTGACCTGGCCGATCAACAGGGTGCGCTCGCCGTTGGGCTGGCCGGTGAGCGTGGGCTCGGACTCGAAGCGGGTGTAGGCCGTCTGCACCGAGAACGCCGAACGGCCGATGCCACCCCAGTCGATGTCGTCGCGGCCGTAGGTCAGGGCGATTGCCGGCAAACGGTCATAGGGCGGCGTGATGGGCGAGTCGACATCCTGCAGGGTCTGCCAGCTGTAGCTGCCTGCGGTCAGCGACCAGGGCCCCTGGTACCACGACAGCTCGACGTTGCTGGGCAGCAAACGCTGCGTGAGCGTGGCGTTGGCGCGCGGGAAATCGCGCCAGTAGTTGTCGTCGCTCACCCGATTCAGGTTGAGCGTGACGCCGCCGCTGCCCGACGCGCCCAGGCGCGCAAACGCCTCTGTGAGTTGCTGGTTGTGCTGCAGCGCATAGCCCCAGCGGTCGGCATCGCGCAGCTTGTCGCCAGGCATGTACGAGCCGCGCACGTTGCCGTCAAAGCTGGGCCGCAGGTAGCGGAACTCGCCTCCCAGGTCCACGCCACGCCTGCTCATCAGCGTGGGGTAGAGCGTCAGGTCGTAGTTGGGTGCGAGGTTGAGGTAGTACGGCTGGGTGAACTCCAGGCCGCTGACGTTGTCGAGGTTGATCGACGGCGGCAGCAGGCCCGACTTGCGTTCGTCACTGAGCGGAAAGGTGAAGTAGGGCGCGCCCAGAATGGGCACACCCTTGAACTCGAGCACGCCACCCGTGGCGGCCCCCACCTGCTCCACGTTGTCGAACTCGATCTTGCTGGCCCGCACCAGCCAGGCGGGCATCCAGTCGGCACCGGGCGTTCTCGGGCAGGTGCTGTAGCGGGCCTGGTAGGCGGTGGCGTGGTGCTCGCCTTCGAAGTCCAGGCGACTGGCGTCGCCGCGTCCATCGGTGCGAAGAATCTCGTATTGCGGCTGCTCGAACCGCCCGGTGAAGGTGTCGACGTTGAGCTTGAGCGACGGCCCGGTGAACACATCGCCGCCACGGTTGATGCGCACATGGCCTTCGGCTGTGGCCTCGCGGGTGGCTTCGTCAAAGCTGAGCCGATCGGCCTGAATGACCATGTCGTGGCGCCGCCATTGCGCCTCGCCCTCGACCGTGGTCACACCGCCCGGGCGGCCTTCGATGCGCTGCCCGGACACCTCGCTGGACGCCTGCCTGAGGGCGTCGGCGGGCAAGCTCTCCTCAAGCCGGCTGCTTGAGCGCAGCACCAGGCCTGGGTCCTGGCCCTGCGCCTGCGCAGGCCAGGCCGCCATACCACCGACCACCACGGCCGCCACGGGCGCAAGGGCGAACCGGGGGACGGGTCGGGAAGGCATCGAACGGCGTTTCAAGATCGGGCCCGGCGGCTGGCAGCCCGCGCGCGGGGCGCGCGAAGGTCGTTTGTAGAATCGCCGGATTATTCCACGGGCACCCGCGCGCGCTGCCCGTCACCCCACACGCGCTCCCCAGCATGACCCCGACCCCCACCGACGTCGCGTGGAGCGACCCCCAGCGTGAGGCTGCCTTTCACGCCTGGCTGGCGCCGCTGGCCACCGAGCACGGCCTGCGCCCCGACACACTGCGACCCGCATCGGCCGACGCGAGCTTTCGTCGCTACCTGCGCCTGGACGGCGCCGACGACCACAGCGCGATCGTGATGGACGCGCCGCCCGACAAGGAGAACAGCGAACCCTTCGTGCGCATTGCCGCGCTCATGCGCGAGGCCGGGCTGCGTGTGCCCCAGGTGCTGGCCTGGGACGCGCCCCTGGGTTTCATGCTGCTCGACGACCTGGGCACGCAGACCATGCTCGACGTGCTCGACCTGGACCACCCGGACGCCAACATCGGCCTCTACCGCGACGCCGTGGCCGCCCTGCTGCGCTGGCAGCAGGCAAGCCGGCCAGGTGTACTGCCGCCCTACGACGAGGCGGTGCTGCGCAGGGAGTTGCAACTGTTTCCCGATTGGTACCTGGCACAGCACAAGGCGCTTGCGCTGAGCGACGCGCAGCAGCAGACGCTGGAAAAAACCTTCTCGCTCATCGTGCAGCGCGTGCTGGCCATGCCGACGGTGTATGTGCACCGCGATTTCATGCCGCGCAACCTCATGGTGTTGCGCCAGCCTGGCGACACGCCGGCCACGCAGCTGGGTGTGCTCGACTTCCAGGACGCGCTGCACGGCCCCATCACCTACGACGTCGCCAGCCTCATGCGCGATGCCTTCCACGGCTGGGACGAGGAGGTGGTGATCGATGTCACCGTGCGCTACTGGGAGCAGGCCCGCAAGCTCGGCCTGATGGACTTTGAAGACTGGCACGCGGACTTCGGCGCCTTCTACCGCGCAGTCGAGTGGATGGGCCTGCAGCGCCACCTCAAGGTGGCCGGCATCTTCGCGCGGCTGACGCTGCGCGATGGCAAACCCAAGTACCTGGCCGACGCGCCGCGCTTCATCGCCTACATCCGCGCCACCGCCATGCGCTACCGCGAACTCACGCCGCTGCTGCGGCTCGTCGACGAGGTGGAGGGTCTGCAAGCCGCCAGCGGCTGGGCCTTCGGCCGCGCCTGAGCATGCCGCGCTTCTTCTGCGCCACTGCATTGGCCGCCGGCGCCGAGCTGGCGCTGCCAGCCGGCGCTGCGCGCCATGTGCAGGTGCTGCGCCTGCAACCCGGCGACACCCTCACGCTGTTCGATGGCGCCGGCGGTCAATGGCAGGCCGCGGTGCAGCGCATGGGCCGCAGCGAGGTGGTGGTGCGCGTGGGCACGCACGAAGCCATCGAATGCGAGGCCCCGCGCACAGTGACCCTGGCCATCGGCATGCCGGCCAACGAGCGCATGGACTGGCTGGTGGAGAAGGCCACCGAACTCGGCGTGGCCCGGATCGTGCCGCTGCACACCCAGCACAGCGTGCTGCGCCTGAGCGGCGAGCGCGCGCTCAAGAAGCAGGCCCACTGGCAGGCCATCGCACAGAGCGCCTGCGAGCAGTGCGGCCGCAATCGGGTGCCGGTGATCGGCGCAGTGACCGACCTCGATGCCTGGCTGAGCGCGTCGCAGGGTGAGCGCATCGTGTTGTCGCTGGCCGAGGGCACGATGCCCTTGCAGCAACGGGTGTCGGACGAGGCCGTGAGTCTGCTGCTGGGTCCCGAGGGCGGCCTGTCGCCCGCCGAGGACGCCCGCGCACGCGCTGCGGGCTTCGCGCCCGCCACCCTGGGCCCGCGCGTGCTGCGCGCCGAGACAGCGGCGCTGGCCGCGCTGGTGCTCGCGCTGGCCTGAGCCTCAGCGCCCGCCCGGGTGGCGCCCAAAGAAGTCCCAGATCACCTCGTTGGCCGACAAAGCGGTCGAACCCGGCGCACCGCCCAGGGCCTTGCGCCCACCGGGCCACGAGTGACCGCCGGTCTCGGTGACGCACAGCTGCACCTCGGCCCCGCCTTCGCAGGCGGCGTACCGATCGCAATACGCCCCTGCCACGTTGAGCACGCGCTCGGGCCGCACGCGGCACGACTCGCCCTTGACCCACTTGTCGATGGTGTCGGCCACCGAGACGAAGTCCGCGTGCGTGGCCGACGCGCTGCCCGAGCCGCCGCCAAACAACACGCGATCGTCGTCGCGGGCATGGATGTGCAGCACCGACACCGGCTTCGACGGCACGCAGCGCGGTGTGCCGTCGGTGCCCGCCACCGCCCCGATGGCTGCAAAGGTGCCCGGCATTTCGCAGGCCAGCCGGTGCGCCAGCATGCCGCCGTTGGACATGCCGATCGCGTAGACGCGGCGCGCGTCGTAGGCCCACTGCGTTCGCAGATGGTCGAGCAGCGCACGCACAAAGCCGATGTCGTCGACATTGCGGTCGCGTGCCTCGCCACAGCACAGCCCCGCGTTCCAGGTGGCCAGGCGCCCGCGCGGCCAGCGGCTGTAACCGCTGGGGAAGACCAGCACGTCGCCGCTGAGCTCCGACTGTTCGACCAGACCGTAGAGCCGGTCACGCGCCATGATCTCCGCGTGCCCGCCGCCCCCATGAAAAGCCAGCACGAGCCGGGGCTGCGGGGACAGTCGCTGCGGCATGTGCACGAGGTAGTAGCGCGTGAGGCCGCCATGGACCAGTTCCATGCGGTGGGTGCCGGGCGCCATGGCCGAGGCGGCCAGCGGCAGCAGGCACAGCCAGGCCAGCAGGCTGCGCAGGGTGTGTGCCAACGTCCTTGCAATCGTCCTTGTGCTCATGGGGGCCGATGATCGCCGGGGACAGCGCGCCGCGCCAGCAGCTTGTATAAACCGCAGCTTATGAATAAGAACCTCTGGCTGCTGGCCGGCACGCAAGGCCTGTTCTTCACCAACAACGTGGTGTTCATCGCCATCAACGGGCTGGTGGGTCTGTCGCTCGCCCCGCTGGGCTGGATGGCGACGCTGCCGGTGATGGGCTACGTGCTCGGCGGTGCGCTGGCCACGCCGCTGGTGGCCATCACCCAGCACCGCTGGGGCCGCAAAGCCTCGTTCATGGTGGGTCTGGTGGTGGCGCTGGTCTCGGCGCTGGTGGCGGCCTGGGCGGTCAGCATCCATTCCTTCTGGCTGCTGGTGGCCGCCACGGTGGTGGCCGGCTATTACAGCGCCAACGCACAGCTCTACCGTTTTGCCGCGGCCGAGCTGGCGGCGCCCCCGCAGCGCGAGCGGGCGGTGTCGCTGGTGCTGGCCGGTGGCCTCATCGGCGCCATCGCCGGCCCCAACCTGGCCAAGTACACGCGCGAGGCCATGACCACGCCCTTCGTGGGCGCCTACCTGTCTTTGGCGGTGGTGGCGGTGATCGCCATGGCCCTGCTGGCCTTCATGCACTTTCCGCCGCCGCCGGCGGCCAAGGCAGGGGCCGACAACGGGCGTCCCCTGCGGGAAATCATGCGCCAGCCCGTGTTCATCGTGGCCACCGCCGGCGCAGCGCTGGGCTATGGCGTGATGAACCTGCTGATGGCCGCCACGCCGCTGGCCATGCAGGTCTGCGGCTACCCCTTCGACGACGCCGCCCTGGTGCTCGAATGGCACGTGATCGGCATGTTTGCGCCCGGCTTCTTCACCGGCAACCTGATCCGCCGCTTCGGCGCCCTGCCCATCATGGCGGTGGGCGTGGTGCTCAACCTGGCCTGCATCCTGATTGCGCTGTCGGGCGTGGATCTGCACCAGTTCCTGATCGCCCTGTTCCTGCTGGGCGTGGGCTGGAACTTCCTGTTCACCGGCAGCACCACGCTGTCGCTGCAGGCGTACCGCCCCGAAGAAAAAGACCGCGCCCAGGCCGCGATCAACTTCTTCGTGCTGGCCACCATGGCGATGACCTCGTTCGCCTCCGGCGCGCTGGTGACCACCCAGGGCTGGACCTGGCTCAACATCGGCTCGCTGTTGCCGGTGGCCGTGCTGGGTCTTTCGCTGGCCTGGCTTGCCCACACCCGGCGCGCCGCCCAGAATCCCGCCTGATGCGCGCCGTGGGGCGCGTCCACGGGAGACCACCATGGGATTGCTTGACGAGGTATTGGGATCGGCCGGCGGCGGCCAGTCAGCGAGCGGCGGTGTCGCACTGCCCCAGTTGATGGCCATGGTGGCGCAGTTGCTGCAGCAATCGGGTGGGCTCGAAGGGCTGCTGGCCAAGCTGCAGGCCGGTGGCCTGGGCGACGCCGCGCAGTCCTGGGTCGGCAGCGGTGCCAACCAGCCGGTCACACCCGACGCCCTGGGCAGTGCGCTCGGGCCCGACCTCATGGGTGCGCTCGGTGGCCTGCTCGGCGGCAGCGGCGGTCAGGCCTCGTCGGTGCTGGCGCAGGTGTTGCCCGGGCTGGTCGACCAACTCACACCGCAAGGGCGCGTGCCCGAATCCAACGCCAGCATCGACCCCATGTCGGCGCTGGGCAGCCTGATGGGTGGACCGGGCGCCTCGAGCGGCTCGGGTGGCCCGGACCTGGGTGGTCTGCTCGGCGGCTTGCTGCGCCGCTGATCACCGACTCAGGTGGCGACCCGGACCGCCTGGTCCGGCAGCGGGGCATGCACGCCCAGCCAGGCGCGCAGCGTGGCCAGCACGGGCGCCTTCTCGATCTCGTTGAAGATCTCGTGGTACAGCTTGTCAAAGCAGCGGGCGTGTACCACCCTGGCCGGCGCCGCGGCGGCAAAGGCTGCGCTGCCGGCCGGCTTCACCAGGTGATCGTCGCCCGCGTACATGAGCAGTGTGGGCACCGACCAGCCCGACGCCGCACGAATGACGACCGGCCCGTTGTCGTCAATGAAGCGCGCCAGCCGGGCGCTGATGCGGTCGTGCACGCGACGGTCCTTCTTGTAGGCCGCCACCACCTTGGGGTCGTGTGAAATCTTGTCGGGGTCGAGGCCGTTGCCCAGTGCCTTGTCGGGCGCCACGCTCATCATGAAGCCGATCAGCTTGCGCTTGAGACCCGACAGGCCGGTGTCCAGCGCTGGCGACGACAGCACCAGCAAATCGATCGGCGCGACATTGCGCTGAACAAAGGTGGCCGCCACCAGGCCGCCCATGCTGTGGCCCAGCAGAATCAGCGGGCACTCCCAGCGCTCGGCCAGGCGGCTGCGGGTGTCTTCGACCACCTCGTACAGGTCTTCGATCAGTGCGTCCTCGTCGGGCAGCACACCCGGCGCGCCGCTGGAGTCACCGTGGCCGCGCTGGTCGAAGGCGCGCACCACGAAGCCCCAGTTGTTGAGTTGCTGCGCCAGGTCGTTGTAGCGCCAGGCGTGCTCGCCCAGGCCGTGCACGATGAGCACCACGCCGCGCGGGCGCACCTTGTTCGGCAGCGGCCAGTCGTAGATGGCCAGGTTGTAGCCGTCGCGTGCGGTGAAGGGAGCCTGCGTGGTGTCGGTCATCGGTGCGGGGGTCAGGGCATGCGGGCAATGACCTGTGCCACCGACGCCGTCAGGCGCCGCGCGTAGTCCAGGTGCAGAAACTCGTTGGGTCCGTGTGCGTTGCTCTTGGGGCCGAGCACGCCGCAGACCATCATCTGGGCGCTCGGGAAGCCCTGGCTGAGCAGGTTCATCAGCGGGATCGTGCCGCCCTGGCCGATGGTGCCGCAAGCCGCACCGAAGTGCGCCTGCGAGGCGTCCTGCAAGGCCTGTTCGAACCACGGGGTGGTGGCCGGAGCGTTCCAGCCGCTGGCGCCGCCTTCGGACGCAAAAGTCACCTTGGCCTGGTACGGCGCGTTGTCTTCGAGCAGGCCCTTGAGCTCGCGCACCGCGGCGACCGCGTCCACCAGGGGCGGCAGGCGCAGGCTGAGCTTGAACGCGGTGTAGGGGCGCAGCACGTTGCCGGCGTCCTTGAGGGCGGGAAAGCCTTCGGCGCCGGTCACGCTGAGCGTGGGTCGCCAGGTGCGGTTGAGCAGCGCGTCCACCGGGTCGGTCGTGGTCGGCAGGGCAAAGGCCGAGCTGCCCCCGCAGTCGTGGTGCGCCCAGGGAAAGCGCTTGTAGATCTCGTCGCCCAGGATGGCGGCGGTGGCGCGCGCCTGCTCGACGCGCTCGAGCGGCACTTCGCAGTGGAAGCTCGCCGGCAGCAAGCGCCCGGTGGCGCTGTCTTCCAGGCGGTCCAGCACCTGGCGCATGATGCGAAAGCTCGACGGCACCAGGCCCGAGGCATCGCCCGAGTGCACACCCTCGGTGAGGATCTCGACCTTGAGCACGCCGCTGGCCATGCCCCGCAGGCTGGTGGTGAGCCAGAGCTGGTCGTAGTTGCCGGCGCCACTGTCCAGGCAGATCACCAGGCCGACATCGCCCAGGCGCGAACGCAGCGCGTCCACATAGGGCAGCAGGTCGCCGGAGCCGCTTTCCTCGCAGGTTTCGATCAGACCCACGATGCGCGGGTGGGCCACGCCCTGCGCCTTGAGCGCCTGCACGGCCGCGATGCTGGCGTAGACCGCGTAGCCATCGTCGGCGCCACCACGGCCATACAACTTGCCGTCGTCGATCTTGGGCGTCCAGGGCCCAAGGTCGCTGCGCCAGCCGGTGAACTCGGGTTGTTTGTCGAGGTGGCCGTACATCAGCACGGTCTGGCCCGAGGCGGGGGCCGGCGTGCCATCGCGGCCCGCACTGGCCGGCAGCTCGAAAAAGAGCACCGGGGTACGCGGCCTGCCGTGTGCGTCGTTGAGGCGCACCACCTCCAGCGTGAGGCCGGGCACGCGCTGCGCGGCCACCCAGTCGGCGGCGGATTGGAGCACGCGATCGAGCAGGCCGTGGCTGGACCAGTCGGCGTCAAAGGCCGGCGACTTGGCCGGCACCTCGATGTAGCGGATCAGTTCGGGGACGATCTGCTCGCGCCAGGCGGCGTCCACCTGCGATTGCAGGGCACCGGGTTCGAGCGGCAAAGGCTGTGGCAGGCGGGCGTTCATGGGCGATCTCCATCGCGGGTCGCCCGACGCCGGTCACTTGCCCGCCTCGGAGAGCCCGTCCGGGTGGGAGTATAGGCAGGGCACTTGCGCGAGGGCCCTGCTGGGGCCAATTTTCAGCCGTTGACGCGAAAGCGCCCGACCACCGAGGCCAGCTGCCCGGCCTGCGCCTTGAGGCTCTGCGCAGCGGCCGCGCTCTCTTCCACCAGCGCCGCGTTCTGCTGCGTCATCTGGTCGAGCTGGCTCACCGCCGTGTTCACCTGACCG
>NZ_JAHBZK010000026.1 GCF_019635465.1 Hydrogenophaga sp.
TGTGAGCGCGTGACGCGGCAGTTGCAGTACGCGCTCGAAGTGGACGGGTTGGACTACCGGCGCCTCGAAGTGGGGTCGCCAGGGATCGACCGGCCATTGCGCGACGAGAACGACTTCCGTCGCTTTGAAGGCCATGTGGTCGACATCGTGCTCAAGGCGCCGCTGGGTGCCAATGGCGCGGTGGCGGCCAATCGCAAGAAATTCCGCGGCACGCTCGAGCGTGCCGAAGGCGCACCCGATGGTGGGCGCTGGCAGATCGTCTGGAGCGACGAGCCGCCGGTGAAGCCAGGGCAGCGCGTGAGCAAGAAGCGTGAGCCTGCGCCGCTGCAGGTGCTGGGCTTCACGCTGGACGAGATTGCACAGGCGCGTTTGGCGCCGATCGTGAATTTCAAGGGGCGGGGCGCCCCGGGTGCCTGAGGCGCCAACGGAACAAGACCAAGGATCGAACTGGAAAGGTGGGCTGAAGATGAACCGCGAAATGTTGATGCTGATCGATGCCATCTCGCGCGAGAAGAACGTCGAGCGCGACGTGGTGCTGGGTGCGGTCGAGCAGGCGTTGGCTTCGGCCACCAAGAAGCTCTACAAGGGCGAGGTCGATATCCGTGTGGCCATGGACCCCGACACCGGTGCCTATGAGACCTTCCGCCGCTGGCTGGTGGTGCCCGACGCCGCCGGCCTGCAGAACCCCGATGCCGAGGAGCTGCTGAGCGATGCCAAGGACGAAATCGCGGACATCGAAGAAGGCGACTACATCGAGAAGCCGGTCGAGAGCGTGCCGATCGGGCGCATCGGCGCCATGGCCGCCAAGCAGGTCATCCTGCAAAAGATCCGTGACGCCGAGCGCGAGATGCTGCTCAACGACTTCATGTCGCGCGGCGACAAGATCTTCGTGGGCACCATCAAACGCATGGACAAGGGCGACCTGATCGTCGAGAGCGGTCGCGTCGAAGGCCGTCTGCGTCGCGGCGAGATGATCCCCAAGGAGAACTTCCGTACCGGCGACCGCGTGCGCGCCATGATCATGGAAGTCGACCTCACGCTGCGCGGCGCGCCCATCCTGCTGTCGCGCTCGGCCCCCGAATTCATGATCGAGCTGTTCCGCCAGGAAGTGCCCGAGATCGAGCAGGGCCTGCTGGAGATCAAGAAGTGCGCGCGTGACCCCGGCTCGCGCGCCAAGATCGCGGTGCACACCAATGATCGCCGCATCGACCCCATCGGTACTTGCGTGGGCGTGCGAGGCTCGCGCGTGAACGCCGTTACCAACGAGCTCGCCGGCGAGCGCGTTGACATCGTGCTCTGGTCCGACGATCCGGCCCAGTTCGTCATCGGTGCGCTGGCTCCGGCCAACGTGGTGTCGATCGTGGTCGACGAAGAGCGCCATGCCATGGACGTGGTGGTCGATGAGGAGAACCTCGCCATCGCCATCGGCCGCGGCGGCCAGAACGTGCGTCTGGCCAGCGAGCTCACCGGTTGGCGCATCAACATCATGACGGCCGATGAGTCGGCACAGAAGCAGGCCGAAGAGGCCGATTCGATTCGCCAGGTCTTCATGTCCAAACTCGATGTGGACCAGGAGATCGCCGACATCCTGATCGAGGAAGGCTTCACCAGCCTCGAGGAAGTGGCCTACGTGCCACTGCAGGAAATGCTCGAGATCGAATCCTTCGACGAAGAAACCGTCAACGAGCTGCGCACCCGCGCCAAGGACGCGCTGCTCACCATGGAAATTGCCCGCGAGGAAAGCGTCGAGGAAGTCTCCCAGGACCTGAAGGACCTGGAAGGCATGACGCCCGAGCTGATCGCCAAACTGGCCGACGCCGGCGTGCACACGCGCGACGACCTGGCCGATCTGGCCACCGACGAACTCACCGAGATCACCGGCCAATCCGAAGCGGAGGCCACCGACCTGATCATGAAAGCCCGCGCCCACTGGTTTACCGGTGACGAAGCGCAGCCGCAATCCTGATCGTCGGAGGACCACGGAGCACAGCACACATGACCAGTACCACCGTCGCCGAATTCGCCGCCGAACTCAACAAACCCGCCAACGTGCTGCTTGAGCAGCTGTCGGCTGCGGGCGTGAGCAAGGCCGCCCCGTCTGACCCGATCACCGAGGCCGACAAGCAGCGCTTGCTGGGCCACCTCAAGGCTGCCCACGGCACCGCCGGCGGCGAGCGCAAGAAGATCACCCTCGTCAAGAAGTCGACCTCCGAGATCAAGCAGGCCGATGCCATGGGCCGTGCGCGCACCATCCAGGTGGAAGTGCGCAAGAAGCGCACCTTCATCAAGCGCGACGACGAGGTCGCTGCGGATGCACCCGCGCCCGAGGCAGCTCCTGTGGCCGAAGCACCCGTCGTGGACGAGGCCGAACTGGCACGCCGCGAGGAGGACGCACGCCGTCAGGCCGAGCTGATCCGCCGTCAGGAGGAAGAGCTGGCCGCCAAGCGCGCCGCTCGCGAAGCCGAGGAAGCCCGCGCCGAGGCCGAAGCCAAGGCTGCGGCTGAAGCCAAGGCCGCGGCCGACGCCGCAGCGGCCGCTGCAACTGCTGCTCAAAGCGAAGGCGCCAGCGAAGGCGCCGCGCCGGCCCCGGCCGTTGCCAAGGCCGTCAAGGTCAAGAGCCCCGAGAAGGAAGCCGCTGCCGCCAAGGCCGCTGCCGACAAGAAGGCCGAAGAAGACCGCGCCGCCGCCGACCTGCAGGAACGCCGTCGCAAGGCCGAGGCCGAGGCCGCGAACATCCGCGCCATGATGGCGGCGCCCGCGCGCACGCTGGTGGCCAAAAAGCCCGAGCCGGCGCCCGACGCCAAGGCCGGCATCAAAGGCACGCTGCACAAGCCCGCGGGCACGCCAACGAAGACGGCGGGCGCAGGTGCGACCACTGCGGGCGCGGCGGGCAAAAAAGAGATCAAGTCCGAGAACCTTTCTTCCACCTGGAAAGACGACGCGGCCAAGAAGAAGGAAATCAAGACGCGTGGCGACACCAGTTCGGGGCGTTCGAACTGGCGCAGCGGACCCAAGGGCCGCCGCGGTGACCGCGGTGATTCCCGCGACGGCCAGGGTTCCTTCCAGGCGCCGACCGAGTTCAAGCAGATTGAAGTGCACGTGCCCGAAACCATCACGGTGGCCGAGCTGGCGCACAAGATGTCGGTCAAGTCGTCCGAGGTGATCAAGCAGCTGATGAAGCTGGGCCAGATGGTCACGATCAACCAGTCGCTCGATCAGGACACCGCGATGATCCTGGTCGAAGAACTGGGTCACAAGGCCGTGCAGGCGGCACTGGACGATCCGGAGGCCTTCACCGAAGAGGAAGTGCTGGGCCAGCAGGCCGAGGCCATGCCGCGTGCGCCGGTGGTGACCGTGATGGGTCACGTCGACCACGGCAAAACCTCGCTGCTCGACTACATCCGCCGTGCCAAGGTGGCCGCAGGCGAAGCCGGTGGCATCACCCAGCACATCGGTGCCTACCATGTGGACACGCCGCGCGGCATGATCACCTTCCTCGACACCCCGGGTCATGAGGCCTTCACGGCCATGCGTGCACGCGGTGCGCAGGCGACCGACATCGTGGTGCTCGTGTGTGCAGCCGACGACGGCGTGATGCCGCAGACCCGCGAGGCTGTGAAGCACGCCAAGGCTGCCGGTGTGCCGATCGTGGTGGCCATGACCAAGGCCGACAAGCCAGAAGCCAACATCGAGCGCGTCAAGTCCGAACTGGTGGCTGAGCAAGTGGTGCCCGAAGAGTTCGGTGGTGACTCGCCCTTCGTGGCGGTGTCGGCCAAGACCGGTATGGGCATCGACGACCTGCTGGAGCAGGTGCTGCTGCAGGCCGAAGTGCTCGAACTCAAGGCGCCGGTCGATGCCATGGCCAAAGGCCTGGTGATCGAAGCGCGCCTGGACAAGGGCCGCGGCGCCGTGGCCACCGTGCTGGTGCAAAGCGGCACCCTCAAGGTGGGCGACGTGGTGCTGGCAGGCCAGACTTCCGGTCGCGTGCGCGCCATGCTCGACGAAAACGGTCGCAACGCCAAGGAAGCGGGCCCGTCCATTCCCGTGGAGATCCAGGGTCTGGCCGAAGTGCCGCAGGCCGGCGACGAGTTCATGGTGATGGCCGACGAGCGCCGCGCTCGCGAAATTGCCACCTACCGCGCGGGCAAGTACCGCAGCACCAAGCTGGCCAAGCAACAGGCCGCCAAGCTGGAAAACATGTTTGCCGACATGGCCGCGGGCGAAGTCAAGACGCTGCCCATCATCCTCAAGGCCGATGTGCAGGGTTCGCAGGAGGCGCTGGCCGCTGCGCTGCTCAAGCTCTCGACCGACGAGGTGCGCGTGCAGATGGTGTACGCCGGTGTCGGTGGCATCAGCGAAAGCGACATCAACCTGGCGATCGCCTCGGGCGCCGTGGTCATCGGCTTCAACGTGCGCGCCGACGCCGGTGCGCGCAAGCTGGCCGAAGGCAACGAGATCGACCTGCGTTACTACAACATCATTTACGACGCGGTCGACGAGCTCAAGGCGGCCATGTCCGGCATGCTGGCGCCCGAGAAGCGCGAGGAAGTCATCGGCATGGCCGAGATCCGCACGGTGTTCGTGGCGTCGAAGATCGGTACGGTGGCTGGCTGCATGATCACCCAGGGCATGGTCACCCGCGGCGCGCACTACCGCCTGCTGCGCGAGAACGTGGTGGTGCATTCGGGCGAGCTCGAGTCGCTCAAGCGCCTCAAGGACGACGTGCGCGAAGTCAAGGAAGGCTTCGAGTGCGGTATCAAACTGCGCAACTACAACGACATCAAAGAGGGCGATCAGCTCGAGTTCTTTGAGGTCAAGGAGGTCGCGCGGACCCTGTGACCGTGCCGCTCCGATGACCAATGACCTGGCGCTGCGCGCCGCGATGACAGATGACCACAAGCTGTCATTGAGGCGCAAGGCGCCGCGTCATGGCGAAGCTGCCAGGCAAGCGTCATTTGTCATCGCCATTCACCATGCCTCGCAAAGCAAGTTCCACCCCCAACCGCGGCTACCGCGTCGCCGACCAGATCCAGCGTGATCTGGCGGAGTTGATCGCGCGCGAGTTGAAGGACCCGCGCGTGGGCATGGTCACCCTCAACGCGGTCGAGGTCACGCCCGACTACGCCCACGCCAAGGTGTTCTTCAGCTTGCTGACGGGCAATCCTGAGGAAACCACCGAAGGGCTCAACGCGGCGGCGGGTTTCCTGCGCAACGCGCTGTTCAAGCGCCTTCACATCCACACCGTGCCCACGCTGCACTTCGTGTTCGACCGCACCACCGAGCGCGCGGCCGACATGAACGCCTTGATCGCCAAGGCCGTTTCCTCCCGTTCGAAGGACGAGTGAGCATGAACGCGCCACGCACCAGGGTGCAGCGGCGCCCTGTGCATGGGGTGCTTCTGCTCGACAAGCCGCTGGGACTGTCCAGCAATCAGGCTTTGCAAAAGGCCAAGTGGCTGTTGCGCGCCGAGAAGGCCGGCCACACGGGTACCCTCGATCCACTGGCCAGCGGGGTGTTGCCCTTGTGCTTTGGCGCCGCCACCAAGTTCAGTCAGTTGCACCTCGACGCCGACAAGGTCTACGAGACCACCGTGCGCCTGGGTGTGCGCACGAGCACGGCCGACGCCGAGGGCGAGGTGATCGACACGCGGCCCGTCCAATGCACCGTGGGCCAGGTGGTCGAGGTGCTTGACCGCTTCATGGGCGACATCGACCAGGTGCCCCCCATGCACAGTGCGCTCAAGAAGGACGGCAAGGCACTGTACGAGTACGCCCGCGATGGCGAAACCGTGGAGCGCGACCCGCGCCGGGTGACGATTCACGAAATCGAGCTGCTCGACATGCAACTGCAGGCTGAGGCACCCACACTCAGCCTTCGCGTGCATTGCAGCAAAGGCACCTACATCCGCACACTGGGCGAAGACATCGGCGAGGCCCTGGGCTGCGGTGGTCACCTGATCGCCTTGCGCCGCGTGGCCACCGGGCCTTTCAACGTGTCCCAAGCCATCACGCTCGACGCCCTGGCGGCCATGAGCGAGTCAGAGCGGCAAGAAGCCCTGCATCCCATTGAAGTGCTGCTTGCGGGTCACGAGCGCGTCACGCTCGACGCCGAGCATGCCGGGCGCCTCCTGAGCGGGGTGCGCCGCCGGGGCGACTGGCCCAACCGCGAGCACGTCGCCGTCTTTGGCCCGTCGCCCGCCGATCCCTCCCGATCCGTTCTGCTGGGCACCGCCCACACCCAGGGCGGTGAACTCATTGCGGGCCGCTTGCTGAGCCCGACCGATATCCAGCAAATCCTAGACCTCACCGAGGCACACGCATCATGAGCAGACCCATTCGCAACATCGCCATCATTGCCCACGTTGACCACGGCAAGACCACCATGGTCGACCAGCTCCTTCGTCAGTCGGGCACCTTCGCCGAACACGAGAAGGTGGTCGACACCGTGATGGACAACAACGCCATCGAGCGCGAGCGCGGCATCACCATCCTGGCCAAGAACTGCGCCGTGAGCTGGAAGGGCACGCACATCAACATCGTCGACACCCCGGGCCACGCGGACTTTGGCGGCGAGGTCGAGCGCGCCCTGTCCATGGTCGACGGCGTGGTGCTGTTGATCGACGCGCAGGAAGGCCCCATGCCGCAAACGCGCTTCGTGACCAAGAAGGCCCTGGCGCTGGGCTTGAAGCCCATCGTGGTGGTCAACAAGGTCGACAAGCCGGGTGCCAACCCCGACAAGGTGATCAACGCCGCTTTCGACCTGTTCGACAAGCTCGGCGCCACCGACGAGCAGCTTGACTTCCCCGTGGTCTACGCCTCGGGCATCAACGGCTGGTCGTCGCTGGTCGAAGGCCCGGCAGGCGAGCAGTGGGGCCCCGACATGTCGGCCCTGTTCGACACCGTGCTCAAACACGTGCCGGCACAGACCGGTGACCCGACCGCACCGCTGCAGTTGCAGATCTCCGCGCTCGACTTTTCCACCTTTGTGGGCCGCATCGGCGTGGGCCGCATCAGCAACGGCACCATCCGGCCCGGCATGGACGTGCTGGTGATGGAGGGCGCCGACGGCAAATCGTTCAAGGGCCGCATCAACCAGGTGCTGACCTTCCAGGGCCTGGACCGCGTGCAGGCCACCGAAGCCGGCCCCGGCGACATCGTGCTGATCAACGGCATCGCCGACATCGGTATCGGCGTGACCGTGACCGACCCACTCAACCCGATGCCCATGACCATGCTCAAGGTGGACGAGCCCACCCTGACCATGAACTTCTGCGTCAACACCAGCCCTTTGGCCGGCCGCGAAGGCAAGTACGTCACCAGCCGCCAGATCTGGGACCGGTTGCAGAAGGAACTGCAGAGCAACGTGGCGCTGCGCGTGAAGGAGACCGATGAAGACGGTGTCTTCGAAGTCTCTGGCCGCGGCGAACTGCACCTGACCATCCTGCTGGAGAACATGCGCCGCGAAGGCTACGAGCTGGCCGTGTCCAAGCCGCGCGTGGTGTTCAAGGAGATCGACGGCGAGCGCTACGAGCCGATCGAGATGGTCACCGCCGACATCGAAGAAGGCCACCAGGGCGCGGTGATGCAGGCGCTGGGTGAGCGCAAGGGCGAGCTGGTCAACATGGATCCGGATGGACGCGGTCGCGTGCGCCTGGAGTACCGCATTCCGGCGCGTGGCCTGATCGGCTTCACCAACGAGTTCCTCAACCTCACCCGTGGTTCCGGCCTGATCGCCAACATCTTCGACGGCTACGAGCCGCACAAGGGTGAGGTGGCCAGCCGCAAGAACGGCGTGCTCATCAGCATGGACGACGGCGAAATTTTCAACTACGCCCTGGGCAAGCTCGACGACCGTGGCCGCATGTTCGTCAAGGCCAACGACCCGGTCTACGAAGGCATGATCGTCGGCATCCACAGCCGCGACAACGACCTCGTGGTCAACGCCACGCGCACCAAGCAGCTCACCAACTTCCGCGTCAGCGGCAAGGAAGACGCGATCAAGATCACCCCGCCGATCCAGCTCACGCTGGAGTACGGCGTGGAATTCATCGAAGACGACGAGCTGGTCGAGATCACGCCCAAGAGCATCCGCCTGCGCAAGCGCTTCCTGAAAGAGCACGAGCGCAAGCGCGCCAGCCGCGAGGCTTGAACAGGCCGGACCTCACGTGCCCTTCAAAGCCCTCAGTCGCCTGAGTCACACCCAGGCCGTGTTCCTGATGGTGGCGGCGACGTTGATGTGGTCGATCGCCGGCGTGGTGGCGCGCCAGCTGGAGTCGGCTGCGCGCTTTGAGGTCACCTTCTGGCGAAGCGCCTTTGCCGCGCTGTCCCTGCTGGTCATCCTGCCGCTGTGGCGTGCGGCCGATCGGGCGGCGGGCGTGTTGGCCGATGAGCCAGGGCAGGGCGTTGCTTCGGGTTTCCTGCATCGCCACTGGGGCGTGTTGCCCAGCGCACCGGCGTTCTGGATCAGCGGCGTGTGCTGGAGCGTGATGTTCACCGCCTTCATGCTGGCGCTGACCTTCACCACCGTGGCCAACGTGCTCATCATCATGGCGGTCGGCCCGCTGTTCACCGCGCTGGTGGCGCGTGTGGCGCTGGGCCAGCAATTGGCCACCCGCACCTGGCTGGCCATCGTCGCAGCGGGCCTGGGCATCGTCTACATGTACGGCGTGCAGTTTCTTCGCGCCTTCAGCAACCCGGCCATCGACACCGGCAATCTGGTGATCGGCTCGCTGATTGCGCTGTGCGTGCCGGTGGCCGGTGCCATCAACTGGACCGTGGTGCAACGCAGTCAGACCCAGGGCCACAAGATCGATCTGGTGCCCTCTGTGCTGCTCGGCGGGGTGATCTCTTCGCTCACCACGCTGCTGGCTGCGTGGCCTTTTGCGGCCACCCATGCCGACATCGCCTGGCTGGGCCTGCTGGGCCTGGTGCAGCTGGCCATTCCCTGCGCGCTGGCGGTGGTCTGCGCGCGTTCGCTCAAGGCGCCCGAGGTGTCGCTGCTGGCCCTGCTGGAGGTCATCTTCGGCATTCTGCTGGCATGGCTCGGCGCTGGCGAAACCCCTGGGCCCGCGGTGCTCACGGGTGGGTCGGTGGTGATCGGTGCCCTGTTCATCAACGAGCTGCTGGGCTGGCGTTCGCGCAGCGGCACCCCCCGCATCCAGACCCTGCAGGCCAGGACCGAACCAGACTGAGCACTTTCCGAGGAGAGACCCGCATGTCGTCGAACGAAGCCACCGTCATCACCGAGGTCCAGGGGCGGGTGGGGTTGATCACCCTGAACCGTCCCAAGGCGCTGAACGCGCTGTCGCTGGCGATGATCCGCGAGCTCACCAGCGCATTGCGCAACTGGCGCGACGACCCGGCGGTGATCGCCGTGGCCATTCGCGGTGTCAACAAGGAAGGCCCGTTTGGCGCCTTCTGCGCGGGCGGCGACATCCGCTTCTTCCATGCCGCGGCCCTGGCGGGCGATGCGGCGCTGGAAGACTTCTTCACCGAGGAATACGCGCTCAATCACCTGATCCACACCTTCCCCAAGCCCTACATCGCCTTCATGGATGGCATCTGCATGGGCGGTGGCATGGGCATCAGCCAGGGGGCGAGCCTTCGCGTGGTCACCGAGCGCAGCAAGCTGGCCATGCCCGAGACCAACATCGGCCTGTTTCCCGACGTGGGTGGCGGGTTCTTCCTGAGCCGCTGTGCGGGCCATCTGGGCGAGTACCTGGCGCTTACCGGGCGGGTGCTTCACGGCAAAGAGGCACTGAGTGCCGGCCTTGCCGATGGCTTCATCGAAGCCCAGCGTCTGCCCAAGCTGTGGGACAGCCTGGCCAACACGCCGTTCGAGAACGGCGAGGCGGTGCAGCGCTGGGTGCAGAGTCATCTGCAAGCGGCTGCGCCCGCTGCGCCCTGGCCCGCGGACGAGGTCAACGCCACCTTTGGCCTGCCCACGGTGGCCGACATGGTGGCCGCCTTGTCGGCCGGGCAGAGCGCCTGGGCGCAAGAGACGGCGCAGACCCTGCGCCAGCGTTCACCGCTGATGCTGCACGTGGTGCTCGAGCAGGTCCGCCGCGCCCGCGGCATGGGCCTGGCCGACGATCTGCGCATGGAGCGCGACATGGTGTACCGCTGCTTTCACCTGCGCCCGGCCGCAGACAGCGAAACGGTGGAAGGCATCCGTGCGCTGGCCATCGACAAGGACCACACACCGAAGTGGAAGCCCGCGCGTATCGAGGACGTGAAGCCCGACGAGGTCACGGCCTTCTTCGAGTCACCCTGGGCGCCCCAGGACCATCCTCTGAGCAGCCTGGGTTGAACGCCGGGTGACGGGCGCAATGAGGTCCCGTTATATGAGAAGTCGCAGTATTTGCGTGCGGATAGTTCAAAAAGTTATATTCGCCGGCTAAGTTCAATCCAGCACCCCGCGGATTGAGCGGCTGGTCACTTCGTCTGCAGCAGCGTTCTTGTCTCCCCCGGGTTCCTGGATTGGTTTGAAACCAGCCCGGGGATGCATGCGTGATCCCCGCGGCACCGGAGGAGCCCTGCATGCGCCACATCCCCCTCATTTCCATGGTTCTGTCCGCCGGCCTTCTGGCCGCCTGCGGTCAGAAGGAAGAACCCCCCCAGGCTGCCGCGCCCGCCGCCGCCCCCGCCGCCGAATCCGTACCTATGGCCGCCGCCTGCGGCAAGGTCACCGTGGCCAACATGAACTGGCAGTCGGCCGAGGTGCTGGCCCACATCGACCGCATCATCCTGAGCGAAGGCTATGGCTGCGAGGTCGAGCTGGTGCCTGGCGACACCATGCCCACCCTGACCGCCATGATGGAAAAGGGCCAGCCCGACGTGGCACCCGAAGCCTGGGTCAACGCCGTGCGCCAGCCGCTGGATGCCGCTGTGAAGGAAGGCCGTCTGCACTACGCCGCCATGTCGCTGAAAGACGGCGGCGTCGAAGGCTGGTGGATTCCCAAGTACGTGGCCGACGCCCACCCCGACATCAAGACCATCGACGACGCCCTGAAACACCCCGAGCTGTTCCCGGCGCCCGAGCGCAAGGGCAAGGGTGCGGTCTACAACTGTCCGTCGGGCTGGAACTGCCAGCTCACCACAGGCAACGCGTTCAAAGCGTGGGATGCCGCCAAGAAAGGGTTCGTGCTGGTGGACACCGGCTCGGCCGCCGGACTGGACGGCTCCATCGCCAAAGCCTATGAGCGCAAGGAAGGCTGGCTGGGCTACTACTGGGCACCCACCTCCATCCTCGGCAAGTACGAGATGGTCAAGCTCGACGCCGGCGTGCCGCACAACAAGGAGGCCTGGGAGTCCTGCAACTCCAAGGCCGAGTGCGACAAACCCATCAAGAGCGACTGGGCCCGCGCCGAGGTCATGACCGTCATCACCGACCGCTTCCAGAAGGCGGGTGGCCCGGCCGTTGAGTACCTGAACAAGCGCGCCTGGGGCAACGAGACCGTCAACACCCTGCTGGCGTGGATGAGCGACAACCAGGCCACCGGGGCCGACGGCGCTACGCACTTCCTCAAGACCCAGCCCGAAATCTGGACGCCCTGGGTGAGCGCCGAAGTGGCCCAGAAGATCCAGGGTTCGCTCTGATCACGGCCCGACGGCCGCATAGCCCGAGCCCACCGTTGAAGGACGCGCCATGAGCTGGTTGGACAAATTCCCCGCCCTGGGGTCCGAGACCCTGAGTGCGCTGCGGCGCGCCATCGACGGCGGCTTTCGGGCCTTCACCCGCGAGTACGGCGAATCGCTGGAGCAACTGTTCAACCCGCTGCGCGAGTTCCTGCTGGCGTCCGAGCGGCTGCTCACGCAGTCGCCCTGGCCGCTGGTGCTGATCGGCATTGCTGCCGTGGCCTGGCTGGCCTCGCGCAACTGGAAGGTGGTGGCCGGCACGGTGGTCACGCTGGGCCTCATCGGCCTGTTCGGCATGTGGGACGACACCATGAAGACCATCTCGATGATCTTCGTGTGCACCGTGGTGGCCCTTGTTGCCGGTCTGCCCATCGGCATCGCCATGAGCCGCTCCGACCGGCTGCAACGGCTGGTCAACCCGGTGCTGGACGTCATGCAGACCATGCCCAGCTTCGTCTACCTGATTCCGGTGGTCATGCTGCTGGGCATCGGGCGCGTGCCGGGGCTCATCGCGGTGGTGATTTACGCCATTCCGCCGGTGATCCGCTTCACCAACCTGGGCATCCGTCTGGTGGACCGCGACCTGCTCGAAGCGGCCGACGCCTTCGGCTCGTCCATGTGGCAGAAGATGCGCCGGGTGCAGCTGCCGCTGGCCTTGCCGACCATCATGGCCGGCGTCAACCAGACCATCATGCTGTCGCTGGCCATGGTGGTCATCGCCTCCATGATCGGCGTGCAGGGCCTGGGTCAGCCGGTGCTCAAGGCCATCTCCAACCAGTACTTCACCATGGGCATCCTCAACGGTCTGGCCATTGTGGGCATCGCCATCATCTTTGACCGCGCATCGCAGGCCTATGGCAAGCGGCTGCAGCGCCACCATCAGGTACAGCATGGCTGAAGCAGCGTTCGCCCCCAACTCCACTCAGGCCGCTGCGGGTGCGGCTGCGGCACAGCCTTCGGCCAGCACGGGCACCGCCCAGGCCGCGGCGCCCGGCATCCGCGTCCGATCGCTCTACAAGATCTTCGGCCCCACGCCCGAGCGCTTCCTCGACCCGGTGCGCCAGGGCATGAGCAAGCAGGAGCTGCGCGACACCCACGGCCACGTGCTCGGCCTGCGCGACATCAACATCGACATGCCCGCTGGTGGCATTCAGGTGGTGATGGGCCTCTCGGGCTCGGGCAAGAGCACGCTGATCCGCCACATCAACCGCCTCATCGACCCCACGGCGGGCGAAGTGCTGGTCGACATCAAAGGCGAGCCGGTGGACGTGGTGCGCATGAACCACGCCGAGCTGATGCGCTTTCGGCGCGAGCAGACCGCCATGGTGTTCCAGAAGTTCGCGCTGTTCCCGCACCTGAACGTGCTGGAGAACACCGAGTACGGCCTGCAGGTGCGCGGCGTGGCCAAACGCGAGCGGCGCGAAGCCGCCGAACGCTGGATCGAGCGCGTGGGCCTCAAGGGCTACGAAGACAGTTACCCCAACCAGCTCTCGGGCGGCATGCAGCAGCGCGTGGGCCTGGCCCGTGCGCTCACCAACGACGCGCCCATCCTGCTGATGGACGAAGCCTTCTCGGCGCTGGACCCGCTCATCCGCAGCGACATGCAAAGCGTGCTGCTCGACCTGCAGCAGGAAATCGGCAAGACCATCGTCTTCATCACCCACGACCTGGACGAAGCCCTGCGCCTGGGCGACCGCATCGCCATCCTGCGCGACGGCGAAGTGGTGCAACAAGGCACCGGCCAGCAAATCGTGCTCAAGCCCGCCGACGACTACATCGCCAACTTCGTCAAAGACGTCAACCGCGGCCGCGTCATTCGCTGCCGCACGCTGGTGCAGGCCGGCCCCCGCGTAGAAGGCCCCAACGTCGATCCCGGCCTGGTGATCGAAGAAGCCGCCCGCGAACTCAACGCCGCCGGCTGCGACACCGCCAACGTCGTCACCGCCAAAGGCAAACACCTCGGCACCGTCAGCCTCAACGACATCATCGGCACCATCGTGCCGCCGGCCGAACCGGCGAAAGAAGCGGAAACGGGCTGAAGCGCTCACATTCGGCCGTGCCCCGCGGCGCCATTGCCGCCGGCGCGGCTTTTTTCAAATAGCCAGGCTCAACCAACCGGCCCCCGATCTTTTGGGGGCCGGTTTTTTTTGCGCTTGCCGTCATCCCAAGCGCCGTGCCCGGATAGTGGAAAACCCGCCATTCGATACCCAACCTCCCGCAATTGGGGGGCAAAGCGCCCCCAACACCTGTCAATCCTGACAGCCGAAATACCCAGCTCCCCGGGAGTACCCCTGCAAAGTGACCACTAGGATGTGCGGCAAGTCACACACGCCGGTAAGGCAATGAGGGGGAGGGCGCATGGTGCGGAGAAGCGCAGGGGTGGGTTTGCGGCGGCGAGCGGGGCTCGATGCCGAGGGCGGGCGGGCCATCGGTGTTCTCAGGCCAGTTTGCCGTCGCACGGCATGCCCGTCTGCAGCAACTTGGAGGTCAGAGCGACCAGCCGGCGTTGGTGGCTCACCGCCACCTGCTGCTTGGCGGCGCCACCTTGCACGACCGCTGCGCCGCTTCGTCGTCGCCAACGACCCGGCCATGAGCGCGCGTATGCACGCCAGCATTCCCGTGCTGGAAATCTTCAACTGCCTGGGCGTGGCGCAGGCCGGCATGCAAAGCCCCACCCTCAGCAGCCTCGCCATGGCCGACGGCAGCACCCAGCAGGTGCAGACCTACACCCTGTTTGCCGAACAGGTGCAACCCATGCTCAACGCCTACGAGCAACTGCGCCAAAGCGTCTACGGCGCACTGGTCATGCAGACCCGGCTCAAGCCCTACATGGACGCGGTGGAACTGGTCATCGACGACAACGGCATCCGCTTCGACACCGCCGGCATCGACGCGCTGGCGCAGCAACACGCAAGCACCGACCCCCACAACGCCATCACCGACCTGCTCGACCTGCGCCGCTATGGCAGCGACGCGCTCAACGGGGTGGGGTGGCGGTTCGAGCAAACGCTGGGCGACACGCTGACCGCGGGGTCGATTTCGCCGGAAATCACGGCGTTGTTGGCGGCGCAGAGGATGGGGCGGGTTGGCGCGGAGACCGGCGGGTACCTCTTCCGGCGCCGCATGCATCGCTCCCAACATTTTGGGGATGAATCGCGCCGGCGTCTCTCAATTGGGTTCCCGAAATGCCCAACTCCCCGCGGGTATCGGCGGAAGGCGCCCTTCAAAATGCGCGCATTTGCGTGTGTAGGGGCAGGGGAGGCTGCAGGTGTTGCATTTGACTGTTGATTTCGCGCAATTTGTGCAGCACTTGGGTTCGTGATGCACGCAAAGGAGCTTAAGGTGAAGATTTTCCGGTCAACGATTTTCATCGGTCTTGCAAGGCTACTTGTGGGACTCACACTTGGGGTCGTCTCCGCGATGGCGACCTTTTTTCTCCATGGGAGGATTTGGGCTGCGATTCAGGGTGTTCCCTTGTCGGATCTGTCTGATGATTTTGGGGGGGCATTTGAAGCGCTCATCTACTCTTTCCTGGTCTTCGTAGTCATTTCAATCATTGGATACTTTTTTTCAAGCCGGTTCATCAAATAATCTTCAGGGAGTACCCAGATGTCCAATTCAGATCAACAACCCGAATCCGTTCCAAGTGGCGTTTCTGTAGAGCAGCACATTGCGGAGGCTCAAGCCTACGCTGATTCGCACACAATCGCGGAGACCTACTATTGGTTTTATCTAAAGGTGCGCAACAAAGGTGAGTGGGACTACAAGCAGCAGGGAAAAGTGTATGAAGAGTTTGGAAACTGGCACTACGGAGTTATTGGTACTGCACTTGGCATTCCGGAGGAGATTCTTAAGAGAATGGCTGGATTCGCCCAGATAAGAGCCAAGACCTCAACCGGTGAGAATTGGGGTAACCCGTTTACTCACGCCCCCTACGGGGATGATCCAAATGATCAAGATGCCATTATGCGCGGAATTGAGTGGGCGAGGAAAAACGGACATGAAACGTCCATGCTTTTCCCAGAGCACCAAATTAACTTGCCAATGACCTGGGATATCGAAGGGTGGGAGATGAATTCCGCCGCCTATACGACCTACCTCACCGCCACCTCCACCCGCCCCCAACCCATCTACTACGACCCCCTTGCCATCGACCTCGACGGCGACGGCATCGAAACCGTCGGAATTGGCTCGGCCCCCATCACCTTCGACCACAACGCCGACGGCGTGCGCACCGGTACCGGCTGGGTCACAGGTGACGACGCTTGGCTCGTCATCGACCGCAACGGCAATGGCAGCATCGACTCCGGGCGCGAGCTCTTTGGGGTGGACTACCTCAAAGCCAACAACCAGCTCGCCACCTCCGGCCTGGACGCGCTGGCCGACCTCGACAGCAACGGCGACGGCGTCTTCAATGCCAGCGACGCCGCGTTCGCGCAAGTCCAACTCTGGCAAGACTTGAACCAGGACGGCATCAGCCAGAGCAACGAACTCTTTGGCCTGGCCGACAAAGGCATCGCCAGCATCAGTCTCACGGGCACCACCGCTGGCACCAACCTGGGCAATGGCAACACCGTCGCCACCTCCGCCGTGGTCACCCGCGACGACGGCAGCACCACCACCGCTGCCGACCTCAACGCCGCCCACAACCCCTTCTACCGAAGCTTTGCCAACGACATCGTGGTGAGCGACACCGCCCAGGCCCTGCCCGAAATGGGCGGCGCCGGCTGGGTGCGCGACCTGCGCGAAGCCATGAGCCTGAGCGAGCTACAAGCCGCAGAACAAGCACAGGCGCCCGACTACGAGCTGCCAGCAACCCAGGGCGAGCCCGCCCGCCCCCTCATCGACGTGGTCGCCGAATTTGCGGCCGCCACCACCAAGGCCGGGCAAACAGCCCTGCTCGATGAACTGCTGCGCGCCTGGGCCGCCACCAATCAGTACGTCGCCCTCAAGCCTGTGGACGACCCGCTGCGCCGCTTAGTCGTCGCCAACGACCCGGCCATGAGCGCGCGCATGCAAGCCATCATTCCAGTGCTGGAAATCTTCAACGGCCTGGGCGTGGCGCAGGCCGGCATGCAAAACCCCACCCTCAGCAGCCTCGCCATGGCCGACGGCAGCACCCAGCAGGTGCAGACCTACACCCTGTTCGCCGAACAGGTCCAGCCCATGCTCAACGCCTACGAGCAACTGCGCCAAAGCGTCTATGGCGCGCTGATCATGCAGACCCGGCTCAAGCCCTACATGGACGCGGTGGAACTGGTCATCGACGACAACGGCATCCGCTTCGACACCGCCGGCATCGACGCGCTGGCGCAGCAACACGCCAGCACCGACCCCCTCAACGCCATCACCGACCTGCTCGACCTGCGTCGCTATGGCAGCGACGCGCTC
>NZ_JAHBZK010000027.1 GCF_019635465.1 Hydrogenophaga sp.
ACACCCACCCCGATCACCCGATGAAGCGACACCTTCACCCGACACCCTCGCGCCGGCATTTCCTGCGCACCGGCCTGAGCGCCGTGGCCGCGGCGCCGGCGCTGGCCTTGCCTCAGCGGGCGTGGGCGGCGCCGGTGCGCGAACTGGCCTTCGACCACCTGCACACCCACGAGCAGATCGACATCGTGTATGCCCGCGGCAGCGACTACCTGCCCGACGCGCTGGGCCAGCTGAACCACTTTCTGCGCGATCACTACTCGGGCGACGTGGGCCGTATCGACCCCGGTCTGCACGACCTGCTGCACGCGGTGCGCCGCGAACTGGGCACCGAGCGGGCGTTTCAGGTGATCTCGGGCTACCGCTCACCCGCCACCAACGCGCAGCTCAAGGCCACCCGCGGTGGCGGCGTGGCCACGCACAGCCTGCACATGGAAGGCCGCGCCATTGACGTGCGCCTGCCCGGCGTGGCGCTCAGCGACCTGCGCGACGCGGCGCTGTCCCTCAAGGCCGGTGGCGTGGGTTACTACCCGCACGAGCAGTTCGTGCACATCGATACCGGCCGCGTGCGGCGCTGGGGCGGCTGAGCCCGGCCGCGTGCGCGGCCAACCTCAGGCGGGTGCGACCCAGCCGGCCTTGGCTTCCTCGGCGATCGGCGTCGGGCGCCCTTCGTGGTCGATGGCGACGTAGGTCAGGCTGGCCTCGGTCACCTTCACGTACTGGCCCTGTGCGGAAAAGCGCTCGGCAAACACCTCGACCATGACCGTGATGGAGGTGCGGCCGATGCGGGTGACGTGCGAGTAGAAGCTGAGGATGTCGCCCACCCGGACCGGCTGCTTGAAGATGAACTGGTTGACCGCCACCGTGGCCATGCGGCCCTTGACGATGCGCGCCGGCAGCACGGCGCCGGCCAGGTCGACCTGGGCCATCACCCAGCCGCCAAAGATGTCGCCATTGGCATTGCAGTCGGCCGGCATGGGAATCACCTTGAGCACGAGCTCGCGGTGGTCTGAGGGCAATCGGGAGGCGGGGGTACTTGAATCGTTGGCCATGGGCACAATCTCCGGCTGACCCGAGATTGTCCCCGATGCGCCCTCACGCCCACGGCCGCCTGGCCATACCCGCCACCCCCGCCGACGCCGCCACTGCTCGCCGTTCCGACTGGGCCACGCTGGGGCGCCTGCTGCCCTACCTGTGGCAATACAAATGGCGCGTGCTGGCCGCACTGGCCTTCATGGTGGGCGCCAAGCTGGCCAACGTGGGCGTGCCGGTGCTGCTCAAGCGGCTGGTCGATTCGATGACCATTGCGCCCGGCAGCGCGCAGGCGCTGCTGGTGGTGCCGGTGGCGCTGCTGGTGGCCTATGGCCTGCTGCGGCTGTCCACCAGCGTGTTCACCGAACTGCGCGAACTGGTGTTTGCCAAGGCCACCGAAGGCGCCACGCGGCAGATCGCGCTGGAGGTGTTCGGCCACCTGCACAGCCTGAGCCTGCGCTTTCACCTGGAGCGCCAGACCGGCGGCATGACGCGCGACATCGAGCGCGGCACGCGTGGAGTGCAGTCGCTCATCTCGTACTCGCTCTACAGCATCGTGCCCACGCTGATCGAAGTGGTGCTGGTGCTCACGCTGCTGGGCACCCAGTTCGACATGGGCTATGTCTGGATCACCGGTGCGGCCCTGGTGATCTACATCGGTTTCACCGTGACGGTGACCGAGTGGCGAACGCAGTTCCGCCGTCGCATGAACGAGCTGGAGTCGATCGGCCAGAGCAAGGCCATCGACTCATTGCTCAACTACGAGACTGTCAAGTACTTCAACAACGAGGCCTTTGAAGCGCGCCGCTACGACGACGCCCTGCAGAAGCTGCGCAAGGCCCGCCTGCTCAGCCAGACCACGCTGTCCATGCTCAACGCCGGGCAGCAGCTCGTCATCGCGGTGGCGTTGGTGGCCATGCTGTGGCGGGCTACGCAGGGTGTGGCCGCCGGCCAGCTCACCCTGGGCGACCTGGTCATGATCAACGCCTTCATGATCCAGCTCTACATCCCGCTGGGTTTTCTGGGCGTGCTCTACCGCGAGATCAAGCAGAGCCTGACCGACCTGGACCGCATGTTCCTGCTGCTCGAGCGCGAGCGCGAAGTGGCCGATGCGCCCGGTGCCCAGCCGCTGACGCTGAGCGGAGCGCCAACGCTGCGCTTCGAGAATGTGCGCTTCTCGTACGAGCCGGCGCGCGAGATCCTGCACGGGGTGAGGTTCGAGATTCCGGCGGGCAAGACGGTGGCGGTGGTGGGGCCATCGGGCTCGGGCAAGAGCACGCTGGCGAGGCTGCTGTACCGCTTCTACGACGTGAACGAAGGCGCGGTGACGATCGACGGCCAGAACATCGCCCAGGTCACGCAGGCCAGCGTGCGCGAGGCCATCGGCATCGTGCCGCAGGACACGGTGCTCTTCAACGACAGCATCGAATACAACATCCTCTACGGCCGACCCGAGGCCGGCCATGACGCCGCGGTGGCCGCGGCACGCGCGGCCCACATCCACGACTTCATCGAGCGGCTGCCGCAGGGCTATGCCACGCAGGTGGGCGAGCGCGGTCTCAAGCTCTCGGGTGGCGAGAAGCAACGCGTGGCCATTGCGCGCACCCTGCTCAAGAACCCGCCGATCATGATCTTCGACGAGGCCACCAGCGCGCTCGACTCCGCCAACGAGCGCGCCATCCAGGCCGAACTCAAAGGCGTTGCGCGCCACAAGACCACGCTCGTGATCGCACACCGCTTGTCCACCGTGGTCGACGCGCACGAGATTCTGGTGCTCGAACACGGTGTCATCGTTGAACGCGGCCGGCACGCCGAACTGCTCGCACGCGGTGGTGCCTATGCCCGCATGTGGGCGCTGCAACAGGCGGCCCAGGACTGAGCGACCTCCGCTGGCGTTCTGCGGCGCTGCAGCACGCCGCGCCGCACCATAATCGCGCCCACCATGGAAACCAAGTGGCTTGAAGATTTCGTCAGCCTGGCCGAGACGCGCAGCTTCAGCCGCTCTGCCCAGTTGCGCCATGTGACACAGCCGGCGTTCTCGCGCCGCATCCAGTCGCTGGAGGCCTGGGCGGGTACCGATCTGGTCGACCGCTCCTCGTACCCGACCCGCCTGACCCCGGCCGGGCAGACCCTGTACGAACAGTCGCTGGAGATCCTCCAGGCGCTCAATGGCACGCGGCTCATGCTGCGCGCCCATACCGCGGCGGCGCAGGACGTGATCGAGTTCGCCGTGCCGCACACCCTGGCGTTCACCTTTTTCCCCCAGTGGCTCTCGGGCCTGCGCGACAAGGTCGGGCCGGTCAAGAGCCGTTTGATCGCACTCAACGTGCACGACGCGGTGATGCGCCTGGTCGAAGGCAGTTGCGATCTGCTGATCGCCTACCACCACGCCACCCAGCCGATCCAGCTCGACCCGGCCCGGTACGAGATGCTGCCCCTGGGCAGCGAGCCCATCGCGCCGTTCGTCAAACCCAATCCGCAGGGGGCGCCGCTGCACGCGCTGCCCTCGACGAGCGGCCAGCCGGTGCCCTACCTGGGTTACGCGCCGGGCGCCTACCTGGGGCGCGTGGTGGAGCACCTGCTCAAGGAGTCCGGCATGGGGCCGCAGCTGGAGCGTGTGTACGAGACCGACATGGCCGAAGGCCTCAAGGCCATGGCCCTCGAGGGGCACGGCATTGCGTTTCTGCCGGCCAGCGCGGTGCGCAACGAACTGGCCACACGGCGCCTGGTGCCGGCTGCCAATGGCTTGCAGCTCACCATGGACATTCGGCTGTACCGGGCGCGGCCGATCGATGCCGGCAAGGGCAAGCGCGCGGTGTCGGGTTTCTGGAACCGGTTGGCCGAACTGGACAGGGCAGCCGAGCCACCGCGCTGAGGCGAACCGTCCGCGAGCACCTGCGGCCACGGCTGCGACAATCGGCGCCCATGAGCGCCGACACCCCTGACACCCTCACCCTCATCCGCCCGGACGACTGGCACCTGCACGTGCGCGACGGCGACGCCCTGAAAACCGTCGTGCCGCACACGGCGGCACAGTTCGGTCGGGCCATCATCATGCCCAACCTCAAGCCGCCGGTGACCACCGCGGCCCAGGCCATGGCGTATCGCGATCGCATCCTGGCCGCCGTGCCGGCCGGCATGTCGTTTGAGCCACTGATGACGCTGTACCTCACCGACAACCTGCCGCCCGAGGAAATCGCGCGCGCGAAGCAGGCCGGCGTCGTGGCGCTCAAGCTGTACCCGGCGGGCGCCACCACCAACAGCGACGCCGGCGTGACCGACGTGCGCAAGACCTACAAAACGCTCGAAGCCATGCAGCGCGAAGGCATGCTGCTGCTCGTGCACGGCGAGGTCACCTCCAGCGACATCGATCTGTTTGACCGCGAGGCCGTGTTCATCGACCAGGTGCTGATCCCGCTGCGCCGCGACTTTCCCGAGCTGAAGATCGTGATGGAGCACATCACCACGCGCGAGGCGGCGCAGTACGTGGCCGAGGCCGGCACGCACACGGCGGCCACCATCACCGTCCACCACCTGCTGTTCAACCGCAACGCCATCTTCCAGGGCGGCATCCGCCCGCACTACTACTGCCTGCCGGTGCTCAAGCGCGAAGCCCACCGCCAGGCGCTGGTCGAAGCCGCCACCAGCGGCAGCGACCGCTTCTTCCTGGGCACCGACAGCGCGCCGCACCCGGCCCACCTGAAAGAGCACGCCGTGGGCTGCGCCGGCTGCTACACCGCCCACGCCGCGCTGGAGCTCTACGCCGAAGCCTTCGAGGCGGCCGGCGCACTCGATCGCCTGGAAGGCTTTGCCAGCGTGCACGGCCCGGCCTTCTACGGTCTGCCGCGCAACCAGGGCAGCGTGACGCTGCGCCGCGAGGCCTGGACGCCACCCGAGTCGTTCCGCTTTGGCGAGGCCGAGCTCAAGCCGTTGCGCTCGGGCGAGGCGTTGCGCTGGAAGCTGGTGGCTTGATCGAAACACCGATCGAGTGGTCGGCGCCCTGGTTCGTCCCGCTGGCCAGGGCAGGGCGGGCCGTTGCGGCTGCGCGGGCCGAGACGGGCTCTTTGCCGGAGGCCCTGAACCGCGCTGCGCCGGGGCCTCTTCGCGCCGTCGCTCAAAGCGACCTGCCCGAGGCCATGGCCTATGAGGCCTTCATCGCATCCAGTGCCAGTGTCCCCACCCGCGAGAACCTGCACGACCTCTTCAACGGCCTGATCTGGCACACCTTCCCCCGGTCGAAGCTGCAACTCAACCGGCTGCAATCGGGCGCCATCGCGGCCCAGGGCGTGGGGGCGATCCGTGGCCCCTTGCGCGACGCCATCACCGTGTTCGACGAAAACGCGGCGCTGTTGCAGGCGCCCCCGGCGCTGTGGGCGGCGCTGCGCGCGCGCGACTGGCAGCGCTTGTTCGTGTCGGAACGCGCGCTGTGGTCGCAGGCGCGGCTGGTGCTGTTTGGGCACGCCTTGCTGGAGAAGCTGGCCGCGCCGTACAAGTCCATCACGGCGCATGTGTTTGTCGAACCGGTGCCGGCGGCGCTGGGCGCCCACCTGCCCGACTGGGACGTCTGGCTGGCCGAGCGACTGCAGGGCGAGGCGCTGGAGCGCAAACCCTTCACCCCCCTGCCGGTGCTGGGCGTGCCTGGCTGGTGGCCGGCCAACGAAGACCCGGCGTTCTATGCCGATGCGCAGGTGTTCCGGCCGCCGCGCACGGCCTGAGCACCCTTGAAAAACAGCTGGCCGCCGCACATCTTGGCGCCGGTATCATCCGCTGCCCTCGCCGAGAGCGCGGGGAACCTGCGGGCCCGAAACGGGTCTTTGGCGCAGCCGGTGCACGTTCGCACCGGTGCCTTCACGGAGCACACATGAAACGCATCCTGCTGTTCGTTCTGACCAACTTCGCTGTCATGGCGGTGTTGTTGATCACCACGCGCATTCTCGGCGTGGACCGTTTCCTCACGGCCAATGGCCTGAACATGACGGCCCTGGCCGGCTTCTCGCTCGTCATCGGTTTTGGCGGCGCCATCATTTCGCTGCTGATGAGCAAGCCCATGGCCAAGTTCAGCACCGGTGCGCGCGTCATCAACCAGCCGCAAAACGCCGACGAGGCCTGGATCGTGCAGACCGTGCAGAAGTTCGCCGACAAGGCCGGCATCGGCATGCCCGAGGTCGCCATCTTCGAAGGCGCGCCCAACGCGTTCGCCACCGGCGCGTTCAAGAACAGCGCCCTGGTGGCGGTGTCTACCGGCCTGCTGCAGAACATGACCCGCGAAGAAGTCGAGGCCGTGATCGGCCACGAAGTGGCCCACGTGGCCAACGGCGACATGGTCACCATGACGCTGATCCAGGGCGTCATGAACACCTTCGTGGTGTTCCTCTCGCGCGTCATCGGCTACGCCGTCGACGCCTTCCTGCGCCGCGGCAGCGACAACAACTCCGGCCCCGGCATCGGCTACATGGTCACCACCATCGTGATGGACATCGTGCTGGGCTTCCTGGCCGCCATCATCGTGGCCTGGTTCAGCCGCCAGCGCGAGTTCCGCGCCGACGCCGGCGCCGCCAGCCTCATGGGCCGCAAGCAGCCCATGATCAATGCCCTGGCCCGCCTGGGCGGCCTGACCCCTGGCGAACTGCCCAAGACCATGCAGGCCCTGGGCATCACCGGCGGCCTGGGCAAGCTGTTCAGCACCCACCCGCCGATCGAAGAACGCATCGCGGCCTTGCAGCAGGTCTGATTGGTCAGGCGAGCGCCCCAAACAAACAAGCCACCCTCGGGTGGCTTCTTTGTGGTTGATCGCCTTTCGCAGAACCCAACGCACCTCGCGGGTCGTTTCGAGGCCACGCTGCTCTTCTGGTGCGCTTTGTGCGCGATGGATGCTGTGGCTAGACTTCTGCTTTCGGCCAGAAGCGGACCCACACGCATGTTCAACGAAGACCTCTGGAATTACGTGACAAGCCTTGAGGTCGAACTGCGACCTGAGGGTTGGTTCTATACCTAGCGAGGAAGCCATCTGCGGGATGACCTTCGTGACGCATATGCGGACGCCGATTGGGATTTGACGGTCAAGCTCTGCAGCGAGGCTATGAAGAAGCCGGTCCAAGCTGGGTCGTCAACGCAAGCCACTGCGCAAGCAGCGTTACGCACTTTCTTCGAGTGGTTCTTCTCAAGAAAAAAGAACTGAGGCGGAACTTCTGCTTTGGGCCCGAAGCCGTCCTCCAGCGTCCAGACATCGCGTAGAGCCAAGCCACTTCCGCGAAGCCCAGACGCCACCCAGACACCAAAACAAACGGCCCACGAGGGGCCGTTGTCAGTCGATCGGGTCATCCGCTGGATGCACCCGAGGTAGCGGTTTCAACCGCTCACTGACGGTGTTCGAAGCGGTCGTGGCCCCGGTGGCCGGGCGGCACCCAGCCCGGCGCGCGGTGGTAGCGTTGGCCGCCGATGATCACCAGTTCAGTGGAGATGGCGGGGTAGGTCGGCGCTTCGTAGCCGCTGTAGATCACCTGGGGTGCCGGCGTCTCGTAGCGCACTTGCGGGCGCGACGGGTTGTAGGCGGGGGGCGGCGGCAGGCCGTCGACCGGGGTGACGTTCAGGCGCACGTAGCGGCCGGGGTCCTGGGCCATCTGGGTGCGGTACTGGCGGCCGGCGTATTCGTAGACCACATCGAAGGCCACGGTGCGGGGCTCGTAGTAGGTCTGTGTGCCGCAGCTGCGAACCACTTCGGTGTGGGGGGCGGGTTCGCCTTCGATGCGGTTGCCGACGATGGCACCGCCGATGAGGCCGATGGCGGTGGCCGCTGCGCGACCGCTGCCTTTGCCGATGGCGTTGCCAGCGGCGCCGCCGGCGATGGCGCCGATCAGCGCGCCGGCACCGGATTTGCGGCCTTGGTAGGTCACCTGCTCATCGGTGCAGACCTCGCGCGGCACGGCCACCTGTTGAATGATGGGCGTGCTGCTGACGACGCGGCCTTGTTCTTCCTGGGCCTGGGCCAGGCCGGTGCCGGTCATGGCGATCAGGCCGGCCATCACGGGGAGCAGAACGGGGGTTTTCATGGCGGACTCCTTGAAGGGATGGCTGCATCCTGCGCCGGCCATGTCAACTGGCGGTGGCGACCTTGTCATTTTTTGTAAAGACGCCGACGGGCGGCTTTCCTAGCAGCGCGCAGGCCACCGCCTCTGCCACCTTGAGCCCGTCCACCCCCGCCGACAGAATGCCGCCCGCGTAGCCGGCGCCTTCGCCCGCCGGAAACAGGCCGCGCGTGTTCAGGCTCTGGCCATCGTCGCCGCGCGTGATGCGCAGGGGCGATGAGGTGCGTGTTTCGACGGCGGTGAGCAAGGCGTCGGGCAGGTCGTAGCCGCGGATCTGCCGGCCGAAGGCGGGCAGGGCTTCGCGCAGGGCCTGCACCGCGTAGTCGGGCAGCACCTGCGCCAGGTCGGTGGGGCGAATGCCCGGCCGGTAGGACGGCTGGACCTCGCCCAGGCCGGTGGACGGCACGCCCGCCACGAAATCGCCCAGGCGCTGAGCGGGTGCGCTGTAGTCACCGCCGCCGACCTCGAAGGCCCGGCTCTCCAGCTGGCGCTGCAGCACCACGCCGGCCAGCGGGTGGTGTTGCCCTTGCGCGCGCAGGGCCTGGGCCTGCTGGGCGTAGCGCGCGCCGTCCTGTTCGCCAAAGGCGGCGGTCCACAGCGGCAGGTCGCGCGGGAAGGTCTGCGGGTAGTCGGCCGGGTCGATGCCCACCACGATGCCCGAGTTGGCGTTGCGCTCCGCGCGCGAGTACTGGCTCATGCCGTTGGTGACCACCCGGCCCGGCTCGGACGTGGCGGCCACCACGGTGCCACCCGGGCACATGCAGAAGCTGTAGACGGCGCGCCCGTTGCTGGCGTGGTGCACCAGCTTGTAGTCGGCCGCACCCAGCAAGGGGTTGCCCGCGTGGCGGCCCCAGCGGGCGCGGTCGATCAGGCTTTGCGGGTGTTCGATGCGCACGCCCACCGAAAACGGCTTGGCCTCCAGGAAGACGCCCGCGTCCCACAGCCAGGCAAAGGTGTCGCGCGCGCTGTGGCCCAGGGCCAGCACGGCGTGGCTGGTGGGCAGGTCGTAGTGCTCGTCGCTGTCCAGCACCTGCACGCGCAGGGCTGTCAGGCGTTGGCCGGCGCCCTCGGGTTCGGTGTGCACGCCCACCACGTGGTGGCCGAAGCGGATGTCGCCGCCCAGCGCGCGGATCTTCTCGCGCAAGGCTTCGACCACCTTCACCAGCTTGAAGGTGCCGATGTGCGGGTGCGCCTCGTACAGGATTTCGGCCGGCGCGCCGGCGGCCACGAATTCGCGCATGACCTGGCGGCCCAGAAAGCGGGGGTCCTTGATCTGGCTGTAGAGCTTGCCGTCGGAGAACAGGCCGGCGCCGCCTTCGCCGAACTGCACATTGCTTTGCGCATTGAGCGTGCGCTTGCGCCACAGGCCCCAGGTGTCCTTGGTGCGTTCGCGCACGGGCTTGCCGCGTTCGAGCACGATGGGCCTGAACCCCATTTGCGCCAGCACCAGCGCGGCAAAGATGCCGCAGGGGCCGAAGCCCACCACCACCGGGCGTTCGCGCAGGTCGGCAGGCGCCCGGCCTGGGGGGTGCCAGGCCATGTCGGGCGTGGGCTGGATGTGCGGGTTGCCTGCGTGCCGGTCCAGCAGCGCGGCTTCGTCGGCCGGGCGGGCCAGGGTGATGTCCACGATGTACACCGCCAGCAGCGTGGCCTTGCGTGCATCAAAGCTGCGCTTGAAGACCTGCAGCGCGGCGATATCGGCTTCGGCCAGGCCCAGCGCCTGCGCGGCGTGGGTGCGCAGGGCATCGATGGGGTGGGTGGCGGGGCAGGAGGCCAGCGCGGACAGCGGCAGCCGGATTTCGGAGAGGCGGATCATGGGCTTGCAGGCCCGTGGTGATCGGGCGGGGCAATGGGAAGGCCCGGATTTTACCGACCGGTGTGCAGCGGCATTCTTTTGCTATATAAAAAATAGCTGCAAGCGCTTTATCCACAAGCGTTGCAGCCGTTTTCATCAAGAAGGCAGGAAGCCTTCGACCGACAGGTAGCGCTCGCCCGTGTCGTAGTTGAAGCCCAGCACACGGCTGCCCGCGGGCAGTTCGGGGAGCTTCTGCGCAATGGCGGACAGGGTGGCGCCCGAGGAAATGCCGACCAGCATGCCTTCTTCGCGGGCGCAGCGGCGGGCGTATTCGCGGGCGGGTTCGGCGTCGACCTGGATCACGCCGTCGAGCACGCTGGTGTCCAGGTTCTTCGGAATGAACCCGGCGCCCAGGCCTTGCAGCGGGTGCGGCCCGGGCTGGCCGCCCGAGATCACGGGCGAGAGCGAGGGCTCCACGGCAAACACCTTGAGCTGCGGGAAGCGGGCCTTGAGCACGCGCGCCACGCCGGTGATGTGCCCGCCCGTGCCCACGCCGGTGATCAGCACATCCAGGCCGTCGGGAAAGTCGGCCAGGATTTCCTGCGCCGTGGTGCGCACATGCACTTCCACGTTGGAGGGGTTCTCGAACTGCTGCGGAATCCAGCTGCCGGGCGTCTGGGCCTGCAGTTCCTCGGCGCGGGCGATGGCGCCTTTCATGCCCTTTTCCTTGGGGGTCAGGTCAAAGCTGGCGCCGTAGGCCAGCATCAGGCGGCGGCGCTCGATGCTCATGCTGTCGGGCATCACGAGGATGAGCTTGTAGCCCTTGACGGCCGCGACGAGCGCCAGGCCGATGCCGGTGTTGCCCGAGGTGGGCTCGATGATGGTGCCGCCAGGCTTCAAGGCGCCCGATTTTTCGGCGTCTTCCACCATGGCCAGGGCGATGCGGTCCTT
>NZ_JAHBZK010000028.1 GCF_019635465.1 Hydrogenophaga sp.
ACCCAATTGCTCGAAGAACTGAACAGCAGTTCGTGAGGCATTGAGGGGCGGTGCCCAATGCGTTGCTCAACTGCGCAGTCGCACCCACCCAATGACTTGGCCAAGGCCACACCCATGGCACGTCGCCCCCACCACCACGTCTACGTGATCGAGCTGCACCCTGACGTGTTGCTCGAGCGCAAGTTCCGCGCGTGCAACCCCGACTATGTGGCGGGCAAGCCCTGTGTGTACGTGGGCATGACGGGGCTGGACCCGGACCTGCGCTTCGACAAACACAAGGCCGGTATCCAGGCCAACGCCTTCGTCTTCAGGTACGGCCTGCGCCTGCTGCCCGACCTGTACGAGGGCTTCAATCCCATGCGCTACGACGACGCGGTGGACAAGGAGATCGAGGTCGGCATCGACCTGCGATCGGCGGGGTTTGGTGTGTGGCAGGCCTGAAGCGAGGGTGCACGCTCAGTGCGTGGCGCCCGCCGCCGTCGCCTGATCGCGCCTGACCCCCAGCGCGCAACGCACCGCCAGGTGCAGCCCCCGCACGATGGCGTCGAGCGCCATGTTCGGTGTGCCTTGTTCGGGCAGCCAGGGCACGTGGATGAAGCCGCCGCGTGTGCCGCGCAGGGCGCGGCGCGAAGCGATGGTGTGCATCAGCCCGTAGAACACGTGGTTGCAGACAAAGGTGCCGGCCGTTTGCGACACCTCCACCGCAATGCCTTCGGCGCGCAGTGCGGCGTGCATGGCCTTGATGGGCAGGCCGCTGAAATAGGCCGCGGGCGCGTCGGGCCAGACGGCGGTGTCCACCGGTTGCGCGCCAACGTTGTCGGCGATGGGCGCGTCGTTGACGTTGATGGCCACGCGCTCGAGCGAGATGGCGCTGCGCCCGCCGGCCTGCCCCACGCAGATGGCCAGCGCCGGGCGGTGCGTGCGCAGCAGGTCGTCCAGCACGCGCAACGAGGCGTCGAACACGGTGGGCAGTTGCGCAGCGACGATCTTGTGGCCCAGCACCTGGCGCCCGTGCAGCGCGCGCACGGCCAGCCAGCTGGGGTTGAGCGTGGCGCCGCCGAAGGCGTCGAAGCCGGTGAGCAGCACCTTGGGCACGGCGGAACGAGGCTGCACGGAAGTCGCCGGCACCGCGCTCATCGACGGGCAATGCGCGCGCGCAGGTCCTTGAGCTTGGCCTGCAGGCGGCGCTGGTTGTCGGCGCCCACGCGCAGCAGGATCTTCTGACCCGCGGTCATGGCTTCAAGCTTCGGGTCGGCGTACTCGTAGCGCACCCAGGGCCGCGTGGACGGCACCTCGCCCTTGACCTGCACCAGCGCCACAGCCGGCGGCGCCTCGGGCACGGGCGTGGCGATGAGCTGGTCCATCACCTGCACCAGCCGGTCGTTGAAGTAGCGCCCGGGAAAGCCCAGCTCTTCGTACGCAGCCTGGCACAGCGGGTAGAGGCGCCGGTACAGCGCCACGGCCTGCGCGCTGTCCACCGCCTCGATGAGCTGCACCAGCGGTGTGTAGCGCTGCGCGTTGTCGGGGTGGATGACTTCGCTGCCGTCGGCCGCCTTCTGCGACGAGAAACGCCCCGCCGTGGGCGTGACCGGCCACATCAGCACCGGGGCGTGGTCGCGCCCGAGGTTGTCGACCGTGGCCACCACGCGCCGCACAAAGCCATCGAGCTGCAGAAAGCGCAAGGTGTTGGTGCGCCCCATCAACTCGTCGAGCCGCTCGCGCACGAAGCCGTCGGACTCGGCCAGCGCCGGCAGCGGCGTGGGTGCTGGCGCGTTGGCCTCGGGCGCCGGGGGCTCGAAGGGGTGCTGGATGGCCGGCGGCGCGTCGCCAGGCAGTGGCGTGGCGGGCAGCGAGGGCGTGGGCACCGCCGCCACCGATGGGCCGGGCTCAGGCTCGGGCATGGCCTGTAGCGACTGGTAGTGGCGCCAGCCAAAATAGCCGGCCACGGCCAGCACCACCAGGGCAATCAAAACGATGGGCAGGCGCGACGCTGGTTCGGGTTCGGGTCTCATGGGCGGGGTCGGTGGGCCGTTGGTTCCGGGGCATCCTACGCCGCTGGCAAGGCACCCACAAACCCGGCGGCGATTCTCAGCAGCGTGCTCAGGATTGGTCCATGGCCCTGTTACACGCGCGTGGCGAAGCCAACTCCGCCAGCCGCGCATGCACCGCGCTGTCGCGCACCACCGCGCGGTTCTGGCGGGCGCTGAGGTAGTGCGCGCTGAACACCTCGAACCAGGCCTGCAGCAGCTGGCCTGCATGCACCTCGCCGGCCAGCGCGAGGCAGAAGGCGGCGACTTCGGCGGTGCAGAAGTGGTCGTCGCGGCTGGAGCGGCGCAGCCGGTACTGGCTGGCCTGGCCGGGCTGCAGACTGAGCACGGGCAAGGCATTGAGCCAGGGGCTTTTGTTGAACATCTTGCGGGCCTCGCTCCAGGTGCCGTCGAGCAGCACGAACAGCGGGCGTCTGGCGGGCGCCTGCGCGCTGTCCGACAGCGTTGCGGCTGGCAACGCGGTGATCACCCGCTCGGGCGGCACGAACTCGCCGGGGAACACCACCACCGGTTGCCACTGCGGGTCGGCCAGCAGGGCCAGCAGCGCGGAGTCGACCTGCGTGCGCGACCAGGCGAAGGCCCAGGTGTCGGGCACGAGGTCGGCGATGAGCCAGCCGGTGTTGCTGGGTTTGAGGGCCTCGATGTCGCCCATGAGCAGGCACATGCCGGCGCGGCTGTGCAGCGTGGGGCGCAGCGCGCAGATGCAGTGGCTGGCGGGCAGGCGGCAGCCAGCGCAGCGCACCAGGGTGCCGCCGCGGGCCTTGAAGGGTTTGGTGCTGGCGGCCAGGCGCTGGGCGCGCAGGCGGGCAACGGCGTGGGGCATGCAAAAGCCCGCGCGGTGGCGGGCTGGTTGGAACGGATGGGGCGACTGTAGCGCCGCCCCGGCCTCGGCGGCTGTCAGGGAATGAAGTTCACGCCCTCGGGCAGCTCGCCCTGGATGGGCACCTCGAACAAGGGGCCGCCGCCGTCGGGGTCGATCACCGTCGTGCCGTCGGTGGCAAAGAAGGTGGCGATCTGCAGCTGCGCACCCACCGCAAGTTGCGCCACCAGGGGCACGGCGGCGATGTTGGTCAGGAAGGTGTGCGGGTTCTTGGGCGTGCCGTCGATCGCCGCGTAGGCCAGGTCATTGCGGAAGCGCGTGACGCGGTCCTTGAAGCCACCGGCGCGCACGATGGCGGTGGTGGTGGGGTTGGGCACCGTCACGTCGCCCTGCGCGAACTGCAGGATGATGGGCTTGGCCGCGTGGCCCCAGGGCGGGCTCTGGCGAATGAGCGACGCATACGACACCGGGTTACCGGCCTGCTGCACCCATTCGTTGCGGTCGAGCAGTTCGGCGATGGCCATGGCGCCCGGCACGTTGTTGACCACCGGCGGCAGGTTGCGCAGGGGGATGTTCTCGTTGAAGTTGAGCGGGATCGGCAGCTGCGCCGTAGGCGGCAGGTTGAGCAGCGTGGGCACGCGCGTGGCCAGTGCCAGCCCCGTCAGGATGCGAAAGCTCGGGCTGATGCGTGCGATTTCGCTGATGGAGCCGCCGGGCACGTTGGGCACGCCGGCGCGCACGTCGCGCTCCACACCCAGGAAGATGGTGCCGTAGATGCCACCGAACGACTGGCCGGCGTAGTAGATGCGCGCGGGGTCGAGGTCGCGCGTGCCATCGCCATCGACGTCGATACCGCCTTGCACCTGGCGCACCAGCTGCATCAGGTCGATCACGGTCTGGCGCAGGCCGTCGCGGCTACTGACGATGGCCTGCGGCGCCGCGGCGTTCACGCCCTCGGTGCTGTCGATGGCGCCGTTGCCGTCCTGGTCGATGCCGCGCCCGCCGGCCGGCAGTTGCACCGGCGCACCCGCCGTGGGTTGCACCAGCAGCGTGCCCTGCTCGCCGCCGCCGTGGCCCACCACGTTGATCGACAGCGTGGCGATGCCTTGCGACGCCAGGGTCGAGGCCACCGTCCACGGTGCGCCGTACATGCTGTCGGTGAAGCCGTGGCCGAAGATCGCCACCGGGTAACCACCAGCGGGCCGCGGCGTGGCCGGCATGAACAGCTGGAACACGAGATCGCGACTGCCCTGCGGTTGCGGCACGCCGGTCAGCGTGGGCACCGTAGGGATCACCTTGGCCGCGTTCTGGTACTCGGGCGAGGTGTATCGCCCGTAGGCGATCTGGCCCACCGCGCCGGGGAACACCTGCAGCGCCGGTGTGGGCAGGAAGCCCGGCGTGAACGTCGGCGCCGTACCGGTCTGGCGATTGAACTGGATGTACGCCACACCCGACACCGGGAACACGGTGCGCACCGTGCCGCCATTGCCGAGCATGAAGTCCACCGGCCCGGGCGCGGTGGCCTTGAGCCGGCGCTGGATCTTGAGCAGATCGCCGGTGGTGGACTGCGTGGTGAACAGCGAGGCCGCCACCACGTTGCGGCCACCGCCGCGCGCCATCGGCAGCGCATCACGCAGGTCACGCCCATGTGCGCCGCCCAGCAGGTTGGCCGCCTTGAGCTTCTTGCCGTTGGCGTCGCGCACGCCGTTGGTCACCACCAGCAGGTAGCGCGAACGCTCCTGCAACAACTCGTCGGACTCAAACGCCAGCGTCTTGCTGGCCGGGTCCCACACCACCTGGTTGATGCCCACCTTGTCGCCGAAGCCACGCAGCGTGAGCACGTCGCCCAGGTTGACGAGGTAGATGTTGTCGCTGGTGGCGGTGCCCGGGTCGATGTCGCCATCGAACGGCACCGTGATGCGCGGCTGCGTCGAGAAACCGTCGAGCGTGTTGATGACGTCGATGTCGGCGCAGTCGCTCGGGCGTGTGGCGCAGTCGGGCTTGGGCAGGTTCACGCGGCGCAGGGTCGCGTTGCCGAAGTCGGGCACCGTGTAGCGGTTGCTGGGAAAGATGTTGTCGTTGTTGACGCCGACGCCATCGGCCAGCGCAAGCGCGGGCCACAGGCTCAAGGCAACGGACAGGGTCAACAACGGCCGCAGGGGCCGCTGCACGCGACGCTCGATCATGGTTTGTCTCCTTGGCAGGCCGCTTGTGCGCGGCTCATGGGTATCCGGGGCGCTGCTCCGGACGGCCGTTATAGGCCTGCCGACCGCGCACCGCCAGAGCCCCCCCGCGTTTTCCCTGAGGGCCTGGGGGCGGCGTTTGTCGCCTGAGCGAGCGGTGCGTCCACCCGCCGTCAGAACAGCCCGCGCTGCGGGTCGGGCGGCTCGGCCGGCGGCGGCGTGGGCGCTGGCCGAGATGGCGTCTCGCGCGGAGCGGGCTCGCCCACCAGCAAGCCCGGCGGTGTGCGCTGCAACATGGCCAGGGCCTGCGTGTGATCGGCGCGCAGCCAGTCGGCCCAATGCTCGCTGGGCAGCACCACCAGCATGCGTTTTTCGTCGCCGGGGCGGTGCATGCGGCCCAGCAGTTCATGGCCGTCGGCGTTGATGGTGAGCAGGCTGAAGCTGGGCACGATCTCGCCGGTGGCCGGGTCGGTCCAGCGCTCGTGCAGCGCGGCCACGCAAAAGGGCGCGGCATCGGCGCGCGCGATGCGCCAGCGCACCGAGCGGTGGCCGACGAGGTGCGCGTCCTCCCAGCAGGGCTCGAAGAAGTCCAGCATCGGCGCCAACGCAAAGCGGCGCTCACGCCAGGGGGCGCGAAAGCTCGGCTTGCTGGCCACCGTCTCGCTGCGCGCGTTGAGCGTGCCGCGCGACACCTTCTGCGCCTGCTGGCCGTCCTTGACCCAGCGCGGAATCAGGCCAAAGCGCGCGACCTCGGCGCGCGGCGCGCCATCGGGGCTGGCCACCACCACCGGTGCGGACATGCCGGGATACACCTCACTCGGCCAGGCGTCCGGCGGCGCGGCCGCCAGGCCAAGTGCCTTCATCTCGACCAGGTGCTTCGGGGTGGCGGGCGTGTAGTTGGTGCACACGGCGCGCATTCTCGCGCGCTGCGGAACCTCGCGCCGTGCAAGGGGTCCACCACCCCTGCACCGGAGCTGCCATGTTCAAGAACTTCAAGGACCTGTTCGATCACGTCGTGCGCGAGCTCGACCCCAACACCCAGGACGCGCCCGATCCGCAGGCGCTGCAACTGGCCACCGCCGTGTTGCTGGTGGAGGTGATGCGCGCCGACCCCGATCAGGACGCCCGCGAGACCGACGCCGTGCTGCAGGCACTGCAACGCAAGTTCGGCTTGCCGGCAGAGGCCGTGGCCGCTTTGCTCGAGCGCGCCACCGATACCTCGCGCACCAGCAACGACTACTACCAGTTCACCAGCGTGCTCAACGAGCAGCTGAGCCACCCGCAGAAAATCGCGGTGGTGGAAGCCATGTGGACCGTGGCCTATGCCAACGACCACCTTGACGTGCACGAGAACGCGGTCATCTACAAGGTGGCCGGCCTGCTCTACGTGACCCACGGCGAGTACATCGCCGCCAAGATGCGCGCCAAGGAGGCGGTGGCGGGCACCACCGATTGATCGCCTGAAGACAGGCTTGAAACCCGGCAACGTTCTTTGCAGGCGCACTGCACGGCGTTTACGCAAGCGACACATGGCCTGAGCACGATGAAGGCTCACCAACCCTCCACGAAAGGAGAACGCCATGAAAGCCCGTCAACTGCTTCCGGTTGCCCTCGCCACCGCCATGCTCGCGATGAGCACCGCGTCCTACGCCCACGACGACAACCGCCGGGGCGACCGCGACAACGGTCACCGCGTGGAGAACCGCCACGTCGAGCGCGAAGTTCACCGCGAAGTGCGTGTGGTGCGTCGCGATGACTACCGCCACGACCGCCGACCGGACGTGCGCTACGTGCACCGCGATGTGCGTGTCGTGCACACCGGCCCGCGTTACCACCGCGGCCAGTACCTGCCGGCGCAGTACCGCTCCGGGCGCTATGTGGTGGTGCGTCACCAACCGGGTCTGTACGCGCCGCCGCGTGGCCACCAATGGGTGCAGGTCAACGGCGACTTCCTGCTCGTCGCCGTGGCCACGGGTTTGATCGCCCACGCCATCCTGCATTGACTACCATTGCGGCATGAACCGCCGCGAACTCCTCCCGTCCATGGCCGCTCTTACGGCCATGGGCCTTCTGGGTGCCTGCTCCAAGGAGCCGGAGAACCCGCCTCCCCCACCCATCGACCGCAGCCAGGCGCTGCAAGTGCTGGCCGCCGAAGGCAAGGGCTTCAGCGTGGGCGCCCTGATGGCCGCCAACACCGCCTACGTACTGTTCGACCCGCAGTGCCCGCACTGCGCGCACCTGTGGCAGGCCTCGCAGCCGCTGTTGAAGCAGGCCCGCTTCGTCTGGCTGCCCGTGTCGCTGCTCAACGCCAAGAGCCTGCCGCAAGGGGCCGCCATCCTGTCGGCGGCCAACCCGGCCGAGGCCATGGCCGCGCACGAAGACAGCCTGATGGGCGGCAACGGCGGCATTTCCGCCTCGGCCGATGTGCCAGCCGAGCTGAAGGCGGCGATCGAGCACAACACCGAACTGCTCACCCGCCTGGGCGGCACCGGCGTGCCCTTTGTGGTGGCCAAAGACCCGCAGACGGGCGCGCGCGTGCTCGACGGCGCGGTGGGCACGCCCCAGCTGGCGGCTTTCGTCGGCTTGTTGCCGGGCAACTGACGCGTTGGACCTCGGCGGCCTACTCGCCGTCGAGCCCCAGCCGGTGCAGCTTGCGGCACCAGCGCGCCACACCGGCGTCGCCCAGGTTGTCGACGCTGCCGATCAGCGTCTCGTTCACCGGCGCAAAACCCACAAATCCCAGCACGTTGCGCTCCAGCGCCTTGACGCTGTGCGCGCGGTAGAACCAGCGGTACAAGGCCGCCGGCATGCCCATGGTCACCACCACGCGAGCGGAGCGGCCGGCCAGCGGCTTGGGCGCGAGCAGCGTGCTGCGGTCCTCGGGTACCGCAAAACCGGGCCGGGCCACCTGCTCCAGAAAGGCCTTAACCAGCGCGGGCATGTCGCCCAGCCAGAGGGGAAAGAACAGCACCAAGTGGTGCGCCCACTGCAGGTCGTCCTGCACCGGCTTGAGCGCGGGCGGCACCGGCCCATGCGTCCATTCGTCGGCACTGCGCAGCATGGGAATGTCGAGTTCCGCGATGCGCACCCGCCGCACATCCCAACCCCCTTCGTTGGCGCCCTCGGCGTAGGCATCGGCCAGCGCGCGGTTGAGGCGGGCCTGCGGGTCGGGGTGGCCTTCGATGATGAGAACGCGGTGTCGATCACTCATGGGCGCATCATGGTCAGCGCTCGATCCGCCACCTTGACCTGCATCAAGTGCGGCGCCGTGGGCGCGGGCGGCGCGGCGGACGGTCGCCGAACTGCTCGCGCTTGAGGCGCTGGCGCTCGGCATCGGCCGCGTGCGCGGTCTTCGACCAGCCCAGGTATTGCTCGGGCGTCTCCAACGTGATGCGACCGAACAGCGTGGCGCGAAAGTCGGCGATCACCAGTTCGGCCGCTTTCTGCGCGTCGACGCGACCGCCGCTGACCAGCGCGCCGCGCTGGCGCCCGATGGCCTCGAGCAGGTCTTCGGCCGGCACATCGGCCACGGTCTCTGCGTTGTGCGGCATCGGGTAACGCGCCAGCAAAAGCTGCGGGTAGCTGAGCTTGAGGTTGTCGAGCAGCTCCAGCGCGACTTCCTGGTCGTCGTAGGCGTTGCGCCCCACCGCACCACTGACGGCCAGGTGGATGCCACTTTGCGGCACCACGATGCGCGGCCACAGCACGCCGGGCGTGTCGAACAGGTAGACGTCGTCGGCCAGGGCCACGCGCTGCTCGGTGCGGGTCACACCGGCTTCATCGCCGGTCTTGGCCGAGCGCTTGCCCATGAGCGTGTTGATGAGCGTGCTCTTGCCCACGTTGGGCACGCCGCAGATCAGCACGCGCATGGGCTTGGCCATGCCACCGCGGTTGGGCGCCAGCAGGTGGCAGCCGTCGATGAGCTTGCGGGCGGGCGCGGCCTCGGAGGCATCCAGCGCCACGGCGCGCGTACCCGGCAGGGCGTTGTACCACTCCAGCCACAGCACAGTGCGCGCGGGGTCGGCCACGTCCTGCTTGTTCAGCACCTTGAGCGTGGGCTTATGGCCTGTGAGTTCGGCCAGCAACGGGTTGGCGCTGGAACCGGGAAGGCGGGCATCGAGCACCTCGATCACGACATCGATGTCCTTGACACGCTCGGTGATCGCCTTTCTGGTCAGGTGCATATGACCGGGGAACCACTGGATGGACATGTTCTTTTTCTTTCAAATTCAGTTGTAGCACGGCCCTGCGCACGCGCCCTTCATGCCCGCAGCAAGCCTGCAGCCAAACCCAGCCCGTGCGCTACAGCCGCAGCAATGCCCAGCACCAGCGCCGGGCGCAATTGCGCGGGGCGGCGCGCCCGGCGCAGCAGCAGCACGGCCGCTGCCAGAGACAGCGGCAACGACGCCAGCGCCCACAGCGCAGGGGTGGGCAACACCTGCCGGTCCACCGCCACAACCAGCAGGCCATGGGCCAGAAGAACCAGCGCCAGATACAGCCAGGCGGCGCGCCCGGGACCCAGGCGCACCACCAGTGTACGTTTGCCCACCTGCGCATCGGGCACGGCATCCGGAAAACCATTGGCCACCAGGATATTGGCAATCAACACCGCATAGCTGGCCGCCGCCGCCAGGGGCGCGGCCGCGAAGTGGCCACGCTGCACATAGTCGGCCCCCAGCACCACCAGCCCCCAGGCCAGGCCCACCGCCAGTTCACCCAGACCGCGCGA
>NZ_JAHBZK010000029.1 GCF_019635465.1 Hydrogenophaga sp.
GCGGGCAACGGCGTGTTCCGCCACGCTGGGCTTGAGGCGGCGCTGACCAAGAGCTTCACGCCCGATGCGGTGCAAGGCGTGGCCGTCGATGCCGGCACGCTCAACAGCGACCTGCACGCCAGCGCCGAGTACCGCGCACAGCTCATCCGCGTGCAAACGCAACGCGCCGTGGCCGCGGCCAACGGCTGACGCACCGGAGCCCGACGCCTTGTCGACCGAACCGCGCGACATTGACGCCTTGCTGGCCGCGTTGCGGGACGTGGGCTACCACGCCCCGCGCGCGCTGGCCACTGCCGTGTTCCTGGCCATGCGGCTGCAGCGCCCGCTGTTGCTCGAAGGCGAACCCGGCGTGGGCAAGACCGAGCTGGCCAAGGCCTTGTCGCGCGTGCTGCAACGCCCGCTGCTGCGTCTGCAGTGTTACGACGGCATGGAGCAGCGCGAGGCGCTGTACGAGTGGAACCACACCGCGCAGTTGCTGCACATGCGCGCAGCGCAGAACACGGCTACGCCCGAGCAGATCGAGCGCGAGGTCTACCAGGAGCGCTACCTGATCCGCCGCCCGCTGCTGCAGGCGCTGCAGACGCCGCCCCCCGGCGCGCTGCTGCTGATCGACGAGGTGGACCGGGCCGACGAACCCTTCGAGGCCTTCCTGCTCGAGTACCTGGGCGAATACCAGGTGAGCATCCCCGAGCTCGGCACCATCACCGCCATGGCGGCTCCGCTGACCATCCTGACCAGCAACCGCACGCGCGACCTCAACGACGCGGTCAAGCGCCGGTGCCTGTACCAATGGCTTGACCACCCCGAGCGCGAGCGCGAACTCGCCATCGTGCGTGGCCAGGTGCCCCAGGCCAGTGCGGCCCTCACCGAGCAGATCGCCCGCTTCGTCGAGCGCCTGCGCGCGCAGCCCTATGCCAACGCCTTCCAGCGCGCCCCGGGCATTGCCGAAAGCGTGGAATGGGCCAAGGCCCTGGTGGCGCTGGACACGCTCACGCTCGACCCCGAAGTGATCCAGGACACCGCGGGCATCCTGTTCAAGCAGCGCGAAGACGTGGCCGCGCTGGTGCCCATGATCGAGCAGCTTCTGGAACCCGAGTTGTGAAGCTCGGCGACGCCCGCACCGGCAAGTTCCCGGACCAGATCGCCGCGTTCGGGCGCGCCCTGCGCCGCGCCGGCGTGCCGGTGGACAGCGCGCGTATCGGCAGTGCCATTCAGGCCACGCAGCTGGTGGGCGTCGAACGCCGCGACGACCTGCACGCCGCGCTCGGTGCGGTGCTGGTCAGCCGGCCGCAGGACATCGAAGTGTTCGACGAGCTCTTCGCCGCCTTCTTTCGCAACCCCGAACTGGAGAAGCAACTGCTGTCGCAGATGCTGCCCAAGGCGCCCAGCGCCAAGCCGCCCACGCGCAAGGCGCGCTCGCAGGAAGCGCTGAGCGTGGCCGGCGCGTTGGCACAGCAACGCAAGCCGGGCGAGACCGAACTGCGCCTGGACGCGGCCATGACGGCCAGCGACCTGCAGCGCCTGCGCCATGCCGACTTCGCCGGCCTGTCGGCCAGCGAGTTCCGCCTGGTCGAACAACTGGCGCGCGACATCCCGCTGCCCCTGCCCGAGGTGCCCGGCCGACGCGAGCGCTTCGGTGGCCGGGGCCACCGCATCCACTGGGGCCGCGCGCTGCAGCAGGCGCGCCGCCACGACGGCGAGCTGCTGATGCTGCCGCTGCGCCAGCGCCGCCCGCAGACCCTGCCCTTGCTGATCCTGGTCGACGTCTCGGGCTCCATGGAGCGATATGCGCGGCTGCTGCTGGCGTTTCTGCACCAGGCCACGCGCGGCGCGCCCCGCGCAGCGTTCGCCTTCGGCACCCGCCTGAGCGACCTGCGCAGCGCCTGGCGCCAGAGCGACGCCGACGCCATGCTCATGCTGTGCAACCAGGCCATCGCCGACTTCGCTGGTGGTACCCGGCTGGGCGACTCGCTGACGCAGTTGCGGCACGACCACGCTCGCTGCCTGGTGGGCCGACGCACCGTGGTGCTGCTCATCACCGACGGCCTGGACACCGGCGAGCCCGAGGTACTCGACGCCGAACTGCAATGGCTGCGCCGGCACAGCCGCCGCGTGTTGTGGCTCAACCCGCTGCTGCGCTTCGACGGCTACGAACCCCTGGCGCGCGGCGCCAGCGTGCTGCACCGCCACGCGCACGGCATGCTCGCCGTGCACAACCTCGAACGCCTGGAACAGCTGGCGCACGCCCTGTCGGCCGTGCTCACACAACGCTGAAACACGCCCAACGCAACTCGCTCAACGCCCAACGCACAACGCACAACCACCATGGACATGCAAGGCAGCCGCCCTCTCCCCGTCACCCGGCAACAGGCCTGGGACGCCCTCAACGACCCCGCCGTGCTCAAGGCCTGCGTGCCCGGCTGCGACAAGTTCGAGCCCCTGGGTGACGACGCCTATGCCGTGGGCGCGGGCATCCGCATCGGGCCGGTGTCGGCGAAATTCACCGGCAAGGTGCAGCTCAGCGACATCGTCCCGCCCGAGCGCTACAAGCTCGGCTTCGAGGCCCAGGGCGGCGTGGCCGGCTTCGGCAAGGGCGAGTCCGCCGTCAGCCTGACGCCCACCGGCAGCACCTGCGAGCTGAGCTACACCGTCAAGTCCACCGTGGGGGGCAAAATCGCCCAGCTGGGCCAACGCCTTATTGACGGTGCGGCCAAATCCATGGCCGACGACTTCTTCAAGCGGTTCGAGGAAGAATTGCTGCGTCGCCACCCGGAGGCGGCGGCCACCGCGGCGGCGGCCGCGCCCGCTCCGGTGCCCAGCGGGCCCTGGCCGGTCTGGGTCTGGGCCAGCATCGCTTTTCTGATCACATTCGCCCTCGGCGTGATCATCTTCTTCAGCGCCGCCTGGGGATGACGACCAGGGCCTGTTCACACTATTTTTCCAAGATGCGTTGCGGATCAAAAAGGCCATGCGCAAGGCGCGAAACGCAGACGGGCCGGTGGCCCGTCG
>NZ_JAHBZK010000003.1 GCF_019635465.1 Hydrogenophaga sp.
GCGCGCGGCGTCGGCGCTTTGGCGCACCGTGCTGGTGAGCTGCTCCATGCTCGCGGCCGTCTCTTGCAGGTTGCTCGCCGTCTGTTCGGTGCGCGCGCTCAGGTCCTGGTTGCCGGTGGCGATTTCGCTGCTGGCGGTGCCAATGTTGTCGGCCGCGCTGCGCAGCTGGCGCATCATGTCCAGGAAGCGCTGGCGCATGTTTTCCACTTCGCGCACCAGCACGCCGACTTCATCGCGGCGGTCGCTGTGGAAGGTCTTGGTCAGGTCGCCCTGGGCCACGGTGGTCACCGCGGTCGTCAATTCGCGCAGCGGCGCGCTCACGTTGCGACGGATCAGCACGAACAGGCCGGCACCGAGCAGTGCGGTACAGCCCGCCAGCAGTGCCCAGAACAGGTAGATGGTCTGCCAGTGCGAGGCCATGGCCTCGTCGTCAGACACTTCGGCCACGATCCACCAGCCACCGGTCTTGGCGGTTCGCTTGACGGCCCAGGGGCTCTTGATCGAAGCGTTGTACAGCGGCACCGACGACGGCACGAAGGCGTCCTCGCTGGCGCGCATGGCGGCCAGCATGGGGCCGGCTTGCGGGTTGACTTCCAGCACCTTCTTGCCAGCCGCGGTGGGGTGCGACACGAAGATGGCTTCGGCGTCGTTGGCGCGCGGCTCGATGATGACCGTGCCGCCGCTTTCGAAGAAGGTGGTCTTTTCGACCAGTCGGTTGAGCGAGGCCTGGAAGTCGGTGATGTCGAAACCGATGAACAGGATGCCGACGATCTTGCCGGCCGCGTCCTTCACGGGTTCGTAGTGCGTCATGTACGGCTTGCCGAACAGCACGGCGCGACCGGTGTAGGTTTTGCCGGCCAGCGTCAAGGCGTAGGCAGGGTGCGCGCGGGCGAGCAGGGTGCCCACGGCACGGTCGCCGTTTTCCTTCTTGAGCGAGGTGGCGATGCGCTCGAAGTCGTCGCCCTTGCGCATGAAGATGGTGGCCACGCCACCGTTGCTCTTGTTGAAGGTGTCGACTTCGCTGTGGTCACCGTTGAGCAGCATGCCCCAGCTCTTGAGCATGTTGGCCTCGGCGTCCAGCTCGAACACGTCGGCGAACTTTTGACGGAACGGGCGGTACGCGCGCTCGGTCATCAAACGGGCGGTCGCGTCGAACGCGTCCACGGAATCGGCGACAGCGGCAGCCTTGTCCCCTGCACCTTGTACCAATCGATCCCGCGAACGGCCTTCGGCGACCACGGCCATGCCGGTGCTGATCACGGCCAGCGTGATCGCCAGCAGGGCCACCGCCTGCAGGGAGAGACGACGTGCTATCGAGGCGCTGCCGTTTTGGTTATTGCGTTTGAAAAGCATGTCGTGCGTCTCCTTTCGGCGGTGAGGTGTGGGAAGGGCTTACTGCAGCACTTGGGCCGAATCCATCAGGCCCATGTCGGCTGGACATCAGCGTTTGATGTCCATGAGGATCAGCATGCAGTCAACGCTGGCGATGCCGGTGGATGAACGAGGTGTCGACCGTGTGTCTTATCTCGGCGGGACGGATGGCGTCGCCAGCCTCAGCTCGGAGCACGTCGGAGACCGAGTCGACGACGGCGCCGACCACGGCTGCGCACACCGCCGAGGCGCCGATCAGACGACCACCGCGAAACTGTTGTACTCAACCTTGTCGCAACCCAGTTTGATGCGCAGGTCGACGATCGGCGTCATCCACACCAGCGCAGATTGACCACGCCCTTGATGAAGCGTTCGGGCGCGTTAAGTAATGCGGGTCGGCTCTTCATAAGAGCGGGATTTCCTGCACGCGCAGGATGTCGCTGCTGTATTCTCGCCGCCAAGGCGGAAGGTCAGGAATTCGGCGCTGGTCGCCTGGGCAGCGGCTGCGCGCTGGCCTTCCCGGCGGGCAATGTGGGTGGCGTCGTGGCGCATGTCCATGGTCTCGGTCCTCGGTTGAAGGTAAGGCCAATAGGAATATCGGCCAAGCCCTCCGGGCTGAAGGCCGAAACAAAGGGAAGTGGCACGCCAATCCCGACCCGGGGTTGGCAGGGCCCTGATGGGCGGTTGTGGCGATCTGGCAAGCGCCTGCCGACTCGATCAGGTGCGAATGGGCGACGGCCTGCACCAGTCGGTCGGCCTCGCCGCCGCACGGCGGCGGCGGCGCTCTTCCACCAGCGCCGCATTTTGCTGCGGTCTGGATCCATCTGACTGACGCATATCGCCGACCTGCGCCAGACCCGTGCTTTGTTCACGGCTGGCGCCGCTGATGGCGTGCACCACCCGCGCTGATCAGCGGTCGATGGCGGTGCGCACGTCGCCCATGGTTCGCCCGGCCCGCTGGGCCAATTCCACGCCGTGGCCGTGGCTGGGTCTGAAAGCGGTGCCGATCAAGGTCTTGATCTCCTTGGCGGCACATCGGCGCTGCGCTGGCGCCAGCCGCGCACCTCGGAGGCCACCACCGCAGCTGCGGCTCTGTTTTGCCGTGGCACGCGCGCGGCTTCCACGGCGGCATTGCTTTTCGCCGTGATGTTGTCTGAAGGCGATGCCGGTCGATGCACGATGATGCCGATCTTCTGGCTGCTGGCGTTGATGCGCTGCACGCTAACTATGTCGGCCACCACCTCGCTCCCCCTTGGCGCCACGCTGGCGGCCTCGTGGGCCCATTGGCTGGCCTGCTCGGCGTGCCCGGCGTTCTGCGCCGCGCGCCCATCCTGCTCCATGGCAGGAGGCTGCCGTCTGTTGCAGGGCAGAGGCTCATGTTCTTCGGTGCTTGGCTCAGGTCCTGGTTGCCATGCGCGATCTGCGAGCTGGCACTGGCCACCGCGGCGCGTGCGTGTTAGCGAGCACGCGCCGACCAGACCAGATACGCCTCGGCCATGCGTCCGGCGGTCGATATCACACTGGTCGGTCATCGGGTCATGACGGGCACCGTTCAACTCGGGCTGCGGGCGATCGCCCGCACACCGCCTGTACTTCTGTGGGGCTCCTCAGCCGAGCGAGCGCACTGCGACGGATGATCCACCACGTGCGCCAGGGCAGCGCCCACGCAGGTGGCGCGCACCAGCAAAGCGTCACCATGCCGAACAAGGCCTCGCGCGGGCGTATCGCGCGTTCTCTTGATACAGATCGCGCGAGACATCGAGCTGCAGCTGGATCAGATCGCTCAGCACCGACTGCAGGGGATCGGAGCGCGGGTACATCTCGTGCGCCACCGAAACCATCTGTCCATGTCGTTGCACGCCATCAGGGCGTCGATGCGATCGACCGTGGCGTCAGCGGTGACGAACAGCGCTTCCGACTTGTCGATGAGACGCTGCTCTCACTCAGCTCGATCGCCGCAGGTCTTCCAGTGGTGCGAATGCTCGCGCGCTTCGGCCACCGCCGCGCGGGCCTGAGCCACCGTCACCGCCGCCGTCCAGCGCCCAGGCTGGCGTCCACGATGTTCACTGCGTACAGGTCGGACACCTTGGATCTGCGCCAGCGGCACCACGCGATCGTCGTACATGCTGCGCATATACTTTCTTGCATGGAGGAAGCCCAAAGCAACCACGGCCATCAGGGCCAACAGCAGCCCGCACATCAACATCAATCCGGGTACCGACCCGCATCGGCTGGCGCAAGGGGATTCATGTCAAACGCTCCTGGATTGGGGTGGGCCGGTCGCGTCAACATGAAGGAATCTCTTAAGGGCGACGATGACCAGCACGGTAGCAAACAACCGCTGATCGGTCAGAACTCCGCCGCGCTTGACCCGCTTGAGGCCAATCCGACCGCCAAACCGCGAAAACCGCACACCTTGAAGGGGAATTCGCCGCGTCGCCGAAGCGTCCCCTCTGATCGCCCCGTGATTTGCCACGTGCACGGATGCACACACTGATGCCCTGCCGCCTGGCTCCCGCGCCCACGCCCGCCATCGACAGAGCGCTGCCCTGCGGGCCCGCCAAAGCTGATGAAGCCGAGCTTGAGCCAGAAGCGCAGGGCCTGGCCAAGGGGAATGGCCGCGGCGGTGGTCTGGGGCGCGGTCATTGCGCGCCTCCGGCGCGGGGCATGGTGGGCAGCGCCACGGCGCGCCACTGGGCGATGTCTTCGGGCGCGTCCACGCCGTCTTCTCCCCCTTCAATGCCGCCGGCGAGCATCTGCGCCGGCCAGCCAGCCGAGCGCAGCGTGGCCGCGGCTTCGGCGCCCACCTCGTGGCCATACACGCAGTACACCACGACCTCGCGCGGCGCCTGGGTGCGGGCCAGGGCAGCCACGTCCTCGGGCGCGCAGCGCAAGGCGCCGGCCAGCATGCGCGGGCTTTCGGCAAAGCGGGCTTCACGCCGCACGTCCAGCAGCAGCGGGGCGTCGGTCCGGCCCAGGCGGGCCGCCAGTTGCTGGGGGGTGATGACGGAAACGGGATCGCGAGCGGTGTCCATGGGGAAACTCCAGAAGGTGAGTTGCCAGCACTTGGACGGGACACCGTCTATCCGCGAGGATTCGGGAGGCTGAGATCCCGAGTGACGGATGTTATCTCAGTCGCGCTCGAAGCGGAACACCGCCGTGGCGGCCCGCAGGTTGGGCAGCCAGCGCACCTCGCGGCCATCCTGCAGCCCGAAGGCGTCAATGATGTCCAGCGCGTTCTTGCCGGCCAGCACTTCAAAGTCCTTGAAGGTGCCCACGCGGATGTTGGGCGTGTCGTACCACTGGTAGGGCAGGCGCCGCGTCACGGGCATGCGCCCGCGCAGCACCGCAAGCCGGTTGGGCCAGTGCGCAAAGTTGGGGAAGGCCACGATGCCGCGGCGGCCCACGCGCGCGGTTTCGCGCAGCATGGTTTCGGCGTTGCGCAGGTGCTGCAGCGTGTCGATCTGCAGCACCACGTCGAAGGAGTTGTCGTCAAACATGGCCAGCCCCTCCTCGAGGTTGAGCTGGATGACATTGACGCCGCGCTTCACGCAGGCCAGCACATTGGCGTCGGCGATCTCGATGCCGTAGCCGGTGCAGCCGCGCTCGCGCTGCAGCAGGTCCAGCAGCGCGCCGTCGCCGCAGCCCAGGTCGAGCACGCGCGAGCCCGGCGGCACCAGCGCGGCGATGGATTTCATGGTGGCGGTATCGCTCATGAAGAAGCCACCCCCTCGCTTGCCACTTCGTGTGCTGCGCTGCCCCCCGAGGGGGCCTTCGCGCCTTGGGGCGGCCCGGCGTCGCTCAATACTTTTTCAAAGTACGAGCGCACCACGTTGAGGTAGCGCGGGTCTTCCAGCAAGAAGGCGTCGTGCCCGTGCGGCGCGTCGATCTCGGCGTAGGCCACGTCGCGGCGGTTGTCCAGCAGCGCCTTGACAATTTCGCGGCTGCGCCGGGGGCTGAAGCGCCAGTCGGTGCTGAAGCTGACCAACAGGAAGCGCGCATTGGCGCGCGCCAGGGCGGCGCTGAGGTTGCCGTCGAACTCGCGCGCGGGGTCGAAGTAGTCGAGCGCGCGGGTGATGAGCAGGTAGGTGTTGGCGTCAAAGTACTCGGTGAACTTGTCGCCCTGGTAGCGCAGGTAGCTCTCGATCTGGAACTCGACATCCTGCGTGGTGTACTTGTACCCCCACGCTCCACCGCTTTGCGGGTCGCTGCCCCCCGAGGGGGCTGACCCGCCTTGGGGCGGCCCGGCGGCGGTGTCCTGTGCCCCCACGCTCCCCACTTCGTGTGGTTCGCTGCCCCCCGAGGGGGCTGACCCGCCTTGGGGCGGCCCGGCGGCGGGTCGGCTGGCGCTGGCCAGCGCGTCGTTCAGATCAGCCGGCCGCAACGAGCGCCCGAACTTCTCGTTCATGACATCGTCGCTGAGGTAGGTGATGTGGCCGATCATGCGGGCGATGCGCAATCCGCGGCGCGGCAGGGTGCCTTCGCGCAGGTAGTGGCCGCCGTGGAAGTCGGGGTCCGTCACGATGGCGCGGCGCGCCACCTCGTTGAACGCGATGTTCTCCGCTGTGAGGTTGGGCGCGCTGGCCACCACCACCGCATGGCGCACCCGCTCGGGGTACTGCAAGGCCCAGCTCAGCGTCTGCATGCCGCCCAGGCTGCCGCCCATCACCGCCGCCAGCACATCGATGCCCATGGCGTCGAGCAGCCTGGCCTGCGCCTCGACCCAGTCCTCGACCGTCACCACCGGAAAGTCCGCGCCCCAGGCCTGACCGGTGGCCGGGTTGACATGGGTCGGCCCGGTCGAGCCGAAGCAGGACCCCAGGTTGTTGACGCCAATGACGAAGAAACGGTTGGTGTCGACCGGCTTGCCCGGGCCGATCATGTTGTGCCACCAGCCCTCGCTGCGCGGCAGCGGCTGGCCCTGGGCGTCGGCGTGGTGCCCTGCGACGTGGTGCGAGGCGTTGAGCGCGTGGCACACCAGTACGGCGTTGGATTTGTCGGCGTTGAGGCTGCCGTAGGTCTCGACCACCAGCTCGTAGGCGGGCAGCACCGCCCCGCTGCGCAGTTGCAGCGGCTGGTCGAATCGGTAGGTAACGGGGGTGACGATCAAGCGCATTCCCTGCGCAGGCAGGGCCAGAAAACAAAAACCCGGCACCACCAAAAGGCAGGCCGGGCGTCTCCGAGCTCCCCTTTAGCGGCATTTGTTGAGCGCCCGCAATCTGGATCAAATCGGCGCTGGGGCGGCAGTATACGCCCCGATTCGGGGCATTTGGGGGTGCCGGGCCTGTTGTACGCACGCATCGGGCGACGAGCCGTACAGCGCCGGCCCGCTTTTTGTCACCTTCGACGCGACAAACGGCGCATAATGCCCCGGCGTCCGTGGTAACCGGCCGCATGTCAAGTGATCGGTTGGTTTCGCGCGCTGCATTTGTGTGCCGGACGACGGGGCTCCATCGCTTCCTTCCAGTGTTTTGAGGAGTCCCTTTTCATGGGCAACAAGCTTTACGTCGGCAACCTGCCGTATTCCGTGCGTGACGAAGACCTGAGCCAGGCTTTTTCCGCCTATGGTTCGGTCAACAGCGCCAAGGTCATGATGGAGCGCGAGACCGGCCGTTCCAAAGGTTTCGGCTTTGTCGAGATGGGCAGCGACGCTGAAGCGCAATCGGCGATCGAAGGCATGAACGGCCAGTCGCTCGGCGGCCGCAGCCTGGTGGTCAACGAAGCCCGCCCGATGGAACCCCGCCCGCCCCGCACCGGTGGCGGTGGCTTCGGTGGTGGCCGTCGCGAAGGCGGCTTTGGTGGCGGCGGCCAGGATGGCGGCTTCCGCAGCCCCTATGGCAACGGTGGTCGCCGTGATGGCGGTGGCCGCGGCGGCTACTGATCCGTCAAGGCACCTGCCTGAAACAGGCCCCAAGGCTTCGCGCCTGGGGCCTTTTTGTTGCCTGCATGGTTCAGTGGCGACCCTCGCCCTCGCGGTGCTTGCGCGGGCGACCCGCCAGCAAACGGTCGAACCAGGCGTTGGGCAGTGCGCGCAGCAGCTTGGCCACCACACCCATCTGCCACGGAATCACCCGGTAGCTCATGCCCGCTTCGATGGCCTTGAAGGCCCGATCGGCAAAGACCTCGGGTGAGAGCAGGAAGGGCATGGCATACCGGTTCTCCTGCGTGAGCGGCGTATCGACATAGCCGGGCAGCAAGGTGACCACCGCCACGCCACTGCCACGCAGTTCGCCACGCAGGCTTTCGCAATAGGCCACGACAGCGGCCTTGCTCGCGCAGTAGGCCCCATGTCCGGGCAGGCCACGGATGGCCGCCACGCTGGCGATGCCGACCAGCGCGCCCTGACCGCGTGCGCGCATGGCCGCCACGAAGGGGTGAAAGGTCGCCGCCATCCCCACGTTGTTGGTGGCAAAAGTGCGCGAAAGCACCGAGATGTCCTCGCGCTGCGCGGTGTCCATACCCACGCTGATGCCGGCGTTGGCGATCACCACCTGGGGCACCCCCATGTCGGCCAGGCAGCGCTGACCCGCCTGCACGACCGCATCGACGTCGGCGACATCGGCGCGGTAGACACCGCAGGCCCGCTCGTCCAGCCCGCGCTCGGCGGCCCACCGACGCAGTTCTTCGTCACGCCGGGCGAACAGTGCCAAGCGGTAGCCCGCGCGCAGGTACCGGTCGGCCAGCGCCTGACCAATGCCGCTGGACGCGCCCGTGATGACCGCCAATGGACGAGAGTCGGTGTGTGAAGTCGTCATGGTGCGTTGCGTGGGGCCAGTTGCATGCGCACGCGGCCGTTGAATGTGGCCAGACGCGTCTGACTGTCATAGACCATGCGATCGGCGGTGATGCGATCGCCTTCGCGAATGACCAGCACGGGTTGATCGGAGCTGATGCGATCGTGCGGCTCCAGCTCGATGAGCAGGTACTCGCCCCGGAATTCGAGACGGGGCAGCGCGCCGCCACTGGCGTCGGTGCCGCCTTCACGGACCACCACCGCGTCGCCTTCGAGCACGAAACGCGTGTTGTCGTCGTTGGTGGTCAGGCGCTGCGACCGCGCGCTGGTGATCGATCCGTTTTCGGCCAGGTTGCGCAAGCGCGCGTTGTCGATTTCGACCCGGTCGTCGTCGGGGTGATGTCGCGCCTCGTCACCCAGCACCTCGGCGCGCAGGTTGCCATTGACGTCGAACGACTTCACCGAAAAACGGCGCATGAAATAGTCGGGCTCGCCGGTGACCGGGCGCTCGGGTTCCGGCTCGGGCGCGCTGGGCGTGGCCCGCAAGAGCCAGTACGAGCCCAGGGCCAGCAACCCCATGAGCAGCATCGGCAGGTAGATGGACAAACGGTCCCACCAAGGGGCACGTCGCAGCGTGGCAGTGACGGGCGGCGCGCTGCGATCGAGCCCGGGAATGAGGTCGAAGTCGTCCTCGGCGTGCACCGCTGCGCCTTCAGAGCCCGGCCAATTCGGCCGCGTAGGCGCCGCGCGCCATCAGCAACAGATCGCAGAACTCGCGCACGGCCCCCTCGCCAGCCGCCCGGCGGGTGACATGGTGGGCCATGGCACGCACTTCGTCGTGCGCCGCTGGCGGCGCAACCGCCAGTGCAGACTGGCGCATCACGGGCAGGTCGGGCCAGTCGTCGCCCATGGCGGCCGCCTCGTGCCAGCCGGCATCCAAGGCGGCGAGGATGGCTTCAGCGGCCGGGCGCTTGTCTTCGGTCCCCAGGTGCATGTGGGTCACGCCCAGGGCCTGCAGCCGCATGCGCAGGGGCTTGCCGTCGCGGCCGCTGATGACCGCCGGCACGATGCCGTGGCGCTGCAAGAGCTTCAAGCCATGGCCATCCAGCGTGTGAAAGCGCTTGATGGTTTCACCGGCTTCGGTGAAATAGAGCCCGCCATCGGTCAACACACCGTCGACATCAAAGAAGGCCACTCGCACGGCTTGCGCCCGCAGCAGCAAGGCCGGAGAGAACTGCAGCACCGGCGTCATGCTCAGATCACCTTCGCGCGCATGAGGTCGTTGCTGTTGACTGCGCCCACCAAGCGGCCGTCGCCATCGACCACCAGCACGCTGGTGATGCGGTGTGCCTCCATGAGGTCTGCCGCCTCGACGGCCAGGGCCTCGTCGCGGATGGTGCGCGGCGAAGGATGCATCACGTCGCGCGCGCACAGGGCACGCAGATCCACGCTGCTGCCGCTGCGCTCGATCAGGCGTCGCAGGTCGCCATCGGTGAAGATGCCCACGATGGCATTGCCGTCGACCACCGCGCACATGCCCAGGCCCTTGTCGCTGATCTCGCGCATGAGCGTCATCAAGGTGGCCTCGGGCGTCACGCGGGGCACATCGGCACCACCCCGCATGACGTCGCTCACGTGGGTGAGCAGCTTGCGCCCCAACGCGCCACCGGGGTGCGAGCGCGCAAAGTCGTCGGCCCGGAAACCTCGCGCATCGAGCAGCGCCACCGCCAGGGCGTCGCCCAGCGCCAGCTGGGCGGTAGTACTGGCCGTCGGCGCGAGGTTGTGCGGGCAGGCCTCCTTGGCCACCGAGGTGTCGAGCACCACGGCGGCGTGACGGCCCAGCGTCGATTCGGCCCGGCCGGTCAGCGCCACCAGTGGCACCCCCATGCGCTTGATCAGCGGCAGGATGGCGGTGAGCTCTTCGCTCTCGCCCGAGTTGCTCAGCGCCAGCACGGCGTCGACCTCGGTGATCATGCCCAGATCGCCGTGACTGGCCTCGGCCGGATGCACGAACATGGCCGGCGTGCCGGTGGAAGCGAGGGTGGCGGCCAGCTTGCGGCCAATGTGGCCACTCTTGCCCATGCCCATCACCACCACCCGACCGCGGCAGGCGAGCAGCAACTGCACCGCCTCGGCAAATCGGGCGTCCACGCGTTGCGCCAGCGCCTGGACGGCATCGGCTTCGATCTGCAAAGCCTCGACGGCGAGCTGCCTGACCCGTTCGAGGTCGATCTGGGGTGCGACTGACATGCGCCGGATTATCGCTGCGGGCACGCAAATCCCCGGCTGCTGCGGGCCAATGAACCGACCCGGCCCTTACCATCCGCCCATGACTTCGCTCGATCTGGCCTTGCTGTACCTGTTGGCTGCGGTGCTGGCCGTGGTGGCCTGCCGCAGCTTCAAGCTGCCGCCCATGCTGGGGTATCTGGCAGTGGGCGTGGTGATCGGTCCGAACGCGCTGGCCCTGGCGCAGAACTCCAGCGGGGTGCGCTACCTGGCCGAGTTCGGCGTGGTCTTCCTGATGTTCGTCATCGGTCTCGAGTTCAGCCTGCCCAAGCTGCGCGCCATGCGGCGCTTCGTGTTCGGCCTGGGCTTGTCGCAGGTGGTGCTCACCGTCGTGCTGACCACGTTGGCTTCACTGGCCATGGGCCTGCTGTTACCAGCGTGGTGGAACCTGTCGTGGCAGGCAGCGGTGGCGCTGGGTGGTGTGATGGCGATGAGCAGCACGGCCATCGTGATCAAGCTGGTGGCCGAGCGGCTGGAGCTCGAGTCCGAGCACGGCAAGCGGGTGCTGGGCATCCTGCTGTTCCAGGATCTGGCCGTGGTGCCGCTGCTGGTGCTCATCCCGGCGCTGTCGGCGCCGCCCGAGGAGCTGATCATGGAGCTCGGTCTGGCGGTGCTCAAGGCCGTCGTGCTGCTGGGCCTGCTGCTCACAGGCGGGCAACGGCTCATGCGCTGGTGGCTGACGCTGGTGGCCAGGCGCAAGAGCGACGAGTTGTTCATGCTCAACCTGTTGCTCATCACGCTGGGGTTGGCCTGGATGACCGAGCACGCGGGTCTGTCGCTGGCCCTGGGCGCTTTCGTGGCCGGCATGCTGATTGCCGAAACCGAATACAAGCACCAGGTGGAGACCGACATCCGCCCGTTCCATGACGTGCTGCTGGGCCTGTTCTTCATCACCATCGGCATGTTGCTCGACTGGCGGCTGGTGCTGGAGCGCTGGCCGCTGGTGCTGCTGATGCTGGTGGCTTCGCTGATGTTCAAGCTGGTGCTCATCACCACACTGACGCGGCTGTTTGGCGCACCCATGGGCACGGCCATGCGCACCGGCCTGTACCTGACCCAGGCGGGCGAGTTCGGTCTGGTGCTGCTCACGCTGGCTTCGCAGCACGATCTGGTGCCGCCGGCCTTGTTCAACCCGATCCTGGCGAGCATGGTCATCTCCATGCTGCTCACGCCGTTCCTCATCCTGTACAGCAACCGCATCGTCACGCGCCTGGTTGGCAGCGACTGGTTGATGCAGTCGGTGCAGATGACGGCAATTGCACGCAAGGCGATCAACGCCGACAAACACGTGATCATCTGCGGCTATGGGCGCTGTGGTCAGAACCTGGCGCGGCTGCTGGAAGCCGAGCACATCCCCTACATGGCCCTGGACCTCGACCCCGATCGGGTGCGGCAGGCGGCAGCGGCCGGCCATTCGGTGGTATTCGGCGATGCGGCTCGGCTTCAGGCCTTGATGGCGGCGGGTCTGCACCGGGCCAGCGCCGTGGTGGTCACCTACCTCGACACGCCCAGCGCACTCAAGGTACTGCACCATGCCCATGAGCATGCGGCGCATGTGCCGGTGGTGGTGCGCACGGTCGACGATGTGGACATTGACCGCTTGCGCACGGCCGGCGCCACCGAGGTGGTACCCGAAGCGATCGAGGCCAGCCTGATGCTGGCCAGTCATGCACTGGCGCTGGTGGGGGTGCCCATGCGGCGCGTGATCCGCGTGGTGCAGGATCAGCGCGACGCGCGCTACGAGCTGCTGCGGGGCTACTTCCACGGCGCCGACGACGATTCTGCCGACGAGTTGCTGCACGAACGCCTCAACAGCGTGACCCTGCCCGGCGCCGGCCGCTGCGTTGGCAAGACCGTGGGCAGTCTGGCACTGCCGGCAATGGGCGTGCGGGTGGTGAGCCTGCGCAGGGCTGCGGGCCGCCACGTGACGGTCGACGACGACACGGTGCTGGCGGGGGGCGATACGCTGGTGATCAGCGGGCAGGCACCCGCGCTGGCGCTGGCCGAGGACAAGTTGCTGGGAGGCTGAGCGGATGACGCCAGGGCGGCGGCGTCGATAATCCGACCCCATGGACACCGCCGCCTACCTTCGCTCCCACATCCGCACCGTCCCCGACTGGCCGGCCCCCGGTGTGATGTTTCGCGACATCACGCCCTTGCTGCAGGACCCCAAGGTGTTTCGGGTGTTGATCGATACCTTCGTGCACCGCTACATGGACCCGGCGTTGCGGCCCAGCGTGGTCGCGGGCCTGGACGCGCGGGGCTTCATCATCGGCTCGGTGCTGGCGTACGAACTGGGCGTGGGCTTTGTGCCGATCCGCAAGAAGGGCAAGCTGCCCTTTCACACCGTGGAAGAAACCTACGAGCTGGAGTACGGCAGTGCCACCGTCGAGCTGCACACCGATGCGGTCAAACCGGGGGACCGCGTGCTGCTCATCGACGATCTCATCGCCACCGGCGGCACCATGATGGCGGGGCGGCGATTGCTGGAGAAACTGGGTGCCACGGTGACCGAGGGCGCTGCGATCGTCGATCTGCCCGAACTGGGCGGCTCAGCCCGGCTGCGCGACAGCGGTCTGGCGCTGTTCACCCTGGTGGATTTCGAGGGCCATTGACCCTCCCAACTCAACAGGGCCGCAAGCCCCGTCAGAGCTTGCCGTGCTGGGTATCGCTGAGCGCAGCGAAGTCGCTCACGGCCTCGGGCATCGGCAACTGCGGGTCCAGCGGATGGCGATACACCGCCGGCGGGGGCGCAGCGATCGCGTTGCGAAAGGCCTGGACTTCGTCCGCACTGACGCGCTCGCCCGGGCCCTTGGTGGTCGACACGGGTGGACGCGGAATCGAGGTGTCTGCCGAGTCACGGCGGGTCTGCGCAACCATCGATGCACGCAACGCCTGGCCCACCTGTTCCGGGGTGGGCTTGCGTCGCCAGTAGATGGCGCGCACGTCCATGGTGTGGCGCGCCTTGGCGCTTTGTTGCACCCAGCGTTCGATCTCCAGCAGAAACTCGTCGGGCAGCGATTGCGCCGGCAGGGCAAGGTCGACCAGCACGATGAAGCTGTCGCCGTTGCTGTCGAGATTGAGCACCTTGAAGGTGTAGCTGGTGGACAGCACGCCACCGCGGATGAGGGATTCGCGCACCACGGCAAACAGCTGTTCGCGTCGCAGCAGGCGCCGTCCGCGGCGTGGCGAAATCAGCGGCATGGTGGTGGTGCGAAACGCATTGCGCGCGCGCGCCAGGGCACCTCGGCTGGAGTGGTTCTTCTTGGCCTTGAGCCAGCTCATCAGGGACATGGTCAGTGCGTGCACGCAGTGGCGAATCGTTGATGAAGCATTCGGCCGGCGCCTGGGCGCGTGGCCGCCGTCCGGGCTGTCAGGTGACCGCCACGCGCTTCGGTTTGTTGTACATGCGTCGGGCCAACACAGCCGACATGGCAATGGTGACGTCGAGTGCGATCTGCGGGTGGCGCACCCCCAGCTCGCGAAAACGTAGAGGTGTCATGCACCACAGGCGGCAGTCGCTGCCCGCATTGACGGTGGCGCTGCGCGGCAGGTGGCTGAAAAACGCGCCCTCACCCAGCAAGGAGCCAGCGCCAACCACTGCAATGCGCACCCGCTCCTTGGAATCTTCGTAATGCACGGTGAGCGTGCCGCTTTCAACGAAGTAGACGGTGCGGTCCTTGACGCCTTGCTCAATCAGCACATGCCCCTGCTGCAGCGCGACGGGCTGCAGGTAATTGGCCAGCGTCACCCAGTGCGCGTCGCTGAGGTTGAGGGGCACGGCGTCCAGCGCACTGCTGTGTCGCATGGCCTGCGACAGGTGCTGGATATCGAACCGTGTGGACGTGCTCGGGGCATTCATGAGCGAAGTGAACCGCAAGCCATGCCCCCGCGCAAGGCGCCCGGAACTGGTGGTTACAGTTCGGCTCCCAGCGGCACGCGGTAACCCCTGGGCGGCAGGTTTTCGCTCACTTGCCGATGCAAAAACGCGAAAAGATGACGCCCAGCAAATCGTCGGCGGTGAACTCGCCGGTGATCTCGCCCAGGTGGTGCTGGGCCAGGCGCAACTCTTCGGCGAGCAGATCGAGGTGTTCGCCGGCATGCGCCAGCAACTGATCGGCCTGTTGCAGATGCTGGCCGACTTGGTCGAGGGCGCGCAAATGGCGCTCGCGCGCCATGAACAAACCCTCACCACCACTTTGCCAACCCGCCAGTTGAAGCAGCCGTTGGCGCAACGCGTCGAGGCCCGTCCTGTGTTTGGCGGACAGGGCGATGTCATCGTCGCCGGCGGGTGCCCCTTCGGCCTGGTCAATCTTGTTCCAGATGTGCAGCACTGGCACACCCTCGGGCAGGCCGCGCAGGATGTTGGCGTCACCGTGCCGATAGCGCGGCTCGCCCCAGCGCGTGAGGTCGTGCAGGAACAGCACCGCATCCGCGCCGCGAATGCGTTGCCAGGCACGCTCGATACCGATGCGCTCTACTTCGTCGATGCCGGGCGTGTCGCGCAGCCCAGCGGTGTCGGTGACGTGCACTGGCACGCCTTCGATCTGGATGGTTTGTTGCACCACATCGCGCGTGGTGCCCGCGATGGGGGTCACGATCGCCAGCTCGGCGCCAGCCAATGCGTTGAGCAATGAGCTTTTGCCGGCATTGGGTTGGCCGGCAATCACCACTTGCAGTCCGTCGCGCAGCAGCGCGCCCTGTTGTGCCTCGGCCTGCAAGGTGGACAGCGATTGCCGCAAGCGCTGCAACTGGCCCTGGGCGTCTGCCTTCTGCAGGAAGTCGATCTCTTCTTCGGGGAAATCCAGTGTGGCCTCGACCAGCATGCGCAGGTTCACCAATGCGTCGCGCAGCGCGTGTACCCGTGCCGAGAAGGCGCCCGCCAGGGACCGGGCGGCACTGCGCGCCGCAGCTTCGGTGCTCGCGTCGATCAGGTCGGCGACGGCTTCGGCCTGTGCGAGGTCGAGCTTGTCGTTGAGGAATGCGCGTTCGGTGAATTCACCCGCACGCGCCAGGCGCAGGCCGGGCAAGGCGTCGCTGGCCACCTCCAGGCAGCGCGCCAGCAACAACTGCAAGACCACCTGACCACCGTGGCCCTGCAGTTCGAGCACGTCTTCACCCGTGTAGGAATGCGGCGCCGGAAACCACAGCGCCAGGCCGGTGTCGATGGGTTGGCCGTCGGCGGTTCGCCAGGGCCCCAATGTCGCTTCCCGGGGCCTGAGATCGCGCCCCAGCAGGGCGCGCACAAAGGGCGCCAGTCCCTTGCCAGACACTCGAACGATGCCCACCGCGCCACGCCCGGGCGCAGTGGCGATGGCAACGATCGGATCGGCGTGATGGGGCAGCATGTGGAAGCGAAGGTTCGCCTGCCCCAGGCCCAGGGCGCCGAGGTGCCGGCTCTACCGGTCCTCGGTCGCCGTCCCTCCTGCCGCAGGGGGGACGCCGTGTCAGCGGCGCAGGGGGGTCACTTGAATTTCGGCAGGTTGAACTTGATGGGCACGCCCATGCGGTGGTTGATGTGTGCCTGCTGCAGGATGGTGAGCGTGTTGTTCGTGATCCAGTAGAGCACCAGGCCCGACGGGAAGAAGAAGAACATGACCGAGAACACCAGCGGCATCATCCACATCAGCTTGGCCTGCATGGGGTCCGGTGGCAGCGGATTCAACGCCGTCTGGATCATGGTCGTGATGGCCATCACCAGGGGCAGGATGTAGAACGGATCGGGCGAGGACAGATCGTGGATCCAGGCCATCCAGGGCGCGTTGCGCATCTCGACGCTGGACAGCAGCACCCAGTACAGGGCGATGAACACCGGTATCTGGATCAGGATCGGGAAGCAGCCACCGAGCGGGTTGACCTTCTCTTCCCGGTAGATCTTCATCATCTCCTGCTGCATCTGCTGCGGGTTGTCCTTGAGGCGTTCGCGCATTTCCATGATGCGCGGATTGATCGCTTTCATCTTGGCCATGCTGCGATAGGCGCTGGCGTTGAGCCAATAGAAGGCGGCCTTGATGAGGACCACAAGCAGCACGATGGCCCAGCCCCAGTTGCCGACGAAGCCGTGAATCTTCTCGAGCAACCAGTAGAGCGGCTTGGCCAGGATGGTCAGCCAGCCATAGTCCTTGACGAGTTCAAGGCCGGGCGCCAGGCGCTCCAGCAGTTTTTCGTCCTGCGGCCCGACGAACAAGCGCGCCGAGGTTTTGACCGTTTGGCCTGGCGCGATCTCGGGCAAGGCACTGATGGCGCCCACTGCGTACAGGTTGTCGGCCAGCTTGCGCACGAAGTTCTCGCGCGCCTCGCCTTCGGCACCCAGCCAGGCCGTGGCGAAATAGTGCTGAACCATGGCCACGTAGCCATCGCTGGTGCTGCGGACATAGTTGGCCTTGTCGCCATCGATGTCCTTGAACTGCACCTTCTGGTACTTGTGCTCGGTCGTGTACACCGCGGGTCCGGTGAACGTCGAGTAGAACGGGGTCTGGCTCTCAACGGTGCTGCCATCGCGCACCAGCTGACGGTATAGCTGCGCTTTGACTGGAGCGCCGCTGGCGTTGAGCACCTCCTGGTCGACCTGAATGTCGTAGGCGCCCCGTTTGATGGTGTAGGTCGTCGCCAGCTTCACGCCGCCCACCTCGGCAGACTCGTAGCGCACCTGCACGCTGTCCTGACCATCGGCCAGCGACGTCGGCGTGCCGATCAACTGCATGGCCGTCTTGTGGTTGGGGAAGGCGCCACCAATGAGACCGGTTTGCGCCACATACGTGCGGCCGTTGTCGGTGGTCAGCAGGTGATAGGGCGTTTGCACCGCACGGTCCGTCCCGCCGGAGGCCTGTGAATGCTTGAGCAGCTCCGCCCCCACCAGGGCACCGCCTTCCGACTGGAAGGTCAGGGCCAGCACGTCGGTGCGCAGCGTCAGCCGGGTGTTGGCGGGCGCGGCAGGTGCTGCCGTCGCATCGGCGCCCGGCACGGCACTGGAGGAAGCCGCGGTGCCGGCCTGGGGCAACGCCGCAGGCGCTGCCGTAGCTGGTGCCTGAGCGGTCACGGCGGGCTTGGCGCTGGGAAAGAAGGTGGCCGGTTTGCCGTTGTGGACCTGCCATTTGTCCCAGATCAGGACCATGGCAAAGCCAAACACCACCCAAAGGATGGAGCGACGGATGTCATTCATGAGGCGTTCTTCTTGTCGGGGTGACGGGGAATGAGGCGAGTGAACAAGGCCGGCGGGCGTTGTTCGGGCACCGGATCGCATCCGCCTTCGCACCAGGGGTGGCAACGCAGCAGGCGCCCTGCCGCCAGACGGCTGCCCGCGAGGGCACCGTGGCGTTGCAGGGCTTGCAGCGCATAGACAGAGCAGGTGGGTTCGAAGCGGCAACCGTTGCCCAACCAGGGGCTGAGCAGCAAGCGGTAGCCCTTCACCAGGGCGATCAGGGTTTGTTGTGGCAGTTCACGCCACATGGGACGTGCCGCCCAGCGGCCCACGCGATTCGGCACCCAGCCAGAGTTGCAGCAACTCGGCGCGCACAGCGTGCTTGAGCGCCTCCGATGAAGCGCTCACAAAACGGGCCTTGTCGAAACCGCTGCGCAAGCGCACCACATGCGCGGCCCGCGGCAACACCGACGCGTCTGGCGCGCAGGCGTAGATCTGGCGACGGATGGCATTGCGCGTGACGGCACGACGCGCCCAACGCTTGGGCACAAGCACACCCAGCCAGGGACCTGGCTGGGCAAACAAGGTGCTCTCGCCCTCGACGGCATCGAGGGACAGGCGGTGCAGGGCGAAGTGGGGCGTCTTGGCCACGGGAGCGCTGGCCAATACGGCCTGGAACTGCTGCCGGGATCGCAGACGTTGGATCACCGGCGCACGAAGCGCTTGCGGGATCAGACAGCCAGGCGCTTGCGGCCTTTGGCGCGGCGGGCGTTGATCACCGCGCGGCCACCGCGCGTCTTCATGCGCACCAGGAAACCATGGGTGCGGGCGCGGCGGATCTTGGAGGGTTGATAAGTGCGTTTCATGTTGGACCAGTCCGAAATCGGGGAAACCCGCAATTATCGCCAGAAACGTCCGGTGTGGGCAAGCGCTGAAGAGTGACAGGGGTGGCGGCACTGGGAAATGCCCCCCGCCATTGTGATGTGATGAACGGTGCCCGGTCAGCTTGTGGATAACTGGGCTGCGTGCCTACAATGCGCGCCCGGGGTGCCACCCCTTGTCCACAACGATAAATCGCTTTCCCCATTTCCGATGTCCGAGGGCACCTCACCGTCCGTCGCTGGCAATGACGCCAAAAGTCAGCGCTCACTCTGGTCCGTTTGCATCGAGCGATTGGCCCAGGAAATTCCCGAACAGCAGTTCAACACCTGGATTCGTCCGCTGGGTGCGACGGAAGCCACCGATGGCTCCAAGGTCGTGCTGTCGGTGGGCAATCGCTTCAAGCTGGACTGGATCCGCGCTCAATATGCGCCGCGGATCAGCGCCTTGCTGGAGGCCGAACAAGGCCACCCTGTCACCCTGGAGTTAGCACTTGCTCCCCGTGAAGTTCCCGCGCGTACTGCGGTTATTTCCAGGCCTGTTGTTGACCTTGATAGCGAGGAACTGCCAGCCGCACCTGCGCTGTCCAGCATTGATACGCCCACCAACGCCGGCGCCCCGAAGTCGCGCCTGAACCCGGCGCTGACCTTCGGGACGCTGGTCGAAGGCTCAGCCAACCGCATGGCGCGCGCGGCCGCCATGCACGTGGCGGGCAGCCTGGGCCAGTTGTACAACCCGCTGTTCATCTACGGCGGCGTCGGCCTGGGCAAGACTCACCTGGTCCACGCCATCGGCAATCACCTGCTCGCCGAGCGCCCGTCGGCCAAAGTTCTCTACATCCATGCCGAGCAGTTCGTCTCGGATGTGGTCAAGTCCTATCAACGCAAGACTTTCGATGAGTTCAAGGCGCGATACCACTCGCTGGATCTGCTGTTGATCGACGACGTGCAGTTCTTTGCCAACAAGGACCGCACCCAGGAGGAGTTCTTCAACGCCTTCGAAGCGCTGCTGGCCCGCAAGAGCCACATCGTGCTCACCAGCGACACCTACCCCAAGGGCCTGACCGACATCACCGAGCGCCTGATTTCGCGCTTCGATTCGGGCCTGACCGTGGCGATCGAGCCGCCCGAGCTCGAAATGCGCGTGGCCATCCTGATCAACAAGGCGGCGGTGGAAGGCGCAGTGATGCCCGAAGAGGTGGCGTTCTTCGTGGCCAAGAACGTGCGCTCCAACGTGCGCGAGCTCGAAGGCGCGCTGCGCAAGATCCTGGCGTACAGCCGCTTCAACCAGAAGGACATTTCCATTCAGCTGGCACGCGAGGCCCTGAAGGACCTGCTGTCGATCCAGAACCGCCAGATCAGCGTCGAGAACATCCAGAAGACGGTGGCCGATTTCTACAAGATCAAGGTCGCCGACATGTATTCGAAGAAGCGCCCTGCCAGCATCGCGCGGCCGCGTCAGATTGCCATGTTCCTGGCCAAGGAGCTCACCCAGAAGAGCCTGCCCGAGATCGGCGAGCTGTTCGGCGGACGCGACCACACCACCGTGCTGCACGCCGTGCGCAAGATCTCCGGCGAACGGCAGCAAAACACCGAGCTGAACCAGCAGTTGCACGTGCTGGAGCAGACCCTCAAGGGCTGAGCCCCGGCAATCTGCAGAAACCAGCGGAAAACACTGTTCAAAAAGGTGAAAATACGGCGGTTTAGCCGTCCAGGGTGCGCCAGGCACCTTCACAACGAAAGAGCCGCCGATGATCGTTTTCAAATCTCCCCAGGACAAGGTGTTGGCCGCGCTGCAAGCGGTCTCCGGCATCGTCGAGCGGCGCCACACGCTGCCCATCCTGGCCAATGTGTTGATCCGAAAGACGGGCTCGCAACTGCAACTGACGACCAGCGACCTGGAGATCCAGATCCGCACCACCGCCGACCTGGGTGGCGACAGCGGCAGCTTTGCCACCACGCTGGGCGCGCGAAAGCTCATCGACATCCTGCGCACCATGCCGGGCGACCAGACCGTGAGCCTGGAGCACACCAGCGGCAAACTGGTGCTCAAGGGCGGCAAGAGCCGCTTCACGCTGCAGAGCCTGCCGGCCGAGGACTTTCCGCTGGTGCAGGAGGCCGCCAGCTTCGGCCCGGCCTTCAGCGTGCCGCAAAAGACGCTCAAGAGCCTGCTCGGCCAGGTGTCGTTTGCCATGGCGGTGCACGACATCCGTTACTACCTCAACGGCATCCTGTTCGTGGCCGAGGGCAAGAAGCTGAGCCTGGTGGCCACCGACGGCCACCGCCTGGCGTTTGCCAGCGCCGAACTCGACGTCGAGGTGCCCAAGCAGGAGGTCATCCTGCCGCGCAAGACCGTGCTCGAGATGCAGCGCCTGCTCTCCGACAAGGAAGGCGCGATCGAGATGCAGTTCGCGGCCAACCAGGCCAAGTTCAGCTTTGACGGCATGGAGTTCGTCACCAAGCTGGTCGAGGGCAAGTTTCCCGACTACAACCGCGTCATCCCCAAGAACCACAAGAACATCGTCACGCTGGGCCGTGCGCCGCTGCTGTCGTGCCTGCAGCGCACCGCCATCATGACGAGCGAGAAGTTCAAAGGCGTGCGCCTGAACGTCGAGCCCGGCACCCTGCGCGTGGCCTCGAGCAACGCCGAACAGGAAGAAGCCGTCGACGAACTCGACATCGACTACGGCGGCGACGCGATCGAGATCGGCTTCAACGTCACCTACCTCATCGACGCGCTGCAGAACATGGGGCAGGACATGGTGCGTGTGGAGCTGGCTGATGGCAACAGCTCGGCGCTGGTCACCAACCCCGACGACAACGCCTTCAAGTACGTCGTGATGCCGATGCGCATCTGAGCGCCGCACCCCAGCTTGCCCAGGCCCGACCCGCTCCCCAGCGGGTTTGGCGTTTTTTGCGATAGAGAAAGCCTTTATGTCCGACGCCGCACCGAGCCCCGAAAGCTCCAATTTCCAGCCCAAGATCGACCCCAACCAGGCGGGCGCCAGCGAGGGCTACGGCGAGGGTTCGATCCAGATCCTCGAAGGCCTGGAGGCCGTTCGCAAGCGCCCGGGCATGTACATCGGCGACACGTCCGACGGCACCGGCCTGCACCACCTGGTGTTCGAGGTGGTCGACAACTCCATTGACGAGGCGCTGGCCGGCCACTGCGACGACATCGTCGTCACCATCCACACCGACAACTCCATCAGCGTGGTGGACAACGGCCGCGGCATTCCCACCGGCATCAAGCTCGACGACAAGCACGAGCCCAAGCGCAGTGCGGCCGAGATCGCGCTGACCGAGCTGCACGCCGGCGGCAAGTTCAACCAGAACAGCTACAAGGTCTCGGGCGGCCTGCACGGCGTGGGCGTGAGCTGCGTGAACGCGCTCAGCAAGTGGCTGCGCCTGACAGTGCGCCGCGAAGGCAAGGTGCACCAGCTGGAATTCGCGCGCGGCTTCGTGCAGAACCGCATCCTGGAAGACCAGGCTGGTGTCGAGATCTCGCCCATGAAGGTGACCGGGGCCACCGAGAAGCGCGGCACCGAGGTGCACTTCCTGCCCGACACCGAGATCTTCAAAGAGAACAACGACTTCCACTACGAGATCCTGAGCAAGCGCCTGCGCGAGCTCAGCTTCCTAAACAACGGTGTGCGCATCCGCCTGGTCGACGAGCGCAGCGGCAAGGAAGACGACTTCTCCGGTGCCGGCGGCGTCAAGGGCTTCGTCGAGTTCATCAACAAGGGCAAGAGCGTCCTGCACCCGAACATCTTCCACGCGCTCGGCGACCGCGTGAGCGACCAGGGCACCAACATCGGTGTCGAAGTCGCGATGCAGTGGAACAGCGGCTACAACGAGCAAGTGCTCTGCTTCACCAACAACATTCCGCAGCGCGACGGCGGCACCCACCTCACCGGCCTGCGAGCGGCGATGACGCGGGTGATCAACAAGTACATCGAAGAGAACGAGCTGGCCAAGAAGGCCAAGGTCGAGGTCACCGGTGACGACATGCGCGAAGGCCTGTGCTGCGTGCTCAGCGTCAAGGTGCCCGAGCCCAAGTTCTCCAGCCAGACCAAGGACAAGCTGGTCTCCAGTGAAGTGCGTGGCCCGGTGGAAGACGTGGTGGCGCGCCTGCTCACCGACTACCTGCAGGAGCGCCCCAACGACGCCAAGATCATCTGCGGCAAGATCGTCGAGGCCGCGAAAGCGCGCGAAGCCGCCCGCAAGGCGCGCGAGATGACACGCCGCAAGGGCGTGCTCGACGGCATGGGCCTGCCCGGCAAGCTGGCCGATTGCCAGGAGAAAGACCCGGCGCTGTGCGAGATCTACATCGTGGAGGGCGACTCTGCCGGTGGCTCCGCCAAGCAGGGCCGCGATCGCAAGTTCCAGGCGATCCTGCCGCTGCGCGGCAAGATCCTCAACGTCGAGAAGGCGCGCTACGAGAAGCTGCTCACCTCCAACGAGATCCTCACGCTCATCACCGCGCTGGGTACGGGCATCGGCAAGGCCGGTGGCGGTGGTGGCGGCGAAGGCAAGGACGACTTCGACGCTGCCAAGCTGCGCTACCACCGCATCATCATCATGACCGACGCCGACGTCGACGGCGCCCACATCCGCACGCTGCTGCTGACCTTCTTCTACCGCCAGATGCCCGAGCTGGTCGAGCGCGGGCACATCTACATCGCCCAGCCGCCGCTCTACAAGGTCAAGAGCGGCAAGGAAGAGCTCTACCTCAAGGACGCCGCTGCGCTGGACGGCTTCCTGCTGCGCATCGCGCTCAAGGACGCCAAGGTGCTTACCGGTGGCAGCACCAACACCACCATCGAAGGCACCACGCTCGAGGAGCTGGCGCGCAAGCACCAGGTGGCCGAGCAGGTCATCGCACGCCTGTCCGCCTTCATGGACGCCGAAGCCCTGCGCGCCATCGCCGACGGCGTGGCACTCAACCTCGACGACATGGACACCGCCGCGGTGAGCGGCGAGGCCCTGCAGGCCAAGCTGCGTGAACTCACCACCACCGGCGTGCCCGCCACCGTCACGGCCGAGTTCGACGCCCGCACCGACAAGCCGGTGCTGCGCATCAGCCGCCGCCACCACGGCAACATCAAGAGCAGCATCATCACGCAGGACTTCGTGCACGGCGCCGACTACGCCGCCCTGGCCGAAGCCGCCAACACCTTCCGCGGCCTGCTGGGCGACGGCGCCAAGGTGCAGCGCGGCGAAGGCGACAAGCAAAAGGAAGAGCGCGTGAGCGACTTCCGCCAGGCCATGCAGTGGCTGATCCACGAAGCCGAGCGCACCACCGCGCGCCAGCGCTACAAAGGCCTGGGCGAGATGAACCCCGAGCAGCTCTGGGAAACCACCATGGACCCGAACGTGCGCCGCCTGCTCAAGGTCCAGATCGACGACGCCATCGAAGCCGACCGCGTATTCACCATGCTGATGGGCGACGAGGTGGAGCCGCGCCGGGACTTCATCGAGACGAACGCGCTCAGGGCGGGGAATATCGACGTTTGATGCCCCGGGGCGTCGCGCCATGCGCCAAGCCCCAGGCAGAAAGCGCCACCACAGTGGCCATGCGGTTGTGGAAGCGAAGCCGCAGTGGCGGTTCCTGGGCCGACAGGGCTTGAGCCCCGTCAATCTGCCTGGATGCCGGCATCCTTGATCACCTTGGCCCACTTCGCGGTCTCGGCGCGGGTGAAGGCTTCAAACTGTGTCGCCGTGCCGGCATCGACGATGGCACCGCGGGCCGCCAGTTGATCCTGCACCTCCTTGCGCGCCAAGGTCTTTTGCAACTCGGCGTTGAGTCGCTCGACGACCTCCGCCGGCATGCCCTTGGGGCCGACAAAGCCCCACCAAACGGTTGCATCAAGGTTGGGCCAGCCCAGCGAGGCCGTGGTGGGCAGGTCCGGCAGGCTGGCCACCGGCTTGGTGCCATAGGTGGCCAGCGCCCGCAACTTGCCGGCCTGAATGTGCGCCAGCACCTCCAGCGGATTGATGGACATGAAGGAGATGCGCTCACCCAGCAGATCCGTGATCGCGGGGCTGCCACCCTTGTAAGGCACGTGAACCGCCTTCATGCCGGTCTGCTGCAACAACAGCTCGCTGGCCAGGTGCCCCGAGCTGCCGTTGCCCGCGGAGCCATAGGTCAACGCGGTGGGGTTGCTCTTGCCATGCTCGATCAATTCCTTGAGCGTCTTGAACGGCGAGGCTGTCGGCACGACGACCACCAGCGGCGCGTAGCCGATCTTGCCGATGGCGGTGAAGTCGGTGGCGGGGTTGAAGGGCAGGCTGCGGAACAGCGCGCCATTGCTGGTCAGCGACGGTGAGGCCGTCAGCAGCGTATAGCCATCCGCCGCGGCCTTGGCCACCGCGCCCATGCCGATGTTGGTGGACGCGCCAGGCTTGTTGTCCACCACGAAGGACTGACCCAGGCCGGGGGCGAGTTCCTTGGTGAGGATGCGCGTGACGATGTCGACACCACCGCCCGGCGCATACGGCACCACGACCGTGATGGGTTTGGCGGGAAAGGCCTGGGCCTGAGCGGCCAGGGGGACCCCGAGACAGGCGGCTGCGGCCAGGAGAACGGTGGTTCTGCGGTTGAGGAATGACATGGGATACCCAGTGGTTGAAAAGTCGTTCAATGGCTGATCGCGGAGGCAGCTGCATCAGCGGCCGCGGCGGCCTCGGCACCGGCGCGCCGCCCGGAGACGAAGGCCCAGGCCAGGTGGTGGCCATGGCCCTTGAGCAGCAGGCCGCCCTGCCCGGTCGAGCCGGCGGCATAGAGCCCAGGGATCGGCGCCTCGCCGTCACCGATCACGCGGTGGTGGGCATCCACCAGTAGCCCACCTTCGCTGTGCACGAACACCGAGCGCACGGGTCCGAGTGCGAGGTAGGGGCCCGCGCCCAGTCCACGCGCCTGAGCGGATGCGCGCAGGGCCGATGGGTCCATGCCAAGCGATGCGGCCAAGGTGTCCAGCGTGGGCGCCTGGGTGCAGACATCGCGACGGTTGCGGCGGTAGTCGTCCACGTAGGCGTAGGCAATGCCGGGTGCCGTCGAGATGAAGTTCGGCCAGGCGGAAAAGCGTTGCGCAAGCGCGCGGTCGAGCAGGATGTAGCCTACCTTGTCGGGTTGGTCCGGCAGACGCCACGCAGGCCGGTCGCACTCGTCACCGAAGCGCTCACCGCGGCGATTGACCAAGGCGGCGCCGGCTTCAAAAAGAGCGGGCGACGGCGCCAGCGCGGTGGTGAGGAACTTCATCATCACCGGGCGCAGCAACCAGCCCGGCACGTGGTCCATGGACCATTGCATCAACATGGCCAACCAGCGCCAGGGCGGCAGCCGGCGCACGATGTTTTCGGTGGCTGGTGCGATGAAACGGACCTCGGGCCCCAGCGCCAGATCGCCATTGACGATGCGCGCACCCAGGGCCTCGGCCATGCGCTGGCCGTCGCCTGTGGCGGTGGGGTTCACCCCTTCCACCTTGGACTCCTGCTCACCCATGAAACGGCGCTTGAGTTCGGGGCTGTTGGTGAAGTCACCCGCGGCCAGCACCACACCGCCCCGGGCCTGAAAACGGACCGACGCGCCATTCACCTGCGCCTCCACCCCCGCCACGCGCTCTCCGTCCCGCCACAGCGATGTGACGCACGCGCCGGTGCGGATGTCGACCCCGGCGCGGCGTGCGCGGCGCTCCAGGTGGTAGATGAACGAACGCGAGTTGGGCAGCACGTTGTGCATGCGCGGCTGGCGGTGCGGTGGCTCGGGCATCGGGCCCATGAAGCGCACGCCCGAATCCAGCAACCACTGGAAGGTGTCGGGGATGTGGTCGCACAAGACCCGGCGCAGACCGGCGTTGTCGCGCGCGTCCAGATCACCCGCAAAGCCAGGCATGTCGACCCAGTGATCGGTGGTGTTGTCGGCAATGCCGCGACGTCGCTGGTGCGGCGTGCCGGTGGACGTGACCGAACCAATCGACCAGGCGGTCGATCCGCCCAGGCGATCGTTTTTCTCCAGCAGCAGCACGCGGGCTCCGCGCTCGCGCGCTTCGATGGCAGCGGCCAGGGCCGCGCCACCCCCTCCCACCACGATCACGTCATGCATGGAACACGGTCTTCATTCGATCTTGAGGTTGGCCGCCTCGATCACCGCGCTCCACTTGGCGGTCTCCACCTGGTTGCGCTTGGCCGCGTCGGCGGGCGAACCACCCAGCACCACCACGCCCAGGCTGTCCCAGCGTTTCACCAGCTCGGCGTCCTTCAGCACCGCGTTGATTTCGGTGTTGAGCTTGCTCATCACGGCCGGCGGCAATCCCCTGGGCGCGGAGATGGTGTACCAGGGCACCGACGAATAGCCGGCGACACCGGCCTCCGCCACCGTCGGCACATTGGGCAGGCTGGGGTTGCGCGCAGTGCTGGTCACGCCCAGCGCGCGCACCTTGCCGCCAGGCAGGTGCTGGTGGGCCGTGCCCAGGCTGTCGAAGAGGAAATCGATGCGCCCACCGAGCAGGTCCGTCATGGCCGGTGCGCCGCCCCGGTAGGGCACGTGCACGAAGTCGGTCTTGGTCATGTATCGGAACAGCTCGGCCGCCATGTGCATGGCCGAACCGTTGCCGGCCGAGCCATAGCTCAGCTTGCCAGGCTGGCTCTTCATGAGCGCCAGCAGTTCGCTCACCGACTGGGCCGCAAGGTCCGAGCGAACCAACAGAACACTGGGGCTTTCGGCCACCAGGATCACTGGCTGTAGCTCGTTGACGGGGTCATAACGCAGGTTGGTGTAAAGCTTGGCGGCGCCGTTGTGCGCAATGGTCGCCAGCACCAGCGTGTAACCGTCCGCGGGCGCGCGCGCCACCTGCTCGGCCCCGGTATGGCCACCCGCGCCGGGCTTGTTCTCCACCACCACCGACTGGCCCAGGCGCGTGGTGAGCTTCTCGGCCACGCCACGGGCCAGCAGGTCGGCCGGACCGCCGGCCGAGTACGGCACCACCAGCCGGATCGGCTTGCTGGGGAATGCGTCCTGCGCGAGGGTGGCCAGCGATGCGCCGAGCACGGCGACACCAGCCAGCAAGCGGATGAAGGTCTTGATCATGGTTTGTCTCCGGTTGTTCTGTGTGCGTTGCGCGGGGTCAGTCGAGCTTGAGGTTGGCTGCCTGGATCACGCGCGTCCACTTTTCGGTTTCGCTCTTGAAGAAGGCGTTGGCCTCGGCCGGCGTGTTGGGTTTGTGGCCCATCCCCAGCGTGTTGAAACGCTCCACCACCTCTGGCGAGGCGAGCAGCTTCTCGACGTCACGGTTGAGGCGGGCCACCAACGGTGCGGGCATGCTGGCCGGTGCGGCCAGGGTGAACCACGAGGTGCCGCTGTAGCCCGGCACGCCCGATTCCGCCACGGTGGGCACATCGGGGAATCGGGGGTCGCGCTGCGGGCCCGTCACCGCCAGCGCGCGCAGCTTGCCGCTGCGCACATGCGGCGAGCCAGAGGACAGGTTGTCGAACATCACATCCACCTGTCCCCCGATCAAATCAGTCAGTGCCGGGCCGCTGCCTTTGTAGGGCACGTGATTCATGCGCTGCCCGATGGCGAGCTGGAACAGCTCGGTGACCATGTGCACCGACGAACCCGGGCCAGCCGACGCGTAGTTGATCTTGCCCGGGTTGGCCTTGGCGTCGGCCAGAAAATCGGCAAAGGTCTTGTACTTCGAGTTCTCGGGCACCAGCACGATGTTGGGTGCTTCGCCCAGGATCATGATGGGCTGCAACTCCTTCGCGGGTTCGTAGGTCAGCTTGGAATAGCTGGCATAGGCCGCATGGATGCCGATGGTGCCCACCATGAGCGTGTAGCCATCGCCGGGCGAACGCGCCACGATTTGCGCCCCCACGTGGCCACTGGCGCCGGGCTTGTTGTCCACGATCACGGTCTGGCCATACGCCGGTTGCAGGCGTTCGGCCACGATGCGCGCCAGGATGTCGACCGCGCCACCCGGCGCGAACGGCGCCACGATGCGGATCGGTTTGCTGGGGTAGTCCTGCGCGAACGCAGCACCGACCAGCAATGGGGACGCGATCAGGGCCGCGCCGAGGTGGCGCAGCAGGTTCCGTTTGTTCATGGCGTGTGTCTCCGGAGTTCTTCGAGGGTGATGACCGGGCGCTGCTCGTAGGGCAGGTTCCAGGTCGCGTAGTTGCCGCGGTCGACGATCTGCACCGGCAATTCGATGGACGCAGGGATGGCTTCGCCACGCAGGTGGCGCACTGCGCACTCCGCCGCCAGGTAGGCCATCTGCATGGCGTTGAAGTCGGCGGTGGCCAACATGCGGCCGGCCGCGATGGCTTCGACCGCCTGCGGGATCGCGTTGACGCCCACCACCGTGGCCATCTTGCCCGCCGCTTCGAGTGCATCGAGCACGCCGATGGCCATGATGTCGTTGGCGACCAGGCAGGCGTCGGGTGCATCGTGGGTGTTCAACCAGGCCGCCGTGCGCTCGCGCGCCACATCGCGCGAGTAGTCGCCCGCCAGCTGGCCCACCCATTCGATACCGGGGCAGGCCTGCGTGGCGGCTTGAAAGCCGCGCAGGCGTTCCTGGCTGGTGTAGGACTGCTCGGGTCCGGTGATCACCAGCACGCGTGCGTGCCCGCCGTGATGCGCATAGAGGTACGTGGCGATGGATCGGGCCAGCGCAAAGTCGTCCGAGCTGACGTAGCCCACGCTGGGGGCAGCATCGATCGGGTTGACGAAGCCCACCATCGGAATGCCCGCGTCGGCGATGCGCCGGATCGCGGGGTCCACCTTGGTCGCGTGCACCGGCGACAGGACGAACACATCGGGCCGCGGGTTCAGGGCCAGCGCCTCATCGATCAGTGCGATCTGCTGGTCCGGGTCGTCTGGCGTTTGTGGCACGAAGTGCAGCACCTCGGCAACTCCCAGCGCCGCAGCCGCCCGCTCCGCGCCCAGGCGCGCCGCGCCGTAGGCCGGGTTGGTGAGGTTCTTGGTGAAGACAGCGAGTCTCATGGCCACGCGCCGTCAGACCATGCCGCCGTTGGGTTGCACGATCTGCCCATGAACCCACGAAGCCGCGTCCGACGCGAGGAAAGCCACGACGGCGGCCACCTCGTCTGGCTGGCCCACGCGGTTGAACGGGCTCATGCCGGCCGAGCGCGCGACGGCGGCCTCGTCCTTGCCGGCGCGGAACAGGTCGGTGTCCACCGGGCCGGGGGCCACGCCGTTGACGCGCACCTTGCGCGCAGCCAGCTCTTTCGACATCGATCGCAGCAGGCTTTCCACCGCGGCCTTGCTGGCCGTGTATGGCCCGCCACCTGGCACCGCCACCCGCACCATGGACGTGGTCAGGCCGATGATGTTGCCGCCGTCGGCCACGTGGCGCGCGGCAGCGCTCAGCACGTGGAAGGCGCCCACCAGGTTCACCTCGACCAGCTTGCGAAAGTTCGCCGGATCGAACGTGGCCAGCGGGCCGGGTGGCACGTTGATGCCGGCGTTGGCCACCACGCAGTGCACGGCACCGCCGAAGTCGCGCTGAACGTCGGCAAACACCTGCTCCACCTGCGCGGCCTCGCGCACGTCCACCGAGTAGCCGCGCGTGCGCGCCTCGCCGATGTGCTCGGGCAGGTCGGGTGCGCTGCTCACATAGGTGTAGGCCACGTCGTAGCCGCCGACGGCGAGCGCTTTCACGCTCGCCGCGCCGATGCCGCGCGTACCGCCGAAGACGAGGGCTGTTTTTCTGCTCATGGGGAGATCCTTGGTTGAATCCGTGATGGCCCGATCAGGCCTTGAAGGGCTTGCCGTAGATGGGCTCTTTGTAGGGAATGGGTGGTAGCTGCCAGGTGCCGGTGGACGGCGGGCGCACGTCGGCGTCGACGTGCACGTCGATCACGCAGGGGCGCTTGTTCTTGAGGGCCTGTTGCACGGTGGCCGCCAGGTCCTGCGGGCGGGTCACGGTGAATCCATCGGCGCCACAGGCGCGGGCCCAGGCAGCGAAGTCGGGGTTGTAGCGTTCGCCGCTCTCGCCTTTGTAGAAGGCAGTGCCGATCTCACGACCGTCGAACAGGCCGTATTGCAGGTCGCGAATGGCGCCCCAGGCGAAGTTGTTCCAGATGATCCAGACAACCGGCAGGTTGTATTCCACGGCCGTGCACAGCACGTACGGCGCCATGGTGAAGCCGCCGTCGCCCACCACCGCCACGCAGGGCCGGTCGGGCGCGGCGAGTTGCGCGCCCATGACCCCGCAGACACCGAAGCCCATGCTGGAATAGCCCCAGCTGTTGAGCATGCTTTGCGGCCGGCGCGCCTGCCAGAACTGCATGAACCAGTTGTGGTGCACGCCCGAGTCGAGCGCGAGGATCACGTCGTCCGGCAAGACCTTCTGCAAGGTGCCGACGACGAACTCGGGTCGCAGCGGGCTGGTGGAGTCGCTGAAGTGCGGCCGCACGAAGGCCTCCCACTGCGCCTGCCAACCCTGCACCTGGGCCAGCCAGGGCGCGAAGCGGCTGGCCGTGATGTCCGGGCGCTGCGCCAGCGCATTGAGCAGCTGCCGCGTGAACACCTTGACGTCGGCGATCACGCCGAGATCGGGCGCGTAGTTGCGGCCCAGCTCCTGCGGGTCGATGTCCACGTGCACCAGGCGCGTGGTGGGAAAGTTCCAGGAATAGCCCTCGTGCCAACTGGACGAGCTGCGGTCGTCGAACCGTGTGCCCAAGGTGATCACCAGGTCGGCGCGGCGGCCCGCCTCGTTGGCCGGGTAGGCGCCGTTGCGGCCGATGAAGCCCAGCGCCAGCGGGTGGTCGCCGCGGATGCAGCCCATGCCGTTGGGCGAGGTGATGACCGGAATGCCCAGACGTTCAGCCAGCTCGGTGATTTCATCGCCGGCTTCGGACAAGGTGGCCCCGTGACCGATGAAAAGCGCCGGTTGCTGCGCGGCGGCCAGCAGGTCCAGCGCGGTAGCCACGTCGGCGTCGTTGGCACCCGGGCGGTGAGCGCGGTGGATGTGCGAGGCGGGTGGCAGCTCGACGTCCGCTTCCTCCTGGTACACGTTGTAGGGGATGTCCAGGTTCACCGGGCCGGGCCGGCCCGTGACCATGGTGTCCATGGCTTGGCGCAGGGCCAGCGGCAACATGTCGACACGACTGGGCTGGAAGGCGCGTTTGACCACCGGGCGCATCACCTGCGCGAAGTCGGCCTGGTTGTGCTTGTACAGCTCCTGGAACGGCGCGCGGTTGTGCTGCGACGTGGGCACGTTGGAGGTGATGCACAGGAAGGCCGACGAGTCCGACAGCGCGGTGGCGCAGGACATCACCATGTTGGCCGAGCCAGGGCCGGTGGAAGTGAGCGTGGCCACCGGTTTGTGCTTGACGCGAAAGTAGGCGTCGGCCATGTGGCCGGCGCACTGCTCGTGGCGTGGCGAGACCAGCTGCAGCTGGTCTTTCACGTCGTACAGCGCGTCCAGGATGCCGACGTTGCCGTGGCCGCAGATGCCGAACACATAGGGCACCTTCTCCTGAACGAGGTACTGGGCGATCAGTTCGCCGCCTTTCATCTTGGGCATGGGAGTGTTCCGTTCTCTGTCAATCGTTCGCTGTCTGTCGTTCGTCGCCGGTCAGTTGGTGGTGAAGGTCACCACGCGCTCTTCCGTCATTTCGTGTACCGCGTAGCGCGGGCCTTCGCGGCCGAAGCCGCTGTCCTTGGAGCCACCGTACGGCATGAGGTCCACCCGCGAGCTGGATGTCTCGTTGATGTGCACCCCGCCCACCTCCAGTTGCTGCGCCGCCGCGAAGGCAGCGTCGAGCTGGTTGGTGAAGATGCCGGTGGCCAGACCAAAGGGTGTGGCGTTCACCCGCGCGACGGCCTGCGCCAGCGTCTTGAACGGCACGACGCACACCACCGGGCCGAACACCTCGCTGCAGCCCACGCGCATGTCGTCGCGAATGTTGGTGAGCAGCGTGGGCGGCACCACGGCACCCTGGCGCGCGCCGCCGGCCAGGCGTTTGGCGCCCGAGGCCATGGCCTCCTCGATCCAGGCTTCGATGCGAATGGCGGCGTCCTCGCTGATGACCGGGCCGACGAAGGTCTTGTCGTCGGAGGGATCGCCATACGCCAGGGCCTGCACCATCGACGCCAACCGCTGCTCCACCTCGGCTTGCAGGGATTCATGCACCAGCAGCAATTGCACCGAGGTGCAAACCTGACCGGCCTTGCGGTAACCCGCGTTGACGATCTTGGGCAGGGCCGCGTCCAGGCGTGCGTCCTCACAAAGAATGGTGCAGGCAATCGACCCCAGCTCCATCTGCGTGCGCCGCAGGCCGGCGGCCTGCTGGATCAGGCGACCCACTTCGGTGCTGCCGGTGAATGCGAAGAAGCGAACGCGCGGGTCGGCCTGCAGCCAGCCCACCACGTCACCGCTGCCGTGCAACACGCTCAGAAAGCCCGGTGGCAGACCGGCTTCCATCAGCACCTCGGCCAGCAGGCAGGCCGTCAGCGGCGTGTGGGTGGAGGGCTTGAGGATGACCGCATTGCCCGCGGCAAACGCTGGCGCGACCTTGTGCGTCACCGTGTTGAGCGGCGAGTTGAACGGCGTGATGGCCGCCACCACGCCCAGCGGCACGCGGATGGTGAAGCCCAGCCGACCGGCCGCGCCCGGCGCTCCCGCCAGGGGAATCACGTCGCCCGCCAGACGGCGCGCCTCGTCGGCCGACAGCTTGAGCGTTTGCAGGCAGCGGCGCACCTCGCCCATGGCGTCGCTCTGGGTAAAGCCCGCCTCGCGCTGCATGGCTCGCACAAACGCATCGGCGCGGGCCTCCAGCAAGGTCGCAGCGCGGTCGAGCACAACGCCGCGCTCGTAGGCCGACGGCACACCTGCCCGGAAGGCGGCGTGCGCCAGTTCCACGGCACGCTGTACCTGGGCCGCATCGGCCTGCGTCAGGGTCGCGAACGGCTGCTGCGAGTATTTGTCACGCACCGTCACGCGCACGCCCTCGCCATCCACCCATTGACCATTGATGAGCTGGCGCAGCACGCCATGGCGATCCGCTTCCTGTACGGCGTTTGCCTGGCGCTCCATCACAGCACCTCCTCTTCGTCCGACGCCGGCGTGGTGATCACGAGGAACACCAGCCCCGCGGTCCCGGTGTTGGTGAAGCTGTGGCGCACGCCCGGCGGCACGAACACATAGTCGTGCGGGTGCATGAGGTGACGCTGATCGTCCAGCGTGAGCACGCCCTCGCCTTCCAGCACGTAGTAGATCTGTTCCTGCACCTTGTGCACATGCTCCTGCACGCTAGCCATGGGCGCATAGCGCGAGATGCGGAAGTCCACCCGCGAACTGCCGGTGGTGTCGGGACCGGCGAGCTCCTTGGAGAGCGCACCACCGAAGTGGCCCGGATATTCCTTCCAGGGCAGGTGCGCCATTTTTTCCAGCAGCAGACGGGGGCCTTGTTTTTGGTTCATGGTTGTCATTCCTTGTCCGGGCCTCACAGCCACAGGATCTTCTTGCGGTAATCGAGGTCGGTGAGCAAGGGCTCGGCGGGCCCTTCGTGGAACACCGCGCCGCGCTCGAGGGCATACACGCGGTCGGCGAGGGCCAGCACGAGGTCGAGGTTGTGCTCCACGATGACGATGGACACATGCTGGCGCAAGCGGTCAAACACGGTGAACAGCTCCTGCACCACGGTGGGGGCCAGGCCTTCGAAGGGCTCGTCGAGCAACAGCAGCTGCACATTGCCCGACAGCGCGCGCGCCACCGCCACCATCTGCTGCTCACCACCCGACAGGTAGTCGGCTGCGATGTGCATGCGCTCGCGGATGCGCGGGAAGTACTCGACGATCTTCTCTTCGTCCCAGACCACACCGGTGCGCCCATCGGTGGGACGGGCCAGTCGGCCCAGTGCCAGGTTTTCGGCCACCGTCATGCCCGCGAACAGGCCGCGACCCTGCGGCACATAACCGATGCCCAGGCGCGCGATGTCGGGCGCAGCCAATCCGGCAATGTCGCGACCGTTGAAAACCACGCGGCCACTGGCCGGCGGCACCAGGCCCACCAGGCTCTTGAGCAAGGTGGACTTGCCCGCCCCATTGCGACCCAGCAGCGCCACGATCTCGCCCTGGCGCACCTGCAGGCTGGCGTCGTTGAGGATGTGACTCTTGCCGTAAAAGGCGTTGACTTGGTGGAAGTCGAGCACCAGGGGCCGTTGACCACTTGCGACGTCGCTGCGGCCAGTGACTGGGGGCGTGCCGCTGCCGGTGTAGATGGCCTGCACCCGCTCGTCGTCGCGCACGGCGTCGGGCGTGCCGCTCATGAGCACCTCGCCCTGGTTCATCACCGTCACGCGGTGAGACAGGGCGAGCACCCGGTCGATGTCGTGCTCGACGATGAGCACCGGAATGTTGCTGGCAATGGTGGCCACCAGGCGCGACACGCGCTCGCGCTCGGCCGCGGCCAGCCCGGCCAGCGGTTCGTCCATCAACAGCACCTGCGGCTTGGAGCCGAGCGCAATGCCCAGGTCCACCAGGCGCTGGCCACCATAGGAAAGATCCCCACCGCCCACCGATTCCATGCCCTCCAGGCCGAGGAACTTCATCAGTTCGGCGGTTTCTGCCTGGATGGTCGGGAAGCTGTCGATGTCGCGCCAGAAGTTGAAGCGCGCCGGGTGACGGGCCTGTAGCGACAGGCGCAGGTTCTCCTGGATGCTCAGCCCCTTGAACAGGTTGGTGATCTGGAACGAGCGCGCCAGGCCCTGCTGGCAGATGCGGTCGGGTGGCAAGTGGTGAATCGGCTGGCCGTGCAGGCTCACCGAGCCCGCGCTGGGCGCGAACATGCCGGAGATCAGGTTGAAGGTGGTGGTCTTGCCCGCGCCGTTGGGGCCGATGAGCGCGTGGATCTGACCGGCCTGCACCGCAAGGTTGGCCCCGCGCACGGCCTGGATGCCGCCAAAGCGCATGTCCACGGCCTGGGCTTCGAGCACCGTCCCTTCGCGGCGGGCGGGCCGCAGGAAGGCGGGCAGGGGCAGGCCCTCGTAGATCTTGCGCTTGCTCATGGCGGCGCTGTCGTTGGGCGGCGGGTGCAGGCGGCGCTGTATCTGGGCCCAGATGCCGGCCAGGCCTGCGGGCGAAAAAATGATGAAGCCGACAAAGATCAGGCCGAAGTACAGCAGCCAGTTGTCGGTCCACATCGAGAACAGTTCGCGGAACAGCAGGAAGAACAACGCCCCCAGTGCCGGCCCCAGGAAGCTGTGCATGCCACCAATGACGACCATGGCCAGCAGCTCGCCCGAAAAATGCACCGCCGTGGATTCGGCGGCTGCCAATCGGTGCAGGAACACCAGCAGCGAGCCGGCCAATGCGGTCACGCAAGCGGACAGCACGAAGGCCAGCAGCTTGTAGCGGTTCACGTCGTAGCCCTGGAACGTGGCGCGTTGTTGGTTCTCGCGGATGGCCACGAGCACGTGCCCGAACGGCGAGCGGACCACGCGGTACAGCGCGCACACGACCACGAAGGCCACGACCGCCGCAAACACGTAATAGCTCAGGTGGCCATTCAGGTCGATGGGACCGAACCGCGCGCGCTCAATGCCTCCCAGTCCACCTTCGCCACCCGTCAGGCTCGTCCAGCGAAACGAGACGGCAAAGGTCAGCGCGCACAGGGCCAGGGTAAGCAGCGAGAAGTAGACACCGCGCCGGCGCAGGATCAGGAAGCCGACCACCAGCGACAACGCCGCCGTGAACAGCACCGCGAACAACATGGGCAACAGCATCTGATTGGGAAACCAGTGCACCTGCGCCAACCCCGCGGCGTAGCTGCCGATGCCGAACCAGGCCGCATGCCCGAAGGAAACCAGGCCGGTGTAGCCCACGAGCAGGTTCAGCCCCATGGCCGCCAGCGCGAGGATGACGACAACAGTCGCGGCGTCCAGCGTCAGGCCGATGGCCTGGAACACCAGCGGCAGCAGCACCAGGGAAGCACCGGCGATCCACAGCACACGGTATTTGGGTGTCAGAAAGGCACTCATTCTTCTGTTTCTCACTCGAAGCGCTCGATGCGCTCACCCAGCAGGCCACGCGGACGGAACATCAACACCAGGAACATCAGCACGTACATCGACGCTTCGCTGGCGGCTGGCACAAAGTGCGTGGTGACGCCACGCACCACGCCCACCAGGAACGCGGCCAGCACCACACCCCAGAAGCTGCCAAGCCCGCCGATCACCACGACAACGAACGCCACGGTCATGATCTCCATGCCCATGGCCGGATGCACCATGGCAATGGGGCCGAACAGCACACCACCCAGCGCGGCCGTGGCCACACCCAGCACGACGATGGCGGTCATGTAGGGCTGCAGCCGGATGCCCAGCACCGCCACCATGTCGGGCTTTTGCACGCCCGCGCGCACCACGCGTCCGAACGCTGTCTTGTGCAGCAGCAACCAGATGCCCGACATCACAACGATCACCACCGCCAGGATGAACAGGCGGTAGCGCGAGAACAGGAACTCGCCCACCAACACGTTGCCCTTGAAGGCCGCCGGCATGTTCGATGGCAACGGGGCCGAGCCCCAGATCATGCGCAGCGCCTGCTCGGCAACCAGGGCCAGGCCGAAGGTGACCAGCAGGCTCAGGATCGGGTCGGCGGTGTAGAAGCGGCGCAGCAGGTAGCGCTCGAACAGGATGCCGAGCAGGCCCACGAGCAAGGGCGTGATGAGGATGCTGGCGCCGAAGCCCGCGAAGCGGATCACCTCCAGCGACAAGTAGGCACCCAGCGCATAGAAGGCGCCGTGCGACAGGTTCACGATGCCGCCCACGCTGAAGATCAGCGAAAGGCCCAGCGCGAGCAGCAGGTAGTAGCCCCCGAGCACCAGGCCGTTGACGACCTGTTCGAGCAAGAACACGATTTCCATGGAATGGCGGAAGGAGTGATGACGCCGACGCCGCAGACAAGCGACGTCGGCCGGTGTGAATCAGCGCATCACGTGGTGGCGCGTCACATCTTGCAAGCGCTCTCCGAGCGTGTCGGCGCGAGCTTCTCCAGCGGTTCGTTCGGTGCGGGCACCGCATCACCGAACAGCAGGAAGTCCTGCGGGCCCTTGGACTGGCCTTTGGGCTTCACCGTGAAGGGATAGGCTTCCTGCATGAGCTGGTGGTCCCAGCTGCGGAAGTAGGCCTTGCGCGACTTGAGCACGTCGAACTGCGCCTCGGACTCGAAGTACGCGATCAGCTTGTCGGTGTCGGTCGACTTCGTCTCCTTCATCGCCTGCACCATCATCATGAGCGAGACGTACTCGATCCACGCGTGGTTCTCAGGCATGCGGCCGTACTTCTTGGTGAAGCGCTCGACAAACGACTGGGTGCCCGGTGTCTTGATCTCGTGGTGCCAGACCGTGGGCCAGATGCCACCCAGGTTGCCCTCACCCGCGGCCCAGGCGTCGGCGGTGTTCAGGTTGAAACCCGCCACCGGGAACTTCAGACCGAACTCGGCGTACTGCTTGACGAAGTTGGTGACCTGGTTGCCCCCGAGGTTGGTGGCAATCAGGTCGGGCCGGGCCTGACGGATCTTGAGCAGCTGCGGGCTGAAGTCGGTCAGGTCGGTGGCCACGAGTTCGTCGCCAATCACCGTGCCGCCATTGTTGGTGAAGAAGCGCTTGGCCGCACGCGACAGGTCGTGCCCGAACAGGTAGTCGGAGGTGAGCGCAAAGATCTTCTTGTCCTTGACCAGGCCCTGGCGTAGCAAGGCTTCCCCTGCGGCGTTGACCATCACCGTGACAGGGATGTCCACGTGGAAGGTGTAGCGGTTGCAGTCCTTGCCGCGCAGGGCATCCGAGCGTGCACCGATGCTCATGAACAACACCTTGTTGCGCGCGGCCACCTGCGAGATGGTGAGTGCCGATGCGGAGTTGATCTCGCCCATCAGCACGTGCACCTTCTCGCGCTCGATCATTCGTTGCGCCTTGCTCGATGCGGTCTGCGGGTTCACCGAATCTTCGCTGGTGAGCTCGATCTGCCGACCATTGACGCCACCCGCAGCGTTGACCTCTTCGACCGCCATCTTGATGCCTTGCACTGCGTAGCTACCGAGTGCGCCCAGGAAGCCCGTCAACGGCGTGAGATGGCCGATGCGGATCGGTTCGTTGCCCTGCGCAAAGGCGGGAAGCCCCAGCGCGGTACTGCCAGCGACCAATGCGCCGGCCTTGAGCAGCGTGCGACGCTGCGTTCCCATGTCCTGTGTCTTGTCCACGTCTTGTCTCCTCGTTTTGGGGTTTTCACCTTGTTGCGGGAGGCATGATAGGAAGCACCAGTCAGAGTGAAAAATACTGTTTTCCGAGATTGGATAGAAGAAAATCCTATAGCCCTGAAAACCCTCACCGGACGCCTGCAGACGTCCGCCAGCCACATGGACTTTCGTCAGCTCAAATACTTCGTCCAGATTGTCGAGAGCGGCAGCCTCGCCAAGGCGTCACGCCAACTGTTCATCGCTCAGCCCGCCTTGAGCCAGCAGATCGCCAAGCTCGAAGCGGAGGTTGGAAAGCCCCTGCTGATCCGCACGGCCAAGGGCGTGACACCGACCGAAAGCGGCACCGCCTTGCATCACCACGCGCGCTTCATGCTGCGCCAGCTCGAGCAGGCCTTGAGCATCGCCCGGCAGGACCCAGGCTCGGTGCACGGCATGGTCTCGGTGGGCCTTGCCGCCACCACGGTGTGCGCGGTCGGTGTGAGTTTCATGCGGCGCATCCGCGAGAAGTACCCCGGCATCGTGCTGAACGTGGTGGAAGGCATGAGCGGCCACCTGGCCCAGATGATGCGAATGGGTCAGCTCGATCTGGCCATCCTGTTCAGCCGCGACGCGGTGCCCGACCTCCCGTGCGAACCACTGGTCGAGGAAGCGCTGTTTGTGATGCTGCCGCAGGACAGCGATCTGGTGCCTCAGCGGCGTGTGAAGATCAGCTGCGCAGAAACAGCGGCCTTGCCGCTGATCCTGCCGACCAGCATTCACGGCCTGCGTCGCCGTATCACCACCGAGTTTGAACAGCGCAGTTTGACGGCGCACGTGGTGGCGGAAATCGACTCCCTGTCGCTGTTGATGAGCTGTGTGCGAGATGGCCTGGGCGCCACCATCAAGCCCATGGCGGCGGCCTTGCTGGAGGGTCGCATGCGTGAGCGCTGGCGCACGCTGGCCTTCTCGGACGCCGACATGAAGCGGCCGAACTATCTCTATTCGGTGGAACCGGCGCGCCTGTCGCCAGCCGCAGCGGTGGTGCGCAGCGAACTGCGCGATACCGTGAAGGACCTGGTGCGCGACGGCGTCTGGCGCGGCGTGAACCTGAGCTAGTCCGAACCCAGACCGATCGGGTTGGGCAAGCGCCGCTCCACCGCGTGACGCAGCAGCGAGGCGGTTCGAAACACGCCGTGCGCGAACTTCCCATACGGCAGCGTGGCGAACAGGGCCATCACCGCGCCCAGGTGCAGGCACAGCAGCACCGTCATCGCAGGGGTGGCACGACCCCACCACAGCAGCAGGCCGCTGGCACTGGTCAGGAACAGCAGGGCGATGAAGCCCAGGTCCATCGGCTTTTGCGCGGCATCGCCGTGCAGCGGGTGGCGTCGCCGGTTAAACCGCCACAGACCCGCCGTGCCGGCCATCAGCATCAAGCCCCCGGCGCCACCCAGCAGCTTGGGCAGGCTGGGCAGGTCATAGGGCGCCACCCAACCGAACAGGTAGTGGTAGAGCGTGCCCACGCTGGTGGCCGCAAAACACAGCAGGAAGCCATAGAAAGTGAGGTGGTGCAAGCGCCGCCGCGAGAGCGTGTAGGCGTCGTCGTCGTTGTGGCAGCCATCGCCGTGGCCACCGTCCAGGTACTTCAGCCGCAACACATCGTGTGCGGCCTCGGCCGCCGCGGGCGCTTTCACGTCCACCGCACCGGTGACGGGTTTGATGTCGCGCCAGAAGCGGCGCACCCCCATGGCGAGCGCAAACACCACAAAGGCGAACACCGGCAGAAAGATCGATACCAGCAGGTTGTGTGGAAACACGCGGTAGAAGTCACCCGCTGAGGCGTGGCTCCACAACGATCCTTGCGTGGCGGCGGCCATCATCAAGAACAGCGCCAATGCCAGCGCCAGTGCCACGGAAAGCACCAGCCCGTTGCGCTGGTAGAGCACACCCAGTGCCGGCGGCCAGGCGTAATCGGCATAGGTCTGGCCACGCACCTGGGCCATGGCCTGCGGCACGTTCACGGCGAAGTCGTGCGGTGGCGCGTACTGGCAGGCATGCAGGCAGGCACCGCAGTTGTGACACAGGTTGGCCAGGAAGTGCACCTCGGCCTTGCCGAATTCGAGCCGGCGCGTCATGGCCGGGAACACCGCACAAAAGCCTTCGCAGTAGCGGCAGGCGTTGCAGATCTGCAGCTGGCGCGCCACCTCGGTCTCGGGTGCGGACAGCGGTTCTCCCTGCGCCAGCGCGCGCGCGTCACGCGCAAGGGCTTCAAGCGACTGCATGAGCCACCCCTTTCACGGCGGCCGCGGCGGCGCGGGTGCCGGCAATGCGACCGAAGGCCGTGCCAATGGACATGCCCACGCCCGCGGTGTAGCCCTTGCCCAGCACGTTGCCGGCCATCATTTCGCCGGCCACAAAGAGGTTGTCGCTGGGCACGCCGTTGAACCGCACGGCGGCGGTGTCGTCAGTCTTGAGGCCCAGATAGGTGAAGGTGACGCCCGGGCGCAGGGCGTAGCCGTAAAACGGTGCGGTGTCGATCGGCCGCGCCCAGTGCGTCTTGGCCGGCGCAAGACCATCGGTGTGGCAATCGTCGAGCGCGGTGTGATCGAACGTACCCACGCGGCAGGCGGCGTTGTAGTCGTTGAGGGTCTGCATGAAGGTGGTCTCGTCCAGGCCCAGCTGGCGCGCGAGTTCGGGCAGGCTGTCGGCCTTGACGCCCGGGAACACGGGCGGCATGAAGCGGCCAATGGCCTTGGCGTCGATCACGGAGTAGGCGATCTGATCGGGCTGCTGTGCGACCAGACGACCCCAGATGGCGTATCGCTTGGGCCAGAAGTCCTCGCCCTCGTCGTAGAAGCGGCGCGCGTCGCGGTTCACCACCACGCCCAACGACACGCAGTCAATGCGCGTGCAGATGCCACCGTCGTAGAGCGGCGCGCGCGCGTCGATGGCCACCATGTGGGCCTGCGTCGGGTCACCGATGCGGTCGGCCCCGTGGTCGTCGATCAGGTGCTTGAGCAACACGCCCTGGTTGAAGGCGGTGCCGCGGATCAGGAAGTTGTCGGCCGGCCACTCCCCGCGTTCGTTGCGGCCCCAGGCCTCGCGCAACCAGCCGCGGTTGGATTCGAACCCCCCGGCGGCCAGCACGCAGGTGCGCGCCGTGAGGCGCTCACCGTTCTTGAGGTGGGCCGCCAGAAAGCGACCGTCCTGCACGTCGATGCGCTCCACCGGGGCTTCGTAGCGGATCTTCACACCCAGACGCTCGGCGCTTCGGTAGTACGCGTTCACCAGGGCCTTGCCACCCCCCATGAAGAAGGCGTTGGTGCGCGCCACGTGCAACGCACCCGACAACGGCGGCTGGAAGTGCACGCCGTGGCTGCGCATCCAGTCGCGGCAGGTCGACGAAGCTCGAATGGTCAGTCGCGCGAGGTGTTCGTCGGTGATGCCACCCGTCACCTTGAGCAGGTCTTGCCAGTACTCCTCTTCGGGGTAGGCATCGACCAGCACGTCTTGCGGAGCGTCGTGCATGCAGCGCAGGTTGCGCGTGTGGGCGGAGTTGCCACCGCGCCAGGCACGCGGCGCCGCCTCCAGCAGCAGCACACTGGCGCCTGCTTCCCGGGCCATGAGGGCTGCACACAAGGCCGCGTTGCCGCCGCCGATCACCAATACATCGATATCCATGGCGCCTTCGGAATCAGCGCCGATGACCGTTCACCCGCGCTGGCGGCGACTCTATGCCCTGATCGAACGCCGGTGAACCCGGCCTGCGTCATGGGGGTATCAGTTTTCGTGATGCCACAGCCGGGTGCCCGGCCAGGTACCGCCTTCGATGAGCCGCTTGACGCAATCCACAACCACCACGCGCGTGGCCAGCGCTGCGGGCGAGAGCTCATCCTCTGACAGGCTGCACAGCAGGTTGGTGCGGCGAACCTGCGGGTCGTCGATGAGCGAGAGGCGAAACCGCTGCGCGGCGTCTGGGAATCCGTGCACGGCGGCATAAGGCTGCAAGCTGCTGCCCAGACCGGCATCCACGGCGGCCATCACCATGGAAAGCGAGTCGACTTCCATCACCACGTGCGGCGTGATGCCAGCGCGCTCGAACGCGGCGTCCAGCGTGAGCCGCAGCCCGTGGGGGTGCGTGGGCAGGATCAACGCCTCGTTGGCGAGATCGCGCAGCTTCAAGCGCGCCGGGCGACGACGGCGCCCCTGTGACACGAGGAACAGGTCCTCGGTGAACAAGGGTTGCCGCTCCAACAGGCGATCCACCGGCGCCTGCGCCCTGGCGCCCGAGCGCGGATCGAACAGCACCGCCATGTCGATCTCGCGCGCCTTGAGCTGTGCCGCCAGGTGACCCGACATGCCCTCCACCAGGTGCAGTCGCACGTCGGGGTAGCGCTCGCGCATGGCCTGCATCAACGGCAGGCCCAGCACGGCGGCGGTGGTGGGCGCCAGACCCACGCTCACGGAACCCGACAGTCGCGCAGCTTGCGCCGCGCGCACCGCCTGCTCGGCATGGCGCAGCGTGAGCTTGGCCTCGCGGAAAAACGCCATGCCGGCCTCGGTGGCCAACACGCCACGCGGCGTGCGCTGAAAGAGTCGCGTGCTCAGCTCGCTCTCCAGCCGGCTGATCTGCTGGCTGAGCGCGGATTGGGCCATGTCCAGCTCGGTGGCGGCACGGCTCATCGAGCCGAGCTCGACGACACGGACGAAATAGCGCAGTTGACGAAGTTCCATGGTGTCGAATGGTGCGCTGCGGTCGATGGGCCCCAGGCGCGCCGAGCGGCATTGTCGTTGCATCCGCTGCAGCGCAGTTGCAAGGCATTGCCCTGCGAACCCGATGCCTTGCCATCCATCGCGTCACGTGGCCAGAGGCCGATCCCGCGTTGATCCAGGTCAACACCTCCGCCACCACGAGGTCCAGCATGCCCGTGCGCCCATGTGGGCGCGCGATCCTCTCGAAAGGAACGACCATGGGCATGACACGCAGAAGCTGGGTGGCGTTGGCCGCCACGTTGGCGATGGGGTTGGTGGGCGGGCAGGCGCAGGCTCGCCCGGCCGTGGTGAAGGTCTCGCTCTGGGACCGGGGGGCCATGTCGATGGCCATGCTGGAACGTGGCCCGATGATGGGCATGGAAGCGGGCCACATGCCCAACGGGCCGATGGGCATCTCGGTATCGACAGCCACCGTGCCGGCGGGTGACGTGACCTTCAACGTCACCAACGACTCCACCGTCATGGAACACGAGATGGTGGTCTCGCCCGTCAAGGACGAACGCACGCCGCTGCCGTACAACAAGGCCGCGCAGAAGGTGGACGAAGACGCCGCCGGGCACCTGGGTGAGGTGGCCGAGCTGGCGCAGGGTCAGAAGGGCTCGCTCACGCTGAGCATGAAACCGGGGCGATACGTCCTCTACTGCAACATCGCCGGCCACTATGCGCTGGGCATGTGGACCCTGTTGACGGTGAAGTGACCGCGCGCGGCCATGGCCGCACCCGCACTGCCTGGCCGTTCAGCGCGTGCCGCCCAGGCGGTGCGTAAACGCCACCACCAGCGCCGACACCAGAAAGAAGGCCTGCAGCTCAAGCCGCCAGCCCCCGGAATTGCTCAGCTGCAGCCAGTGGCCCATGTGGGCCAGCCACAGCGCAATGACCATGTTGGTGGCGATCACCAGTGCGGCCGGCACGACCCAGAAGCCGGCCAGCAGCATCAGCGGCGCGAGCACTTCGCCCAGGTAGACGCCGTAAGCGATCCAGCCCGGCCAGCCGCGCGCCACCAGCATGCCTTCGATGCCGCCCACGCCGTTGGTGATCTTGGCCCAGCCGTGCAGCAGCAGGAGCAGGGCCAAGGTCCAGCGCAGGATGAGGGCGCCAGCGCGCGGGTGGTCGAAGAGGGCGTTGAGTTGGTTCATGAAGCGAGATGACAAAGGAAAAAGGCACCGAGCGATGCCGTCGGGTGACCCTGAAGGATCGGCCACCGGGGAGCCGGGTTCCCGGCTCGCGCGCATTGTCATCGCGCGCGGGCTTGCACACGGTCAGCCGGCGGCAGGGCGCGCCGCGCGGGCGTGACGGCAAGCTGCGCGGTGCGCCTCAGGCCTTTTCGTCGAACAGGCGCCCGAGCGTTCGGTCCACGGTCTCGATGACCTTCACATTGGCCTTGAAGCTGAGCGCCGCGGCCATCTGGTCGACCACCTCCTGCTCCAGCGACACGCCCGGGCTGGCTGCGCGCTCGGTGTGAGCCTCCACGCCACCTTCGGCGCGGGCGCTGGCCCTGACCTCTTCGCGCCGGAAGCCGGGCGTCATGGCGTTGGCGACGTTGTGCGCCGACGCGTCCAGGCGCAGCGAGGCGGCCTGCAGGCCCGAGGTGGCGGTGGACAGCGCTGAAATCATGGCGGGCTCCGTGGTCAGGGTGCGGCGCAGGCCATGCGCCGCCTACGGGGTGTATCGGCACGCGCAGCGCCAACTTGAGGGCGCGGGCCCACCGCCATCGATACACTGCGCACCGACCCCCGACCCCCACAACCAGGAGTCCCCATGGCGAGCTACGTTGAACAAGTGCTGACACAGGACGAACGCGTGGTGCACGTGGGCAACGTCAGCCTGTGGTCGATGTCTTCGTTGCTGCTGATCGGGCTGTTGCTGCTGCCGCTGTTCGGCGTGGGCCTGCTGTTCTGGCTGACCGCCTGGATCCGCTACAAGACGACCGAGCTGGCCATCACCAACAAACGCGTGATCGCCAAGTTCGGCTTCATCAGCCGGCGCACGGTCGAGATCAACATCAACAAGGTCGAGAGCATCCAGGTCGACCAGGGCGTGCTGGGCCGCATCTTCGACTACGGCACGCTGATGGTTTCCGGTGCGGGCGACCCGCAGGCGCCCATTCCCGGCATCTCCAACCCGATCGGCTTTCGCAAGGCGTTTGTGGAGGCCCAGGAGCAGGCGCTGGCGCGCCGCTGAACAGGCCCGCAAACGGGCCTGAAGCTACCGCTCAATTGCCGTCGGGAACTGGGTTGCGCCGCAACGGGCTGAACGCCGGCGCGCCGCGGATCGGTGATTGCTCCCCGATGGTCAGCGCATGGGTGGCCTCCTGAACCCAACGTTTGCGCATGGCCAGGGCCTCAGCGCACATGTGGTCCGGATCGAAGTGCAGGTCGCCACACGTGTAGACCGTGGCGCAGTCCTCCCGCAGCGCGTCCACCATCTGCCAGCCCCGCAGGCGCTGTCCATTGCTGGTGCACCAATGGCTTGGGTCGGCATAGTGCGCATCGGAGAGCATCTGCGGCGGTGGTTCTGACGATCCGGCCTCGGCCAGTGCATCGAGTTGCGCCAGGACGTCGCCGGGCAATGTATGCGGGTCCCGAATCACATCAAACGAATACAAAGACAGGCTGGCGCGGCATACCCCGTCGCCGGCCAATCCCAGCCTGGGGAACGGCACCCAGCTATCCACCAACACTGGATCGCCATCGCCCTTGACCACCACAAACACGTGCGCATCGTGCACGGGCCCACCCAGACGCTCTCCAGCGGTCGGATCAGAAACCATCTCCACCGTCGGTAAGTGCGCTCGCAAAGCTGGAAACTCGTCGTAAATGTGTTTCAAGCCCGCGCCGATGAGCACGAAATTGAGCGCAGCGTGGCGATCGCAGGTCCCGGTCCCGGCGTACAAAAGCTCTTTCGCATACCAGACTTGACGCGAATCGCCCTGTTTGACGGCCGCATAGCGGTTGGCAAACCTGCTGGCCAGCGCCCGCCCGCGGGAGAAGTCGTCCGCGGCGCTGCTCTTGTGATTGATGGACCGACGATCCATCGATTGGCTCAGCGCCCAGGCGCCGACCACGAACGCGACGTAGGTCTTCAGGCTGATCGTGCGAGTTTGCGGCTCCAGCGGTGCCAGGCCAAGGAACGCCCTGCGGGACACAACGTCGGACGGCAACAGCTGGTCCTTGAGTCGAGTCGCATCCGCCCGCGCCTCGGCGGTGCCGATGTCGGGTTCCGTTGCAGCAAGCGCAGACAGTCTGTCGACGATGGGGCCCCGGGGCATCGTTCCCCGCGCGGATTGAAACGGTCTCACAGGCCAACTTTCGTGTAGAGCGGCACATACCGCCTCGCTACGTAACGACCGATGACCGAGCGTTCCCCCAACGCACAACATTCAGAGCGGGTGAGCCCTCACGCGCTCACGAGCAGATTCATCCAGGGCCAGCTGGGCCGCCGCTCACTTGGCAAACAGCTTGTTGATGTCGCCAAAGGCCTTGACCTCGATGGCGTTGCCCGAGGGGTCGAGGAAGAACATCGTGGCCTGCTCGCCGGGCTGACCCTTGAAGCGGATGTAGGGCTCGATCACGAACGCGGTGCCCAGGCTTTTCAAGCGCTCGGCCATGGCTTCCCAGTCGGCCATGGGCAGCACGATGCCGAAGTGGCGCACCGGCACACCGTGGCCATCGACCGCGTTGGTTGCGGCACTGCCGCAGGCCTCGGGCGCCAGGTGGGCGACGATCTGGTGGCCATAGAAGTTGAAGTCAATCCACTCGGGCGAGCTGCGGCCTTCGGGGCAACCCAGCATTTCGCCATAGAAGTGGCGCGCGGCCGCCAGGTCGTGCACCGGGAAGGCCAGGTGAAAGGGCGACAGCGGTGCCGGGTTGGTGGTGGGTGCGGTCATGACCGGGCGGTCGGCGGTGGCGGTGGACATGGCGTTTGGGCGCGCAAGCGCAAGGGGGAGAAGAGGGCGTCGATGCTAGGCCTTGCCGAGCCAAAAGAAAATCAAACGATATTTGCACCGAGCATCAATAATCTTTGACCATGATCCGCGAACTCAAGACCCTGATGGCGGTGGCGCGCGAGGGCACCTTCGCCGCCGCCGGTGACGCCGTCGGGCTGACCCAGGCCGCGGTGAGCGCCCAGATGAAGCGCCTGGAGGACGAGCTGGGCTTCGCGCTGTTCGAGCGCACGGGCCGCTCGGCGCGGCTCAATGCGCGCGGCCTGCAGACGCTGGCCCAGGCGCAGGAGCTGTTGCAGCTCTACGGCCAGCTGGGCGCGCGCCAGCGCGCACGCGGCCCGGCCGCCTTCGTGCACCTGGGCGCCATTGCGTCGGTGCAGCAGTCGCTGTTGCCTGCGGCGATTGCGCGTTTTCACCGCCAGCGCCCGGGCAGCCGCACGCGGGTGGCGCCCGGTGTGTCGTCCGCCCTGCTCAACCTGGTCGACGCGGGCGAGATCGATGCGGCGGTGATCATCCGCCCACCCTTTGCCCTGCAGAGCGATCTGCGCTGGAGCACGTTGGCGCGCGAGCCGTTTCAGCTGCTGGTGCCGCGCAAGTACACCGGCAAACACTGGCGCCAGCTGCTGGCCGAGCTGCCCTTCATCCGCTACGACCGCACCTCGTTCGGTGGCCGCCAGGTCGACCGCTTCCTGCGCGCACAGCGCCTGAGCGTGCAGGAGGTCTGCGAGGTGGACGAGCCCGAAGCCCTGGCCCAACTCGTGGCCAGCGGCCTGGGTGCGGCGCTGGTGCCTCTCACCACCGGGCGGCGGCGCTGGCCCGCGGGCGTGCACGCGCTGGACCTGGGTGCGCACGCCTTCGAGCGCGAGATCGGCCTGGTGCACAGGGCCGACGCGGCCGAGCCGGTGCAGCAACTCGCGCAGCTGCTGCGCGAGGTCTACGGCGCCGACTGACTCAACGCGGCGGCTTGAACCGACGCCGCGCGCGCGCCACTTCGTCGCGCACCACGCAGCCTTCGGCGTGGTCGTTGATCAGACCCATGGCCTGCAGGAAGGCGAACACGGTGGTGGGCCCGACGAACTTCCAGCCGCGCTTCTTCAAGTCTTTGGACAGCGCGATGGAGGTGGGCGAGGTCGATGCGGTCTGCGGCGTGCCGAGCTCGTCGGCCCGGGGCTCGTGCCGCCAGAAGTACGCCGCGAGCGAGCCCTCCTGCGCGACCATGTCCTGCGCACAGCGCGCGTTGTGGATCACGGCCTCGATCTTGCCGCGGTGGCGCACGATGCCTTCGTCGGCCAGCAGGCGCTGCACGTCACGGTCGTCAAAGCGTGCCACGCGATCGAATTCGAAGCCGGCGAAGGCGGCGCGAAAGTTCTCGCGCTTGGCAAGGATGGTGCGCCAGCTCAGGCCCGACTGGAACGCTTCCAGGCTGAGCTTTTCGAACAGGCGCACGTCGTCGGCCACGGGGAAGCCCCACTCGCGGTCGTGGTACGGCAGGAATTCGGGCACGCCTGCGCACCAGCGGCAGCGCAGGCGGCCGTCGGGGCCGGGCAGGAGTGGGCTCATGGTGGGCTTTCGGCAAAGGAGGCGGGTGGGCCCCGCAAACCGGCCGAGTGTCGCCGCGAATCGCGGCACGCGTCTGCGATCAGCGCATGACCGTGGGCAACCAGGTGGCGATCACGGGGAACGCCACCAACAGGCCCAGCCGCAGGAAGTCGGCCAGCAGGAAGGGCATGACACCGCCATAGATGCGCCGCAGCGGCACGTTGCGCACCAGCCCGTGCATCACCATCACGTTCAGACCAATCGGCGGACAGAACAGGCCGATCATGATCACGGTGACGTTGACGATGCCCCACCACAGCGGGTCGTAGCCCCAGGAAATGATCAGGGGCAGCACGAACGGCAACGTGATCAGCATGGTGGCCACTTCGTCGAAGAAGGCGCCGAGCACGATATAGGCCACCAGGATCAGCGCGATCACGCCCCAGGGCGGCAGGTTGGTGGCGTTGACCATTTCCATGAACAGGTCGGCCACGCCGCTGACGGTGACGAAGTAGTTGAACGCCGAGGCGCCGATCACCATCACGTAGATCATGCCGGTGACGGACGCCGTCTCGCCGATGAGCTTGAACACCTCGTAGCGGTTCCAGCCGCGCCGCCACAGGTAGGCCACGAAGGCCAGCACCGCGCCCACCGAGGCCGCCTCCAGCGCGGTGAACACACCGAGGTAGATGCCACCGATGACCAGCAGCGCCAGCGTCACCACCGCCGTGGCCTGACGCACCGCCTGCCAGCGCTCGCCCCAGCCCAGCCGGGGTGCGGCGGGCATGGCGTCGCGGTGCATCAAGCCGTAGAGCAGCACCGCAGCGGCATAGAACAGCACCGCCATCAGCGCGGGGATCAGCGCGGCAACGTAGAGATCGATCACGAAGGTCTCGGCCAGCACCGAATACACCACCAGGATGATCGAGGGCGGCACCAGAATGCCCAGCGTGCCGCCGACCGCGATGGTGCCGGCCGCGAAGTGCGGTGGGTAGCCGCGCGCCAGCATCTCGGGATAGGCCACGCGGTGCATGGTGCCCACGGTGGCCAGCGACGAGCCGCACAAGGCGCCGAAGCCGGCGCAGCCACCCAGCGTGGCCAGCGCCAACCCGCCGCGACGGTGCCCGACGAAGGCGTCAGACAGGCGATACAGGTCGGTCGACAGCCCCGCCGCACTGGCGAAGTTGCCCATCAGCAGGAACACCGGGATCAGCGCCAGGTCGGCGCTGGAGAACGAGGCCGCGATTTCGCCGCCGAACATGGACAGGGCCGGGTCGATGCCGACGATGGCGGCAAACCCGGCCGCGCCCGCAACCATCATGGCCACGCCGATGGGCACTTGCAGCAGGATGAGGGCGAACAGGCCGGCGAAGCCGAGCACGATGACGGTGGTGGGTGACATGGGGGTCCCGGGTCAGAGCAAGGTGGCGTCGGCGCTGGCGCCCAGTTCGGGCGGACGAAGGCCCAGCGCGGTACCGAGCAATCGCCACAGGTTCAAGGCTTCGAGCAGGGCGTTGAAGCTCATCGCCATGGCCACCGCGAGCCAGAACGGCGCGACCTCGATCGGCAGCTGCGACAGGGTCTGGCGCACCGCGTGCAGTTCGCTGGTGTGGCGCCAGAGCTGGTAAGCCAGCACCAGCCACACCAGCAACAGCAAGGCAGACGCAAAAGCCTCGATGGCCGCGTACACGCGCGGCGGGCACTTGCCCTCGAAAGGGCGGATGGTGATGTGGCGCCGCTGCGAAGTGGCCGCGGGCACGCAGCACGCCGCCGCCAGGATGTAGACCAGCATCGACACATCGCTGAGCCGGTCGATTGGCGCGCTGAACAGAAAGCGGCCCAGCACGTCCAGCACGGTCGCAATGGCATTGAGGAACAACAGGCACAAACCCGCCGCCGCGAGGGTGTTGGCGAAGCGGCGCAGGGCGGGGTCCAGATGGCGCATGGGGTCTCCTGGGGGCTCAAAGGTCGAGCACGATCTCGGTCGTTTTGGCACGCGAGCAGCAAATCATCATGGTGTCGCCGCGCGCACGCTCCTGCTCGGACAGCACAAGGTCGCGATGGTCCGGCACGCCCGCCAGCACGCGTGTCTCGCACGCGCCGCAGACGCCTTGCAGACAGGAACTTGGCGGGTCCATGCCGACGGCCTGCAAGGCCTCGAGCACCGTTTGTTCGGGTGCCACCGTCACGGTGCGGCCGCTGCGTTGCAGCCGCACTGTGAAGACCGCGTCCCCGGCCTGCGGTGGTGGTGGCGCGGCGCCGAAGCGTTCCAGGTGCACCTGCGATGACGCCAGCGCCTGCGTCGCCTGCTCAAAGGCCACCAGCATCGGCGCCGGCCCGCAGGCGTAGATGTGGGCGCCGACGGGCAGACCGTCGATCAGGCCTGACCACCCGGCCCACACCCCGCCATCGCGCGCATCGATGTGCAAGTCGATGTGCGACGCGTGCCGCTGCAACCAGTCGCGAAACGGCAGCTGGTCTTCGCTGCGCACGCACCAGCGCAGACGCCAGGCGCGGCCCAGCGCCTGCAGGCGATCGGCCATGGCCATCAGCGGCGTGATGCCGATGCCGCCGGCCACCAGCTGGGTGAAGGGGCTGTCCTCCACCAGCGCAAAGTGGTTGCGCGGCAGGCTGGCCCGCACCCACTCGCCCACCCGCAGCTTCTCGTGCACGTGGCGCGAGCCGCCGCGCGTGCGGGCGTCGAGCGCCACCGCCACGCGGTAGGCCGTGGGCGCATCCCCAGGGTAGCCATCGATGAGCGAGTAGCTGCGCACCAGGCCGGGCGCGAGGTGCAGGTCGAGGTGTGCCCCGGCGCTGTAGCCCGGCAGCGGCGCGCCGCCCGCGGCCTGCAGGCGCAGCGACAGGATGCCCTCGGCCTGCCACTCGATGGCCATCACGCGCAGGCTCAATTCCATGCGCACCCCTCAGCGAAGCGATTGCGACAGAATCGCCGCCCGGGCGTGCCGCGATTCGACGCGACCACCCACCCGAACCCCAGGCCCGCATGAGCAAACCACCCCGCATCGATCTGCGCGCACTCGACATCGGCATGCTGCGCACCTTCGACGCGCTGATGCGGGAGCGCAGCGTCTCGCGCGCTGCGTCGCGTCTGTTCCTGAGCCAGCCCGCGGTCAGTGGCTCGCTGGCGAAGCTGCGGCGCACCTTTGGCGACCCGCTGTTTCGCCGCACCGCCAGCGGCGTCACGCCCACGCCACTGGCGCTGTCCATGGCCGAGCCGGTGGCCGAGCTGATCACCCGCATGGGGCGCCTGCTCGAGATCGGCCACCACTTCGACCCCACCGCGTCGGACCGCATCTTCCGGCTGGCCGGCAGCGACTACAGCAGCCGTTTGATCCTCTCGCCGTTGATGGAGCGGCTGCGCGCGATGAACGCGACCGTGCGCATCGCCTGGGAGCCGCCGCAGTTCCACACGCTGTTCGAGCGCATCCGCCGCGGCGACGTGGACCTGGGTTGCGCGCCTGAGCCGAGCATCGCGCCCGGCCTGCATTCGGCGGTGTTGTTCGAAGAGCATTTCGTATTGGTCACGCGCCAGGACCACCCGGGTTTTCGCACCGGGGTCGACGCGCTGGAATCGTTTTGCGGCTATCCGCATGTGTTCTTCGGTTTTCGCGATCCGCGGGTCGAGAGCGCGCTCGATCAGAGCGTGTCCCGGCTGGGCCGGCGCTGCTTCGTGCAGCTGTCCATGCCCAGCTTCGACCAGGCGGCCGACGTGATTGCGCGCAGCGACATGATCTCGGTGTTTCCGGCCCGGCTGGCGCGGCTGTTTGCCAATCGCCTGCAGACGCTGCCACTGCCGGTGCACATCGAGGGCTATCGCTCCTGCCTGTACTGGGACCGCGGCACCGAGGACGACCCGGGCCTGCGCTGGCTGCGCGACGAGATCCTGCAGGCGGCGCGGGCGGGCACCCAGGCCATCGCGGCCTGACGCCCGTCCGGTGGCGGCGACACGTCGCTCGCCACGCCTCACTTCATGCCCAGATCGGCCCGCACCTGCGTGCGGGTCTTGAGGAAGGCCTGCCAGAGCTTCTCGTTGTAGGCATCGCGCTGGCGCCAGGCGTCGCTCACTGTCGCCATGGCCTTGTCCCAGCGCTCGCGCTCGGCCGGCGGCAGGTCGATCACGGTGCGTTTGCTGTCGGCCAGGGTCTCCTTGTGGCGCACCGCGGTGTACTCGTCGAACATCTTGCCGGTCATGCGCACGAAGGGCTCACCGCTGAAACGGTCGATGGCCTCGCGCGCCTTGGGTGGCAGGCTGTCGTACTTGGCGCGGTTCATCGCAAACATGATGGTGGACGCGCCCATCGGAATGTTCACGTGGTGGCTCGCGGCGTCGGCAATGCGAAACGAGTGCAGGGCCAGCCAGTCCTTGGGCGTGCCGTCGACCACGCCGCGGCTGATGGCTTCGGCCGCCTCGCGCACCGACACCGTGCCGACCGGCGTGGCACCCAGGGCGCGCGCCAGTTCCTGTTGCTCGGCACCGCTGGCCTGCAGGCGCAGGCCGCGCAGGTCTTCGAGCTTGTTCACCGGCTGCTTGGTGTGCAGCACATTGGGCGGGTTCACCAGCAGGCCGATGATGTAGAACGACTTGTCGTCGTAGCCGCGCATCAGACCCTGCTCGTGCAGCTTCCAGAAGGTCAGCGAGCCTTCGGCCGCGCTCTCGGTCACCGGCAGGCCGAACAGGTTGTCGTCCGGAAAGCGCCCCGGCGTCGTCGACGGGATGACGAAGGCGATGTCGGCGATGCCATCGGTCACCAGCTTGAGCTGCGCGCCCGGGTTGCGCCCGGCCGCACCCAGCGTGCCGCCCGGCAGGATCTGGATCTTCACCGCGCCGCCCGACGCCTCCTCCACCGACTTGGCCCAGCGCCCCATGGCCCCGTCGGGCGCGGTGAACAGGCCACCCGGGGGCAGAAAGGTGGCGTAGCGCAGGGTGACCGTGTCCTGCGCCTGCGCCGAAGTGGCGCCGAGCAGCCCGGCACAGGCGCTGGCCAGGGCCATTGCAGCCCCCATGAGGTGTCGTCGTTGCATGCTTGTCTCCTGTCGTGGTTGTGGTGGGGCAATGCGTTGGGATCGATGGCGCTCAGGCCGGGTCGACGTACTGGCCGGCCTCGAGGCGCACAAAGGCCGAGGCCTCGTCGAAGTGCACGCCGATCGGGTCTTCGCCCCGTTCGACGGCATCGACCTGGCGCGCCAGCATGCGCCGCAGCATGACGATGCCGCGGTCGCTGGTGGCCATGTGTTCCTCGCCGTGCAGCGTGATCGGGCCCTGGCCGACCTGGGCTTCCCAGTCGGTGGGGAATTCGCGCCGCTGCTCGGGCGTCATGTCGGCCCAGCGCGGGCGCTTGGCGGCGTCGGGCGCGCGCGGAAGGATCTCGCCCGGTTTGGTCACGCGGGCGGCGGTGTAGATGCGGTAGTGCGTGTCGTCGATGGGCACGGTCCAGCCGATGGATTCGACCTTGCCGTACTTGCCCACATAAGGGTTGGGCACCACGCGCAGCGTGGGCAACACCACCTCGGTGGTGCGCCGCATCACCTTGCCGCCGTCGAGCTGGCGGGTGCTGAAGACCTTGACGCCGCGTTCGGTGGTGTCGAACTGCACCTGCGGCATGAGGTTCATGGCCGGCGTGAACTGGGTGCCGCTGAAGTTGCCGTGCAGCACCGGCACGTGAAACGGATCGACCACGTTCTCGTAGTGCTGCAGCCAGTTGCAGGGCGCGATGGCGCCACCGCCGCTGCCGATGCTGGTGTCGTCGACGTCGATGAACTCGCCGGGGTCGAGCTCTTCGAGCGCGTCGTAGCGCGGCAGCACCGGCTTGCGATCGGGCGGGCCCATGTAGGCAAATATGAGGCCGTAACGCTCCTGCACCGGGTACCAGGGCTGGCGCACGCGCTCGCGGTGCGGGGCGCCGCCGTCGGGCTCGCAGGGCTGCTCGACGCAGCGGCCTTCGGTGTCGAACAGCCAGCCGTGGTAGCAGCAGCGGATGCCCCGGTCCTCCACCCGGCCGTAGTACAGCGTGGTGCCGCGGTGGCAGCAGCGGTTGTGCAGCAGGCCGGCGCGGCCTAGCTTGTCGCGAAACAGCACCAAGTCCTCGCCCAGCATGCGCACCTCGCGGGGGGTGTCGGTGGCATGGGTGCTCAAACCCACCGGGTGCCAGTAGCGGCGCAGCAGCTCGCCCATCGGTGTGCCCCGGCCCACCTCGGTCAGGCGGCCTTCGTGCGACACGCGCTTGCGCTGGTAGCCGGTGCCTTCGTCAAGCGGTACGGGGTGAATGGGGATGGTCATCGTCTCGGACTCCTGGCGGGCGGCGGTGGGTCGGAGACGGCAGCGCGCGCCAGGCCCTGGCGGCGCCGGGGCGGCATGCGCTTCACGGCCCGGGGTCGGGTCCGTTTGTCTCCATCGGTTTGTGTTTGCGGCGCAGGTTAGGGGCCCCGCGCAAGCACGGCAAGTTGGAAATACGGATACGCGTTATGGCCTTCGCCGATAAAGGGGGCGATGGCTGCGCGCAACAGACCGGGCATGCGCACCACCCGCTGGTGAACAGCGCACACGGCGCGCCAGCTTCGCCGTGCTAACGTCGCGTTTTGTCACATTTGTGCCCGCCGCATGTCCTCCCAGCCTTCCACCCCTCCGCCGCGCGTTGCCCTGGGCACCGGGCTGGCGGCGCTGCCGGCCGACGCCGACCGCGTGGTGTTGACGCTGGACGTACACGACGCCGAGCCCGAGCGCCTGACGCTGTGCGTGCGCGATCTCAAGCAGTTGTCGGCCAGCCCGGCCCAGATCGAGCGCTTCACCGGCTCGGTGTATTTCGCATTCCGCGGGCTGGAGCGCGACCCGCGGCAGGTGCACACCATCCCCGAGTGCCGCGAGGTGCTGCGCGGCCTGCACGGGCGCTGGCCTTATTGGATGCACTTTCTGGCACCCGAGCCCGACCTCTGGACCGTGCTGCTGTTGTGCCTGCTGCCCCTGGGCCCGGGCGTGCGCCTGCCCAGCGGACGCATCGGGCACGAGCTTGACCGCAAGGCGCTGAAGAACCTGGTGCTCGACCTGACCTCGGCCATGCACGAACTGCACGACCAGCACCGGGTGGCGCTGGCCGCGCGCCAGCGCATCTTCAAGAACGCGATGCAGGCCATCGAGCGCGCCACCGGCGCGCGCATCTGAGGCCTGCTTCTCAGGGCTTCGGGCCCACCGCCGGATGGCAGGCGCAGGCCTCGCCATGCGCCGCCGACACCAGCTCTTCCAGGATGCCGCAGGCACCGGCCTCGTTCTCACCGTGGCAGCGCTCACGCAGCCGCAGCAGCTGCTTCTCCAGCGCGCGCAGGCTCTGCAGGCGGGCCCGCACCCGCGCCAGCTGGGCCGCCACCACCTCGTCCACATGCCCGCCGTGGCCGCTGGGGTCGTCGAGCATGGTGAGCAGGCGCTGCACGTCGCTCAGCGGCATGTCGAGCGCGCGGCAATGGCGAATGAAGGCCAGCCGCTCCAGGTGGGGCGTGTCGTACTCGCGGTAGCCGTTGCTGCGCCGCGCGGGCGCCGGCAGCAGGCCTTGCTTCTCGTAGTAGCGAATGGTTTCGACATCGACGCCGGTGGCGTCGGACAAGGCCTTGATCTGCATGGCGGGCTCCGATCGATGGGCGCGGGTTGACACTGTAGCGACTCCAGGGTTTTCAATGGCGCCCTGAATGGAGAACCCCCGATGTCCTTGATGCATTCCCACGACCACGACCACGACACCCTCGAAGCCATCACCCCCGACCGCCTGCCGCGCTACCGCCGCGTGCTGTGGGCCGCCCTGGTCATCAACGCCGCGCTGTTTCTGGTGGAGATCGTGGCCGGCGTGCGCTCGGGGTCGTTGTCGCTGCTGGCCGACGCCATCGACTTCGCGGGCGACGCCGTGAACTACGGCGTGTCGCTGGCGGTGCTGGCCTCGGCGCTGGCGTGGCGCGCACGGGCCGCCTTGTTGAAGTCGGCGTCCATGATGGCTTTTGGCGCCTACATCCTGGGCAGCGCGCTGTGGTCGCTGTGGCGCGGCGACGTGCCCGAGCCGCTGACCATGGGGCTGGTGGGCGTGCTGGCGCTGGTGGCCAACGTGAGCGTCGCGGTGATGCTCTACGCCTTTCGCGAAGGCGACGCCAACATGCGCAGCGTGTGGCTGTGCTCGCGCAACGACGCCATCGGCAACGTGGCGGTGATGCTGGCGGCCCTGGGTGTGTTCGGCACCGGCTCGGCCTGGCCCGACCTGCTGGTGGCCTCGCTCATGGCCTCGCTGGCCCTGCAGGGCGGCTGGGTGGTGTGGCGCCAGGCGCGCCAGGAGCTGGCCAGTGGCACGCCGGCCCCGGCACACGACCACACACAGGGCCACACCCATGCACAGGGCCACGACCACCCTCACTGAACACAGGTAGGCTTGCGGGCAACACAACAAGACTTCAGGAGGTTCCCAGGTGTCCGACGCCCCCGCATTCGCCCCGCTCGAAGGCGGCTGTGACTGTCGCCGTGTGCGCTACCGCCTGCGCCAGTCGCCGCTGATCGTGCACGCCTGCCACTGCCGCTGGTGCCAGCGCGAAAGCGGCAGTGCCTTCGCGCACAACGCCATGATCGAATCCAGCGCGGTCGAGGATCTGGGCGAGCCACCGCTGGTGGTGGACACGCCCTCGGCCAGCGGGCGCGGCCAGCGCATCGCCCGCTGCCCCCATTGCCATGTGGCGGTGTGGAGCCACTATGCGGGCGCCGGTCCGGGGTTCCGTTTTGTGCGCGTGGGCTCGCTCGACGATCCCGACCGCTGCCCGCCCGACGTCCACATCTTCACCGCGTCGAAGCAGCCCTGGGTGGTGCTGCCGCCCGGCATGCCGGCCTTCGAGGTGTTCTACGAGCGCGAGCGGCTGTGGTCGCCCGACGCCCTGGCACGGCGCAGCGCGGCCATCGCCGCCTGGGAGCGCGACCATGGCTGATGGCGAAGCACACAACGACGCGCCCATCGTGATCGTGGGCGGTGGCGCCGGCGGGCTGGAACTGGCCTGCAAGCTGGGGCGCCGGCTCGGGCCGCAGCGCGTGACGCTGGTGGACCGGCAGCTGTTTCACATCTGGAAGCCTTCGCTGCACGAGGTGGCCGCGGGCACGCTTGACATCCACCAGGAGGGCCTGTCCTACGAGATGCTCGCGCACGACAACGGCTTTGTCTTTTGCTACGGCGCGCTGACCGGGCTGGACACGGCGCGCCGCGAGGTCGCCGTGGCCGCGGTGCACGACGAGCAGGGGCAGGAGCTGATCCCCGCACGCACGCTGACCTACAGCGAGCTGGTGCTGTCCATCGGCAGCACCGCCAACCACTTCAACGTGCCGGGCGCGGCCGAGCACACGCTGTCGCTGAACCAGCCGGCCGATGCCGAGCACTTCCGCCTGCGCCTGCTCAAGCTGCTCACCGCCGCCGAGCTGCGCAAGAGCGCAGGCGGCGAGGGGCGTGTGCGGGTGGTGATCATCGGCGGCGGCGCCACCGGCGTTGAACTGGCGGCCGAGTTGCGCGAGGCCAGCCAGGTGCACGCGCGCTACGGCTTTCGGCGGCTGGACCCGCTGCGCGACGTGCCGCTGACCTTGCTCGAAGGGGCCGACCGCATCCTCGCGCCCCTGCCCGAGAAGGTCTCGGCCTCGGCCACGGCCTTGCTGCGCGAGCGCGGTGTCGAGGTGGTGCCGCGCTGCCGGGTGGCGCGCATCACGCCCGAGCAGGTCGAAGACAGCGAAGGGCGGATATTTCCGGCCGACATCGTCGTCTGGGCCGCGGGCATTCAGGCGCCGCCGCTACTGGCCGCGCTGGGGCTGCCGGTCAACAAGGGCGGGCAGATCACCGTGACGCCGACCCTGGGCGTGGTGGGCGTGGCGCATGTGCACGCGCTGGGCGACTGCGCCGCCTGCCCCATGGCCGATGGTCGCCTGGTGCCGCCGCGCGCGCAGGCCGCGCACCAGCAGGCGAGCTTCCTGGCGGCGCGCCTGCCGCGCCTGTTGCGAGGCCAGGCGGTCAGCGACAAGCCCTATGTCTACCGCGACCACGGCTCGCTGGTGTCGCTGGGCACACGCAGCTCGGTGGGCAGCCTCATGGGCAACCTGATGGGGTCGAACTGGTTTGTGCAGGGGCTGCTGGCGCGCACCATGTACGTCAGCCTGCACCTGATGCACCACCAGGCGGTGCTGGGCACCCTGCGCACCGCCGTGCTGGCGTTTGCGCGCTTTCTCGTCAAACGCGCCACACCGCTGGTCAAGCTGCACTGAGCGCGCCGGGCGCCCGGTGCGTTCAGCCCGCGATCACAGCTCGAGCGCGTCGCGCAGCCGCCACCAGTGCATCAGGCCCTCGGGCACGCCCTCGCGCGCGAAGACGGCGGTGTGGGCTTCGCCCGCGGCGTCGAGGCGGGCCACGGCCCAGGCCAGCAGCGCAAAGGCCAGGCCGTGCAGCAGGTCGTCGGCGGTCTCGAGCACGAAGGCCGTGTCACCAGCGCCGCGCGCCAGCCAGCGCGGCAGCAGGCTGCGCGCCTCACCCAGCAGGGCGTTCAGGGCGGGGGCATCGCCCACCTCGGCCTGCAGGCTGGCCAGCAGCTCACCTGCGGCCGCGCCACCGTCGGCCAGCAGCTTGCGCTGGGCCAGGTCGATGGCCTGGATCTGGTTGGTCCCTTCGTAAATCATGGCGATGCGCGCGTCGCGCACCGTCTGCTCGATGCCGTATTCGTGCACGTAGCCGTAGCCGCCCCAGATGCCCAGCGCCTCGGCCGGCCCGTGAAAACCGTGGTGGGTGCAAAAGGCCTTCACCACCGGGGTGAGCAGGGCGGCAAAGCGGCGTTCGCGCGTGCGCACGGCGTCGTCGCGGTGGTGGTCGGCCAGGTCGAGCGCCAGCGCCGCGCGGTAGGCCAGCACGCGCTGCGCCTCGGTGTAGGTGCGCAGGCGCTGCAGGCTGCGGCGCACCGCCGGGTGTTGCGCGATCGGGCGGCCCATCTGCGCGCGCTCTTCGGCATAGCGCTGCGCATTCTGAGCCGCCATCTCCTGGTGTCCCAGGCCTTGCAGGCCCACGTGCAGCCGGGCCGAGTTCATCATCAGGAACATCGCCGCCAGGCCGCGGTGCGGCTCGCCCACCAGCCAGCCGGTGGCGCCTTCGTAGCGCATGGCGCAGGTGGCGCTGGCCTTGATGCCCATCTTCTTCTCGATGCCGTCGCAGTGCACCGCGTTGCGGCTGCCGTCGGGCAGGACCTTGGGCACCAGCGCCAGCGACAGGCCCTTGGTGCCGGGTGGCGCATCGGGCAGGCGACACAGCACCAGGTGCACGATGTTGTCGGTGAGGTCGTGATCGCCCCCGCTGATGAAGATCTTGTTGCCGCTCACGCGCAGGCTGCCGTCGGCCTGCGACTCGGCGCGCGTGCGCAGCTGGCCCAGGTCGCTGCCGGCCTGGGGTTCGGTGAGCGCCATGGCGGCCAGCCATTCACCGCTGGCGATCTTGTGCAGGTAGCGCGCCTTGAGTTCGTCGCTGCCGTGGTGCTTGAGGGTTTCGTAGGCGCCGTGCAGCAGGTCGGGGTACATGTTCCAGCCGTGGTTGCAGGCGTCGAGCATCTCGCGCATGGCAGCATCCAGCAGCAGCGGCAGGCCCTGCCCGCCCCAGGCCGGGTCGCACGGCAGCGCCGGCCAGCCGCCCTGCACAAAGGCCTGGTAGGCCGCCGGAAAACCAGGTGGCGTCTGCACTGCGCCATCGGCCGCACGTGTGCAACCGGCCAGGTCGCCCGTGCCGTTGAGCGGCTGCAGCACTTCGCTGGCAAAGCGCGCGGCCTCCTGCAGCACCGCGTCGGCGGTGTCCATGTCGAGCTCGGCGAAGGCTGGGCACTCGGCCCAGTGCGCCGGTGCGTTGAGCACCTGTTCCATCACGCGTCGCATCGACGCCAGTGGCGCTTCGTAGTGCCAGCTCATGCCTTTTTGGCCCCCAGGTAGGTTTCGATCACGCGCGCATCGCGCGCCAGTTGTGGTGCCGGCCCGGACAGGACCATGTCGCCGGTTTCCAGCACATGGCCTTCGTCGGCCACGTTGAGCGCGGCGCGTGCGTTCTGCTCCACCAGCAGGATGCTCACGCCGCGTTCGCGCAGGGTCTCGATGATGCGGAAGATGTCGCGCACGATCAATGGCGCCAGGCCCAGGCTGGGTTCGTCGAGCATCAGCAGTCTGGGCTGGCCCATCAGGGCGCGACCGATGGCCAGCATCTGGCGCTCGCCGCCCGACAGGGTGCCGGCCGCCTGCGCGCGCCGCTCCTGCAGGCGCGGAAACAGCTCGTAGACCTGGGCCAGGCCGTCGCGCCAGCGCGGTGTGCGCTGCTTCATGGGGCGCCAGCCGCCCAGCACCAGGTTGTCCTCGACGCTCATGGTGCCAAACAGCTCGCGCCGTTCCGGCACCAGGGCCAGGCCGGCCATCACGCGCTCTTCGAGCGTCAGGCGCGCCAGGTCTTCGCCATTGAAACGCAGACCGCCGCGCAGCGGCAGCAGACCCATGAGCGCGTTGAGCAGGGTGGACTTGCCGGCCCCGTTGGGACCGATCACGGTGACCACCTGGCCCGCGCGCACGTCCAGGGTGATGCCTCGCAGCACCTCGGCCTTGCCGTAGCCGGCGTGCAGGTTCTTCACTTCAAGCAGCAACTCGGCCATGTCTAGTGTTCCGTGCCCAGGTAGGCCGCGCGCACCTTGTCGCTGGCCTGGATCTCGGCCGGCGTGCCTTCCTGCAGCGGGGTGCCGAATTCCATCACCAGGATGCGGTCGGTCAGGTTCATCACGAAGTCCATGTCGTGTTCCACCAGCAGCAGGCTCAGGCCTTCGCCCTTGAGCTGGCGCAGCACCTCGGCCAGCGCCTGCTTTTCGCGGTGGCGCAGGCCGGCCGCGGGTTCGTCGAGCAGCAACAGGGCCGGGTCGCTGGCCAGGGCGCGTGCGATTTCCACCAGGCGCTGCGGCCCGAGCGCGAGGTTGCCGGCCAGCTCGTGCATCTGTTCGCCCAGGCCCACACGCCTGAGCTGGCGTTCGGCCTCGGCCATGGCCTGTGCTTCTTCGGCGCGGTCGAGCCGCAGCATGGCGGCCAGCGTGCCGCTGCGCGTGCGCAGGTAGGTGCCCAGGGCCACGTTCTCCAGCACCGTCATGTCGGGCACCAGCTTGACGTGCTGGAAGGTGCGCGAGAGCCCGCGGCGCGCAATGGCCCGCGCCCCCATGCCGTCGACGCGCTCGCCGCGCAGCCAGACCTCGCCGTCCGAGAGCGGCAACACACCCGAGACGAGGTTGAAGGTGGTGGACTTGCCGGCGCCGTTGGGACCGATGAGACCGAAGATCTCACCCGCGCGGATGTCAAAGCTCACGCCGTTGACGGCCACCAGGCCGCCGAAGGTGCGACGCACCGCCTTGACCTGCAGCAGGGCACTGCCCGCCACCGGCTTGTCTCGTGCGGGCAGCGCCTCGGCGGGCGCGGCCACGGTGGGCCGGCGCCGCGTGGGCAGCCAGCGCTCGATCACCGGCCACAGACCGTCGGGCGAGAACTTGAGCACCAGCACCAGCACCACGCCGAAGACGATCACCTCGTAGCTGCCCGAGGTGCCCAGCAGCGCGGGCAGCCAGGTCTGCAATTGGTCCTCGGCGAGCTTGACCAGCGCCGCGCCGGTGAAGGCGCCCCACACATGGCCGACGCCGCCGAGCACTGCCATGAACAGGTACTCGATGCCGAACTTGATGCCGAAGGGCGAGGGGTTGACGCTGCGTTGCATGTGCGCGAACAGCCAGCCCGACACCGAGGCCAGCAAGGCGGCCACCAGAAACATGAGCAGCTTGTGGCGAAACGCCGAAGCGCCCATGGCCTCGGGCATGGTGCTGCCACCGCCGCGGTTGACGTTGAGCGCGCGCATCACGCGCCCGGGGCGCGAGTCGAGCAAACGCGTCACCGCCACCGCACCGAGGACGGCCACCACCCAGATGAGCAGGTACATGCGCCGCTCTTCCTGCAGGCTCAGCCCGAAGACCTCGATCGCCGGCACACCGAGCAGGCCGTCGTACTTGCCCAGGGCGTCGAGGTTGCCCATGGTGTAGAAGAGCGCCAGGCTCCAGGCGATGGTGGCCAGCGGCAGGTAGTGACCCGACATGCGCAGGGTCAGCCAGCCCAGCACCAGGGCCACCACCGTGGTCACACCCAGGCCGACCAGCAGCCCCAGCCAAGGCGAGTACCCGTAGCGGACCGTCAGCCAGGCGGTGGCGTAGGCGCCCAGGCCAGCGAACGCGGCCTGCCCGAACGAGGTCAGGCCGCCGACCCCGGTGAGCAGCACCAGACCCAGCGCCACCAGGCCGAACAGGCCGATGTAATTGAGCTTGGTGATCCAGTAGTCCGGCACCGGCAGGAACGGCACCGCGGCCATGCCCGCGGCGAAGGCCAGCAGGCCGACGCGGCGTGGTGACAGGTCAATGTTCTTCATCGTGCGGATCGATAAATGAGCGCCACAGCAGCACCGGCAGGATGGCGGTAAAGACGATCACCTCCTTGAAGGCGCTGGCCCAGAACGAGCCGAAGGCTTCGATCAGACCCACGCCCAGCGCACCGGCGAGTGCCAGGGGAAAGCTGGTGAGGCCGGCGAACACCGCCGCCACGAATCCCTTGAGCCCGATGAGGAAGCCGCTGTCGAAAAAGATGGTGGTGGTGGGCCCGATGAGCAGGCCCGACAGCGCCCCGATGAAGGCCGCCAGCGTGAAGCTGAGCGAGCCCGCGGCGTCGGTGGAGATGCCCATGAGGCGCGCACCGGTGCGGTTGACCGAGGTGGCGCGCAAGGCCTTGCCGGTGAGCGTGCGGTCGAACAGCACGAACAGCGCAACGATCAGCGCCACCGAGACGCCGACGATGATCAGCGCCTGCCCGCTCAGCGTGACCGGCCCGAGGCTGATGCGCTCGTCCCAGAAGGGCGGGTTGCGAAACCCTTCGGCGCCGAAGAAGGCCAGCCCCAGCCCGGTGAGCGCGAAGTGCACGCCGACCGAGACGATGAGCAACACCAGCGAACTCGCGCTGGCCAGAGAGCGGTAAGCCAGCCGGTACACCAGCGGCCCCATGGGTGTGATCAGCGCCAGCGTGAGCAGCACCTGCACCATGAGCGAGGGCTGGCGCGGCACGGCCCAGGCGGTGAGGGCACAGGCCGCCAGCGGCAGCAGCGCCACCCGGGCCGCCTGCTGCCAACGCCGCCGCCAGGGCCAGCGCTCGCGCCAGCCCTGCACCGCATCGAGCACCAACACCAGCGCCACCATCAGCAGCAGCAGCCACACCGTGCCCGGCAAGGTGCCGCTTTGCATCAGCGCCAGGGTGAGGGCGGCAAACGCCACGTACTCGCCCTGCGGAATGAAGACGACGCGCGTGACCGCAAACACCAGCACCAGGGCAATGGCCACCAAAGCGTAGACGGCGCCGTTAATGACGCCGTCCACGCCCAGGATCGCGGCGATGGTCATGTCCATAGGGGTTCTTTCTTCCGGCACACCGCCGGACCGCGGCTGCGGCCCGGCTGGGGCCTCACTTCTCGAGTTTCCAGTCGCCGTTGACGACCTTCATGACCACACCGGTGTCGGGCACGAAGCCCCAGTGGTCGGTGGCGCTGTAGTCGAGCACACCGTGCGTGACCGGCAGCGCGCCCTGCGATTCGATGGCGTCCTTGAGCGCGGCGCGGAACTCGGGTGTACCGGGCTTGGCCTTCTTGAGGGCCACCGGCACTGTCTTGTCGAGCAGCAGGTAGGCGTCGTAGGAATGGGCCGCGAACTGGTTGCGCAGGCCGGCGCCATGGGTCTTCTCGTAGGCTGCGTTGAAGGCCACGCCCAGCGCCTTGCTGGGGTGGTTGTCGGGCAACTGCTCGGCCACCACCACCGGGCCCGAGGTCACGAAGGTGCCCTCGACAGCCTTGCCACCCACACGCATCAGGTCGCGCGTGGCGGCGGCGTGGGTTTGGTAGAACTTGCCCTTGTAGCCACGGTCGACCAGGCCCAGCTGGGGCATGGCGGCGCCGCTGCCCGAAGCCACGATGACCATGGCGTCGGGGTTGGCGGCCGTGAGCTTGAGCGCCTGGCCGGTGACGCTGGTGTCCGAACGCGCGAAGCGTTCGGTGGCCACCAGCTTGATGCCGGCCTTGTCAAGCAGCGGCGTCAGGGCCTGCAGCCACTGCTCGCCATAGGCATCGGTGTAGCCGATGAAACCCACCGTCTTCACGCCGTGCTTTTGCATGTGGTTGACCATGGCGATGGCCATGACGCCGTTGCTCTGCGGCATGCGAAAGCTCCAGGCGTCCTTGCCGGGCGGCAGGCCGATCGGCGAGAGCGCGAGTTGCGGCGTGCCGGACTCGGCCGCGACTTCGGCCATGGGAATGGCCACCGGCGTGGCGCCCGAGCCCACGATCACGTCGACCTTGTCCTGGTTGACGAAGCGGCGCGCGTTCTGCACGCCCTTGGTCGGGTCGGTGGCGTCGTCCAGGATGATGACGTTGACCTTCTCACCGCCGATCGTGGCCGGCCACATCTTCACGCCGTTGCTCATGGGAATGCCGAGGCCGGACGCAGGGCCGGTGAGCGGCACGCTCACGCCGACGGTGAGGTCGGCCCAGGCGGCCGAGGCCAGCGTGGCGACGACGGCAGCGGCCAGGGTCTGGCGGACGAAGCTCTTCTTCATGGGTTGTCTCCTGAGGTGTTGCGTGTGCTGATGGCCCGCACGCGCGAGGGCTTGGAATCAGTGGGTGGCGGCCGGGTTTTCAAGCAGCAGCGCGATGCCCTGACCACCGCCGATGCAGGCCGAGGCCACGCCCCAGCGCGCACCGATGTCGCGCAGCTGACGCGCGCAGGTGATGGTCAGGCGCACGCCGGTGGCGGCCAGCGGGTGGCCCAGCGCAATGGCGCCGCCGTGTACGTTGAGACGGTCCTGGTCGAGCTGCAGCTCGCGCGCCACGGCCAGGGCCTGCGCGCCCTGCGCTTCGTTGATCTCGAAACGCGCCACGTCGCCCAGTGCCACGCCGGCGCGCTCGAGCAGCAAGCGGATGGCCGGCGCGGGGCCGATGCCCATGATCTCGGGCGGCACGCCCACCACGGCGGCGGCCACCAGACGCGCCAGCGGCGCCTTGCCCGCGGCCTTGACGCCGGCACCGTTGGTGACGAGAGCAGCCGCGGCGGCGTCGGTCAGCGCCGAGCTGTTGCCGCCGGTCTGCACGCCGTCCTTGAACACGGTGCGCAGCTTGGCCAGTACTTCGGGCGGCGTGGGGCGGGGGTGGGTGTCCTTGTCGGCCACGGCGCTCTTGCCGCTCAGGCGCAGCCGACGGGCGCGGTAGCCCTCGCGCTCGAAGTCTTCGTTGGCCACCGGCACGATCTCGCCGTCGAACCAGCCCGCGGCCTGGGCGGCCACGGCGCGCTCGAAGGAGCGCGCCGCGAAGGCGTCGACGTCTTCGCGCGTGAGGCCGTAGCGCTGCGCGAGGTTCTCGGCGGTGCGGATCATGCTGATGTCGGCGGCCGGATCGGTGAGCGCCTCCCACATGTAGTCTTTGAAGCCGATCGGCGCGCCCAGGCGAAAGCCGCCGCGGTGGTCGAAGGCGGCAATCGGATTGCGTGTCATCGATTCGGTGCCGACCACCAGCACCTGGCTGGCGATGCCCGCCGCGAGCTGCTCGCCGGCCTGGCGGAACAGCTCGAAGCCAGTGCCACAGATGCGCTGGGTCATCAGCGCCGGCACCTCGACCGGCACACCGGCGTACAGGCCGATGTGGCGCGGCACATAGAACTGGTCGAAGCCGCCGGGTGCCATGTTGCCGGCGATGACCGAATCAACGGCCTGCGCTGACACGCCGGTGCGCACGAGCACCTCGCGCGCGACCTTGATGCCGAGGTCGATCGGGTTGGCGTCGGCGAAGGCGCCCATGTAATCCACCATGGGGGTGCGCACGCCGTCGAGGATGAAGACGTCGTCGAAGGTCTGGCTCTGGCCGCGGGTCATCGGGAGGCTTTCTCAGGGGTGGCGGGTCGAAGGGTGCCGGGCGCGTCGGCCTGCAAGGCCGCCACCTCATGGGCACGGCGTTGCAGCACGGCGCGCTGGTTGAGGTAGCCCTTGTCGGTGATCTCGCCGGCGTCGGCGTTGGGCGGTTCGTCGAGGACACGGGCGCGGGTGGGCGACTGCGAGGAGCCGCCGCCTTCAGCACGCAGCACGGCCAGGCCGCGCGCGATGTGCTGCTCGAGCAGATCGCGCGGCATCTGCAGGGCGGCGGCGGTGGGGAACACCAGCACGCCGATCTGGTCGCTGTCGTGGCCGGTGATGACCGCGTCTTGCGCGTACGGCGCCAGGGCCGAGACCACGCGCAGGCGCAAGGTGCCCACCGACACCCAGGTGCCGGTGGTGAGCTTGAAGTCCTCGGCCACGCGGCCGTTGAACACCACGCCATGCTCGGGCCGCCCGGCATCGGCCAGCAGCCCGGCGTCGCCGATGCAGTAGTAGCCTTCGTCGTCGAAGGCCTTGGCCGTGAGCTCGGGCGCGTGCCGGTAGCCGGGGAAGATGCTCACGCCCTTGATGCGCATCTCCAGCTTCTCGCCGTTGGGCACGAACTTGAGTGCCAGACCAGGCAGCACGCCACCGATGACGCCGGCACGCTCCATGCGCCAGTGCGCACTGGTGACCGCCGGTGCGGTCTCGGTCGAGCCCCAGGAGGTGGTGAGCCAGATCTCGCGACCCAGCACCTTCCTGGCGAGGGCCTGCAGCCGCTCCCAGCTGGCTTGCGGCAAAGCCGCGCCAGCGTAGAAGACCGCGCGCAGGCGACCTAGCACCCGGCGCGCGAGTTCATCGTCGGCTTCGAGCAGCGGCATGGCCATGTCGAAGCCGCGCGGCACGTTGAACCAGATGGTGGGCTGCATCTCGGCCAGGTTGGCCACGGTCTTGTCGATCAGGCCCGGTGCGGGCCGGCCCTCGTCGATGACCAGCGTGCCGCCGTGGCACATCACCATGTGCAGGTTGTGGTTGCCGCCGAAGGTGTGGCTCCAGGGCAGCCAGTCCACCAGCACCGGCTTCTCGTGGCGCAGGAAGCGCCAGGTCTGGGCAATCATCTGCTGGTTGGCGCACAGCATGCGGTGGGTGTTGATCACCACCTTGGGCGTGCCGGTGGAGCCCGAGGTCAGCAGGTACTTGGCGGTGGTGTCGGGTGTGATGGCCGCAAACGCGGCCTGCACCGCGGGCGTCTCGTCGGTGGCCAGCAGTTGCGCGAAGTCGGTCGCACCGGCGATGCGCCCGGCACCCTGGCTGAAGACCAGAGGCACGTCCAGGCCGCAGGTCTCGAGGGCGTGCCCATAGACGGCCGCATCGGACGCGTAGATCAGCGCCGGCTGCAGCGTGCGCAGGATGCCGTGGATCTTGGTGTGGTCCTGCGTCAGACGGCAGTACGCGCTGGACACCGTGCAGCTGGCGCGCCCGATGTGCTGCGTGGCCAGCACCAGCAGCAGGTGGTCGATGGCGTTGTCGGACACCACCACCACCGGCGCGTCTGGCGGCAGGTCGCGCTCGAGCAGGGCCTGCGCGATGCGCCCGACGGCGCTGCGCAGTTCGGCCCAGCTCATCCGGCGCCAGCCATCACCGGCGCGCTCGGCCACGGCCAGGGCGGCGGGCGTGTGTTGCGCCCAGTGCTCGAGCCAGTCGCCGACACAGCGTGCGTGATCGCCCAGAGGTTCGCTCGAACGCAGCACAAAGCTGCCGTCGGCGCGGTGCTCCACCGTGGCCGAGGGCGCGGCCAGCCAGTCGGTGTTGTTGAGCCAGTCGAGTGCGCTCATTGTCTCCATACAGTTGTGTATGTTGTGAGCGCGGATGCTATCGAGGGTTTCCACCGATGAACTACAGGGTTTTCCCCGAATTCCATACATTTCTGTATGGAAGTGCCGTGGGCGGTGCATAGAATGCCGCGCGATGAACAGCCCGGCCGAACCCAGCGTGCGCCGCCCGCGCAAACCCCGCGCCGGCGGCGAAGTGGCGCGCAATCCCCTGACGCCGGACACCTGGATCGAGGCGGCCACGGAAGTGCTGGTGAACCAGGGCATCGACCACGTGCGCGTCGATCTGCTGGCGCAGCAGCTCGGTGTTACCCGCGGCAGCTTCTACTGGCACTTCAAGGACCGTGAGGACCTGCTGCGCCGCGTGCTGCAGGCCTGGCGCGAAACCGCGACCGAGAACCTGACGGTACGGCTGGAGTCGGCCCATGCGGACCCGCTGGAACAGTTGCGCGATGTGCTCTCGCTGCCATTCCGGGGCCGTGCCGCGGCCCGCGCGGCGCGCATCGAGCTGGCCATCCGTGCCTGGGCGCGGCGCGATCAGATGGCGCGTTTTGCCGTTGACGAGGCCGACGCCAGCCGCATCGGCTACATCGCGCAGCTGTTTTCGGCGATCGGCTTTCCGGTGCTGGAAGCGCGCGCACGCGCCTTCATGCTCTACGGCTACATCGTCTCGGAGTCGCAGATGCCCTCGTTGAGCACCGAGGCGCAAAAGCAGGAGCGCCGCGCCTTTGCCGAGCGGCTGTTCACCCAGCGGCTGGCGCCGCCCGGGGCCTGATCAGACGCCGCGCTTGAACAGCGCGAGCAAGCCGCCCGCAACGACAAAGAGCGAGCCGAACACCCGGTTGAGCGCCCGCACGTGGCTGCTCGACTTGAGCGAGCCCAGCACGCGCGCGGCGAGCGCGGTGTAGCCGGCCATGACCACCAGATCGGTGAAGCCCAGCGTGAGCCCGATGACGAGGTACTGCGGCGCAAGCGGCTGCGCCAGCTCCAGAAACTGGGGCACCACCGCCAGCAGGAAGACCGTGCCCTTGGGGTTGAGCGCGTTGATGATCCAGCCGCGGGCGATCAGGTCGCGCGCGCGGCGGGGCAGCACCTCGGTGCTGGCCTGCACGATGGGTCGCGCCGGCGCACGCCATTGCTGGATGCCCAGCCACACCAGGTAAGCCACGCCGGCCCATTTGATGAGCGTGAACGCCAGGCTGGAAGCGGCCACCAGCGCGCCCAGACCCACGCCCACCACCAGAATCTGCGTCCAGATGCCCAGCACCAGCCCGATGGTGGTCAGGTAACCCCGGCGAAAGCCGTGCGAGAGGCCGGCACTCATGGCCGCTACAGCGCCCGCGCCGGGCGAAATGCTGATGGCCCAGGAAGCAGCGAAAAAGGCGAGCCAGGTGGCGAAATCCATGGAAGTCGGGTGATTGGTCAGCGGGGACGGGATGCTAGCGCGCCCGGCTTACCCCCACCACGCCGCAGGGAGTGGCACCGCTTCGCTCAGAACAGCTTCATCTTGAACTGCAGCAGCAGTGCGCCATCGACGTCGCCAATCGAGGGGATCAGACCCAGGTTGACGCCGAAACGGCGCCCTTCGATGGTGGCCATGGGCAGGGCGGCAAAGAAGGTACCGCCGCGCTCGATGGCGGGATAACCGTTGAGCAGACCGATGGCCGCCCCCAGCTTGACCGGCCCGATGTGCCAGGGCTGCCAATTGACGGCCGCGTATTGCGACGGTTTGCCCAGGCTGTTGTCGTACACCCCGGCCATGACCGCTACCTCGGGGTTGTGCCGCCACTCGATGCCGAAGCCGAGGTTGCTCTCGTTGTAGTTGGCACTGCGGTTGAAGTGGCGGGAAAAACCGCCCACGTTGATCCAGATCTCGGGCTTGCTGGCGGCGGCCGACGCCTCGGCATCGGCGGCGTGCACCCGCGTGGCGCCGAGCGCACCCAGCACCAGCAGACTTCCCATCAGGAAGCCGCGCATCAGCGGCGCGGCCTTCACTCGATTGACCATGGACACCCTTTCAACCGACCTGGTAACAAGTCGTGTGAAAAATGTCGGCCAGTTCGGGGGGTGTCTGTAGTCCGCCGGTCGGTGACGAACGTATCCGGTCGTGAAGCAGGTCCGGATCGGGCCGCTATCAGCGCTTGCGTGGCGCCGACGGGCCTCGGCCGTCGAGGTGACGGAAGTTGATGCGGCCCTTGGTCAGGTCGTAGGGCGACAGTTCCAGGGACACCCGGTCACCCGCCAGGATGCGGATGTGGTGTTTCTTCATCTTGCCGGCGGAATAGGCAATGAGCTGATGCCCGTTGTCGAGGGTCACGCGAAAGCGCGTGTCGGGCAGCACCTCGTTGACGATACCCATCATGTCGATCAGTTCTTCCTTGGCCATGCGGTTCCTTTCATGATGCCGAGCACATCGCGCCACGCCCGACAGCGCACACGGCCGATGGCGACCGTGGCGGTGTGGTGCGGGAAAAGGCCGCCTGCAGAATGGGCTCCGGCATCGGAGCGGCCGGTCGGTCAACCGGGTGCAGGGACTGGCGCGGGGAAGCCGGGATTGTACCGGGCGACCCGTTTTCCCCATCATTCGTCGGGCGAACGGGTGCTTCGCCAGATCGCGCGGACCAGCCAGGCACCCCCGATCACCGCCCCGACAAACCCCAGGAAACCAAACGCCGGCAAGCCCCAGATGCTCGGGCCGCCCTGAACCGTCATCACGATGGAAGAGCCCACGATCAAAGCGGCGATGACCAGCGCCATCGCCACCCGGTTGGCGGCGCGATCGATCTGGTCACCCACGCGCTTGAGATGGGCCAGTTCGATACCGACCTGCAGGCGGCCGTGGCGGGCGTTGCGCAACAGCCTCGACAGATCGGAAGGCAGCTGGTCGGCCACCGCAAGCAGGCCGCGCACGCTGCGCCAGGCGCGCTGGGCCAGCGCCTTTGGCCGGTAGCGGGCCCGCAAGGTTTCGCGCAGCATGGGCAGCGCTTCGCTGGCCATGTGAAAGTCCGGGTCGAGCCCGCGCCCCATGCCTTCGAGCGTGATGAAGGCCTTGACGAGCAAGGCAAGGTCCGACGGAAGGCTCAGCCGGTGGTCGCGCAGCAGCGCCGTCACATCACCCAGCATGGCACCCAGTTGCAACTGGGCCAGCGGCAGGCCCTGGTACTGGTCCACAAAGGTCTCGATCTCGGTTTCGAGCTCGGACAGGTTCACGGCGTGGCCGTTGCCCGCCCAGTCGAGCAGGACATCGATCACCGCCCTCGGCTGTCGTTGCACCAGCCCCAGCAGCAAGTCGAGCAACTCCTCGCGGCGCCGCGCCGACAGCCGTCCCACCATGCCGAAGTCGATGAAGGCGATACGGTTGCCGGGTAGGTAGAACACGTTGCCGGGGTGCGGATCGGCGTGATACACGCCGTCCTGCACGATCATCTTCAGCACCGCCTGTGCGCCCCGACGGGCCAGCAACTGGCGATCGAATCCTTCGGCATCGAGTCGCTTGAGATCGTCGCCGGGCACACCATCGATGAAGTCCTGCACGTTGACGCGCTGGCGGGTGTGCGCCCAATGCACGCGCGGCACCACGATCCAGGGCAACCCCACCAGGTTGGCCGCGACGCGCTCCGCACTGCGGCACTCCTGCGCCAGGTCGAGTTCGCGCTGCAGCGAGCGCGACAGCTCGCGCACCAGCTGTTGCGGACGGTAAGGCTTCAGCCAGGGCAATTCGGCTTCGGCCAGGGCCGCCAGATGCCCCAGCAGTCGCAGATCGGCGGCGATGGTGTCGGTGATGCCCGGGCGGCGCACCTTGACCACCACCTCGGTGCCGTCATGCAAGCGCGCCCGGTGTACCTGGGCGATGGACGCCGCCGCCAACGGGTCGTGGTCGAAGTGGGCAAACACGGTGTCGGGATCGCCACCGAGGTCTTCCTGCAGCTGCGCCATCAGCACATCGGTGGGCACCGGGGCCACATGGCTGTGCAAGCGCTCGAACTGGTCGATCCATTCGGGCGCGAAGAGGTCGGCGCGCCCGGCCAGAATCTGGCCCAGTTTGACGAAGGTGGGTCCCAGTTCTTCCAGCGCCTGGCGCACCTGCTCCGGTGGATTCAGCCGCGCCAGATCGGCCGCGTGGTCACGGTTGATGGCGTGGCCGGCCTTGTCCAGCGATTCGGTCAGCCCGAGCCGGCGCACCGTGTCACCAAACCCATGGCGAACCAGCACGCCCACGATGGCGTTGAGCCTACCGATGTCGCGAGCAGCCCCCAGGGTTTCGATCAGCATGCGGCCATGATAGGGCGCCGCTGATCGATGCCATGTTGATGCTCGTCAACGGCGTTCGGGCAACTCGATCTTGACCTCGAGCACGTCCAGGTTGTCCTGGCGCTCGAGTTGCACCTTGATGTCCTGCGGATCAATGCGGATGTACTTGCCGATCACCGCAACCAGCTCGCGCTGCAGGGCGGGCAGGTAATCGGGCTCGGCAGCACCCCGACCCGCGCGTTCGTGCGCCAGGATGATCTGCAACCGCTCCTTGGCGACGCTGGCGGTCTTTTTCTTCTCGCCGAGCAGGAAAGACAGCAGCGACATGCTCACCTCCCGCCGAAGAGGCGCTTGAAGAAGCCCGACTTTTCGGCTTCGACAAAGCGCAGCGGTTTGTCCGCCCCGAGAAAGCGGTCGATCACGTCGCCATAGGCCTCGGCCACGTCGCTGCCCTTGAGGTGGATGGCGGGCGTGCCCTGGTTGGACGCCGCCAGCACGCTCTCGCTCTCGGGAATGACTCCGATGAGCGGAATGCGCAGGATGTCCTGGATGTCCTGCAGCGACAGCATCTGGCCATCGGCCACGCGGCCGGGGTTGTAGCGGGTGATGAGCAGGTGCTCCTTGACCGGGTCCTTGCCATCGATGGCGCGCTGGGTCTTGCTGGCCAGCATGCCCAGGATGCGATCGGAGTCGCGCACGCTGGAGACCTCGGGGTTGGTCACCACCAGTGCTTCATCGGCGTAGTGCATGGCCATGAGCGCACCGGTTTCGATACCCGCTGGCGAATCACAGACGATGTATTCAAAGCCCATCTCGGCCAGCTCGTCGAGCACGCGCTTGACGCCTTCCTGGTTGAGAGCGTCCTTGTCGCGCGTCTGGCTGGCGGCCAGCACGTACAGCGTGTCGACCTGTTTGTCCTTGATCAGCGCCTGGCCCAGCTTGGCCTCACCGTGGATCACGTTGATGAGGTCGTACACCACGCGTCGCTCGCAACCCATGATGAGGTCGAGGTTGCGCAGGCCGACGTCGAAATCGATCACGGCGGTCTTGTGGCCACGCAGCGCAAGGCCCGAGGCAAAGCTGGCACTGGTGGTGGTCTTGCCAACCCCGCCCTTGCCGGAGGTGACGACGACGATTCGGGTCATGGAGGGGCTCCCTTCGGTACGGTGAATCAGGACGACAAGGCTTCGATCACGAGCTTGTCGCCATCGGGGGTGCTGAGCAGTCGCACTTGCGCCGCCTTGCCATGCAGGTCTGCTGGCAAAGCCACTTCGCTGGTGCGGTAAATGCCGGCGATGGAGATCAGTTCGGGCGCCATGGCCAGCGCAAAGATGCGCGCGTCGGCGTTGCCCCGGGCACCCGCCATGGCTTTGCCGCGCAAGGGCGCATAGACGTGGATGTGGCCGTCGGCAATGACTTCGGCGCCAGGGTTGACTTGCGCCAGCACCACCAGGTCGCGCCCGCGCGCGTACACCTGCTGGCCCGAGCGCAGGGGCTTGTCGATCACCAGGGCACTGGGGGTGACCGGGGTTGGCGCGGGAACAGGCGCTGCCGCAGGCGCCTCGGTGCGCGGCAGGTTCACGCCGTCGGCGATGGGCAGGCCAGCAGCCTGTGCGGCCTCGCGCTGCGCGTCGTCGCGCGCATGCACCGCCACAGCGCGCAGGCGATGGGAATGCAACAACTGGGAAACCACGGCCAGATCGGGTGGCGGCGCTTCGCCCAGGCCGTGCAGATCGATCAACAACGGGTCGTGGTCGAAAAACTCGGGCTGGTCGCCATAGCGCTCACCCAGTTCCCGCTTGAGCAGCTCCAGATCGGGCGATTTGAGCTGCAAGGCCAGCAAGGGCAGGTGGGCGCTCTTGAGATCGAAGCTGGCGGGCGCTTGGCCGCCCAGAGAAACGGGCATGGACGAGAGGCTGGCTCGGCGTGAAAGGCGCGCAGTGTAGCAGCGCCCCAAGGCGGGTTTGGTGAGTGTTGGTGACGGGATGTTGGACAAGGCTGTGGACAGTTCTGGCACAACCCGGCAGTTGTCCACAGAGGCGGCCGCCGATGGCCGGTTTTCCCCAAACCGGAACAGCGCCAACAGGGTGCTTCACACAAGGTTCTTCGTTCCAGAAAGTCCTTGTGCTGCAAAGAGAAAGGGCGCTTGTCCACAAAAGACAGCGCCCTCTACTACCTACCACTATCTTCTATAAAAGCATTCAATAAAGAAGACAGGACAAGTGTCGGTGTCACATCGGGCGGTGTTCGCCGTCGTGGTGACCGTGCATGCCGGGGCCACGCATGCCCGCGCGCATCATGCCCATGCCTTGCTGGGCGTCGAAGGCTTTCTGTTGCGACGGCGTCAGCTGCGCATAGAAGCTGCGAATGGCGTCGTGGCGCTGCGCCATGGCCTTGTCACGCTCGGCCTTGAGGGCCTCCATGCGGTCCAGGCGCTCGGGCGTGCTGAGGCCTTTCCAGGCGTCGCGGTCCATGCGGGGTTGCTCCGGACGGGGTTGCGGTTGCATGCGGGCCACAAAGGCGTTCCAGGCCGGTTCTTGTTGCGGGGTGAGTTGCAGGCTGGCCTTCAGGCGTGCCTGGTGTTCGGCCATGCGTTCCTGCATGTGTTGCAGACGCTCGGCATGGCGTTGCGGATCCATGGGCTTGCCCTTGGCATGGGCGTGGGCTTCACCCATGGGGGGCATTTGCGGCGCAGGGCCGCTTTGTGCGATGGCAGCGATCGAGGCGGCGCCAATGGCGGTGGCCACGGCGGTGAGTGCGAGGCGGCGGCGGGTGAACAGCGAGGTCATGTCGGCTCCTTTGAGGTGAGGGCCACCGGCTGGTGGCGTGGGCTCACTGTGCGCCGGCCCTGTGTCGCCCGGGCGCCGCTTGTGTGAGCGTTGTGTAAAGAAGCTTGTCGGAAGCTGTCTGGCCTGGTGCCCCACCGAGGTCGTCGAGGATGGGGCAGTCCGGGCGCTGATTGCCGGGGCAACGCAGCACCAGGTCCTGCAGGGTGCGGCGCATGGCTTCAAGGCTGGCGATGCGTTCACCGAGTTCGTCGATGTGCTGTTGCGCAATGCGTTTGACGCTCTCGCTGCTGCGGCGCCGGTTGTGCCAGAGGTTGACGAGGTCGCGGATCTCGTCGAGGGTGAAACCCATGTCGCGCGCACGCCGTATGAAGCGCAACGTGTGCACGTCGGCTTCGGCGTACTGGCGGTAGTTGCCGTCGGTGCGGTGGACGGCACCAAGCAGGCCCAATCCCTCGTAGTGGCGCAGCATCTTGGGTGAGATGCCACTCAACCGCGCGGCCTGTCCGATGTTGACCGGCCATGCCACCGCGCTGGGGTTGCTGTGGCCGCTGACGTCGTTCATGACGAGGTCACCGCATAGCCTTCTTCCCGGATGGCTTCGGCCAGCTTGTCGCGTGGCTGGTCGCTGTTGACCTCGACCAGGTTTTGCGGTCGGTCGATGCGCACCTCCGCCTGGGGATCGAGTTGTTTGATCGCGCTGGTGACGGCACGTTCGCAGTGGCCGCAGGTCATGCCTTGGACGGTGAAGGTCTGGTTCATGGGGAATGGCTCCGGTTGAGGGAATGTGGGCATTCTGAACCTTGACACGGTGTCAACGTCAAGTGCTTGGCCTTGGGTCGCCGGGGCTTGACCTTGACCGCATGGGAAGGTGCAACATCGCCCCCATGAACTCGAGCACCACCATGCAGGCCGCACCCGCCGAGGGCGAGCTTTGCGAGATCGATCTCGGCATTGGCGGCATGACCTGCGCGTCCTGTGTCGGCCGGGTGGAGCGCGCCTTGCGCAAGCAGCCGGGCGTGGTGGAGGCGACCGTCAACCTGGCCACCGAGACGGCGCGCATCACCGCCAGCCCGGGCGATGCGGCCCTGGCGGCGCGCTTGAAACGTGCCATTCGCGACGCAGGCTATGAACCCCGGGCCATGGACAGCGACGTGAACCCCGATGCCGACCGGCTGTTGGGCGTGCCGCGCGACGCTTGGCCAGTGTTGCTGGCGGCCTTGTTGTCGGCGCCACTGGCTCTGCCCATGGTGGGTGATCTCTTCGGGCGCCACTGGATGTTGCCGGCCTGGGCGCAGTTCGTGCTGGCCACGCCGGTGCAGTTCGTGCTCGGCGCGCATTTCTACCGCGCGGCCTGGCACGCACTCAAGGCGCGAACCGGCAACATGGAGCTGTTGGTGTCGATCGGCACCACGGCCGGCTGGGCCTTGTCGACCTGGCTGTGGTGGCGGGCCGAGGCCGGCGAGATGGTGCACCTCTACTACGAGGGATCGGCCGTGGTCATCACCCTGGTGATGCTGGGCAAGTGGCTGGAGGCGCGCGCCAAGCGGCAGACCACCGAGGCCATACGCGCGCTGCAGGCCTTGCGGCCCGAGAAGGCACGCCTGCTGCCGGACGGCGTGAAGCGCACCGAGACGATCGAGGTGGCGGTGGAAGAGTTGCTGCCGGGCGATGTGATCCAGATCCTGGCTGGTGAGCGCTTTGCGGCCGATGGCGAAGTGGTCGAGGGCCAGACACAAGCGGACGAATCCATGCTCACGGGGGAGGCGATGCCGGTCAACAAGGCGCCCGGCGACGCGGTGACGGGTGGGTCGCTCAACGGCGAAGGCGTGGTGACGGTGCGCGTGCGGGCCAGTGGCGCCCAGTCGGTGCTGGCCCACATCATTGCGCTGGTGCAGGACGCCCAGGCGGGCAAGGCGCCGGTGCAGCGCCTGGTGGACCGGGTCGCGGCGGTGTTCGTGCCGGTGGTGCTGGTGATTGCGCTGATCACCTGGATCGGCTGGACCGTGGTTGGCGCCGCGCCGGCCGATGCCTTGTTGCACGCGGTGGCGGTGCTGGTGATTGCCTGCCCCTGCGCCCTTGGCCTGGCCACGCCGGCGGCCATCATGGCCGGCACGGGTGTGGCGGCGCGCCACGGCATCCTGATCCGTGACGCCCAGGCGCTGGAGATCGCCCACCGCATCGACACCGTGGCCTTCGACAAGACAGGCACATTGACCGAAGGCCATCCGCGTCTGCTGAGCTGGCAGGTGGCACCGGGTCTGGACGAAGCGGCGGTGTTGTCCAGCGCGGCCTCGTTGCAGGCCGACAGCGCCCACCCACTGGCGCGTGCGGTGGTGCAGGCCGCGCAGGCACGTGGCTTGACCTGGTCGTCGGCGCGGGAGGTTCAGTCCGTGACCGGTCGCGGTGTGCGCGGCGAGGTGCAGGGCGAGACCCTGCTGCTGGGCAGTCTCAAGTGGATGGAAAGCCTGGAATTGACCCTGGGGGCGTTGCAGGCAGCGGCCGATGCGGCGCTTGCGCAGGGTGCGTCGGTGTCGGTGCTGGCCAGAGACAAGGGGCCGGTGCTGGCGGTGCTGGCGTTTGGTGATGAACCGAAAGCGGGAGCCAGCGAAGCAATCGCCGGTCTGCGCGCGCAGGGCTTGCGATTGGCACTGGTGTCGGGCGACAACCGGCCGGCGGCCGAGGCGATGGCCCAGCGTCTGGGTCTGCGTGCAGAGGCCGGTGAGGTGATCGCCGAGGTCTTGCCAGGCGACAAGGCGGCTGTGATCCGCCAGTTGCAGCAAGGTGGCCATGTGGTGGCCATGGTGGGCGACGGCGTCAACGATGCACCGGCGCTGGCCGCCGCCGACGTGGGCCTGGCCATGGGCCACACCGATGGCGCCAGTGCCGACGTGGCCATGCACGCCGCGGGCATCACGCTCATGCGCGGCGAGCCCTTGCTGGTGGCGGCGGCACTGGACATTTCGCGCCGCACCGTGGGCAAGATCCGCCAGAACCTGTTCTGGGCGTTTTTCTACAACGTGGCGGGCATTCCGCTGGCGGCGCTGGGCTTTCTCAACCCGGTGGTGGCCGGTGCGGCCATGGCCTTGAGCTCGGTGAGCGTGATGAGCAACGCGCTGCTGCTCAAGCGCTGGCGCCCTTGACCTTCGTCAAGGCGCACAGGCGGTGGTCGTGGGAAGCTCGCGCCCCCGACCGTGCCCTGTGAGGAGACGCCCATGAAACGCGACGCACTGCGCATCGTGCGCGACGAACACGCCAGCCTGGCGGCCATGCTGCAGGGCATGCTCGCGATGATCCAGCGCGGACCGGAGACCGATGGGCCCGAGCGCTTCTTCGATGTGCTGCGGGCCATGTTGTTCTACGTGGCGGAGTTCCCCGAGAAGCTGCACCACCCCAAAGAGTCCGACCTGCTGTTTCCGCGCGTCGCACGCGTGGCGCCGCACACGCTGGAGGCCATCGAACGGCTCGAGAAGGAACACATGGGCGGTGAGGGCCGGGTGCACGAGTTGATGCACCTGCTGATGGCCTGGGAGTACCTGGGCGAGCCCCGGCGGCAGCCTTTCGTCGACGAAGCCGAAGCCTATGTGCGCTTCTACCTGGCCCACATGCGGCTGGAGGAGCAGGTGGTGTTGCCCGCCGCCGAGCAATCGCTGGGCGAGGCCGATCGGCGCGAGCTTGACGCCGCGTTTGCGGCCCACATCGACCCGCTGAGCCCGGAGGGCTCGCGCGACCCGGCGTTCGACCGCTTGTTCACCCGCATCGTGCGACTGGCACCGTCGCCGGTGGGCGTGGGCTGAGGACGCGGCGCGTTCAGGCCTTCAGTGCCTGCAACAGCTCGTCGAAGACCCCAAGCAGACGCTGAACGTCCGGGGCCGTGGTCGCCGGGCTGATCAGCATCATGCTGTGGAACGGCGTGAGCAGGACGCCGCGGTTGAGCATGAACAGGTGCGTGAGGGCTTCGAGTTCGGTCTGTGCCAGCTCGCGCACATCCTGTGCATGCCGGGGGGTGCGCGGCATGAACTGCAGCTCCATGCGCGCGCCCAGGCGCGTCACCGTCCAGGGCATGGCACCCTGGCGAATGCGTTGCAGCAGGCCCGATTCAAGTGCCGCTGCGGTGCGCAGCATCTGGCTGTAGCTGGCCTCGGTGTGCAGGTGTTTGAGGGCGGCTTCCAGTGCCGCCATGGTGAGCACGTTGCCCGCCAGCGTGGTGCCGATGCCGCTGTGCCCTTCGGGCGCACGCTCCTTGGCGGCCACCATGCGCTCAGCCACATCGTGGGTGAAGCCGTATACCGCGCAGGGCAGGCCACCGGCCACGGCCTTGCCGACCACCAGCATGTCGGGGGCCAGCCGGTGCGCCTTGGCGTAGCCCCCCAGGGCGGTGGAGACGGTGTGGGTCTCGTCCATCACGAACAGCACACCGTGACGGCGGCACAGCTCGCGCGCGGCGCGCCAGTAACCCTCGCGTGGCGGCACCAGTCCGAAGTTGGTCAGTGCGGGTTCGGCCAGCAAGCACGCCACGTCGCCCTGGGCCAGTGCGGCTTCGAGCGCGCCCAGGTCGTTGAACGGCACCACGCGGGTGAAGGCATGGTGGTTGTGCACCTGACCCAGCACCGACGGCCGCGGCAGCGTTGAGCCACTGGTGCGGTCGAGATCGACCAGGGTGTCGTCCACCGCACCGTGGTAACAGCCGTCGAAGACCAGCAGTTGCGTGCGGCCGGTGATGGCCCGCGCCCAGCGCAGCACGAAGCGGTTGGCGTCGCTGGCGGTCAAGGCCATTTGCCACATGGGCAGGCCGAACACGGTTTGCAGGGCTTCGCCCACGGCCACGCTGCGTGTGGACGGCAGCATGCAGGTCAGGCCCTGGGCGGCCTGTTCGGCGATGGCTTTGGCCAGGGGCGCCGGGCTGTGGCCGAACATGGCACCGGTGTCGCCCAGGCAGAAATCCGCGTAGGTCAGACCGTCGGCGCAGGTGAGGGTGACGCCCTGTGCGCGCTCGACCGCCAGAGTGGCCGGGCTGGGCCAGTCGCGCATCCAGTGCAGCGGCACGCCGAACAGGAAGTGCGCGCGTGCGGCTTCGGCCTGCGCCATGGAGCGCGGGTGGGTGGCGATGAAGCGCTCGCGCTCGGCTTGCTGCAGGGTGGCGATGCGCTGCGCGGAAATGGCGTGGGCGGCGGCGGTCATGATCGCACTCTACGGCGCTGGCCGCCGGCGATCGAGTCCAGTGCAGGCAGACCCTGGCGGACCGCTGGCCTTCGGACCGGCGCGACAGCCTGCGTCGACGCAGCCGCCGACAATGCGCGCCGATGACGGCCACCTCTCCCGCTGTAGCGTTTCGACTGGCGCTTGCCCTGGCCTTTGGCGCGGCGGTGTCTTTGGGCATCACGCGTTTTGCCTACGGCCTGTTGCTGCCACCCATGCGCGCCGATCTGGGCTGGAGCTACACGCTGGCCGGCGCGATGAACACGGCCAACGCGGTGGGCTACCTGGTCGGTGCGCTCGCCATGCCCTGGCTCATGCGGCAGCGATCGGCGTCGTGGTGGTTTGTGGTGGGTGGCTGGGTGGCATCAGTGGTGATGGCCGCCAGCGGCTTTCTGGTCGATGCCAACGCCTTGCTGTTGCAGCGCCTGGTGGCCGGTGCGGCCAGCGCCCTGGTGTTCATCGCCGGCGGTCTGCTGGGCGCGCGTGTGGCGGCGCTGCATGCGCCGCGGGCGGGTTTGCTGCTGGGCATCTACTACGGCGGCACGGGCCTGGGCATCGTGGCCTCCGCGCTGGCGGTGCCGGCGCTGTTGGCCGCAGGGTCGGGTTCGCCACCGGCCTGGGCCTGGGGCTGGTGGGGCCTGGCCATGCTGTGCGCGCTGTGCTGCCTGTGCATGGCGTGGCCGGCGCGTGTCCTCGCCCGCCTGGAGGGGCCCGCGCAGGGCACGGCCGCGGCGGCGGCGCCACCCGTGGGCTGGGCGTCGATGGGCTGGGGCCTGGCGGGCTACGCCCTGTTCGGTGTGGGCTACATCGGCTACATGACCTTCTCGGTGGCCCTGCTGCGCGAGCAGGGTCTGTCGGCGCTGGGCATCACGGTGTATTTCTCGGCGCTGGGCGTGGCGGTGATGGTGGCGCCCCGCGTGTGGGCCGGCTTGCTGGACCGCGAACGTGGCGGTGGTGCGCTGGCGCGGCTCAACGGCCTGCTGGCGCTGGCGGCGGTGCTGCCGGTGCTGGGGGGCGGCCTGTCGCTGGCCCTGGTCTCGGGCCTCGTGTTTGGCGGGGTGTTCCTGTCGGTGGTGGCCTCGACCACCGCCTTCGTTCGCCACAACCTGCCGCCCGCGCAATGGGCGCGCGGCATCAGCGCCTTCACGATCTGCTTTGCGGTGGGGCAGATCGTGGGGCCGGTCATCGTGGGCCTGATCAGCGACGGCGCGGGTGGGCTGGCGCGGGGGTTGGTGTTCTCTTCGGGCGCCCTGGCCCTGGGGGCTGTGCTGGCCTGGCGGCAGCGTCCGCTGGCAGGGCACCAGGGGCTTACCAACGGTCACGCCCCTTAGGCGCAGGGAAACACCTGCTCGGCACAATGCCCGCATGGTGTCGATGCGTCGTTGGGCTGTGTGGATCGGGGTGCCGTTGCTGGCGTTGGCGAGCTTGTTGTGGGGCTTGCACCGCTGGATCGGCAGTGATGATTTCCGTGCGCGGCTGGGGGCGGTGGCCAGCGAGACATTGGGTGCTCCGGTGCGTGCCGAGCGCCTGTCACTGGCACTGTGGCCCTTGCCAGCGGTGGCTGTCGACGGTCTGCGCATCGAGGCCCGCACGCCCCTGAGCCTGCAGCGGGTGGAATTGCGGCCGCAGTGGGGGCCGCTGCTTCGCGGTCGCGTGCAGGTGCAGACGCTGGTGGTGCGCAACGCGGTGCTGCCCGAGGCGACCATTGCGCTGATTGGTGCGCGGCTGAACCAGGGCAAGCCCGCTGGCAAACCGGCGGCCTCAGGCGACGGCGAAGCCATCGATTTTTCGGTGTTGCCGCGCGAGTTGGTGCTCGACCATGTGACCTGGGTGGCGGCCGACGGCACGCGCACCGGCTTTGACGCCGCCATGACGCTGGACGCCGACGGCTGGCCACACCGTGCGGACGCGGCCATCGTGGCCGGCGCGCACAAAGGGGCCGAGCTGCAACTGCGGCGCCAGGACGCGGCCACCGCCTGGCAATTGCAGGTGCGCATCGGGGGCGGCCACATCCGCGGCCCACTCAATGTGACCTTGCCCGCCGCCGACGCGCGCGAGCGGCGGGTGACGCTCAAGGGCCGGCTGCAGACCGAGGGCGTGGAGGTGGCGGCGCTCACGGCGCCCAGCCGCCCGCTCAGCGGCAGCCTGCAGGCCGAGACCGACATCAGCGCGCAGTTCAGCGAGCGCGTCAGCGCCGAGGCACTGGTGGCGGCGCTGCGCACCGACACCAGCTTCACCGTGCGCGAGGCCACGCTCAATGGGCTGGACCTGGCCAAGGCCGTCACCACGGTGGGCCTGTCGCGCGGCGGGCTGACCCGCCTGGACACCCTGGCGGGGCGCGTGGCCACACGCGGCAAGGCCATTCAGCTGAGCAACCTGGTGGCCAGCTCGGGCGCGTTGGCGGCCACGGGCGAGGTGGCGATTTCGCCCAGCCGGGCGCTGTCGGGCCGCGTGCGTGTGGACATGACGCGCGGCAAAGGGGGTCAGGTGGTCGGTGTGCCGCTGGCCGTGGGCGGCACGGTGAACGAGCCGCAGGTGACGCTCACCCGTGCTGCCCTGCTGGGCGCAGCGGTGGGCACGGTGGTGATGCCGGGTGTGGGGACCGGTGCGGGCGCCAACCTGGGGGACCGCCTGGGCGAAGGGCTGAAGGGCCTGCTCGGCAAGCCCTGAGGCGCTGACGCTGATGGCGGCGGTGGCAGCGTTCTTGCCGCCTCAGAGCAGCATCAACAACGGCAGCAGCAGGCAGCCCGCCAGCCACAGCAGCAGTGCCTGCCAGTCACGGCGCTGATCGCGGCGCTCACTCTCGGCGTCCAGGGCCGTGTCCCCCGCACCAAATGGGCGGGGGGCGTGCCGGGAACGTGTGACAGCGAACATGGAATCGGGCGGTGGCGTTGACAGCGTGCGAGGGACGATACGTCGCATCGCCTGGTCCGACCAGTGAACAAAGTCACAAGCTTTCCCTCATCGGTGGGAACCGCGGCGCGATCAGCTCTGAAAGTGATCGACGCAACACCGTGGGATCGACCGGCTTGTGCAGCACCGGCACGCCGGCTTCGCGCAACCGCTGCAGCCGCTCGGGCGCGGTCTCTCCGGTGATCAGCAGCCAGGGCAGATTGGGTGCGTGGTGCGCGCGCAGGCGTTGTGCGGCCTGCAGGCCGTCGGCGCCATCGGCCAGCCGGAAGTCGCAGATCAGCGCGTCGAAGGGCTGGCCGTTGTGTTGGGCCTGCCGCAGGGCCTCGCTGGCCCGCGCCTCGTTGTCGACCGCGGTCAGGGCCACACCCCAGCCGGCCAGGAGGGCGCCGGTGGCATCGGCGATGTCGCGTTCGTCATCGATCAAGAGCACCCGCTGGGGCATGGTGCTGACGTCGGTGGTGTCGGTGCTGCCGGTCGGCTGGGCGTTGGCTGCGGGGCGAGCGGCGCGGGGTAGCTCGATGCGAAAGCGTGTGCCCCGACCAACGTGCGAGCGCAGGTCGATCTGCAGTCCGAGCAGCGTGGCCAGACGCCGCACGATGGCCAGGCCCATGCCCAGGCCGCGGGTGCGATCGCGCCCCGGGTTGTCCACCTGGTAGTACTCGTCGAAGACGCGGCCGACGTGCTCGGGTGCGATACCGATGCCGGTGTCGATCACCTCCACCCACACCTGCTCCCCGCGCGCGCGGGCCACCAGCAACACACCGCCGCGTTGCGTGTACTTGATGGCGTTTTCGATCAGGTTGGCGAGCAGCCGTTGCAGCAGGTGTGCGTCGGTGTTGACCCACAGGTCGGTCGCGCGGATGCGCAGCTGCAGGCCGGCCTCCTCGGCGCGCGGACCGAACAGGGGCAGCAGCTGGGTGAACACATCGGCCAGCGCCACGTCCTGGCGCTCGGGCTCGATCACGCCCGCGTCCAGGCGCGAGACATCGAGCATGGTGTCCAGCGAGTTGCCCAGGGCGCGCACGGCGCCCATGAGGCGCTGCGCATGGGTGAGCGCCGATCGCCCTTGCAGCTCACGTTCGATCACCGCACCGAACAGGGCGATGGCGTGCAGCGGTTGTCGCAGGTCGTGGCTGGCGGCGGCGAAGAAGCGGGTCTTCTCCTCGCTGGCACGGCGTGTGATGGCCATCTGCTCGGCCAGCTGATCGGCCAGGGCTTCTTTTTCGAAGCGGGTGCGCAACGCGTCACTGAGCAGGTGATGCAGGTTGCGCGCAAACAGCATGGTGGCCATCAGGTAGACCAGACAACAACCCGCAATGAACCAGTGCAGGGTGTCGCCGTGCCAGGCCAGTGCGGTGATGAGCCCCAGCACCATGGGCAGTGAAAAGGCTAGCACCGAGGCCCAGCGCGAAGCCACCGCCGGCACACCGGCGCTGCTGATGCCCAGGATCACCAGAATGAGCAAGGCAGTGAGGGGTGGGTTGTCCACCGGCATGAAGAACCAGGGCGCCAACCCCCAGGTGAGGCTGTAGAGCAGATGCTCGCGGGCATGCACGCGCGCCCAGTGCGCGCTGCGGGCGTCGGCCTGCGGATCGCGCGCGCGGTTGCCCAGAAAGGGGTAGCGCGCGGTCTGCACGATGTGCAGCAGCCACCAGGCGATCACCCAGGGGTCGCGCAGTTGCCACCAGTACAACGCAGCCATGCCCCAGCCCAGCGCCACGTCGGCCAGCATCGAAGGCAACAGGTTGCGGTACAGCGCGGCGACCTGCGCGCGCTGCACGCGCTCGGCGATGGTCAGCGACGCTGTGGCTGAGGTCACCGCAGCTGGCTGATGAGCTGCGCCCGCGAGCGCACGCCAAAGAGCAGCAGCAGGGCCGAGACGTGGTTCTTGACCGTGCCTTCGCTGAGGTGGGCACGCTCGGCGATGTCGCGGTTGGAGGCCCCCGCGAGCAGCCATTCCAGTACCTGGGCCTGGCGTTCGGTCAAGGTCAGGCGCTGGCCGTTGACGCCGTGCCACGTGGACACCGTGGTCTGTTCCCGGCGCAGTGGTGTGACATCGGCCTGATCGTCGGGACCGAAGCTGCCCTGCGAGCGGATGAAGTCGATCACGTGGCGCAGGTCGCCAGATTTCGGCAGGTAGGCCAGCGCGCCGCGCGCGATGGTGTGCCGCGTCAGGCCGGGGTCGTTCACGCCAGAGAGCACCACCACCGGGGCCTGCGGCCAGGCGCGCAGGAAATCGTCGAGACCACTCATGCCATGGGCATCGGGCAGGTGCAGGTCGAGCAGCACCAGGCGGATCTGGTGGCGGTGATGGCGGTAGAGCTCGATGGCTTCGTGCAGGGTGCGCGCCTCGAACACCGGTACGTCCTCGCCGGTGTCCGCCGCGTGCGACTGCACCAGTGTGAGCAGGCCCAGGCGGACCAGATCGTGGTCGTCGACCAGCAACAGACCGCGCGCACGCTGGTCGGTGGGAGGGTGGTCGAGCAGCGCTTCCATGGCCGGCATGGTAGGCAGCCGCGGGCCCGACGGGAAGTGACCAAAGTCATTGGCTTCCCCCTTGGGTGGGGTGGACGCCGGGGTGTGCCAGCAAATGGCCCCTTGGGAGTGCGGGACGAAGGCGTATCGTCGCCGCCCAGTTCCTCTCCGGTATCCCCCCGCGCGTTCCATGGCTCTCGGTCACTTTGCTTTCGCCAACAACACCAACCGCTTCCTGGCCTGCGAGCCCTTGGGCGATCAACCCTTCGCGGTCTGCGGTGTGCCCTACGACGGGGTGGTGACCAACCGCCCTGGCGCACGCTTTGGCCCGCAGGCCATCCGCGCGGCCAGCCTCATGCTGTGCGACGGTATTCACCCGGTGTTCGATGTGTCGCCGCTGCCGCTGGTGGGCGATGCGCTCGACATGCGCCTGCCCAACGCTTCGCCGTTGGCCGAGGTCCGTGCCCACATCGAACGCCAGGCCAGCGAGCTGATGGCGCGCCACCACTGCGTGTTTCTGGGCGGCGACCATTCGGTCACGCTCTCGCTGTTGCGGGCGGCGCGCGCGCGGCACGGGCAGCCTCTGGCGCTGCTGCATTTCGACGCGCATTGCGACACCTGGGTCGATCATTTTGGCGAGCCCTCGGGCCACGGCACCTGGACCTACGAAGCGATTCAGGAGGGGCTGGTGAGCCCGGCGCACAGCGTGCAGGTGGGCATTCGCTCCAGTGGCGAGCGCTCGGCGCGCGAGTACGTGGCCGATCGGGGTGGCGAAATCTTCACCGCGCGCGCTCTGCGCGGCCTGGATGGCGAGGGCCTGGCGCCGACGCTGCAGTCCATCCGGACACGGTTGGGCAATCGGCCGGCCTATCTGACGCTGGACATCGATGTGCTCGATCCGGCGTTCGCGCCCGGCACCGGCACGCCCGAACCCGGCGGGCTGACCAGCTCACAGGTGCTGACCTTTCTTGAGGGGTTGACCGATCTCAACTGGATCGGCATGGACTGCGTGGAGGTGGCACCTGCCTACGACCACGCCGAGCTGACCAGCAACGCAGCGGCCTGCTTTGTCTGGACTTACCTGGCGGGACAGGTCGCCAAGCAAGGGGCGCGCTGACATGTCCCTCATTGGTTCGGATACCCAGCTCAACCAGCAGAGCTACTACGAAGCCAGCGTGCAGCGGGGGGCGCCACGCGCGCCCCTGCAGGAACACCTCAAGGTCGACGCCGTGGTGGTGGGTGCGGGCTTCAGCGGCTTGTCGGCGGCGCTGGAGATGGCACAGCGCGGCCTGCAGGTGGTGGTGCTGGAGGCCGATCGCATCGGCAGTGGCGCCAGCGGCCGCAACGGTGGCCAGGCCATCGTGGGCTATGCCAGCGGGCAGGCGCCGTTCGAGGCGCAGCTCGGGCGCGAGGACGCCGATCGTGCCTGGGCGATGTCGCTGGAGGCGATCGACCTGATCGACCGGCGCATCGCCGAGCACGGCATCGATTGCGACCGCACGCTGGGCTATGTGTACGTCGCCGAGGGCGCACGCAAGGCGCGCGCGCTGCGCGAGGAAATGGACGGCCTGGCCGCGCGGGGCATTGCCGTGGACTGGGCCGAAGGCCAGGACGTGGCGCGCCACATCCGCACCGAGCGTTACGCCGCGTCGGCGCGCGAGACGCGCAGCGGCCACCTGCACCCGCTGAAGTACGCGTTGGGCCTGGCCCGCGCGGCCGAGGCCGCGGGCGTGCGCATCTTCGAGCACTCGGCGGTGATGGCGCTGCAGCGTGGCGACACCCTGGTGGCGCGCACTGCCCGGGGTCAGGTCACGGCGCGCTTTGGCGTGCTGGCTGGCAACTGCATGCTGCCCGAATACGGCCCCGCGGTGGCGCCCGAGATTGCCGCGCGCATCATGCCGGTGGGCACCTACATCATCGGCACCGAGCCGGTGGACCCCTCGCTCGCCGAGCGGCTCATCCCCGGGCAGGCGGCGGTGTGCGACAACAACTTCGTGCTCGACTACTACCGCTTCAGCGCCGATCACCGCATGCTCTTCGGCGGTCGCGTGAGCTACACCACCCGCACCCCCGCGCGCCTGAAAGAGACCATGCGCGCGCGCATGGCGGCGGTGTTTCCGGCGCTGCGCGAGGTGCCGGTGGCGCATGTGTGGGGCGGCTTCGTCGACATCAGCATGAACCGCGCGCCCGACTTTGGCCGGCTCGGCAGCAACGTGTACTACCTGCAGGGCTTCAGCGGCCACGGCGTGGCGCTGACGGGCCTGGCCGGTCAGCTGGTGGCCGAAGCGGTGCTGGGGCAGGCGGGTCGCTTCGATGTGTTCGCGCGCTTGCGCCATCACCGGTTCCCGGGGGGGCGTTGGATGCGCACGCCCAGCCTGGCGCTGGGCATGTGGTGGCACCGCTTGCGCGACGCGGTGTGACGCGCCAGCGTCCTCAGCCCGGCAGCGCCCGCTGCACGGCCGCCGTCACCATCGGCCCGCAGCGCGCGATTTCGCCCAGCGTGGCGTAGCCGTAGCCGATGACCAGGCCGCGCAGATCGGTGCGGCGCAGGCAGTAGGCCGACAGTGGCCGCACGATCAGGCCCTGTTGCGCAAGTCGGTGGGCGATGGCCTGGTCGTCGGTGCGTGCCGGCAGGCGCAGACACAGGTGCAGGCCCTGTTCGGCACCGCTGATGCGGGGGGCATCGGGGCCGTCGCCCAGCACCGGGCGCAGCGCCTCGAGCAGGCATTGGCGCCGTTCCGCATAGGTCTGGCGGGCGCGGCGCAGCGAGCTGGCGAAGTGGCCCATTTCGATGAACTCGGCCAGGGCTGCCTGGGTCGGCATGTGACCCGGTCGGTGCAGGTCGTAGTGCGCCTGGCGAAAGGCCTCGATCAGGCCTTTGGGCACCACCAGATAGCCCAGCTTGAGGCCGGGGTACAGCACCTTGGAGAAGGTGCCCATGTAGAGCACGCGGCCGTCGGCGTCCAGGCCTTCGAGGCTGGAGATGGGCGGGCCGCTGAAGCGGTACTCGCTGTCGTAGTCGTCTTCGAGCACCCAGGCGCCGTGCTGGCGCGCCGTGGCCAGCAGTTGCTGGCGCCGCGCCAGCGTCATGACCGCGCCGGTCGGGTACTGGTGCGAGGGCGTGACGTAGATGAGCTTCGGCGGCTGCGCATCGTCGGCCTCGCGCGGGTGGATGCCTTCGTCGTCGGTGGCCACCGGGTGCACCGTCAGGCCGGTGGCGATGAAGGCCTTCATCGCGCCCCAGTAGGCCGGGTCCTCGACCCAGACGGTGTCGCCGTGATCGGCCAGCAGCCGCGCGCACAGCTCCAGCGATTGCTGGGTGCCGGTGGTGACGATGACCTGGTCCGCGTCGAGCTGCACGCTGCGAAAGACGCGCAGGTAGTCGGCGATGGCGCGCCGCAGGGGGGCATAGCCGCCCGAGGTGTTGTAGTCGAGCATGTCCGGGTAGGTCATGCGCCAGTGTTTGTTCTGCAGGCGTTGCCACAGCGCCAGCGGAAAGGCGCTGAAGTCGGCGATGCCGGGCGTGAAGGGCTGCACCTCCAGGCTTTGCGCGCTGAAGCGGTGGGCCAGCGCATCGCCGCGTTGGGACAGGCGGGCCGCCTGCAGGTGCGGCACCTGACCCGGTGCGCCCCGGGCAGCGCGGTGGTTCACACGCGGCACGTGGTCGTTGACGTAGGTGCCGCTGCCCACGCGGCTGGCGAGGTAGCCCTCGACGCTGAGCTGATTGATGGCGGCGACCACGGTGTTGCGCGACAGGTCCAGGTCCTGCGCGAGGTCGCGGCTGGAGGGCAGCCGTTCGCCGGCGGCGAGCTTGCCGTCGAGCATGGCGCGGCGCAGGGCTTCGTAGAGCTGGCGGTGCAGGGGCAGGGCGTCCTGGGTGCCCAGTCGCGTCATTTCGGCCAGCAGAAATTCGGAAAGCATCGTCGTGCCCGGATCAAATGGCACCCCGAGATGGGCGCAACTGGCTCTCATTGTGATCCAATTTGCCTCCCACAATGGGTTTCGACCGCTTGGAGACGTCATGAACAAGGCGCCGTGCATGGTGTGGCTGCCCGCCGACCATCGCCTGCTGGGTGACCATGGGCACCAGATGCCCTTTCTGCTGCTGGGTGACAAATACGCGCGCGCCGTGAAGGTGGGTGCCAAGGCCCAGCCGGTGATGTTTCCGCTGGCCGACGCGGAACAGATCGACGAATTGCTGTCGCTGGTGGACGGGGTGATGCTCACCGGCTCGCCGTCGAACGTGCACCCCTCGCACTTCCAGGAAGAGGTGGCCGACCCCAGCCTGCCGCTGGACCCCGAGCGCGACCTGCTCACGCTGGCGCTGGTGAAGGCCTGTGTGCACCAGGGCGTGCCGCTGCTGGGCGTGTGCCGTGGCTTTCAGGAAATCAACGTGGCCCTGGGCGGCGCCTTGCACCAGCGGGTGCACGAGGTACCGGGCATGAACGACCACCGCGAACCCAAGAGCGCGCCACCCGACGAGCAGTACGCACCGCGCCATCCGATCCGCATCGCCGAAGGCAGCCCGTTTGCCGATTGGGCGGGCGGCACCTCAGCGCAGGTCAACTCGCTGCACGGCCAGGGCATTGCGCGCCTGGCCTCGGGCCTGGAGCCACTGGCCTGGGCGCCCGACGGCCTGGTTGAGGCCTTTGCCGTCAAGGGCGCGCGCACCTTTGCCTACGCCATGCAGTGGCACCCCGAGTGGCGCTGCTGGGAGACCCCGTTCTACGCCGCCATCTTCGATGCCTTCGGCCGCGCTTGCCGCCAGCGCATGAGCCTGCGCCTGCAGGCCAGCGACCTGGCGCGCAGCCAGCCCGGTTAGGTTCGCTCTGCTGATCCGTCATCATCCGTCCAGCATTGCGAACCCCCCACACAAGGAACCGGCCATGAGCGCCCCGAAGAACTTCAACGAACTCGAGAACTGGCTCAACGAACACCGTGTCACCGAGGTCGAGTGCCTGGTGCCCGACCTGACCGGCGTGGCGCGCGGCAAGATCCTGCCGCGCGAGAAGTTCACCGAAGACCGCGGCATGCGCCTGCCGCACGCCATCGTCGCCATGAGCGTGACCGGTGAGCAGCCGCCCAGCGGGCCCTACTACGACGTGGTGGAGCCCACCGACCGCGACATGCAATTGCGCCCGGACCCGAGCACGGTGCGCATCGTGCCCTGGGCCAGCGACCCGACTGCGCAGGTTATCCACGACTGCTTTGACGCCAAGGGCAAGCTGGTGCCGTATGCGCCGCGCAGCGTGTTGCGCCGCATCTGCGACCTCTACGCCGCCGAGGGCTGGGAGCCCATCATCGCGCCCGAGCTGGAGTTCTACCTGACCGCGCGCAACACCGACCCCAACACCTTGTTGCGCCCTCCCATCGGGCGCAGCGGTCGCGCCGAGACCTCGCGTCAGGCTTATTCCATCGACGCGGTCAACGAGTTCGATCCGCTGTTCGAAGAGATCTACGAGTACTGCAACCTCATGGGCCTGAACGTCGACACGCTGATCCACGAGATCGGTGCCGGCCAGATGGAGATCAACTTCTTCCACGACCACCCGCTGGGGCTGGCCGACGAGGTGTTCTTCTTCAAGCGCACGGTGCGCGAGTGCGCGCTGCGCCACGATATGTACGCCACTTTCATGGCCAAGCCCATCGCCGGTGAGCCGGGCAGCGCCATGCACATGCACCAGAGCGTCATCAACAAGGGCACCGGCCAGAACATCTTCAGCAACCCCGACGGCACGGCCTCCGAGGCCTTCTTCCACTACATCGGTGGCATGCAGCGCTACATCCCGGCGGCCATGGCACTGGTGGCGCCGTACGTGAACAGCTACCGGCGCCTGTCGCGCCACACGGCCGCGCCCATCAACATCGAATGGGGCCACGACAACCGCACCGTGGGCATCCGCTCGCCGATCGCCTCGCCCGAAGCGCGCCGCATCGAGAACCGCGTCATCGGCGCCGACGCCAACCCGTACGTGGCCATGGCCATGACGCTGGCCTGCGGCTACCTGGGCATCAAGAACAAGATCAAGCCCAAGCCCGAGATGAAAGGCGACGCCTACCTCTCGCCGTACTCGCTGCCACGCAGCCTGGGCGAAGCCCTCGACTGGCTGCGCCGCGAACCCGACCTGCACGACGTGCTCGGCAAGGAGTTCGTGACCATCTACACCGAGATCAAGGAACTGGAATTCGACGAGTTCATGAAGGTGATCTCGCCGTGGGAGCGGGAGCACTTGCTCCTGCACGTGTGATGACGAATGACGCTGCCGCTGCGCGCCAGGCGTGACGCGGCTTCGCCGCTTGACCTGTGCGCCCAACCGTCGCGTCTTCCCTGTCATCCGTCATGAGTGCGCGAAGCGCACGAGATCATCTGTCATCGACCGCAAGGACCGACCATGAACCACCCCACCCTCATCGCCCCGCCCGCCCTGGTCCGCCGCGCCGAACAGCAAGACACCCAGGCCATCCAGGCGCTCGACAGCGCGCACTACATCCACCCCTTCACCGACCACGGTGACCTGGCCACGCGTGGCTCGCGCGTGATCACCCACGGCGAGGGCATTTACGTCTGGGACTCCGAGGGTCACAAGATCCTCGACGCCATGAGCGGCCTGTGGTGTGTCAACGCCGGCTATGGGCGCAAGGAGCTGGCCGATGCGGCGTACCAGCAGCTGATGACGCTGCCCTACTACAACAGCTTCTTCCAGACCACCAACGTGCCGGCGGCCAGGCTGGCGGCCAAGCTCGCCTCGCTGGCGCCGGCGGTGAATGGACGCCGCTTCGACCACGTGTTCTTCTCCAGCAGCGGCTCGGAGAGCAACGACACCAACGTGCGCATGGTGCGCCGCTACTGGGACCTGCTGGGTCAGCCGCAGCGCAAGACCATCATCAGCCGGCACAACGCGTACCACGGCTCCACCATGGCCGGCGCGTCGCTGGGTGGCATGAGCGGCATGCACGCGCAGGGCGATCTGCCGATTCCCGGCATCGTGCACATCGACCAGCCGTACTTCTTCGAGAACGGCCAGCCCGGCGAGAGCGAGGCCGACTTCGGTCTGCGCGCTGCGCGCTGGCTCGAAGAGAAGATCCTCGCGGTCGGCCCCGACAAGGTGGCCGCCTTCATTGCCGAGCCGGTGCAGGGCGCCGGCGGCGTGATCATTCCGCCGGCCACTTACTGGCCCGAGATCCAGCGCATCGTCGACAAGTACGGCATCCTGCTCATTTCCGACGAGGTGATTTGCGCCTTCGGCCGCCTGGGCCACTGGTTTGCCTACGAGAAGTTCGGCTACCGCCCCGACCTGGTCACCTTCGCCAAGGGCGTGACCAGTGGCTATGTGCCGCTGGGCGGGGTGATGGTGGGCGACCGCGTGGCCAAGGTGCTGATCGAGCAGGGTGGCGAGTTCAACCACGGCTACACCTACAGCGGCCACCCGGTAGCGTGCGCGGTGGCGCTGGCCAATCTGGAGCTGATGGAGCGCGAGGACCTGCCCCGCAAGGTGCGCGAGGACATCGGCCCCTACCTGGCGCAGCGCTTTGCCGAGCTCAACGACCACCCGCTGGTGGGCGTGGCCGAGACCTGCGGCTTTGTGGGCGGCCTGGTGCTGGTCAAGGACAAGGCCAGCCGCGCGATGTACGACGGCGATCTCGGCGTGGGCATGATGTGCCGCGCCCACTGCTTCAAGAACGGGCTCATCATGCGCGCCGTGGGCGACCGCATGATCATTGCGCCGCCGCTGGTGATGACACGGGCGCAGATTGACGAGCTGATTGGCCTGATCCGCAAGTGCCTGGACGCCACACTGGCCGAGTTGCGCGAAAAAGGCCTGCACGCGTGACAGCAAGGGCGACAGGCGTGACCAGGGCCTGTTCACACTGTTTTTCCAAGATGCGTTGCGGATCAAAAAGGCCATGCGCAAGGCGCGAAACGCAGACGGGCCGTTGGCCCGGCGAGGCTTTGCAACGCGGCGCATGGCCTTTTTGGCCGCAACCCGCAGGGAACGGGGTGAAAACAGCGCCACTCTTCGTTGCACTCCTAGGCCAGGCGGCCAGCCTGGCCGTCGTCCCGCGCCTCGATTGGCGCTGTTTTCACCCTGTTCGCACTTGGAAAGACAGTGTGAACAGGCCCTAGAATGCCCGTCGATCCCTCTTTTGGGGCATTGCCTCGGCCAGGCACGCCTTCGGCGGGTCTGGAACTTGCATACCCCTGGCGGGTCATCAGCCGCTTTCCCCCTCGGCTGCGCAGTCCTGGTCCCAACCCCCCTCTCACTATGGAGTGAGCATCACCATGAAGAAGCACGTTCTGGTTCTCGCAATGGCGGCCGTGATGGTCGCCGCCTGCGGCAAGAAAGAGGAGCCCGCTCCCGCTCCCGCACCCGCCCCGGTGGCCACCGCCCCGGCACCGGCACCCGCCCCGGCGGGCCCGATGCTCGACGAGGAGAAGGTGCTCAACATCTACAACTGGCCCGACTACATCACCGAGACCATGGTGGCCGACTTCGAGAAGGAGTACGGGATCAAGGTCAACTACGACACCTTCGAGAACAACGAAGCGCTGCACGCCAAGTTGGTGGCTGGCAACTCGGGCTATGACATCGTCATCCCCACCGCCGGCTTCGCCAAGAAGCAGATCGATGGCGGCCTGTACCAGCCCATCGACAAGAGCAAGCTGACCAACTACGGCAACCTCGATCCGGACTTCATGGCCAAGATCGCCGGTGTCGACCCCGACAACAAGCACCTGGTGCCCTGGGCCTGGGGCTTCACCACCGTCGGCATCAACAAGCAGAAGGTCGCGAAGGCGCTGGGTACCATGCCCATGCCCGAGAACGCCTGGGACCTGGTGTTTGATCCCAAGTACGCCGACAGGCTGAAGTCCTGCGGCATCGCCTACCTCGACTCGCCCAGCGAGATCCTGCCGGTGGCGCTGCACTACGTCGGCAAGCCCGCGTACAGCGAGAACCCCGAGGACTTCAAGGCCGCGCTGGCCATGCTGATGAAGGTGCGCAAGGACGTGCGCCTGTTCTCCAGCACCATGATCGACGACATCGCCAGCGGCAAGGCCTGTGCCTTCATCGGCTGGTCCGGCGACATCAACATCGCCGGTGATCGCGTGAAAGAAGCCGGCGGCAAGGACGAGATCGTGCCGCTGCTGCCCACCGGCGGCGGGCTGGTGTTCATCGACACCATGGCCATCCCCAAGGACGCCAAGCACGTCAACAACGCGCACGTCTTCATCGACTACTACCTGCGCGCCGCCAACGGTGCCGCCATGGCCAACGAGCTGAACTACCCGACCGGCAACAAGGCCGCGCTGGCCGACATCAAGGACGAGGTCAAGGGCAACAACACCATCTTCCTGAGCCCGGAAGACACCGCCCGCCTGATCCCCACCGGTGGTTTCTCCAACGAAATCTCGGGTGCGCTCAACGACACCTACAACGCGTTCAAGCGCGGCAAGTAAGTCCGGCGCAACGCTCGGCAACGGGGCTGTTCATCCGCAAGGGTCGAACAGCCCTTTTTCATTTGAGGGATCTTCATGTCCGACAACAACGGCTTTCTGGTCACCGAGAAACTGGTCAAGCGCTTTGATGAGGCGGTGGCTGTCGACGAGGTGTCGCTGTCCATTCGCAAGGGCGAGATCTTTGCCCTGCTGGGCAGCTCGGGTTGTGGCAAGTCCACGCTGCTGCGCATGCTGGCCGGCTTCGAGACGCCGACCTCTGGGCGCATCCTGCTGGGGGGCCAGGACGTGGCCGCGGTGCCGCCGTACGAGCGGCCGGTCAACATGATGTTCCAGAGCTATGCGCTGTTTCCGCACCTGACGGTGTGGGAGAACGTGGCCTTCGGCCTCAAGCGCGAGGGCCTGCCCAAGGCCGAGATCCAGCAGCGCACCGATGAAATGCTGGGCCTGGTGCAACTGACACCGTTTGCCAAGCGCAAGCCACACCAGCTCTCGGGCGGCCAGCAGCAGCGTGTGGCACTGGCGCGCAGCCTGGCCAAGCGGCCCAAGCTGTTGCTGCTCGACGAGCCCCTGGGTGCGCTGGACAAGAAGCTGCGCGAGCAGACCCAGTTCGAGCTGGTCAACATCGTCGAGAAGGTGGGTGTGACCTGCGTGATGGTGACCCACGACCAGGAAGAGGCCATGACCATGGCCAGCCGCATCGCCATCATGAGCAAGGGGCGTGTGCTGCAGGTCGGCTCACCGGCCGAGATCTACGAGCACCCGGTGAACCGCTTCGTGGCCGACTTCATCGGCAATGTGAACCTGTTCGAGGGCAAGCTCGCGGTGGACGAACCCGACCGTTGCGCGGTCGATACCGGCATCGGCCAGATCCAGGTGGGCCACGGCATCACCGGCACCATGGGCATGCCGGTGGCCTTCGCGGTGCGACCCGAGAAGATCGAGATCAGCAAGGGCGCGCCGCCGTCCGACGCCGGCCCGAACGTGTTCAAGGGCAAGGTCAAGGAGATCGCCTACTTCGGCTCCTACAACACCTTCATCGTGCAGGCGGCCAACGGCCAGCGCGTGAAGATCACCGAGGCCAACACCTCGCGCCACGACCTCTCCGACATCACCTGGGAGGACGAGGTGAACTTCTGGTGGAACGACATCGCCGGTGTGGTGCTGAGGGACTGAGCCATGGCCTCGATCGCACTCCCCGGCAAGCGTTTCGTCATCGGCGTGCCCTTCGCGTGGCTGCTGCTGTTCTTCCTTCTGCCGTTTCTGATCCTGCTCTACATCAGCTTCGTGGACATGGGCGGCGACATCAGCCCGTTCAAGGCGCTGTGGGACCCGCAGACCGGCATCATCAGCCTCAAGTACGAGAACTACCTGGCGATCTTCCGCACCGAAGAAGGCGCGCCGCTGTTTCGCACGCTCTACATCGACTCCTACCTGCGCTCGATCTGGTACGCGCTGCTGACGGCCATCTTCTGCCTGTTGATCGGCTACCCCTTCGCCTACTTCATCGCGCGCTCGCCGGCCAGTATCCGGCCCGCTTTGTTGCTGCTGGTGATGCTGCCGTTCTGGACGTCGTTCCTGCTGCGCGTGTACGCGTGGAAGGGCCTCTTGGCCGACCAGGGCGTGATCAACCGCTTCATGATGTTCGTGGGCATCACCAGCGAGCCGATCCCCATGCTCTACACCAACATCTCGATGCTGGTGGGCATGACCTACGTCTACCTGCCGTTCATGATCCTGCCGCTCTACGCCAACCTGGTGAAGATGGATTTCCGCCTGCTCGAGGCGGCGTACGACCTGGGCACCGCGCCGTTCAAGGCCTTCTGGCTGATCACGGTCCCTTTGTCGAAGGCGGGCATCATCGCGGGCTTCATGCTGGTGTTCATTCCCTGCGTGGGCGAGTTCGTGATTCCCTCGCTGCTCGGCGGCCCCGAGAACTACATGATCGGGCGTGTGGTGTGGGACGAGATGTTCACCGCCAACGACTGGCCCAAGGCCACGGCGCTGGCCGTGGTGATGATCGCCATCATCGTCATACCGCTGGCGCTGTACTACAAGTACGCCGGTGATGCGGCCGAGTCGCGCTGAAGGGAGCCGCACATGAAACAACTGATCGAAAAGCACTTCGGCAAGGTCTGGTTGCTGGCGGTCTTCGGCTTTCTGTACCTGCCGCTGGGCTTCATGGTGCTGTTCTCGTTCAACAGCACCCGCACCGACGCACGCTTCACCGGCTTCTCGCTGCGCTGGTACGAATCGCTGCTCAACGACAGCAAGATCGTCGACGGCTTCTTCCTGTCGCTGCGCATTGCCGCCACCACCGGCGTGCTGTCGGCGATCCTGGCCACCTTCGCGGCCTTCGTGCTGGTGCGTTACCGCCGCTTTCTGGGCCGCACCATGTTCAGCGGCATGGTCAACGCACCGCTGGTGATGCCCGAAGTGATCATCGGCCTGTCGCTGTTGCTGCTGTTCGTGGGCTCGCAGAACCTGCTGGGCTGGCCGCAGCGCGGCATGTTCACCATCATCATGGGCCACACGCTGCTGGGCATGGCCTACGGCATGGTGGTGATCCAGAGCCGCTTGATGGAGATGGACCGTGCCATCGAGCAGGCCGCCATGGACCTGGGTGCGCGGCCGCACCAGGTGTTCTTCCTGGTCACGCTGCCCAACATCTTCCAGGCCATCCTGGCGGCGTTTCTGCTGGCGTTCACGCTGTCGTTCGACGACGTGGTCATCACCGAATTCCTCAGCGGCCCGGGTGTGAGCACCCTGCCGCAGGTGATCTTCGGTTACGCCCGCCGAGGCATCAACCCGACCATCTACGCGGCAGCGACCATCCTCATCATCACCGTGACCATCGTGGTGGTGAGCTACGCGGTGTGGGTGGCGCGCCAGACGCGCAAGCGCGAGCGGGAAATGGCGGCGGCGATCCGCAGCTGAGCGGCCAGTGGATGGTGCACCGGCCGGGAAAGTGGATGTTCCCGCCGGTGCTCAAGGGGCGTAGCATGGGGCCAATTTCCACGGCCTGCGGGCCACAACCGCGCCATTGCTGCCATGACCACCACCTCTCTCGACGCCCCGACCCAGACCTTCGACGGCCGCGCCTTCATCAACGGTGAACGCGTCGCCGCGCGCGACGGCCAGACTTTCGATTGCTTTTCACCGGTGGATGGCCGCTTGCTGGCGCCGGTGGCGCGTGGCCAGGCGGCCGACATCGATGCCGCGGTGAGCGCCGCGCGCGCCGCCTTTGAGGACCGCCGCTGGGCGGGCATGCCACCGGCCCGGCGCAAGCGTGTGATGCAGGCCTTTGCCGACCAGCTGCTCAAGCACGCGGACGAGCTGGCCCTGACCGAGACCCTGGACATGGGCAAACCGGTCAAGTACGCCCGCGCGGTGGACGTGAACAGCGCGGCCAACTGCATCCGTTGGTACGGTGAGGCCGTGGACAAGGTGTACGACGAGATCGCGCCCACGCCCGACACGGCGCTGGCGCTGATCACGCGCGAGCCGGTGGGCGTGGTCGGCGTGATCGTGCCCTGGAACTACCCCATGATCATGGCGGCCTGGAAGATTGCGCCGGCGCTGGCGGCGGGCAACTCGGTGGTGCTCAAGCCCAGCGAGAAGAGCCCGCTCACCGCGTTGCGCCTGGCCGAGCTGGCGCTGGCCGCGGGCATTCCGCCCGGGGTGTTCAACGTGGTGCCCGGCTTCGGCGCCGAGGCCGGCAGCCCGCTGGCGCTGCACATGGACGTGGACTGCATCGCGTTTACCGGCAGTACGCGCGTGGGCAAGCAGATCCACGTGATGGCCGGGCAGAGCAACCTCAAGCGCGCCTGGACCGAGCTGGGCGGCAAGTCGCCCAACATCGTGTTTGCCGATTGCCCCGACCTGGACAAGGCGGTCGAGGCCGCGGTCGGCAGCATCTTCTTCAACCAGGGCGAGAGCTGCAACGCCCCGTCGCGCCTGTTCGTCGAGGCGTCCATCAAGGAGGCCTTTCTGGAGAAGGCGCTCAAGATGGTGCCGCAGTACCAGCCGGGCAACCCGCTGGACAAGAACACGGTGATGGGCGCCATCGTCGACAAGGTGCAGATGGACACCGTGCTGCGCTACATCGACAGCGGCAAGAAGGAAGGCGCCAAGCTGCTCGCCGGTGGCGAGGCGGCCGAGCCGGTCAAGGGCGGCTGCTACGTGCTGCCCACGATCTTCGACGGTGTGAAGAACGACATGACCATCGCGCGCGAGGAGATCTTCGGCCCGGTGCTGTCGGTGCTGTCCTTCACCGACGCGGCCGACGTGGTCAAGCAGGCCAACAGCAACGTCTATGGCCTGCAGGCGGCGGTGTGGACGCGCGACATCAACAAGGCCCACGGCGTGGCGCGTGCGCTGCGGGCCGGCACTGTGCACGTGAACCAGTACGACGAGGACGACATCACCGTGCCCTTCGGCGGCTTCAAGCAAAGCGGCGTGGGTCGCGACAAGTCGCTGCACGCGTTCGACAAGTACACGGAAGTGAAGACGACCTGGATCCGGATCGATTCGCCGGTGTGACCGATGACGAATGATCTCGTGCTGCGCGCTCACGACCAATGACCGCGCGCTCGGGTACCTCAGTCATTTGTCATGCAGCGCGCAGCGCAAAGTCATTCGTCATCGTGAGAGGACAGCCATGAACGCCCCACAAAAGCCCGACAACCTGCAAGCCCCCCACACCAACGCCGCCTGGCATGCCCGCCGCCTGGCCGCCACACCGCGCGGTGTGGGCGTGTTCGGCGATTTCTTCATCGAGAAGGCGAAGAACGCCGAGTTCTGGGACATCGAGGGGCGGCGCTTCATTGATTTCGCGGGTGGCATTGCGGTGCTCAACACCGGGCACGTTCACCCCAAGGTGCAGGCCGCCATTGCCGCGCAGCTGCAGCGCTTCACGCACAGCTGCTACCAGGTGGTGCCGTACCCCGAGTACGTGGCACTGGCCGAGCGCATCAACGGCATGGTGCCGATCGAGGGGCCGGTGAAGACGGCCTTCTTCTCGACCGGTGCCGAGGCGATCGAGAACGCGGTGAAGATTGCGCGCGCGGCCACCGGGCGCAGTGGTGTGATCGCCTTTGGCGGCGCTTTCCATGGCCGCAGCCTGTTTGCGGTGTCGATGACCGGCAAGGTGCAGCCCTACAAGGCCGGCTTCGGGCCGTTCCCGCCCGAGATCTATCACGTGCCGTTTCCGATGCACGCCGACACCTTCGAGGAGGCCAAGCGCGCGATCACGCATCTGTTCAAGGCCGACATCGAACCCAGCCGCGTGGCGGCCATCGTGTTCGAGCCGGTGCAGGGCGAGGGCGGCTTCAACCCCATCCTGCCGGCGGCGGCCAAGTGGTTGCGCGAGCTGTGCGACCAGCACGGCATCCTGCTGATCGCCGATGAGGTGCAGACCGGCTTCGCGCGCACCGGGCGCATGTTCGCGATGGAGCACTATGGCGTGAGCCCCGACATCATGACCATGGCCAAAAGCATGGCCGGCGGCACCACGCTGTCGGCGGTGTGCGGCAAGGCCGCGGTCATGGATGGCCCGGCGCCGGGCGGCCTGGGCGGCACCTACGCGGGCAACCCGCTGGCGATCGCGGCCGCGCACGCGGTGATCGACGTCATGCAGGAAGAGCGTTTGTGCGAGCGTGCGCAGACCTTCGGTGACAAGCTGATCGCCCACCTGGGCGGGCTGCGCGGCAGTTACCCGCGCATCGGCGACATCCGCGGCCTGGGCGCCATGGTGGCCAACGAGTTTGTGGACCCCAAGACCGGTGCGCCCGATGCCGAGATGGCCAGACAAGTGCAGATGGCGGCGCTCAAGCGCGGCCTGCTGCTGCTCACCTGCGGCGTCAGCGGCAACGTGATCCGCTACCTGTTCCCGCTCACCATCGAAGACGCCTTGTTCGACGAGGCCTTGTCCATCCTGGACGCGGCCATCGCCGAGGTGGCCGCGTGAACGACCGCAGCGCGGACCCGGGCGCCCCCTTCGAGGCCCTGGAGGCGCGCGTGTCGGCGCTGCGCGCACAGGGCGTGCACTCGGTGCTGGCCACCTTCACCGACCTCGACGGCACACCCAAGGGCAAGCTGGTGCCGCTGGAGGGTCTGGCCGACGCGGTGGCGGTGGGCGCGGGCTTCGCTGGCCCCAGCATCGTAGGCACCGGGCTGCCGCGCATGGGCCCGCGCAGCGAGTACATGGGCCGCGTGCTGCCCGAGACGCTGCGCCCCTTGCCCTTCATGCCCGGGGTGGCGCACGCGGTGTGCGACGGCTTCGCCGGCGGCGAGCCGCTGGCCAGCGACCCGCGCCAGGTGCTCAAACGCCAGGTGGATCGCCTGGCCGCGCGCGGCTGGACGCTGTGGGTCGGCATCGAGCCGGAGTTTTTCCTGCTGCGCCGTGGCGACGGTGGCCGCTGGGTGGTGGCCGATGCGCAGGACACGCTGGCCAAGCCCTCGTACGACCTGCGCGCCATCGGGCGCAACCTGGGTTTTCTGGACGAGATGCGCCAGACCCTGTCGGCGCTGGGCTTCGGTCTGCAACAGATGGACCACGAGGACGCCTGCGGGCAGTACGAGATCAACTACCGCCACGACGCCGCCTTGGCCGCGGCCGATCGATATCAGCTGTTCAAGCTCAGCGCCCACGCGGTGGCCGAGCGCCATGGCCTGCAGTTCTCGACCATGCCCAAGCCGCTGGCGGGTGCGCCGGGCAGCGGGCTGCACTTTCACTTGAGCCTGACCGATGCGCATGGCCTGCCGCTGATGGCCGACGGCGCAGGCGCCTTGGGCCTGAGCGAAACGGGTTGGCGCTTTGCCGCCGGATTGCTGGCCCACGCCGATGCGCTGGCGGCGGTCTGTGCGCCCACGGTGAACAGCTACAAGCGGCTGGCCGCCAGCCGCAGCGCCTCGGGCACCACCTGGTCGCCGGTGTGGAAGGCCATCGGCTACAACAACCGCACCTGCCTGTTGCGCGCGGTGGCGGGGCGCCTCGAGTGGCGCCTGCCCGACCCCAGCTGCAACGTCTACCTGGCCCTGGCTGCCACGCTGGCCGCCGGGCTCGATGGCATGGATGCGGGGCTGACCGCACCCACGCCGTGCGACGACGACCTGTACGAGCGCCACGCTGCTGGGCTGCCCGTGCCGGACCGTTTGCCGCGCGATCTGCACGACGCCTTGCTGGCCCTGCAGAGCGACGCAGTGGTGACGGGCGCGCTGGGCGAAGACGCCACCCGCGAGTTCGTGCAACTCAAGGCAGCCGAGTGGGCGGCCTTTCACGCGCAAGTGAGCGACTGGGAACTGCAGCAGTACGCCGCGCGGTGATCGGGGTCCTGATTCGGGCCCTGAACCGTGCCCCTCGCGCGCGCCGCCTTCAGCTGCGGTAGCCGGTGTCCATCCGGTCGAGTTTGCGCAGCAGTGCCGGCCAGGCCAGCATAGCGCCCTGACCAGCGGTGGCCACGCGCATCACGTCGGCCATGCCGCTGAGGATGCGCGGGTCGACCTGGGTGAGCTCGCTGCCACCGGCCAACGCATCGATCTGGATGCGGCAGGTGTTCTCGAAGGTGTACATCGACAGGAAGGCGTCGGGGATGCTCTTGCCCACGGTCAGCAGGCCGTGGTTGCGCAGCACCAGGAAGTTGGCGGCACCCAGATCGGCTTGCAGACGCGGTTTCTCGTCGGGGCGGAAGGCCACGCCTTCGTAGTCGTGGTACGCCAGCGAGGCCAGCACGAAGGTGCTTTGCTGGCTGATCGGCAGGATGCCGTGCTTTTGTGCGCTCACGCCCACGCCGGCGCGGGTGTGGGTGTGCAGCACGCACTGTGCTTCGGGGCGCGCCTCGTGCACCGCGCTGTGGATGACGAAGCCAGCCGGGTTCACCGGAAAGGGCGAGTCGTGCAGCTTGTTGCAGGCCATGTCGACCTTGACCAGGCTGCTGGCCGTGATCTCGTCGAACATCAGCCCGTAGGGGTTGATCAGGAACTGGTGCTCGCCGCCGGTGACGCTGTCGGGCAGCTTGGCGCTGATGTGGGTGAAGACCAGGTCGCTCCAGCCGTAGGCGGCAACGAGGCGGTAGCAGGCGGCGAGGTCGCAGCGCAGGGCCCATTCTTCGGCGCTGACGACCTCTTTGAGGGAAGGGATGTGCATGGCGTGTCTCCGTGGCACCGCCTCTGAGCGGGCGGGCTGAGACGCACTGTAGGCCGAGGCTGCGTGTCTGTGCTGTCCGTGCAGCGACACGCGCCGTTCAACGAAGGCCCGGGCGGGCCTGCGCCTCAGGCCTTGGTCTTGCAGGTGTTGAAGCCCAGCATGGCGTAGGGTGGGCACCAGCCGACCAGGCCGGTGAGCAGCGGCACCACACCGATGTAGCCCCACAGGCCGACGGTGCCGGTGGCGGCGGCGGCCACCAGGGCCAGGCCGATGACGATGCGCAGGGTGCGGTCGATGCCGCCGACGTTCTTGGTCATGTGAATCTCCTGAAGGGTTGCGGGATGCGGTGAAGGCGATTGCACCGCAGCCGGGCCACAGCGTATGTGACCGCGGTCACCAAGGCCAGCGGCGCGGGGCCGGGCCTTGCGCTGGATCAAGGGCGGCGGGCCGCCTCGGGGCCGGCGCCGGCCAGGGCGCGCAGGGCGGCGCTGTCGCGCACGGTGATGCACTCGCGCGAGAGCTCGACCCAGCCCTCGCGCTCGAAGCGGCGCAGCAGCCGGGTGACGATCTCGCGCACCGTGCCCAGGCCGTCGGCCAGTGCCTGGTGGGTGGTGTGCACCTGCGTGCCGTGGCCCAGCAGGGCATTGGCCAGGCGCGCGTCCAGGCGCTGGAAGGCCACGGCTTCGACCAGGGTGGTGAGTTCGGTCAGCCGCGACGCGAACAGGCCCATGACGAAATCGCGGAACGGGGTCGCGGCCAGGGCCGCCTGAAACACCTCGGGCGGCAGCAGGCTGAGGCGGGTGGGGCGCTGGGTGACGCCGTGGGCGGTGAGCGTGCCCTGCAGGAACAGGCAGCTCGACGACACCAGGCACATTTCGCCCGGCATCACGCGGTAGAGCTCCAGCTCGCGCCCGTTGCTGGCGCTGCGCGACACCCGCACCTCGCCGTCGAGCACGAGGGGAAAACCGCCGCAGGCCTCGGCCTCGCGGAACAGGGTGGTGCCGGCGGGCACCGCCAGCAGGGGCAGCGCGTCGATCTGGGCGGGGGTGAGGGCGTCGCCCAGGCCAGGGTAGAGCGCGGCCAGTGCGGCCCAGTCGGTGGCGTTCATGGCGCGGTCGCGGCCTCCAGCCGGTTCAGCCACAGCATGGCATGTGAGCGCTCGCTCCCACACATCTCTCGACTGGGCTTGAGCCCGCTGCACACTGCAGGCCGTTCGGGCCGGCCGAACAGGCGGCAGCGCAAGGCCTCGTCGAGGTGGGGGCAGGGCATGCCGGCCGGCTTGCCGTGTGGCAGGCCCGGCATGGCGCTGCTGATCGACGGGGCGATGCAGCAGGCGGCGCAGCCGGGTCGGCAGTCCATGCTCAGTCGGGCGTGTTGAGCTTGCGGGCGGCCAGCAGCGCTTGCTCGACCACGCCCTGCACCGAGGCGAGGGCGGTGGCGCTGACCAGCTGTCCTTGCGCGTCAAAGGCCTCGGTGGCCTTGCCGAGCGCGAACTGTTTGGGTGTGACCCAGCACTGGAGGTTGAGCAGCAGCGGCGTCAGGTGCGACAGGCTGCGCAGGCCACCCAGGGCGCCCGGCGAGGCGCTGAGCAGACCCACCACCTTGCCTGCGAAGGGCTTGGTGCCGCTGGACCAGTCCGGGTCGCCCTTGATAGGGCTGGACACCCAGTCGATGGTGTTCTTGAGCAGGCCGGTGTAGCTGCCGTTGTATTCGGGCGAGCAGATGATCCAGGCCGGGTGGGCGTGGAAGATGGCCTTGAGTTCGCGCGACGCGGCGGGCGTGCCGCGCGCTTCGAGGTCGGCGTTGTACAGCGGCAGCTCGTGCTCGGCGAGGTCGAGCAGGGTGACCTTGGCGCCGGTGGCGCGCGCGATGTCGGCGGCCACGCGGGCCAGTTTGCGGTTGTGCGACTGGGCGCGGGTGCTGCCGGCGAAGACCAGCACGGAGGGTTGGGTCGGGTTCATGGGGCGCGATTGTGGCCGATGCCACGGCGCACGCGACCCCGCAGCCGCCACGGACAGTGCCTTGGTGGGACAATCGCGGGCTTGCCCGCGCCAGCCCTGCCTTGGCGGCGTGGCCCCCGGAGCGCTTTGCCATGTTGTACCCCCAGGAATTCGACGTCATCGTTGTCGGCGGCGGCCATGCCGGCACCGAAGCCGCGTTGGCCGCTGCCCGCATGGGCTGCGCCACGTTGCTGCTCACCCACAACATCGAGACGCTGGGGCAGATGAGCTGCAACCCCAGCATCGGCGGCATCGGCAAGGGGCACCTGGTCAAGGAGGTCGATGCGCTGGGCGGTGCCATGGCGCTGGCCACCGACGAAGGCGGCATCCAGTTCCGAATCCTCAACGGCAGCAAGGGGCCGGCGGTGCGCGCCACCCGTGCCCAGGCCGATCGCGTGCTCTACAAGGCCGCGATCCGGCGCATGCTGGAAAACCAGCCCAAGCTGTGGCTGTTCCAGCAGGCGGTGGACGACCTGATGGTCGAGGGTGACCGGGTGGTGGGCGCCGTCACGCAGGTGGGCATCCGTTTCCGCTCGCGCACCGTGGTGCTCACGGCGGGTACCTTCCTGGACGGCAAGATCCACGTGGGCTTGAACAACTACAGCGCGGGCCGCGCGGGCGATCCGCCGGCGGTGTCGCTCTCGGCCCGGTTGAAAGAGTTGCAACTGCCCCAGGGGCGGCTCAAGACCGGCACCCCACCGCGGCTGGACGGGCGGTCCATCGACTGGAGCCGCTGCACCGAACAACCCGGTGACCTGGACCCGGTGCCGGTGTTCAGCTTTCTGGGGCGGGCCGACATGCACCCGCGCCAGGTGCCGTGCTGGATCACCCACACCAATGAGCGCACCCACGAGATCATCCGCAGCGGCTTCGACCGCAGCCCGATGTTTACCGGCAAGATCGAAGGCGTCGGCCCGCGCTACTGCCCCAGTGTGGAAGACAAGATCAACCGCTTCGCCGACAAGGACAGCCACCAGATCTTTCTGGAGCCCGAGGGCCTGACCACGCACGAGGTCTACCCCAACGGCATTTCCACCAGCCTTCCGTTCGACATTCAGTACGCGCTGGTGCGCAGCATGGCCGGCCTGGAGAACGCCCACATCCTGCGTCCGGGCTACGCCATCGAGTACGACTACTTCGACCCGCGCTCGCTCAAGCGCAGCTTCGAGACGCGCCAGATCGGCGGCCTGTTCTTTGCCGGGCAGATCAACGGCACCACCGGCTACGAAGAGGCAGCGGCCCAGGGCCTGTTTGCCGGTGTCAACGCGGCGCTGCAGTGCCGGGGCGAGGACGCCTGGGTGCCGTCGCGCGATCAGGCCTACCTCGGTGTGCTGGTCGACGACCTGGTCACCCAGGGCGTGACCGAGCCGTACCGCATGTTCACCAGCCGGGCGGAGTTCCGCCTGCAGCTGCGCGAGGACAACGCCGACATGCGCCTGACCGAGGACGGCCGGCGCCTGGGGCTGGTGGACGATGTCCGCTGGGACGCGTTCTGCCGCAAGCGCGATGCGGTTTCACGTGAAACCGAGCGGCTCAAATCGACCTGGGTCAACCCGCGCAACCTGCCGGCCAGCGAGAGCGAGCGGGTGCTGGGCAAAGCGATCGATCACGAGCACAACCTGTTCGACCTGTTGCGGCGACCCGGCGTGGGCTACGCGGCCCTCACCGGCATGAGCGACGGCGCCTTCGTGAGCTCGGCGGTTTCACGTGAAACCCTGGGCGAACTGACCGATGCGGTGATCGAGCAGGTAGAAATTGCGGCCAAGTACAGCGGCTACATTGATCGGCAAAAGGCGGAGGTCGAGCGCGCCGCCAGCTTCGAGCACCTGCGTCTGCCCGCCGACATCGATTACCTGAAGGTGACCTCGCTGTCGTTCGAGGCTCGCCAGAAGCTGGACCGCCACCGCCCCGAAACCCTGGGCCAGGCGGCTCGCATCTCGGGCATCACCCCGGCCAGCATTTCGCTGCTGCTGATCCACCTCAAGAAGGGCGGGTTCAAGGGCTTTGCGACCGTCAAGTCGGTCCCCGAGGCGGCGGCCTCATGACCCAGAACTCCCTGCAACAGGCCCTGCGCCGTGAGCTGGAAGCCGAACTGCGGGTCGGTTTGCGCGCACTCGACCTGCACCTGGACGACGCCCAGGTCAACCTGCTGCTGGATTACCTGGCGCTGATTGACAAGTGGACCCAGGTCTACAACCTGACGGCGGTGCGCGAGCCAGGCGAAATGCTGAGCCACCATTTGCTCGACAGTCTGGCGGTGGTGGGCCCCCTGGTGCGCGAGACCGACGGACGCCCGGTGCGTTTGCTGGACGTGGGGTCCGGCGCCGGGCTGCCGGGCGTGGTCATCGCCATCGCATGCCCGCAGATCGAGGTGGTCTGCGTGGACACGGTGGCCAAGAAGGCGGCCTTCATCCAGCAGGTGGCGTCGACCCTGGCCCTGGTCAATCTCGAAGGTTTGCATGCCCGGGTCGAGACGCTGGACCGCCATCGGGGTCATGGCTACGACGTGATCACCTCCCGTGCCTTTGCCTCGCTGGTTGACTTCACCACCTGGTCGCGCGGCGCCCTACAGACTGGGGGTGTCTGGATGGCACTTAAAGGCAAGCACCCGCAGGCCGAACTGCTGGCCCTGCCGCCGGCGGTGGATGTGTTTCACGTGGAACCGATCGCCGTGCCGGGCCTGGACGCCGACCGCTGCATCGTCTGGATGCGCGAACGCCTGGCCTGATTCGCGCCTGGCCGACCCCGTGGATGCGGGGCCGTCACGTACACTCGACCCCTCGTTTTTCGGGGTCACACACCATGTTCGGCATTGCGGATTACGGCGCGTTTGTCGCCGCCATCGTCCTGTTCCTGGCCATCCCAGGGCCGGGCAATCTGGCCTTGATCACCTCCACGGGCAAGGGCGGCATCCGCGGTGGTCTGGCGGCCACGTTCGGCGTCATCGCTGGTGACCAGGTGCTGATGTGGGCCGCGGTGGCTGGTGTTGCCGCCTTGCTGGCCGCCACCCCGGCCCTGTTCGGGGCGGTGCAGTGGCTGGGGGCGGCCTACCTGGCCTGGCTCGGCTGGAAGATGCTGACCGCCAAACCGGGCGATGCCCCGGTCATCCAGATCCAACCGCGCCACTACTTCCGCCAAGCCGCAGCCATCACCTTGCTCAACCCCAAGGCCATCGTGTTCTACATGGCCTTCTTCCCGCTGTTTGTGGACCCGGTGCGCCACCAGGGGCTGATCACCTTTGGCGCCATGGCCGCCACCATCGCGGCGCTGACCTTTCTGTACGGGCTGGGCATGACCTTGCTGGTGCATTTCCTGGCAGAGCGCTTGCGTGCGAACCCGGTGATCGGCCGCACGCTTGAAAAGCTGGCCGGGGTGTTTCTCATCGGGTTCGGCGTCAAGCTGGCCCTCAGCAAGTAAACCAGCATGGCAAAAATATTCTGCGTGGCCAACCAGAAGGGTGGCGTTGGCAAGACCACCACCACCGTCAACCTGGCGGCGGGCTTGGCCAAGGTGGGGCAGCGGGTGCTCATGGTCGACCTCGATCCGCAGGGCAACGCCACCATGGGCTCCGGGGTGGACAAGCGCGCCATGCAGCTCTCGGTCTACGACGTGCTGCTGGAGTCGGCCTCGGTGAATGAGGCGGCGGTGTTCTCGGAGAAGTGCGGCTACCACGTGCTGGGCGCCAACCGCGAACTGGCGGGCGCCGAGGTGGAACTGGTCGAGGTCGAGCGACGCGAGCGCCGGCTCAAGCAAGCGCTGGCCGCCGTGGCGGACCAGTTCGACTTCGTGCTCATCGACTGCCCGCCCAGCCTGAGCATGCTCACCCTCAACGGCCTGTGTTCGGCCCATGGCGTGATCGTGCCCATGCAGTGCGAATACTTTGCGCTCGAAGGCCTGACCGATCTGGTCAACACCATCAAGCAGGTGCATGCCAACCTCAACAAGGACCTGCAGATCATTGGCCTGCTGCGCGTCATGTTCGACCCCCGCATCACCTTGCAGCAGCAGGTGAGCGATCAGCTCAAAGCGCACTTTGCCGACAAGGTGTTCGACACCGTGATCCCGCGCAACGTGCGACTGGCCGAAGCGCCCAGCTATGGCTTGCCCGGCGTGGTGTTCGACCCGTCCGCGCGCGGCAGCCAGGCCTTCGTTGCCTTCGCCGAGGAGATGGTCCAGCGCATCAAGCGCATGTGAGGGCAGGGGGCTGTTCCACGTGAAACCACAGAACGTCCTCATCCTGCCCGGCTGGCAGAACAGCGGCCCCGAGCACTGGCAAAGTCGCTGGGAGCGCAGCCACGGCTACCACCGGGTGCAGCAGCACGACTGGATGCAACCCAGGCGTGGCGACTGGATGGCGCGGCTCGAAGACGAAGTGCTGGCCGCCGAAGGCCCGGTGGTGCTGCTGGCGCACAGCCTGGGCTGCATCCTGACGGCCGCCTGGGCGGCCCATTCGCAGAATACCCACCGCGTGCGCGGCGCCTTGCTGGTCGCCCCCGGCGACCCGGAGCGCGAAGAGCTTCAACCCCTGTTGCCGTCCTGGTCGCCCATCGTGCGCCAGCGACTGCCGTTCCCGGCGGTGCTGGTGGGCAGCCGCGACGACCCCTATTGCGGCTTCGACCGCGCGCAAGGCCTGGCCACCGACTGGGGCGCCCGCTTCATTGACCTGGGGCAGGCCGGCCATATCAACGCCGACTCCGGCCTGGGCGACTGGCCGCAAGGCCACGCCTGGCTCACCGAACTCATGAAAGAACCCCGCTGATGGTGAACAAAAAACCCAAGGGACTGGGCCGCGGCCTGGAGGCCTTGCTCGGCCCCAAGGTCGAAGACAAACCCGCGCAGGAAGCCGCGGCCGGCGCGCCGTCGACGCTGGCGCTCGACGAGCTGGTGGCGGGGCAGTACCAACCGCGCACCCGCATGGACGAGGGCGCGCTGTACGAACTGGCCGAGAGCATCAAGGCGCAGGGGATCATGCAACCGATCCTGGTCCGCAAGCTCACCAGCGGCCCGAACGCCGGCAAGCACGAAATCATCGCCGGCGAACGCCGCTTTCGCGCCTCGAAACTGGCCGGCCTGAGCGAGGTGCCGGTGCTGGTGCGCGAGGTGCCCGACGAGTCGGCAGCGGCCATGGCCCTGATCGAAAACATCCAGCGCGAAGACCTCAACCCGCTGGAAGAGGCTCACGGCCTGCAACGTCTGGTGAAAGAGTTTGGGCTCACTCACGAACAGGCTGCGCAAGCGGTGGGGCGCTCACGCAGCGCAGCCAGCAACCTGCTGCGCCTGCTGCAACTGGCCGACCCGGTGCAGACCATGCTGATGGCCGGCGACCTCGACATGGGCCATGCGCGCGCGCTGCTGCCGCTGGACAAGGCCACCCAGATCACCGCGGCCAACCAGATCGCCACCAAGCAGTACTCGGTGCGCGAGGCCGAGAACCTCGTCAAGAAGCTGGCCGCCGAATTTGCCCTGTCGCCGCAAAAGCCGCGCAAGGAGAAGTCGCGCGACGTGCGCCGGGTCGAAGAAGAACTGGCCGACCTGCTGACCGCCGAGGTCGAGGTGCGCGTGAAGAAGCGCGTCAAGCGCCACGGGCGTGTTGAAGAGATGGGCGAGCTGGCCATCCAGTTCGGCTCGCTCGAAGCCCTCAACGGGATCATCGAACGGCTGCGCGGGGGCGCCTGAGCGTGGCCTGGCCAGTGACTGCGGTCACATGGCGGGGCGGCGCATCGCCCTAAGCTTGGCGCGCACACCACACCTTGCGCCATGAAGCGGACCATTCTGTCCATCGATGACCATGCGCTGATCCGCCTTGGCCTGCGCCTGGCGCTGACACAGCGCTTCGAAAACCGTTTCGCGCTGGCCGAAGCGACGGACCTCGAGGGCGGCCTGCAGCAGATGCGGGACCACCCCGAAGACGTGGCCCTCGTGATCCTTGACCTGCAGCTGGGCGATGCGCGCGGCCTCGGTGGCCTGCAACTGATGCGCGAACACCACCCCGAGGTGCCGGTGGTGGTGCTGTCCGCCTCGCGAGACCAACGGGTGCAGGACGAGGCGCGCGCCCTGGGCGCCAGCGACTATGTGTGCAAGACCGGTGACGGCACGGAGCTTGAGCGCCTGATGCGCGCGGTGGAGCGCATCACCAGTTCCGATGCCCTGCCGCAGGCGCCGCGCCGACCCACGCGGCGCGCCCTGGGCGTCTATGAGGACCGGCTGGGCAAACGTCAGGTGCAGGTACTGGAGCTGATACTGGCCGGCCACGACAACCAGGCCATCGTCTGGGAAACGGGTCTGACACTGGGCTCGGTGAAGAACTGCGTGTCGTCGATCTTCCTGGTCTTCAACGTGCGCTCCCGTGCCGAGCTGATCGGCTTGTTTGCGGGCTGAGACCGGTGTCGCACGAACTGCCGGCGGTGCGCCGCGTCAAGCTCGAACTGCTGCTGCAGAAGTTCGGCCCCGGCGCGACCCTGGCGATCCTGCCCTTTGCCACCGCCACGGCCTTGTTCTTTCAGCACCTGCGCCCCGGACCGCTGGCGGGCGTGTGGCTGGGGGTGTTCTATGTGCTGGCGCTGGTGCGCTTTGTGCACATGCGCGCCATCGTGCGCATGGGGCGTCTGGGCGACGACGACATCGAGCCGGTGCTGCGGGTGGTGACGCGCTACATGGTGGTGACCGGTCTGGTCTGGGGTCTGGCGCCGTGGATGATCATGCCGCTCGACGACGGGCTCTACAAAGGCTTGATGACGGCCTTGATGCTGGGCGTGGTGTCCACGGCCGGCGCGGTCTACGCCTCGCACCGCCGCACCATTGCGGCCGTGCACGTGCCGGCGGCGATCGGGCTGATCACGGCGTTGATCTGGAGCGGCACGGCCCTGGACTGGCTGCTGGTGGTGACCACGGTGGCCTACATCGCCACCTCGCGGCGGCTGACCTTCAACCAGGCGGAACTGTTGTCCAGCTCGCTGGCCGCGCGCTTCGAGAACGAGGACCTGGCGCACAAGCTGGCGCAGCAGGTCGAGCTGGTGGAAGAGGCCAATCGAGAGAAGAGCCGGTTCCTGGCCTCGGCCAGCCACGACCTGCGCCAACCTCTGCACGCCATCTCGCTGTTCACCTCGGTGCTGCAGGGTGCGGGCCTGGGCGGATCGAACGGCGAGACAGTGAGTCGCCTGGGCCATTCGGTGCGCATGCTCAGCGAATCGCTGGACACCATGCTCGATGTCTCACGCCTGGACGCGGGCGCCGTGCAACCGCATTTGCAGGCCATCCGGCTGCATGCGTTGTTCGTGTCGTTGCACAACACCTTCGGCTTTCGTGCGCAGGAGAAGGGCCTGCAGCTTCGCATGCGTGCGCCGGGTGATCTGGTGGTGAGCAGCGACCCGATGCTGCTGGAACGCTTGCTGGGCAACCTGATCGACAACGCCATCAAGTACACCGAGCGGGGCGGGGTGGTGATCGCGGCACGCGCACCGGGTGTGGGTGCCCGAGCGGGCCGGTTGAGGATCGACATCGTCGACACCGGTGTCGGCATTGCGCCGCGTTTTCAGAAGCTTGTCTTCGACGAGTACTACCAGGTCGACAACCCGCAGCGCAACCGCACACGGGGCCTGGGCATCGGGTTGTCGATCGTGCGGCGTCTGTCGGAGCTGTTGGCGCACGAGGTGCAACTGCGATCGCGCCCAGAGCGTGGCACGCGCTTCAGCGTCTGGGTGCCGCTGGCGCACGCCAGGCCCGATGTGTCGGCCCCCGAGACCGGCATGGACTTTCCCATGGTCGACCGCCGCCGACTGCCCGCACAGGTGCTGGTGCTCGACGACGAGCCGGACAGTCGCGAGGCCCTGGCCTCCTTGCTCAGGTCTCACGGATGTCTGGTGCAAATGGCCGCTGACGTGGACGAGGCCGAGCGCGCCTTGCAGCACCACGACGTGCAAGCCGTGGTGGCCGATTTCCGCCTGCCCGGTGAGCGCAACGGGCTGGAGTTCCTGCTGGCCTTGCGCAACACCCGGCCCGAACTGCAAGGCTTGTTGGTAACGGGTGAAACGCTGCCCGCGCGCATCGCGGCCATCAAGGCCAGCGGTGTGCCCTGCCTGTTCAAGCCGGTGCGCGCCGAGGCGCTGCTGGCGGCCCTGGTGCGTTGATTTCGGCTCGTCATAGCCGCCTGGCCATGTGACCCGGGTCACTTCCCCGTCGCCGGCCCGCTTTTGATACTTCCCTGCAGTTGTCACATCGCGGCTAGCCGCAGGGAGTTGAGATGCAGAGGGAAATCAGGGAGCCGGTGGGCCAGCCGGGGGGCGTGGCCGCATCGGGGATGGAGCGGCGCCGATTGCTGCTGGCAGGCACAGCAGCGCTCGCGCTGGTGGGCTGTGGGGGAGGGGGTGGTGTTGGCACGGGGGGTGCCACACCAGTGCCCGGCGGCTCGGGGGGGCCGTCGGACCCTGGGGAGGGTGGTGATCCCAGCCAGTTCACGGCGCAGGAGCGCATCGCGGCCACCGAGCGGGTGGCTGAGCAGCTGGAGCTGCTGACCGGTGGCGCGGTGGCCACGCCTCAGGACTGGGCCACGTTGCGGGACTGGTTGCTCACGCAGCCGGAGTACACCGATGCGGGTGTGGGGGACGAACTGGTGTGGGCCCGGTTTCGCGACGGGCGCCATTTCGTCTACTCGGCCAACTGGCATGAGCTGCCACCCGATGCTGTGAAGCAGGGCCTGGACGCGGCCATGTCGCTGCGCGAGGAGAAGGCCGCGGTGGCAGGCACCGGCGAAGTGCCCGGCAGCTACGTGGCCACCATCCTCAGCTTCACCGGGCCCGAGTTCGAGCAGGAGGGCACCGCCTCGCTGGCGCGCATGGGCAAGGCGCTCGAAGAACGCGGCTGGGTGGTGGCCGAGGGTCGCGCGCTCACGGTGGAGCGGCTCATGTCGCTCGGCGAGCCGGGCTTCCTTTTCATGACCTCGCACTCGGGGCTGTTCGGGCCAGGCGAGGACAAGGAGTTCTCGGTCATGACCGACACCGTGGTCACGGTGGGCAACGAACTGGCGTTGATCGCCGAGCTGGCGACAGGTCGCCTGATCTACCACCGCGACCGCACGCTCTGGCAACGCCTGGGGCGCGGCAGCTCGCCGCGCTATGCCATCACCACCGCATTTGTGCGGCGCTACTTCAAGTTCGCCTCGAACTCGCTGGTCATCATGCTGTCGTGCAACAGCGGCGCTCCAGAGGCCGCCAAGTTCCAGCAGGCCATGGCCGCGCAGGGCGCGAGCACGCTCATCGGCTGGAGTGGCAACTCCAATGGCTACGCCTTCCAGATGGTCGACACGCTGATCGACCGGCTGACGGGCTTCAACGGCTACCAGCCGCCCGCACCGCGCGCGCGCGCCTTCGACATGGACGACGTCTGGTCGTACCTGTCCGCCAAGGGCCTGTTGGTGACGCCACCGGCCGAGCCTGGCGGCAAGGCGTCGCACGTCATGCGCTTCGGCGACGGCTTCAACCTGAGCAACCCGGTCATCACCGAACTGCAGGTCAAGGCGGATGACAGACTGGTGATCCATGGCAGCTTTGGCAGCGAGCCCGGCACAGTGACCATCGGCGGGACAGCCGTGGCGGTGTCGCAGTGGCGCAGCGACGCCGTCGAACTGGTACTGCCCACCGCGCCGAACGACCCGCCGGGTTCGCTGGGTGACGTGGTGGTGAAGGTGCGCGGTCGCACCAGCAACCCGCGCACGCTGGCCTCCTGGCGTGGGCTGGTCAGCTACCGCCTGGACTTCGTCGACGACGACGGCGTGCTCTCGCAGGAGATCAAGATCCGCCTGCACCTTCGGGCTGACGCCTATGCACGGCGTACCGCGGTCGATGGGGGTCTGCTGGCCAATACCTGGAACGTGCTGCCCGCGTCCGACACCACCATTACCTACGAGGGCAGCGGCACGCGCGACCGTGGCGACGGTGACGTCGAAATCTGGCGCGGCATCGGCGTGTACCAGCTCGCCAATGGCCCGTTCTCGGCGCAAGAGCCCAAGATGGCGCTGTACGTGCGGGTCGATGCCTTGCAGCAGCGCTTCGAGCTCACCGCGATCACCCCAGTGGTGGCGCCGGCCCTGGTGCGCACGCGCCCGGACCTGCCGCCCACACTGCCCACCGGCTTGATGTTCATGCCACCGTTCGAGATGCAGTTCATGAACGAGAACGGCACCCTCAACGACCACGAGCCGCTGGTGTACGGCAACTACGTGCCGTTTGGCACCAATGGCAGCGTAGCGGCGGGCCAGCACGTCGCGGTGCTGGACGAATTGCGGCGCACGGTGAAGTGGGAGGCCATGACGGCCCTGCCGGCCCTGACGGATCAGATCGGGCGCTGAGCGCGACCCCGCCACACGCGACAAGGCCCCGCATGCGGGGCCTTGTTCATGGGGTGCCTCGACTCACAGCGAGAAGATCTTGCCCGGGTTGAGGATGTTGTCCGGGTCGAGTGCGCGCTTGAGGGTGCGCATCATCTCGACGGCGGCAGCGCCGGCCTCGTCGACCAGGAAGCCCATCTTGTGCAGGCCCACGCCGTGTTCGCCGGTGCAGGTGCCTTCAAGCTTGAGGGCGCGGGTGACGAGCTTGACGTTGAGTTCTTCGGCCACGCGGCGCTCGTCGGCGTTGTCGGGGTCGATCAGGTAGCCGAAGTGGAAGTTGCCGTCGCCCACGTGGCCGACGAGGAAGTAGGGCAGGCCGCTGGCGTCGGCTTCGGCCACCGAGTCGAGCAGGCAGTCGGCCAGGCGGCTGATCGGCACGCAGGTGTCGGTGCTGACGGCGCGGCAACCGGGCTTGGTCTGGATGGCGGCGAAGTAGGCGTTGTGCCGCGCGGTCCACAAACGGGTGCGCTCCTCGGGCGTGGTGGCCCATTCAAAGGCATTGCCACCGAACTCGCTGGCGATCTCCTGCACGGTTTCGGCTTGCTCCTTCACGCTGGCGGGCGAGCCGTGGAACTCCATCAGCAGCATGTGTTCTTCGCGCAGGCCGAGCTTGCTGTGCGCGTTGACCATACGCACGGTGCCGGCGTCGATGAGTTCGCAGCGCGCGATTGGCACACCCAGCTGAATCACCTGGATCACGGTGCGCACCGCGGCCTCGATGGTGGGGAAGTAGCTGATCGCGGCCGAGATGGCTTCGGGCAGCGGGTACAGCTTGAGCGTGACCTCGGTGATCACGCCCAGCGTGCCTTCGCTGCCCACCATCAGACGCGTGAGGTCGTAGCCGGCGCTGCTCTTGCGGGCGCGGGTGCCGGTGCGGATGACCTCGCCCCTGGCATTGACCACTTCCAGCGCCAGCACGTTTTCGCGCATGGTGCCGTAGCGCACGGCGTTGGTGCCGCTGGCACGCGTGGCGGTCATGCCGCCGATGGAGGCGTCGGCACCGGGGTCGATGGGGAAGAACAGGCCTTCGCTCTTGACGGCCTCGTTGAGCGCCTTGCGCGTGACGCCGGGCTGCACGGTGACGGTCAGGTCTTCGGCGTTGATGGACAGCACCTGGTCCATGCGGCTCACATCGATGCTGATGCCGCCTTGCACCGCCAGCAGATGGCCTTCAAGCGACGAACCCACGCCGAAGGGGATGACGGGCACCTTGTGTTGCGCGCACAGGGCCACCGCGTCGGCGACGTCCTGCGTGCTTTGTGCGAACACCACGGCCGCTGGCGGCGGCACGGTGAAGGTGGACTCGTCGCGCCCGTGCTGTTCGCGAACCGCCATGGCGGTGGAGCACTGTGCGCCGAAGCGCGCTTGCAGGGCCGCGAGAAAGTCGGCGGGAATGTCGCGCTGCTGCACGGTGGGCAGCAGGTGGTGGATGTCGGTGGGGGCGTTCATGGGCGGTCTCCGGCGCACTGATTTTTCAGAGCCGGCCAGTGTACGCCTGCGCCCCCACCGGGCGCGATCATTTGCGGGGCAGGCGTGCGGGCAATGGGGGCAGGGTGCCGCCGGGTGCGGTGCTGCTCAGGGGTGGGGTGCTGGCGCCGGCGCTGCGGGGTGTGCTCAGGCCGTGCAGGGCACCGGCGCTGGCCATGGCCAGGGTCCAGGCGGCGACGATCTGCACGCTGCGGCTTTCGAAACTCGATCGAAACCGGGGAATGGGGAAATCGGTGGTACGCATCGGCACTCCGGGTGGAATGAAAGAAAGGCCATTGCAGCCCGACTCACGCTGCAAGGCCAGCGTTTTTGCCCGGCGTTGCCGGCTTGACCTGCGCTTGACGTCCGACACATTTGCCAGCCGCTCGTTACGGATCGCGTTTCACTCACAATCGTTCCCCTCTTGACAAGGAACACCATGGGCAACCGACTCACACAGATCGCCACCCGCACCGGTGACGCCGGCACGACGGGCCTGGGCGACAACACCCGCGTGTCCAAGGACAGCTTGCGTGTGCATGCCATGGGCGAGGTCGACGAGCTGAACTCGCACATCGGCGTGCTGCTGTGCGAGGCGCTGCCCGACACGGTGCGCAGCCTGCTGGTGGAGATCCAGCACCAGCTGTTCAACCTGGGGGGCGAGCTCTCCATCCCCGGTTTCGAACTGCTCAAACCCGAGGCCGTGCTGGCGCTGGACGAGGCCCTGGCCGCGCACAACGAAAACCTGCCGCGCCTGCAGGAGTTCATCCTGCCGGCCGGCACGCGCGCGGCCAGCCTGGCGCATGTGTGCCGCACGGTGGCGCGCCGCGCCGAGCGCGCCGTAGTGGCGCTGGGCAATGCCGAGCCGCTGAAAGACGCGCCGCGCCAATACCTCAACCGCCTGTCCGACCTCATGTTCGTGCTGGCGCGCGTGCTCAACCGTGTGGATGGCGGTGATGACGTGTACTGGAAGAGCGAACGCATGCAGCAGCAGGGAGATGGGTCGTGAGCACGCGCCAGGCCGCGCTCGCGCTTGCTGTGGTGGCCGCCGCGCTGGCGGTGCCCGCGAAGGCTGACGATGCTGCGCCGCAGCAGGTCACCCTGGTTTGCGACGCGGTCTACCTGCCGGCGCGCACGAACTGGGCGCGCGAGGTGCGCTTTGTCCTCGACGACACGCGCATCCGCCGGCTGGAGATCGACGGTGTGCCCGTCTACACCTTTGCCGTGTTCGAGACGGTCATCCTGACCTCGCTGGACAACGAACGCATCCAGCTCGACACCGCCTCACTCACCTGGCGCAGCGACTTTCGCGGCCAGGCGACATCGCAGGGCCACTGCGAGCGGCGCTGAAGAGGGCATCAGGCATCCACCACCCGACCGTCGGGCATGCGGCCGATTGCGGCGAGGCGTCTGCGCTGTCACCATGCGCAGCCTCAGGGCGTCGCGCCGTCGCCATCCCGGCGCCCTGCAAGGGAAGGGGGGGACGCATGGTCACCAACCGACACCTGGACCGGCTGGTCGAGTCCAGGAATCTCGCCGCATTTGTGCGCCGCCACCGCATGGCCGCGCACAACCTGGTCGGGCATGAGCACAGCGGGCTGCTGCTCACCCGCGGTGTTTTTCTGATCGACATCTCGGAGGCGCTGCGCGACATCAGCGTGGTCATCTCGTTGGTGGATGCGCGCCACCGCCTGTGCGTTGCCGCCGAGGGGGTGCGCGACATGTGTGCGCAACTGGGGGTGGCGGTGCCGACGCTGGACCTGGCCGTCGATGACGAGGCCTGCCTGCGCGACGCCTTCCTCAGCAACATGGACCAGAAGCTGCACAGCCTCATCGAAGAGCTGCCCGCGGTGGTTGCGTTGCTGAACCACGTGGACGGCCAGGGCGGCCTGCCCCTGGTGGCCACCCTGGCGCCCGCGGCGCCGTTCCATGAGCACCCCTACGTCAGGGCTCTGCCGGCCGAGCGCCTGGCGCAGTACCGCATGGCGGTGGTGCTCGACCCGTTGCACTGAGCCAGGGAGTCGGCACCAGCCCAGTATCAACGCGGCATCAACGCGGCGCCAGCACCGACATCGTGATGCGCGAGACGCAGGTGAGTTCGCCCGCGTCGTTGCGCAGGTCGATGTGCCACACCTGGGTGCTGCGGCCGATGTGCGCCGGCCGCGTGATGCCTGTGACCCAGCCGCTGGTGGCGCCACGGATGTGGTTGGCGTTGATGTCCAGGCCGACGGCGCGGTGGCCGTCCGGGCAGCAAAAGGCGGCGCCACACGAGCCCAGTGTTTCGGCCAGCACCACGCTCACGCCGCCGTGCAACAGGCCATAGGGTTGGCGCGTGCGCGTGTCCACCGGCACGCGCGCGGCGATGAAGTCGTCGCCCACCTCGGTGAACTCGATGCCCAGGTGGCGCACCGCGGTGTCGTGGTGCAGCTGCTGCAGGATGTCGCAGGAGATCGGGCGGGTCCAGATCGCGGCCATGTTCAACCCCTGCCTCGTGCGGCCTTGCCGCGGCTGAGCAGCCAGTACAGCGCGATGGCGCCGAAGGTGGCGGTGCCGATGCCGCCGAGGTTGAAGGCGCCGAACTTCAGCGTGTACTCGCCGGTGCCCAGGATGAGGGGCACCGCCGCCACCAGCAGGTTGCGGTTGTCCGAGAAGTCGACGCGGTTGTCCACCCAGATCTTGGCGCCCGCGATGGCGATGAGGCCGAACACCACGATGGACACGCCACCCATCACCGACAGCGGAATCGCCTGGATCAGCGCGCCGAACTTGGGGCTGAAGCCGAGCACGATGGCCACGACCGCGGCCACGACGAACATGGCGGTGGAGTAGATCTTGGTGGCGGCCATCACGCCGATGTTCTCGGCATAGGTCGTCACGCCGGTGCCACCGGCACCACCGCTCACCATGGTGGCGATGCCATCGCCGATGAAGGCCTTGCCGAGGTAGGGGTTGAGGTCGCGCCCGGTCATGGCGCTCACGGCCTTGATGTGACCCAGGTTTTCGGCCACGAGGATCAGCGCCACCGGGGCGATCAGCAACATGGCCTGCGGGTCGAACACCGGGGCCGCGAAGCTCGGCATGCCGAACCAGGGCGCGTTGGCGATGCCACTGAGGTCGATCGGCTTGCCCAGGCCCATGCCGTTGGTGAGCACGGCGTAGATCAGGCTGGCCACGATCAGGCCGACAAGGATCAGCAGGCGCTGCACCATGCCGCGCGTGTACACGGCCACCAGGCCAACGCACAGGAAGGTGATGGCCTGCATCCAGGCATCGAAGCTGGTGGGCGCCATGTTCTTGATCGGGATGGCGGCCAGGTTCAGGCCGATCACCGCCACCACGGCGCCCGTCACCACCGGCGGCATGAGGCGTTCAATCCAGTGCTCGGCCACGCCCTCGTCGATCTCGACCACCTCCACGCCACGCGCGGGCGTGGAGCGCCGCTGCCGCACATTGGTGGCCTGCACGATCACGCCAATGAGGGTGTAGATCGCGCCGCAGGCGATGATGCCGCCCAGGGCCACGCCGAGGTTGGTGTTGGGGCCGCTGCCGCCGTAGCCGCTGGCCGCGATCACCACGCCGATGAAGGCAAAGCTCGACCCCAGGTAGCTGGGCACCCTGCCACCAGTGATGACGAAGAAGATCAGGGTGCCGATGCCGCTCATGAGGATGGCCACGTTGGGGTTGAAGCCCATCAGCAGCGGCGCCAGCACCGTGGCGCCAAACATGGCGATCACGTGCTGCACGCCCATGATGGCCGTTTGCGGCCACGGCAGCCGCTCGTCGGGCGCGATGACGCCCCCTTGGTTCAGCGTGTCGGCGCCGCGCTCTGTCCAGTTGAACAAGCCCATCTTGTTTGCTCCTCGGGGTATTTGTGTGGCCGCGATTGTGCAAGCAAGCCGAGCGCGCGGAGGGTCACCCGCGCGCGCGCCGTGTCAGGCCGTTTGTTGCGGTGCAGCGGCGTCGCGCTGCATGGCCAGCGTGTGCTGCAGGCCACCCACCAGATAGCGCACCAGCCGCTCGGGTGCGCTGCTGTCGCCATGGCGAACACGCCCCTGCGACATCCGTTCGATGTGCTCATCGCGCAGGTGCAGTGCGACGGCGCCCAGCGTGAACTGGCTCGCCCAGGCCAGGCCGTTGCTCGTGGCCTGCGGGTGCAGCACGTGCAAGGCATCCATGAAGCGCTGCACCAGCGGATCGAAGCCTTCGCGCAGCGGGTGGTCGGGCGCGTTCGAGCCGATCAGGATTTCGCGCGCCAGCAAGCGCGCATAGGGGCGGGTCTCGCCACCCTGCTTGAGGCGCAGCAAGGGCAGCACGAAGGCCTCGACGAGGCGCACCAGCCCTTCCTTGCGGTTGACCTGGCGGCGAGCCTCATCGATGGCGTTCAACCGCTCCAGGTGCCAGTGGCGGCGGTGGCGGAAGATGGCCTGGAACAGATCGTTTTTGCGGCCGAAGTAGTAACCCACCAGGGCCAGCGGCACATCGGCCGCGTCGGCGATCTGGCGCAGGGTGACAGCGTGAAAGCCGTGGTCGGCAAAGAGACGCTCGGCGGCTTGCAGGATGCTCTGCTGGCGGCCGTTGCGCATTTCCGGTGCCCGCTCGGGATGGGATTCGTCGTACATGTGATGGGTGCTCCCTGAATGTGTGGCCGACCTCATGGGTGACAGACAGCGATGGCAAGGGCCGCTACGCTGCGCGGCTTCGCGACCTTTGCCCCACCGTTGCCATGACGCCTTTCGTGCCCCAGATCCGCCGCTACACCGAATGGCTTGCGACCCACCGGGGCCTGCGCTTTGATGACTACCCTGCGTTGTGGCGCTGGTCGGTGACCGACCTGGAGGCCTTCTGGAGCAGCATCGACGCGTACTTTAGTTTGAACATCCAATCAGAACAGGGGCGGGTATTGGCGGCCAACACCATGCCGGGCACCCAGTGGTTCCCGGGGGGGCGAGCCAACTACGCGCGCCAGGTGATGCGCCATGTGCAGCCGGCCCACGCGGCCGGCCTGTCGGCACTGATCGTGGGTAACGAAAAGGGCAGCGTGGTCGAGCTGTCCTGGCCCGAGCTGCAACGCCGTGTCGCTGCCCTCGCGCTGCATTTGCGGGCCCAGGGCGTGCAACCGGGCGACCGCGTGGCCGCCTACCTGCCCAACATCGCCGAGACGGCCATTGCCTTTCTGGCGGTGGTCAGCATCGGCGCGGTGTGGAGCGTGTGCGCGCCCGACATGGGCAGCAACGCCGTGCTCGACCGCTTCCGCCAGATCGAGCCGGTGGTGTTGATCGCCTGCGATGGTGTGACCTACGGGCGGCGCGACATCGACCGCCTGGGCGTGGTGGCCGAGCTGCGTGCAGCGCTGCCATCGGTGCGCCACGTGGTGCTGCACACCAACCTGGCCGGGACCGACGCCGAACAGGCGCAGGCCCTGGCGCAACTCGCGCCCTGCGCCCACTTCGCAGAGGTGTGCGCGCGCGACGATGCCGAGACGGCCGCCTTCGAGGCCGTGGCGCTGCCCTTCGACCACCCGCTGTGGATCGTCTATTCCAGCGGCACCACCGGTCTGCCCAAGCCGATCGTGCACAGCCATGGCGGCACCGTGCTGGTGGCGCTGGCGCTCAAGACCCTGCACAACGACATCGGCTGCAGCTACGAGCCCAACAGCTTCGGCGAGCGGTACCACTGGTACAGCTCGACCGGCTGGGTGATGTGGAACGCGCAGGTCAGCGGCCTGCTCAACGGCACCACCTGCGTCATCTACGACGGCAACCCCGGCGGTGCCAAGGACGCGCCCGACTGGACCACGCTGTGGCGCTTTGCCGCCAGCCAGGGGGTGACCTTCTTCGGCGCCGGCGCGGCGTTCTATGCCAACTGCCAGAAGGCCGGCGTGGACTTGTCCACCTGCGGCGATCTGTCCAGCGTGCGTGCGCTCGGCAGCACGGGTTCACCGCTGTCGGAGGACGCGCAGCGCTGGGGCAGCCAGGCTTTTGCCGCCATCGCCTCCAACGAAGCTCAGCGAGACATCTGGTGGTGCAACATCAGCGGCGGCACCGACTTTGCGGGCGCCTTCATCGGCGGCAACCGCGAGCTGCCGCAAGCGCCCGGGCGCATGCAATGCCGCTTGCTGGGCTGCGCGGTCGAGTCCTGGAACGAGCAGGGCGAGCCGGTGATCGACGAGGTTGGCGAACTGGTGTGTGCGCAGCCGATCCCTTCGATGCCGCTGTACTTCGTGGGCGACAAGGACAACCAGCGCCTGCTGGGCAGCTACTTCGACGCCTACCCACCCGGCCATGGCCGCAAGCCCGGCGGTGGCGACCTGGGCCCCGAAGCGGGCGCCGTCTGGCGCCACGGCGACTGGCTGCGCATCCTGCCCGATGGCTCCTGCGTCATCTATGGCCGCTCCGACGCCACCATCAACCGCCACGGCCTGCGCATGGGCACGAGCGAGATCTACAGCGCCGTCGAGGCCCTGCCCGAGGTGCTGGACTCGATGGTGATCGACCTGGAGTACCTCGGCCGCGACAGCTGGATGCCGCTGTTCGTCGTGCTGCGCGAAGGTGTCGCGTTCGACGACGCTTTGCGCGAACGCCTGCGCGGCGCCATCCGCAGCGCGCTGTCGCCACGCTTCGTGCCCGACGCGATCTACCAGGTGGCCGAGATCCCGCGCACCCTCTCGGGCAAGAAGCAGGAGCTACCGATCAAAAAGCTGCTCCTGGGCCAGCCGATCGACAAGGTCATCAACCGCGAAGCCATGGCCAACCCGGGCTGCCTGGACTGGTACGTACAGCTCGCCCGCGAGCGCGCCGCCGCCTGAGCGGAACTCCGCAGTCCCGCAGGGGACTGATTCGCGCGGGCCCTCATGGCCGTCCCGCTGTTGCGAAACGAAGGCTTGCGCTACAAGAGCGCGCGTTCGTTCCACAGACCCCAACGGAGACAAGCCATGACCACGACCAAGGACCAACACGTCACCCGCCGCCAGGTGCTCGGCGCCGCCGCCGCCGTGGCAGCCCCCGCGCTGTTGCCTGCGGGCGCACTGGCGCAGGACAAGTACCCCTCGCGTCCGATCACCTTGATCGCGCCCTGGCCGGCCGGCGGCAGCAGCGACGGCGTGATGCGCGCCTTTGCCAAGAGCGCCAGTGCCAGGCTGGGCGTGCCGGTGATCATTGAGAACAAACCCGGTGTGGGCGGCACGCTGGGAGCCAGCGCCATGCTGCAGGCCAAGCCCGATGGCTACACGCTCACGCAGTTGCCGCTGGGCATCTACCGCCTGCCGCACATGCGCGACATGCCGTTTCACCCGGTCAATGACCTCACCCACATCGTCTGCCTGACCGGCTACACCTTCGGCATCGCCTGCGTCGCCGACGCGCCGTTCAAGACGCTGCAGGAAATGGTGGCCTACGCCAAAGCCAACCCCGGGCAACTGGAATACGGCCACACCGGCACCGGCACCACGCCCCATCTGGCGATCGAAGAGTTCAGCGAAAAAGCGGGCATCAAGCTCAACCCGGTGCCTTTCAAAGGCTCGGCCGAGATCATGCAGGCCATCCTCGGGGGCCACATCCGCATGATGAGCGGCACCACCGAGTTCGCACCGCACGTGCAAAGCGGCAAGCTGCGCCTGCTGGCCACGCTGGGCAGCCAGCGCAACAAGGCCTTTGCCGACACGCCGACCGTCAAGGAAAGCGGCTGGGACACCATCAGCGAATCACCCTTCGGCATCGGTGGCCCCAAAGGCATGGACCCGACGGTCGTTCAGGCGCTGCACGACGCCTTCAAGGCCACGCTGGACGACCCCGAGGTCAAGAGCGCGCTCGACAAGTTCTTCCAGCCCGTGATCTACATGAACACGGCGGACTACACCGCCTACGGTGCGCGCACTTACGCCGCGGAAAAGGCGACGATCGAGCGCCTGGGGCTGGCGAAGAAAAGTTGAGCCCCCACGCTGCACCGCTGCGCGTGACCGCTCAGCGCCGGCTCACCAGCACGATGCCGGCGGCCACGCCAAGCAGGGCCAGCACCAGCTTGGCGGTGAGCGGCTCGCCCAGCAGCACCACGCCGAACACCAGCGCGAACACCGGCGTCAAAAAGGTGAAGGTGCTCATCTGCGTGGCCGGGTAGTGGCGCAGCATCCACATCCAGGTGAGGTAGCTGGCAAACGCGCCCACGGCCGTCTGCAGCGCGATCGACGTCCACGCCTGCGTGGAATATGACAGCCCCCAGGGCTCGCCCAGTGCCAGCGACAACAGCGGCGCAACAACAGCGGTCACGGCCACCTGGTAGAAGAGCGTCTTCTCGGCGCTGGCTGTGGCCATGCGTGTGGCGCGGATGGTGAGCGTGGTCAGGCCCCACAGCATGCCCGCGCCCAGCGCCATGGCGTCACCGCGCCATTGACCCGCCACCGGTGATGCATGGGTGAAGCCTTCGCTGAACGCCAGTGCCACCGCGGCAAACGCGATCACCAGGCCCACCCATTGCACGCGGCGCAGCGTCTCGCCGGGCACCACGCGCGGCAGCAGCACGGCCACCACGAAGGGGCTGGTGTAGAGAAACACGGTCAGCCGCGATGCGCTGGTGAACTGCAGCCCGAGGTAGATGAAGCAGAACTCGCCCGAGAACAGCAGGCCCGCCAGCAAGCCCGCGCGCAGGGTGCCGTCGCGCTGGAACAAGGGCACGCCGCGCAGCTGGCACCACAGCCACAGCAAGGCCGTGGCGCCCCAGAAGCGCAGGCTCGCCTGCCACAGCGGCGGCACTTCACCCACGGTGGACTTGATGAGGATTTGCTGAAAGCCCCAGAACGCGCAGCACACGATGAGCAGCGTGATGGCCAGGGAATCGAGGTGCGGCTTGCGCGCGACAGTGGTGGACATGTGGGCGATTGTGGTGCGTGACGGTGGCGGACATCTGTCGCGCCGGTGCGCCAAAACGCCGGGCTCAGCGCGGCTGGGCGAGTTCGCGCAACTGCCGTTTCAGGCGCTGCACCTCGGCCGCGCTCAGCGCGCCGAGCACTTGCGCCTCGTGCTCGCGGGCGCGGCGCATCAGGGGCGCCACTTTGCGTTGTCCGGCCGCCGTGATGGCCACCAGCGTGCGGCGCTGATCGGCAGGGTCGGCCTGCATCGCCACCCAACCCTGGGCCAGCAGGCGCTGCAGCAGCTTGGTCACTGTGGGTTGCTGGCTCAGCACCTCTTGCGCCAGCGCGCCCACGCTCAAGGGCGAGTCGCCACTGAGCACGGCCAGCACGCGCCACTCGAGCGAGCCCAGCCCGGCCTCACGCACCTGGGCGTCGAAGTCCTTGAACAAGGCGTGGTTCGCCTGGCCCAGCAGGTAGCCGAGGTAGTCGTTGGTGAAGCGCTCGGCGGGCTCGCTCACAGCGGGTGCTCCGCGTAGAAGCGCCCACCGTGAAACAGCAGTGGCGAGGCGTCCGCGCGGTGCGAGCAGCGCTCCACCTCGCCCACGAAGATCACGTGATCGCCCTCGGTGTACTGGCTGCGGTTGAAGCATTCGAACACCGCGGCTGCGCCCTGCAGGACCGGCGCGCCGTTGACGCCTTCGGTGTGCGGCACGCCGACCCAGCGATCGACGCCCCGCGCCGCAAAGCGTTCGGCCAGTGCCTGCTGATCGGCCGCGAGCACGTTGATGGCGTAGTGCAGGCCATTCTGGAAAGCCGCCATCGACCCCGCCTGGTGCGCCAGGCTCCACAGCACCAGCGGCGGCGACAGCGACACCGAGTTGAACGAATTGGCCGTGAGGCCCACCAGTGTCCCTTCGGCTGTGCGCGCGGTGACCACGGTCACGCCCGTGGCGAACATGCCCAGCGAGGCACGGAACTCCTGCGCCGAGAAATCGGGGGGGCGGGCCGAATGGCCGGACAGACGGGCAGGCGACATGGGCTGCAATTTACATGAATATTCATGAATAATGGGCCGCTACGCCCATCCACCCCACACACAACGAGGAGACCCGATGCTGCAGGAGCGGATCGAACCCGCCTGGATCGACGCATTCGACACGCTGTTGCGCCGCTGCGATCTACAGGCCGGCGACACGGTGGCGATTCTGGCCGAAACGCAGAGCCGGCCCGTGCTGGTCGAGCTGGCCCGCCTGGCCGCAGCGCGCCTGGGCGCCCGCTGCTTCGAGCTGGTCCTGCCCTCGGTGTTCAGCACCGACGCGCCGGTGCAGCGCTCAACCGGCGCCTGCACCGCCATCCAGCAGCTGCAACCGGTGATCACCGCACTGGCCGGCTGCCAGCTGGTGGTCGATTGCACGGTCGAAGGCCTGATGCACGCGCCCGAGCTGCCGGCCATCCTCAAGGGCAATGGGCAAACCCAGCCGCGTGTGGTCTACGTCAGCAACGAACACCCCGAGGCGTTGATGCGATTGCAGCCCGACGACGCCACCGAAGCGCGCGTCAAGGCGCATGTGAAACGCCTGCGCTCGGCCAGCGCCATGCACGTGCGCTCCGCCGCCGGCACCGACCTGCACATCGACCTGCGCGGCGCCGTGGTGGGCGGCAACTGGGGCAGCACCACGCGCCCCGGCACGCTCACGCACTGGCCCGGCGGTCTGGTGCTGGGCTTTCCCGCCGGCGGCACCGTCAACGGCACGCTGGTGCTGGCCGAAGGCGACGTCAACCTGACCTTCAAGCGCTACATCGAGCGGCCGATCACGCTCACCATCGAGCGCGATGTGGTGACCCGTATCGACGGCCAGGGCGTGGACGCCGATCTGCTGCGCCACCACTACGCCGCCTGGAGCGAGCCCGAGGCCTACGCGGTGAGCCACGTGGGCTACGGCCTGAACGAACACGCGCGCTGGGACAGCATGGCCCTGTACGACAAGCGCGACTTCAACGGCACCGAGCTGCGCGCGTTCGCCGGCAACTTTCTCTACAGCACCGGCGCCAACGAGGTCGCGGGCCGGCACACGCGCGGGCATTTCGACTTCCCCCTGCGGGGCTGCACCGTGACGCTCGACGGAGCGGTGGTTGTCGACGCCGGCAAGGTGGTGGCATGAACGCGCTGCCCACCTTCACCACACTGGGCAGCGGGCCGACCGTGCTGATGCTGCACGGCATCGGCGGCGGCCACCTGGCGTTCGCGCCGCAGGTCGAGACCCTGGCCGGCGCCGGCTACCGCGCCGTGGCCTGGGACATGCCGGGCTACGGGCACAGCGCACCGATCGAGCCCTACACCTTCAAGGGCCTGGCGCAATGCTGCATCGACCTCATCGATGCGCTGCAGTGCGACAGCGTGACGCTGGTCGGCCACAGCATGGGCGGCATGGTGGCGCAGGAAGTGATTGCGCGCCGACCCGACCGGGTCAACCGACTCGTGCTGGCCGGCACCTCGGCCGCCTTCGGGCGCACCACCGACGGCCGCCAGGCCGACGCGTGGGCCCAGCGCTTCATTGCCGAGCGCACCGCGCCACTGGACGCCGGCAAGACCATGGCCGACGTGGCCCGGCAGGTGGTGCCGCGCATGGTGGGCCCAGGCGCGCTGCCCGAGGGCCTGCGCCTGGCCGAGCACTGCATGGGCGGCGTGCCTGCGGCCACCTACCGCCGCGCGCTCGACTGCCTGGTGACCTTCGATCGTCAGGCGCAACTGCGCGACATCCGGGTACCCACGCTGCTGATCGGCGGCGAGTTCGACCGCGTCGCCGCGCCATCGGTGATGAAGCAGATGACCGAAACCATTCCCAACGCCCGCTACACCGAACTCAAGGGCATCGGCCATCTGATGAACCTGGAAGCACCCGAACTGTTCGATGGTTTGCTGCTCGACTTTCTGGTCGAGCCCGCGCCCGGCCTGGCCGTCGACCTGCACTGACACCGACCCCACAGGAGACACGCATGCACCGCGACCCCCAACCGACCGGCCTGGACTTCACCCCCGCCGTGGGCGACATGGCCTTCACCCCCTTGCAGCGCGAGCTGCTGACCGTGGCCAACCGCCTGGGCCGCGAGAAGTTCGCGCCCCGCGCGGCCCAATGGGACCGCGAGGCCAGCTTCCCCTTCGCCAACTACGACGACTTGCGTGACGCGGGCTTTCTGCGCCTGTGCGTGCCCAGGGAGCGTGGTGGCCTGGGCGCCGACTACCCGACCTACATGATGGTGGCGGCCGAGATCGGTCGCTTCTGCGGAGCGACGGCACTGACGTGGAACATGCACATCTGCAGCACCATGTGGACCGGCGTGCTGGCCGACGGCATTCCCATGACCGACGTCCAGCGCAGCGAGCACGCTGCGCGTCGCGAGTTGCACTTCCAGCGCGTGGTGAATGATGGCGCCATCTACGCCCAACCTTTCAGCGAAGGCTCGGCCGCGGCGGCCGGGCGCGCGCCGTTTGGCACCACGGCCAGGAAGGTCGACGGTGGCTGGCTGGTCAACGGCCGCAAGATCTTCGCCAGCCTGTCGGGCGCGGCCGACTACTACGGCGTGCTGTGCACCGAAGACGTGGAGGGCAAGGACCCCGATCCGCGCGACACCATGTACATCAGCGTGCCGGCCACCAGCGCAGGGCTGACCATCTCGGGCGAATGGGACCCGCTGGGCATGCGCGGCACGGTCAGCCGCAACCTGCTGTTCAAGGACGTGTTCGTGAGCGACGCCGAGCAGCTCATGCCGCGCGGCATCTACTTCGTCGGCGCGCAGACCTGGCCGGCCATGTTCTTCACGCTCGCGCCCACCTACCTGGGCCTGGCCAATGCGGCCTACGACTTCACGGTGCAGTACCTGCGCGGCGAGGTGCCGGGTGAGCCACCGGTCAAACGGCGCCAGTACCCCACCAAGCAGATCGCCGTGGCCCAGATGCGCATCCAGCTCGAGGCCATGAAGAGCCTGTTCGTGCGCGCCATCCAGGAAGCCCGACCCAACCCGGGCAAGGACGAGAAGCTGCGCCTGTACGCGGCGCACCACTCGGTGATGGAAGGCGCCAACGACATCGCACGCCTGGCCATCCGCACCTGCGGTGGCCAGAGCATGATGAAGCACCTGCCGCTGGAGCGGCTCTACCGCGACAGCCGCTGCGGCTCGCTCATGCTGCCCTGGACGGCCGAGCTGATCGTCGACCGCATGGGCCGCGAGACGCTTTACGAACCCGGCGAGAAGGACGCCTGAGCGCCTTGCGCCACGCGTGTCGTGCGCGCGTCGGCATCGATGCCTTGAAACCCGAAGGCCATGGCCGGGCGCTCACCGCTGATGAGCTCGGCCAGCGCCTTGCCCGAGCCAGCACCATGGGTCCAGCCCAGCGTGCCGTGCCCGGCGTTGATCCACAGCCCTTTGACGGGCAGGCGCCCGATCATGGGGATGTTGGTCGGCGTGGCCGGGCGCAGGCCGGTCCAGAACTGCGGGTTGCCACCTTCTTCCGGCAGGCGCGTGTCGGCCACGCCCGGAAACACCTCCTCGATGCGGCGCACCAGCATCTCGCAGCGCCGACGCGCCAGCGGCGTGTCCAGCGAGAGGTCGAAGCCGCCAAGCTCGATGGTGCCGGCCACGCGCAACTGGTTGCCCAGGCGCGAGAAGGCGATCTTCAGGCTGTCGTCGATCATGCTCACGAACGGGGCGCGTTCGGGCTTGAGCAGCGGCAGCGTGGCGCTGTAGCCCTTGCCGGGGTAGATGGGCACGCGCACGCCGATGCGCGCCAGCAGCGGGGTGGTGTAGGAGCCGCAGGCCACCACGGTGGCATCGGCCTTGAGCGCGCTGAGCAGACCGGTGTCGCGGTTGCGCACATGCACCGCACTCACAGCGCCGGCCGCGGTGTCGATGCGCTCGATGTCGTGGCCAAACAGCATCTGCGCCCCACGCTGCGCACACAGTGCGGCCAGCTGTTGCGTGAACATGCGCGCGTCGCCGGACTCGTCGCTTTCGGTGAAGGTGCCGCCCACGATGCGATCGGCAAAGGCCGAGAGGGCGGGCTCGATGCGCAGCAGCTCCTCGCGCGAGACGACCCGACGCTGCACGCCGTGGCGGGCCATCAGCTCGGCTGCGCGGGCCGCACCTTCGAACGAAGCCTGGTCGACAAAGTAGTGCGCGATGCCACGTTCAAGCCGGTGGTAGTCGATACCGGTCTCGCGCACCACGTCCTTGAGCGCGGCGTGGCTGTACGCACCCAGGGCCACGATCTGCGCCACGTTGCGTTCGAAGGCAGCGTCGTTGCACTGACCCAGGAACTGCAGGCCCCAGCGCCATTGGGCCGGGTCCATCTGCGGGCGAAACAGCAAGGGCGAGGTGGCCGAGAACATCCACTTCAGGGCCTTGAGCGGCGCGTCCTTGTTGGCCCAGGGTTCGCAGTAGCTCACCGAAATCTGCGCAGCGTTGGCAAAGCTGGTTTCCAGGGCGGCATCGGGCTGCCGATCCACCAGCGTGACGTCGTGCCCACGCTGCAGCAGGTGCCAGGCGGTGCTGACGCCGATGATGCCGGCGCCCAGAACAGTGACTTTCATGGAGGAACTCCAGACGGATTCGCGATGCCCGCAGTGTCGGGAAATCCCCGCCCGCAGTGAAGGCAGATTCAAGCAAAATCCGATCCATCAGTTTTGCTGATGAAAGCACGCACAGGCGATCCTTCGATGAGCACCTTTGACCCCGACGCCCTCGAATGCCTGGCCGCCATCGTGGAAGAAGGGGGGTTCGAGCGGGCCGCCAAACGCCTGTCCATCACCCAGTCCGCCGTGTCGCAGCGTCTGCGCGCCCTGGAGGCCCAGGTGGGCACAGTGCTCATCGTTCGCAGCCGCCCCCTCAAGCCCACGCAGGCGGGGCAGCTCATGATCAAGCACGCCAAGATGATGCGGCTGCTGCGCGCCGATCTGGAGAAAGACCTCAAGGAGTTGGCGCCCAGCACCGCGGCCACCGGCCGTGGCGAGGAGCGCATTTCCGTGGCGATCAACGCCGACAGCATTGCCACCTGGGCCTTGCCGGCGCTGGACGGGCTGGCCTGCGGCGGCCTGCCGATCGAGATCATTGCGGACGACCAGGAATTCACCCACGAATGGCTGCGCGAGGGCCAGGTGCTGGGCTGTGTCACCTCGCTGGGTCAACCGCTCAGGGGCTGCCGCATGGAGCCGCTGGGTGTGATGGACTATGTGCTGATCGCGCAGCCTGCGTTTGTGCGCGCACATTGCCCGAACGGGCTGACCACGCAGAACTTTCACCGCCTGCCTTTCATTGCCTTCAACCGCAAGGACCACCTGCAGCACGCCTTTGTCGAGCAGACCTTCGGCTTGTCGCATGTGGTGCTCAAGCAGCGCTTCGTTCCCACAAGCGAGGGGCAGGTGCGGGCGGTGCTATCCGGCTGGGGCGTGAGTGTGGTGCCGGAACTGCTGGTGCGCGGCCTGATCGAGCGCGGCGACCTGGTGGACCTCGCGCCAGGCCGGCGTCTGGGCGTTGCCTTGCACTGGCATTGCTGGAACCTGAGCTCTGACGTGCTGGATGGCCTGTCGGGCGCACTGCGTGCGGCGGCGGCATTGCAGTTGAGGCCCACCGGGTGAACCGGCGCCAACCTCCCTGTCGCCGTCCAGACCAAACAGTCTTCGAATCGACGCCACGGTTGCGCTGGGGCAGAATCGGACGCTTCGTCACGGGTCGCTCCCTGCCAACCATGTCTGCTTCCGCTTCCGCCTCCGACACCCCCGCCAAGGCTGCGCCGCGGCGCAGCTTTCGCGAGCGCATGCACCAGGCGCGCGAGGACGCAATCATCACCACGGTGAACCGCCTGCTGGCCGAGAAGGGCTACGAAGCCATGACGGTCGATGAGGTGGCGGCCGAGGTAGGCATTGCCAAGGCCAGCCTGTACAAGCACTTTCCCAGCAAAGAGGATTTGGCCGCGGCGGCCATGGTGCGCGTGATGGAGCGCGCCCGGGCGTTCATCGCCGAACGCCGAGGCTTGTCGGCCGTGGCGCCGATCGAGCAACTGAAGGCGGTGGCGCGCTGGACGATGGAAGTTCAGCTTGACGGCGAAATGCCCTCCCTGCCCAGCGAGAACTCGACGCTGCGCACGGCGCTCATCGACAACAAGGCCTACATGGATGGTCTGATGGAAGTCAGCGACCAGCTGGGCGAATGGATTGGTGCCGCGCAATCGGACGGCAGTCTCAACCCGGCGCTGCCACCCATCGCGGTGCTCTACACCTTGTATGCGCGGGCATGCGACCCGGTGCTGGGCTTTCTCAAGACCGGTGGCCTGTTCGACCGCGAGCAGATCGTGGACCTGGTGCTGTCGACCTGCTTTGAAGGGCTGCGCGCCCGTTAGTGGCACAGATCGCCCATGCAAAAGGCCGCCCTTGGGCGGCCTTTTGCGTTCCGCGCGTGCAGGTCAGCGCACGATCAACAGCGGCGATTTGGCATGGGCCAGGACCTTGGTGGTCACCGAACCCAGCACCAGGTTGCCCAGTGCGCCATGGCCATGCGAGCCCATGATCACCAAGTCGAATTTGCCGGCGTTGGCCGCTTTGGCAATGATCTCGCCAGGGGCGCCCACCTTGTGGATCACCTTCGGCTCGATGCCGTGGCGCTGGAGGAACTTGGTCACCGGCGCGGTGACCTTGTTGGACTCGTCTTCGTAGTAGCCGTTGGCGATGTCGGCGCCCACTGCCGCGCGTGCCCGGGGTGGCAGCGGCGCCTGCACCGTGATGGTGGTGTATTGGTGCCGAGTGCCGAAGAGTTCGTCGTGCGCGGCCAGATAGCCCAGCATCTTCTTGGTGTAGGTGCTGCCGTCAACAGCCAGCAGGATCTTCATCGCGCATCTCCTAGGTTGGTGTAAGTCCGGCGAGTGTACGGGCCGGGTTGGCGTCTGCGTTTGCGCCCCATCAACTCGCCGCGTCGGGCAGCGCCACCGTGCACAAGGGGTCGAAAGCGGCCTGCTCGCCCTTGGCGTGGTACCCCAGCGGATTGGCCTTGATGCGGCACCGGCCAACGCGCACATCGGTCGGGCAATGCAGGTGACCATGCAGCCACAGATCGGCGTGCTCGAGCAAATCGTCCAGCGCGTTGCAAAAGCCCGCCGTGCCCGGGGTGAGGCCGTAGCGCGGATCGGCGCTGTGCAGGGTCGGCGCGAAGTGGGTCACTACCACCGTGGGGCCATCATGGGTGGAGGCCAGCGCGTTGCGCAACCAGGCCTGCGCGTCCAGGCCCAGCTCGCGCATGGCCGCGGCATCGAATGGTGCGCCCCGGCGTGTGCTGCCCATGGTGCTCAGGTAGTGGTTGGCCGCCCGAAACGCCTTCTCCCGTTGCACGAGCCGATCCGTGCCAGGTGGGCGGACGGCGTCGTAGTCGGTCCACAACGTAGCGCCGACAAAGCGCACGCCACGCCAGACCCAGGTCTCGCGGTCGAGCCAGCGCAGACCGAGCCTGTCGCACGTGGTGCGCAGCTGGGAGAGCGCCGTGTCCACATCGAGCGCGTCGTATTCATGGTTGCCCGGCACAAAGAGCACAGGCACCGGCCAGTTGGCAAATCGACGCAGGCCCCAGTCGGCTTCGGCCATGGTGGTGCCATCGCGCCGACGTTGGTAGGAGCCGACGTCGCCAGCCAGCACCAGCAGGTCGGCGTCGGGTGCGGGCCGGGCCTGGAAGTCGGGATTGGCCTCCAGGTGCAGGTCGCTCAACAACTGAATCTTCATGGATCGATTGTGGCTGTGGCCGCGAGTTCCACCCTCGCGGCGCGCGATACCGCCTCCCGCAGCCACTGATGCGCTGCATCGTGCTGGCGCTGTCGGTGCCACAGTGCGTCCACATGCACATCGTGCACAGGCAAGGGCAGCTCGGTGATGGCGAGCTCGTCTTCCATGCCGGTGGCCGACAGGAAGTGGCGCGGCAGCACCGTGAGCAGGTCGGTGGTGGCCACCACGCGGCCGGCGGTGAAGAACTGGTTGACCGTGAGCACCACGCGGCGCGTGCGCCCCCGCGCTGCCAGGGCCTCGTCGACGAAGCCGAAGGGTTTGCCCGAAAAGCTCACCAACAGGTGCCGCGCCTGGCAATACGTGTCCAGCGACAGCGGCTTACCCGCCAGCGGGTGGCCGCGACGCATCACCACCACGTACTGACCGTCATACAGACGCTCGAAGCCGAAGCGCGGCAGTTCGTCCTGCTGCTGCAAGGCGCCCAGCTCGGCGATCACGGCCGGAAAGTGGCCAATGGCAATGTCCACCGTGCCGTTGTCAAGCCACTCGCGCGGATCACGCGTCGTCAGCGGCAGCACACGCAGGTTCACCCCGGGAGCGTCGAGCTCGCAGATGTCGATCAATGCCGGCACCAGCTTGGCCCCGGTGGCGTCGGCCATGGCGAGGTGAAAGGTGTTGCCGGCCGACGCAGGGTCGAAGTCCCCGGGTGACAGCACCCCCCGCAGCAGGGCCAAAGCCTCCCGAACGGCGGGCCAGATGGCTTGGGCGGCTGGCGTGGGTTCCACGCCAAAGCCCGAGCGGCGCAGCAATTCGTCTCCCAGCAACTCGCGCAAACGTCGCATGGCGTTGCTCACCGCCGGTTGCGTCATCGCCAGATTCGCGGCTGCCCGCGTAAGGTTGCGCTCACTCATGACCTCATCGAACACGCGCAGCAGGTTGAGGTCCAGGGTCCGGAAGTTGGGTGTTTTCATCACAGAGACGAATGGTATCCATCATCAAAATAAAGTGGTGAGATACCAGGGTTAACCCTATATTCTCGCCATCCACCCCACCGGGTGTCCCTTCAAGGAGTTGCCATGAGCACCACTCTCTCCGCCCCATCGCTGTCACCTGTCCGCGCGCCGCGCCTGCCCTCCGCTCCCAGCTCACCCGAAGGCGCCCGCCGCCTGAGCGCGCTGTTGCTCGCTGCCGCTGTCGCCACCCTGGTGGTCATCGCCGACCAGGTCATCGATTCGTGGGCCGACGGACATCTGATGCTGGCCTGGGTGATGCTCTGGGCCCTGATCTTCGGCGGCATCGCCCTGTTTGCCGACAGCGCCCGCCGGGTTGCCCGTCGCGCCGTGGTCGCTCTGGACGGCTGGTCGCGCTCGATGGCGGAAGCCCGCGCCGAAATGCGCCTGTGGGAACTGGCCAAGCAGGATCCCCGCCTCATGAGCGAGCTGGTCGCTGCCCGCAGCCGCGACGAAGCAGAGGAAGTGGAGTCCGCGGTCGCCAGCAACGACTTCAGCGACGCGCTGGCCCCGATCGGGCTGCCCCACTCGGCCGTGCGCAGCCCCAGCTACTGGGAGCGCCTGTCGGAGAGCCGCAGCCGCAACGCGCACCTGTTCTACATCTGATGCTCTGACGTCGGCGCAATGCAAAAAGGCCACCCAAGGGTGGCCTTTTTGTTGTCCAGGCCTGAGCCGATCAGGCGGCCAGGCGTTGCTCGATGCGCGCCTTGGTGTCCTGCAGTGCCTGCGGCAGGTGGTAAGCCAACTGCTGGAACAGCTCGGCGTGCAGATCGAGTTCCTTGGCCCAGGCGCCTTTGTCGATGCCGGTGACGGTGGCGTACTGCGCGCGGGTGAAGTCCAGTCCGTTCCACTGGATGTCTTCGTAGCGCGGGCTCACGCCAAAGGCGTGCTCCACGCCTTCGCCACGGCCCTCAAGACGATCGATCATCCACTTGAGCACGCGCATGTTCTCGCCGAAGCCCGGCCACACGAACTTGCCGTTCTCATCCTTGCGGAACCAGTTGACGCAGAAGATGCCCGGCAGCTGCGCACCCTGGCTTTGCAGCTTGGCGCCCAGGTCCAGCCAGTGCTGGAAGTAGTCGCTCATGTTGTAGCCGGTGAACGGCAGCATGGCGAACGGGTCGCGACGCACCACACCCTGCGCGCCAAAGGCCGCTGCGGTGGTTTCCGAACCCATGGTGGCCGCCATGTAGACGCCTTCGGTCCAGTCGCGGGCCTGCGTCACCAGGGGCACGGTGGTCGAGCGACGGCCGCCGAAGATGAACGCGTCGATGGCCACGCCTTTGGGGTCGTCCCAGGCGCTGTCGAGCGCTGGGTTGTTGGTCGCTGCAACGGTGAAGCGCGCATTGGGGTGGGCGGCCTTGGCGCCGGTTTCCTTGCCGATCTGGGGCGTCCAGTCCTTGCCCTGCCAGTCGATCGCATGCGCCGGGGCTTCGCCCATGCCCTCCCACCAGACATCACCGTCGTCGGTGAGGGCGACGTTGGTGAAGATCACATCGCTCTTGAGGCTGGCCATGCAGTTCGGGTTGGTCAGCGAGTTCGTGCCCGGGGCCACGCCAAAGTAACCAGCCTCGGGGTTGATGGCGTACAGCTTGCCGTCCTGAGCGGGTTTGATCCAGGCGATGTCGTCACCGATGGTGGTCACCTTCCAGCCCTCGAAGCCCTTGGGCGGGATCAGCATGGCGAAGTTGGTCTTGCCACAAGCGCTGGGGAAGGCCGCAGCCACGTGGTACTTCTTGCCTTCGGGGTTGGTCACGCCCAGGATGAGCATGTGCTCGGCCAGCCAGCCCTGCTCGCGACCCATGGTGGATGCGATGCGCAGGGCAAAGCACTTCTTGCCCAGCAACGCGTTGCCGCCGTAGCCGGAGCCGTAGCTCCAGATTTCGCGCGTCTCGGGGTAATGAACGATGTACTTGAGCGTCGGGTTGCACGGCCACGTGGTCTGGTCGGTTTGGCCGGACTGCAGCGGCGCGCCGACCGTGTGCACGCAGGGCACGAAGTCGCCGTCGGTGCCCAGCACGTCGAACACCGCTTTGCCCATGCGCGTCATGAGCTTCATATTCACCGCCACGTAGGCGCTGTCCGAGAGCTCCACGCCGACGTGGGCGATCGGGCTGCCCAGCGGGCCCATGCTGAACGGCACGACGTACATGGTGCGACCGCGCATGCAACCGTCAAACAGCGGTTGCAGGGTGGCGCGCATCTCGGCCGGCGCTTTCCAGTTGTTGGTGGGGCCCGCGTCCTCTTCTCGTTCGCAGCAGATGAAGGTGCGGTCTTCGACACGGGCCACATCCGATGGGTCGGTGCTGGCCAGGTAGCTGTTGGCACGTTTGGCCGGATTGAGTCGCTTGAAGGTGCCGGCGTCGACCAGTTGCTGACACAGGCGGTCGTACTCGGCATCGCTGCCATCGCACCAGACGATCTGGTCGGGCTTGCACAGGGCCGCCATGTCGGCCACCCACGCAATCAGGCGCGCGTGCTTGACGTAGGCGGGGGTGTTGAGGGCCAGGCCCTGCATCACGGGTGAGTTCATCGGACAGACTCCAGAGGTTGAAAACCAGCGGCGGCCCAAGACGCCAACAGCCGCATCTGCGGCTGTCATCGAGGCTGGCCTTGGGCGGCGAATCGGGTCGGTCGGCGCCGGGTTGCGGGGCGGTGAGCACGCAAAGCGGATGCCCGGCGTTGGGTCGTTTGGACCCACATACGGGGGCGCGTATCGGCCAATGGGCGAATTTTAGGTGGGGGGCCTTCGGGTTACAGCCTGGTTACATGCAAAACCCGCATAACGTGATGCAGTTGGCGCGCCCAAGTGCGTAAGTATGCAAACGAAAGACCCCAAAACAAAGGGCCGAGACGCTGTGCGCGCCGTCGGCCCTGGAGCGGGTAGGCGCCGGGCTCAGGCCATCATCACCGCAATGAAGGCCAGCAGGAACATCAGCACGCCACCGGCGATGGGCAGCACGATGGGCATGAGCGGCGTGATGGACTCGACCACGTCGTCGGTCTGCTCGGGGGTGTGATGCTCGTGGTGGGCCATGGATTGCTCCGGTACGGTGACGTCAAAACGCGCGATTTTAGTGGAAATGGCGCGGTGGCCTACAGCAGGGCGTAGGTCGTGGTCGCACGGCAGATGCTCTTGCCATCGTTCGCCCCACGGATGTCGATCTCGCCGAAGGCCAGGCTCTTGCCTGCGCGGATCACCGTGGCCTGCACCAGCGCGTCCTGCTGCGACAGAGGTTTGAGAAAGCTGGTGTTCATCTGCACCGTGGTGCATGGGCGAAAGGCCCCGAAATGGCCGATCAGCGCCAGCACCATGGCCGTGTCGGCAGCGGCCATCATGGCTTGCCCGCACAACATGCCACCCACGCGGCTGAGTTGGTCACTCTGCGGCAGGCGCAGGGTGACGGAGGTGTCATCGCGGCCTTCCACGCGCAAGCCCAGGGCCTGCACCCAGGGCGCGAAGTACTCGGCCAACGCCCCCTGCAAGGTGTCCATTTCCGCATCCGCCGATGCCTGCATGCATTACTCCTCTTTGCGCCAGCGCGCGAGCCAATGGTCCATGAGTTTGCCGGCGGCTTCGCGTCCGCCGAGGCCGAACGAGAGTGCCACCGCCACCGCAATCGCACCCAGCGTCAGGCCGAAGGCGAGATTGACGATGTCGTCGGCGATACCCATGGCACGCAGGCCCATGGCCACCACCAAGGCCAGGATGGCGAAGCGCCCGATGCGCGCCAACCCCTTGGTGTTGGCGCCACTGGCGCGGTCGATGGCCTCGTAGGCCACATTGGCCAGCCAGAAGCCGATGACCAGAATCGCCGACCCGAGCAGGATATCGCCGCCAAAGCGGATGAAGCTGGACACGATGTCGCTCACCTGATCGAAACCCAGTCGGGCCGCGGCTTCGACCGTGGCAAACAGCATGGCAAAGAACAGGGCCACGCGTCCGACCACGACCGACGCCGCCGTCTTCTCGAACGCGTGCGCCATCTGGATGCGTTGCGGCAGCGTGTCGAAGCCCAGCGCCGCCAGCAGGCTGGCCAGCAGGCGCGTCGCAAACGACGCGACGATCCAGGTCACGAACAGAATCAGTCCCGCCGCAATGATGTCCGGCACGGCCGACATCATCATGCCCAGCATGTCGGTGGCCGGTTTCGAAATCGCTTCGACCTTCAGCGCGTCCAGTGCCGCAATCAGCGAGGGCAGGAACACCACCACGAACACCAGCAGCCCCACCACATTGGACAGCTGCACCGAGCTGGCCAGACCGGCCTCACTGCCCAGGCGGTCTATGCCCGCCGTTCGGGTCAAGGAAGTCACCAGGCGACGCAGCACCGTGGCCACGATCCAGCCCACCCCACCGATGATGAAGGCGGCCAGTGCGTTGGGCAGCATGTCCAGCGTCTTGGCCACCATGTCGCGCAACGGGTCCAGCAGGCCCTGCATCTGCAGAGCGCCCAGGACGGCCGGCAGGAACAGCAGCACCACCAACCAGAAGAGCGCACCCGCCAGGCTTTCGCCAATCGGGGCCATGTCGGCGTGCGCGGACAGCTTCTCGTCCAGCGACGTGCGGTCCAGCAGCTTCTGCGCCACCGTGCGGACCACACTGGCGACCAGCCAGGCCACCAGCGCCAGCACCAGACCGGCCAACAGCCGCGGCGCGTAGTCGAACAGTTGGGTGGTGAAGGCAGAGAACGGTCCCGACACGACCGTCAGGTCAAGCGCGTTGAAGACCGCAACCAGGGTCAGCAGCAGCACCACCCAGAACAGCGCCAGGGCAACGCCACCCTCGATGTCCATCTGCGTCCTGGTGAGCTCGCCAAAACGCCGGTTGACGCCGACGAGGCCCAACCCATGGCGCACCGCGGCGCGAACAAGCACGGCCACAAACCAGCCGATCACGAACACGGCGAGCGCGCCGAGCAATTGGGGGATGTGATTTCCGAAGCTGCTTTGCAGCGCGCTCCACAGGGCAGTGGTGTCCATGACGCGTCCTCCTGTCGTGGTGGTGAATCGGCCGGGGCATCATGCAGACGCATCGGCCGCGCGTCAAATGCGGGCAGGTGCCCGCGGGGAAGTCACTGCGCCTGGGCAGAGAAGCCCGCGGCGCTGAGCTTGTCGATCACTTGTTGCACGTGCTCCCGTCCGCGGGTCTGCAGCACGAGCTCGATCTCCACGTTCTGCGCCGCCAACAGGGTGAAGGCACGCTGGTGATGCACCTCGTCGATGTTGGCGCCCGCTTCGGCCACCAGCGCCGTGATGCGGGCGAGACTGCCGGGGACATCGCGCGAACTGACGGCAATGCGCGCGAGACGGCCTGCGCGGACCATGCCGCGCTCGATGATCGAGGCCAGCAGCATCGGGTCGATGTTGCCGCCACAGAGCACCAGACCCACCCGCCGCCCCGCAAATCGCCTGGGGTGCTTGAGCAGCGCCGCCAGACCGGCTGCACCGGCGCCTTCGACCAGCGTCTTCTCGATCTCGAGCAGCATCACGATCGCCTGCTCGATGTCGCCCTCGTCCACAAGCAGCAGGTCATCGACCCGTTCGCGCACGATGGGCACGTTCACCTCACCCGGTGTGCCCACCGCAATGCCCTCTGCAATGGTGCTGGCACCCTGGGGCAGATGGGTCCCCTTGATGGCATTGACCATGGCGGGGAAGCGCTCTGTCTGTACCCCCACCACCTCAATGCCCGGACGCAGGGCCTTTGCCACCGTGGCCATGCCGGCGATCAGGCCGCCGCCGCCCACCGCGATCACCAGCGTGTCCAGGTCGGGTACGTCCGCCAGCATCTCCAGCGCCACTGTGCCCTGGCCGGCCACAATGGCTTCGTCGTCGTAGGGGTGCACGAACACCAGCCCCTGCTCGGCCGCAAGCTGGCGGGCGTGGGCGCGGGACTCGTCCAGGGTGTCGCCATGCAGCACCACCTCGGCGCCGAAGCCTCGGGTTCGCTCCACTTTCACACCTGGGGTGAAGCGTGGCATCACGATGACGGCGCGCAGTCCGAGCCGTTGCGCGTGGTACGCCACGCCTTGTGCATGGTTGCCTGCGCTCATTGCGATCACGCCGCGCGCGCGTTCGTCGGCCGTGAGCTGGCTGAGCTTGTTGCAGGCACCTCGCTCCTTGAAGGAAGCGGTGTACTGCAGGTTCTCGAACTTGAGGAAGACCTGGCAGCCGGTCAGCTGCGAGAGCGTGCGCGATTCCACGCAGGGGGTTCGCAGCACTTGTCCGTCGAGGCGTTGTGCCGCACGCCGTATGTCGTCGATCTGGATCATGGCGCGATTGTGGCGCGGCAATTGTGGAAAAAGCCCCGAAACGCCCGTCATCACGCACTTCCATCGCGCATCAAGCTGCGTTATGGTGCGCCGCAAAGGGGGTGCTCTGGCACCTCTGGCGTTGAACCCCCATACCCCCCAGGAGGTCTTTGCATGAGCAAACGGCCACTGCTGTCCGGCACGACAACCCGCACCCAGGAGGTGCGCCCCGCCGGCGTGGGCGAAGGACGTTTGCATGTGCCACACGGCCTGCGCCAGGCACCGGTGCTCGACCTCATGTGCTCGCACTTCGTGCTGACGCTGGCGGCACGCCAGGGTCCGCGTTTCAATGTGCGGCGCGACCTCAATACGCTGTTGTCGCTGGCGGGTCGTCACCTGGTCTGGCCGCACACCGTGCTGCAACGTCTGCGCGAATTCCTGCAGCGCCGTTGCCGGGACAACGACCTCTGGAGCGGTCACGACAAACTGGCCACCGGCGCCTTCATGGACCGCTACGGCGTCTGGCGGGGTCCTTATGAAGAAGGCACGCTGTTCTTCTACCTCGACGAATACGCCAAGGAAGCCCCCAAGGACTTGCTGTCGGTGCTGGCCGTGACGGGCGACTGGCTGAGCCAGGCGCTCAAGAAGCAGAGCACCCTGGTCGAGAAAAACATCGACGCGCTGGCGGGCTTGCTGCAGTTGAACCGCGCCGAGCGTGCGCTGCTGCTCTACGGCACGCTGGCGCGGTACCAGCGCGACCTGCGCTCCATCCTGGTCGAGTTCAAGGTCAACAACGCGCCCGAGGCCTATGCCGCGATCGCCGACGTGGCTGGCGTCAAGGCCAGCGAAGTGGGCGAGGCGCTGCGCGCCGGTTCGCGCCTTGAGCGCATCGGCATGGTCGAGAACCTGATCTCCGAGCACAACATCACCGATCTGGCCGACCTGATGAAGGTCAGCGAAAAGCTGCCGCCGGTGCTCATGCGCGAGTACCGCTCGCAAAGCGAGCTGATGGCCGTGTTCACCCGGCCGGCGGCCAAGTCCACGCTGCTGCCGACCGACTTTGACTACGTGGCCGATGACGTGCGCCTGCTCTGCGGCCTGCTGCGCGAGGCCGTGGCCCGCAAGGAGGCCGGCGTCAACGTGCTGCTGTACGGCCCGCCCGGCACCGGCAAGACCGAACTGGCCCGCGTGGTTGCCAATGCAGCGGGGCTGGCCTTGTACGAAGTGGAATACGCCGACCGCGACGGCAACGCCCTGTCCGGGCGCGACCGCTACCGTTCACTGCAGATCGCGCAGGTGTTCCTCAAGGGCACGGCGCAGTCGGCCCTGTTGTTCGACGAGGTCGAAGACGTCTTCCCGCCCATCTCCAGCGAGGCCGCGCAATTCATGGCGCGCGCCGAACAGGTTCCCGCCCCGCACAGCCATTCGGTCAGCGGCAAGGCGTGGGTGAACCAGGTGCTCGAGTCCAACGCGGTGCCCACCATCTGGATCACCAACCGCATCGAACAGATCGACCCGGCCTTCCGTCGCCGGTTTGCGTATCACCTGGAGCTCAAGAGCCCGCCGCCCGGTGCGCGCGAGCAACTGGTGCGCAAGACGCTCGATGGCGTGCAGGTCAGCGATGCCCTGGTGGCCCGGCTGACCGAGCGCAAAGGGCTCACGCCGGCACAGATCCGCACCGCGGTGCGTTTTGCGCAACTGGCGGCGGCCCCGACCCGCACCGCCGGGCGCCGCAGCACCAAACAGGCTTCTGCGCCGGTGCTCGACGACCTGATCGAGCGCCAGCTGCGCCATGCAGACCATGCGCTGGGTCGCGCGCCCGACTCGGTGGCCCGGCCCAGCGTCACGCAGTACAGCCTGGACATGCTCAACGTCGAGTCGCGCCACCCGGTGCCGCGCATCATCGAGGCGCTCAAGGCCCGCGGTCACGGCTGCCTGTGTTTCCATGGCGCACCCGGCACCGGCAAGACGGCGCTGGCCGAGCACCTGGCGCAGCAGCTGGGGCGGCCCTTGATGATCCGGCGTGCCAGCGACCTGGTCAGCAAATTCGTGGGCGAGACCGAGCAGCACATGGCGGCCATGTTCCGTGACGCCGAAGCCGAAAGCGCGGTGCTGCTGCTCGACGAAGCCGACAGCTTTCTGCAGGACCGCCGTGGCGCGCAGCGCACCTACGAGGTCACCGAGGTGAACGAGATGCTGCAGGGCATGGAGCGCTATGCGGGCATCTTCATCTGCACCACCAACCTGATGGACAGCATCGATCAGGCGGCGTTGCGGCGCTTCACCTTCAAGATCCACTTCAAACCGCTGACGCGCGCCCAGCGCGAGACCATGTTCGTGGTGGAGGCGCTCGAAGGCGACCACAACCGCCTGGACGACGGCGTGAAGCGCCGTCTCGGCTTGCTGGAGCAGTTGTGCCCCGGCGACTTTGCGGCCGTGAAGCGCCAGACCGAGATCCTGGGCACCACGATGGCGCCGGACGAGTTTCTGGACCAGCTCGAGGCCGAGCACCGCATCAAGCCCGAGGTGCGCGAGTCGCGCTCGATGGGCTTCATGCACTGAGTCGCGCTCAGCGCCCAGCAAAAAGGCCACCCGAGGGTGGCCTTTTCATTGGGGATGCGCCGCTCAGTGCACGAGCGCCATCGGCTTGCTGGGCAGTTCGTCCGCGTCGTAGTCGGGGTGGTTCTCCACAAAGAAGCGCAGCTTGGCATCAAGGCGACCCAGGCGGCGGTTGGCTTCGCCTTCGTGGTGGTGCTTGGAGATCAGGCTGAACAGCTTGCCGCGCAGGAACCACAGCTCCTTGGGGGTCTGACAGGTCATCAGCGCCGCGTGCAGGCGTGCGCGAAGCGGGTCCTGAATGTCGGCCATGGCGGCATGGAACTCATCGACGAGGTAGTCGAGTTCAAGCACCTGGGTGTCGTGGTAGCTGGGCGTCTTGCGCTTGGCCAACCAGGGAAGTCGAAAAAACATTGCCGCACTCCTTGAGCCGCTTCTGTGAGCCTGCGTGTCTGGTCGGGAACGGGTCGTTCCCCTGACTCCTACATCGGCAGGGGCGCGGGCGGCTTGAGCGGCGGGAGATGTATGACAGGCGGTAGCCCGACGGGCGGTCGGGCATGTCACACAGAGGTTTTCGGCTGGGGCGGTTTGAACTTGAGGGCTTAAATGAAAGCACTCACCACCTGCACCACGGCATCACCGTAGGCGGCCCGCTTTTTCTGCCCGATGCCGTCGATCCCGTCCAGATCGGACAGGCTGGCGGGCTGGCGGCGGGCGATGGCGCGCAGGGTGGCGTCGTGAAAAATCACATAGGCCGGCAGGTTGTGCTCGCGTGCCACCTGCGCGCGCCAGGCCTTGAGGGCGTCGAAGCACTCCCGCTCGGCCAGGCTCATGGGCGGGCCATCGACCTCGGCGTTGGCGCGGCTGCGGCTGGTGCGTGAGCGCGCGGGCGCGCGCTCGGCCTGGATGCGCAGGCGCACCTCGGCGTCGCCTTTGAGGATGGCGCGCGCGCCATCGGCCAGGTTGAGCGTGTTGTAGGGCGCGTCGTCCACCCGCACCGCCTCCACCGCGATCAGCTGGCGCAGCAGCGCGCGCCACTGCGTTTCGCCCCAGTCGGCGCCGATGCCGAAGGTGCTCAGCGTGTCGTGGCCGTGCTGTGCGACCTTGTCGGTGCGTTTGCCACGCAGGATGTCCATGATGTGGCCGGCACCGTAGCTGTGTCCGCTGGCCTGTTGCACCCGGTAGATGCAAGAGAGCAGCTTGCGCGCGGGCTCGGTGGCGTCGAACAGCTCGGGCGGGTTCAGGCAGTTGTCGCAATTGCCGCAGGCTTCGCTGTCTTCGCCGAAGTACTTCAGCAAGCGCACGCGCCGGCACTCACTGGTTTCGGCCAGCGCCAGCAACGCATCAAGCTTGCCTCGCAGCACCTGCTTGAACTCGTCGCCGGCCGGGCTGTCGTCGATCATGCGGCGCTGGTTGACCACGTCCTGCAGGCCATAGGCCATCCAGGCGTTGGCGGGTTCGCCGTCGCGCCCGGCACGGCCCGTCTCCTGGTAGTAGCCCTCGATGTTCTTGGGCAGGTCGAGGTGGGCGACGAAGCGCACGTCGGGTTTGTCGATGCCCATGCCGAAGGCGATGGTGGCCACCATGATCACGCCGTCTTCGCGCAGGAAGCGGTCCTGGTTGGCCTGGCGCAGCGCAGCGTCGAGACCCGCGTGGTCAGGCAGGGCCTTGAAGCCGGCGCTTTGCAGCAAGGCCGCCACCTCTTCGACACGGCGGCGCGACTGGCAGTACACGATGCCGGCGTCGTGCCCGTTGGCGTCGCTGTGTTCGTCGCGGATGAAGCGCTGCAATTGCGCGCTGGCGTCCTTCTTCTCGACCAGCACGTAGCGGATGTTCGGCCGGTCGAAGCTGCTCACGAAGGTGCGCGCCGACTGCAGTTGCAGCCGCTCGACGATGTCGGCGCGGGTGAGCGCATCGGCGGTGGCGGTCAGCGCGACGCGCGGCACGCCGGCAAAGCGCTCGGGCAGCACCGCCAGCTCGCGGTACTCGGGCCGGAAGTCGTGGCCCCACTGGCTCACGCAGTGCGCTTCGTCGATGGCAAACAAGCTCAGCCGCTGCTGCTCGTGCAGGCTGTCGAGCATGGCCAGGCAGCGCGGCGTCAGCAGGCGCTCGGGCGCCACGTACAACAAGGTCAGTTCGCCACGGCGCAGCTGCTGCTCGATGCGCTGCGCCTCGTCCAGCGACAGGCTGCTGTTGAGGTAGGCCGCGCTCACGCCGGCTTCGGTCAGCGCGCCCACCTGGTCGTGCATCAGCGCAATCAGCGGCGAGACCACCACCGCCACGCCACGCCCGGCGCGCTCGCGAACGATGGCCGGCACCTGGTAGCACATGGACTTGCCGCCGCCGGTGGGCATCAGCACCAGCGCATCGCCACCTTCACTCACGTGCCTGACGATCTCGGCCTGCGGGCCGCGAAAAGCCTCATGGCCAAACACCTCGCGCAGCACGTCGAGGCAGGCCTCCTGCGTCTCGGCGCCGTCGGCGATATCGATCACATCTGTTCCCAGGGCAGACCGTCGAAGCGCCAGCCGTTGATGCTGGAGCGCTTGAACTGGTCGTTGAGCTCGCCCTCGAAGCCATGCACCACGTGCTGCACGTCGGTGAACCCAGCGGCCTCCAGGGCGCGCGCTGCATCCAGCGTGCGCTTGCCGCTGCGGCAGATCAGCAGCACCGGCCGCCCGGTCGTGCCGGCCTCGTCGGCCACCGTGCGTGCGAAGCGCTCGGGGTCGGGCGTGAGGTCGGGGTATTCGTACCAGGGGATGTTTTCCACGCCGGGCGGGCGGCCCACATAGAGCGATTCGATCTCCATGCGCACGTCCACGAACAGCGGCGGCTCCTGGCCCGCCGCGGTGCGGCGTTCGGTCTCGGCCTGCAGCCAGGCCCAGGCTTCCTTGGGGGTCAGGTGCTTCATGGGCGCGTATTGTCGGGCATGCGCTGCCCCCACCACCCTTGCGGCTAGATCGCGCTTCTTACAATCGCGCGATGGATTCCACCGCCACCTACACCCGCGCCCAGGCCCTGCCGGCCATCCTCGAGCAACGCATCGCCATCCTCGATGGCGCCATGGGCACGATGATCCAGCGCTTCAAGCTCGGCGAGGCGCAATACCGCGGCGAGGGCTATGCGGGCCCCGGCGCGGTGGGTGACCGGTTCAAGGATTTTCCCAAGGACGTCAAGGGCAACAACGAGCTGCTCAGCCTCACCCGTCCCGACGTCATTGCCAGCATCCACGAGGGCTACCTCGCCGCCGGCGCCGACCTGATCGAGACCAACACCTTCGGCGCCACCACCATCGCCCAGGCCGACTACGACATGGCGCACCTGGCGCGCGAGATGAACCTGGCCTCGGCCCGCCTGGCGCGCGCCGCCTGCGACAAGTTTTCCACCCCCGACAAACCGCGCTTCGTGGCCGGTGCCCTGGGCCCCACGCCCAAGACCGCCAGCATCAGCCCCGACGTGAACGACGCCGGTGCGCGCAACGTCACCTTCGACGAGCTGCGCGCCGCCTACCGCGAACAGGTCGAGGCGCTGATCGAAGGCGGCGCCGACGTGCTGCTGGTCGAGACCATCTTCGACACGCTCAACGCCAAGGCGGCGCTGTTTGCCATCGACGAGGTGTTCGAGGCCACCGGTGAACGCCTGCCGCTCATCATCAGCGGTACCGTCACCGACGCCTCCGGGCGCATCCTCAGCGGCCAGACCGTGAGCGCCTTCTGGGCCAGCGTGCGCCATCTCAAACCCATGGCCGTCGGCTTGAACTGCGCGCTGGGTGCGGCGCTCATGCGCCCCTACATCCAGGAGCTGGCCAAGGTCGCGGGCGACACCTTCATCAGCTGCTATCCCAACGCCGGCCTGCCCAACCCCATGAGCGAGACCGGCTTCGACGAAACGCCCGAGGTCACCAGCCGCCTGCTGCACGAGTTCGCGGCCGAGGGGCTGGTCAACATCGTCGGCGGCTGCTGCGGCACCACGCCCGACCACATCGCCGCCATCGAGCGCAGCGTGTCGCCGCTGGCGCCGCGCCACCGCGGCGCCTTTTACCGCGAAGCCGCCTGAAAAACCGACACCGGCCCGGGTCATTGCCGGGTCGGTGACAATCGCGCTTCCCTTCAAGGGGAGTAGTCGGCCCGCCACCCTGCTTGCAGCAAGGCCTCGGCGGCGCGGCGTTCTCGTCAATTCGTGCCCGGTGGCAACGCCGGTCGCCGGGAACGTCCAGCCACCCAGCGGGTGGCGGCGGCAAGACCTTGGGGTGTTTGTTCAACACCAAACCGAGGTCTTTCATGCAAAGCATTGCCCCACTGTGGCTGTGGCTGGTCTTCGTCGCGTTCGTCCTGGCCGCCCTGTTCGTCGATTTCGTGCTGCTGCGCAAGCAGGGCGCCCACACCGTGGGTGTCAAAGAGGCGCTCAACTGGTCCATGGTCTGGATCGCGCTCAGCTTCCTGTTCAACGGCCTGCTCTGGTGGGCCATCAAGGACAGCACCGGCTCCACCGCGCTGGCCAATGAGAAGTCGCTGGAGTTCCTCACCGGCTACCTGATCGAGAAGAGCCTGGCGGTCGACAACATCTTTGTCTTCCTGCTGATCTTCAGCTACTTCGCGGTGCCGCCGGCGTACCAGAAGCGGGTGCTCATGATCGGCATCCTGGGCGCCATCGTGCTGCGCACGGTGATGATCCTGCTGGGTGGCTGGCTGCTGGCGCAGTTCCACTGGATCCTTTATGTGTTTGGCGGCTTCCTGGTGCTCACCGGCATCAAGATGTGGTGGGCCGCCGGGCAGGAGCCCAGCCTGGACGACAACCCCGCGCTCAAGCTGCTGCGCCGCCTCATGCCGGTGAGCGAGCGCTACGACGGCGAACGCTTCTTCACGATTGCGAACGGCAAGCGCATCGCCACGCCCTTGCTGATGGTGATCGCGCTGATCGGCGTCACCGACGTGATCTTCGCGGTCGACTCCATTCCGGCGATCTTCGCCATCACGCGCGACCCCTTCATCGTGCTCACCAGCAACGTCTTCGCCATCCTGGGCCTGCGCGCGATGTTCTTTCTGCTGCAAGCGGTGGCGGGCAAGTTCCACCTGCTCAACTACGGTCTGGCCGTCATCCTGGTGTTCATCGGCACCAAGATGATGCTGATCGACGTGTTCAAGATCCCGGTGGCGGTGTCGCTGGGGGTGGTGGTGGGCATCCTGGCCATCACCATGGTCTGGAGCGCAAAGACCGCACCGAACGCATGAGGCCCCCACACTCCGCCGCTGCACGAGTCGCTGCCCCCGTGGGGTGCTGATCCGCCTCGCGGCGGCCCGGCGGCGGATCGGTGGTGCGCTGGCCATAGCGCGGCGCACCACCGTGGCACGTCCGTTGCTTCAGCCTGGGGCATGCGCATCGACCTGCCCGATCTCGTCAGCACCACGGAAGCGCCATCGGCCGCCGCCTGGCGCGACCCGCTGGGCTTGCTGCTGGCCAGCACGGGGGAGGGCGTGTTCGGTGTCGACCTGGATGGGCTGTGTGTGTTCATCAACCACGCCGGCGCGCGCATGATCGGCTACGAACCCGCCGAGCTGCTGGGCTGCAACATGCACGAGCTGACCCACCACTCGCACGCCGACGGCGCGGCCTACCCGGTGGAAGACTGCCCCATCTTCAACGCCTTTCGCCAGGGCGAACCCTGCCGCATCGACACCGAGGTGTTCTGGCGCCGCGACGGCAGCGCGTTTCCGGTCGAGTACAGCAGTCACCCCATCGTCGACGGCGGCGAGGTGCGGGGCGCGGTGGTCACCTTCATCGACATCACCGAACGCCGGCGCGCGGCCGATGCCCTGCGTGCCGCCAAGAACGAGCTGGAGCTGCGTGTGCGTGAGCGCACGCACGCGCTGGAGACGGCACTGCATCAGGTGCGCGAGCTGGCCGCCCGCACCGACGCCGTTCGCGAAGAGGAGCGCACCCGCATCGCGCGCGAGGTGCACGACGAGCTCGGCAGCCTGCTGGTGGCGCTCAAGATGGACGTCAACTGGATGGACAAGCGCCTGTCCGAGCAGGCCCAGCGCCGCCCCGAAGACGCCGAGGGCATGCGCGAGCGCATGCGCTGCAAGTGCCAGAACATGAGCCACCTGATCGAGCGCGCGGTCGACAACGTGGGGCGCATCATCACCGACCTGCGTCCCAGCATCCTCGACCACCAGGGCCTGTGGGCGGCGCTCGAATGGCAGGCGCAGGAATTCGTGGCCAGTGCCGAAATGGCGCTCGACTGGCGCATGGACGTGGACGACGCCCCCGAGCCGCCCGAGGCGCTGGCGATCGCCGTCTTCCGCATCTTTCAGGAGATGCTCTCCAACGTCGGGCGTCACGCGCGTGCCCGTCGGCTGGCGGTGCACATCCGTCACCACGCCGGCCTGCTGCAGCTGTCGGTGCAGGACGATGGCGTCGGTGCACCCCCGCAGGCCTTCGAATCCGCCAATGCCTATGGCGTCATGGGCATGCGCGAACGCGCGCGGCACTTCGGGGGCGACATCCGGATCCACAGCAGCCTGGGCTGCGGCACGCACATGGAGCTGAGCATCGCCTTGTCCAGTGCGCCCGCGCCCGGGGAGGGCACATGAACAGCCAATTCAGCGAGGCCAGCCGCTTTGACTTGCTGGCCGACACCATCCGCGTGCTGATCGGCGACGACCACCGCATCGTGCGCGAGGGGCTCAAGCAGATCCTGGCCGACGCGCCCGATGTGACCGTGGTGGCCGAAGCGCAGAACGGCGAAGAGGTGCTGGCCAAGGTCTACGCGCTTGGCGGTGTCGAGGGGCTGGACCTCGTGCTGCTCGACGTTGCCATGCCGGGCATCGATGGCCTGGACGTGCTGCAGCGCCTGCGCAAGGAGCACCCGCAACTGCCGGTGCTCATGCTCAGCACCTACCCCGAACGCCAGTACGCGGTGCGCTGCATCCGCATGGGTGCCTGCGGCTACCTCAGCAAGAGCGCCGACCCCGACGACATGCTGCTGGCGGTGCGCAAGTGCGCCGGCGGCGGTCGCTACCTCACGCCCGCCACGGCCGAAGCGCTGGCCGCTGCCGTGGGCAGTGGCACCGCCCAGGCCGGGCCGGAGTCGCTATCGCATCGAGAGCACCAGGTTTACCGTCTGCTGACCCAGGGCCTGACCGTGAGCGAAATTGGTGCGAAGCTCGGCCTGGCACCCAACACGGTGAGCACCTACCGCGCACGCATCCTCGAAAAGACCGGCACCAAGAACGACGTCGAGCTCGCGCTGTACGCCGAACGGCACCGCGCGCAGCCCTGATCACGGATCGTCGACGCCGTTTGTAGGGGCGCCCCTACGTCGGCGCCGACAAGACTGCCGCGATTCGCCGGACGGTCGCTGCCCGGGCCGGCGTGGCCTGTCGATTGCAAGTCCCGACACCAGTTCAACGACGGAGGTGTCCCATGCAATCCACGCCCGAATCCCACGAGCCCGACCAACGCCTGCGGCTGCGCTGCGGCTGCGGCCTGCCCCACACCGTGGCCGAGCACATCGCCGATGCCGCGGCGTCCGAAGAGTCCACCGGGCTCGCGCTGCTCGAAGAGAGCCTGCTCAAGGCCCTGCTGCCGCAGGCGCCGGTGCGCCGCGCCTTTTTGAAGGCGGTGGGCCGGCGTACGGCGATGGCCGCCATCGCCAGCCTGTTCCCCATGGCCTCGCTGCAGGCCATGGCGCAGGACAAGGGCAAGCTGGAAAAGAGCGAGCTCAAGATCGGCTTCCTGCCCATCACCTGCGCCACGCCGCTGGTGGCCGCCGACCCGCTGGGCTTCTACGCGCGCGAAGGCCTAAAGGTCACGCTCAACCGCACCGCGGGCTGGGCGGTGGTGCGCGACAAGACGCTGGCCGGCGAGTTCGACGCCGCCCACATGCTCTCGCCCATGCCGCTGGCCATCAGCATGGGCCTGGGTGCCAACGCCACGCCCATGGTCATGCCCGCCATCGAGAACGTGAACGGCAACGCCATCACGCTGCACGTCAAGCACAAGGACAAGCGCGACCCCAAGCAGTGGAAGGGCATGCGCTTCGCGATCCCGTTCGACTACTCGATGCACAACTTCCTGTTGCGCTACTACCTGGCCGAGAACGGGCTCAACCCCGACACCGACGTGCAGCTGCGCGTGATGGCGCCGCCCGACATGGTGGCCAACCTGCGCGCCGAAAGCATCGACGGCTTCATCGTGGCCGAGCCTTTCAACCAGCGCGCGGTGTTCGACGGCGTGGGCTTCATCCACACCCTCACCAGCGAGATCTGGGACAACCACCCCTGCTGCGCCTTTGCCGCCACGCGCGGCTTCGTGGACACCAACCCCAACACCTTTGCGGCGCTGTTCCGCGCCATCGTGAGCTCCACCCTTCATTGCTCGAAGATGGAGAACCGCAAGGACGTGGCCAACGCCATCGCCGGCCCCAACTACCTCAACCAGCCCATCACCGTGCTGGAGCAGGTGCTGCTGGGCCGCTTCGCCGACGGCCTCGGTGCCGTGCGCAACGAGCCCAACCGCATCAACTTCGACCCCTTCCCGTGGCAGAGCATGGCCGTGTGGATGCTCACGCAGATGAAGCGCTGGGGCTACGTGAAGCAGGACATCCAGTACGCGCAGCTGGCCGAGCAGGTGTTCCTGGCCACCGACGCGCGCCGTCGCATGAGCGAGCTGGGCTTCACCGCGCCCACGGCCAACAGCAAGACGCACGTGATCATGGGCAAGACCTTCGACCCGGCCCAGCCCGAGGCCTATCTCAAGTCGTTTGCCATCGCCTCGCGCGGTTGAAGGCGTGCCGTTGCGTGCACCAAGTTGCACGCATCACGCCCACCGCGTTCACTTCTGGTGCGCTGCACCATCGCCCCAAGGCCCCGCTCGTCGGGGCCTTGCTGCTTGCGTTCGTGCAGCACAGAGCGCACAGGCACCGTTGGTCCGCCATTTGTAGGGCCACCCCTACAAGGCCTCGATAGCACCGGCACGAAATGCCCCGGTGGCCGTGCGTTGGCATGCCCACTGGCACGTCATCTGCAAAGGGAATGGCGTCTTCACTCAAGAGGTGCGCCATGTCCGAATTCTTCGATCCGTACAACGCCGACAAGCCCCTGATGCTCAAGTGCAGCTGCGGGCGCGACCACACCGTGGCCGATCACCAGGCCGAAGAAGCCAGTGCCACACAGGCCGCGGCCACGCTGCGCGAGCGCAGCGAAACCAGCGAGTTCGAGGCCTACAGCCGCGAGTTCATCGAGGCCACGCTGGTCAAGGCGCTGTTCCCGCAGGACGCGGTGCGCCGCAGCTTCCTGCGCGCGGTGGGCAAGGGCACGGCCATGGCTGCCATCGCCAGTGTGCTGCCGGTGGCCAGCCTGCAGGCCATGGCGCAAGAGAAGAAGTCGCTCGAGAAGACCAACCTCAAGATCGGCTTCATCCCGATCACCTGCGCCACGCCGCTGATCATGGCCCACCCCCTGGGCTTCTACAAACGCGAAGGCCTCAACGTCGAGGTCATCAAGACCGCAGGCTGGGCGCTCATCCGCGACAAGATGATCAACAAGGAGTACGACGCCACGCACTTCCTGTCGCCGATGCCGCTGGCCATCTCCATGGGCGTGGGCTCCAACAGCGTGCCCATGAACGTGGCCACCATCCAGAACACCAACGGCCAGGCCATCACGCTGCACGTCAAGCACAAGGACAAGCGCGACCCGAAGGAGTGGAAGGGCTTCAAGTTCGCCGTGCCGTTCGAGTTCTCGATGCACAACTTCCTGCTGCGCTACTACGTGGCCGAGCACGGGCTCAACCCCGACACCGACATCCAGATCCGCGTGGTGCCGCCGCCCGAGATGGTGGCCAACCTGCGCGCCGGCAACATCGACGGCTACCTCGGCCCTGATCCGTTCAACCAGCGCGCGGTGTACGACGAGGTGGGCTTTCTGCACGTGCTCACCAAGGACCTCTGGTACGGCCACCCCTGCTGCGCCTTCGGCACCAGCACCGAGTTCATCAAGCAGAACCCCAACACCTTCGCGGCGCTGTACCGCTCGGTGCTCACGGCCGCGGCCATGGCGCGCCAGGCCAAGAACCGCGAGCTCATTGCCAAGGTGATCTCGCCGCAGGCCTACCTCAACCAGCCCGAGACCGTGGTGGCGCAGGTGCTCACGGGCCGCTTTGCCGACGGCCTGGGCAAGATCCAGAACGTGCCCGACCGCGCCGACTTCGACCCGATGCCGTGGCAGAGCATGGCGGTGTGGATGCTCACGCAGATGCAGCGCTGGGGCTACGTCAAGGGCGACGTCAACTACAAGCAGATCGCCGAGCAGGTGTTCCTCATCACCGATGCGCGCAAGTACATGAAGGAGCTCGGCCAGGACTTCAAGGCCGGCCCCGCGTACGAGAAGCACACCATCATGGGCAAGGTGTTCGACCCGGCCAAACCGGTCGAGTACCTCAACAGCTTCGCCATCAAGAAGGCGTGACGCACCACCACCCGGGTGGGCGTGCACCGTCGCGCCGGCCCGGGTGGGTCAATCAGGACCCTGGCCATGAATCTCAACCTGCACTTGCGCGCCGCGCTGGTCTCGCTGTTGCTGCTGTTCGTCTTTGTGGGCGTGTGGCAGCTCGGCACCAGCACGGGCGACAGCGGCGCCGCCGTCTCCAACCTCACGCCGGAGGAGATCGAGTACGCCAAGCTCATGGGCAAGGACCCCACCGGCGCCACCACCAAGGCCTCCGGCTTCCCGCGCCCGGGCGATGTGGCCAAGGCCAGCTGGGGCCACCTGTCCAACCCGTTCTACGACAACGGGCCCAACGACAAGGGCATCGGCATCCAGCTCGGGCACTCGCTGGCCCGCGTGGGCCTGGGCTTTCTGCTGGCCATGCTGGTGGCCATTCCGCTGGGCTTTCTCATCGGCATGTCGCCGCTCATGCAGAAGGCCTTCGACCCCTTCGTGCAAGTGCTCAAGCCCATCAGCCCCCTGGCCTGGATGCCGCTGGCGCTCTACATCCTCAAGGACTCCAACGTCAGCGGCATCTTCGTGATCTTCATCTGCTCCATCTGGCCCATGATGATCAACACCGCCTTCGGCGTGGCCTCGGTCAAGCGCGACTGGCTGGCCGTGGCCGCCACGCTCGAGGTCAACCCGGTGCGCAAGGCCCTGCGCGTGATCCTGCCGGCGGCCGCACCCACCATCCTCACCGGCATGCGCATCAGCATGGGCATCGCGTGGCTGGTCATCGTCGCGGCCGAAATGCTCGTGGGCGGCACCGGCATCGGTTACTTCGTCTGGAACGAGTGGAACAACCTCTCGCTCACCAACGTGATCTTTGCGGTGCTGGTGATCGGCGTGGTCGGCATGTTGCTCGACCTGATGTTCGCGCAGCTGCAGAAGGCGGTGACCTATGTGGAGTGACAGCCGACAGTTCGGCGCGCCCGGCGCGTCCTTGAAGAAAGCCCCCGCCATGAGCGACACCACCTCCCGAGCCTTTCTGCAGATCGAGCAACTGAGCAAGGCCTACCAGGCCGACAAGCCGGTGTTCGCCGACGTGAGCTTCGGCATCGACAAGGGCGAGTTCGTCTGCATCATCGGCCACAGCGGTTGCGGCAAGACCACCATCCTCAACGTGCTGGCGGGTCTGGACACCGCCAGCTCGGGCCACGCGTTCATGGACGGGCGCGAGATCGCCGGGCCCAGCCTGGAGCGCGGTGTGGTGTTCCAGGGCCACGCGCTCATGCCCTGGCTCACCGTGCGCCAGAACATCGCCTTCGCGGTCAAGTCGCGCTGGCCCGATTGGGGCAAGGCCGAGACCGATGCACAGGTCGAGAAGTACGTCGCCATGGTTGGCCTGGCGCACGCCATCGACAAGAAGCCCTCGCAGCTCTCGGGCGGCATGAAGCAGCGCGTGGGCATTGCGCGCGCCTTCGCCATCCAGCCCAAGATGCTGCTGCTCGACGAGCCCTTCGGCGCGTTGGACGCGCTCACGCGCGGCACCATCCAGGACGAGCTCATGGCCATCGTGCGCGAGACGCACCAGACGGTGTTCATGATCACGCACGACGTGGACGAGGCCATCCTGCTGGCCGACCGCATCCTGCTCATGACCAATGGCAGCGAGGCCGATGGCGTCTACAAGCCCGGCGGGCTGGCCGAGGTCGTGGTCAACCCCTTGCCCCGCGAGCGCACCCGCACGCAGCTGCACCACCTCGATGGCTATTACGCACTGCGCAACCACATCGTCGATTTCCTCGTCACCCGGGCAAAGGCCCATTGATCCACCCCACCCACAACACAGTTCAAGAGGCAAACCATGAGCCGCATCGAAGTCACCGAAAAAATCGTCACCGCCAAGGTCTCCAAAGGCCTCAAGTGGGAAGACGTCGCGAAGAAGGTCGGTCAGTCCAAGGAATGGACGACCGCGCTGTGCCTGGGTCAGATGACCGCCACGCCCGCGCAAGCCAAGGTGCTGGGCAAGATCTTCGGCCTCACCGCGGAAGAGCAGAAGTGGCTGCAGGTCGTGCCCTACAAGGGCTCGCTGCCCACCACCGTGCCGACGGACCCGCTGATCTACCGCTTCTACGAACTGGTCAACGTCTACGGCACCACCTTCAAGGAACTCATCCACGAAGAGTTCGGCGACGGCATCATGAGCGCCATCGATTTCAAGATGGACCTCAAGCGCCAGAAGGACCCGAACGGTGACCGCGTGAACATCGTGATGTCGGGCAAGTTCCTGCCGTACAAGCAGTACTGACCCCCCGCGGCGCTGCGCGCCACCCCCCTGGGAGGGGGGCGACACCGGCGGACCGGCGAAGCCGGCTCCGTGGTGTCTGCTGGAGAACTCCCCTTCCTGCGTTGCGTCGCTCCCTTCTGAGCAGGAGTGCTGGCGCATGACCGATCAACGTCCCCCGATTCCACCGTTCACGCGCGAGACGGCGGTGCAGAAAGTGCGCATGGCCGAGGACGCGTGGAACACGCGCGACCCCGACCGCGTGGTGCGCGTCTACACCGAGGACACGCGCTGGCGCAACCGCGCGGAGTTTCCGACCGGGCGCGCCGAGGTGCACGCCTTCCTCACGCGCAAGTGGGCGCAGGAGCTGGACTACCGGCTCATCAAGGAGATCTGGGCCTTTGACACGCACCGCATCGCGGTGCGCTTCGTCTACGAATGGCGCGACGACTCGGGCCGCTGGTACCGCTCGCACGGCAACGAAAACTGGCAGTTCGACGCCGACGGCTACATGAGCCGTCGCCACGCCAGCATCAACGACCGACCCATCCACGAGAGCGAGCGGCTGTTCCACTGGCCATTGGGCCCGCGCCCGGCCAACCACCCCGGGTTGACCGAACTCGGGCTCTGAGAACGCCGGGCGGGAACCGGGCGCGCGCTACGGTGACTCAGGGGCTTGCCACGCAAGCCCGCCATGTACTGCCGCACCCTCAAATACCGCGATCCCTACGGCCGCTTCGACCTCCTGGTCGAAGAGCAACCCGACGGCTCCCTGCAGCTCTGGGAGTTCGACGTGCCCGGCGACCCGGCGCGGCGCCAGTACATCATCGACAAGATCGCCGACGGCCTGGTCAAGCAGGGCAAGCAGCTGCGCGTGGTGTGGGGGCAGAAGCGGGTGCAGCGGGCCAGTGCCAGCGGGCTGCCCTGGTAAGCGCCGAAGACGCGGGGCCTAGGCCTTCGGCAGCGGAATCCACTCGTCGTGATCGTCCGGCGGCAGCGCCATGCGCCCGGCCTGCCAGTCGGCCTTGGCCTGCTCGATGCGCTCCTTGCGCGAGGACACAAAGTTCCACCAGATGTGGCGCTCGCCCAGCGGCTCGCCACCAAAGAGCATGAGCGTGGCGTCGCTGCGCGCGGTCACCGCCGCATCGCCATCGTTGCCGAACACCAGCAACTGGCCGGGCACATAGACCTGGCCCGCGTGCTCGACTTCACCCTTGGCCACGTACAGCGCCTGCTCGGCGTGCCCGCCCGGCAGGCGCACCCGCGCCCCGGCGCGCGCCTGCACATGCACATGGAACAGCGGCGAGCGAGTCGCCACCGGGCTGGTCGCGCCAAAGGCCGAACCCACCACCAACCGCATCCACACACCGTCTTCGTCGATCGTCGGCAGCTCGGCCTTGCCCGTATGTGCAAACGCCGGCGCCATCTCCTCGTCTTCGGCCGGCAGCGCCACCCAGCTCTGCATCAGCTCCAGCCCGCCGCCCGCAAACGACTGCGGGTGCGTGAAGCGCTCGCTGTGGCTGATGCCCCGGCCCGCGGTCATCCAGTTCACGTCGCCGGGCTCGATGTCCATCACCGTGCCCAGGCTGTCGCGGTGCGTCATCGAGCCACTGAGCAGGTAGCTCACCGTGGCCAGGCCGATGTGCGGGTGCGGCCGCACGTCCGCGCCCTTGATGGCATCGGCCGGCAGCGTCACCGGCCCCGCGTGGTCCCAGAAGATGAACGGCCCCACCATGCGCCGCTTGGCATAAGGCAGCACCCGCCGCACCGTCAACCCATGGCCCAGGTCGGCGGCGCGCGCGGTGATGACGGTCTCAAGCATGGGGGTCTCCTTGGTTGGAGCGGCGATTGTGGCGGGCGGGGGCGAGTTTGTCCGCAGGCGCGCGGGTTGACCGCACGGGCGGGTGCGGCAAGGGGGAAGGTGGTGGGCGCGTCTGGCAGCTATGGGCCTGGCGCTGCCTCGGCTAGCATGACGGTCATCGGCCAGAAGCGGACATTCTTACCGCGAACGGTGAAGCTCTTTAGGTAATCGTGACCTGAATAGGGATGGGCAAGGAATGCAGGCATCACTACTTGGCACAGCGGTCGCCGTTTCGCTTGCGATTGGCGCTGCAGGCTGCACTTCTGAAGGACCGGCGCTGGTCCAGGGGAAGAACGGTGCTGTGGTTGACCAGCCGAGGTTCATGGCCATGCCCGGGAAAGATCTAGAACTGGCTGCGATGGAGGCGAGGAATAGCCTTCCGGAGTTCAGGAAGCTAATTCAGGTACTTGGGGACGGTGCTTACCCACCACTGGTTAAATTTCGCATACCAGATGCCGAAGACACTTGGCTTTGGCTCGTCGTCCAAGAGGCTAAAGAAACGGGTTTTGTCGCGGCGGTATTCGAGGCTCCTCCCGAATTGCCACAGCTGAAAGTCGGAACTCGTCGGTGGCTCCCAGACACTGAAGTTGGCGACTGGATGATTGTGGGAAAGCAAGGGGTTGTACACGGCGCCTACTCGCTGCGCCTCCAAAGGGAGCGACTACCACATGATCAGCGGGCAACCTTTGATCTACACATCGGTGCGCAAAGTTATGCACCGTTGCCACGCTAGCCCTTCGTGCGTGAGGACACCTCTGTCATTTCGGTTTTCTCCGCAATCAGTTCCCCAGTCGGGAGTGTCGCAGATGGGCCCGAAGCAGAAACTCAACCAGGAGCCTTGGATCGTCGAAGCAACCTGCCAGCTGTCAGTCTGGGCTGCTGCCGGTTTCAAAGACACCTTGTTAAGGTGGAAGATCAAACCGGCAGGCGCCCACAGGCCACGATCATGTGAGTGGATCGTCGGCAACTTTGGGCTCGTTCTTTTGCTCATGCACGATGGCTAGCGCTACTTGCACTGCAATCGTTTCCGCAGCCTTCTGCCATGACCAGCCCTCTGGCATGCACGCGGTGTCGACCTCAGATAGGGCGAACATCACCCGCTCCTCGATGGTCTCGCGCGCCCAAGTCACTCGCTCCCTATCGAGGCTCAGACCTTTAGCTATTCGATGCGCTAGAACCAGGTCGTTGGCCAAACGCAGGTGTTTTCGCAGCTCGCTGACGTCAATGCCGTCGATGTCCATGGGGCGATTTTGATTCGTGCTCCACTGGTCGACTAGTCCTTCGATCACCTCCGACACTGGCTGCGTCAGGTATGCCAGACGCGCCTCGCGCATCTCTGGGTACTGTGAAGCAGACGTGCGCTGCCTTGAGTCAGAGATGAGAAGTACCATAGTCGCATGCCTAACCTCGCTCAAACGCTCAAACAAGAGATATCGCGCATCGCTCGCAAGGAGGTCCGAGAGGACATTGCGGCACTTCGCAAGGCCGTTACAGCCCATCGGTCTGAAATCGCCTCATTGAAGCGGACAGTCAAAGAGCTCGGCACTCAGCTCCGTTCGGCGCAGAAAGCAGCGAAGCGTGCCGCGCCTCAAGCTGTTGAGCAAATGGAAACGAGCAGGCCAGGGCGCAAGCGAAGCTTCAGTGCCGATCGACTAAAGGCGAAGCGCCAGGCTCTAGGGATGAGTCAGGCGCAGATGGCGCAACTCCTCGGCATTTCTTCTCTCAGCTTGTGGAAGTGGGAGTCCGGGCAGGTAAGTCCGCGCGCTTCAATGCTTGAGCGGTACTTTGTGGCGATGAACATGGGTAAGCGCGAGGCGTGGAACGTGATCGACGCCAACTGACCTCAACGTCGGCTTGCTCGCACTAGACAGCGGATGCGGCACGGTTGTAGGCCAGCACAGTCAGGCTCACCTCCGTGCTCACGCCGTCCAGTCGCCTGGTCAGGAAGTGGGTGTGGCACATCCAGTGTTTGAAGGTCCCGAAGTCGTGCTCCACCGTGCGCCTGCGCACGCGCATGGCCTCTGGCATGCGATCCAGACACCGCTGGGCGGCCTCCAGCACATCCTCATGCTCCCAGCGGCTGATGCGCCTGTGGCCGACATGACCTACGTGCTCACCTGGACAGGGATCCTGTACCTGGCGGTGGTCATCGACGTGTGGAGCCAGCGTGTGGTGGGTTGGTCCATGGGGGAGCGCATGACGGCCGACCTGGTGCTCTCGGCGCTCAACATGGCGCTGCTGGGCTAGTCGTCTCCGCCAAGCTCCCAGAGATAGATATCGAAGACGCGTTCCGTGAACCACGGTCTTTGAACCAGGGCAAGCAATCGATCGTCATCCGGCGCGTCCGCAGGCAAGAATGCCCGAATCTTTGGAAGCCGTATTGCCGCATCGAGTATGGCTTGCTTGTTCTCCTTGTATGCCTTCTTCCAGGATTTGCAGTACGCGCCGTAGTCCCCCCGCCTTCCCTCGTGGCCAAACACATCTCTGAGCGCGTCGAACGCCCGAGCGTCATAGATGATCGGCTTGCGATTGGAGAGCCACAACAACTTTGAGGCTGCAGAGACGTTGTATCGAAATCCAGCCTTCTCATAGAAACGAGCAAGGGCCGACACCTTTTGTTCAACAGAAAGGCCGCTTTGTGCGCGCACTTCAAGAAGCTTGCCTCGCACGACCCTGGCTCTTGGCTCTTTGTCGAGTCCCCTGAAATTGCGCGCGATCATGAAGTAGCTCAGAGCGGCGCGAAGATAGTCAAGCTTCGGCTCGACCTGGCGAACTCTCAGATAGTGCGTCTGCTCCTTACGCAGCCATTGGTGAAGGTATCGCAATGCACAGTACTCAAACGTGTCTTTGCCCTGAGTTGATGCCATGTGGGTTGTTGCCGCTTGAGTTGAGTTTTACCCAAGTCCTTCGAAATCCTGCTTGGGTGCCATCGTGAATCAATGGGCGCATTGTGGAGCCCCGCTTCTGCTCGATGGCAGGGATACTAACGCAGGCCTATGGAGGCAGGGACTGCGGTCATCAAGCGCCGACCTGCCAATGACAAAGCTCCCAGCAGATTGCGCTGCATGGGGGCTTGTTCAATGTTTTCAGGCGAACGCGATTTGCTCGCGTGTGGCCAGGTGTTCAGCGACCACAGCGAACCCGGCGCGCTCAATGCTCGACAGGTTCTTCATCGCCAGCTTGACGATCCGTTGCGCGTCTTGCGAAATGGCGCTCGAAATGTGTTCGAAGGCCTTCGAAAGCAAGATGGCTAGAACTTGGCGCTCTCCTTTGCTTTCTTTGCATCCTCTTCGAGCCGTTTCTTCCTTTGGCTTGCCTCGTCCGCGGCTTTTACCTGCTGCGCTAGGCGGTTTAACGTGGGAGAGGAGTATTCGATCTCAACGACCCGCGCTTTGAGTTCTCTGTTATCTAGGACGGTGATCTCCAGCGTCTCATCGGGGGAGTATCCCCATCCGTACTTCGTTCGAATGCTGCCATCGCGACCTCTCTCCAGATGGCGCCCCTTGCCATACTTGCGCTTAACAAGACTCTCAATCTCCTGAATCTGATCGCCCATTGATAGAGGGTTAGGGATAAACTGCAGTCTGACGCCCACCAGTCGCGAGTCTACAAATTGCGCACTTCCCGTGAACGGCAGATCGGATATCACGCCTTTGAAAGCGACCACGAACCTGCCCCTCGTCTTGTCGAATTCGAAATATTTGTCGAGGCTGTAGCCGGCGGCCTTGATCTTCTGTTCTGCCTGGTCTCGGTTGTCGCCCCAAGCAAGGTTGGAAAAGCTGTACTTCTGAGCCGCGTGTGCGCGCGCGAGCGATCCCGATAGGACAGCCGCCAAGAGTAGCGATCTCCTCTTGATTCCCCACCGGTGGGTTGGCATCGATTTGGCCCTTTCGTAGGTGAACTGAGTCCCTATGCTCAATGGCTGCGCGCAGCGGGCGCGCATTGCTCGCACGGGGAACATGCTATTCGATCTGATCCTCTACTCGGTACAGATGTTGGGTGAACCGTTCGCATGGAATGGCTTGCAGTTCGCCAATGAAAAAGCCCCCAGCAGATTGCTCTGCGTCGGGGTTTGTTCAATGGTTTCAGGCGAACGCGTGTCGCTCGCGTCCAGCCAGGTGATCAGCGACCACAGGGGTTGCGTAGCGGCCGTCGCGACACTGGCCAGCAGGACTTTGAGGCGACGCTCGAACACCAGGTGCGCGATGAACAGAAGGCCGAGCGCCCCGGCGAAAGCCGCCATGGCCGACAGCGGGCCGACCGTGAAAAGCAGAAGGATGCTCCAGGACAGGAGCGAGCAGCCAATCGCGAAGAAGATTTCGCGCCCAGCGCGTATGGGGTGACAACCGACTTAACAGCGCCGGACGTCTTCTACCCCCGAAAGCGAATGCTTCCACACTGACCAAAACGCCCGCTTCGGGCCGATGTCCGCCATGCTTGCTGAGGCCGAGCTGGGCCGTAGGGGAGGCGGCATAGGCAAGGTGGAGGCGTGCCCCATCTAGTCGCAGAACTCCAAGAGCCAAAGTGCATGGGCCTTTATGGACCCTTCCGCTCGCGGTATCAAATTCGTCAATGCAGCTCTTGTTTCAGCGTGCAGTTCAGGTATCTCAAGCAATGCGGCAGTGAATCCGTCATTGTCGAGACCCTCGTCGAACCCTCGCTGGTACGCAGCAAGTAGCTCTGCAATGACCTGCGGGCCAAGCAATTCAGCCAGAGGCCAAGCGGCTGCTTCTCGAACAAAAAAGTTCGGATGCTTGAGCAGTTCGAGAAGGCGTGGGGCATCTTCGATCAGGGCTGCAGCGTGTAGTCGCTCGCACGCCATAACTGCGATCGGAACATCTCGACTTTGGAGCTCCGCTTCAATCTCGCACCACGTGTGCTCATCGAGCATCGCTTCTCACCCCCTATGTCCGCTTCTGGCCGAAGGCAGTCATCCTAGCCCAGCCCCCTCCGCCAGCCCATCAACCTCACCGCGGCGAACGCTCGCCCGCTTTGCGCACCCCGCTAAGGTGGGGCGGTCTGGCCCGCGGCAGGTCGGGCAGGTGCTGGTGGGGCAGGGTGGTGGGTGCATGGCCTGTGGCCAGCCACTCGTCGTAGAAGGCGATCTTGCCGTCGATGAGGGCGAGTGCCTGAACCCATTGGGCGATGGTGGCCTGGGCGCGTTCCTTGTGTGCCTGCAGCAGTGCCTTGCGTTGGCGCAGGCTGCCTTTGCCCTGCCGCACCAGCGTCGTGTACTCGCGCATGTCTGCGATGGACATGCCGGTGCAGCGCAGACGGTCCATCAGGTCCAGCCAGTCCAGGTGCATGGGGTGGTAGACGCGCCGGCCCGCTGCGTCGCGCGCCACGCCAGGCATCAGCCCTTGCGACTCGTACCAGCGGATGGTGTGCACGCTGCGCTGGCTGCGCGCTGCCAGTTCGCCGATGCGCAAACCCGCCTCGCTCATGTGCCTGTCCTTTCTGGCGGGGTCAGAACCGCTTCGGCCAGCGCGGTGTCCATGTACTCGGTCAGTTCCTTGAGTTGCCCGCCTTCCAGGCGGCAGACGTAGCAGTACTGGTTGTTGTAGGGCTGGCCGGCCTTGGTGGTCACGCGGCCCTGGCATTCGACCACCACGTGCTCGCCCTCCGCAATGAAGCGCGAGGCGGTGTTGGTGTAGCGCTCGGCGAATTGCGCCAGCAGGGGCGCGAGCAGTTCGTCGCGCACCGCGCGCTTGCCGCGGTACGTGCCCCGCCAGGGGCCGATGCTTTTGAAAGTCCAGCAGAAGTCGTCGGCCATGGCGTCCACGAATGGCCGGCCGTCGCCCTGGGCGAGCGCTGAAAGAATCGATTGCATGAGGGCTTTGTTCGCTTGCATGGTGCATCTCCAGTCGTCACAGGTTCGGGGACACCCATTGGGCAAGCTGGAGTGCACTCTATGTCAATAGGCGGCGCTGCGGTGGCCCTGCCGACCAGGGTCTCACGCCTGCGCGAGCGGGTTGAATGCCGTGGGTGCGGCCGAGGCCCGGCGCCCTTTGCGGCCCGCCAGCGGGCAATCCGCAAAACAGCTTACGGTCTTGCCGCTGTCGGCCTTGCGCGCCAGTTCGTCGGGAATCGCCTGAGCCAGCCATTGCATCAGTAGGCGCACGCGCGCGTTGCCACGCACATCGGGGTGGTGCAGCAGCCACAGGCCCATGGACTGGCCTTCGATTGGCGGGGTGATGCGCACCAGGCCCGGCTCCTGCGCGGCGGCGAACATCGGCAGCACGACCGCGCCGATGCCGGCGGCGCCGGCCTTCAGCATGGCCGGCAGCGAGTCGGCCTTCATGCGGGGACGCACCTCGGGCAGCGCCTTCACGAACCATTGCGCAATGCCGGTGTAGGCGATGCGTTCGTCAAAGCCGATCCACGGCAGGGTCTGCAGCACCGGTTGCACGTCGCTGCGGCGCGGCAGCAGCGAGCGCGCGGCGTAGATGGCGTAGCGCAGCTCCCCGACCGGTCGCCCCACCATCGAATCGGGTGGACGGGCGGTGGCCCGCAAGGCCAGGTCGGCTTCGCGCCGCGTCAGATCGACCGCGCGGTTGGACACGTCGGCTTCGATCTCCACGCCGGGGTGCGCCGCCAGAAAGCGCTGCAGCAGCGCTGGCAACAGGTAGCCCGCCAGCATCTCGCTGGTGGCCAGGCGGATCACGCCTTCCACGCGGGCGTCCGAGCCGCTGATGGCGCGTTCGGCCGACAGGGCCGCGGCTTCCATCTCGGCGGCCGCGGCCGCCACCGCCTCGCCTTGCAGGTTGGGCCGCCACCCGGCGCGCGAGCGCTCGAAGAGCTTGGCGCCGGCGCGCGCCTCGACCTCTTCGATGCGACGGAACACGGTGGAGTGACGCAGCGCGAGGTCGCGGGCTGCGCCGTTGAGGCTGCCTGCGCGGGCCACGGCCAGCACCATGCGCAGGTCGTTCCAATCCAGCGTGCTTGTGCGACTGTGCAAACTCTTTTTGCCCACTTTCGGAATTTCCTTGTTCAGATCGACAACCCATCATAGGCGCACCTCAACACACAGGACGTCGAACATGAACCGCTTCACACACAAAACCCTGCTTGTCACCGGTGGCACCAGTGGCATCGGCCTGGCCACGGCGCAACGCCTCGCGGACGAAGGCGCGCACGTCATCGTCACCGGCTCGCGGCCGTCGTCGCTGGACGCTGCCCGTGGCGTGCTGGGCGAGCGCGCCCACTACCTGCTCAACGACGCGGGCGACCCCGCCGCCGCACAGGCCCTGACCGCGGCCGTCCAGGCGATCACACCGCAGCTGGACGGCGCCTTCTTCAATGCCGGCTTTGGTCGCTTCCAGTCGCTGGAAGACGTGACGGCCGAGGAGTTCGATGCCCAGTACGCGGTCAACGTGCGTGGCCCGTTGCTGCAGGCGCGTGCCTTGTCGCCCTTGCTGGCCGACGGCGCCGCGCTGCTGCTCAACACCTCGGTGGCGCGCGAGAAGGGCTTTGGCTCGATGGCGATCTACGCCTCCACCAAGGGCGCAGTGCGCACCCTGACCCGCGTCCTGGCGCGCGAACTGGCGCCGCGCCACATCCGAGTCAATGCGGTGAGCCCCGGCCCCATCGAAACCGCCTTCTTCGACCGCACGGGCATGCCCGCCACGGCGGTGGCCGAGTTCGGTCAGGCCGTGTTGCAGCAGGTGCCGCTGGGCCGCTTCGGCAGGCCCGACGAGGTGGCGGCGGTGGCGGCCTTCCTGCTCTCGAATGACGCCTCATTCGTTACCGGTGCCGAGTACGTGGTGGACGGTGGTATCGCGCAGCTCTGAGGTGCGCGGCGGCTCAGGCCTGCGGCAACAACTTCCCCGCCATCGCCGCCGCCGCCGTGCGCGTCTCCACGCCGAGCTTTTCGAACACGTGCTCCAGGTGCTTGTTCACGGTGCGGTGGCTCATGCCGAGGATGTCGGCGATGTCGCGGTTGGTCTTGCCCTTGGCCAGCCACGACAGCACCTCGGTCTCGCGCGGGGTGAGGGCGATGTCGCGCAGGTGTTGGGCGTTGATGTTGTCGGCCGGGGCGAGGTTGAGCACCAGCATCGACTCGCCCAGACCGCCCTGGCCGAGGTTGCGCGCATGCAACCGCCCCTGGCCCAGGCCGACGCCGGCCATGCTCTCGCGACGCGCCTTGCTCAGCCACTGGGCGGCGCGTTCGCGTGCGGCGGCGTCGGTGCCGAAGGCCTGCTCCAGCCACACCATGGCCTGGGGCGAACGCCAGGCCACGCGGCCCAGCGAGTCGAGCAGCACCGTGCCCATGCCGGCCACGTCCACCGCCTCCTGGGCCAAGCGTGCCACGCGGGCGTTGCGCACGTGGGTGGCCAGGCGGGCCATCACCTCGGGGATGCGCAGCGGCTTGACCACATAGTCCACGCCGCCACTGGCAAAGCCGCGCAGGATCTGTTCGCTCTCGGACAGGCCGGTCATGAACACCACCGGCACGTGCGACCACGCAGGCGTGGCCTTGATGCGCTCGCACAGGTCGAAGCCGTCCATGCCGGGCATCACCGCGTCCAGCAGCACACCGTCGGGGATGGCCACTTCAAAGCGTTCGATGGCTTCCTGCGCGTCGCGCGCGGCCATCACCACGTAGCCCTCGGCCACCAGCGCGTCGCCCAGCATGCGCAGGGTGTCGAGCGAGTCGTCCACCACCAGGATCACCGGCTGGGCGACGCCGGTGGACGCACTGGCCGATGTTGTGCCGGTGGGGGCGGTCGGGGTCTCAGACGAGGGTGTCATCGTCGGCATGCTCTTCGGTGTCTCTCAGGTAGTCGGTCAGTGTCTGGAAGTCGAAGCGCTCGGCGCAGGCCAGCAGCATGGCCAGTGTGGCGGCGTGCGCGGGTTCGTCACCCTGGGCCTGCCACAGGCGCTGGCGCAGCGCCGCGGCCTGGCCCTGGCGCGCCAGGCGCTGCAGTTCCTCGCGCAGGGCGGCAGGCAGCGGCAGGCCGCTGCGGCGCAGGCGCCCGGTGTCGGTGGCCGGGGCGCTCAGCGCGGCCTCGGTCACCCATTCCAGCTCCAGCGCGTCGCGCACGGCATCCAGCAGCTCCGACTCGCTGATCGGTTTGGCCACGAAGCCCTGGTAGTCGAGGTTGTCGAACTCGGGCGGGCGGTTGTCGAGCAGGTTGGCCGAGACGAAGACGATCGGCAACTGCGACGACGGCAGCAGTCGGCGCACCGCCTCGGCGGTCTGCCAGCCGTCCAGGCCGTCCATGGTCAGGTCCAGCAGCAAGATGTCGGGCGGGTGCTGCTCGATGATCTCCAGGCACTCCTGGCCACTGGCGGCCTCGCGCACCAGAAAGCCCAGCGGCACCAGGATGCTGGCCAGCAGCTGCCGGTGCAGGGCCTGGTCGTCCACCACCAGCACCGTGCGGCGCTCGCCCAGGTAGCCGGTGATGGTGCGCATGGCCGAGGGCATCTCCATCGGGTGCTGGGGGTCGGTGGGGATGGCGGGCAGGTACAGCCGCAGCGAGAAGGTGCTGCCCTTGCCCGGCGCACTCTTGAGCAGCAGCTCGCCGCCCATCATGTCGGTCAGCAAATGGGTGATGGTCAGGCCCAGGCCGGTGCCCGAGTCGGCCGCGCGGCGCCCGGCGCTGCCGCGCTCGTAGGGCAGAAAGATGCGCTTCTGGTCCTGCTCGGCGATGCCGATGCCGGTGTCCACCACGTCGATGCGCGCCACCTGCTGTCGAAAGTCCAGCCGCAGCGTGACCTGACCCTCGTCGGTGAAGCGCACCGCATTGCTCAGCAGGTTGATGAGAATCTGGCGCAGCCGCTTGGCGTCGGCGCGCACCCAGGCCGGCAGCTCGCCCTTGTGCTCGACGGTGAAGCGCAGGCCCTTGGCCTCGGCCTGCGGTCGCACCATGCGCTCCACGTCCTGCAGCAGCGACTGCAGCGGCAGCGGCACCGGGTCCAGCCGCAGGCGGCCGGCCTCGATGCGCGCGAGGTCGAGCGAGCCGTCGATGAGCGCGTGCATGTGCGTGCCGCTGCGCTGCATGGTGGCGATGGTCTCGCGCACCCAGACCGAGATCTCGCTGTTTTTGAGCAGGATCTGCGCGTAACCCAGGATGCTGGTGAGCGGCGTGCGCAGCTCGTGTGTCATACCGGCCACATAGCGCGTCTTGGCCTGGCTGGCGGCCTCGGCGCGATCGCGCGCCGACTGCAGCTCGGCGTCGGTGCGCTGGTGGGCCTCGATCTCGCGCGTGAGCAGCTGCGTCTGCCGCTCGGACTCGTCCTGCGCCATGCGGCGGCTGTCGGTGGTGAGCACCACCCACCACGAGCACACCGCCGCGAACAGCACCAGAAAGGCGTAGATCTTGAGCAGCGGCAACTGCAAGGCGTGCGCGGTGCCGTGCAGGCTCTCCTGCGCGTAGACCATGCCCATGAGCAGCGCCACGATGGCGCAGATGGACAGCCACACCAGCAGGAACTGCCCGGCACGAAAGTTCACCCGCGCGGCCAGGCCCTGCGGCAACACATTGCCCAGCCAGCCGCGCAGCTGGTCGATGGCGCGCGCGTTGGTCTTGCAACGGTCGTGGCAGCGCGATTCAAGCGAGCAGCACAACGAGCAGATCGGCGCACGGTAGGCCGGGCAGCTGGCCATGTCTTCCGACTCGAACTGGTTCTCGCACACGGCGCAGCGCACCACCTGGCCGGGCGCCCAGTCCTGCGCCGGCTGGCGCGCCAGGTAGTAGCGGCCCTTGGTGGCCCAGGCCAGCAAGGGCGACAGCAGCAAGGCCAGACCCAGCGCGATGAAGGGTGAGAAGGCCTCGGCCACCTCGCCCAGCACGCCGCTGTAGGCCACGCTGGCCACGAGCGCCGCGATGATCATCGAGCCCATGCCCACCGGGTTGAAGTCGTACAGGTAGGCGCGGCGGAACTCGATGCCGCGCGGGCTCAGGCCCAGCGGCTTGTTGATGATGAGGTCGGCCACCAGCGCGCCGACCCAGGCGATGGCGACGTTGCTGTACACGCCCAGCACCTTCTCGATGCCGGCGAACACGCCCAGCAGCATCAGCAAGGTGGCGATGGCCACGTTGAACACCAGCCACACCACGCGCCCGGGGTGGCTGTGCGTCACCCGCGCGAAGAAGTTGCTCCAGGCCAGCGAGCCCGCGTAGGCGTTGGTCACGTTGATCTTGATCTGCGCCAGGATCACGAACACCACCGTCATCAGCACCGCCAGCCCGGGGTGGCCCACCGCCTGGGTGAAGCCGGCCAGAAACATCTGCGTGGGCTCGGCCGTGCGCTCGGTGGGCACCTCGAACTGCATGGCGGCAAAGGCCAGGAAGGCGCCGCCCAGCATCTTGAGCATGCCCATGACGATCCAGCCCGGCCCGGGGATCAGCACCGCCAGCCACCAGCGCACGCGGTTCTTCGCGGTGCGCTCGGGCATGAAGCGCAGAAAGTCCACCTGCTCGCCGATCTGCACCACCAGCGAGAAGATCACCGCCGCTGCGGCGCCGAACATCAGCGGCTGGAACCCGCTGCTGCCCGAGCGCAGGCCGGTCAGCGACGTGAAGTCGCGGTACAGCTGCGGCTGCGACAGCGCGATCCACACGAACGGCAGCAGCAGCAGAAACAGGTACAGCGGCTGCGTCCACACCTGCAGGCGCGAGATCAGGGTGATGCCCTTCATGGCCAGCGGGATCGCCACCACCGCCGAAACCAGGTAGCACACCGGCAATGGCCAGTCGGTGGCCAGCTGCAGGGCCAGCGCCATGATCACCGCCTCGATGGCGAAGAAGATGAAGGTGAACACCGCGTAGATCAGCGAGGTGATCGTCGAGCCGAGATAGCCAAAGCCCGCGCCCCGGGTCAGCAGGTCCATGTCCAGGCCGTGGCGCGCGGCGTAGTAGGCGATGGGCAGGCCGGTGAAAAAAATGATCAGGCCCACCACCAGGATGGCCCACATGGCGTTGGTGAAGCCGTAATTGACGGCAATGGCGCCGCCGATCGCCTCCAGCGCCAGGAACGACAGCGAGCCGAACGAGGTGTTGGCCACGCGCCACTCGCTCCATTTCCGGAAGCTGCGCGGCGCGTAACGCAGCGCGTAGTCCTCCATGGTCTCGTCGGCCACCCACGAGTTGTATTCGCGGCGGAAGCGAAAGATCTTCTGCGCGGCAATGGGTTGGGCGGAGTCGGGCAGGGCCATGCCCCTACCCCTATCAAGAACCGTACCCGGGCCGCAGCGAAGCCGGGTGCCATGCGTCGAACGGTCGTTTTGGCGGGGAGCGAATGGTGTGCGTACGCACCACCTACGTTATTTGACTTATGGGCGCTCCCGAGGGTCTTCCCTAGTCTTCGTTCCGGTCGGCACGTTGCCGGTTCTTCAGTCCCAACCGCCCCAGGAGCACCCTCATGAAGCATTCCTCCGATCCGAAAGACCTCATGCTCGAAACGCCGGAGGCCAGCCGCCGCCGCGTGCTGCAGATGCTGGGCGCGGCCTCGCTGGCCGGCCTGCCCGCCTGGAGCTTCGGTCAGCCCACCGCGCAGGTGAACACGACCAAGCTCGCCATCACCGACACCGAAGTCACCGTCGGCCAGCTGCACTCGTCCACCGGCACCATGGCCATCTCCGAGACCGGCTCCATCCAGGCCGAGCAGCTCGCCATCGACGAAATCAACGCCATGGGCGGCATCCTGGGTCGCAAGATCAAGGTCATCAAGGAAGACGGCGCCTCCGACTGGCCGACGTTTGCCGAGAAGTCCAAGAAGCTGCTCATCAACGACCGCTGCGCCGCCGTCTTCGGCTGCTGGACCTCGGCCTCGCGCAAGGCCGTGCTGCCGGTGTTCGAGAAAGAGAACGGCCTGCTGTACTACCCCACCTTCTACGAAGGCCTGGAGCAGTCCAAGAACGTGATCTACACCGGCCAGGAAGCCACCCAGCAGATCCTGTACAGCCTGGACTGGGCCAAGAAGGACAAGGGTGCCAAGACCTTCTTCCTCATCGGCTCCGACTACATCTGGCCGCGCACCTCGATGAAGATCGCGCGCAAGCACATCGAGAACTTCCAGAAGGGCAAGGTCGTCGGCGAGGAGTACTACCCGCTGGGCAGCACGAACTTCGGTTCGCTGATGAACAAGATCAAGCTGCAAAAGCCCGACTGCATCTTTGCCGCCGTGGTGGGTGGCTCCAACGTGGCGTTCTACAAGGCCCTCAAGGCCGCCGGCATCACCGGCGACAAACAGCTGCTGGTCACGCTGTCGGTCACCGAAGACGAGATGACCGGTGTGGGCGGTGAAAACTTCAAGGGCTTCTACTCGTCCATGAAGTACTTCCAGTCGCTCGAGAACGAGAACAACAAGAAGTTCGTTGCCGCCTTCAAGGCCAAGTACGGCAAGGATGCGGTGATCGGCGACGTGACCCAGGCCGGCTACCTCGGCCCCTGGCTGTGGAAGGCCGCGGTCGAGAAGGCCAAGAGCTTCGACGTCGACAAGGTGGTCGCCGCCTCCGAGACCGGCATCGAACTCAAGACCGCGCCCGAGGGCTACGTCAAGCTCGATCCGAACCACCACCTGTGGAGCAAGTCGCGCATCGCCATGGGCATGCCGGACGCCACGTTCAAGGTGGTCTCGGAGTCGCCGGAGCTGATCAAACCCGATCCGTTCCCGAAAGGCTACCAGTAAGCAGACCCCGCCGCGGCGCGTGTGCGCCGCGGCTGCGCATCCCTTTTGCCTGGAGAGATCCCCATGAGTTTCAACGACATGCTCAACATCGGCCTGATGCAAGGCTTCGCGGGCCTGAGCCTGTTCGCGGTGCTGCTGCTCATGGGCCTGGGTCTGGCCATCATCTTCGGGCAGATGGGCGTGATCAACATGGCGCACGGTGAGTTCATGACCATCGGCGCCTACACCATCTTTCTCGGCTCCACGCTGGCCGAGTCGATCAGTCCCGGCGCGGTGGCGGCGTACTTTCCGTTCGCCATCGTCGCCGCGTTCCTGTTCGCATTCATTGCCGGGTGGCTGGTGGAGTGGGCGCTGATCCGCCACCTCTACAAGCGACCCCTGGACACCCTGCTGGCCACCTGGGGCATCAGCCTGGCCATGCAGCAGTGCTTCCGCACCTTCATCGGCCCCAAGGAAGTGAGCCCGGTGCTGCCCGACTGGCTGCTGGGTTCGTGGGCACCCGCCGAGGGCCTGGACATTCCCATCAACGGCATGTTCGTGCTGGCGCTGACGGCGGTTGTCACCGGCGGCGTGCTGATCGCCCTGCACAAGAGCCGCTGGGGCCTGCGGGTGCGCGCCACGGTGAGCAACCGCGTGATGGCCAACGCCATCGGCATCGACACCAAGAAGACCGACCGCCTCACCTTCGCCATCGGTTGCGGCATCGCCGGTGTGGCCGGCGCAGCGTTCACCACCATCGGCTCCACCGGCCCCACCTCCGGCTCGCTCTACATCGTCGACGCCTTCCTGGTCGTCACCTTCGGCGGCGCCGCCAGCCTGCTGGGTACCGTGGTCTCGGCCTTCGGCATCGCCCAGACGCAGTCGATCAGCGAGTTCTTCATGGCCGGCTCCATGGCCAAGATGCTCACGCTCTCGCTCATCGTGGTGATCCTGATGATGCGTCCGCAGGGTCTGTTCGCCTCCAAGGTCCGCCGCTGAATTTCCCGCCTACCGGAGTCCTTTCATGAACGCCCTCAAAGCCTGGATCGCCCGCTACCAACTCGCCAGCCTGGTGCTGCTGACCCTGCTGCTGGCGGTGGTGCTGCCGCTGTCGATGGACATCTTCCGCCTCAACCTGGTCGGCAAGTACCTCACCTACGCCTTCGTGGCCATCGGCCTGGTGATGCTGTGGGGCTACGGCGGCGTGCTCAGCCTGGGGCAGGGCGTGTTCTTCGGTCTCGGCGGCTACGCCATGGCCATGTTCCTCAAGCTCGAGGCGTCCGACCCCGAGAGCACCAAGATCCAGTCGACCCCGGGCATCCCCGACTTCATGGACTGGAACCAGCTCACCGAGCTGCCCACCTTCTGGCTGCCGTTCAAGAGCTTCCCCTTCGCCCTGGCCGCGGTGGTGGTGGTGCCGATGCTGCTGGCCTGGATCATCAGCTTCGCCATGTTCAAGCGGCGCGTGGGTGGCGTGTACTTCGCCATCATCACGCAGGCCGTGGCGCTGATCCTGACGGTGCTCATCATCGGTCAGCAGGGCTACACCGGTGGCGTCAACGGCATGACCGACCTCAAGACGCTGATGGGCTGGGACACCCGCACCGACAGCGCCAAGTACATCCTGTACTACCTGTGCGTGGGCCTGCTGGTGCTGGCCATCGTGGCCTGCCGCTGGGTGCAGACCAGCAAGCTCGGCACCCTGCTGCTGGCCATGCGCGACAAGGAAGACCGGGTGCGCTTCTCGGGCTACGACGTCGCCGACTTCCGCATCTTCGTGTTCTGCCTGGCGGCCGCGCTTTCGGGCATCGGTGGTGCGCTGTTCACGCTGCAGGTGGGCTTCATGTCGCCCAGCTTCGTCGGCATCGTGCCCTCGATCGAGATGGTCATCTTTGCCGCCGTCGGTGGTCGCATGAGCCTGGTCGGCGCGGTCTACGGCACCTTGCTCGTCAACGCCGGCAAGACCTACTTCTCGGAGAGCTTCCCCGACGCCTGGCTGTTCCTGATGGCCGCGCTCTTCATCGGCGTGACCATGGCCTTCCCGATGGGCCTGGCCGGTGTGTGGGAGAGCCGCATCCTGCCCTGGTGGCGTGCGCTTCGCAGCGGCAAGGCCGCGGCACCGGTCACCACCACCGTGGTGCCCCAGGCCGCTGCGCCCAAGGTCGTGCCGCCCAGCACCACCGACGTGAAGTTGCCCGAAGGCACCAGCGGCCAGGGCGTCTGAGTCACCACCGGAGAGCATCCATGAGCAGCACCGACTTCGCCCTTGCGGTGGAAGACCTCACCGTCTCCTTCGACGGCTTCAAGGCCATCGACAACCTCACGCTGTACGTCGACAAGAACGAGCTGCGCGTGATCATCGGCCCCAACGGCGCCGGCAAGACCACCTTGCTCGACCTCATCTGCGGCAAGACCAAGGCCAGCGCCGGCAGCATCAAGTTCAAGGACGAAGAGATCCTGCAGATCCCCGAGCACAAGCGCGTGCGCCTGGGCATCGGCCGCAAGTTCCAGACGCCGTCGATCTACGAGAACCTCTCGGTCTGGCAGAACCTGGAGGTGTCCTACCCATCGGGCCGCTCGGTCTGGGGTGCGCTGGCCTTCTCGGCCACCGAACCCATCAAGGCGCGGGTGAAGGCCGTGGCCGAAGAGATCGGCCTCACCGACAAGCTCGAGACCGAAGCCGGCCTGCTCTCGCACGGGCAGAAGCAATGGCTGGAGATCGGCATGTTGCTGATGCAGGAGCCCGAGCTGCTGATGCTCGACGAGCCCATCGCCGGCATGAGCGCCAAGGAGCGCGACCTCACCGCCGAACTGTTGCACCGCATCTGCCAGAACCGCGCGGTGATCGTGATCGAACACGACATGGACTTCGTCAAGAAGATCGCCCACAAGGTCACCGTCATGCACCAGGGAAAGATCCTGGCGGAGGGCCCGATGGAGCAGGTGCAGGCCGATCCGAAAGTCATCGACGTTTACCTCGGCCACTGAAGGAGAGACCACCATGCTGCAAGTCAAGGACCTGTTCGTCTCCTATGGCCAGAGCGAGGCGCTGCACGGCATCTCGTTCGAGGCCCGCGAAAACGAAGCGGTGGCCATCATGGGCCGCAACGGCATGGGCAAGACCACGCTGTTCAAGTCGCTCATGGGCGTGCTGCCCACCAAGAGCGGCCACATCAGCGTGGCCGGGCAGGACCTCACGCGCGACGAGAGCTTTCGCCGCGTGGCCAAGGGCCTGGCCTACGTGCCGCAGGGCCGCATGATCTTCCCTACGCTGACGGTCGAGGAGAACATCCAGACCGGCCTGGAAAACGCGAAAGACAAGACCATCCCGCAGGAGATCTACGCACTGTTCCCGGTGCTGTGGGACATGCGCCGCCGCAAGGGCGGCAACCTCTCCGGAGGTCAGCAGCAGCAGCTCGCCATCGCGCGCGCCCTGGTCACCAACCCCAAGGTGCTGCTGCTCGACGAGCCCACCGAGGGCATCCAGCCGTCGATCATCAAAGACATCGCCAAGGCGCTCAACGAGATCCGCAAGATGCGCAAGATCACCATCGTGGTCTCCGAGCAGGTGCTCTCGTTCGCCATGGACGTCGCCGATCGCCTGTTCGTCATCGAGGGCGGGCGCCTGGTGCACGAAACCGAGCGCGCCAACACCGACCAGCAGCGCATCAAGGCCTATCTGTCGGTCTGAACCCCCTCCAACACCTTTCCCCGTCCACCCAAGGAGCACAGCCATGCCCGAAACCCTGATCAAAGTCGACCTGTCGCAACCCGCGCCGTCCAACGAGATGGTGCACAACCGCTGGCACCCGGACATTCCGATGGCCTGCTGGGTCAACCCGGGCGACGACTTCGTGCTCGAGACCTACGACTGGACCGGGGGCTTCATCAAGAACAACGACAGCGCCGACGACGTGCGCGACATCGACCTGACCACGGTGCACTACCTGAGCGGCCCGGTGGGCGTGAAGGGCGCCGAGCCCGGTGACCTGCTGGTGGTCGACCTGCTCGACATCGGCGCCAAGGAAGACAGCCTGTGGGGCTTCAACGGCTTCTTCAGCAAGAAGAACGGCGGCGGCTTCCTGACCGAGCACTTCCCGCAGGCGCAGAAGTCCATCTGGGACTTCCACGGCATGTTCACCACCTCGCGCCACGTGCCGGGCGTGAAGTACGCGGGCCTGATCCACCCCGGCCTGATCGGCTGCCTGCCCGACCCCAAGATGCTGGAGATGTGGAACACGCGCGAGCAGGCGCTGATCGATTCCGATCCCGCCACCAGCGGGCTGGCCAACCCGCCCTTCGCCGGCACGGCCCACATGGGCAAGCTCACCGGTGACGCCAAGGCCAAGGCCGCCGCCACCGGCGCGCGCACCGTGCCCCCGCGCGAACACGGCGGCAACTGCGACATCAAGGACCTCTCGCGCGGCTCGAAGATCTTCTTCCCCGTCTACGTCGAAGGCGCCGGCCTGTCGGTGGGCGACCTGCACTTCAGCCAGGGCGACGGCGAGATCACCTTCTGCGGCGCCATCGAGATGGCCGGCTGGGTGCACATGAAGGTCTCGATCATCAAGGGTGGCATGGCCAAGTACGGCATCAAGAACCCGATCTTCAAGCCCAGCCCGATCACGCCCACCTACAACGATTACGTCATCTTCGAAGGCATCAGCGTCGACGAAAGCGGCAAGCAGTACTACCTGGACGTGAACGTGGCCTACCGCCAGGCCTGCCTCAACGCCATCGAGTACCTCAAGAAGTTCGGCTACTCGGGCGCACAGGCCTACTCCATCCTCGGCACGGCGCCGGTGCAGGGCCACATCAGCGGTGTGGTCGACGTGCCCAACGCCTGCGCCACGCTGTGGCTGCCGACGCAGATCTTCGACTTCGACATCAACCCGAGCGCGGCCGGCCCGATCAAGCACCTCGACGGCTCGGTCGTGATGCCGCTGTCACCGGACCTCTGATCGCAGCGCGGAGCCGCCCATGCCGACCTACGACTACGCCTGCCCGGCCTGCGGCGGCTTCGACGCCTTTCGCAGCCTGTCCGAACGCAACGCGCCGGCCTACTGCCCGGACTGCGGCACCGCTTCACCGCGGGTGTTTGCCACCGCACCGCGCCTGGCGCTCATGAACAGCGACACGCGCACCGCCATGGGTGTCAACGAGCGCGCACGGCACGAGCCCAAGCGATCGGGCGACTACGCGCGCCTCAAGCACCCGGCGGGCTGCGGCTGCTGCAGCACCGGGCGCAGCAAGGCCACGGTGACGGCACCCAACGGGGCCAAGGCCTTCCCGTCCAAGCGGCCCTGGATGATCAGTCACTGAGTGCCGGCCGGCCGGCGCTTAGACGTGGGCCGTGGCGGGCGCAGCCGGGCCGACGTCGGGGTCACCGGCTTGCCGATCGACACGGTCTGCGCGTGGGGCGGCGCCCGGTCTTCACCGCCCACCGGCACGACGACCACCACCGTGCTGTGCTCGCGCAGCTCGCGTGGGTCACCGTGCGCTTCGATGCGCAGGCCCAACTCGCCGTGTGGGCCTTGCAGATCGGCCAGCAGGTCCGACACGGGCAAGGCGCATTCCCAGTAGCCCCGCTCGCGCGGACCGCATTGCACCGGGCTCTGCAATGGCGCGCGCTCGCCGGGCGCAGCGCGCACGAAGGGAAACACCTTCACCGCCGACAGCGACTCGGTGGCGATGAAGGCCAGCTTCAGTTGCGTGGCGTCCCGATTCAGGCGGGTGGGTGTGACGCCAAAGACCACGAAGGGTGCGTCGTTGGAGAGGTAGTCGGTCTTCGATGGCCAGCCATCGAGGGTGGACTCGGCACCGGCGGTGCCCAGGCTGAGCGCGAGCGCGGCTGCACCCGCGAGGACCACGGTCGGGTTCCCCATGCTTGTCTCCTGCCGCTGTTGTACGCCCCATTCTCACGACGCCGGCGCATACGTCAATCAACGTATCCCCCATAACAGGGCCGCTGCCCACAATGAAAGCGACACCGTTGCAACGGTCAGATCAACCGCTTTTCTGAGGGCCACCGCCATGATGCATGGGGACATTTCGAGCAGCGCCGACACCGTCGGCGTGGCCGTCGTGAACTACAAGATGCCGCGTCTGCACACCAAGGCCGAGGTGCTGGACAACGCGCGCAAGATCGCCGACATGATCGTCGGCATGAAGTCCGGCCTGCCGGGCATGGACCTGGTGATCTTCCCCGAGTACAGCACCCACGGGATCATGTACGACTCGAAGGAGATGTACGACACCGCGTCCACCGTGCCCGGCGCCGAGACCGAAATCTTTGCCGAGGCCTGCCGCAAGGCCAAGGTGTGGGGCGTGTTCTCGCTCACCGGCGAGCAGCACGAAGAGCACCCCAACAAGGCGCCCTACAACACACTGATCCTGATGAACGACCAGGGCGAGGTGGTGCAGAAGTACCGCAAGATCATGCCCTGGGTGCCCATCGAAGGCTGGTACCCCGGCAACTGCACCTACGTGAGCGAGGGCCCCAAGGGCCTGAAGATCAGCCTCATCATCTGCGACGACGGCAACTACCCCGAGATCTGGCGCGACTGCGCCATGAAGGGGGCCGAGCTCATCGTGCGCTGCCAGGGCTACATGTACCCCGCCAAGGACCAGCAGGTGCTCATGGCCAAGGCCATGGCCTGGGCCAACAACAGCTACGTCGCAGTGGCCAACGCCTCGGGCTTCGACGGCGTGTACAGCTACTTCGGGCACAGCGCGATCATCGGCTTTGACGGCCGCACGCTGGGCGAATGCGGCGAAGAGGACTACGGCGTGCAGTACGCGGCGCTGTCCAAGAGCCTGATCCGCGACTTCCGCAAGAACGCGCAGAGCGAGAACCACTTGTTCAAGCTGCTGCACCGCGGCTACACCGGCGTCATCAACTCGCGCGAAGGCGACAAGGGCGTGGCCGCCTGCCCCTACGAGTTCTACGGCAAGTGGGTCAGCGACCCCGAAGGCACGCAGAAGGCGGTCGAGGCGATCACGCGGCCCATGGTGGGCACCGAGGAATGCCCGATCGAGGGCATCCCCAACCCGGCCACGGCCGGACATCGCTGAGCCGGTGCGCGTGGACCCGCTGGCGGACTGGCGCCTCGCCGAGGAGCCCTTCTACCAGCCGGTCGGCGACGAAATCGCGGCCTTTGACGCCGCGCGCGCCGCGCGGCTGCCGTTGCTGCTCAAGGGTCCCACCGGCTGCGGCAAGACGCGCTTCGTCGAGCACATGGCCTGGCGGCTGCAGCTGCCGCTGGTGACCGTGGCCTGCCACGACGACCTGAGCGCGGGCGATCTGGCCGGGCGCTGGCTGCTCGACGCCGACGGCACGCGCTGGGTCGACGGCCCGCTGGCACTGGCGGCGCGCCACGGCGCGCTGTGCTACCTGGACGAGCTGATGGAGGCGCGCGGCGACACCACGGTGCTGCTGCACCCGCTGGCCGACACCCGCCGCGTGCTGCCGCTGGAGCGCCGTGGCGAACTGCTGCAGGCCCACCCCGACTTCCAGCTCATCGTCAGCTACAACCCGGGCTACCAGGGCCTGCAGCGCGACCTCAAGCCGTCGACGCGGCAGCGCTTCGTGGCGCTCGGCTTCGACTACCCCGCGCCCGAGGTCGAGGCCGCCATCGTGGCGCACGAAGGCGGTGTGGACGCCGCACTGGCCGAGCGGCTGGTGCAACTGGCCATCCGCACCCGCCGCCTGCGCGACGAAGGCCTGCCCGAAGGCGCTTCCACCCGCATGCTGGTGCACGCCGCGCAACTGGTGCGCGCCGGCATGGCCGAGGGCGCGGCGGCGCGGCTGGCGGTGGCCGAACCCCTGAGCGACGACCCCGACCTCGCGCCCAGCCTGCGCGCCCTGGTCAGCGCGAGCTTTGCATGACGGCGCAGGCCGCCGAGGCCTCACGCGCTGAAGGGTCAGGCACCGACACCTCACGCACCGACACCCGCGTGCGCCTGCTGGCGCGCGCCCTGTGGGGCGGCGAGTGGGCCACGCTGCGCCAATCCCCCGTGGCGGGCGACGCCACCCGCACGGCCGCGCAGCGCGCGGTGCTGGTGCGCGGCGAGGCCGACCACTGGGCGCTGCACCTGCCCACACGTACCCCGCCCGACCTGGCCCTGGCGGTGGCTGCTCACGCCGCGGCGCACCGGCAGTTCGGCGCGCCAGCACAAGCGCGCGCCGGCCTCAAGCCGGTGCAGCAGGCCTTGCTCGGCGTGCTCGAAGACGCGCGGATCGAGTGGTTCGCCATGCAGGCGATGCCCGGCCTGCGCGCGGTGTGGTGGCCGCATCACGCCGCCGCCGTGGCGCACGCGGGCAACGGCTTTGAAGACCTGCTCACGCGGCTGGCGGCCAGCCTGTTCAACCCCCACCACGCCGACCCGCACGCCTGGATCGCGCGCGTGCGGCGCAGCGTCTTCGACGCCGATGGTCACACGCTGTCTTTGCGCAGCGCCCAACAGGTGCGCGCGCTGGCCTCGGTGCTGGGCAACGACATCGGTCAGATGCGCCTGCCCTTCAACCCGCGCAGCTATGCGGTGGCCGCGCGCTACCGCGACGACAACACCCACCTCTGGCTGCCCGACGATCAACCCACCGACGACCAGCCGCTGCATGCCGATGCGCCACCCGACGCGCAGACACCGCCCGCGGCCGGGCACCAGGATGACCCGGTGCCACCCGCGGCGGTGTACCCCGAATGGGACCAGCGCATCGCGCGCTACCGCACGCGCTGGTGCCAGGTGTACGAGCACACGCCAACGTTGCAGGCCCGCGCCTCCGCCGCGCCCACGCCCGGCCGCGACCGCCTGGTACGCGCGCTGGCGCGTGCCGGGCGTGTGCCGCGCCCCGGCGCCACGCGCGAGCGCGACGGCGACGAACTGCACGCCGTGGCCCTGGTGGAGGCCGCCATCGAGCGGCGCCGCCACCAGCCACCCGATGCGCGCCTGTACCGCGCGCGCTGGCGACCCGCACCCCCCATGGCCGTGCTCTTGCTGCTCGACGCCTCGGTCTCGACAGCCGACCGCCTGCCCGGCGGCGAACCCGCCCTGGCCGCCTTGCAGCGCGGTGCGTTGACCACGGCGGCCGCCTTGCGCGCGCTGGGCCACCGCTGCGCGGTCTGGGCCTTTGCCAGCCAGGGCCGCCAGCGCATCGACCTGCACGCCGTGCTGCCCTGGCAGGCCGCGCTGGGCGATGCACAGGCGGCGCAGCCTGGCGGTTCCACCCGCATGGGCGCGGCCTTGCGCCATGCGCTGCACCTGAGCGGGCGCGACCGCCGCCAGCACCCGGGCCACCGCCGCTGCGTGGTGCTGCTCACCGATGGCGAGTTGCATGACATTGACGTGCACGAAAAGGGCTACCTGCGCGCCGACCTGCAGCGCGCCGCCCACGAGGCCGCGCAGCAAGGCATCGCGGTGCGGGCCCTGGTGCATGCGCCCGGCGATGCCCGGGCGCTGATGGTCGCGCTCGGCCGTGCCGGCGTGAGGCCCTGTGCCCAGCCGGCCCAGTGGCCGCAGGCCCTGGTGCCTTTGTTGGTCTGACCCGGGGCAGGGTGGGCTGCGCGACAATCCCACCCCCATGCAACTCACCGACCTGCGTCAACAACTGGCCGCCCTGGGCGCCGGGCCGCTGCATGCGCAGCGCGTGTTGCGGCATTGGGTGCACGCGCTGCCGGCCGACGCCGGACGGCGCAAGCCGGAACACCACTTTCCCAAGGCCTTGTTCGAGGCCCTGCCGGCGCTGCGCGAACAACTCGCCGGCCTCGCGCGCCTGCAGGCCGAGCACCCCGGCGAGGACGGTTCGGCCCGATTGCTGGTGGCGCTGCGTGATGGCCAGACCGTCGAGAGCGTGCGCCTGCCGCGCGGCGGCCTGTGCGTGTCCACGCAGGTGGGCTGCGCCGTGGGCTGCGGTTTCTGCATGACCGGCACCGGTGGCCTGATCCGCCAGCTCGGCAGTGCCGAAATCGTGGCCCAGGTGGCGCTGGCGCGCGCGGGCCGCGCGGTGAACAAGGTGGTCTTCATGGGCATGGGCGAGCCCGCGCACAACCTCGACGCGGTGCTCGAGGCCATCGAGCTGCTGGGCACCGTGGGCGGCATCGGGCACAAGCAGCTGGTGTTCTCCACCGTGGGCGACGAGCGCGCCTTCGACGCTTTGCCGCGCGGTGCGGTCAGGCCCGCGCTGGCCTTGTCGCTGCACACCACCAAGGCCGCTCTGCGCGAGCAATTGCTGCCGCGTGCGCCGCGGCTCACGCCGGCCGAGCTGGTCGAGCGCGCCGACGCCTATGCGCGCGCCACCGGCTACCCGGTGCAATACCAGTGGACGCTGCTCGACGGCGTGAACGACGGCGACGACGAAATCGAGGGCATCGTGCGCCTGCTGGGCGGGCGCTACGGCGTGCTCAACCTCATTCCCTACAACGCCGTCGACGGCCTGCCGTTCCAGCGCCCCGGCTGGGACAAGGCGGCCGACATGGCGCGGCGCCTGCACCGTCAGGGCATCCTCACCAAGCTGCGCCACTCCGCCGGGCAGGACGTGGACGCCGGCTGCGGCCAGCTGCGTGCGCGCTCGCTGACCACGGGTGAGCAGGTGGTGGCGCTGCGCCGGCGCGCACCCCTCACTGCAGCGTCATCGGCCGCGAGCTCGTCTTGACCCGCACCAGCGGTGCCCGCGGCACATAGGGCGCGGGCGTGGCGCCGCAGATGTCGGCGGCGATGGCGCGGGCCTGGCGCGCGATGGGTTCGATGTAGCGGCAGGCCTGCCCATCGATGCTGATGCAGTCGCCCAGGGCGTGGATGCGTTCGGCGCTGGTGCGCAGGTTGTGCGGGCTCACGCAGATGCCGTTGTCCCAGGCCAGGGCGGCGCTGCGCGCCAGCCGCCCGGGCGTCTGCAGGCCGGCGGCCACCACCACCTCGTCGGCCGCAAAGCGCTGGCCGTCGACGGTGCTCAGGCGCAGCTTGTCGCCCACCCGTTGCAGCGACTGCACCTGCACGCCGCCCATGAAGCGGATGCTGAGGTCGCGCCAGGCGTCAAGCAATTGGGTGCCGGCGCCTTGCTCGTGCCAGCGCGCCAGCGGCTCGACCGTGGTGTCGATCAGGGTGACATGGTGGCCGCCGATGGCCAGGTCGTTGGCCAGCTCGCTGCCGATCAGGCCGGCACCGACGATGAGCACGTCGCGCGGGGTGTCGCCCAGGCGTTCGCGCAGGCGGCGGTAGGCGCCCAGGTGGTTGATGCGCCAGCACAGCTCGGGCGGCAGCTCGTCGGGCAGGCGGGCGCGCGCGCCGTGGGCCAGCACCAGGTGGGCGTAGCGCAGGTTGCCGCGGGTGGTTCGCAGGGTGCGGGTGTCGGTGCAGATGCGCACGGCCTCGGTGTGGGCCAGCAGGCGCACGCCCAGTCGCGCCGCAGCGGCGCTGCCGCTTTCGCGCACCAGCGCACCGTCGTCGAGCCGGCGCGCCAGCGCCACCGACAGCAGCGGCTTGTCGTACACGTCACCGGCGCACTGGGTGACCAGGGTGATGGGCAGCGCCGGGTCGAGCGCGCGCAGGGCCTCGGCCGTCTGCCAGCCGGCGCGGCCGGCGCCGACGATGACCACGCCGGCGTCGCCGCCGCGGGTGGCCACCGGTGTGCTGTCGCTGGCCGCGGCGCGCGCACGCAGGGCGTCCACGCTCGGGGCTTCGTAGGGGCGGAACTCGGCCTTGGTGACGCCGCACAGCGGGCAGGCCCAGTCGTCGGGGATGTCGTCGAAGCGGGTGCCGGGGGCCAGGCCACCGTCGGGGTCGCCGAGGGCTTCGTCGTACACATAGCCGCAGGCTTCGCAGAGGTACTGGCGGTAGGGTGCCAGCGCACGCGCGGCCTGCGCCGTGGCGCTGAGCGTGGAGGGCAGCGAGGAAGGCAGCGTGTTCATGCGGGCATCACCTCGGCCGACAGGCGCGCGATCTCCTTGCGCAGGTGCTTGATGGCCGGCGTGACGATGGCCACGAAGTGCGATTCGCGCACCCGGCGCTGCACCTCGCTGCTCATCAGGTAGCCGCGCGCGCCCTGGTGCAGCAGCGCCGATTGCGCGGCGCGCAGCGACAACTCGGCGCCGTGCGCGCGCGCATCGAGCACGTCGATGAAGAAATCCACCGAGGGGTCGAACGGCGTCTCGGCGAGCTTCATCACGCGCGCGGTGAGGGTGTCCAGTTCGGCCTGCAACGCAGCCGGGCGGTCTTCGAGGAACTGGTTGACGTGGCCGAGCTGGTCTTCCACCGCCCACATGCTGTCGATCGCGCCCTGCACCACGCCCACCGCCATGCCGCACTGGAGCATGACGAAGGCGCTGCGGATGCGCGCGATGAAGGGCTTGGCGGGGTCGGCCATGATCTCGCCGGCACCGATGAAGTGGTCCTTCAGGCGCAGCGCGTAGGTGCCGGTGCCTTCCATGGCCGAGAAGCTCGGGCACTCGCGCAGCTCCACGCCATCGCCGTCGCAGCGCAGCAGGAACATCACCTCGCGCACCAGCTGTCCCTGCTCGTCCACCACGCCGGCCAGCGCGCCGCACACATGGCCGGGGCCCAGGTTGCTGACCCAGGGCAGGTTGCCGTTGATGCGGTAGCCGCCGTCCACCGGCGTGGCCTTGAGCAGCAGGCCTTCGATCTGCGCGTAGCTCTTCATCGGGTTGGACATGGCGGTGCCGCCGAGCACGTCGCCGCGGGCCAGCGCCAGCAGGGCTTCGCCCGCCAGTGCCGGGTTGCCCGAGGCCTGCATGTACAGGCCGCACACCGCCTGGCACCACATCATGAAGCCGGTGGCGCCGCAGACCTGCGAGACCTCGGCCATGGCGCGCAGCGCCAGCGCGAAGTCGCCGCGGCCGGCGGGTGCGTTCAGGTGCGCGCTCATGGCCCCCAGCGCGGCCAGTTGCTGCAGCTCCTGGCGCGGGTAGTGGCCCTCGCGGTCGATGGCCTCGACCACCTCAGCCAGCGGGCCGCGTGCGATGGCGCGCACGGCGGCCAGCACAGCGTCGGGGCTGTTGTCCACGGCCAGGTCGCGGGGCAGGTCGGCGGGGTGCATGTCGGCTCCTTGCAGCGTTGCGGGCAGGCCTCAGGCCATGGAGATTTCGAACGGGATGGGGTTGCGCATGGTGTTGGCCACGGGCGAGTAGTAGTTGGCGTGCTTGACGATCTCGTCGAGCACCTCGCGCGGGGCATCGCCCTCGACCAGCACCTTCACGCGAATCGCCTGGAAGCCCATCTCGGGCGGCGTCTTCTCCAGTGCGCCGCCGGCGCCCCAGGCGGCCGGGTTGCCGATGTCGCCTTCCAGAAAGACCTCGAGCTTGCTCAGCTTGACGCCCTTCCAGGTGGCGACGGCGGTCACACCCACGGCGATGCAGCCGCCCAGGCCCGAGAGCACAATCTCGCCGGGCGCGGGCGCGGTGTCCTGGCCGAACAGGTGCAGTGGCTCGTCAACCACCACCGGTTGGTGGTTGCCCACATAGCTGAGCGAGCGGTATTGCCCCTCCATCACGGTGTGGACCTTGTTGGTTCCCCGCGAGCCGGGATTGGCCTTGCCTTTGGCGGCGAAGGCGGCCAGGCCGGTGCTGTCGATGGGGCGCAGGTAGGCCTTGATGGTGGTGGGCTCGGCGGTGTCGGTGCTGGACATGAAAAGTCTCCGTGATGGGTGGGGAAAAGCGGGTTCAGGCGGCCAGTGCCAGGGCGGGCGCGCTGGCCTTGACGGGCAGGCCGGTCTCGATCGGCAGGGACGGGTCGCGCGACCATTCGTTCCACGAACCGAAGTACATGCGCACGTCGCTGAAGCCGGCCTGCTTGAGGGCGAGGAAGGTGTTGGAGGCGCGCGCACCCTTGAAGCAATAGAGGTAGATGGTGTCGTCGGTGCCGACGCCGGCGGTGGCCAGCTCGGCCTTCACCTCGTCGGGCGACTTGATCACCGGCCCGAGCGCGGACGGCTTCATGAAGCGGTACCACTCGACCCACTTGGCGCCGGGCAGACGGCCTTTGCGCGGTGCGAAGTCCTTGCCATAGGGGCTGGAGCTTTCGCCGATCCACTCGTCCACGTCGCGCACGTCGAGCAGCACGACGTCGGTGCCCAGGGCCTTCTGCACATCGGCCTGGGTCAGCATGACGTCGGCCGTGGGCAGGTCGGGGAAGGTGGCGGACACGGGCGTGGCCACTTCGGTCGAGACCGGCAGGCCGGCGGCCTTCCAGGCGCTGAAGCCACCGTTGAGCACCTTGATCTTGGGGTAGCCCAGCCAGGTGAGCAGGTAGTAGCCGCGGCAGGACTGGCCGTAGCCGGTGTTCATGGCGTCTTCGTAGAACACCGCGGTCTCCTTGCCCGACAGGCCGGCCGCGCCGAGCGCGCTGGCGAAGGTGCTCTTGAGCGCCTGCAGGCCCTCGGGCGACGAGGTGGCCAGGTAGGTGAAGATTTCGCGCAGGTTGACCGCGCCGGGCACATGGCCAGCGGCGTAGGTGTCGGGGTCGCGTGTGTCGATGATCACCACGGGCTCGCTGGCTTGCAGGGCCTGCAGCTGTTCAGGGGCAATCAGGGTGGCGTCGATGCTCATGAGGACCTCGCGAAAAGGGTGGATGAAGGGTTGGCCTTGCTCCTTATCGCAACGGGTGTGCCAGGTCGGCAACGTGGTACGAGCTGCTCACAAACTTCAATGAAATCAAGTGCTTGCGGCAAGTCGCCGGGGACGGCCGCTGTGCCGGGCGCAATCAGTGGCCGGCCTGGGTTCGCACTGTGTCGACAAAGTGTCGACACAGTGGCAATCACGTCGTACCGCGGTCAGCGAAGCCCGGCCTTGCGCAGCCGGTAGCTGAACTGGCGCAGCGTCAGCCCCAGGCTTTGGGCGGCGCGCGTCTGGTTGCCCTGGTGTCGTTGCAGGGCTTCCTGCAGCACCAGCGCGCTGTGCGACTGCGCGCTCTGGTAGTCGCGCACCAGTACGCCGGCGTCGGTGCTTGCCGGGGTGGGGGCGGGCAGGGCGCGTTCGTGCTCGGGCATGAAGCGGCGCAGCGTGGCGGCGTCGACCAGCGTGTCGTCGGCCAGCAGCACCACGCGTTCGATCAGGTTGCCCAGCTCGCGGATGTTGCCGGGCCAGTCGTGCGACTCGAGCAGCGCCAGCGCATCGGCGCCGAGGTAGACGTTGCGCTGGTGGGCCTGGTTGGCCCGGCTCACGAAGTGCAGCGCCAGCGCGCGCACGTCGTCGCGGCGCTCGCGCAGGCTGGGCAGGCGGATGGGCACCACGTTGAGCCGGTAGTACAGGTCCTGGCGGAAGCGCCCGGCCTGCACGTCGCGCGCGAGGTCGCGGTGCGTGGCGGCCACCAGCCGCACGTCGACCTTGAGCTCGCGCGAGCTGCCCAGGCGCACCAGCGTGCCTTCCTGCAGCGTGCGCAGCAGCTTGCTCTGCATGGCCAGCGGCAGCTCTCCGATCTCGTCGAGGAACAGCGTGCCGCCGTGTGCCTGCTCGAACCAGCCGGCGCGCGCGCCGGCTGCACCGGTGAAGGCGCCGCGCTCGTGGCCGAACAGCTCCGACTCGAACAGCGACTCGGGAATGGCCGCGCAGTTGACCTTGATGAAGGGCTGGTCGCGCCGGGGGCTGGCCAGGTGTACCGCACGGGCGAACAACTCCTTGCCCGAGCCCGACTCGCCCAGCAGCAGCACCGTGGCCTGCGACTGCGACACACGTTCGAGCTCGGCCAGCGCCTGCAGCAGGGGCGGTGAATGGCCGATCAGGCCGTAGCGCGCGCTGCGGCTGTCGAGGGCGCGCTCCAGCGCGGCGTTGCGCGCCTGCAGCTGGCGCGTTTGCTCGGCCACCAATTGCTCCAGTTGCAGCAGCTGGCCGGCCAACGTGGCCAGGATGCGCAGCACAGCCAGGTCGTCGTTGAGGTGGCGCTGGCGGCTGCGGATGCGGTGGCAGCCGAGCACGCCCACTGTGGCGCCGCGCAAGGTGATGGGCAGCGCAATGAAGGCCACGGTCTGCGGCGGCAATTGCTCGCGGTGCACCGCGCGAAACAGGAACAAGGGCTCGGCGTCCACGTCCTGCACGATGGCGGGCAGGCCGCTGGCGAGCACGCGGCCGGTGATGCCCTCGCCCCAGCGGTAGACGCCACGGCGCATTTCGGTCTGGGTGAGGCCGTAGGCGTGGCGGATGGACGCGGTGCGCGCGCCATCGGGCAGCGCCTCGTCGGCCAGCACCAGGCGACCGCGGTTGAGGCCCAGCAGCTCGCTCATCAGGTGCAGCATTTCGCGAAACACCTCGGCCGGCGCCAGGCTGCGCCCGACCAGCGCCATCACCTGCCGCATGAGCAACAGCTCTTGGCCCCGCCAGTCGGTGGGGGCTTCGCTTGTCGGGTGGCGTTCGTCGGGGGGCATGACCAGTGAGCTAGCAAGCATCGCACCACGCGCCGGGCAGCCCGTAAAATCGCCGCCTCTCAAGGAGCGTTGCAGCGCCCCACCCCGCATGGGGCCAGGGCGTCAGGCTTGGGTGGGCTGAACCGGCCCCAACGACGCTCACCAGACGGTTTTGCACACAAACCTGGTGAGCCCCATGACTTCCGCTACCTCTTCACCCGCCGTGCGCCCGATGCTGTTGTCGGGCCTGGAGCCCCTGTCCATCGGCGAGGGCAGCCTGTTCGTCAACGTCGGCGAACGTACCAACGTCACCGGCTCCAAGGCCTTCGCGCGCATGATCCTCGAAGGCCGCTTCGAGGATGCGCTGGCGGTGGCACGCCAGCAGGTCGAGAACGGCGCGCAGATCGTCGACGTGAACATGGATGAGGCCATGCTCGACAGCGAAGCCGCGATGGTGCGCTTCCTCAACCTCATGGCCGGCGAGCCCGACATCGCGCGCGTGCCGGTGATGGTGGACAGCTCCAAGTGGAGCGTGATCGAGGCCGGCCTGCGCTGCCTGCAGGGCAAGGGCGTCGTCAACTCCATCAGCATGAAAGAGGGCGTGGACGAGTTCAAGCGCCAGGCGAACCTCATCAAGCGCTACGGCGCCGCCACCGTGGTGATGGCTTTCGACGAGAAGGGCCAGGCCGACACCTACCAACGCAAGATCGAGATCTGCGAGCGCGCCTACCGCATCCTGGTCGACGAGGTGGGCTTCCCGCCCGAGGACATCGTGTTCGACCCGAACATCTTCGCCATCGCCACCGGCATCGAGGAACACAACAACTACGCGGTCGATTTCATCGAGGCCACGCGCTGGATCAAGCAGCACCTGCCGGGCGCCAAGGTTTCGGGCGGTGTGTCCAACGTGAGCTTTTCCTTCCGCGGCAACGACCCGGTGCGCGAGGCGATTCACACCGTGTTCCTGTACCACGCCATCCAGGCCGGCATGGACATGGGCATCGTCAACGCCGGCATGGTCGGCGTGTACGACGAGCTGGAGCCGCAACTGCGCGAGCGCGTGGAAGACGTGGTACTGAACCGCCGCCCCGATGCCGCCGAGCGCCTGCTGGAAATCGCCGAGACCGCCAAGGGCGCGGCCAAGGACGATTCGCAGAAGAACGCCTGGCGCGAGCTGCCGATCCGCGAGCGGCTGTCGCACGCGCTGGTGCGCGGCATCAACGACTTCATCACCGACGACACCGAGCAGATGTGGCGCGAGATCGAGGCCGGCGGTGGGCGCCCGCTCAACGTCATCGAAGGCCCGCTGATGGACGGCATGAACATCGTGGGCGACCTGTTCGGCCAGGGCAAGATGTTCCTGCCGCAGGTGGTCAAGAGCGCGCGCGTGATGAAGCAGGCCGTGGCCCACCTGCTGCCCTACATCGAGGAAGAGAAGAAGCGCCTGGAGGCCGCCGGCGGCGACGTGCGCAGCAAGGGCAAGATCGTCATCGCCACCGTCAAGGGCGACGTGCACGACATCGGCAAGAACATCGTCACCGTCGTGCTCCAGTGCAACAACTTCGAGGTGGTGAACATGGGCGTGATGGTCCCGTGCCACGAGATCCTCGCGCGCGCCAAGGTCGAAGGCGCCGACATCGTCGGCCTCTCCGGCCTCATCACCCCCAGCCTCGAAGAGATGCAGTACGTGGCCGGCGAGATGCAAAAGGACGAGCACTTCCGCGTGAAGAAGATCCCGCTGCTCATCGGCGGCGCCACCACCAGCCGCGTGCACACCGCGGTCAAGATCGCGCCGCACTACGAAGGCCCGGTGGTCTACGTGCCCGATGCCTCGCGCAGCGTGAGCGTGGCGCAGGGCCTGCTGTCCGAGCAGGCGGCGGCCTACATCGCCGAGGTCGAGGCCGACTATGAGCGCGTGCGCCAGCTGCACGCCAACAAGAAGCAGGTGCCGCTGTGGCCGCTGGAGAAGGCGCGCGCCAACCGCACGCCGATCGACTGGGCCGCCTACCAGCCCACCACGCCCCGCTTCATTGGCCGGCGCGTGTTCAAGAACGTCGATCTGGCCGAGCTGGCGAAATTCATCGACTGGGGCCCGTTCTTCCAGACCTGGGATCTGGCCGGCCCCTTCCCCGAGATCCTCAAGGACGAGGTGGTGGGCGAAGAGGCGCGCCGCGTCTTCAGCGACGGCAAGCGCATGCTGCAGCGCCTGATCGACGGCCGCTGGCTCACGGCCAACGCGGTGATCGGCCTGTACCCGGCCAACCGCGTGGGCGACGACGACATCGCGCTCTATGCCGACGAATCGCGCGAACGGCCGGTGCTGGTGTGGCACGGCCTGCGCCAGCAGACCGAGAAGCAGGCCATCGACGGCGTGATGCGGCCCAGCCGCTGCCTGGCCGACTTCGTGGCGCCGCAAGGTGTCGCCAATGACTACGTGGGCGTGTTCGCCGTGACCACCGGCATCGGCGTCGAGAAGAAGGAGCGCCAGTTCCTGGCCGACCACGACGACTACTCGGCCATCCTGTTCAAGGCGCTGGCCGACCGCCTGGCCGAGGCGCTGGCCGAGCAGATGCATCACCGCGTGCGCACCGACCTGTGGGGCTATGCGGCCGGTGAAGACCTGAGCAACGAAGAACTGATCAAGGAGCAGTACCAGGGCATCCGCCCGGCGCCCGGTTACCCGGCCTGCCCCGATCACACCGTCAAGCGCGACATGTTCGCGCTGCTGCAGGCCGACGAGATCGGCATGCAGCTCACCGACAGCCTGGCGATGTCACCGGCGGCCAGCGTGAGCGGCTTCTACCTGAGCCACCCGCAAAGCACCTACTTCAACGTCGGCAGGATCGGCGAAGACCAGCTCGCCGACCTGGCCGAACGCAGCCAGGTGGCGCGCGACGAACTGCAACGCTGGCTGGCGCCCAACCTCTGAGCCGTCAAAGCGCTTCGGGGGTGATGGCCACCGCCAGCGTGTGCGACGCCCCGGGGGCGAGGGTGATCAGCTCGTCGCCCGCGTTGGCGGTCTCCACGCACACGTAGGCGCGCGAGGCCTCGGCCCCGAGGTCGGCCATGGTGGCGGCCAGTGCGGTGCCCGGGTTCCAGACCACCGCGGTGCGGCTGCCCTGGCTGACCAGGCGCAGGCGCCGCCCGGCCCGGGGGTCTTCGATCGTGAGCGCAGCGGGCACGTTCTGATAGACCCGGTCCACCTGGCCTGCGAAGTGGAGCTCGCCGGTCTGAACGGGCAGGGGTGACGTGGGGCCCGCCACCCTGTCGTCGTAGCGGCAGCCCTCCAGTCCCAGGACCCGCACGGCGGCGACGTCGCTCACCGCGAAGTAGCTGTGCAGCGCCTGGGTCAGGGTCATGGGTGCGCTGCCCGGGTTGTGGGTGCGCAGGGCCAGGCGCAGGCCGGCGCCAATGGTGATCGCCAGCGACAGCGCGAAGGGGTGCGGCCACAGGGCACGGCTGGTCTCGTCGTCCTGCAGATCGAACACCACCGTGGCGTCGCCGTCGGGCGCCTGGGTGGCCTCGCGCAGGGTCCACAGGCGGGTGCGCGCGAAGCCATGGGCCGGGCGGCCCTGGTTGAGCGGGTCGGGCCCGAACCAGGGCCAGCACACCGGCACACCGCCGCGGATGGGGCGCCCGGGCGCGTACTGCGCCAGAGGGCTGGTGAACAAGGTGTCGACGCCGCCCAGCGGTTGGTGACCCAGCACCTGCGCCCCCTGCAGCGAGATCAAAGCCTGCGCCCGTTCGCCGTGCACCCGCACCATGGGCAGGCCGCCGGGGCCGTCGAAGCAATGGACATCGGGTTGGGTTGGCATGTGAGGCGCCGCAGTCGGGATGCGGCGATGGTGGCACAGGCCCGACGACCTCAGCGTGTGCCCAGCACGCGCCGGTATTGCACCGCCTCGGCCATGTCGCTGGCGTGCACCACGTCGCGGTCGGCCAGATCGGCCACGGTGCGGGCCACGCGCAGCGCGCGGTGCATGCCGCGCCCGCTCCAGCCCAGGCGCTGCGCAGCGGTCTGCAGGTAGCGCAGGGCGGCGGGTTCGGCGCCCATGTGTGCGTCGAGTGCGCTGCCGTGCAAGGCCTGGTTCGGCACGCCCTGGCGCTGCAGGGCCCGCGTGCGGGCCAGCGCCACACGCGCGCGCACCACCGTGCTGGACTCGCCCGGTGTGCCGCTGAGCACGGCGTCGGCGGCTTGTGCCGGTACCTCGACTTGCAAGTCGATGCGGTCGAGCAGCGGGCCACTGACGCGGCCTTGGTAGCGCGCCACCTGGTCTGGCGTGCAGCGGCAGGCGCGCACCGGGTGGCCCAGCCAGCCGCAGGGGCAGGGGTTCATGGCCGTCACCAGCTGAAAGCGGGCCGGAAACTCGCTTTGTTGGGCCGCGCGCGAGACGCGGATGCGGCCCGTCTCCAGCGGCTCACGCAGGGCCTCCAGGGCGTGGCGTGGAAATTCGGGCAGCTCGTCGAGAAACAGCACACCCTGGTGAGCCAGCGAAATCTCGCCGGGGCGCGGTGGCGACCCCCCGCCCACCAGGGCCACGGCCGAGGCGCTGTGGTGCGGCGCGCAGAACGGGCGCTCGCCCCAGTGCGCTGCGTCGAAACGGCCGACCAGCGAGGCCAGGGCAGCGGCTTCGAGCGCCTCGTGGGTGGCCAACGGCGGCAACAGGCCGGGCAGGCGCTGCGCCAGCATGGACTTGCCCGAGCCGGGCGGGCCCACCATGAGCAGGCTGTGCCCGCCAGCGGCGGCAATCTCCAGCGCGCGGCGTGCGGCGATCTGCCCGCGCACATCGGCCAGATCGGGGCCGGCCGCACGGGCGGTGGGGGGCACGGCCTGCAGCGCGGTCCAGCCCGCGTCGTCGCCCTCGCTGCGGTGTTCGCGCCGGTGGTGGGCCACCACGTCGATGAGGTGGCGCGCCCGCACCACGTTCACACCGGGCACCAGGGCGGCTTCCTCGGCACTGCCGGGCGGCAGCACCAGGGTGGTGGTGCGCTCCCCTGGCGGTGCGCTTTGGGCGACGCCGAGCGCCATCGCCAGTGCGCCGCGGATGGGGCGCAGCTCGCCACCGAGCGAGAGCTCGCCCGCAAACACGGTGTCGGCCAGGGCCTCGGCGTCGATCTGCCCGCTGGCGGCCAGGATGCCGAGCGCAATCGGCAGGTCAAAGCGCCCAGAGTCCTTGGGCAGGTCGGCTGGCGCCAGGCTGACGGTGATGCGCTGGCTGGAGGGAAATTCGAGCCCGCTGTGGGCAATGGCCGCTCGCACCCGCTCGCGCGCCTCCTTGACCTCGGTGTCGGCCAGGCCGACCAGCGTGACGCTGGGCAGGCCGTTGGCCAGATGCACCTCCACACTCACCGCCCGCGCCTGCAGCCCCTGCAGCGCGCGGCTATGCACCCGCGCCAATGCCATGTGTTCTCCCTGAGTCGGGGGCGCTGCGCTTCCCGTCACGCGCAATGCCCAGGGCGGGCGATTGTGGGTGTGGGCGGGGTTGCAAACGGGTGGGGGTGTCGGTGCCGGCACCAGCCGACCGGTCAGCGACGTTTTGGGACCGCCGTTCGGTATCACCGAATTCTGATGCGTCCCGGGAACTCGGCGATTTGCCTTGGTTACCCATGCCCGTACCAGGGAGTCGCTTTGTGCAGCGCGAGCGCGCCGCACCCACAGGGCCGCCACATGACGCCGTTTACCGTTGCTCAAAACAAGCTTGAGCGCCTTCAGTCGCAATTGCTGTCCCACGACCCTGGGATGCAGGTGTCGATGAGTGATGGATTGCTGGTGGTCCGAGACCCCCAGCGTTCTGACCGGCAGGTCGATGAACAGGAACTTCGAACGTATTTGCGCGCCCTGAGCAGCGAGCTGGCCGCATGCCTGGACGATTTTCTGTTGGTGAGCAACGCGCGCGGCCCGATGGATCTGATGGCTGGACTGGGCGACGGCCCTGTCACTGTGGACAAGTTGAGCAGGGCGTTGGACGTCGCACATTTCCGATTGGGCCAGACCGCCCACCGGCGAGCAGTCCATCCACCCACCGATGATTCCAAGGTGCTCGTCAATGAAAGCGCACCGGAGAAAATCGAGGCCAAGGCGGTGGGTACCGAGGCCATCGACAGCGTGAAGACCTTGAAAAGCGAAGTGGAAAGCGCCTGGGAGCTGAAGAAGAAGGGGCTTGGGCTTTTCGACAGTCACGAGGTTTTGTCAGCACCTTCGAGCGAGTGGGCGCTGCGTACGTTGAAGGTCAAGGCAGTACCTCGGGTTGCTGCAACGGCGTCGCAAGGACGCGTGGCCAAGCGCAAGGCACTGCAGGCAATGTTGGCCAACGTCGCCGATCTCGTTGGCCATGAGGTGCTGGCCAACAAAGCAAGGCGGAATCACCCGATGCACATGGGTTTGGTGGACGCGCTTCAAGCGTTTGCAAAGCTGGGGCACGATGGAAAACCCGTCAGCCCTGCGAAGTTCATTCTTGCTGCCCAAGAAGTGCTGGAACAGGCGGGTCGACCCACCGACCCACGGACGCTCCGTATCGCAGCGGAAGGCGCCGGCCCGGACTCAGTGGGTGGATACCAGAAGGTACAAGTTACCCACCTGTACCGTGTGCTGTTCGAGACCGAATGCGATGAGCCCCCACCTGCTCACCATGCGTTCATTGCCTTGATGAAGCGGTTGTTGCCCGACCTGAAAGGCCTTTTCAGAAGGCGTCTGGTTCAAGAGGCCATCAAGACGTGGGGCCTCACTCCAGAAGAGGTGCTGGCCGTCTGGGTTTACAGCAGTGAGTACGAGGCGTTGAACCGCTCTTGCCGCACTGGAGAGTTCGTTGTTGGCGCCAAAGAGACCATAGACCAACTGGTCCTTGCCCTGCCCAAGCTTCGCGAACCCATCACCAAAGAGCTGTACAGAGGGGTGGGTCTCAAAAACATGCCTACCTCGGTGATACGGCAACTGACCACCATTGGCAGTGTGTTTGCGGATCCTGCCCCCATGTCCACCAGCTATGACCCCGAACGCGCCTATCGGGACGACCTGAGAATTTTCATTCGTCCATGCGAATCGTCGCGAGGCAGTTCGATCGTGCCGCTGGCGCATTTCGTTGGGGAGAGCGAGATCCTCTTTCCCCCCTACACCCGATTCCTGGTTGTGGATGCCCGCAAGAATGCCAACGACCAATGGGAGAGCGTGACCTTGGTTGAACTGCCGGACAAGTAGGTTGCCATGGACGCCTCCACGATGAGCCTTGTGATCGATGACTTGCGCGGCGTCGCCGAGGGTGGCATCGACATTCGCAACGATGGGGATGGCGGCTTCTCGCTGTTGTTCGACGGTATGGAGATTCTCAGGGCCGACTGGGCAGATGCCCCGGCGCGCCTGGTGACCACCTTCGAGCTCGGGAAGGTGGTGCCCAGCCGAAAGATCCTGGTGTACGAAGCGATGCTGACCTACAACCTGCTGTGGCAAGAAACCGGCGGTGCGCGCCTGGCCATGGCAGGGCCCGATGGCCAGGTCATGCTTGTCCACGAGATGCCCGCTGAGCAGATGACGGCGAGCGATCTGAGTGCCGCGCTGGCCCGGCTGTGCCAGGTGGGCGGCGCGTGGCGGAGGTTTGTGATTGACGCTGCGCCGCCAGAGCCTGTGCAGGCGCTGAGCTGGCCACCATCGGACAAGGCCTGACTTCACGCAACCGAAGCCTTGGCGATGGGCCTGAATTGGCGTCGGCTTGCCGAATGGCCGGTCCGGGTCAGTGTCAGTGCGGGCCTGCCAGCGCGCGCACCGCATCGCTCAGGTGATCGCTCCACCCCAGCAATTCCGCCAGACGGCCCACCACCCAGCCGGCTTCCTGCGGGTTGGGCAGGACATCTGCCGCGCCACCTTCGGCCACCGCCTGCAGGCTGACCAGCATCTTGTCGAGCACGTCGGCTTCGGTGATGCCCAGCTGAAACTGCACCTGCTGCGCGCGTTCCACCAGGCTCTGGGCCAGGTCCTCGCAGACTTCGTGACGCCGGGCGATGTCGGCGGCCTCGTGGGCGCGCGGGTGTCTGCCGGGGGCCACGTGCAGGGCAATGAAGGCGGCGGGAACGTGGATCTGGCTGTCGTCGGACATGGCGTGAACGGGGTTGAGCGCGGGTGTCTGGCCGGTGCGTGGCGCGCAACGCCGATTGCACCACGGCGAACAAGGACCCACTGGGCGCCATGCTGGTGCAGCCTGATGACACGGGCTTGTCCATGTTCGGCGACCGTTCGTCGCCATTCGCACCGACACGATGCGTTGAAGCACAAAGTTGGTGCAGCGTTTTGCGATCCAGCCCCGATTCGGACCGCCGGGCCTCGATCTGGTGCCATCGCGGCGTCCGTCGGGAATGACACAACTTGGCACACAAGCTGCTAATCCCGTTGCCGGATCAACCAACCCCTGGAGGGATCGTCGTGAAAATGGTTTCAGCCGTCATCAAGCCGTTCAAGCTGGACGAAGTGCGCGAGGCACTGTCTGGCGTGGGCGTGCAGGGCATCACCGTCACCGAGGTCAAGGGCTTCGGTCGCCAGAAGGGCCACACCGAGCTCTATCGCGGCGCCGAGTACGTCGTCGACTTCCTGCCCAAGGTCAAGATCGAAGCCGCCGTGGCCGACGACCTGGTCGAGCGCGTCATCGAAGCCATTGAGGGCGCAGCCCGCACCGGCAAGATCGGCGACGGCAAGATCTTCGTGTCGCCCCTGGAGCAGGTGGTTCGCATTCGCACCGGCGAGACCGGCAACGAAGCGATCTGAGCCGCCACCCCCGAACCTCAACCGAGACCTAAGAAATGAAGAAATTCCTGGCTTCCCTGTTGCTGGGCCTGGGCCTGGCGATCGGCGGTGGCGCAGCCATCGCACAGACGACCACCGAAGCGCCTGCAGCGGCCACCGCGCCCGCTGCCGAAGCGCCCGCTGCCGCGGCTGCCGAAGCACCTGCTGCCGCTGAAGCGGCCGTTCCCGCACCCACCGTCGACAAGGGCGACGTCACCTGGATGATGATCTCCACCATCCTGGTGCTGCTCATGGTCGTGCCCGGCCTGGCGCTGTTCTACGGCGGTCTGGTCCGCAGCAAGAACATGCTGTCCGTGCTGATGCAGGTGATGGTGGTGTTCTCGCTGATCACCGTGCTGTGGGCCATCTATGGCTACAGCCTGGCGTTCGGCGGCGAAGGCCTGATCATCGGCGGTCTGGACAAGGTGTTCCTGCTGGGCGTCACGCCCGACTCGCTGGCCGACACCTTCACCGACAACGTGAAGATCCCCGAGTACATCTTCATTGCCTTCCAGTGCACCTTCGCGGGCATCACCTGCGCGCTGATCGTGGGCTCGTTCGCCGAGCGCATCAAGTTCGGCGCCGTGCTGCTGTTCTGCGCCCTGTGGTTCACCTTCAGCTACATCCCGATCGCTCACATGGTGTGGGGTGCCGGCGGCTACCTGCTCGACAAGGGCGCGCTGGACTTCGCGGGCGGTACCGTGGTGCACATCAACGCCGGTGTGGCCGGTCTGGTGGGTGCTTACGTCATCGGCAAGCGCATTGGCTACGGCAAGGAATCGATGGCACCGCACAGCCTGACGCTGACCATGGTCGGTGCCTCGCTGCTGTGGGTGGGCTGGTTCGGCTTCAACGCCGGCTCCAACCTGGAAGCCAACGGCTTCGTGGGTCTGCCCTTCATCAACACGCTGCTGGCCACCGCCGCTGCCGTGCTGGCCTGGTGCATCGGTGAAGCGCTGGGCAAGGGCAAAGCTTCCATGCTGGGTGGCGCCTCGGGTGCCGTGGCTGGCCTGGTGGCCATCACCCCGGCTTGCGGCTCGGTCGGCCCCATGGGCGCCATCGTGCTGGGTCTGATCGCCGGCTTCCTCTGCCTGTGGGGCGTGAGCGGCCTGAAGAAGATCCTGGGCGCGGACGACTCGCTCGACGTGTTCGGCGTGCATGGCATCGGCGGTATCGTCGGCGCCATCCTGGTGGGCGTGTTCGGTGCTCCCAGCCTGGGCGGCACCGGTGGCGAAGACTTCTCCATCGCCAGCCAGGTCGTGATCCAGGCCGAAGGCGTGCTGATCACCCTGGTGTGGTCCGGCGTCGTGGCCTTCATTTGCTACAAGATCGTCGACATGATCATGGGTCTGCGTGTGACCGAGGAAGCCGAGCGCGAAGGCCTCGACATCACCTCGCACGGCGAGACCGCCTACAACCGCTGATCTCCTCCAGGGTTGCATCCCGTCTGCAGGCGGGATGGCACACAGCCCCCTGGCCCGCGGCCCGCAAGGACCGCGGGCTTTTTTGTGCCTGAACACCCCCCGGGGCTTGGGTCGAAGGGGCTGCCTAGGATCGTGGCCCTGTCACACCTGGGAGCTCCCGATGCAACGCACCGCCGCCCTGTCCACTCTGGCCGCCCTGTCCATGCTGATCGCTACGTCCTCGCTCGCCGCCGGCGCGGCCCCGCCCGCCGATGGTGCGCCCACGCGCAAGCTGCCGAGCAAGGTCACCTTCCACAAGGCGCCATCGGAAGAGTCGCCCGCGGCGCGCGAGAAGCGCCTCAAGCGCGAGTGCAAAGGCCGGCCCAATGCCGGTGCCTGCCTGGGCTTTGCCTCGCCCTGAGCGGACACTGGCACTGTTTCGGCCAAGGGGTTTGCACGCCCGCGTGCAAAAAATTCAAGGGCAGCCGCCAGGGTGGCGACTACCATCGCCGCCATGTCAGCCGCGACCCCCATCCCCGAGACCGATCAGCCCGACCACCTCATCGAGCAGGTTCGCGCGGCCGCCGCCGATCACCGCCGCCTGCGCATCCGGGGCGGTGGCAGCAAGGATTTCCTGGCCGGTGAGGCCGACGCGGTGGGCGTCGCGCCGCTGTCCACGCAGGATTGGCGCGGCATTCTCAGCCACGAGCCCAGCGAGCTGGTGATTACTGCGCGCGCCGGCACACCGCTGGCCGAGCTCGAAGCGGCCCTGGCCGCCCATGGCCAGTGCCTGCCGTTCGAGCCGCCGCACTTTGGCGCAGGTGCCACCGTGGGCGGCATGGTGGCCGCGGGCCTTGCCGGGCCGGCGCGCGCCAGCGTCGGCGGCGTGCGCGACTACGTGCTCGGTGCGCGCCTGGTCAATGGCCGCGGCGAGCTGCTCACCTTTGGCGGCCAGGTCATGAAGAACGTGGCCGGCTACGACGTCAGCCGCGCCCTGGCGGGCAGCTGGGGTCTGCTGGGCATCGTGGCCGAGGTGAGCCTGAAGGTGCTGCCCACGGCACCGGCCGAGGCCACGTTGCACTTTCCGCTGGGCCAGCGCGATGCGCTGGAACTGCTGCACCAATGGGGCGGTCAGCCGCTGCCCTTGAACGCGTCGTGCTGGGTGCGCGACACCACGCAGCCCGGCGAGCCCGAACTGCTGTTTGTTCGCCTGCGCGGCGCCATCGCCGCTGTCGAGGCCGCTTGCGAGCGCATGCAGCGCGAAGCCGGCGGCACCCGCATGGACAACGCCCAGGCCGGCCCCGACTGGGTGGACGCCGGCGAGCAGCGGCTGCCTTTCTTCACCCAGGCGCCATCGGCCGGGCACGGCTTGTGGCGCCTGTCGCTGCCACAGACATCCGCACCGTTGTTGCCTGCCTGGCCGCAACTCATCGAATGGCACGGCGCGCAGCGCTGGCTCTGGGCGCCACTGAGCGCCGCCGACGAGATTCGCGCGGCCGTGCGCAGCGCAGGCGGGCACGCCCAACTGTTTCGTGCACCTGCGGCGGGTGCTGGCGGCGTGCGCCGCTTCGACGTCCCCGAGCCCGCTGTGGCGACCATCATGCGGCACCTGCGCGAAGCCTTCGATCCGCACGGCGTCTTTGTCGGCCCCGACCTCTTCTGACATGCAGACCCAGCTCGCCTCCGAATACCAGCACAGTGCCGAAGGCCGCGAGGCCGAGGCCATCCTGCGCAAATGCGTGCACTGCGGCTTCTGCACCGCAACCTGCCCGACCTACCAGCTGCTGGGCGACGAGCTCGATGGCCCGCGCGGGCGCATTTACCTCATCAAACAGGTGCTGGAAGGCGCCACGCCCACGCGCAAGACGCAGCAACACCTGGACCGCTGCCTCACCTGCCGCAATTGCGAGAGCACCTGCCCCAGTGGTGTGCAGTACGGCCATCTGGTCGACATCGGCCGCGCGGTGGTCGACGCCAAGGTGCCACGGCCCGCACCCGAGCGGGCTGTGCGCTGGCTGCTCAAGGAGGGCCTGAACTCGCCACTGTTCGCGCCCGCGATGAAGCTGGGTCAGACCATGCGGGGTTGGCTGCCCGCCACTCTCAAGGCCAAGGTGCCCGAGGCGCGGCCGGCGGGTGCCTGGCCCACGCGAAGCCACGCACGCAAGGTGCTGATGCTGGCCGGCTGCGTGCAGCCCGCCATGGCGCCGAACATCAATAGCGCCACCGCGCGCGTGCTCGACGCGGCCGGCATCCAGACCGTTGTGGCCCCCGAGGCCGGCTGCTGTGGCGCGGTCAAGTTCCACCTCAACGACCAAGCCGGTGGCCTGGCGCAGATGCGCGCCAACATCGATGCCTGGTGGCCCCATGTGCAGCAGGGCGCCGAGGCCATCGTCATGAACGCCTCGGGCTGCGGTGTCAGCGTCAAGGAGTACGGCCACCTGCTGCGCGACGACCCGGCTTACGCAGAGAAGGCCGCGCGCATCAGTGCACTCACGCGCGACCTGTCCGAGCTGCTGCCCGAGCTGGTGCCGCTGCTCAAGCCCAGGCTTGCGCACGCACCTGATGAGCAACGCGTGGTGGCGTTTCACCCGCCGTGCACCTTGCAGCACGGCCAGCAGCTCAAGGGCGGGGTCGAGCGTTGGCTGGGTGAACTCGGCTTCACGCTGCAGGTGGCCCGCAACGAATCGCACCTGTGCTGCGGATCGGCCGGCACTTACTCGGTGCTCAACCCCGAACTGGCCACCACGCTGCGTGACCGCAAGCTCGACCGCCTGGGCGAGCTGCAACCGGCCGTGATTGCCAGCGCCAACATCGGTTGCATCACGCATTTGCAGAGCGGTACCGACACACCGGTGCGGCACTGGGTCGAGCTGCTCGACGACGCTCTGCGCGCCTGAGCCATGGTGCCCGCGCTGGCCACGCTGCTGCTGTTCCAGTTGCTGGGCGAAGTGGCGGTGCGCCTCAGCGGCGCGCCGCTCCCAGGTCCGGTCGTCGGCCTGGCCCTGCTCTTGTTGCTGCTGGCGGTGCGGCCCGGGGCATTGGGCGCCATCAAACCCACGGCCCAGGGCCTGCTGCAACACCTCTCGCTGCTGTTCGTGCCAGCCGGTGTGGGCGTGATGCAGCACCTGCAGCGCCTGGGCGAAGAGGCCCTGGCCATTGGCGTGGCGCTGGTGGTGAGCACCCTGGTCGGGCTGGCGGTGGCGGCCTGGACCATGCTGGCCCTCATGCGTTGGCAGGGACGACGCGATGGCCGCTGACGCACCCCAGCGCCTCGCCGACATCTGGGTCTACCTGGCGGCCACGCCGCTGCTGGGGCTGACCATCACACTGCTGGTCTACCACGGCGCCTTCCTGATCTACCGCCGCAGCGGCTTTCACCCCCTGGCCAACCCGGTGCCCATCGCGGTGGCGGTGCTGGCCACGCTGCTGTGGGCCACCGGCACGCCGTACCCTGTGTACTTCGAAGGCGCGCAGTTCGTGCACTTTCTGCTGGGGCCGGCCACGGTGGCGCTGGCGGTGCCGCTGTTCGAGCAACTGCACCGCTTGCGCCAACTGGCCTTGCCGCTGCTGGGTGCGCTGGCCGCGGGCATCGTGGCCACCACCGTGTGTGCCATCGGCCTGGGTTGGGCGCTGGGCGCGTCCAGGGCCACGCTGGCCTCGCTCGCGCCCAAGTCGGTGACCATGCCGGTCGCCATGGGCATCGCCGAAAAAATCCAGGGCCTGCCCTCGCTGACGGCGGTGCTGGTCATGGCCACCGGCGTGTTCGGTGCGGTCAGTGCGCGCTACCTGTTCAATGCGCTGCGCATCACCGACCCGGCGGTGCGTGGCTTTGCGCTCGGCACCATCGCGCACGGCATCGGCACCGCGCGCGCGTTTCAGGTGAGCGAAGAGATGGGCGCCTTCGCCGGTCTGGCCATGGGCCTGAGCGCGCTGTTCAGCGCGCTGGTGCTGCCGGCGCTGGCGGGGTGGCTGCTGTCCTTGGGCTGAAGTTCAAGCCGCCAGCGCCGCCTCGATGTCGCCCTTGAGCTTCTCAGGTGCGTCCTGCGGCGCGTAGCGCATGATCACCTGTCCGTCCTTGCCGACCAGAAACTTGGTGAAGTTCCACTTGATGGCCTTGCTGCCGAGCAGGCCCGGCGCTTCGGCGGTGAGCCAGCGATAGAGCGGGTGGGCGTCACCGCCGTTGACGTCGATCTTGGCCATCATCGGGAAGCTCACCCCGTAGTTGAGCTGGCAGAAGCTGGCGATCTCTTCGTTGCTGCCCGGGTCCTGGGCGCCGAACTGGTTGCAGGGGAAACCCAGCACCGCGAGGCCTTTGGCGCCATAGGTCTCGTGCAGCTTCTCCAGCCCGGCGAACTGGGGCGTGAAGCCGCAGGCGCTGGCGGTGTTGACGATCAGCAGCACCTGGCCGCGGTAGTCGGCCAGGGGCACGGTCTTGCCCTGGGTGTTCAGGGCGTCGAAGTCGTAGACGCTGGGTGTGGGGCTGGGCATGGGGTTTCCTCGGGGGATGAATGGGGCGCATATGTCCGGTAAGCGACAAAATCTTCACACAAGCCAGACTGCGCCGCGCCGATATCCCCCAAAAGCGGCGGCGCACGCGATACTGCGCGTCGTTTCATAAGGTAACTACCAACAAACCGACGGGCGGGCAGGCGATGGGGGCTGCGTACACCGTGGCGCTCGTGGGTTTTTCCCAGAGCGAGAGCGCCACTTTCGAATCATTTTTCAGGCTGGCCGCGCGCCGACCTCCGGCCTATCAGGTGCAGGAGGAGGTGCTCGACGCCCAGGTCCTGATCGTCAACGCGGACAACGCGCAAGCCATGCTGCTGGTGCGCGGCGCGCGCCTGCCTGGGCGCATCCTGCTGGTGGGCGGACACGACGGCGGCACCGGCTGGCCGCTGCAGCCCAAGCCGATCCGCCTGGTCTCCTTGCTGGGCGCACTGGATTCGGTGGTCGGTCTGCGCACCGCGCGCGCCACCGCGGCGGCGCCGTCGCCGGCCTTTGCACCGACCGAACCTTTCAAGGCCTCGCAGCTGCACGGGCTGGACGCAAGCATGCGCCTGGCCAGTGGCAAAGCGCGCGCACCGGCGGCCACGCCCATGGCGCCCGCCGGTGGCAAACGGCGCCGTTTTGCCGACACCGATTTCCCGCCCACCCGGCCCATGACGCGCGAAGAGGCGCAGGCGCTGGATGCGGCGGCCGCACGCCGCGCCGAAGCGACCAAGGCACCCGCTGCGCTCACGCCGGCTGTGGCCAGACCCAAGACGGTCAGCATCCCCCTGCGCGGTGGCGCCACCGACTTCGCCGACCTGGAAGACCTGCTCAACGTGGCGCCGCCGGCCCCACGCGCGCGCAACACGCGTGCGCCCAACACCCGCACCGCCAAGGGCGGCACGGTGCCCGACGCCCCGCGTGGCGACGCCTTGCTGGTGGGCCAAAGCCTGGTCGAGGGCCGCATCCTGCTCAAGCGCTTTCGCAAGTACGAACTCGCCATCGACTGGTGCCGCGACCCCTCACAGGCGCAGGCCATGCTGGACGCGCACCCCTACCGCCTGGTGGTGATCGATCGTCTGGGCGGCGCGCCCGATGCGTTCAGCATCTGCCGCAGCGCCAAGCAGAGCAAGAACGGTACGCGTGCGCCAGTGGTCATTCTGTTCGCGCCGAGCGCGGGCAGCATGGACCGCATGAAGGCCGGCCTGGCCGGCGCCGACGCCTACCTGTCGCGCTCGGTGAGCGAGGCCGACCTCTACAAGGTGCTGGCGCACCACCACCTGGTCAACCTCAACGGCTTTGCGCCGACCGACGTCGGCAGCTTCTGAGCGCGTCGATCGCCTGCGCGATCAGCCGTGCAGGTCGTCGCGGCGGGCGATCTCCAGCAGCCGCTCCAGCTCGTGTGGGTGATCGCGCAGGTTGCGCTTGTGCCAGGCGCCGATGGCCATCATGCAGGCGGCCACCAGCAGACCGAAGATGGTGATCGCCGCAAAGGCCGACAAGCCCATGCCGGTGCTGAAACTGTAGAGCGCACCCAGCGCCAGGATGCAGGCCTGCTCGTTGAAGTTCTGCACGGCGATGGAGCGACCGGCGCCCATCAGGTTGTGACCGCGGTGCTGCAGCAAGGCGTTCATCGGCACCACCAGAAACCCGCCCAACGCGCCCAGCAGCACCAGGAAGGGCGCGGCCACCCAGACGTTGGTGATGAAGTTCATCAGCACCACGAGCACGCCCATGGCCACGCCCAGCGGAATGACGCGTGTGGCCTGGTCCAGCCGCATGCGCATGGACGCCACCACCGCGCCCACGGCGGTGCCCAGGGCCACCACGCCCACCAGGGCAGAGGCCTGCGTGGTCGTGTAGCCCAGCGCGGCCGAGGCCCAGGCCAGCACGATGTAGCGCAGGTTGCCGCTCACGCCCCAGAACAGCGTGGTGGTGGACAGCGAGATCTCACCCAGACGGTCGCGCCACAGGCGCAGGTTGCAGGTCCAGAAGTCGGGCAGCAGCACCAGCGGGTTGCGCGGCATGGGCCGCGGCGTCACGCCGGTGTGGGGAATGCGCAGGTTGAAGCCCGCCGCCAGCGCGTACACCAGCACCAGCATGCCGATGGCGACCTCGGCCGCGGTGTCGATGCCGGGCAGGTGCAGGCCCATCAGCCACGGCGCGATCACCGGTCCCACCAGCTGACCCCCCAGCAGCACGCCCAGAATGATCGACGCGATGGTGAGGCCTTCGATCCAGCCATTGGCCTTGACCAGTTGGGACGGTGGCAGCAGCTCGGTAAGGATGCCGTACTTGGCCGGCGAATACGCCGCCGCACCCAGGCCCACCAGGGTGTAGGCCAGCAGCGGGTGCACGCCCACCAGCATCAGCACGCAGCCGACCACCTTGATGGCGTTGCTGATGAACATGACATTGCCCTTGGGCCGGGCGTCGGCGAAGGCGCCCACAAACGGCGCCAGCAGCACGTAGAACAGCGCGAACATGGGCACCAATGCAGCGGCCTGCCAGCTCGGGGCGTGGTGCTGGCGCAGCAGCTCGATCGCGGCGACAAACAGGGCGTTGTCGGCCAGCGAGCTGAAGAACTGCGCCGTCATGATGGTGTAGAAGCCGCGCTTCATGGCGATGAATCCTCTTGCCAGGCGGCCTGGGCGTGGCGCCGTGACGGCTGGTGCCACTCCCCTTTTGTGCGACAGTGCTGGCTTGCCTCCAGTCGGGTGGCGCGGGTTATAGCACGGGCGTTCGACACCATCGGGTGTATGCCGGCCCGTTGCTCGGTCACCGCGCCCCGGGTTGACATATCTCACGCCATGCCCCGTCCCATCCTTGCCACCGTGCACACCGGCGCCTTGCGCCACAACCTGCAGATCGCGCGCGAGCGCGCACCCGATTCGAGAGTGTGGGTGGTGGTCAAGGCCAACGCCTACGGCCATGGCATCGAGCGCGCCTTCGAGGGCCTGCGTGCGGCCGACGGCTTCGCCTTGCTCGATCTCAACGAGGCCGAGCGTGTGCGCGCGCTGGGTTGGCGCGGGCCCATCCTGCTGCTCGAGGGTGTGTTCGAGCCGCGCGATCTGGAGCTGTGCTCGCGCCTGGGCCTGTGGCACGTCGTGCATTGCAGCGAGCAGATCGACTGGTTGGCCGCGCACAAGACGCAGCCGCCGCACAAGGTCTTTCTCAAGCTCAACAGCGGCATGAACCGCCTGGGCTTCAAACCGCAGGCCTATCGTGCCGCCTGGGCCAGGCTCGACGCCCTGACGCAGGTCGACGAGATCGGGCTCGTCACCCACTTCAGCGACGCCGACGGCGCGCGCGGCATTGCGCACCAGGTCGCGGCCTTCGAGCTGGCCTGCGCCGACCTGCCGGGCGAGCGCACCCTGTGCAACAGTGCCGCTATCCTGCGCCACGCGAGCAAGCCACTGCAGGGCGCGAGCAACCTCGCTGCCGACTGGGTGCGCGAGGGCATTGCGCTCTACGGTGGCGCGCCCGACCATCCCGAGCACCGGGCGGAGCACTGGGGCCTGCAACCCGCCATGAGCCTGCGAACGAAGGTCATTGGCACCCAGGACCTGCACGCCGGCGACACCGTGGGCTATGGCTCCACCTTCACCGCCGACGCGCCGATGCGGGTTGGCGTGATCGCCTGCGGCTACGCCGACGGCTACCCGCGCCACGCCCCCACTGGCACACCGGTGCTGGTGGACGGTGTGCGCACGCGCACCGTGGGGCGCGTCAGCATGGACATGATCACCGTCGATCTCACGCCACTGCCGCAGGCCGGCATCGGCAGCGAAGTCGTGTTGTGGGGACGCTCAAACCATGGTGCTGTGCTGACCGCCGATGAGGTGGCGCAGTCGGCCGGCACCATTTCCTATGAGCTGCTGTGCGCGGTGGCACCCCGCGTGCCTTTCGAGGTGAGCGAATGAATACGAACAATGCGGCCGCGCTGCGCCACCTGGGGCCGGCCTGGTTCTCCATCGTCATGGGCTTGTGTGGTTTGTCCCTGGCCTGGCACCGCGCTGCGCAGCAGCTGGGCGAATGGGCGCACGCACTGGCCTGGGTCAGTGGGGGCCTGGCGCTGCTGGTCTTCGTGCTGCTGGCGCTTGGCAGCGTGTGGCGCTGGATGGCCTTTCGCGACGCGGTGCGCGAGGACCTGCAGCACCCGGTGCGCCACGCCTTCTTTGCGGCGGTGCCAGTGTCGGTGCTGTTGCTGGCCACGGTGGGGCTTGCCATGGGTGGTCCGCGCGATGCCTGGCACGCCCTGTGGTGGGTCGGCAGCGTGGCACAGGTGGGTGTCACGGCCTGGGTGCTGGGCCGCTGGCTGTCGGCTGGCAAGGGTGGGGCCGGTGCGTTGTGGCCTGGCGTGACGCCGGTGCTGCTCATTCCCATCGTGGGCAACGTGGTGGTGCCGTTGGCCGGTGTGGCGCTGGGCCACCCGCTGTGGTCGGCCGCGCAACTGGGTATCGGCCTGTTCTTCTGGCCGATCGTGGTCGCGCTGGTGCTGGCGCGCCGCATCGCGCATTCGCCCTTGCCCGATCGTTTGCTGCCGGCCTGGGTGATCCTGCTGGCGCCGCCGTCGGTGATCGCGCTGGCGGGCATGCAGTTGCAACTGCCACCGGCGATGGGCGTGATGCTGTGGGGCGTGGCCGCTTTCAGCGCGCTGTGGTTGCTGCCGCTGGTGCCCCGCATGCGCTCGCAGGCCTTTGGTCTGCCGTGGTGGGCGTTTTCCTTCCCGCTGGCGGCATTCGCCACGCTCACCGGCCGACTCGCCGAGCGCGCACCCGACGCGCCGGTGCTTCAGTGGCTGGCCTGGCTGCTGCTGGCCGTCGCCACGCTGGTCATCGCGGGCTTGTCGCTGGCCACGCTGCGGGGCCTGTGGCGTGGCGAGTTGCTGGTGCCCGAGCCCGTGCCGGGCGCGCCCGCTCAGGGCCTGCCCGGCGAGCAGGCGGCAAAGCCGTAGCGTTCGCAGAACGGGTTGCCCAGGATGGGCAGCCAGCGCGGGATGGCGTGAAAGTCGCGAGCGATGGCGGCCAACACCTGCTCGCGGTAAGGCGCGTACTTGAAGCCCTCGCCATCCACCAGCCAGAACTGCGCGCCATCGACCTCGAAAGGGTGCTTGCTCACGTGCTCGAAAAAGGGCGCGTAGGCCGCCAGGTCGGGCTCGTCGTAGTGAAAGATCCGGATCGGTCGACCGTCGTAGGTGCGGAAGTCGATGATCTGGTCGTCCTGTCGCGCGTGGTGACGGCCCGGGCCAAACACCGGGATGTAGGTGCCGGCGCGAAACGCCAGCATGGCGGCCGGGTTGTAGGCCTGCGCCATCAAGGTGGCGCCTTCGGGCAGGCTGTCGCGCAGGCCGGCCACCACGGCTGCGTTTTCGCGCAGGAACACCACGCGCTCATGCAGACGCGTGTGGGCCCACCAGCTCATGGGGGCAATGGCCAGCATCAGCACCCCCACCAGATGCGGCAGCGACAAGGCCGTGGTGTAGACCAGCAGGCGGCGCAGCGGTCGCACGTCGGTGCGCAAACCCGCCCACACCACGAACACCGGCACGAAACCCAGCACCCAGTGCAGGCCGATCGTGCGGCGCGTGGCGATGAGGGCGAAGACCAGCAGCGGGAACAGCCACAGCACCGCCAGCGTGAGCCGGGTGCTGGCGCTGACCTCGGCGGGTGGGCGCGAGCGCGCCGCCCGCCACACCCACCAGGGCGTGAGCAGGTACAGCGCCATGCCGACGTAGGTGGCAAAGGTCTTGAACGACCAGGCTGCGGTCTCGTTGCGGTTGAAGACGTTGAACATCACGTGGCTCCAGCCGTGCGTGGCGTTCAGGTACAGGTTGCCCAGGATGGCCGGCAGCGCCGTGGCAAAGATCAGCAACGGCGCCTGCCAACGCTCGCGCCGCCAGCCCCAGGCGTGGGCCGCGTAGGCAAAGCCCAGCAGCGCCGCGAAGTACTTGCCGAAGAAGGCGGCGCCCAGCAGCGCGCCGCACAGCAGGTACCAGCCGGTGCCTCTTTCGCTGGTGTCGGCGCGCACATAGGCCCAGAACGACAAGGCCATGAAGAGGATCAGCGGCGTGTCGGTGGTCACCAGCACGAACATCCAGCTCCAGGGCATGGCCAGGTAGATGGCGCCGGCCAGCCAGGCCTGGGCCTCGCGCTCGGGCGGCAGCAGGCGGCTGAGCAAGTCGACCACCAAGAGCGCGATGGTGCTGGTGACCAGCAGGGTCACGCTGCGCAGCACGATGGGCGCGTCGCTGATGCTGTGCAGCAGCGCCAGCAGCCAGCCCACCAGCGGCGGGTGATCGGAGTAATGCCAGGCGAGGTGAACGCCCCACTGGAAGAAGAAGGCCTCATCGCCACTGAACGGGAACACCCACGCCAGCACCAGCTTGATGACCAGCGTGAGCGCGAACGCGAGCCAGAACAGCCCGCGCGCGGCCGCAATCGAGGTGGGGTCGGCTTTCATGTGCGCGCGTCGAGCGCCAGCAGCGTCACGCCGATCACGATGAGCGTGCAGCCTGCCACGCGCGCCCAGGAGAAGGGCTCACCGAGCCAGAGCACGCCCAGCAGCATGGTGACCACAAAGCCCAGGCTGACCAGCGGATAGGCCAGCGACACATCCAGTCGCGACAGCACCCACAACCAGAGCACGGCGCTGGCGCCGTAGCAGAACAGGCCCAGCCACACCATGGGGCTGGTGAAGGCGTGCACGTAGGTGCCGGCCACGTCGGCGCCGCCCGCGCCAAGGCCGCGCTTCATGGCCAGTTGCGCCGCCGACGACAGCAACACACACACCAGCGCCAGGGACAGGGCAACGGCTTTCATGGCAATCAGACTCCGATGGTGGCCAACAGGCCGATGCCGATCATGACGGCCACGGTGACCCAGCTGAACGGGTCCTTGAGGGCGAAGGCCAGCGGGTCGTCACCGTGCAACTCGCGCCGCCCCGTCTTGAGCCAGATGCGCATGACCCACAGCAGCAGCACCGGCGAGGCCGCCCACAGCAGGTCGGGCTGCGCGTACAGCGAGCGGCTGTTGGGCGAGTCGATGTAGAGCGCGAGCACCAGCACCGCCATGAAGCCGCTGGACATGCCCATGGCGCGCAGCGAGGGCAGGTCGCTGGGTTGGTAACCGCGCCCGGGCGCCAGACCCTGATCGGCGGCCACGGCTTCTTCGAGCTCCGCGCAGCGCTTGACCAGCGCCAGGCTGAGGAACAGGAAGATCGAGATCGCCAGCAGCCAGTTGGACAGATCGACCCCGGTTGCCAGGGCGCCTGCGCCAATGCGCAGGGTGTACAGCGTGGCCAGCAGCAACACGTCGAACAGTGCGATGCGCTTCCAGCGCAACGAGTAGCCCAGCGTGAGCACGGTGTAGAGCAGCAGCATGGCGGCAAACGGCCAGCCCACCCAGACCGCCAGTGCGAAGGCGACCACGATCATCGCCACGCCCAGCGGCACCGCGGTGGCAATCGACACCGTGCCCGCGGCCAGCGGCCGAAAGCGCTTGGTGCGGTGCACGCGGTCGCTGGGCAGGTCGATCAGGTCGTTGACCAGGTAGGTGGCCGAGGCGCACAGCCCGAACGCCAGAAACGCCAGGATGGCCTGCAGCCACAACTGCGGGCTGAGCGAATGGGCGGCCAGCAGCGGCAGAAAGATCAGCCCGTTCTTGGACCATTGCTTGATGCGGATGGCGCGCAGCAGCGTCTTGAGCGACAGCGGTGCCTGCTCGAAGTGCTTCGCCACCGCTTGCGACGCGCTCAGACGCTGCAGCACGCTGCGGGGCGCGTTGACGGCAATCGCTTCGTGGCAACCCGCCCACACCGCCAGATCGTCGGCGCTGTTGCCCGCATAGGCCCACTCGGCGTGACCGTTGGCCCGGGCGTGGGCGGCAATCGCTTCGCGCTTGGCTTCGCGGCTGAGGTTGTGTTCGCCGTCGTGGGTGCCGATGACGTCACTGAAAACGCCCAGGTGGTCGGCCACGCGCTGGCCAATGCGCGCATCGGCCGCGCTGGCCAGCACCAGGGTGCGCCCGCGCGCGTGCTCGGCGCGCAGAAAGTCGATGAAGTCCGTGCGCCAGGGCAGGGCGGCCGGGTCGGGTGTCACGGCGTCGGCCAGTGCGCGCTTGAAGCCGGCCTTGCCTCGCGGCAGCCAGCCAATCATGCGCAGCAGGTTCACCGGATGCTGCCGGATGAACAGCATCACCGATTCGTGCAAGGTGTCCGATGGCGTCAACGTGCCGTCGAGGTCCACGTAGAGGGGGCGATCGTCCTGGGCGTGTGGCGTCATGGGGCGATGGGGCGTGAGGGCTCGGGTGATTCTAGGTGCCCCCCGTGACGCGCCGCGCCCGCGCGCTGTTCAGCCCGTCATCCAGGCCCACCCCCGCATGCCCAGATCGATCGCCAGATGACCGAAGGCCACGGTGTACGCCAGTGCGCCGGCGCCGCTGGCGCCCGCGGCAAGCAAGGCCAGGCCATCGCGGAACATCCACCCCAGACCCAGCAGCACCAGGCTCATGGCTGGCAGCACGTTGCCAAAGGGCAGCGGCAGAAAAATGATGGCCGCCATCAGCGCGATCCATGCGCCCCACCAGATGCGCGTTCGCTCGTGCCGCCACACCGTCCAGCGCGGGCGCAGCCAGCGGTTGGCGCGGCGGTAGATCCAGGCCAGACCATGCAGGCTGCGCGCCGTCCAGCGCGAATTGAGGCTCAGACGGCCAAGTGCGCCGGGCAGCTCGACCGCCTCGCGCCCGCGTGCCCACGACCAGCCCAGCGCTGCAATGAAGAAGCTCACGAACCAACCGGCCCCGCCCACCGGGATGAGCGTGAACAGCGACAACAGCATCACCAGCACCGGCAGCGAGCCATCGCCGTGCAGACGCAGCAAATCCGCCAGCGACAGGCGCAACGCGCGGGTGTCGGTGCCGGTGTCGTTGTCGGTGATGGGCGCACGCGCCTGCCGCTCGAAATGGATGGCGGCGCGGCGCAGGCGGCGGGCGATGCTCAGGCTCATGGCGGCGACATGGTGTGACCTGTACATGACCCTTTGACGACAGTCGCGGTTCCCGGGCGGCCTGTTGCCGTGCGGGCAGATTGGCCCCACGGCCAGACCCCCTTCGCCCGACGATGCGCCCATGGAGGTACTCACGCCCGCCGCCGACATGCCCTGGACCGTGGCCAGCCCGTTTCGCATGCAGCCGGGCCTGGGGCGCCTGCCCGACACGCCGACGCTGTTTCGTCGTGACGCCATGGCACACGGCTATGCGCAGGCCAAACGCGAGGTGCTGGCGCAAGCCGATCACGGCCCGGTGGGGCAAACCGACGACGCGGTGCTGCAGGCTATCGCCGACGCCTACCACCGCGAAACCGACGTGACCCTGGCCGCCACCGTGGCGGGCCTCACGCAAGGCATGCAGGAGGACTTCGTGGTGCTGGCCGATGGCCCCGACGGGTTTCGCACACGCTTGCTGTCGGTATGCTTTCCGTCCAGCTGGGTGCCGGCCGACAAGCTCGGCCTGGACTTTGCGGCCATCCACGCGCCGGTGGCCGACAACACACTGTTGTTGTCGGCCGCGCGCGGCATCATGGACATGGCGTTTCGCCAGGCGCCCATGGTGCGCCACGTGTGGCTGCTCTCGCCCGATGCGCAGCTGTCGCAGCACCCGGCGCGCGCGCGCCGCCCGTGGTCCTCGTTGGTGGCGGACGCTGGCGAGCATGGCCGACTCATCGACCTGTGCTGCCTGCGGGTTGAGCGCCAGACCACCTTGCCACTGCCTGCGTTGGGCGTGGGCGTGTTCTTCATCCGCGTGATGGTGGCGCCGCTGGCGGCGGTGTTGGCGCTGGATGCAGGGCGCGCTGCGCAGTTGCACGCGGCGATCGCGTCCATGAGCGATGCGGTGCTGAACTACCGCGGCATGGCGGGGGTGCGGGAGCGTCTGCTGTGCGAACTGGCGCAACTGGCGCTTATGCAGGGCTGAGGCGGTCCGAGGCGGTAGTGGTCAGGACGCGGTGGTGCTGTCGTCGATGGGGAGCCATCGTTGATTCATTCAGGCAAGCCGGCCTTGGGCGCTCATTGGGGTTGCGCAGGCAGCACATACCTGCAGATGTCCCACTCATCTGACGTCACTTCGCGATCGAGCGTGTCGCACAGCTTGATCGAACTCTCAAGCCGATCCGCCTGCCGGCGCAGGCTTTTGGAGTCGACGGGCTCACCTTGCTGTTTGAGCCCATCCAGCGCCGCATTCGCGGAGTGGCGGGCCGCTTGCAACTGTTCACGCAGCGCCTTCTGGGTCGTCGGCTTCGGATCGGGAAGTCGCGCGATGAACTCGCGCAGCATGCCGATCAGGCCGTTGGCCCTTTGTCGCCCGTCGGTTTGTCGGTTGAGCCACGCCAATGCGCGCTCTGGTGTGGCCAAGGTGTTGGGCGAGCGCTTGACCACATGGTTCACGGCCGCCCGCGACTTGGTGCGCAAGAAGGTGGCGCCGCTTTCGCTCAGTTGGCGCACCAGGCTCTTCGATCGCGGGCGACTGCCCGGTGCCGGCGCATCGTCGGCGGGTGACTGGGTGCGCTTGCCCCATTTGGCGCCCTCGGCCTTGATGCCGGCGTTAAGGGCCGCCAGTGCCTTGGCGCCCTTGGCCGCGGCATCAAGGTCCGTTTGATTCATGGAGGTCGCCGCCTGAGCGGCCGGCGGCCCAAGCCATGCGGGTTCGGCCAGCAGCTCCAGCAGGTAGGGCGCGACTTGCGGCGCCAGCAGTCCGTCTCTGGAATTGGGATCCAGTCGAACCTGGCCATCGCCTTCGGCCACCACCGCTGCCTGCAGCGCGTACAGCTCGGCGCTGCCGATGCCGCTGGCGCCAAGGGTGCCTCGCAGGTCGTTTAGAACCTCGCGCAGCGCTTGCCAGTCCTCCGCACTGATCGATTCGATCAGTGATGAATCCTGGCGGATTGCGCTGCGCAACACCGTGGTCAAGGTGTGCCAACGATGATGGTCGTTCTGGGGAATGGTCTGGTCCAGCGCCGTTGTCACTTGCAAGGCCGTCTGCATCACATCCTTGCCATCCACGTACTGCAGCCGATCCTCGTCGTAGTACTTGCCGCCATAGATGCCCACCAGGTCGGTGCGCAGACGCTGGTGGTACTCACCCAGCGACGCAAAGCCGGTTGTTTTGAGCAAATTGGGGTCGGGCTTGCCGGCTTGCGCCGCAAGCGCCTTGGCCACCTGCGCTTCGGTTTGGTAGACCGACGTGCCCGGATGCTGCTGGCGGTAAAGCAGGGCACGGCCGAGGTGCTCGGCAGCGAGAAACTCGTTGTCCTTGAGCTTGTCGAGCGTGAGGTAGCGGGCCACGGCGGCGGCCTGACCGCCTTCTTTGTTGAGCTTCGTCCGCAGATCCGCCAATTTTTGCGCCCAGGCATCGGCCTTGCCATTGGCCAGGGCGTCGTACAGAGCCTCGATGCCTTCGGCCCCGAAGCTTTGGACGAAGGCCAGACCGGCGGCCTGGCGGGCCTTGACGGGGTCTTTGAAGGCAAATTTGTTCTTGGCCACGCGCGCCGCCACCGTGGCCAGAAAGCCGCCGAAGAGCGTGGCACCGACCACCGCGGCCGGTGCGGCGATGGCCCCGGTGACGGTGACCGCCGCCGCAATGCCCAGCACCGTGCCCACGCCCGCGTTGACCAGGCCGGCCGACCCCTTGCCCATGCGCACCTGGGCCTGGTTGGTGGCGCCGTGCTGCAGCCGCTGCGCGCGCGCCATGGCTTTTTGCTGAGCGCCGGCCAGGTACTGACAGCGCTGCACCTCTGGGGCGTGGTGCTCTCGAAGTGCCTGGCGCAGCGCGCCGGCGTGTGCGCCCAGGTCGATGGCGCGGATCTTGGCGGCGGAGGCGGCCGCCAGCTCGCCCTTGGCGTCCTTGATGTCGACGCCCGAGATGTACAGCGTCAAGGCGGAAGACACCACACCCAGGCCGAGCGAAGTGGCGGCCAGGTTGGCCACCTCCAGCGTGGTGGCCAGAGCGGTCGCGCCCGAGGCCATGCCCACGGCCGTCCACGGCGCCAGCAAGGCGACGTCGCGGTCCCACTTGAGGGCCTTGCCCATCTCGTCGGTGAACGGGTTGGCGATGCGCTCGAGCACCTTGGGCTCGAAGGCGCGAACATTGGCCTTGCATTGGTCGAAATGTTGCTGGGCCGCATCCAGGGCTTCTTCGCTGATGCCTTCGGTGCTTTGCGCCTTCTGCAGCGCATGCTGCGCATCCAGGGCTTTCTGTTCGAGCCGCACCTTGACCTGCTTGCGGCTGATGCCTTCGTCCATGTACCCCTCGAGGTCCTTCACACGGGATCGCAGTGCCTGGGCCGCTTCTTGGTGCCCGGGCGCATCGCCCAAGGCATCGATCTCGACCTGCAGCTTGACGATTTCCTCGGCGTAGCTGCGCAGACCTTCACGCGCCTGGGCCATCAGGGGGCGCTGGGCCGGGGGGTAGAAAGCGGTCTCGAACGCGCCCACGAAGCCCTGCAGCGCCTTGATGTTGGCACTGGCCAGCGCGGTGAGTTCCGCGTCGGGCTCGGTGCCAGCGGCCGTCGCATCGGACCTCAGTTGGGCAAGCAACTGCTCCTGCTGGCACACCAGTCGAAACGCCAGCAGGTAGTCGGCCTTGGACTTGTTCTTGTCCACCTGGGTGGCGTACATGTGAAAGAGGCTGCTCACCGTGATGGCCACCGCCGAACCAAAGGCCAGAAAACCGCCGATGTGCGGGTCCATGCCGCCCAGGCGGGTGAACATGGCCGCGCTCCAGCCGCCATACAGGGCGGATTTGGTGGGCGCGGTGAGGCCATTGAAATGACGCATCGCTGCGTGCAAGGCCAGCTCCTGGGCTGTGGCATCTTTGGGCAAGCCAATTCCGCCCAGGGGTGCATGCCGGGGTTGGATGCGCAGCTCCAGCGGCGGCGCAACGGGGTCGGCGATCACCTCGGGATCAAGGTCGCGCCAATGAATGGATGCACTGGGCGGGACGTCCGGCCGGGGGTCGTGCGGGCTCAGGCGGATGGCTTCAGGTGACGACTCGCTGGACGACGTGTCGATATGCGCCGAGGGGGGCCACTTCGGGTCGGGGCTCGCCGACAAGGGAAGGTGAAACGAATCGCCGAAGTCCGCCTTCGGCATCTTTGAGAAGGGTTGCGGCTTCTTGCCGGTCGCCGCCGACAAGGGCTTGCGCCCCAGCCTTTGCCTGGGCTCTCCTGGCTTGGACCTTTCGGCGTCATTGGCTGTTGGTGCCTTGTCGCCTGGCCCACCGTCGGGTCGGACGTTCTTGCGGGCAAGGGGTCGCCCGGTGTGGCCCGTACCGGTGGGCGATGACGGGAGGGCGTTGCGGAGGGTGGACTTTTCCATGGTGCTTGGTCCGTGAAAACTGCGTCAAGCGCGCAGGGGCGTCTCGGCAAATGGCGAACGCAGATGGGTCGAAGCGGCCTGTTGCCGGTTCTGTTGTTGCGGCTTGGCTTGTGCCTGCAGCTGCGCGCACACCTCCAGCCAGGCGAGCTCGGCGATGTCCTGCACCTCGCTCAGCGCCAGCAGCAGCGCATCGGGGCCGTTGATGGCATCGGGGTCCAGGGTGGCCATGCCGACCACCTCGGCCAGGCCGGGCACCACACCGAAGCTCACGCCCTCGTCGTTGCCGCTGTAGCGCCAGTGGCGCTCCAGCAGCAGTTGGCAGAGGGCGGGCGACAAGGCGGGCTCGCCATCGCTGTACTCGTCGCCATCGGCGTTGCCTCCGGAATTGGCATCGGGCGCTGGTGGCAGTGGCAGCGTGACTTCGATGGTCTGCAGCGCGTCGTGCCAACGCAGGTAGATTACGGTGTCGCCAACCGCCACCTCGTGGTGGTCTTCGAGCAGCTCGCTGGCCTGGACCTCGCATTGCGCGACGAGCGCGTCGAGCAGGTCGAGAAAATCGGTATGCGTCATGGAACCCCTTTGCCCGCCTGAGCGGGGACGTGTGGTGGGCTCCCTGTGCCTGTTGATGACCAACGCCCTGTTGTGTGGGCGCGCGTGGCGGCGGGGTTCCGCCGGGTCGGTGGCCGTTGGGGCAAGCCCGATCGGTCGGGCGGCTTAGGGTGGGGGTGCGATCAGGCCCAGACCGCGTCGAGCGCCGACCAGGCGGCGGCGATCACCGGTTCGCCGCTGCGCTCGGCGCGGCAGACGAAGCTGAGCTCGCAGGCCAGCGCCACCCGTTCGGCGATGGCCAGGCCGCGCGCCTGGGCTTCGCGCATGGCGATGGCGTCGCGCGCCAGGCTCAGGCCTACGCCGCTGCGCACCAGGTCGAGCATGGACGCCTCCTGGTCGACCAGGGCCACGCGGCGCGGCTGCACGCCGGTGATGGAGCCGGGGCCGAACACGGATTGCTGCAGGCGGTGGTGCACGCTGGCCGGCGGCGTGTCCAGCCAGGGCAGGCTGGCCAGGGCCTTCCAGTCCATGTCGCGCACCTGCGGACCCCACCCGGCCGGGGCCAGCACGCGGTAGTTGAAGCGCGCCAGCGGCTTGCGTGCCCAGGGCGCACCAATCGGCGCATCGGGCAGGTCCAGGTAAAAACCGACGTCGAGCTCGTCGGCGTCGATGCGGCCCAGCACCTCGCCGCTCATGCCCTGGCGCAGCGCGGTGTCGATCTGCGGGCTGGTCTCGACCAGCTGACGCAAAAAGGCGCCCAGGCGGGTGAACTCGGGGTCGAGGATGGTGCCGATGCGCAGCCGCCCGCGCACCGTGGAGTGCAGCGCGGCCGCAGCGCTGCCGAACTCGGCCAGCGCGCCCAGGGCCTTGTCGGCCAGCGGCAGCAGGGCGGCGCCATCGGGCGTGAGGGCCATGCCCTGCGGCGTGCGGGTGAACAGCTGTACCCCGGTGGCCTCGGCCAGCGCCTTGAGCTGCAGGCTCACGGCGGGTTGGCTCAGGTGCAGCCGCTCGGCCGCGCGCGACACATTGCCTTCGCGCGCCACGGCGGCAAAGGCGCGCAGGGCCTGGGGGTCGATGGGCAGGGCGGAGGATTTGCGCACCGGCCGATTATTTGCGTTTCTTATGGCGGGTGGGGCGCCATTTCATTGGATTTCATTGCCGGCAGTGGCCACACTGCGCGATTCACACGGAGATTCGCCATGAGCGCCAGCAATATCGACCACTTCATCGGCGGCCAGGTGTCGCCCGCCACCTCGACCCGCCGCCAGGACGTGACCAACCCCGCCACCGGCGCGGTCACCGGCCGTGTGGCCCTGGCCAATGCGGCCGACGTGGGCAGCGCCGTGGCCGCGGCGCAGGCCGCCTTCCCCGCCTGGGCCGACACGCCGCCGATCCGCCGCGCGCGCGTGATGCTCAAGTTCCTCGAGCTGGTGAACCAGCACAAGGACACGCTGGCGAAGATGATCACCGCCGAGCACGGCAAGGTGTTCACCGATGCGCAGGGCGAGGTCTCGCGCGGCATCGACATCATCGAGTTCGCCTGTGGCATTCCGCAGCTTCTCAAGGGCGACTTCACCGACCAGGTCTCCACCGGCATGGACAACTGGACGCTGCGCCAGCCGCTGGGCGTGGTGGCCGGCATCACGCCGTTCAACTTCCCGGTCATGGTGCCCATGTGGATGTTCCCGGTGGCCATCGCGGCGGGCAACTGCTTCGTGCTCAAGCCCAGCCCGATCGACCCCACGCCTTCGCTGTTCATGGGCGAACTGCTCAAGCAGGCCGGTCTGCCCGATGGCGTGTTCAACGTGATTCAGGGCGACAAGGAGGCGGTGGACGCCCTGCTGGTGCACCCCGACGTGAAGGCCATCAGCTTCGTCGGCTCCACGCCGATCGCCAACTACATCTACGAAACCGGCGCGCACCACGGCAAGCGCGTGCAGGCTCTGGGTGGCGCCAAGAACCACATGGTGGTCATGCCCGACGCCGACCTCGATCAGGCGGTCGATGCGCTCATCGGCAGTGCCTATGGCAGCGCGGGCGAGCGCTGCATGGCCATCAGCGTGGCCGTGCTGGTGGGCGACGTGGGCGAGCGGATCATGCCCAAGCTGATCGAGCGCACCAAGACGCTCAAGGTGCTCGACGGCATGAACCTCGCCGCCGAGATGGGCCCCATCGTGACAGCCGCGGCGCACGCGCGCATCACCGGCTACATCGAAGCCGGCGAGAAAGAGGGCGCCAAGCTGCTCGTCGATGGCCGCGGCTTCAGCGGCGCCAGCGCGGGCAAGGGTTGCGACAACGGCTTCTGGATGGGCGGCACGCTGTTCGACCACGTGACCACCGACATGAAGATCCACCGCGAAGAGATATTCGGCCCGGTGCTCAGCTGCATGCGCGTGCCCGACTTCGCCAGCGCGGTGAAGATCATCAACGAGCACGAATTCGGCAACGGCGTTTCGTGCTTCACCCGCGACGGCAACGTGGCGCGCGAGTTCTCGCGCCGCATCCAGGTCGGCATGGTGGGCATCAACGTGCCGATCCCGGTGCCCATGGCCTGGCACGGCTTCGGGGGCTGGAAGCGCTCGCTGTTCGGCGACATGCATGCCTATGGCGAAGAGGGCGTGCGCTTCTACACCAAGCAGAAATCGATCATGCAGCGCTGGCCGGAGAGCATCGGCAAAGGAGCCGAGTTCGTGATGCCGACGGCGAAGTGATGACCCCCCTGCGCGCCTGCGGCGCTTCCCCCCGGAGGGGGGACGCAGCCAGAGGACCGGCGCAGCCGGATCCTCGGCTACCACGCTTCGTGGGTTGGCGCTCGGTGGGGGGTTCATGAGCAACGGCAACTCGGCGTTCGATCCGGCGCTGGGCGACTGGCAGACGCTGACCACGGTGTTCACGCCGACCGAGGCCTTTGTGTTGCGCGGGGTGTTGCAGGCCGCGGGCGTGCCGGCGGCGGTGGCGGATGCACACCTGGTGCAGGCGCACGGGCTGTTGGCGGCGGCCATTCCGGTGCGGGTGCTGGTGCCCGAGCGCTGCGTCGATCAGGCGCGCGAGGTGCTGGCCGAATTCGAGCGCGGCGACTTCGCACTCGATGACGAGGACGGAAACGATGGAGACAACGGACCATGAGCGACAAGACCTTTGACTTCATCGTCATCGGCGCCGGCACCGCCGGCTGCCTGCTGGCCAACCGGCTCAGTGCCGACCCGGGCAAACGCGTGCTGCTGATCGAGGCCGGCCGCCGCGACGATTACCACTGGATCCACATCCCGGTGGGCTATCTCTATTGCATCGGCAACCCGCGCACCGACTGGCTCTACCAGACCGAGGCCGACCCCGGCCTCAACGGGCGGCGGCTGCGTTACCCGCGTGGCAAGACGCTGGGCGGTTGCTCCAGCATCAACGGGATGATCTACATGCGGGGCCAGGCGCGCGACTACGCGCACTGGGCCGAGGTCACGGGCGACGAGGCCTGGCGCTGGGAGAACTGCCTGCCCGACTTCCGTGCCCATGAAGATCACTACCGGCTCGATGCCACGCAAGGCGCGACACAGGAAGATGCTTTCGCCCGCCTGCATGGCAATGCCCGCCTGGGCAGCACCGGTGAGTGGCGCGTGGACAAACAGCGCCTGCGCTGGGACATCCTCGACGCCTTTGCCCAGGCGGCGCAGCAAGCCGGCATTCCGGCCACGGCCGACTTCAACAGCGGCGACAACGAAGGCGTGGGCTACTTCGAGGTGAACCAGAAGGCCGGCTGGCGCTGGAACGCATCCAAGGCCTTTCTGCGCCCGGTGCAGCACCGCACCAACCTCACGGTGTGGACCGAGACGCTGACCGAGCGGCTGCTGTTCGAGCGCGATGCCAGCGGTGCTCTGCGCTGTACCGGCGCCGAACTGCGAAAGGGCGGCGAGCGCATCACCGTGCGCGCCGCGCGCGAAGTGGTGCTCAGCGCCGGCAGCATCGGCTCGCCGGCCATCCTGCAGCGCTCGGGCGTGGGCCCGGCCGCCGTGCTGCGTCCGCACGGGGTGGACGTGGTACATGAGTTGCCCGGCGTGGGCGAGAACCTGCAGGACCACCTGCAGATCCGCGCGGTGTTCAAGGTCAGGGGCGCGACCACCTTGAACACGCTGGCCAGCTCGCTCTGGGGCAAGGCGCGCATCGGTCTGGAATACGCGCTCAGCCGCAGTGGGCCGATGAGCATGGCGCCCAGCCAGCTCGGCGCCTTCACCCGCAGCGATGCGTCTCAGCCCTACCCGAACATCGAATACCACGTGCAGCCGCTGAGCCTCGATGCGTTTGGCGAGCCGCTGCACAGCTTCCCGGCCTTCACCGCCAGCGTGTGCAACCTCAACCCCGGCAGCCGCGGCCATGTGCGCATCACCAGCGCCGATGCCGCCGCCGCGCCAGCCATCGCGCCGCGCTACCTGTCGACCGACGAGGACCGGCGCGTGGCCGCCGACAGCCTGCGCGTGACGCGGCGCATCGTCGCGCAGCCGGCGCTGGCGCCCTTTGCGCCGGAGGAATTCAAGCCCGGCCCGCAGTACCAGAGCGACGACGAGCTGGCGCGCCTGGCCGGCGACATCGCCAGCACCATCTTCCACCCGGTGGGCACCACGGCCATGGGCCGCAGCGACGACCCCATGGCGGTGGTCGACAGCCACCTGCGGGTGCGCGGCATCGCCGGCCTGCGCGTGGTCGATGCCGGCGTGATGCCGACCATCACCAGCGGCAACACCAACAGCCCGACGCTGATGATCGCCGAGAAGTCGGCGCGCTGGATCCGCGACGGCGTGTAGGTCGCGGTCGCCTGCGCGATCAGCGCAGGCCGCCGACGTAGTGGTCGTCGGCCGGCGCGTTCGGCGCACCCGGCGCAGTGGCTGCGCCCGGGCGAGGGCTGGGTCGCAACGAGTCGGCCGCCACTTCCAGCAAGGTGCGCCTCGGCGTGGCCGACATCGAGACGATGGCCGCCTCCAGCTTCGCGGCCCAGGGCAGCAAGTCGGGGTGCTGCTCGCTCACCGCCTTCTCGCGCGTGTAGCGCACCACCTCGCGCGCGTAGTCGGCATTGGCCACCATCCATTCGGTGTCGGTGACCCGCCCGGTCTTTCGTCGCAGCAGCACGTGCAGGTGCGCCGCGATCGCGAACAGCTCACTCGTGTTGCTCATGGCATCTCCGTTTGTCCTGGCCGACTGCGCCACCGCGTGGCCGGCAGGGCCGTCAATTCAGCTTCTCGTTGTGCAAGGCCACGTCCAGGCCCTTGCGTTCGTCGCCTTCCTGCACGCGCAGGCCGGCAAAGCGCGAGACGATGAACAGCACCACGGTCGTCATCGCCAGGCTGTAGGCCAGCACCGCCACGCAGGCGATGAGCTGGGTGAGCACGTTGCCCGGGACGCCGCCGATGGCGGGGTCGGCGAACACGCCGGTCAGCAGCGCACCCACCAGGCCGCCGACGCCGTGCACGCCGAACACGTCGAGCGAGTCATCGGCGCGCAGCAGGCGCTTGAGGCCGGTGGCGCCCCAGTAGCAGGCCACGCCCGCCACCAGGCCGATCACCAGTGCCGCGCGCGGCCCCACAAAGCCGGCTGCAGGCGTGATGGCCACGAGGCCGGCCACCACACCCGAGCACAGGCCCAGCAGCGTGGCGCGCTTGCGCGCGATCCACTCGGCCGCCATCCACGACACCGCGCCCGCCGCGGCGGCAATGTGGGTCACCGCCACCGCCAGGCCGGCGCGGCCGTCGGCGGCCAGCGCCGAGCCGCCGTTGAAGCCGAACCAGCCCACCCACAGCAGGCCGGTGCCGGCCATGGTCAGCCCCAGGTTGAAAGGCAGGAAGGGTTCGCGCCCGTAGCCCTGCCGCGGGCCGAGTGCGTAGGCGCACATCAGGGCGGCGGCACCCGCGTTGATGTGCACCACCGAGCCACCGGCAAAGTCGAGCGCGCCCAGTTGCGCCAGCCAGCCGCCTGGCTCCCACACCCAGTGCGCAATGGGCGCGTAAACCAGCAACAGCCACAGCGCCATGAAACCCAACAGGGCGCCGAACTTCATGCGCTCGACCAGCGCGCCCACCACCAGCGCGCAGGTGATGACCGCGAAGCTCATCTGGAACATGGCGAACACCGATTCGGGCAGGTGCGGCGCGATGTGGCTCACCGCCACCTGGCCGGCCGTGCCCATGAATTCCAGCCCGGCAAAGCCGGCACGCTCCAGCCCGCCGAGAAAACCATTGCCCGGAGTGAAGGCCAGCGAATAGCCCAGCGCAAACCACAGCAGGCTGCTCAGCGCGGCGATGGCCACCACGCTGGCCATGGTGTTGACCACGTTGAAGCGACGCACCATGCCGCCGTAGAAGAGGGCGATGCCGGGCAGGGTCATCAGCACCACCAGGGCGGTGCTGACCATGACCCAGGCCGTGTCCGCACCATTGAGGGTGTCCACCGCCGCCAGCGTGGGCCCGGCCGGTGCATCGGCCAGGGCCAGCGCAGGCAAAGCCAGCGCGCCGACGGGTGTGAGTTGCTTCACGAAATGAAGCGTCTGGGCCAGGCAAAACAAGGCCTTACGGCCCGCGAGTCGCAAAAGGTGCATGAAGAATCCCCCAACGTTGGTGCGCGCATTCAGCATTTCCTGTGCCAGTGGGGTGGGCGTGTCGGCGTGGTGCGCGCCGCCGCCCGAGGGAAACCCCGGATGCACCCGGGCGGTGCGGTCGGCTACAGTCCCCCCACTGTCTGGATGCCCCCCTGGGGTATGCGGGCCCTGGAGACCGAGGAGACGACAAGACACCGGCCACGCCGGACGTGCCACACCGGCGCACAACACACCAAGAGAGCCGACCCACAAGGTCGGCTCTTTGCTTTGGCGAAGACAATTCGATATTTCTCGTATAGTCGCGCCATGCAAGACGACATGACCCGAGACACGGCGGTGCGCGCGCTGGCCGCGCTGGCCCATCCCCTGCGCCTGGACGCCTTTCGCGCCCTGGTGGTCGCCGGCCCCGAAGGGCTCACCCCAGGGGTGCTGCAGGCGCAGCTGGGCATCCCTGCCACCACGCTGTCGTTTCACCTCAAGGAGCTGGCCGGTGCCGCGCTGGTGGGTGTGCAGCGCGATGGCCGCCACCTGATCTACCGCGCGGCCTATCCCCACATGAACGCCCTGGTGGCCTACCTCACCCAGCACTGCTGCGAAGGCGCCGCCTGCGAACTGGTTTCCACTTCTTCACCTTGCGACTGTTGACCACCATGACCACCGATCCACCGCTCAACGTGCTCTTCCTGTGCACCCACAACTCGGCGCGCAGCATCCTGGCCGAGGCCTTGCTGAACCACCTGGGCAAGGGCCGGTTTCGCGCCTGGTCGGCGGGCAGCAGCCCGCGTGAGAACCAGCAGCCCAATCCACTGGCGATCGAAGCGCTGCAACGGGCAGGCATTGCCACCGAAGGCCTGAGCAGCAAGAGCTGGGACGTGTTCGCCCAGCCCGACGCGCCGCACATGGACCTGGTGATCACGGTGTGCGACAACGCCGCGGGCGAGGTCTGCCCCTACTGGCCCGGCCAGCCCGCCACCGCGCACTGGGGTTACGCCGACCCGTCCGAGGTACAGGGCACGCAGGACCAGCGCCGCGAAGCCTTCTTGCAGACGCTGCACGCCATCGGCCGACGCCTGGAGTTGCTGGTGAACCTGCCGGCAGCCAGCCTGCACCGCATGGGCTTGCAGCAGACCGCGCGCGAGCTGGCCCACAGCGACGAGGTGAAAGCATGAGCGCCGCCGGGCCGCTCCCAAGGTGCTCAGCCCCGCAGTGCGCAGCACGCAGGGGTGTCCGATGACCTCTGCCGCAGACACCCTGAGCGCACCGCCGCCCGCCATCGGCTTCTTCGAGCGCTACCTCAGCGTCTGGGTGGCGCTGTGCATCGTCACCGGCATCGCGCTGGGGCAGTTCATGCCCACGGTGTTCCACGCCATTGCGGCCATGGAGGTGGCGCAGGTCAACTTGCCGGTGGGCGTGCTCATCTGGGTCATGATCGTGCCGATGCTGCTGAAGATCGACTTCGCGGCATTGGGTCAGGTGCGCGCCCACGCGCGCGGCATCGGCGTGACGCTGCTGGTCAACTGGGCGGTCAAGCCGTTCTCGATGGCGCTGCTGGGCTGGTTGTTCATTCGCCATGTGTTCGCGCCCTGGCTGCCACCCGAGCAGCTCGACAGCTACGTGGCCGGGCTCATCCTGCTGGCGGCGGCCCCCTGCACGGCCATGGTGTTCGTGTGGAGCCAGCTGTGCCGCGGCGACCCGTACTTCACCCTGTCGCAGGTGGCCCTCAACGACGCCATCATGGTGGTGGCCTTTGCGCCCATCGTGGCCCTGCTGCTGGGGCTGTCCTCCATCACCGTGCCCTGGGACACGCTGCTGACCTCGGTCGGTCTGTACATCGTGGTGCCGGTGATCCTGGCCCAGCTCTGGCGCAAGGCCCTGCTGCGGCGCGGCCAGGCCCGCTTCGACGCGGTGGTGGCCCGCCTGGGGCCGGCCTCCATCAGCGCGCTGCTGCTCACGCTGGTGCTGCTGTTCGCCTTCCAGGGCGAGGCCATCCTGCGCCAGCCGCTGGTGATCGCCATGCTGGCGGTGCCCATCCTGATACAGGTGGTGCTCAATTCGGGCCTGGCCTACTGGCTCAACCGCCGGCTGGGCGTGGCGCATTGTGTGGCCGGTCCGTCGGCGCTCATCGGCGCGAGCAACTTCTTCGAGCTGGCGGTGGCCACCGCCATCAGCCTGTTCGGTTTTCAATCGGGCGCTGCACTGGCCACGGTGGTCGGCGTGCTGATCGAGGTGCCGGTGATGCTGGCCGTGGTGGCGGTGGTCAACCGCTCGCAGGCCTGGTACGGCGAGCCCGCAAGCAGTGGAAGATAAGTTTCCAGTTTGTTCAATAGAAAGAGAGTTTCCCTTTCACTCACGCGAACCCTCTGGGATGAAGGATTTCCAAGACCTCAAAAAAACTAATTGAAATCAAAGGGTTGAAAGCACCGATCGGTGTTTTCCCTTGGTTGGTGCGTTGTGGCGCGTCGATTGCGAACGGCAGATCACCTGCCTGTCCGCTGGCGGGACCGGATCCGCACCACACCAACGGAGACAACCCACGATGGAAACCTTCTACGAGGTCATGCGACGCAAGGGCATCTCGCGCCGCAGCTTTCTCAAGTACTGCTCGCTGACCGCCACCTCGCTGGGCCTGGCGCCGTCGTTCGTGCCGCAGATCGCGCACGCCATGGAGAACAAGCCGCGCACCCCGGTGCTGTGGCTGCACGGGCTGGAGTGCACCTGCTGCACCGAGGCCTTCATCCGCTCGGCACACCCCCTGGCCAAGGACGTGGTGCTGTCGATGATCTCGCTGGACTACGACGACACCCTGATGGCCGCCGCCGGCCACCAGGCCGAGGCCATCCTCGAGGAGATCATGACCAAGTACAAGGGTCAGTACATCCTCGCGGTGGAAGGCAACCCGCCGCTCAACGAAGACGGCATGTTCTGCATCCAGTCGGGCAAGCCCTTCGTGGAGAAACTGCAGAAGGTGGCCAAGGACGCCAAGGCCATCATCGCCTGGGGCTCCTGCGCCAGCTGGGGCTGTGTGCAGGCCGCCAAGCCCAACCCCACCCAGGCCACGCCGATCCACAAGGTCATCACCGACAAACCCATCATCAAGGTGCCGGGCTGCCCGCCCATCCCCGAGGTGATGACGGGCGTGATCACCTACATGCTCACCTTCGACCGCGTGCCCGAGCTGGACCGCCAGGGACGCCCGAAGATGTTCTACAGCCAGCGCATCCACGACAAGTGCTACCGCCGTCCCCACTTCGACGCCGGCCAGTTCGTCGAGGCCTTTGACGACGAGTCGGCGCGCAAGGGCTACTGCCTCTACAAGGTCGGTTGCAAAGGTCCGACCACGTACAACGCCTGCTCCACGGTCATGTGGAACGAGGGCACCAGCTTCCCGATCAAGGCCGGCCATGGCTGCATCGGCTGCTCCGAAGACGGCTTCTGGGACAAGGGCTCGTTCTACGACCGCCTGACCGACATCCACCAGTTTGGCATCGAGGCCAACGCCGACCAGATCGGCGGCACCGCGGCGGCCGCGGTCGGTGCGGCGGTGGCCGCGCACGCAGCGATCTCCGTGGCCAAGCGCGCACGGGACACGGCCAAGGCCAAGGCCACCCCCGCCGAAAAGGCCTGACCCCCGAACCGCAGGAAGAACGAACATGGGCGCTTACGAAACGCAGGGCTTCAAGCTCGACAACAGCGGCCGCCGGGTGGTGGTCGATCCCGTGACCCGCATCGAGGGTCACATGCGCTGCGAGGTCAACCTCGACAGCAACAACGTCATCCGCAACGCGGTATCCACCGGCACCATGTGGCGCGGGCTGGAGGTCATCCTCAAGGGGCGCGACCCGCGCGATGCCTGGGCCTTCGTCGAGCGCATCTGCGGCGTGTGCACCGGCTGTCACGCGCTCACCTCGGTGCGTGCGGTGGAAGACGCGCTGGGCATCCGCATCCCGCTCAACGCCCACCTCATCCGCGAGATGATGGCCAAGACGCTGCAGGTGCACGACCACGCGGTGCACTTCTATCACCTGCATGCGCTCGACTGGGTCGACGTGGTCTCGGCCCTGCAGGCCGACCCCAGGAAGACCAGCGACCTGCAGCACATCGTCTCGCCCTCGCACCCGATGTCCAGCCCGGGCTACTTCCGCGACGTGCAGAACCGCCTGAAGAAGTTCGTCGACAGCGGCCAGCTCGGCCCCTTCAGCAACGGCTACTGGGGCTCCAAGGCCTATGTGCTGCCGCCCGAGGCCAACCTGATGGCGGTCACGCACTACCTGGAGGCGCTCGACCTGCAGAAGGAGTGGGTCAAGGTGCACACCATCTTCGGTGGCAAAAACCCGCACCCCAACTACATGGTCGGCGGCGTGCCCTGCGCCATCAACCTCGATGGCGACGGTGCGGCTGGCGCGCCCATCAACATGGAGCGCCTGAACTTCGTTGAAGCCCGCATCAAGGAGATGATCGACTTCAACAACAACGTCTACGTCCCCGACGTGCTGGCCATCGGCACGATCTACAAGCAGGCCGGCTGGCTGTATGGCGGTGGCCTGTCGGCCCTCAACGTGGCAGACTACGGCACCTACGAAAAGGTGCCCTACGACCACAGCACGCACCAGTTGCCGGGCGGCGTGATCCTCGATGGCAACTGGGACAAGATCCACGCCATCGACCCCCGCGACCCCGAGCAGGTGCAGGAGTTCGTGACGCACAGCTGGTATCAGTACGCCGACGAGACCAAGGGCCTGCACCCCTGGGACGGCGTGACCGAGGCCAACTACAAGCCCGAAGGCCCGAACTTCAAGGGCACGCGCACGAAGATCGAGCAGCTCGACGAATCGGCCAAGTACTCCTGGATCAAGTCGCCGCGCTGGCGCGGCCATGCGGTCGAGGTCGGCCCGTTGTCGCGCTACATCCTGGGCTACGCGCACGCCACGCAAGGCAACCAGTGGTGCCAGCGCGTCAAGCAGCAGGTCGACGAATCGGCGCGCGCCATCAACAGCGCCATCCCCAAGGCCCTGGGCCTGCCGGAAACGCAATACAGCGCCAAGCAGTTGCTGCCCACCACCATCGGCCGCACCCTGGCGCGCGCGCTGGAGAGCCAGTACGCGGCCGAAATGATGATGGACGACTTCCGCCAGCTGGTGGCCAACATCAAGGCCGGCGACCGCGCCACCGCCAACGTCGAAAAGTGGGACCCCGCCACCTGGCCCAAGGAGGCCAAGGGCGTGGGCACGGTGGCCGCGCCGCGCGGCATGCTGGGCCACTGGATCCGCATCAAGGACGGGCGCATCGAGAACTACCAGTGCGTGGTGCCCACCACCTGGAACGGCTCACCGCGCGACCACAAGGGCCAGATCGGCGCCTTCGAGGCCTCGCTCATGAACACACCCATGGCCAACCCGGAGCAGCCGCTGGAAATCCTGCGCACGCTGCACAGCTTCGATCCCTGTCTGGCGTGTTCGACCCACGTGATGAGCGAAGACGGCCAGGAAATGGCGCGCGTGACCGTGCGCTGACCCCACAAGACCCCGAGGAGCACCCCATGCAATCGAGACACATCCGCCGCTGCGCGCTGGCCGTGCTGCTGGCCGCCGTGGCCGGCGTCGCACAGGCCCACACCGGCCATGGCACCCACAGCCTGATGCAAGGCCTGGCGCACCCCTTCGGCCTGGACCACCTGCTGGCCATGGTGGCTGTGGGCGTCTGGTCGGTTTCTGCCCTGCCGCCCGCCAGGGCCTGGATGGGCCCGGCCACCTTCCTGGCCGCGCTGCTGGCGAGCGCCGCACTGGGCCTGGCGGGTTTCACCCTGCCCTGGCTGGAGCACGCCATCGCCTTGAGCGTGGTGATGTTCGGCGCCATGTTGTTGGTCGCGGCCCGGCCCCTGCCGACGTCGGCCGGCCTGGCCCTGGTCGCCCTGGCCGCATCGATGCACGGCCTGGCGCACGGTGCCGAAGCGCCCGCTGGTGGCCTCGCTGGGTTCACGGGCTACGCCGCCGGCTTCCTGCTGACCACCGCCGCGCTGCACGTCGGTGGCGTGGCCATCGGCCTGTCGGTGCGCCGCTGGCTGGGCGAGCGGCGAGCTGCCGTGCTCGGTGGCCTGGGAGCGGCTCTCGGCGCAGCGGGCATCTATCTCTTCGGCCAGCTGGCGGCCTGAGCGCGCCAACCCAACGCACAGGAGCCCGCCATGAGCACCGTGTCTTCCCAACAGCGGGCGCAGGCCCGCCTGGCCGACGTCACCGGCGTCGACGACAACGCCGTGCTGCACGGCCTGAGCATGAAGTCGGTCTATGTGTACGAGGCGCCGGTGCGCCTGTGGCACTGGATCAACGCGCTGGCCATCGTGGTGCTGTGCGTCACCGGCTTCTTCATCGGCCGGCCCCTGCCCACCATGCCGGGCGAGGCCAGCGCGCATTTCCTGATGGGCTACATCCGCTTCGCACACTTCACCGCGGGCTACATCCTGGCCATTGGTTTGCTGGGCCGCGCCTACTGGGCCCTGGTGGGCAACCACCACGCGCGCGAGCTGTTCTGGGTGCCGGTGTTCCAAAAAGCCTACTGGCGCGAGCTCTTCGGCATGCTGCGCTGGTACGCCTTTCTGAGCGACCGGCCCGGCCGCTACGTGGGCCACAACCCGCTGGCGCGCATGGCGATGTTCAGCTGCTACCTGCTGCTCACGGTGTTCATGGTGTTGACCGGCTTCGCGCTGTACGGTGAGGGCGCGCAGATGGGCTCCTGGCAGGAGCGCTTGTTCGGCTGGGTGATCCCGCTGTTCGGCCAGAGCCAGGACGTGCACACCTGGCACCGCATGGGCATGTGGCTGATGGTGGTGTTCGTGATGCTGCACGTGTACGCGGCCATTCGCGAAGACATCATGGGCCGCCAGAGCATCGTGAGCACGATGATCTCCGGCCACCGCACGTTCAAGGACTGAGCGGAGCGCAGCGACGCGATGGCCCGCCGCCCACAACAACCTGCCCGCGACGTGATCGCGGCCGCCCTGCCGCCCCGCGGTGTGCCGGCCCGCGCGCCGGTGCACCCCGGGCGCTTGCTGGCGCGCCTGTGCCTGGCGCCGCTGTCGCTCAACCAGAGCGAAGCGGCCAGGGTGCTGGGCATGTCGCGGCGCCGCCTGCACGAGCTGGTGCACGGCCAGCGCGCCATGTCACCTGACACCGCCATCCGTTGCGCGCGCCAGTTCGGCATCGACGCCGGCTTCTGGCTGGGCCGCCAGGCGGCCTGGGACAGCTTCCACGCCTGGCAGCGCCAGCGGCTCGCGCGCTGAGCGCCGCGCTGCGCCCCTCTTCAAGGAGACACCGACATGACCCGCGCCGAGCCGAATGCCGCCACCCCCTGTCACCCCGGTGGTGACAGGCCCGCCCACATCGTGGTGCTGGGCATCGGCAACCTGTTGTGGGCCGACGAAGGCTTCGGTGTGCGCTGCGTCGAAGCGCTGCAGCGCAGCCACGAGTTCGCGCCCCATGTGTCGCTGGTGGACGGTGGCACCCAGGGCCTGTACCTGATCCAGCACGTGCAGGCGGCCGATGCGCTGCTCATCTTCGACGCCATCGACTACGGCCTGGCGCCGGGCACCCTGAAGGAAGTGCGCGACGACGAGGTGCCGCGCTTCCTGGGCGCCAAGAAGATGAGCCTGCACCAGACGGGCTTTCAGGAGGTGCTCGCGCTGGCGACACTCACCGGCCGCTACCCCGCGCATGTGCTGCTGATCGGCTGCCAGCCCCAGGAACTGGAGGACTACGGCGGCAGCCTGCGGCCCCTGGTCAAGCAGGCCATGGGCGAGGCCTTGCGCCGCGCGGTGAGCGCCATCGACGCCTGGGGCGGCGCGCCGCGCGAACGCAGCGCCCCGCTGGGTGAGCGCGAGACGGTGACGCTGGACGAACTGGCGATGACCGCCTACGAAGCCCAGCGCCCCGCCGCGGAGCTGGCCTGCCGCCAGGGCGACGAGCGCTTCATGCCGGCGCGGGAGGCCTGAGCATGTGCATCGGTAACCCCATGCAGGTGTTGGAAGTGAGTCCGGGCCACGCCTGGTGCGCCGACGGCGGCGCGCGCCGCCGCGTGGGCACCGCGCTGGTGGGCACGGTGCGTCCGGGCGACTGGCTGCTGGTGTTCCTCGACGACGCACGCGAGCAGCTCTCGCCCGAGCGCGCCGCCGAGATCACCGCCACGCTGGCCCTGGTGGCCGGGGCGCTGCAGGGCGCCAGCGCCGACACCGCGGCCTTTGATCTGCCCTCGCGCCACAGCGCCGAGCAACTGCGGGCACTCACCGGTGCCGGCCAACCCATCCACCCACGAACCGGCGCTTGACAGGCGTTTGAGGAGATCGCTGCATGACCACGACCACCAACATCATCGATGAGCAGGCACCGCCGCTGATGCGCCGGCTCGCGCGCGAGCTCGATGCCCGCTGGGTCGACGCCGACAGCGTCACCGCCTGGAGCGCCGAACCCGGCGATCGCGTGCTGCTGCTGGCGGGCGACCCGGTGCGCTTTCCCGAAGGCCAGGACGTGGCCGCCGTGCTGCCGGAGCTGCACAAGGCCTGCGCCGCGCGCTTTGCCGTGGCCGTTGTGCCGCGCGAGCAGGAAGACGCCGTGGCCCGGCGCTACGGGTCGCAGCGCTGGCCGTCGCTGCTGTTCTTTCGCGACGGCCAGTACGTCACCGCCATCGCCGGCATGCACGACTGGGACGTCTTCGTCAAAGGCGTCGACGCCGCGCTGCGCATGCCGCCCTCGCGCCCGCCCACCATCGGCATCCCCGTCGTCGATGCCCGCCGTTCGGACGGCTGCCATTGAGCCGTCCCGCCCTCGATCACTTCGCGAAGCCCTTGCCATGAAACCCATTGCCATCCCCGTCGTCGCGCTGGGCGCCGGCGCCCACACCGAAGACGAGACGCTGGACTACGTGCAGATGCCGTCGGACATGCGCACCTACCAGCCACCCACGCTGCCCGAGCCGGACACCATGGCCCGCTGCCCCGGGGCGCAGCGCACCCTGCAGGCCGTGCTGGCGCAGCTGGCGCTGGCCATCGATACCGGCCGCACCGGCGCGCAGGTGCCGCTGATGAACCTGCCCGCGGCCGACCTGCGCGTGATCAACCAGATGCTGGGCGAGGGCGAAGCCAGCGCGGTGGTGGACGGTCTCGACGGTGGCCTGCAGCTGCGCATCCAGGAGTCGGTGTTCGCCGGTATCTGGCGCGTGATCACCTGGCGTGGCGACGAGCGCATCGACGACGTGATCGAGGTCGGCCCGGTGCCCCAGGCCCTGCGCCGTGTGGCCGAGGCCGACGCCGACAGCAGCCTGCGCCCCTGGCACGGCGCGCTGCCGCCGCAGGTGCAGAACGCGCCCATGCTGGTCGACGAGATCCACGACCAGGTGCGGCGCTGGCGGCCCGGTGACACGCCCTACGTCGTCAACCTCAGCCTGCTGCCGGTGACGCCCGAGGACATCGGGTTTCTGGACCACCGCATCGGCACCGGTCGGGTGCTGCTGCTCTCGCGCGGTTATGGCAACTGCCGCATCACGAACGCGCGCTTGCCCAACTGCTGGCGCGTGGTGTACTACAACTCCATGGACAAGGTGATCCTCAACACCGTCGAGGTGGTCGACATGCCCGAGATCGCCATGGCCGCGACCGAGGACCTGCGCGACGCGCACGAACGGCTGCTCGACCTGGTGCGCTACCTGGAGACCGCATGAACACCGGCGCGTTCGAGGGCTTCGAGGGCTCCTACCTCGGCAACCGCGAGGTGCTGCGCCCGGTCTCGCGGCTCGAATGCAAGATCTGCTGGTGGGTCTATGACCCGGCGCTGGGCGATCCGGTGTGGCAGATCGAGGCCGGCACCGCGTTCGCCGACCTGCCCGCGCACTGGCGATGCCCCAACTGCGACGGCGATGCGCAGCAGTTCATGTTGCTGCCCGAGGCCTGAATGAACACGCTGGTGAACCCGCCCGCCGATGCCGCGCGCCTCGCCACGCGGGTCGACGCGCTCGTGGCGTTCTACCTGCGCGTGCAGCGTGAGCGCATGCAGGACGTGCCGCTGCTGCACCCCGGCCTGCAGGTGCAGGCGGTGGGCTTTGAGTGGGCGGCCGTTGTCGACCAAGGGCCCGATGCCGGCGAAGCACGGGTGGCCGAAGGGGTGCTGATCACGCCGTGGTTCATGAGCCTGGTGCGCCTGCCCGAGCCGGTGCTGGACCTGCCCGCGCGCGTGGGCCTGAAGGTCACGCGCGACTTCGGGTGTGAGCGCTTCGACTTTCTTGGCGCGCACGATGCGGCGCCGGGGTATCACGAGACCTGTGCGCTGTTCTCGCCCATGGGCCGTTTCGCCTCGCAGGCGGCGGCGGTGGACACCGCACGCGAAGCGCTGGCCCTGACGCGCCCCCGAGCGAGCGCCGCACCGAGCGCGCCCGCGGTCCCTTCGCGCCGCGCCTTTCTGGCGGGGCGCCCATCGGCGGTGGCGCGATGAGCCCGAACCTGGCCGGCGGTTTGCACCTGTACCCGGGGCGCCCCGTGCCGACGGGCATCGTCGGCGGGCGCCCGGTGGGTGGCGTGGCGCTGGGCAGCGGGCTGGCGGCGGTCTCGCTGCCGGACGCCCTGGCCGCGGTGTTCAACCTGTGCGGCCATGCGCACCGCCTGTGCAGCCAGCAGGCACTGCAGGCGCTGGCACTGCCAATGGCCTGTGCCGACGATGAGGTCGCTTCCGGCCTGCGGCGCGAGACCGCGCTTGAACACACGCGGCGCATTGGCCTGGACTGGCCGCGCCTGCTGGCGCCCGAGGCGGGCCTGCACGGCGCAGCCATCGACGCACTGCGGCGCTGCCCGCTCAATGCGCCGGGCACCGTCAGCTGGGCGGCCCTGTCCGGATGGCTGTCCAACGAGTGCCTGCGCATGCCGGCGGCGCAGTGGCTGGCGCGCTGGCAGCGCGCGGGCGTGTCGTGGCTCAAGGGCTGGAGTGCCGGGCGCGAGGGTTGGCTGGCCAGCCTGCTGCACGAGGCGCAACCCGCCGACGTTGACTTGCCCTGGCAGGGGGCGCAGGCGCTGCACGCCGGCAACGTTGATGCCCAGCGTCTGGACGCCGCCATGGCCGCCGCCCGCGACGGCGATTGCACGGCCTGGGCCGGCCGGCCCGTGCACACAGGCCACTGGTGCCGCGCCAGCGCGCAGGCACCGGCCCCCACCAGTGCCTGGGGCCTGCTGGGCAGTCGCCTGGCCGAACTGGCGCAACTGGCCACGCTGGAACCCACGCAGCCCTTGCCCCTCGCATGGGGCGCGCAGCGCACCGGCGAGCGCAGCGCGATCGCCTGGGTCGAGATGGCGCGTGGCCTGCTGGTGCACCGCGTGGTGCTCGACGCCACGGGCACGCGCGTTGCGCAATGCCAGGTGCTGGCGCCCACCGACTGGAACTGGCACCCCGAGGGTGTGGCCGCGCAGGCGCTGGCGGCGCTGCGTGGGTCGTTGCAAGGTGTTCAGGCGCGGCTGCTCGTCGCCGCCTTCGACCCCTGCCTGGCGGTCGAGATCGCGCGGGAGGACGGCCATGCATGAAGCCAGCCTTGCCGGGGGCGTGCTGCAGCTGGTGGAAGACGCCGCGCGCCGTGAGGGTTTCAGCCGCCTGCTGGCCCTGCGCCTGCAGGCCGGGCAGCTGTCGGGGGTGGACGTGCGCGCCCTGCGTTTCGCGCTCGACGCCCTGGCCCCCGGCACGCTGCTCGACGGCGCGAATATCCAGATCGAGGAACCCCCTGGCCAGGCCTGGTGTCTGGACTGTGCCGTGACCGTGGTCATGGCGCGCCGGGGCGACGCCTGCCCGCAGTGCGGCGGCCACCACCTGCACGCCACCGGCGGGCAGGAATTGCGCGTGCTCGACATGCGCGTGAGCGACGAATGACCGAAGGAGACAGCCATGTGTGTCGTATGCGGATGCAGTGAAACCGGGGCCGGGCAGCCGGCCCACCACACCCACCATGCCCATCACCCGCAACCCGGTGAACAGGCCGGCGAGCTGCACTTCGGTGCGGGCGCCGCGCGCGTGTCGGTGCCGGGCCTGAGCCAGGAGCGCGCCTTGCGCATTGAGACCGACATCCTGGGCGCCAACGACCGGGTGGCCCGCGACAACCGGGTCCATTTCGCGGCCCATGGCGTGACGGCCCTGAACCTGGTCTCCAGCCCGGGCTCGGGCAAGACCACGCTGCTGTGCGCAACCATCGATGCCCTGCGCCAGCGCGACCCGCAGCGCCCGGTGATGGTGATCGAGGGCGACCAGCAGACCAGCTTCGACGCCGAGCGCATCCGCGCCACGGGCGCACCGGCGATCCAGGTCAACACCGGCAAGGGTTGCCACCTCGATGCGCCCATGGTGGCCGAGGCCTTTGCCCGCCTGCACGAACACGGCGATGGCCACGGCCACCCACATACCCATTCGCACAGCCATGCCCACGCTGGCGCACTGCTGTTCATCGAGAACGTCGGCAACCTGGTCTGCCCCGCCGTGTGGGACCTGGGCGAAGCCGCCAAGGTGGCCGTGCTGTCGGTCACCGAGGGCGAGGACAAGCCGCTTAAGTACCCTGACATGTTCGCCGCGGCGCGCCTCATGGTGCTCAACAAGATCGACCTGCTGCCGCACGTGCGCTTTGACGTGGCGCGCTGCGTGGCGCTGGCGCGTCGCGTCAACCCGGCGATCGAGGTGATCCAGCTCTCGGCCACCACGGGCGAGGGCATGGACGCCTGGCTGCACTGGCTCGACCACGCCAGCGGCCATGCCCACGATCACGGACACGACCATGCCCACGACCACGCACCCGCCGAGGCACGCGCCTTGCGCGAGCGTGTGCAGCAGCTCGAACGCGAACTGGCGCAGGCCCAACAGGCCCTGAGCGCGCAAGGTCATGCAGCCTGACCCATCCGTCGCGGTGCTGGCCTGCGGGGCCTGGCTCAAGAACGCGGCCTGCCTGTGGCTCAACGGGCGCGCGCACTGGTCGCCGGTGCACGGCGATCTGGGGGAGCCGGGTGCCTGCGAAGCGCTCGACGCCTCGCTGCGCGCGCTGATCGCGCAGGCCGAAGCGGCGGGCACGCCGGTGCAGCGCATCGCGCACGACCTGCACCCCGACTTCTTCAGCACGCAGCTGGCACGGCGCCTGGCCGATGAACTGGGCGTGCCCGCGATCGGCGTGCAGCACCACCACGCCCACCTGGCGGCGGTGCTGGCCGAACATGGCCTGCACGAACCGGTGGTGGGCCTGGCCCTGGACGGCGTGGGTCTGGGCACCGATGGCCAGGCCTGGGGTGGCGAGCTGCTGTGGTTGCACGCAGCCAACTGGCGGCGCCTGGGGCATTTGCGGCCGCTGGCCCTGCCCGGTGGCGACCGCGCCGCGCGCGAGCCCTGGCGCATGGCGGCCAGCGCTTTGCATGCGCTCGGCCGTGGCGCCGAAATTCCTGCCCGCTTTGCGCCGCTGGTGGGCGAGCCGCTTGCACGCGGTGTGCAGCAGCTGCTCGATCGTGGGCTGCAGTCGCCGCCCAGCACCGGCGCCGGCCGCTGGTTCGACGCCGCCGCCGCCGCGCTGGGCCTGTGTGTGCGCCAGCAGGACGAGGCCCAGGCGCCAATGGCGCTGGAGCAGGCCGCTGCGCGCGCGCTGGCCGCCGGTGTGCCAGTGACGCACCAGGTGCGCGATGTGGGGCCAGAGCAGGTGCTCGACTGGCAGCCCCTGTTGTCGCCGCTGTTCGATGTCCTGCCCCGCGATGTCGATCGCGCGGCACTTGGCTTTCACCTCGCGCTGGCCGACGCCCTGGTCGCCTGGGCCGTCACCGCCGCGCGTGTGCAGCGGGTGCGGCACGTCGCGCTGGGCGGTGGCTGTTTCTTCAACCGCATCCTGAGCGAGCGCGTGACCCAGGGTCTGCGCGACGCAGGGCTGCACGTGCTCACCACGGGCGGGCACGGCTGCGGTGACGCCGGTCTTGCCCTGGGGCAGGCCTGGGTGGCCGCCCATACCCCGCCATCCGCGCTGCCCGCCCTGCCTGCGCAGACCGCGCCCGCTGCGTCCAACGTCGACAAGGAGATCGCCCCATGTGTCTAGCCATTCCCGCTCTGCTGGTCCAGCGCGGCCCCGGTGATCAGGCCGTGGTCGACCTGGGCGGCATCCGCAAACCGGTCAGCGTGGCGCTGGTGCCCGACGCCCGCGAAGGCGACTACGTCATCGTGCACGTGGGCCACGCGATCGGCGTGGTCGACCCCGAGGAAGCGGCGCGCACCCTGGCCCTGTTCGCCGAGCTGGGCCACACACCCACGGAGACATCCGCATGAAGTACATCGACGAATTCCGCGACGGCGCGCTGGCGCGCCGCATCGCCGACGGCATCGCGGCCGATGCGGAACCGGCACGCAACTACCGCTTCATGGAGTTCTGCGGCGGCCACACCCACGCCATCGCCCGCTACGGCGTGCTCGAGTTGCTGCCGCCCAACCTGCGCATGATCCATGGCCCGGGTTGCCCGGTGTGCGTGCTGCCCATCGGCCGCGTCGACATGGCGATCGAGCTGGCTTTGAAGCACGACGTGACGCTGTGCACCTATGGCGACACGATGCGCGTGCCGGCCTCGGACAGCCTCTCGCTCATGCGCGCCAAGGCGCGCGGTGGCGACATCCGCATGGTCTATTCCGCGGCCGATGCGCTGGCGCTGGCGCGCCAGATGCCCGAGCGGCAGGTGGTCTTCTTTGCCATCGGCTTCGAGACCACCACGCCGCCGACCGCGCTGGTGATTCGCGACGCCGCCCGTGACGGCGTGCCGAACTTCAGCGTGATGTGCAACCACGTGCTGACGCCGCCGGCCATCCGGGCCATCCTCGACGGCGCCGACGCCGGCGAGACCTCGACCATCGACGGTTTTGTCGGCCCCGCGCACGTGAGCATCGTGATCGGCTCGGACCCCTACGCGCGGTTTGCGCGCGAGTACCGCAAGCCGGTGGTCATCGCCGGCTTCGAGCCGCTGGACGTGCTGCAGGCGATCCGCATGCTGGTGCGCCAGGTCAACGAAGGGCGCGCCGAGGTCGAGAACGAATTCACCCGCGCCGTCACCGCCGACGGCAACCTGCACGCGCAGGCCCTGATGGACGAGGTCTTCGAGCTGCGCGAGGCCTTCGAGTGGCGCGGCCTGGGCACCATGCCGTCATCGGCGCTGCGCATCCGCGAGGCCTACCGCGACTTCGACGCCGAGCACCGTTTTGGCCTGGCCTATCGCAGCGTGCGCGACAACAAGGCCTGCGAGTGCGGCGCCATCCTGCGCGGCGTCAAACGCCCGCAGGACTGCCGCATCTTCGGCACCGTGTGCACGCCCGAGAACCCGATCGGCTCGTGCATGGTGTCCAGCGAAGGGGCCTGCGCCGCGCACTACACCTACGGCCGGTTTCGCGACATCGCGGTGGTCGGTGAAGCGGCCGGTCATGCCGAGGAGGTGACGCCATGAAGATCGATCACGACAACCCGCCTGGCGCGGGCACCCAGGTGGCTTCGGCGACCCGGCCGGTGAAAGCCGGCTACACCCGTGCGCTCGACATTCGCCACGGCGTGGTCGACATGAGCCACGGCGCAGGCGGCAAGGCGGCGGCCCAGCTCATCGCGGAGCTGTTCGCGCCGGAGCTGGCCAACCCGTTCCTCGGTCAGGGCGACGACGGTGCCGCGCTGCCCCTGCCCGGGTTCGACCCGGCCGGTGGCGAGCTGGTGATGGCCACCGATGCGCACGTGGTGTCGCCGCTGTTCTTTCCGGGCGGCGACCTGGGTTGCCTGGCGGTGCACGGCACCATCAACGACGTCGCCATGCTGGGCGCGCGCCCGCTGTACCTGAGCGCGAGCTTCATCCTCGAAGAGGGGTTTGCGCTGGCCGATCTGCAGCGCCTGGTGCGCTCCATGGGGCGCGCCGCGGCCGAGGCGGGCGTGCCCGTCGTCACCGGCGACACCAAAGTGGTGGAGCGCGGCAAGGGCGACGGGGTGTTCATCAGCACCACCGGCGTCGGCGTGCGCGCGCCGGGCCTGGCCATTGGCGGAGCGCAGGCCCGCGCGGGCGACGCGATCCTGGTATCGGGCACGGTGGGCGACCACGGGCTGGCGGTGCTGTCGCAGCGCGAGTCGCTGGCCTTTGACACCACCATCGTCAGCGACACCGCGGCCCTGCACACCCTGGTGGCCGACCTGTTGGCCGCTGCACCCGGTGGCGTGCGCGTGCTGCGCGACCCCACGCGCGGCGGCCTGGCCACCACGCTCAACGAAATCGCGCAGCAGTCCGGCGTCGGCATGCGGCTGCAGGAGGCCGCCATTCCGGTCACGCCGCAGGTGGACGCCGCCTGCGAGCTGCTGGGCCTGGACCCGCTGTACGTGGCCAACGAAGGCAAGCTGATCGCGATCTGCGCGCCCGAGGCGGCCGAGGTCGTGCTGGGCGCGATGCGCCGGCATCCGCTGGGGCAGCAGGCTGCGCGCATCGGCACGGTCACGACCGACCCGCACCATTTCGTGCAGATGGACACCCGCTTTGGCGGACGCCGCGTGGTGGACTGGCTCAGCGCCGAGCCCCTGCCGCGCATTTGCTGACACCGATCGGAAGCGGCTTGGCCTATCGCAAGACCGAGGCAGGGCGCGCGGCCATTGCGCAACGCAGCCCGGCGCTGACACCCGCCCTGCGGCGCGTGCTCATCGTCGTCAACGGCGCCGAAGGGGCCGCCGCGCTGGCGGCGCTGGGCGTCCCCGATGTCGAGCTGCACTTGCAGACCCTGTTGCGCGACGGGTTGATCGAGGCGGTTGACGTGGCGGTGACTGCGCCGCCTGCCACTACGCCCGCACCGGTGTCCGAGTCAGTGCCCGAACCGCCGCCGGTGATCGACGCGCTGGCCTTGCAGCGCCTGGCCCTGCAGACGCTGGCGCCCCATTTCGGGCCCGACACGCCGCGCGTGATCGAGCCCTTGCGCCAGCCGCACACCGTCACCAGCGCGCGCGCGGCGCTGGACGACATCGCCTCGCGCCTGGCCATCTACATGGGGCGGCGCCAGGCCGGCCAGATCCTCAGTGCCTTGTACGCGCTGATCGAGGAGGCCACTCCTACAATGCCGACGACCCCTCAACGTTCTTCCAACGGCGCCCCCAAGTGACCACTTCGCATGTCCATGACATCCTGCCGACCGTGCTGGTGGTCGACGACGAAGTGCGCTCCCAGGACGCCATGCGCCGTACGCTCGACGAAGACTTTGTGGTCTTCACCGCCAGCAGCGCCGACGAGGCGCTGGAGCTGCTGGGCCGCCAGGAGGTCAACGTCATCCTGTGCGATCAGCGCATGCCGGGCACCACCGGCGTGGCCTTTCTGCGCGTGGTGCGTGAGCGCTGGCCCGACACCGTGCGCATCGTGATCTCGGGCTACGCCGACAGCGAAGACATCATTGCCGGCATCAACGACGCCGGCATCTACCAGTACATCCTCAAACCCTGGTCGCCGGACCACCTGCTGGAGGCCGCGCGCAACGCGGTGGAGGCGCAGACGCTGCAGCGCCAGACCAGCCGGCTCGACCTTGAGTTGCGCACCAGCACCCGCGTGCTGCGCCACCGCACCGCGGCGCAACTGGCGCAGGCGCGCAGCGTCTTCGACTTCGACCGCATCGTGCGCGCCAGCGGCAGCCCCATCGAGCACGTGTGCCGCCTGGCTGAGCGCGCGGCGCGCTACGACATCCCGGTACTGGTGCTGGGCGAATCGGGCACCGGCAAAGAACTGCTGGCCCGGGCCATCCACTACGCCTCGCCGCGCCGGGGCGGCCCGTTCGAGGTCGAGAACTGCGGCGCCATTCCCGACGCGCTGCTCGAGTCCGAGCTGTTCGGTCACAAACGCGGCGCCTTCACTGGCGCCTTCGAAGACCACGTCGGCCTGTTCCAGCGCGCCAACGGTGGCACGGTGTTTCTCGACGAGATCGGCGAGACCTCACCGGCCTTTCAGATCAAGCTGCTGCGCGTGCTGCAGGAGGGCGAGGTGCGCCCCGTGGGCGCGGCCCGCCCGGTGCCGGTGGACGTGCGTGTGATTGCCGCCACCCACCGCGACCTGGAGCAGGGTGTGCGCGACGGGCAGTTCCGCGAGGACCTGTACTACCGGCTGGCTGGCGTGTCGCTCACGGTGCCGCCGCTGCGCGAGCGGGTGGCCGACATCGTGCCGATTGCGCGCCAGCTGGCCAACGACGTGGCGCGCGAGCTCGGGCACCCGGGGGTGACGCTGGCCGACGACACGCTGGCCTGCCTGCTCGCCTACCCGTGGCCGGGCAACATCCGCGAGCTGCGCAACGAGATCGCCCGCGCCATGGCTCTGCACGACGGTGCCACCCTGCCACCGGCGGCCTTCTCGGCGCGCGTGTTGCAGGGGCGTGCGGCGGTGCCAGGCAACGACGCCATGGCCGGCGTGCCGCAAACGGGCACGCTGGGCGACCGCCTCGATGTGGTCGAGGCCGCGTTGCTGCGTGAGACGCTGTTGCGCCACCGCGGCAACAAAACGCGCGCAGCGCAGGAGCTGGGTCTGTCGCGCGTCGGGCTGCGCGCCAAGATGCAACGCCTGGGGCTGCAAGAGCCATGAACGTGCTCTGGCTCCAATCGGGTGGCTGCGGCGGCTGCAGCATGTCGCTGCTGTGCGCCGACACCGCCGACTTTCAAGGGCACCTGCGCGCCGCTGGCGTGAACCTGCTCTGGCACCCCTCGCTGTCGATGGCCAGTGGCGACGAGGTGCTGGGCCTGCTCGATGACGTGCTCGACGGCAGCGTGCGACTGGACGTGCTGTGCGTTGAAGGCTCGCTGCTGCGCGGGCCGAACGGGAGCGGGCGCTTTCACCTGATGGCGGGCACCGGCGTGCCCATGATCGACTGGGTGCGCCGCCTCGCTGCCGTGGCCGGGCACGTGGTGGCGGTTGGCAGTTGTGCGGCCTGGGGTGGCGTCACTGCGGGCGGCGACAACCCCACCGACGCCTGCGGCCTGCAGTACGAGGACGATCGCCCGGGTGGTCTGCTGGGCGCCGACTTTCGCGCGCGGGAGGGTCTGCCGGTGATCAACATCGCCGGCTGCCCCACGCACCCCAACTGGGTCACCGACACCTTGATGGCGCTGGCGGCGCACAGCTTCACCGAAGCCGACCTCGACCCGCTGCGCCGCCCGCGCTTCTACGCCGACCAGCTGGTGCACCACGGCTGCACCCGCAACGAGTACTACGAGTTCAAGGCCAGCGCCGAGAAGCCGTCCGACCTGGGCTGCATGATGGAGCACATGGGCTGCAAGGGCACGCAGGTGCACGCGGACTGCAACATCCGGCCCTGGAATGGCGAGGGCAGTTGCACGCGCGGCGGCTACGCCTGCATCGCCTGCACCGAGCCCGGCTTTCAGGAGCCGGGCCACCCGTTTCACCAGACGCCCAAGCTGGCGGGCATTCCGATCGGGCTGCCCACCGACATGCCCAAGGCCTGGTTCGTGGCACTGGCTTCCCTGTCCAAGAGCGCCACGCCGCGCAGGGTCAAACAAAACGCCACCGCCGACCACCTGGTCGTCAAGCCCGCCGTGCGCAAGACGCGGCTGGGGTAGGGCATGAGCCGCCTGCTGGTCGGACCGTTCAACCGCGTCGAGGGTGACCTGGAGGTCAGCCTCGACGTGCAGGATGGCCGCGTGCGCTCGGCCGAGGTCAACGCCACCATGTACCGCGGCTTCGAGCAGATCCTGCGCGGCAAGGTGCCGCACGACGCGTTGGTCTACGTGCCGCGCATCTGCGGCATCTGTTCCGTGTCGCAATCGGTGGCGGCGGCGCGCGCGCTGGCCGACCTGGCCGGGGTCGAGGTGCCGCCCAATGGGCTGCACGCCACCAACCTCATCCTGGCCACCGAGAACCTGGCCGACCACCTGACGCACTTCTACCTGTTCTTCATGGCCGACTTCGCCCGGCCGGTCTATGCGCCGCACGCCTGGCATGGCGAGGCCCTGCGGCGCTTCGCACCCGAGGACGGCGAACAGGTGCGCCTGGCCACCGCCGCGCGCCAGCGCTGGCTCACGCTGCTGGGCACGCTGGGGGGCAAATGGCCGCACACCCAGTCGGTGGAGCCGGGCGGCTCCACGCGACCCATCGACGCCGCCGAGCGGGTGCGCCTGCTGAGCAAGGTGCGCGAGTTCCGCATGTTTCTCGAGCGCGAATTGCTGGCGTGTGGCATTGAGGAGTGGCTCGACCTGGCCAGCGAGGAAGCGCTGTGGCAATGGCACGCGCGCGACCCGTTGCGCGGCGACCTGCGCTTCTTCCTCACGCTGGTGCGCGACCTCGGGCTCGACGCGCTGGGCCCGGGGCCCGGGCGCTACCTGAGCTATGGCGCCTACGCCAGACCCGAGGGTGGCCACACCTTTGCGCAAGGCGTGTGGCGCGGCGATGCGCAACGGCTGGACGCGCTGGACCCGGGCGCCATCACCGAAGACGCCACCCGCGCCTGGCTGGCGCAACCCGAGACCGCGTTGCACCCCTGGCGCGGCGTCACCCTGCCCGACCCGGACAAGGCGGGCGCCTACACCTGGAACAAGGCGCCCCGCCTGGATGGGCAGGTGGTGGAGACCGGCGCCATTGCGCGCCAGCTGGCCAGCGGCCAGGCGCTGGTGCGTGCGGCGGTCGCGCGCTGTGGTGGCACGGTCTACACCCGCGTGCTGGCGCGGGTGCTCGAGCTGGTGCGGGTGGTGCCGCTGATGGAGCAGTGGCTGCAGGCCTTGCGCCCCGACGCGCCGTTCTGCGCCAGCCTGGCCTTGCCCGACGAAGGGGCCGGCGTCGGCCTGTCGGAGGCCGCGCGCGGTGCCCTGGGCCACTGGCTGGTGGTGCAGGGTGGGCGCATCGCGAACTACCAGATCGTGGCGCCCACCAGCTGGAATTTTTCGCCGCGCGATGCCGCGGGCGTGCCCGGCGCGCTGGAGCGCGCGCTGCAGGATGCGCCGGTGCGCGAGGGCGAGAAGACGCCGGTGGCGGTGCAGCACATCGTGCGTTCCTTCGATCCGTGCATGGTGTGCACGGTCCACTGAGCCGCCATGCCCACCGAACGCCGCCCACCCAGCCCGATGCCCGTGGCCGACCTCGAAGGGGTCGATGAGTCCACCTGGCTGGACGTGATCCAGCGCATGGACGAGGTGTACACGCGGCTGATCGACGACGAGATCGAGCTGGAGAAGAAGAACACGGAGCTGGAGCAGTCGCAGCGCTTCATCGTCAGCGTGCTCACCTCCATGTCCGACGTGCTGGTGGTGTGCGACGAGCGCGGGCAGATCGAACAGGCCAACGCGGCCCTCTGCGAGCTGGTGGGCCAGAGTGAAGCGGCGCTGCGCGGCACCAGCCTGTACGGCCTGCTGGCGGACGAGGCCAGCGTGGCCCTGGCGCGCGCCGCCATGGAAGGCGCACTGCTGGCGCCCGCCGGTGGCGCGATCGAGCTCAACCTGAAGGACCGCCATGGCCAGCCGGTGTCGGTGGATGCCAGTGGCACCGCCCGCGTGGGCGGGCAGGGGCGGCGCCTGGGCACGGTGTGGGTGGGGCGCCCCACCGCAGAACTCAAGCGCGCCTACCAGGAGATGCGCACCGCACACGAGGCGCTCAAGCGCACGCAGCAGCAGCTGTTGCACTCCGAGAAGATGGCCTCGCTGGGGCAGCTCGTGGCAGGGGTGGCGCACGAACTCAACAACCCGATCAGCTTCGTGCTCGGCAACGTGCATGCCTTGCGCAAATACTGCGATCGCCTGCAGACCTACCTGGACGCGGTGCACGCTCAGATGCCCCTGGCCGAGCGGCAGCAACTGCGTGAGCGGCTGCGCATCGATCACGTGGTGGGCGACCTGCCCTCGCTCATCGACGGCACGCTCGAAGGCGCCCAGCGCACCGCGGACATCGTGCATGCGCTCAAGCGCTTCTCGGCCATGGACCCCGACGAGCGCAAACCGGTGGACATGTCCCTTGTGGTCGATCGGGCGATCCACTGGGTGCAGAAGGGACGGGCCTTGCCGCCGCGCGTGGTCTGGCAGCCGGTGTCCGACTGCGTGGTGATGGGCAGCGCCGGCCAGTTGCAGCAAGTGGTGATGAACCTGCTGCAAAACGCCTTCGATGCGCTGGCGCAATCGCCGCAGCCCGAGGTCACCGTGACTTTGCGGCGCGAGGGCGCTCAGGTGCTGCTGAGCGTGCGCGACAACGGCGCGGGCATCCCGCCCGACAACCTGCGCCGCATCTTCGACCCGTTCTTCACGACCAAGCCGGTGGGCAAGGGCACCGGTCTGGGTCTGTCCATCAGCTACGGCATCGTCGAGCAACACGGGGGCAACCTGGTGGCGCGCAACGCCGATGGCGGTGGCGCGGCGTTCGAGATGAGCCTGCCGGCGGCCTGAGCCTGAGGGCATGGCCCTTACCGGGCGCGTCACGCGCCGCTGCGGCGACAATCGTTGCCGCCATGGAATTGCTGCTCGCCTCTGCCGCCTCTTTGCTGGCCGGCTTCATCGATGCGATCGTGGGCGGGGGCGGGCTGGTGCTCGTACCGGCCATGTTCGCCATCTTTCCCAACACCCACCCGGCCACGCTGTTCGGCATCAACAAGGGGGCGGCCGTCTGGGGAACCGGGGCGGCCGCGGTGCAGTTCGCGCGCCGGGTCGACATGCCCTGGGCGTCGTTGCTGCCGGCGGCGGCGCTGACCTTCGGCGGCGCCATGCTCGGCGCCTGGACGGTGACGGTCGTGTCGCCCGACTACCTTCGCCGCGTGCTGCCGCTGGTGCTGGGCGCGGTGCTGGCCTACACCCTGATGCGCAAGGAACTCGGTCGCGAGCACATGCCCACCATGGCCGGGCTGCGTCAGACGCTGGTGGCCTGCTGCATGGGCGTCACCATCGGCTTCTACGACGGCTTCTTCGGCCCGGGCACGGGCAGCTTCTTCGTCTTTCTGTTCGTGCGTTGGCTGGGTTTTGACTTTCTGCACGCCAGCGCCAGCGCCAAGCTGCTCAACACCGCGTCCAACCTGGCGGCGCTGCTGCTGTTTGCGATCAAGGGCCACGTCTGGTGGCACTACGCGCTGGTGATGGCGGTGGCCAACGTGGTGGGCAGCGTGGTGGGCACGCGCCTCGCACTCAAGCATGGCAGCGGCTTCGTGCGAGCGGTCTTCATTGCCGTGGTGAGTGTGCTGATCGCCAAGACAGCGTACGACGCCTGGTTCACCCCATGAGGGACGCGCCCATTTCCCTGGTGGCGCCTGACTCGGCCTGGCCGGCGATGTTCGAGGCCGAACAGGCACGCCTTAACGAGGTGCTGGGCGAATGGTTGGTGGGCGAGCCGGTGCACATCGGCAGCACCGCCGTGCCGGGCCTGTGGGCCAAGCCGGTGATCGACATCATGGCGCCGGTGGCCAGCCTGGCCGCCGAGCGGCCGGCCATCGCCGCAGCCGCTGAGCTGGACTATGTGCACTTCCCGTACCGGGCCGAGCTCATGCACTGGTTCTGCAAGCCCTCACCGGCGCAGCGCACCCACCACCTGCACCTGGTGCCGATCGACGCGCCGCTGTGGCGCGAGCGTCTGGCCTTTCGCGACGCCTTGCGCGCCAACGCCACATGGCGAGGCGAGTACGAGGCCCTCAAGCGCGAGCTGGCTGCGCGCCATGCAAACGACCGCGAGGCCTACACGGATGGCAAGACGGCGTTCGTGCAGCGTGTGCTGCGAACCTGCGGCGTGTGAGCCATCGCCGGTGCCGACATTTGCCGGTGGCTTTTGACCGACGACCCTACTGCGCGTCGGCCAGCGGCACGGTGGGCGCGGGGGGCCATGGCACGTCGTTGACGTTGCGGGGCGTGCCGATGGGCGAGGCCGCCTGCCCTTGCTGGACCGCGGCAATGTCCTGCTCGCTCGGGTACTGGTCAAGCAGCAGGTAGTCGAACACGCGGCGCGCGATGGGTGCGGCAGCGGCGGCGCCGAAGCCGGCGTTTTCCACGATCAGGGCCACCACCACGCGTGGCGCATCGACCGGCGCAAACGCGAGGTAGAGCGAGTGGTCGCGCTGGTGCTCCTCAAGCTTCTTGGCGTCGTAGCGGTCGCGCTGGCCGATGGTCACCGCCTGCGCCGTGCCCGTCTTGCCGCCGCTGGCGTAGGGCGCGCCGGCAAACACACGCGTCGATGTGCCCTCGGTCGTCACGGCCTGCATGGCGTCGAGCACGACCCGCACATTGGCGGGCTTGAAGTTGAGCGACTCCGGCGCCGGTTGTTCGACCGGTTCGGTCTCGCCGGTGAGCGGGTTGCGTTTGGCCAGCGTGAGGTGGGGCACATGCTTGACGCCGCCACTGGCCAGCGTGGCCATGGCGTTGGCCATCTGCAGCATGGTGAAGTTGTTGTAGCCCTGGCCAATGCCGAGCGAGACGGTCTCACCGGCGTACCAGCGCTGCTGATCGGGGCGCTTGTAGGTGTCGCGCTTCCATTGCTGGCTCGGCAGCACGCCGCGCAGTTCGCCCTTGAGGTCGATGCCGGTGATTTGCCCCAGCCCGAGCGGTTTCATGAAATCGTGGATCGCGTCCACGCCCATCTCGTTGGCCAGCGAGTAGTAGTAGACGTTGCTCGACTTGATGATGCTGCGGCGCATGTCCACCGCCCCCAGGGCGATGTCGCCATGGCTGCGGAAGCGGTGGTTGCCCAGCACCCAGTAGCCGGGGTCGTTGATGACCGTCTCGGCCTTGCGTGCCCCGGTTTCCAGCGCGGCCATGGCCATGAAGGGCTTGTAGGTGGAGCCCGGCGGGTAGCTGCCGCGCAGGGCGCGGTTGAGCAGCGGCTTGTCGATCGATTCGTTGAGCGCGCGCCAGTTGTCGACGTCGATGCCCTCGACAAACAGGTTGGGGTCGAAGGTGGGCTTGGACACCAGCGCCAGCACCTCCCCATTGCGCGGGTCGATGGCCACCAGGGCACCACGGCGATCGCCGTAGAGGGTTTCGATCAGGTGCTGCAGCTTGGCGTCGATGGTGAGCACGACGGTGTCGCCAGGGGTGGGTGGCGTGGCCGCCAGCGAGCGCACCGCACGGCCACCAGCCGATGTCTCGACCCGCTCGAAGCCGGTGGTGCCATGCAGGGTCTGCTCGTGCTGCTGCTCCACACCGAGCTTGCCGATGTACTCGGTGCCGCGGTAGTTGGCCTGCTCTTCCTCCGGCCAGTCGGCGATCTGGTCTTTCTCGCGCTGGTTGATGCGGCCGATGTAGCCCACCACGTGGCTGGCCGACTCGCCGTTGGGGTAGCTGCGCAACAGGCGCGCCTGCACCTCCACTCCGGGGAATCGGTAGCGCTGCACCGTGAAGCGCGCGACTTCCTCGTCGCTCAGCTTGGTGCGGATGGGCAGCGAGTCGAAGCTGTGGGATTCTTCGCGCAGCTTGCGAAAGCGGCGCTCGTCGCGCGGGCTGATCTCGACCAGCTCGCGCAAGCCGGCGATGGTGGCGTCCAGGTCGTCGACCTGCGCCGGCGTGATCTCGAGCGTGTAGGCCGAGTAGTTGCTGGCCAGCACGCGTCCGAAACGGTCGGTGATACGGCCGCGATTGGGCACCACCGGCAACACCGAGGTGCGGTTGCTCTCGGCCTGCGCCACATAGGCCTCGTGCTGGATCACCTGCAGCCAGATCATGCGCGCGCCAACCAGCCCGAACGCGAACAGGATGGCCAGCGCCATCACGATCACGCGGGTGCGAAAGTGCGCGAGGTCGGCCTCGACGTTGCGCAGTTCAGTCATGTCCGAACCTCTGGCTAGACATGTAGTTGCTTGCACAGACGTGCTCTGCCCCAGGGGCACCGCGGAACCGGCTTGGCCGGGCCGCTGGTGCCGCCCCCCTCCCGCCATGGGCGAGAGAGGGGGGAGACGCGAAGCGGCGCGGGGGGAGCATTTATATGGGCCGGTTGTCGTCCGGGTCGGGGGCGCGGCGCTGCGGTGCCAGCAGCATGACCGTCACCACCGGCCAGAGCAGGGCTTCGACCAGGGGCGCCAGCAAGTGGTTCCAGCCGGGGAACACACCACCGGCCAGCAGGCGCACCACGAGCGACAGGACGGTGGCCACCACGAACAGCGGCAGCACCTGCAGTGCCTGCTGCGGCACCGGGAACCACAACAGGCGCCGGTGCATGGCGATCGCACCGAAGGTCATGGCCGTGTACGCCAGACCGTGCTGACCGAGCAAAGCGCCCTGGTGCACGTCCATGGCCAGGCCGAAGAAAAAGGCCGTGCCGACGCCGATACGCAGTGGCTGGTGCACGCACCAGAACACGATCACCACCGCCAGCACGTCGGGCACCCAGGCGGCGCGGCCGAACAGGCCCATGTTGAGCAACATGTTCAGCGCCAGCGCGGCGATCAGGCTGAACCAGATGAAGACGGGGTTGGCGGGCAGCAGCAGTTGCTGACCGGGACGCATGATCATGGCGCGGTCCCCTTGCTGGCCCCTTTGGTGGTCTCTTTAGCGGCTTCTTTACCGGCCGGTTTGCCCGGGCCCGCGGGCGGCGCGTCGGCCGTGGGGGCGGGGGGTGGCTCACCCGTGGGCGTGAGCACCAGCACGTGCAGGGCGCTCTCTACATGCGCCAGTGGTTCGGCCACCACGCGCAGGAAGGACGAGCCAGGGTTGCGCTCGACCAGGGTGACCCTGGCCACCGGCAGGCCGGGGGGGTACACCGCGTCGACGCCGCTGGTGGTCAGCAGATCGCCTTGCGCAATGTCGGTGCCGACCGAGGTGTAGCGCAGCTCCAGCCCGTCGCCGGCCGAGGACGGCTGGCCGTACACCAGGCTGCGCACGCCCGAGCGCGCGTTGAGCACCGGAATCGCCTGGGCGCGGTCGACCAGCAGGGTGACCTCCGACAGCAGGGGGTAGACACGGGTCACCTGCCCGAGCACGCCGGACTCGTCGATGACCGGCGCACCAGGCAATACGCCGTGGGTCTGGCCGCGGTCAATGAAGACGCGGCGCGAGAACGGGTCGGCGGCGTCGTAGAGCACTTGTGCCCCTTCGGCCTTGGCGCCAATGCGTTCGCGCATGGCCAGCAGGGCGCGCAGGCGCTTGTTTTCCTGTTCCAGCTGTTCGACCTGCGAGCTGCGCAGGGCCTGCGTGGTGAGGCGGCGCAGCGCGTCCAGCTCACTTTGCTGGGCGCTGTGCAGCGTCTGGAAGTAACCCCCGACGGCCTGCACCACCTGCACCGGCTGCAACACCGCCCATTGCACGGGGTACAGCGCCGTGGCCAGCGTGGCGCGCACCGGGTCGGCAATCCGAAAGCGCAGGTCGGCCACCATGAGAAACAGCGACACCGCGCTGAACACCACCAGCTTGGACAGCGCCGACGGGCCCTGCTTGAAGAAGGGCGGTGGGGAGCGATCGAGGGTGCCTAATGGCATGAGGGGAACGGCTGATGACGAGTGACGAGTGACGAGTGATCGGGAACCAGTCCTGTTGCCATGACGTCATGCCCGGCGCAGCCGGCGTCATCTGTCATCCGTCATGCGCCACCCGCTCACTCGTTGGTGAAGATGGTCCCCAGGCGTTCCATGCGCTCCAGGGCCATGCCACAACCGCGCACCACGCAGGTCAGCGGCTCTTCGGCCACCAGCACGGGCAGGCCGGTTTCTTCGGCCAGCAGACGGTCCAGGTCGCGCAGCAGCGCGCCGCCGCCGGTGAGCATCATGCCGCGCTCGGCGATGTCGGCACCCAGTTCGGGCGGGGTCTGTTCCAGTGCGTTCTTGACCGCGCTGACGATCTGGTTGAGCGGTTCGGTCAGGGCTTCCAGCACCTCGTTGGAGCTGATGGTGAAGCTGCGCGGCACACCTTCGGACAGGTTGCGGCCCTTGACTTCCATCTCGCGCACTTCGGAGCCAGGGAAGGCGGAGCCGATTTCCTTCTTGATGGCCTCGGCCGTGGGTTCGCCGATCAGCATGCCGTAGTTGCGGCGGATGTAGGCAATGATGGCGTCGTCGAATTTGTCGCCGCCCACGCGCACGCTGCCTTTGTAGACCATGCCGCCCAGGCTGATGACGCCCACCTCGGTGGTGCCGCCGCCAATGTCGACCACCATGGAGCCCGAGGCGTCGGACACCGGCAGGCCGGCACCGATGGCCGCGGCCATGGGTTCTTCGATCAAATAGACCTCGCTGGCGCCGGCGCCCAGGGCCGACTCGCGGATGGCGCGGCGCTCGACCTGGGTGGAACCGCAGGGCACGCAGATGATGATGCGCGGGCTCGGCTTGAACATCGAGCGCGGGTGCACCATTTTGATGAACTGCTTGAGCATCTGCTCGGTGACAGTGAAGTCGGCAATCACGCCGTCCTTCATCGGGCGGATGGCCTCGATGTTGCCGGGCACCTTGCCCAGCATGGCCTTGGCCTCGTGGCCCACGGCCTGGATGGTCTTCTTGCCCTGCGGGCCGCCTTCATGGCGGATCGACACCACCGAGGGCTCGTCGAGCACGATGCCCTTGTTGCGCACGTAGATCAGGGTGTTGGCGGTGCCAAGGTCGATGGCCAGGTCGGTCGAGAAACTCCGACGGAACGCTTCAAACATGGTGGGTGAATCCTGTGGGGTGCGTGCGCTCGCGCAGGCGCCTGCAACCGGGGGTGGGGCCGAAGGATTGGCCGGGCATCGGGGCTTAAGTGTTTGATTCGAGCGCGAAAACCGGGCGCAAATGGGCCCATCGCTGAACGCAGGATAATACCTGACTCCCTGTGTACAACCGCACGAAAACCGGCCGTTTTGCCCCGCAGACGGCGCGTTTTGCATTCGGTTGCCGGTGGGCCGCGCTCATGGTGCGGCGCACCCAACGCCCTCCAGCACCATGTCCCTGACCCTTCAAGACATCGGGCGCATCGCCAACCTGGCGCGCCTCGAACTGAGCACCGAGCAGAGCGAGCGCATGCGCGACCAGCTCAACGGCTTCTTCGACATCGTCGAGCAGATGAAGGCCGTCGACACCACCGGCGTCGAGCCGCTGGCGCACCCAACCGCCGTGATGGAAGACGTGGCGCTGCGGCTGCGCCCCGACGTGGCCAGCGAGCCCGATCGGCGCGAGGCCAACCAGCGCAGCGCCCCGGCCGTCGAACGCGGCCTGTTCCTGGTGCCGAAGGTGATCGAATGAAGCCGATTCACGAACAAGGCGTGGCCGAGCTGGCCCAGGCCATCGCCGAGGGACAGACCAGCAGTGTCGAGGCCGCGCAGCACCTGCTAGAGCGCGCGAAGCAGCATCAGCACCTGGGCGCCTGGCTGGCCTTCGACGAAGACGCCACGCTGGCCCAGGCCAAAGCCGCCGACGCCCGCATTGCGGCGGGCGAACGCACACCGCTGCTGGGCGTGCCGATGGCGCACAAGGACATCTTCGTCACGCGCGACTTCCCCACCACCGCGGGCTCGAAGATGCTCGAGGGCTACCGCAGCCCCTTCGACGCCACCGTCGTCTCGCGCCTGGCGCAGGCCGGCGCGGTGACGCTGGGCAAGCTCAACTGCGACGAGTTCGCCATGGGCGGCAGCAACCAGAACTCGGCCTACGGGCCGGCGCGCAACCCCTGGCACACCGACCACGTGCCGGGCGGCTCGTCCGGTGGCACGGCGGTGGCGGTGGCCGCGCGATTGTTGCCAGCGGCCACCGGCACCGACACCGGCGGCTCCATCCGCCAGCCTGCCAGCTTCTGCGGCGTCACCGGCATCAAGCCCACCTACGGGCGCTGCTCGCGTTACGGCATGGTGGCCTTTGCCTCGAGCCTCGACCAGGCTGGCCCCATGGCCCGCAGCGCGGCCGACTGCGCCACGCTGCTGACCGCCATGGCCGGCCCGGACATCGACCGCGACTCGACCAGCCTGGACCACCCCGCCGAGGACTACGCCCGCCTGCTGGGCCAGCCCTGGCAGGCCGGCGCGTCCACAGCGCAACCGCTCAAGGGCCTGCGCATCGGCCTGCCCCAGGAGTTCTTTGGTGACGGCGTGGCCGCCGACGTGATCGCGCCGGTGCGCGCGGCGCTGGCCGAGCTGGAGAAGCTCGGCGCCACGCTGGTGGACGTCTCGCTGCCGCGCACCGAGCTGGCCATTCCCGTCTACTACATCATTGCGCCCGCCGAGGCGAGTTCCAACCTCAGCCGCTTCGATGGCGTCAAGTTCGGCCACCGCGCCGCGCGGTACGACGACCTGCTCGACATGTACAAAAAGTCGCGCAGCGAGGGCTTCGGGCCCGAGGTGCAGCGCCGCATCATGATCGGCACCTACGTCCTCTCGCACGGCTACTACGACGCCTACTACCTCAAGGCGCAGCAGATCCGCCGCCTGATCGCACAGGACTTCCAGCAGGCCTTTGCCCAGTGCGACGTGATCGCCGGGCCGGCCGCGCCCACCGTGGCGTGGAAGATTGGCGAGAAGGCCGATGACCCGGTGGCCAACTACCTGGCCGACATCTTCACCCTGCCCGGCAGCCTGGCCGGCCTGCCTGGCATGAGCGTGCCGGCCGGCTTCGGCGCGGGCGGATTGCCCGTGGGCCTGCAGCTGCTGGGCAACTACCTGAAAGAGGCCGAGCTGCTGCAGGTGGCGCACGCCTTTCAGCAAGCCACCGACTGGCACACGCAATCGCCGGAGGGCTTTTGACCATGAGCAGCCCGAAACTCACCTCCCTGCTGGTGCAAGGCTACGAAGTCGTGATCGGCTTCGAGACGCACACCCAGCTCGCCACGCAATCCAAGATCTTCAGCCGCGCGCCCACGGCGTTCGGCGCCGAGCCCAACACCCAGGCCTGCGCGGTCGACCTGGCCCTGCCCGGCACCCTGCCGGTGATGAACCGCGAGGCCGTGGCCTGCGCCATCCGCTTCGGCCTGTCGGTGGGCTCGCACGTGGCCGAGCGCAGCGTGTTTGCGCGCAAGAACTACTTCTACCCTGACCTGCCCAAGGGCTACCAGATCAGCCAGTACGAGATCCCGGTGGTGCAGGGCGGCTCGGTGAGCTTCTTTCTGGGCGACGAGAAAAAGACCGTGCGCCTGGTGCGCGCGCACCTGGAGGAAGACGCCGGCAAGAGCCTGCACGAGGACTTCATCGGGCAAAGCGGCATCGACCTCAACCGCGCCGGCACGCCGCTGTTGGAGATCGTCACCGAGCCCGACATCCGCTCCAGCGCCGAGGCCGTGGCTTACGCGAAAGAGCTGCACAAGATCGTCACCTGGATCGGCATCTGCGACGGCAACATGCAGGAAGGCTCGTTCCGCTGCGACGCCAACGTCTCCGTACGCAAGCCCGGCCAGCCGCTGGGCACGCGCCGCGAGATCAAGAACCTCAACAGCTTCCGTTTCATGCAGCAGGCGATCGACTACGAGATCCGCTGGCAGATCGAGGAAATCGAAGACGGCCGCGCGATCGAGCAGGCCACCGTGCTGTTCAACCCCGACACGGGCGAGACACGCGCCATGCGTACCAAGGAAGACGCGGCCGACTACCGCTACTTCCCCGACCCGGACCTGCCGCCGCTGGTGATCGCGCCCGAATGGGTGGAGAGCACGCGCGCGCAGATGACCGAGCTGCCCCGCGCCATGGCGGCGCGCTTCGTGCAGGACTACGGCCTGCCCGAGTACGACGCCACGACGCTCACGCAAAGCAAGGCCATGGCGGCCTACTTTGAAGCCGTGGCCCAGGCCAGCGGCCAGGCCAAGCTGGCCAGCAACTGGATCATGGGAGAAATGTCGCGGCGCCTGAATGCCGGCGAGATGGCGGTGGAACAGGCACCGCTCACCACCGCACAGCTGGCCACCATGCTGGCACGCATCGCTGACGGCACGATCTCGAACAATGCTGCCAAACAGGTGTTTGATGCCTTGTGGCAAGGCGAGGGCGGCGATGTGGACGCCATCATTGAATCCAGGGGCCTCAAACAGATGAACGACTCCGGCGCGCTGGAGAAAATCATCGACGAAGTCATTGCAGCCAACCCCGACAACGTGGCGCAGTTCAAGGCCGGCAAGGACAAGGCGTTCAACGCCCTGGTGGGCCAGGTCATGAAGGCCAGCAAGGGCAAGGCCAACCCCCAACAGGCGACCGACCTGCTGCGCGCGCGCCTGGGCTAACGCGCTGTAGTCACGGGCGGAGACACCGGCAGCGCCGGTACGACGCGCTGGGCCGCCCATAGCTGCCGAAGTTGTGCCAGCTCTTCGTCGAAGCGCTGATGGATGCGGCGCTTTTCCTGGTCCTGTCCGGCAATGAAGCGGCGCTGCTCCTGCACACCCTCGTCGTTTTCGGCCAGTTGGCGGCGCAGCAACATGGGGGCTTTGGCCGGGTCCTTGCGGTAGAACTCCATCTCCAGGTCCAGGGTCTTGCGCCGGGCCTGCAGTTCGGCGATGCGCTGGGTGGCCGTGGCGGTCACTGCATCGACCTGCGCAATGGCCAGGGCGCGCTCGGCATCGTGGGCCGCCTTGTCAGGGTAGCGGGCCACCAGGACGCGTTCGCGCTTGCGCTCATCGGCGATGCGGTTGCGCTCTTCCTGCTCCTTGCGGCGCTCCACTTCCCGTGCCGCCCGTTCATGTTCGGTGAGCGTGGGGCCGATGACGCGGCGCACGGTCCCCGTGGGGCTCAACTCGCGCTGCTCGCGGTCGATGCATTCCGGAATGGGCCGGTCGGACGTGAGTTTGCGCCCCTGTTTGTCCACACAGGTGTAGATGCTCTGGGTATTGGCCGGTGCCGCCTGGGCAGCCACAAGCCCGCACAGCCCTGCCAGCAGCCCCCCAACCCACCATCTCAACACCGGTCTTTTCAATGGATTACCCTTCATCGACGCCATATTGCTGGCGATAGGCCAGCACCTTTTCGCGATGGGCCGCCATGGCGGCGCTTCCCTGCGCGTCCGACAGGTAGAGCAATAAGTCTGCCAGTGTGGCAATGGCACACACCTGCAGTCCCAGCTGCTGGCGCACATACTGCACCGCACTGTGCGATACATCGCGCCCATTCTCGGTGGCTTTTTCCTGGCGGTCCAGTGCGATGGCCACGGCATGGGGCGTGGCCCCGGCGGCCTGGATCAGCGCGATCGACTCGCGAGCAGCCGTGCCGGCGGACATCACATCGTCAATGATGAGCACCCGTCCGCGCAGCGGCGCACCCACCAGCGTGCCCCCTTCGCCATGGTCCTTGGCCTCCTTGCGGTTGTAGGCAAAGGGCACATTGCGGCCCTGCCGGGCCAGTTCCACCGCCACGGTGGCTGCCAGCGGGATGCCCTTGTAGGCCGGCCCGAACACCATGTCGAACTCGATGCCGCTGGCCAGCAGGGCTTTTGCATAGAATTCTGCCAGGCGGCCAAGCTTGCGGCCATCGTCGAAAAGCCCGGCATTGAAGAAATACGGGCTCAGGCGTCCGGCCTTGGTCTTGAATTCGCCAAACCGCAGGACACCGGACTCCACGGCAAACTGCACAAAACCCTGCGCCAGATCGTTTCCTGATTCGGCATGCGCGCCAACATCCACCATGGGGAATTCCTTGTTCAGATTAACCAGCCTCAATCTCAACGGCATCCGCTCAGCCACCAGCAAGGGCGTGGAGCAATGGATCGCCGATACCGGGCCGGATTGTATTTGTGTACAGGAGGTCAAGGCGCAGGCCGCCGACATCCAGGGCCGCTTCGACCGTCTGGCAGGCTTGCAGGGACATTTCCATTTTGCCCAGAAAAAGGGCTACTCGGGCGTCGGTATTTACACCCGGCATGAGCCCAGCGAAGTGATCGCCGGATTCGACGGCGGCGAGTTCGACACCGAAGGCCGCTACGTTGAACTGCGCTTTGACACCCCGGCGCGCAAGCTGTCGATCATCAGCGCCTATTTTCCCAGCGGCTCCTCGGGCGAGGAGCGCCAGCTGGCCAAGTACCGTTTCCTGGCCGCCTTTCATCCCCACCTGATGCACACCAAGCGGGAGC